>JBFHFE010000036.1:0-64299 GCA_041583785.1 Draconibacterium sp. | reverse complement strand
GGGCTCACCCGTAAAATCCGGTGGATTTACATTTTCAGGCAAATATTTTAGCCACTCTAAACAAGAAAAATTTTATATCACTAACGCCTCTTAATGCAGCCCTAAAAGCTTTTAGTTTGGCATTGAAAGATTCGGCAGAAGCGTTGGTGCTACGATTATCGAAAAAGTTCAGTATTTCTTTGTAGTGCGTATGAATGGTTGCTGATATTGAGTTAAAGGAACGGAAGCCTGAATCTGTAACTTTGTTGTACCAGCGTGCTAGTTTTGTGTAAGCTACCGCTTTGTCTTTTGTTTTTGAGAATATAAGCCTCAAGTCATGAGTTAGCCAATATGCTTTTTTCAGGTCGGGATACTGTGCAAAAAGGATTTTAGCTCTTTGTTTCTGAGACTGGCTCCATTTCTCGGGAGATTTAAATAGCAAATACCTGCTACGAGCCAGTAACTGTTTCTTTGTATCTCCATTATCAAAACGGAATGGAGTGTATACTTTATGGTTCCATTTTGCATTATCTTTTGCATTGCTTTCTTCATCGATGGCATCCCAGCGGTGCTTTATCCGTATTTCCTGATAGGTGCTATGCAAGGTATACCGATAATGTTGACAGGCGCGTTTTGGAACATAAAAAAGGGCTAGCATTTCTTGCTAACCTTTTTTGTTGCCTATCTCGTATTGAAATAAGTTGACATAGCCTTGATTATTTGTAGAAATAGGGATCAAGGACACTCACTTCTATTACTTTACCTACAGGGATATCATTCTTTTTTCCAGAGGTGTGAATGGCTTCTTCTGATGGCGCATCGTATATACAATAAGTCTTTTTCTTATCTTTTGTTACATAAGAATGAACCCATGTTACGTTGTCTTCTAAGTTTTTAGAAATAACGGTTAAACAAAGCTCGCTACCTTCTGAGTTGATCGGAACATTTAATCCTTCAGGGAAATCTCGTTCAACCAAATATCTCTTCATAACTATTTTGTTTTCTTTTGGTGTTTCTTCTTTCGAAAAAGAAGTTGTTGCTACTAATAGTGCCATAATTAATGTGATTGATTTAACTAAAGTTTTCATAATAATTGCTTTAAATTTTATTTGAATTGGATGTCTGCTCTCAGCTTTTTAGAGACTACGTTTCTATTTTAAGAATAAATAATCTCGTGTAAAATGGAATTCAATAAACCAAATGGTAATTCTGTTTTAGTCAGTTCATACATGGTTTTTGAGCAACACCAACTACCAATTCGCAGGGCCCTGAAAATCCATTCTCATTTTCAAACTTCGATAATTCATCCTCAATTTCTTGCCAGGCTTCGGCTTTTTCATTATCAGATAAACCTTCTAACATTTGGTGTAATGCAGCGAATGATTCGTATTCAAAGCGCACGCAGTCCTTTGCTGAGGACATTTCAACAGGAGCATTTACAACTTGAGACCGTACATTCGTAAATCCTGCCTGTTTAAAAGCTGCGTCTAAAACTCCTTTTGCTCCGAGGCTAAAAGGACCTGGTTGCCCGGCTAAAGGTGGCGGAAGTTGCGCTCTGCGTCGAATTATCGATACTGGAGTTGAGAAGAATTGGTTTTTATCTACGGTTGAATAAACTATGGCTGCAACCATTCCTCCCGGTTTTAAAACCCGTTTCATTTCGTGCAGTGCTTTCTGCTGATCGGGAAAGAAAATTAAACCAACGCGAGAAATAACGGTATCAAACGAGTTGTCGGGCAGAGTCAGATTTTCGCCATCCATTTCTCTGGTTTTAATATTGGTCATGCCTTTTTCCGAAGCTAGTTCTTTTGCATAATCCAGAATTTTAGGTGATAAATCTGTGGCGAGAACCGAACCATTGGGGCCGACTTTTTCTGCGGCAGTTATCGACTGTTCTCCTGCACCTGCAGCGATATCCAGAATTTTATATCCTTTTTGTACTTGAGCCATTTTCAGCATTTTATCTGTTGCCGGTCCTAACCAGTTTTTTAAGGTTGGATTCCAACGGTGCCATGCTTCTGCAGCGGTTTGCCATTGTTCTCTTGTTGTATTTTTGTAATGAGTGGGATTAAATACTTTTGGGATAGTTTTTGCATCATTTCCTTTTAGTGTTTTCATCTTGTATAATTTTAGCGTTAATACTACATCAATATTGATGATGTAAAATTAATACCTGGAGGTCTGAAATAATATTAAGATTGATTCAAAAGCTGAAACAATTGATTCACTAAAATGGGGACGAAGAACTTTGGAAGTATCTAAAGATTAACGAATGAGGTGGGAAGTAAACCGTATCTTTTCTTAAATAATCGTGTAAAATATGTAGGACTGTTAAATCCGGAATCGTAGGCTATTTCGCCAATTGTATTAGATTTTTGTTGGAGAAGTTTGATGGATTTTCGAAGTCTTAATTCCTGAATTAGCTGATTAGGCGCCAAGTGCGTTAGCGACTTAATTTTGCGATATACTTTTGATTTGCTTAATGTCAAGGCGGTGTTTAAATCTTCACTTTTAAAATCAGGATCTGCTAGTTTTTTATTCAAAATTTTAAATAATTCGAAAATAAAATTGAAATCGTCAGTTGATATAATTCGAAAATCTTCTTCGCGTACTTTGGGAGAATCTAGTTCTTTACTTGATAGTTTTTTTGTATCAGTATCGATATACATTGTATTGTTTAATCCGATAGAACAGAGAAATTGAACCTTCTTTTTGGTTTCTTCAAACATATTATTGCCTTTTTCATCAACGGGTTTTCCGGTTGCCAGCGCCAAGGTAAATTCTATATTGTCGGTTAACGACTTGAATAGCTTCTCAATGGCATAAGCACACATAATTGCATTGGAAGAAAAAATAAATGAGGCCATAATCTCGTTGCCTGGATTTACATTGAGTACACCGTTATGCTTTTTGATAAGCCGTTTGATTTCTTTTGTATAGTGTTTGTATTTGCCTGTAAAGTCAATAACATTTGTTAACAAAATGGTTCGATATCCGGTGTCGATTTCCCCTGATTCCGTTTGTGCTAGATCGTTGATGTCTTTACCAATGCCCATAAACAGATTGTATTCATCATCAGAAACTTCAATGATATTACAAGCTGTATTTCCATGAGATTCAACATGTACTTGGTTACAAGCTTCTTTATCCGGCCCCTCCATCAGGCAAAATAATGTTTTGGCTTCAACGTTTACCCAATACTTTAATTGAACAACTCCAAACCTTTCTTGAATGGCTAAATCTTCCATGTGTGCTTTGACCACATCCTCAACAGAGAATGTTTCTGAGTCTACGGTATGAATGTCCATATATAAAGGCATAGGCCTGCGTGTATTTAGTTATTTAAATTCAGTTACTTACTGTAACAAAGCTACATGCTAAATGTTGAGCGAAGTAACTTAGAGAAATAGATTATAAGCCTCTTTTGTTTTATAAAAATGCTCTTTCAATATATAAGTGGTTTGCCAAAGGGGGCAACCTTAGACAGCGAATGTTCCGTGTAAAAAAAATACCAGAGACATTAAATTGCTCCGGTATTTTAAACTTAAATCTATTTATTAAACTAAATCTTACACCATTCCATCAATGGTCATAATCCTTCCTTCTTCATCGTATTTCATTTCTACAACTTTTAAGCTGCGTAACCATGTTTTACCTTCCGAAGGCACACATTCGCTACTTCAGACACACAAACAAATATGGAGAACCAATTGAAACAGTTTCTAAAATACCGGGATATAGTTCAATTAAGACAACTCAGATTTATGGTAGAATAGTTGATGAAAAGATTTTAGAGGATATGAAGAGGTTGAAAACGATGGTATAGTCGTGTATTGCTTGTTTTATTTATTCCTTTTTGACGCACAGTTCATGATGCGAAAAATTCAGCTTCTCCATCAATAAAGGCAAACATCACTTGTAAAATTGTTTCACATGTTTTGAAAATTGTTTCATGATTTTTCCTTGCATAGAAATAAAGCAACAAATGTATCAATATTGCTCTAATATGTAACAAATATTAAAGTCCATTATGTTACTCCAGGTTACTTTTGATTCACAATTTCTAAACTAATAATTCAAAAAAAATGAAACAGCAAAATGTTTTATCTGTCGCATTGATAATAGCGTTGGGAGGATTCCTTTTTGGCTACGATATTGCGATGATGTCGGGAACCACTTCTCAGTTGGAGCAGTTATTTAACTTAGATAGTTTTTGGCTTGGTTTTACTGTCGCAGTAGCTATTGTCGGTACTATAATTGGTACATTAATAATAGGTAAACCAGCAGAAAAACTTGGCCGCCGAAAATCACTTATTATATTATCTGGTATATTTTTTATCTCTTCCTTGGGAAGTGCCTTTGCCATTAATTGGGGAATGTTGTTGTTCTTTAGGCTAGTTACTGGAGTAATGTTGGGGTGTATTTCAGTAGTAACTCCAATGTATATAGCAGAAATATCACCTGCCAATAAGCGCGGACGTTTAGTTTTACTTAATCAGTTCTTTGTGGTAACAGCTATTTTTCTGGCCTTTGCAGTTAACTATTTTTTGGCCCGTACCATTGAACTCGATTCCTGGCGATGGATGATTGGAATTGAGGCAATCCCTGCCATCTCTTTCTTTTTACTACTTAACCTCGTACCGGAAAGCCCGAGATGGTTGGTTAACAAGGGACGTAAAGAAGAAGCTCTAGCCGTTTTTCAACGCATTAAAGCAGAAAACCCGGAAGAAGAAGTACGGATTGTAAAAAAATCGGTTGAGCAGGAAGAGGCAGTTGGTCATGGTAAACTGTTTGTTAAAGAAAATCGTTTCCCGGTGATGATTGCAATTCTGATTGCAGCTTTTAACCAGTTAGCAGGTATTAATGCGATAATGATTTATGCCCCACGTGTTTTCGAAATGGCGGGGTTCGAAACCGATATATCTTTACTCCAATCCATCTCAGTAGGCGCAACAAATTTACTTTTCACCTTTGTTGCTCTTTTTCTTATCGATAAATACGGACGCCGTACTTTATTAATGTTTGGGTCAGTTGGAATGGTATTTTTTCTCGGGATGCTTTCAAAATCTTTTCTTACCGGCAATTACTCCGACTTGGGAGGTTATGGGGTAATGATTTACCTGATGGGCTTTATAGCATTTTTTGCTTTTTCACAGGGAGCTGTGCTTTGGGTGGTCATTTCCGAAATTTTTCCCAACAAAGTCCGTTCTCAGGGACAAGCACTTGGAAGTTTTACCCATTGGATTTTTGCAGCCGCCCTTATTTGGGGTTTTCCGGTACTTAACAACACGGTTGGTGGGGGAGTCTCTTTTGGATTTTTTGCCATTATGATGATATTCCATTTCTTCTTTGCCTGGAAAATTCTTCCTGAAACCAAAGGCAAATCTCTAGAAGAGATTCAGCTAGAAATGAAAAAGTATAACAAATAAAGAAATGCATATAAAATGAGTATGGAAATGGAATTTAGTCCAAAAAGGTAGTGCTATTTACTTATCACGCGAATTTTATTTGTTACTCGACTAATCAATCAATTTTAAACATATGAAAATTAATAATAAAGAGATTTTGTGTATTGGAGAAGTTCTTTGGGATCGCCTGCCTTCAGGGGCTAAACCAGGAGGAGCTCCGATGAATGTGGCTCTCCATATGAATGCTTTTGGCTTAGACGTATCTATTGCCAGCAGTGTAGGAAATGATAAGGCGGGAGAAGAACTGAAAAAATTTCTGGAATGTTCCGGTATGAATACTAAATACATTCAAACAACCGCTTATTTGCCTACTAGTGAAGTTCTTGTTCATTTGGACGAGAACAATAATGCGACTTATGAAATATGTGAGCCGGTGGCTTGGGATAATCTTGAACTTACTGATCAACTTGCGAGAAAAGCTGAAAGTTCAGGAATGTTGATTTACGGCACATTGGCATCACGAAGTTCTGTATCAAGGGAAACGATAACGAGTTTACTTGATTACAATGGCGTGAAATTGATGGACGTAAATTTTAGAAAACCCTATGACAAACAATCTGTTATAGAGCTTCTGCTAGAGAAGACTGATATTGTTAAAATGAACGACGATGAGTTAGTTGTTTTTCAAGAATGGCACGACAAACGCAATTACGATGAAAAAAGTTTTGTCAAATGGTTCGCTTTACAATATAATGTGAAAATGATCTGCGTAACCAAGGGTGAAAATGGAGCTTTGTTGTATTATGAAGACCAATTTTACGAACATGCAGGTTTCAAGGTAGCTGCAGTAGATACAGTTGGTGCCGGCGATGCTTTTCTTGCCGGATTAATTTCTTCGCTTTTAAATGGGAAACGACCTGATGAAGCTTTAGCTTTTGCATGTGCTACTGGTGCATTTGTAGCCTCAAAAACTGGAGCAACACCGGAATATAAAATCAATGAAATAACCCAGATTATGAATCAAATTTAAACTATTTACAATGAAAAAAACAAAACGATTGAAAAAGATTATGAAATCGCTAATAATCTGTTTAATCTTTCTTTTAGCAACAAAGGTACATGCACAGAATATTATGCTAAAAGGGAAAGTGACAGAAATCTCTGGTCAACCTTTACCAGGAGTTTCAATTATAGAGAAAGGAACGACGAGCGGTACAATTACAAACTCCGATGGGATGTATTCGTTCTCTCCCACACAAAATGCAACTCTTGTTTTTAGTTTTATAGGAATGGAAACAAAAGAAATTGTCTTAAATGGAGAGACAATTCTTGATGTAGTTCTTTCTGAAGCGAGTGTAGATTTAGAACAAGTTGTGGTAACAGGTTATACCACTGAGAAAAAAGCAGAAATAACAGGGGCTGTATCTGTGGTAAAGATGAAAGAGATCGCCGATATTCCTACGGGCAATGTATTGTCCAGTTTACAGGGACGGGTTCCCGGCGTAGATATTACTACAGACGGAACCCCTGGAGGTTTTAGCACTTCAACGTTAATTCGGGGGACAACAACGATTAATGACGCTTCTCCTCTTTATGTTATCGATGGCATTATGACCCGTGAAAATATGTCTTCCATAATTTCTGCCAATGATATAGAATCTATTCAGGTGCTTAAAGATGCGGCATCTGCCTCAATTTATGGGGCACAAGCAGCTAATGGAGTTATCATTATAACAACAAAAAAGGCGAAAAAAGGAGAAATAAAAGTGAACTTTGACATGTCATTTCAGGCACAAACATTTAATAGCGGATATGAAATGCTTGATGCTTACGAATGGGGAGATGTCTACTGGCAAGCTTATGAAAACGATTATGGGACAACTCCAAGTAGTATCGTATACGGAGATGGAGAAACTGCAGAACTTCAGGAATATTATTATGATGATGGTACAACTAAGATAAAATCGGCAAATACCGATTGGTTGAAAGAGATTTACAGTACCTCTTTTATGCAAAACTATAGCTTAACTTTAGGGAAAGGATCAGAAAATGGTTCAACATCTTTGTCCTTAAATTACATAGATCAGGACGGATTATGCCGAAACACAAATTTTACACGCTACAATATCAGACTTGGTACCGACTACAAATTTTTAGACAATCGTTTGCGAATAGGTGCGAATGTTGCGGTAAACAGGTGGACGCGAATTTTGGCTCCAGACGGCATCGAAGAAGAGGCTGTAGCTCAACATCCGGCAATTCCGATTTACGATGAAAATGGAAATTATGCAGGGGGATATGTTGATATTTTAGGAGATAAGCCGAATATGATCCGGCTTACAGATAATGAAAAAAACAATAGGCATGCGTATTGGCGTATTTTCGGGAATACTTATATCGAACTAGAGCCAATAAAAAATCTTACCTTAAAATCTAACCTGGGTATTAATTATTACAATGAATTTAATTCGGTATTTGTTCCGGCATGGCAGGAAGGTAGCCGTACTGTAGAAACAAACGAACTGACTGTATCTAATGATTATAGATATGACTGGATATTATCAAACACAGTAAACTACCGGCTCGGCATTGGCAAACATTCTGCTTCCGTTTTACTCGGTATGGAAGCAAAAGAAAATTACGAGGAATATTTAGAAGGATATGGAACCGAATTTGATATTGAAGATTTGGATTATCGTTATTTAGATGCTGCTACCTCGGGGCAAACAGTATCTAATTATGCGAGCACATATTCAATGGTGTCGTATTTCGGAAAAATTAACTACGCATATGACAATAAGTATTTGTTATCAAGTACAGTACGGCGTGATGCGTCATCTCGTTTTGGCGCGAATAACAATGCTGGAATTTTTCCTTCTGTTTCAGTAGGTTGGAGGATGAGCAGGGAATTATTTATGAAAAACATTGATTGGTTATCAGATCTGAAACTTCGTACTTCATGGGGGATTAATGGAAACGATATGATTGATAACGAAGCAACTTATTCTAAATATATTGTGAGCCTTGACGATGCAAGCTATAATATTAGTGGAGATGGCACAACTCTGGCAGCTGGTGCTTATAAAACACTCTCAGCTAACTCTAGCTTAAAGTGGGAGCAAACAACTCAGACTAACTTTGGTATTGACGCTGCATTTTTTCGAAATCGCCTTGGCTTTTCATTTGACTGGTTTTATAAAAGCACAGAGGATATGCTTATTAAACGTGATTATATAGCTGTAATTGGAGAGGGCGGATATTATTATTATAACGGCATATCAATGGATAATAACGGACTTGAAGCAACGGTCACATGGAGAAATAATAAAAGTAAATTTAACTATGAAATAAATTTTAACGTTTCTTATTACAAGAACGAGATAACCGATTTGCCCGAAGATATTTATTATACCTATGGAGATGGAAATGGAGTTGATAAAAGTATTGTTGGTCAGCCATACGGCTCTTGGATGGGATATAAGTCTGACGGACTCTTCAAAACTCAGGAAGAAGTTGATGAGTACACAGAAAAATATGATGTTCAGGTAGGAAGTTCCAGTGTTGGACGTATTCGGTACAAAGATTTAAACGATGATTACATTATAGATTCTTCGGATCAAACCTGGCTTGGTTCTGATAATCCGAAAATTGCAGGTGGTTTAAATTTATCTTGCTCCTACAAAGGATTTGATTTAAGTATGTTTATTAACGGGATGATCAGGGATGCATGGAATAACTCGAAATACTACACCGATTTATTTCAATGTTGGACAGGAAACCATTCTACTGATTTGCTTAAGGCTATGAAAGCCTCTCAAGATTTTGAAACAACAGGATACTATAATTCTGATATACCAGCATTAACAACAGTTGACAATAATAACGAAAGCCGTTCATCTGATTTTTACGTTGAAAATGGCTCGTTTGTAAAACTAAAAAGTCTAACATTAGGATACTCTATTCCTCGAACAGCTTTGTCGAAACTAAAGATGCGTACAGCTAGGGTTTATTTCCAGGCTCAAAATATATTCACCTTAACTGGATATACCGGTGCCGATCCGGAGGGGTTAGGATATACTTACCCATTACCCCGTTCTTTTACCTTAGGTCTATCAGTAGGATTTTAATAATTTAACAAATAATTTTTGACAGATGAAAATAAAATATATAGCCTTAAGTTTGATGATTCTTCTGACATTATCTAGTTGTGATGAATCAGAATTTCTGGACAATAAACCACAAGGAACTCTTAGCGAAGATATTCTAAATAGTTCAGATGGTGTAGATTTATTAGTAAATGCTGCTTATGCCGCCTTAGGTGGCCCTGGTTCTCAGAGTGTTTCTGTTTGGCTTTATCCAACAACAAATTGGAGTTATGGGGCCGTCCGATCCGACAACGCCTTGAAAGGTGGAGGAGGAACGGGGGATGTATCTGATATACACAAAATAGAAACTTTTGAAGTAGATGAAACAACGGATAATTTAGATGTGAAATGGTATCACCTTTATTGTAGTGTTCAACGTTGTAATTCTGCATTAAAAGTATTAAATGAATCTACTGAAGATGAAGTGGAAGATCTCGACTCCCGAATTGGTGAGATGAAAATGCTCAGGGCTCATTATTATTTTGAATTAAGCAGGATGTTTAACAAAATAGCATATTTCGATGAAAATGTAGAAATAAGTGATTATACCGAAATCTCGAATGATGAATATACTCGAGATGAGATCTTAGGAATGATAGCTAGTGAATTAAATGATGCTGCTGAGCTTTTACCGGAAACACAGTCGGAAATAGGGCGTGTAAACAAATACGCTGCTTTGGCATACGAAGCAAAGGTTAAACTTTACCAAGCGTACAAGCAAGATGAGGAAACACATGAGGTGACTACAATTGATGCAACTTTAATGCAGGAAGTAGTTGATTTATGCGACGCTGTAATTAATAGCGGGAAATATGATTTATTAGATGATTTTCAATATCTGGATCTTGTTGAGTATGAGAATGGTTCTGAATCTGTATTTACCATTCAATATTCAATGGATGATGGTTCGAGTAGTGCAGGTCGTATTAACTGGAGTAATTTGCTGAACGCACCGCAAGGACCTTATAGCGGAGACGGGTTCTTTCTCCCGAGTCAGAACCTTATAAATGCATTTAAAACAGATGAGGATGGGCTTCCTTTGTTTGACACCTTTAATGATGAGGATTATGATGTTGTTACGGTAACTAATAGTACTGCAGTAAACTCAAATGTCGATTCAAATGTCGATCCTCGTTTAGATTTTATTGTGGGACGTCCTAATATCAGTTGGAAAACATATACTGAAAATCCAATGTTGTACACTTGGGTGAGGGACAATGGTAATTATGGATACCATTGTTGCAAACGTTTTTTTGTGTCACCTGAAAGCTCGGATATGTATAATGGATGGCCATGGGGTGCATCTGAATTAAATTGGCAAGTCATTCGTTATGCGGATATTTTATTGTGGAAGGCAGAAGCTTTAATTGAATTAGGAACAAATCTAGATGAAGCAAGGCAACTTATTAACCAAATAAGGCAAAGAGCTATGGAGAGTTCCTATGTTGCTGATTTTGAAGACCCAACTCAATATGCAGCAAATTATAAAATTGCACTTTATGATGCAGCTTCTTGGACTCAAGAATATGCACGAAAAGCACTTCGATTTGAAACTAGATTGGAAAAAGCAATGGAAGGTGAACGATTCTTTGACATAGTTCGTTGGGGGATTGCTGAAGAAGTTATGACTGAGTATTTGAGCACAGAGAAAGAAAGTCGTGTTTACTATAGTAATACTTCATTCCAAGCTGGAAAAGATGAATATTTCCCAATCTCAAATACTCAAATAAATTACTCGGGAGGACTTTACGAGCAAAATCCGGGTTATTAATAGTTATCAAATTTATAAATGAAATTATTGAGTAGGTAGTAAAGTACTATCTACTCAATATCTTCTTACTTAACTTTCTTAATTTATATAGTTGTATTTACGTTTTTATCAGAATGTAATTAAATTATCACCTGTTATTATATGCCACGAAAGCGTCCGACTTTGGATTAATTACATTTTAAGCTGCGAGTATAAGTACCAGGAACAAATAAGAAGTCAATTGGAACCCAGAACCTTTTTGGGTTGGATAGTATTGAGTTACATGAAGTAGAGCAGCTATATTTTATAAATAATAAATAATTAAAAATGAAGAAGAAATTCACTTTTCAATTTAAAATACTAAACACATTTTTATTGTTCGCTTTAGTAATTGGTTGTTCGCAGTCTGCGAAAAAGGGAGTTGAAGGAGGTTCTGATTATTATTCAGAAAGTTATCGACCCCAATACCATTTTTCTCCTGAATATGGATGGATGAATGATCCCAATGGGATGTTTTATTACAATGGTGAATATCACCTGTTTTATCAATATTATCCCGATAGTACAGTTTGGGGGCCCATGCATTGGGGACATGCAGTGAGTGAGGATTTGGTTCACTGGAAACATTTGCCCATTGCACTTTATCCTGATTCATCAGGCTATATATTTTCAGGAAGTGCGGTTGTCGATTGGGAAAATACTTCGGGTTTTGGGAAAGATGATATAACTCCATTGGTTGCAATATTCACTAATAATGATATGACGGCTGAAAAAGCAGGAGAAGTTGGACATCAAACACAAGGAATCGCCTACAGTTTGGATGACGGGCGCACTTGGATAAAATATCGGGAAAATCCAGTATTGGAAAATCCGGGAATATGGGACTTTCGAGATCCTAAGGTTAGTTGGGATGAAGGTATTCAAAAATGGATTATGACATTGGCTGTTCATGATCATATTGAGTTCTATTCTTCTGCTAATTTAATCGAATGGAAGAAAGAAAGTGAATTTGGAAAAGGAGTAGGGGCGCATGGAGGTGTTTGGGAATGTCCTGATTTATTTCAATTGGAAAATAAAGAAACAGGAGACAAAAAATGGATTCTTCTTGTGAGCATTAATCCAGGAGGGCCAAATGGAGGATCGGCAACTCAATATTTTGTTGGTGATTTTGATGGAAATCGATTTACAACAGAACAAATTGAAGAAAAATGGATTGACTATGGGCGAGATAATTATGCCGGAGTAACATGGAACGATATTCCGAAAAGAGATGGTAGAAGATTGTTTATCGGATGGATGAGCAATTGGCAATATGCAGAAAAAGTTCCAACTGAGAAATGGAGAAGCACAATGACAATACCGAGAGAGCTTATATTGGGAAAATCAGGTACGGATTATTTCGTTAATTCAGTACCTATAGAAGAATTAAAACAATTAAGGAGCTCTGCAATTATAAATGGACAGATGGCTGTTTCTGATACTATTTCTGTCGATAATCAGGGGCTTTTGTTAAACAATTCGGAATTGAAATTTAGTTTCAATATGACCAAGAATATAGATAAATCTAGCGTCTCAACAGAATTTGGAATAATTCTCAAGAATAATCTGGGAGAGAAACTTATAATTGGTTACGCCCCTACCAGTACTCAAGTATTCACAGACCGTAACTATGCCGGGGTAGATACTTTTTCCCATAATTTTGCAAGTCGTCAAACAGCAAAATATCATACGTCAGATAAATTAGATTTTCATGTATTTATTGATGAAGCATCTGTAGAAATATTTATCAATAATGGTGATATTGTAATGACAGATATTGTATTTCCTACTGTACCGTACAATGGCATAGAGGTTTATGCAAAAGATGGGGAAGTAATGCTTGAAAAGGCAGAAATATGGAATTTAAAATCAGTCTGGTAATCGTATAATTTTTTGTTCGTGGATGCTTTAGTATGTATTTTTGCGTTTTTGGTTAATCATTTTAGATGAGAGATGTAAAAATTACTTTAATATTTTTGGTTTGCATGCTTACAGCAGTAAGTATTGCTGCAAAAGATAGATTTTTGATCGGTTTTTCTCAATGTGGACTACATGAGGATTGGCGAATGAACATGGAAGCAGAAATGGAACGTGAGTTAATGTTTCATGACGACTTATCAATAATTATAAAGCAGGCAGGAGACGACAGTTATTTGCAAATTAAGCAGATAAAAGAATTCGTAAATTCCAAAATTGATTTGCTAATCGTTTCTCCAAATGAGATACAACCTGTCCAGGAAGCGATTGAGGATGTTTATAAAAAAGGGATTCCGGTAATACTCATTGACAGAAGAGTAGATTCAGAGTTTTACACTGCTTATGTTGGTGGAGATAACTATGGAATAGGCAAAGTAGCTGCCTCCTATATTGCAAATCGACTTAATAATAAAGGAGAAATAGTTGAGATATTAGGGGCACTCAGTATATCTCCTGCATTAGAAAGAACCTCTGGATTTAATGAGACATTGAAGAATTATCCTGAACTAAAGAATATTTCCCAGATAACAACAAACTGGGCAGAAAATGCAGTTGCTGATAATCTTCCGAAAGTTTTAACACAACATCCAAATGTAAATGCAATTTATGCCTTTAACGATGAACTTGCTAAAGAAGCAAGTAACGTGGTAAATAGCTGGTCTAAAGACAATAATATTTTGATTATTGGAATTGATGGATTACCAAATGTCGGAGGAGGAATTGAACTTGTTGAAAAAGAGATAATCTCAGCATCCTTAATTTATCCTACAGGAGGAAAAGAAGCTATTCAGATAGCTGCTAAAATATTACATAACCAGGTATTTCAGAAAAATAACTTATTACCGACTACTTTAATCGACCCTTCAAATGTTGATATTACCAGAATACAATTCCAAAACATTAATGCACTTCAGGAGGATATAACGAAATCAAAAAATATGCTGGAATTACTTAATGGCAGGTATCGCGACCAGCAAATTTTATTATTCGTTACTCTGGTGTTATTGGCATTGGTGGCCATTCTGCTGGTGATGTATTTAAGGTCATTCAAGCGATTGAAAATCTCGAATAAGAACCTGGGAAAACAAAAGGAGGAAATATCTGCTCAAAATACTGAACTAAAACGTTTGTCAGACGAACTGGAAAAAATCACTCAGGAACGCCTGCGGTTTTACACCAATATCTCCCATGAGTTCAGAACTCCGCTAACATTGATTTCCGGGCCAATTGATAAGTTATCTAAAATTAAGAAGCTTTCAGCAGAACAAAAAGAATTACTCCATATCGCACAAAAAAATATTACGATTCTTTTGAAGCTTATAGAACAAATTATTGATTTTAGAAAATATGAATTGGGAAAGTACGATTTTTCGCCTGTTTCAGCCAACTTAATTAAACATTTTATTGACTGGAACGAACTTTTTGCAGAGGTGGCAAAACGTAAACAAATAGATTTTAAAATGGAAGCGTTCCAGGAAGACGACTTTGTATTAGACTTCGACGTGGAAAAAATGGAGCGGATTTATACTAATTTACTTTCAAATGCTTTCAAGTTTACGCCTAAAGGAGGTGCTATTAAAGTAAAACTCAGTAAAGAAATCATTGACAGGAGAGAATGCGTAAAAGTAAATGTTTTAAATTCAGGAAAACCTATTCAGGAAAGTAAGATAAAGGAAATCTTCGACCGTTTTTATCAAGCGGGTTCTAAAACCGGTGGTTCAGGGATAGGATTGGCACTCGTTAAAGGATATATCGATTTACACCATGGGAAGATTGAAGTTACGAACCAAAATGGCTTTGTTTATTTTACTTTCTCGATACCTATAAAACAAGAAGAAAGTATTGAAAAAGAGGAGGAGGGAAAAGATCCCGAGATGGTTGCAATTGGCAGGGAAGATAAAATAAAAGACATTATTACCGGAATTAATGAAAATGAAGACTCATTTGCTTTTGATGATGAGTTTGATGCAGAGAAAACCAGTATCTTATTAATAGATGACCATCCCGGAATACGTTCGTACCTGAAATCGCTATTAAAAGATAAATATGCTGTTTTTGAGGCCTGCGACGGCATTGAAGGAATAAGAAAGGCTGTAAGATATATTCCAGACCTGATTATTAGTGATGTGATGATGCCAGGGATTGATGGTGTCGAGATGTGCCGCCATCTGAAGAAAGAGATTTCAACCAGTCACATTCCAATTATTTTACTTACTGCTAATGTTCAGGATGAGAAATGTATATTAGGTTTTGAGAGCGGAGCAGATGATTACATATCAAAACCGGTTAATAATGAAATATTGGAAGTGCGCATCCGAAAACTAATTGAAGGAAGAAAACAACTAAAAGCTCTTTATGGCACTAGCTCTTCAAGTGGGAAGAACAAAGCCGAAATCAATTGCATTGAAGAATCATTTATAGATAAGTTTGAGGATCTTATAGAAAAACAAATACAAGATACGGAGCTGAGTGTCGATTTTATAAGTAAAGAAATGGGACTATCAAGAATACAGCTTTACAGAAAAGTAAAAGCACTTACAAACTATTCTCCTATCGAATATCTGACTATATATCGTTTAAAAAAAGCGGTACATCTAATGACCATAACAGAAATACCTCTGTCCCAAATTGCTTATCAGGTGGGTTTTTCTGCTCCGTCCTATTTTTCCAAAGTTTTTAGAAAATATTATGACAAAAGTCCTTCAGAATATTTAAAGGATATTAGCAAATAGTTGCTTTCTTATTTAACATTACTTAGGTTTTTTCTAATCTGTTTATAGTTATTGTTATGTTATTTCACTTTGCTGATTATTATTTATAAGTTTATAAATACTATTGCTTTGGAAACCAGTCTTCTGGGAAATATTATAAGACAATTAAAACTATTTGCAGAAAATAGGCAGTGTCGGGCATAATGATATTCTGCAAATAGAAAAGTCAGCTGAGATTTGCTCTATGGTGAAGCAATTTGCCTTCAAATTCCTGTAGTATCTTGGACGATCAGCCTCTGCTATTTCGCACATTCGGAGAAGCTATCGAAAATCGGGAGAACAGAGCCGACTTGGAAAGAATCGGCTGCAAAAGCAAGAATGTTGTTCAGATCTCTATCTTCAAATAAGTACTGAAATTTTCCTGGGCTCACATTGAAAATCCGGAGGAGTAGTCTTTTTTATTTCTGTCTATTTCGATGAGTCTCTTATAATTAGCTCGGTAGGCATGGTTATTGTCTCGAATTTATCCACTTTTTGTTTGTTAGTAATCTGATTGATAATGAGTTCGGCTGCTTTTTGGCCAATTTCGAAACCCGGTTGTTTAATGGTGCTTATCGATGGGGTAACCACTTCCGAAAATGGTTCGTTACTGTAACCAACAATTGCAATGTCGTTGGGAACTTTAATTCCTTGTTTTTGCAAGTAGATAATAGAGCTGAGAGCTGTTGTATCGTTGGCACAAAAAATAGCGTCGGGTTTATTTTTGTTTTTCAAAAGTTTTTTAATTGCATTTGTTCCGTCCTCGCGGGTTAGGCTATTATTTATTATAAAATTGTCATATTGTTCTAATCCGCTATCAGCAAGTGCTTTGTTGTAGCCATCCTGGCGTTGCTGGTATATTTTCATATTTAACGGGCCACCGATGTGTGCAATTCGGGTTCTTCCTTTTTCTATTAAATGCACGGTTGCCCTGTAGGCAGAACCAAAGTCATCAACAACTATTTTATGCGCATCAATCTCATCAACTACCCTGTCGAAAAATACAAGCGGAATATTTCTGTCGGTAAATAGTTTTAGATGCTCGTACTTTTGTGTTTGCATGCCAATCGACACAATTAAGCCATCAACTCGGTTTGAAAAAAAAGTATGTGCTATTTTATCTTCTTTTTCAAAATTATCGTTTGATTGCGAAATAGTAACAGCAAATCCTTGTTGGTAGGCAATCGCTTCAATGCCTGAAATTACGGAAGAAAAGAAGTGCCGGTTTATTAGAGGTACAATAACGCCAATGGTATTGGTGCGTTTTGTGCGAAAATTGGCTGCCATAACATTGGGGCGGTATCCCATTTTCTCAGCTGTTTCCTTTATTTTCTTTCGTGTTGCCTCGCTAATTAGCGGATTGTCCTTTAAAGCTCGCGAAACGGTTGAGGCCGCCAGGTTAAGTTCTTTGGCTATATCGTGTATTGTGGTTTCTGTTTTCTGCGCCATCTGTTGTAATTTGACGGTAAAGTTAAGAATATTTTTTAATCAATGCAATCGATTGCATTTTTCAGATTTCTTCTTACATTTGTTGAACGATTATTCATAAAAATTAAAAGTTACACAATATGGCAACAATTTATGAGGAGAGGTTTGCATACCATCCTGAAGACTTTAAAAAGTACGATACAGAGAAAATAAGAAAAGAATTTTTGGTGGAAAAATTAATGGACCCAGGAAATGTGCGTCTGGTATATTCTTCTATCGAACGCTACATTGTTGGAGGTGCTGTTCCGCTTGACGAGGCATTGCCACTTGAGTCGATCGACCCGTTGAAAGCAGAATATTTTTGTGAACGTCGCGAAGTAGGGGTTATTAATGTTGCTGGTTCGGGAACTATTGTTGTTGACGGAACAGAATACAAAATGAATTTTAAAGATGCTATTTATATTGGTAGGGGGAGTAAAGAAGTTCTGTTTAAATCGGACGACGCCGCTAATCCTGCTCATTTTTATTTGAACTCGGCTCCTGCCCATAAAGAATATCCTACCAAACATGTTACAATGGGGGATGCAAATGTACTTCATTTGGGCTCGTTGGAAACTTCTAACGAACGTAATATTAATCAATTGTTGATTAATGGCGTAGTTGAAACCTGTCAGTTACAAATGGGGATGACCGAATTGAATACAGGTAGCGTTTGGAATACCATGCCAGCGCATCAACACAGCCGCCGCAACGAGGTGTATTTTTATTTTGAGATTCCCGAGAATCAGGCAGTTTGTCATTTTATGGGTCAGCCAAACGAAACTCGTCACATCTGGATGCACAACGAGCAGGCTGTTATTTCTCCCGAATGGTCGATACACTCGGCAGCCGGAACTTCAAACTATATCTTTATTTGGGGCATGGCAGGCGAAAATCTGGACTACACCGATATGGATGTTATTAAAACACAAGATTTAAGATAAACACGCGGCAAGGCGTTAGTTTTGAGTTGTTAAGTTTCTTAATGTTTGTGGCTCAAGGCTTAAAACCAAATGGTTATAAAAATTAATCAATAAAATATTCAATTAATATGTCTCAAGAATTATTCAATTTAAAGGGAAAAGTAGCCCTTGTTACTGGAGGAACTCATGGTATTGGAATGGCTTGTGGTAAGGCATTGGCTAAAGCAGGTGCTAAACTTTGTATAAACGATATTAACGAAGAAAAATTAGCAGAAGCTAAGGTGGAATATGCAAAAGACGGAATCGACGTATATACATTAAAATTTAATGTATGCAGCGAAGAAGAAGTTGATAAAGGGGTTTCGCAAATCGAAGCAGAAGTTGGTCCTGTTGATATTTTGGTAAACAATGCCGGTATTATTAAACGTATTCCAATTTTAGAAATGAGCATTAAAGATTACGAACAGGTAATTGATGTTGATTTGGTTGCTCCGCTTATTGTTGCTAAACGTATTGCTCCGGGAATGATTGAACGTCGTGAAGGAAAGATTATTAACATGTGTTCGATGATGAGTGTTTACGGACGTCAGAATGTGTCGGCCTATGCTTCAGCAAAAGGTGGATTAAAATTATTGACTGCCAATATGTGTTGCGAATGGGCAAAATACAACCTGCAGATTAACGGAATTGGTCCTGGTTATATTGCAACCGCACAAACTGCACCCATCCGCGAAAATGGGCACCCATTCAACGATTTGGTAATGACACGTACTCCTGCCAACCGTTGGGGTGAGCCGGAAGATGTGGGTAATGCATGTTTATTCCTTTCATCAAAAGCTGCCAACTTTGTAAATGGTCAGGTGCTTTATGTCGATGGTGGAATTCTTGCTAACTTCGGTTATGTAAAAGGCGAAAACGACATTGCTTAAAAATAACTCCCTAAAAGCCCCTCTGTTTTTTTAGCAGATGGGCTTTTTGTATGTGGAGTAACTAAACATTTTTAAACTAATTAGTATGAAAAAAATATTTTTAATCCTGAGTTTGTTTTCGTGCGTCTTTATTTCGTGTGAAAATGAAGTTAAACTGACTTTTGAAAATGAGTTGGCTATCGACCGTGCAGATGAGGTTATTGTGTTATCTCGCGCCGATTTGGCTGCTAAAGTTGATTTAAAGGAAGGTATGCTTCCTGTTTTTAAGGACGGAGAAGATAAACTTATTCCAAGTCAGTGCGACGACCTCGATGGCGATGGAAAGTGGGATGAAGTTGTGATAATTCTTGATTTTGCTGCCAACCAAAAGATGGAAGTTGGGCTGGAATTCGTTCTTGAAAGCGAATTTCCTGAATTTGAAACACGCACCAACCTTCGCCTTGGAATAAAACAAGAAGATGGTTCGTATAAAGAATATAAAGAGTATAGCGCTCCCTCGTACAAAGAGGGTTTTAAGGTAATTGCCCAGGCTGAGAGTGTAAGTTGGGAAAACGATAAATTTGCTTTTAGAAATTATCTCGACTGCCGGAATTTAAAAGACCTTTTTGGTAAGCTGAAGCCAGAGATGGTTATGGATAAAGTGGGGTCGAAAGAAATGGGAAATTACCATGAACTAAACGAATGGGGAATGGATGTTTTGCACTGCGGAAGTTCACTCGGCGCAGGCGGTATTGCTTTGTTAAGAAACGATTCGCTTATTCGTTTGGGCTCAACCGAAGTTTACGATTACAAAAATATTATTGAAGGCCCGGTTCGTTCAATATTCGAATTACGCTATTCGGGTTGGAATGTTGAGGGTGATATGCTGGAGGCTGTTGAGCGCATTACTATTTATCCCGGAAAGTATTGGTTCGAATCGGATGTAACCGTTAAAGGCTGCAAGGCCGATGACCAAATTGTTACCGGTATTGTTACCAGTCGTTTAACTCGCGAACCTTTCACCTTCGAAACAGAAGGGTATACATGTCTAGGAACACACGATGTTCAATCGGAAAATAAAGATGAATTGGGAATGGCTATTCTCCTTTCTGAAAGCGAAGCCGGAAAAATTGGACGGACTTCAAATACTAATTATTTTGCTCTGGGTTTCGAAACTGTGCCGGAAAAAGGGTTTAGCCATATTATCTCAGAAACAGCTTACATAGGGCAAAAGTGTCAGGATTCAACACCTGCTAAGCATTATTTCTTTGCTGTTTGGGGCATGGATAAAGACCAATGGAAAACAGAAGAAGGTTTCCGAAAGTATATTGAAGAAGAGGCTGAGAAACTGGCTGCACCGATTAATAAGATGTAAGGCAATTAACTTAAACTACTTCATATAAAATTGAGGCGCAGTTGTTGTGCCTCTTTTTTGTTTCTGAATTTGGTTATTTAAGCCCGAAATAGGCATTTGTAAATCTATTTCGTATTGAATTGCCTCAAAATAAACCTTTTCACGAATTTGAATCAAATCACCTAAAGGGAGCTATGGCTTTGGGGGGCAAATACTTGGTCTGTTTTTTAACGCTTTTTACGAAGTTCTAATGCTATCGGTTTAAATTAAAAATATCCGAATCCAACCCTGAATAATTTCCCCGGTCTCGGGATCGAGCTGCGAGCCATACATGCTATGTGGGATCGAAAATATAACTAACATAACAATCGACGCAACAATGGTATAAATCGGACGCTCTGTTTTTAAGTTCATAATAAAGGCAAGTAGCCAGAACAGGAAAGCCACCAGAGTTTTGTTGTCGGTTAAATCCCAGGCAAAGGGTACTCCTGCCCATGCTTCTCCAAAAGCATACCACTGTACCCACGGGCCAAAAATAAGACCTCCCACCAGCAGGGCAATTAGAGTGTAAATTGTGTATCGTCTGAAATGTTTGTAATTAAAGACAGCCATAATTCCGGCCAGATTTGCCAGTAGCATGGCAAAAAACATAAAGAAAATGTGTGGTATTAGAACACTTCCGGGAACCGCGCCTTTAAATCGTATTACAATTGGCTCGTCCTTAAAATACGATTTGGTCGTTTGTTCGTCAGTAAGCTCAAAATAGTATTGTATTTTACCGGCAGCTGGTTGATCGGGTACGCTGGCAAACCATCCTTGTTCCTCATAACGTCCAAAAACTTTGTTCATAATATAAGAGTCTATTGGCTTAACGCGATATACGAAATCAACCGATTGATAAGGTTCATCTAATAAGATACGTTTGTAATACAACTTTGCTTTTATGCTTGTGTCTTTAATGTCTAGTTTAATGTGCTCGTTTCTACCAATTTCCATGCTCCTTTTCAGGCTTAGGTGGTAATCGTTGTTATTAATCTTAATGTCTATTTTTTTGTTGTAGGTGGGTCCTGTTCTTTTTTGGTAAATGGCAGCCGAAAAGGTGATTACTATTGCAAAGAACCAGTATAGAAATGTTTTCATTGTATAATTTTTGTTGAAGACGTCAAATTTAATTGGATGTATAAATACAGATGCAAATTTAGTATAGTTCTTTTAGGTATAGAAAATATATTTTGTCAACATGTATAACTAATTTACGTGAATCAAACATTTTTTACTCATTTTTCTTTTGTTCTTTAAATCTTTGGAGCTAATTGGTTTTGACAAAGCTGAATTAGTGGATGAAAACCAAAACTTTTATACATTTAACAATCCATTTTTTTTACGTTATTAGAACAGAGGATTTACGATTTATTTTGAGCATTAAATTGGCATCTTGTAAGTATTGGTCATAAAACCATAAATTAGCATGGCATTAAATTATCTTTTTATATTTTTCTTTTTAGCCGCATTTGTAATTAGTCTGGCGCGGCTAATTTTTTTGGGCGATACCGAGGTTTTTCCAGCAATGGTAAACGCTACTTTCGACATGGCAAAAACCGGTTTCGATATTTCATTGGGATTAACAGGAGTTTTAACCCTTTGGATGGGCATAATGAAAATAGGCGAAAAAGGCGGAATTGTTCATGTCTTCTCAAAATTAATAGGGCCATTTTTTAATAAACTTTTTCCTGAATTAGGGAAGGAGCATCCTGCTCATGGAGCAATTATGATGAATATTGCAGCTAATATGCTTAACCTGGATAATGCAGCAACTCCAATGGGGCTTCAGGCGATGAAAGAGATGCAGGCAACCAATCCCAATAAAGATACGGCATCGAATGCGCAGATTATGTTTTTGGTATTGAATACTTCGGGGCTAACTCTTTTGCCCATTAGTATTATGGTTTATCGCGCACAACTTGGGGCTGTTAATCCTTCGGATATATTTATTCCTATTTTGCTAGCAACTTATTTTTCAACCATCGCCGGACTAATTTCAGTGGCGATTTACCAACGAATTAATCTTTTAGATAAAGTTGTGCTGGCGTATCTTGGCGGTCTCACCGCAATTATCACCGCAATTATCTGGTATTTCTCTGGCTTGGATAAAGACGCTATTACACAGGTTTCTAACCTGGCTAGTAACTTCATCTTGTTTACGGTTATTGTTGCTTTTATTCTGATGGCTTTTTTAAAAAAAGTAAATGTTTACGAAGCGTTTATCGAAGGGGCAAAGGATGGGTTTAAAACGGCAGTAAAAATTATACCCTATCTGGTTGCTATTTTGGTGGCCATTGGTGTTTTTCGTGCGTCGGGGGCCATGGATTGGATTGTTGAAGGAGTAACCTGGATTTTTGAACAAATGGGCGTGAATGCCGATTTTACTCCGGCTTTGCCAACCGCTTTAATGAAACCACTGAGTGGCAGTGGTGCTCGCGGAATGATGGTTGATGCCATGACAACATATGGAGCTGACTCTTTTGTGGGCCGGGTGGCAAGTACAGTTCAGGGAGCAACCGATACTACTTTTTATATTCTGGCTGTTTATTTTGGTGCTGTAGGAATTAAAAATACCCGTTACGCTGTGGTTTGTGGTTTAATTGCCGATTTTGTAGGAATCATCGCTTCTATTATGCTTGCCTATTTGTTCTTCTATTAGAAAATTTAAATTAAAAAAGACAGGATATTTCCTGCCTTTTGCAAATTTCTTGTAACCTTTAGTATTGATCTGTCGAATCGTAAACCACCACTTTACTCCAAAGATGTTGATATTTTTCAACAAACTTTAAATGAATTGGGTCAATCTGATATGCATCTTGCCCGGCCTGATTGTCGAAAAGTGCCATGTAAGAAATAGAGTAGGAGTGGTCAACCACATCGCGGTTCTCGGTGCCTGCCGGAAAACCAATGTGGCTCATTTTTATGGTAGTAACATTTCGGAGTTCGTTCAGGCCTTCCAGCAACTGTTTTTTATGAGTTTCGTTCTTCGGGTCTTTCAACCAGAAGAAGACATGGTGTACTAAAGCTCCTGTTACTTTTATTTCACCAGCCATAGCTTTTTTCGATAATGGGAACAAACCTCCAAGCGTTAGTCCGGCAGCAACTTTTTTTATAAACGATCTTCGGTTTTTCATTTTAAAGGGTGTTAATAGTTTGTTTGATTAAAACCAGTTTTTTAAGTAAGTTCTCCAGAAGATCCAGTCTAAGCATGTTTGCTCCGTCAGATTTTGCAATTGCCGGATTTGGATGGGTTTCGATAAAAATGCCATCAACCCCAACGGCGATACCGGCCTTGGCTATTGTTTCAATTAGTCCCGGTTTTCCTCCGGTAACACCACTTGTCTGGTTCGGCTGCTGCAGCGAGTGGGTAATATCTAAAACAACAGGAACATCGAGGGCTCTCATTTCAGGAATTCCGCGGTAGTCTACCACTAAATCCTGGTAGCCAAACGTTGTTCCGCGCTCGGTTAGCATAACATTATTATTACCACTGTCGCGAACTTTATTAACGGCGAATTTCATAGCTTCTGCCGATAAAAATTGCCCTTTTTTAATGTTGACTACTTTTCCGGTATTTGCAGCTGCAACCAAAATATCGGTTTGGCGGCAAAGAAAAGCTGGGATTTGAAGTACATCAACATATTCCGCTGCCATAGCAGCTTCTTGGGCGGTGTGAATATCTGTTACTACCGGAATATTAAAAGTTTCACCAACTTTTCTCAGGATTTTAAGCGCTTTTTCATCACCTATTCCGGCAAATGAATCGATACGCGAGCGGTTGGCTTTACGATACGAACCTTTAAATACGTATGGTATTTTCATTTTCTCCGAAACCGAAACAATCTTCTCTGCAATTTCCATTGCCATATGTTCGCCTTCGATGGCACACGGTCCGGCCAGCAGAAAAAAGTTTCCTGAGTCGGTATTTTTTAATTTTTCAATTTTTGGAGTCATAATAGAATTTTAAGCGGTAAAGGTAATAAGAAAATGATTTCTTGCTTCTTTTCAACCGGGCGTTCTTTTAGCAAGTTTTTACGGCTCAGTTTAACCTTCCAGAGGAGTAATATTCAGAAACATGAAGTCTTTAAAACACAAATGGGAACTACTCTGTTAAGAATAGCTCCCATTCACTAGAGGTTGCCGAGGCTTCCTCGCGTGCCAGGCTACGGTTATTGCGACCGGCTTCTTTTTTCTCTTTCGAGTTAATTTCTGCCCTTACCTTCCGGTTTAGCTTTTTACGGCTATTCTTTCCGGTTGTCCTTTCGGTATTCGCGCTTACCTTCCTGAACGAAGTGTCAATTCAGTGTATTCGGTTTATCCTTTCGAATTTCCCTTTCCCAATCAATACATCTGAGTTTCCTCTTTTGTATTGTGCAGTTTTGCAGCTGAAACCTTGATTTCTTTGCTTCCTGCCTGATGACCCAATCTTGAAAGAACTTCTGGTTTTCTTTCAGATGATTGCCTGAATTTAGACCTTCCAGATTGTCTGATTCAAACTTCGGCTTTTTCATTGTGTCGTCCCGAAGGTCGATAAGAATTGGTTCTGGTTTCGACTAAGAAACTTTTCCCGCTTCCACAATTTCAAAGCAGCCATTTATCGCTCACCTGATAAATCAAAGTTACATCATTCGGAGTATTAAAGTCAATACCCTGTGCGATGTTTGTATTCACCAAGAGCTAACAGGACTTATTAACAATTGTTAATAAGTCCGAAAGTAAGTTCGGTTAGGATAATCTGCCTTTAAAGTCATCGTAATAAAATTCCCTTACGATTTTAATTTCATCCTGTTTGGTCCATATGGCAATTGCCGGATGGTTTACACCATTAAACATGGTCGTTTTTACCATGGTGTAATGGATCATATCCAGAAAAATAATCTGTTCGCCAATTTTCAGCTCACGGCCAAAATCGTAGGCTTCCATAAAGTCTCCTGCCAGGCAGCTACCACCTCCCAAACGATATAAGTGTTTGCTGGCTGAAGTAGGTTCTGTAGCTCCAACAATTTTAGGGCGATAAGGCATTTCTAAAGTATCGGGCATATGAGCGGTAAACGAAACGTCGAGGATGGCAGTTTTTATCCCTTTATGCTCCACTATATCCTGAATGCTTGAAACCAGAACACCGGTTTCCCAGGCGATAGCACTACCCGGCTCCAGGATAACTTTTACATTGTATTTTTGTTTGAAATCTTTTAACAGTTTTATGAGGTGTTTGTGGTTGTAGCCTTCTCGGGTCATCAGATGGCCGCCACCCATATTTACCCATTTTACCTGATAAAGATGTTTTCCGTATTTATTTTCCAGGTTTCTCAGGACTTTTTCGAGGCTGTATGAATCTGATTCACATAAAACATGAAAGTGAATGCCTTCAATGCCGTCGGGGAGTTCGTCGGGCATTTCATCGTTGCCAACTCCTAACCTCGAACCGGGGGCACTCGGATTGTATAAATCGGTTCCTACATCAGAGAACTCAGGATTAACGCGAATTCCGCATGATATATTATGTCCGGCCTTTTGTGTTCTATCGTAGTATTTTTCGAATTGATTAAACGAGTTAAAAACAATGTGGCTGCTGTAGCTCATTAATTCGTCGAACTCACGTTCCGGATAAACCGGCGAGTAAACATGTGCTTTTGTTTTCATTTCTTCAAAACACAAACGTGCTTCGTATAGCGAACTTGCTGTTGCACCGTTTAAATATTCGCGAACAATGGGGAAAGTACTCCACATGGCAAAACCTTTAAAGGCAAGAATAATTTCAATACCTGCTTCCTGCTGAACCCGGTTAATTAATTCCAGGTTTTTACGCAGCAACTTTTCATCGAGTACATAGGCTGGGGAGGCTATTTCTGAGTAATTCATATCTCGTGGATCTTAATGTAAAGGGCAGAGGGTAAGGGTGTTTTACATTACCCTCTGCACCCGGCTGGTTACAATTCCAGGTCGCCGTTAATTTCTTCGTTCCATGGCAATCCGAATTCTCCAATGCGCTGCATAAATGGGTCAGGATTAAACTCTTCTACATTAAATACTCCTTTGTCCTGCCATTCTCCGGTAAGCACCATCATCGCTCCAAGCATTGCCGGAACGCCGGTGGTGTACGAAACTCCTTGAGTACCTGTTTCGTCGAAAGCTTTTTGGTGACTGCAATTGTTCCAAATGTAGTAGGTTTTTTCTTTTCCTTCTTTTATCCCTTTTATCCGGCATCCAATAGATGTTTCGCCGGTGTAGTTTTCACCTAAATCACCCGGGTTGGGTAACACCTCTTTTAAAAATTCAAGCGGAATAATATCAACGCCTTTGTATTTAACCGGGTCAATTCGGCTCATACCGATATTTTGAATTACACGCAAATGGGTAAGGTATTCTTGTCCAAAAGTCATCCAAAACCGCGCTTGTTTTAAGCTCGGATAATTTTTTGTTAACGATTCCAGTTCTTCGTGATACAAAACATACGAATCGCGCTGACCGATATTTGGATAGGTAAGTTCCTTTTTTATTTCGAAAGGTTGAGTTTCTACCCATTTCCCATCCTGCCAGTATCGACCGTTTTGCGTGATTTCACGTATGTTTATTTCCGGATTGAAATTGGTGGCGAATGCTTTGCCATGGTCGCCGCCGTTGCAGTCAACAATATCAAGGTAATGCATTTCGTCGAAATGATGTTTGGAAGCGTATGCCGTGTAAATGCTGGTAACACCAGGGTCGAATCCGCAACCTAAAACCGCCATAATGCCCTTCTCTTTAAATCGGTCGTGGTAGGCCCATTGCCAGCTATATTCAAATTTTGCCTCGTCTTTTGGCTCGTAATTAGCAGTGTCGAGATAATTTACACCGGTTTCGAGGCAAGCATCCATAATCGGTAAATCCTGGTAAGGAAGCGCTACGTTAATAACGAGTTCGGGTTGAAATTTATTAATCAATGCCACGGTTTCTGCAACATTGTCAGCGTTAAGTTGGGCGGTTCTAATTCGTCCTTTTCCAACTTCTTTGGCAATTACTTCGCACTTCGAAACGGTGCGGCTCGCCAACATTATTTCCGAAAAAACTTCAGGATTGTCGGCGCATTTGCTGGCCACTACACGACCAACTCCTCCTGCTCCAATTATCAATACTTTGCTCATTTTGTGTTTAATATTTAAAAACTGATTACAATAATTATTTGCTGCTATTGTTACCTTCCTGCAGAAATTATAGTCTGCAAAAAGAAAGACAAATTAAGCATTTTTTTTTTGATGAGTGATACATCCGGAAATTGCGATTTTAATTACAGGAGCGCTGATCGAAAAACAGCCATCTTATTAACACGAGTTCTCCAAACATTTTTGGCTCTGTTTTAACTAGCTTGTAGCAGAATTTGATACTAAATTTCGAGGAGATTTATGCAAAAAAAAGGCGTAATCCGCAGGGAAATCCTGAATCGCACACTTTTTGTTTTAAAAATGTTTTAAATCCGAGATTGTTTTCTAAGGCATATTTCGGCTTTAAATAATAGTTGTATCATTCAGGGGCCAATACTAAAAAACAATAATTAGTGTCTGGTAAAAATCTTGTGCTTGCCTTTCTTTTATTGTAATGCCAGGCACTCTCAAAATCGTAAATACTTACAGTTGTAATTATTACTAACGCAGCGAAGTAGCCTGTATTTATACTCCTTATATTTGCCAGATAGTAAACATAATATTATTGTCAATTACATTTTTTCGTTTTCACTGAAAGTTTATCAGAAAAAATGTCTTTATTTGCGAAACGAACAAAGCACTGTTTGTTTATTTTTTAAGTGGCTGTAATTCGGTGCTATAGTACAAATGAATAACAATTTTATGGTTACGTAGATGAAGAATAGCTATTTTGATTTGATTGAGCAGAGCTACTATTTCCCTCAAGAAGGCTTTGATTTGAGAGATAATTCGTTAACATTTCACGGTATCTCTTTAAAATATCTTATAAAAAAGTATGGAACGCCGTTTAGGTTTATATACTTGCCCAAAATCGGGGAACAAATCAAAAAATCGCGTAACCTTTTTAATAAGGCCATAAAAAAGAATAATTACAAAGGCCGGTATTATTATTGCTACTGCACCAAATGTAATCACTTTTCGCATGTTGTAAAAGAGGCTTTGAAACACAATGTAAACCTCGAAACCTCGTCGTCGTACGATATCGATTTAATTTTACATTTGTTTAACGAAGGCAAAATTGATAAGAATCGTAAAATCATTCATAACGGTTATAAGACCAAAGAGTACATGGAGAAGATTATTAATCTTCAGCGTTTGGGCTTTAATAACAATATTATAGTACTCGATAGTATTAATGAACTTGACAGGCTGGAGGAACTAGCCAATGGCGATAAACTGAAAATTGGTATCAGAATGGCCATAAACGAAGAATCGCAATCGGCGTACTATACTTCTCGTTTGGGAATCAGACCAACCATAATTCTCGACTTTTTTAACAAGAAAATTAAAGATAAAGAAAATGTTGAGTTGAAAATGCTCCATTTTTTTGTTGATAGCGGTATAAAAGACAGTCTTTATTTCTGGGGTGAATTTCAGAAAGCATTAAAACTTTATATCGACCTTAAAAAACATAGCGAAAAGCTCGATTCGTTTAACCTTGGAGGTGGTTTTCCCATTAGAAATCACCTTGGTTTTGAGTACGATTACGAGTATATGATTAATGAAATTATTACCAACATAAAAGACGCCTGTACTGCTGAAAATGTTCCCGATCCGGATGTTTACACCGAATTTGGCAGATATACAGTTGGTGAATGTGGTGCGATTGTTTTTGAGGTACTCGAGCAGAAGCAGCAAAACGATACGGAAAGTTGGTACATTATAAACAACAGTTTAATGAATACCATTCCTGATGCCTGGTCGATTTTCGAAAAGTTTATTCTACTTCCTATAAATAAGTGGAATAACGAATACAGGCGTGCCAATATTGGTGGTATTAGTTGCGACCACTCCGATTATTACAATTCCGAAGACTTTAACCAGGAAGTGTTGCTGCCATCGTACTCCGATGATGACGAAGAACCGCTCTATCTCGGATTTTTTCACACAGGAGCCTATCAGGATGCCATTAGTGGTTACGGTGGTATTAAACATTGTTTGATACCCGCTCCTAAACATGTTATTATCGACCGCGATGAAAAGGGGAACTTCTTTGATTATGTATACCGTAACGAGCAGTCGGCAGAAGATATGTTTAAAATTCTGGGATATAATAAAGAGGAATAGTACTCAGCACTGGTTTCAGGGCCAATAAATTCTTATGAAACAGTTAATGACAATCTTTTATGAGAGTTTATTTGCTGTTTCGTGAATTAGCTCCCATGCATTTTTTACATGTTTCTCTTTCGTATGTGTTTGCCCAATATTCATGCGCAAAACTACCTGTCCGTTTAGTTTCGTATGGGTGAAGAATAGTTTACCACTTTCGTTAATGGTATTCATTAGGTTTATATTGAATTCGTTGCCGGCTTTGTGCCGGAAACAAACCAGGTTCATCACTGGCTCAACAACAATTTTAAAATCTTCCGACTCTTCCACCCAGTTTCTGAATTGCTGCACAAAGCGGATGTGTTCGCGAATGTGATATTGCAAGCCTTGGACGCCATAATGGCGGATTACAAACCAAAGTTTTAGCGCGCGAAAACGACGCCCCAGCTGAATGTGCCAGTCGCGGTAATCGAATACTTCGCCCGATTCGGTAGCTTTGTTGCGTAAATATTCGGGTAGAATAGAAAAGGTATTTATCAGTTCTTCGCGGTTGGCTACCCAAAATACATTACAATCGAAATTTGTAAACATCCATTTGTGCGGATTAAAACTGTAGCTGTCGGCCAGCTCAACACCATTTATAAAATGCCTGAACTCGGGACATATCATGGCTGTCCCCAACGAAGCGGCATCAATATGGAACCAGCAGTTTTCTGTCTTGCTGATTTCTCCAATTTTTTGAATAGGATCGATGGCGGTGGTAGAGGTAGTTCCTACGGTGCCACATATAAAAAACGGGATTAATCCTTCGGCTTTGTCTTGCTGTATTTGTTCTTTCAGCAAATCGGTGCGCATGGCAAAGTTTTCGTCCACGCCGATTAATCTCAGGTTGGCTTTACCGATGCCGGCAATTTTTATTCCTTTTTCAAGTGACGAATGGGTTTGTGTAGAAATGTAAGCTATCAGTTTATTTTCTAAACCTTTTTCGTTCGATTGAAAATTGGTAGCCCGTTCGCGGGCGGCAACCAGCGCTGTTAATGCCGCAGTAGAAGCTGTATCCTGTATTACTCCTCCTCCTGTTGAAGTAGACCTGAAACTTTCGGGCATGCCCATTATTTCTGCAAGCCAGTCGAGTACACGCGTTTCCAGTTCGGTGGCTGCCGGGCTGGTTGCCCAAATCATTCCCTGTACACCCAAACCTGATGAAATTAAATCGCCCAGAATAGATGGAAACGAAGTGTTTGCATTAAAATACGCAAAGAAGTTGGGCGACTGCCAGTGCGTAATTCCGGGCATAATTTTTTCGTCCAAATCGCGCATCATTTCATCCATTGATTCACCTGTTTGTGGTGCCGATTTTGGAAGCGAATTTTTTATCTCTCCCGGTTTTGCTTGTGATAAAACGGGGTATTTTTCTATGTTTTCGTAATAGTCGGCAATCCAGTCGATAATTTTTTTGCCTTCTTCCCGAAATTGCCCGGGAGTCATATGGTAGTTTGTCGGTTTCAAATTTAGTTGATTTATGTGGACGTTTTAAAGATAGTAATTTTTTGATTCTGGAGAATTCATGAATTCGGCGGTTTAATGTTTCACTTCGAAATCGGAATATTCTTCCAAAATCTGCATTTCAACTTTGTAAACACTTTTTACCAGCGACATTGGAGGGCCAATCCATAAATAATCGATCAGGGTGTCGATTGCTACCTTATTACCCTGAACCATAACGATTACTCCTCCATCGAGTGAGTTACGCACCCAGCCTGTTAAATTTAGTGTTTTGGCTTGTTTTTGGACGTAATAGCGAAAACCAACTCCTTGTACTTTTCCCGAAATGCTAATTTCAAATTGAACCACCTTAACTTTGCGTTTATAATTTGACGTTCAAAATAAAAATAAAAGCCTTTCCTCAACTACGTTTTTTACTATTTTTTGAATTCCACCACTACTTCGTTCTGTACCAGTGCCCAAATAGAATAAATGCCAATACCGGTTCCAATAGGAAAACTAAAAAGATTCAAAACAGAAATTATCAGGGTTAGTATCCGAGCCCATTCTTTTCGTTTAAAAAGACCAATACCGGCAATAACACCAGGTATGCTTACAAGAATGGTGATTGCCATAAGTACATTTGCAATAATCGATAAAACAAACTCGGCCTGGTGGTCGTCGACAAAATCGCCTATTAAATGAAAAACGGTAAATAGTACACCGGCAATCATAATGCCTAATATACTGTAGCCTATCTGAAGGGCTGCAACAACATTAATGTGTTTTTCCATGATTTTTCGTTTTTGTGTGTAATTCTTTCCAATATACGTAAAAGCAGGGGTAAGCTTTTAATGTTTTAGACCAACAGCAACAATTTGTCGTTAAATTGGTTATTAAGGTAAGGCATAATTTGGTTAAAGATGTAATTTTGCCAATCAAATAATATTAGAAAAGAAGAAAGATGGAAGTGTTAAGAGTAATATTGTTAGCAGTTGCATTGGTGGCAGTTGGTATTTTGGGAATGGCTATTCGCATTTTGTTAAAAAAGGGTGGCAAGTTTTCGAGCGAGCATATTGGAGGTAGCAAATTAGCAAAACGCGAAGGTATTTTTTGTGCAACAACGCAGGATAAGATAGCTCAGGCTGAGGTGAAAAAGAAAATGAAGTTTCGGAATATATCGTTAGCTAAAAATACTGAAGCCGGTAAATAACCGGCTTTTTTTAGATTGGAATATTAGCAAGGGCCTACTTCTTTAGTTGTTCCTCAAAGCCTTCCGACATATAAACCTGATTTTTACCGTTTTCGTCGGCATAAATAAAGTAGATTTCCAGTCCTGGGACTTTTCGCGCAATTTCAATTCCCAAATCTTTTCCTAGTACCATAAACGAGGTTGCAAATGCATCGGCAGTCATACAGTCGTTGGCGATAACTGTGGCGCTTAGTAAACTGTGTTGAACCGGGTAGCCCGAGCTGGGGTCAATGGTGTGGGCATACTTCTTGCCATCTTGCTCGTAAAAATTAAGGTAATTGCCCGAGGTGGCCATCGCTTGGTTCGAAAGATACAAGGCTGCGTTTAAATCGTTTTTTAATGGATTCTCGATTGGTTCCCGAATTCCTATTGTCCATACTTTGCCTTTCGGGTTTATTCCGCGGGCAACCACTTCGCCGCCAATATCAACCATGAAATTAGAGCAGCCTTTTTTATTCAGAAATTCACCTATTAAATCGCAGGTGTAACCTTTAGCAATGGCACTCATGTTTATGCTCATCTCAGGAAATTCTTTCTCTATTTTGTTGTCGGTAAGTTTTATTCGCTCATAACCAATTAATTTCTTTAGGGTGTCCACCTTTTCGGTGGTCATTTTTTGCCGGTCTTCCGGTCCAAATCCCCAGGCGCTAATTAGCGGCCCGGCAGTAATATCAAAAGCCCCATTGGTAATCTTCGAAATTTCCATAGCACGGTTAAAGCAGGTTACAAATTCTGGCTCCAAATCGGTATCAACATTGTTATTTACCTTGCTTATTGTGGAATTTTTTTCGTAGTGCGAGAAAATTAATGTCAGGCGATTTAGTTCTTCATCAATATTTTTCTGAAAATCCGTTCCGTTTGGGCTTTCGTATTTTATGCTGTAATAAGTGCCATAAATCATTCCGGTGTTGGTAATGTACTTCGACGGAGTGGTTTGGCAGGCGCCTATTCCTATAACAAGAATCAGAAGCAGGTAATAATGACGTTTCATAGTGCAAAAATTGTTTGTTGCGAAAATAGGTATTTGTTGGCAGACAATATGGTTTTGATGAATGAAGTTAGTAGAAGTTGGTTTGTTTTTAAGTTTTGGCAAATCCTAATAACCGAGGTCGAGTTTAAATCTAGCCTCAGTTTCTGCTAAAATTGAACTCCAGTTAATATTCTGATAACAGACTAGAATGCAATTCAATTATTTTTAGAGATGAACGCCAGAAACATAAACCCACCTTCCGTTTTCGCGCTGAAAAAGTGATTTTTCGTGAATCTGCTTAATTTGCCCCTCCTCGAAATACAAGGCTTTGAATTCTACGTAACCTTCATTGTCGCTAAGGCTTTCATTCCATGTGTTTACAATTATCAGCTGCATCCAACGTACTGATTCAGCCCAGCGTTTTAGTCCGCTTCGTTCCTTAAGTGGTGGACGCGTTTTCGAATGATGGCTCAGCATTAAATAATTAATGTCTGCCAATGTATAAGCCGAGTAGCGCGATTTCATGAGCTCCAAACATGTTGTAGCTGTTCTTTTTCCACTTATAATTGCTCCGCAGCAATTGGTGTAATTTTGTTTCGATCCGCAAGGGCATAAATCATTCATAGTCTGTTTTTAATTTAAACGGTAATATAATGAAGAACAATCATTATGTTGCATTTGCATCAGGGCATTTACTCCGAAACTGGTGCAAGGCCTTTTGTAGCGGACAATCTTCAGGTATGCTTTCACCCTTTCGGTAGCCTTGCAAAATTTGAGTGGATTGTTGTGCCAGGTTTCTTCGAACCGAGCGGCGTTCTCCTTTTATGCGGGCAATTTTTAAATTATCGTAGGCCGTGGTTTTGTGGCGCATCCAGGCAATAACGGCACGAGCAGCCCGCTCCTGTATTGGAATCATTTGCGTGCGGGCAACAGTTCCGCTTCCCACCGGAATAGCATGAGCAGTAACTAATTTTGCCATCTGCATTTCCAATGGTTTATACTTTTCGTGAAAGTTAAGAAAGTGTTTTATTTCACGATTGAATTCAACTTCATATTCTTGCTGTTTTTGGGCTCGCCTTTCCCGGTCTTTGCTGAGTTTATCTTTATATTCTGAGGTAGAACGTGTGGCCTCCACTTCTTTTTTTGCTTCGGCAATACTATTCGCTGGCGCCCAAATTCCTTTCGAAATGAAGCGTCTGCCTTTTTTTACCTGTACCCTTTTGTACATTCCTCTGGCAGTAACTTTTCGGGTAACACCAGCATCACCGGCAGGTAAAAAACTCCAGTGTCTGGGAGGGGCAAAAAAGCTTCCATCAGAAGTAATAAGGTTTCCTTCTTTATCTGGAATTACAATGTTTTTGTCGTTCTTCATTTTCTTGTAAAGGCTGCAAAAGTAGGAATTTAAACTTTTTCCCAAAATCGCAGTAAGTTGTCGGAATTAAATGCGTAGAAAGCTATTTTTGTTAGTCTGGCTGATAGTTAATTGGGAAACCAACAGATAATTGCACTGTAATTAGTATCTGATAATTAGAGCAGTAGATGGTTTCTGTTTGATCTATATTGAACCTATGTAGGTTTTCGAGTTGAATAATGGCAGTTTGTTTAGTTGTTTTGTCCCTGTTCCAGGTTTGTAATCTTTAAATTAACCTAAAGTTTTACTGCATTTAAAAGTAGGTTCCAAATATAAAGGCAATTAAGAATACCTTGGCCCGCTGAAAAGATATGTGTTTGAGAAACCGTTTTGAAATGTATAGATTAATTGCAGTAAATACTATTTGTTTGCTGATACTGTTTATTACGCAAATCGCTAATTCTTCAGCTAATATTGTTTCTTTTGCGAATTTAGAATCGCCCGATAAACTGGTGCTTCTGGAAATAAGTTCCGCAGAAATTAGTTGCGATGTTGATGAGGATTCGGGCGAGCCGGACTGTAATTTTATAGTTTGCAGTAATCTTGGTTTATCTAATACATCTGCTTTTCATACGTTTATGTATGACGAAGACAAAGGCTTACATATATTAAATTCCAGAATTTTTATTTTTAATATTGCTTTACCGCCACCTGGCTGTTCGTTTTAAAAGAGTTTCAATTTTCTTCAAAAATTTCTGATTCAATTGTTAAAACAGGCAAATTACCAGAGGTCTTTTTGGTAATTAAATAGCAAAGTATTATCCATAATTTCTGAAAAACAGGTAATGTTTAAGTCAAAAATAAATTTCCTCCTTATCGCTCACATTGTTTCCATTGTGATTGTTTTCGAAAGTCTTTTTCTGCTTCTGGCAGCATTTGTTTCCATACTTTACCATGAAACGATTACGCTGAAGCTGGTGTGGACTTTTTTTGCAACAAGCTGCAGTGGGCTTGTACTGAATGTTTTTACCAAAAAACAGCGAGGGGTTGAACCAACACGACACGAGAGTTTTTTAATTGTTACCATTGGCTGGCTGGTTCTTGGGGTGGTTGGTACCCTTCCTTATTTGGTTTCTCATGCAATCCCTGAATTTGTAAATGCTTATTTTGAGTCCATTTCAGGATTTACAACAACCGGATCGTCGATATTGGTTGACATTGAGGCTTTGCCAAAGAGTATTCTATTTTGGCGTGCCGAAACGCATTGGATTGGTGGCATGGGGATTATTGTACTGGTTGTGGCTATTATGCCTTTCTTGAAAATTAATGGTATTTCGCTTTTCTATTCTGAAATATCGAGCGTGGCTAATGAAAAGATTTCGACAAAGATACGCTATGTAGCGCGTAATTTATGGCTGGTTTATGTGGGCTTAACCATTATTGAGGTGGTTTTATTACTGCTTGGTAGAATGCCGCTTTTCGATAGTATCTGCCATGCATTTGCAACGATTGCCACGGGCGGTTTTTCTACTCAAAACGATAGTATTGCCGGGTATTCTCCATATATACAATATGTTATAACCCTGTTTATGTTGCTTTCGGGTGTTAACTTTGTTTTGCATATTATGTTGCTTAAGGGACGTTACAAGGCGGTTTTTAAAAATGAGGAATTGCGTTTGTATCTTTTGGTTATTTTGGGATTTGGGTTGGCTATTGCTTTCATTTTATATTTTAATGGAGGTATAAGTTTCGAAAAAGCTTTCCGCGATTCATTTTTTCAGGTGGTGTCGGTAATTACGGCAACCGGCTTTGCTACTGCAGATTATCTCCAATGGCCTTTGCAAGCTATTTTATTGGTTGCATTACTTATGTTAATTGGGGCTTCATCAGGTTCAACAGGAGGTGGCGTAAAAGTTGTAAGGCATGTAATTCTTCAAAAACGAATAAAAAGTTCGTTTAAAGAGTTGATAAATCCAAAAGCAATAAATATTCTCCGTTATAATAATCAAACGCTTCAGCCAGAGTTCGTGTCGCGTGTAATGACTTTTATTTTTACTTACTACACCATTGTGCTAATTGGAGGCTTGGTGTTAATGCTCACTGGGCTCGATGCTGCAGCCTCGTTCGGTGCTTCTGCAACTTGCATGGGTGGAATTGGGCCAGGTTTTGGCTCTGTAGGACCGGTAAGTAATTTCCTTCATTTATCGGGTTTTGCCAAATATCTTTTAACGTTTTTAATGGTAATTGGCCGGCTCGAAATTTATTCAGTACTCATTATTTTTACCCGCTCTTTTTGGCTGCCATAACTGCATGTTAATGTTCCTTTTTTTTGCAGAAAGTAAAAAGTGCTAAAATTTCGGGTGCGAGAAGACTCCTGAATTATTAATAAGTCTGTTTGTTGTTTAAGCCATTAACCAACATAGTAAAGATATGTTTCATAAAATATATGGTGTAAAACACTTGTTCGCATTCTGGATGAAATTGATTTTTTTAATGCTTATCATAATGATTTTATCTTTATCTGGTAAATCTTTTCTGCCCTAAGCAGAAAGCAGGTCATATAATTATATGCTAAATGAAATGTTAATGCTGAACGAGCTCCGAAATAATAATGTACTTTTGCGCAATAATTAAAAAACATTGAAATGGACGAAGGCCCGTATCATCGAGGGAATAATTTATTAACCTTTCTTTAAGGGGCTACAGGAAAAAGTCTCCTAAAGGATTAACTGAAAGGAGGCAGCAATGATTACAATGTATAAAAGTCTTGCGGGGTATGTTAGTATACCAGCACAAGAGCAAGGATGTTGGATTAACGTTTTGGCACCAACACCATCCGAAATAGAACAACTCAAATCAGAATTTAATGTGCCGGAGGATATCATTCGCGATATTTTAGATGTCGACGAACGTCCTCGTGTTGAGTACGACGAAGACTGGACACTTATCCTTTTAAGAATTCCGGTTGCCATGCCCGAAAATGGTATCCCGTATCAGACAATCCCGCTGGGAGTGTTTGTAACCAGTGAATTTACACTTACCCTGTGCCGAACAAAAAACGAAGTGCTAACTTTGGGGCAACCATCAATTTACCGCGAGAATAAGCAACAGGTTCACGATATTCTTAATTTCTTATTTCATATTTCGTTACGTTCTTCGCAAATGTTTTTAAGGTACTTAAAACAAATTAACCAACAAACAACCGCTATTGAACACGATCTTGATAAATCAATCCGAAATAAGGAATTGAATCGGTTGTTAAAAATGGAGAAGTGTCTGGTTTATTTTATTACTTCGCTTAAAGGCAACGAGTTGGTGCTGGCAAGGCTCGGAAATGCCAAAAAGAATACCATAAGCGAAGAAAATGAAGATTTGCTGGAGGATGCAGTTATTGAAAACAAACAGGCGCTCGAAATGGCACGTATTTATTCCGATATTCAAAGTGGAATGATGGACGTTTTTGCTTCTGTAATTTCGAATAACCTTAACGTGGTAATGAAACAATTGGCTTCTATTTCCATAATTTTAATGATTCCAACATTAATCGCCAGTCTCTTCGGAATGAATGTTCCCAACTATTTAGAGGGCACGAAATTGGCATTCCCGGTAATTATTACAGGCTCAGCATTGTTTTCTATTTTAGGCATTCTCATTTTCCGAAAACGCGATTTGTTTTAGTCGATTAAGACGTATCTAATGCGAGCTGTCAACATTGCTAATCAAAATTGGAATTAATGAGTATAAGACCAATAAATTAGGCGCAATACCACAAAGTCATCACAATTTTAAGGTGTATTTTAGGGGCTTGCATTAGGCGGTGTAAACTTTACTGAATCTGTAATGAGGAACTTTCCCAGATTTAAACTATCCGGCAAACTTTGTTTGGGAGCAGATTTTAATTATATGATAAATTTAGATTATATTAAGAATAATTGTCGTCACGGGCTGTTAGTTTTTTGTTACTTTCCATAAATAAAAAAGGGAGCTTTTTGTTCGCTACTAAAGCTTAACGTAAGTTTTCTTACGGAAGTGTGTTTTGGTGGCAGTAGTATAATTCCATAAAAGGAGAAGGCCAATTTTCTTTGAAAGGAATATTTCTTTCGACCAGGTAGAAGTGAATATTTCTTTCGACAAGGATGCAGAGAGTCTTATGCCGTCAGGGATGGGATACAAATTTTAATCCGTCAGGAAATTGGCGGTACTGCTTTCCTTTGGGGAGCAATGTGGCGAAAAACAAAAAATTAAACCAAAAAACCATTTTCAACAATCGAAATATCAAATAATATAATGGAAAGAAGAAAAGCTTTAAAAATTGCAGCCGGAGCCATGGCTGCAGGGGGAGCAGGCCTTGTTGCCATGACCACAGCCTTTAAGACTGAAGTGAGAGCCGCAGACAATCCCAAAAATATCGAATTTAAGGAAAGTGAGTCGGACTGGAAATATGTTCCTTTAGACCCCGATATGACAGCCGAAATAGCCTATAACGAATATCCCAAGGGAAGTTGTATGTACGGCGTATTTTCAAGTATAATAAAGCAGTTGGCTGAAATCGTTGGCGAACCTTTTGCCTCGTTTCCAACTCAAATGATGAAATACGGACACGGTGGTGTTAACGGTTACGGAACTATATGCGGAACATTAAACGGTTCGGCTGCAGTAATAGGCTTATTGGTGGAAGATAAATCAACACGCGATGCATTGGCCTCCGAATTATTTCGAATGTATGAAGAAACTCCACTGCCTGTTTATAAGCCACAAACTCCGGGTCTCGAATTCGAACCTCCTGTATCTGTTGCTAAATCGGTGCTGTGCCACGCATCCACTACTCGCTGGGGCAAAGTAGCTGATTGTACCATAAACAGTAAAGAACGAAAGGAAAGGTGTCGCCGTTTAACAGCTGACATGGCTGCTCAAACAGTAAAGGTTCTTAATAATTACCACGACAATGTTTTTATGGGCAGCGTTCATGATAATGAAACTGTAAGAACTTGTACTACCTGTCATGGGGGCGACGGAAAACTGGCAAATATTTCGGGAGAAATGAATTGCACCTCATGCCACGAGAAATCACTTGCACATAAAATATTTGCCGACCCACATTATAAACTGATGAGTAAGCGTTAGAAGTTCAATGAGTTAATTTATGCGAATTGTTCTTTTTTTGATGCCGAAGGTTTAAGTAGAAATGATGAAAGTCGATTCTCAGGTTATAAAGTATTTTGAGAGTTTTATAAATTATGACTTTCTTCTGCTGCTTTTCTTTGTCAACTAAGCAATTCCTGAAAGCAACAGATTGATTTTCTGTAAAGAGTGCTAAGTGCACTTTGCTTAACTCTCAACAGCAGTTTTCATATCCTTGTGGCTTTTGTCTTGCAGTGCTGCTTTTGCAAAGAAAAAAAAAGCCTTACAGCTCATTCCCTTTTTAAAGCAGGCATTTTTATGGCTGTCGAGCGAGCTGTGGAAATCGAATAACGGAAAATTATGGTTTTGTCAGCATATTGTAATTTGGCAAAAGCAAAAGGGATAGAAGAAAGGGTATACACTTGCTTGCGGCGAGAATGTAAAAAGCGTTTTTAGTTGGGGTAATGAACGTTGATTTTATTTATATTTGAAGGGTAATTGGCAAGTTGGGCAAATAGAATAAGCGAAAAAGAATCATGAATCAGGATATTATTGACTTATACCAGGCAGAATCGGAAATTTTTAAAGCGCTGGCTCATCCTACGCGCTTATTCATTATTCACACAATTAAGGAAAAAAAGTTATCGGTAAAAGAACTTACCCAAATGATTGGCGTGGATATTTCTACAGTATCAAAACATCTCGATGTATTAAAACGGCACAAAATTATTGTGGGAGAAAAGCAAAAAAACAATGTATTTTACTCGCTAAATATCCCCTGTGTTTTAGAATTTATGAGTTGTGCGAATCGTGTATTAAGTAGAGGATAAAAAATGAAGAAAAAAAATTTAAAAACCTATTTTGCTTTTTGGCAAAATAACAAAATATTAATAATATGAATGATTTAGAAAAAGTAATCACTCAAATGGATTTTCATTATTTTGGAACCGGGCAACACAAAATGGAAGCAGAAGCATTTCTTGCGGCAGAAAATACTGTTTTTCTTGATGTAAGGGCGAAGGAAGAACAGGAAACAATTAAGTTACCACTAAAGCACCATTGTGAAGTTCTGGAAATTCCTACCAATGAAGTTCCTTTAAAACTGGATGAGATTCCAAAAGATAAAACCGTTGGTGTTTTTTGCTCTGCCGGGGTGCGGGCTGTAATTATTTTTAGCTATTTAAAAAGTAAAGGGTATGATAAAGTGAAAATTATTACCGGAGGTTATCCTCCTCTTATGGCAGCATTAATGCCCGGGAAACTTCATAAAAAAATAAATTCATGACTGTCTGGATTCTAGCCCTTATAATTTTTACCATCGCAGCGGTGATGACCATGACCGGCCGTGGAGGTGGCAATTTTTATGTACTCGCGCTGGCATTGTCGGGAATTGGTATGCACGAAGCTGCAACAACAGGTCAATTTGTTTTGATTGTATCATCGCTGGCGGCCACCGTACTTTTTAGCAAGCAAAAAATTACCGACTGGAAACTGGTTCTCTTCATCGGAAGTATGACCCTGCTTTCTGCATTTTTGGGCGGACTGTTTTCCGATGTATTTCAAGATAAATTACTGAAAATAATTTTTGCCGTATTTATTACAATCGCCTCAATTTTAATGCTGAAACCGGTGAAAAAAGAAGTAAAAACTGGCGGACTGTTTTCGTTCACATTAAAATCCGGAAGTGAAACCTATTCAATAAATGTATTGTATGTAGTTCCTATTATTTTAATCACTGGTTTTGTTTCGGGCATGGTTGGAATTTCGGGCGGTTCGTTTTTGGTGCCATTAATGATTTTAGCCATCCGCGTGCCCATGCACATTGCTGTTGGAACATCAACGTCGCTGGTTCTGGTAACTGCATCTGCCGGATTTCTGGGGCACCTCAGTTCCGGGCATTTCGATTATAAACTGGCACTTCCTTTGGCTTTTGCCGGATTAATTGGAGGAATACTGGGAGCAAAACTTACCTTGAAATTCAAACCCCGGAAGTTGAAGATAGTGTTTGCATTAACTTCGGTTATTGCAGCTTTATTAATGATAATAAATGCGTACTTTTAATGAATAAATAGCAAAGAACATGGAGCCGGGGGCTCGCGAAAAGTACGCGCTCATTGCTTTCTGCTCCAACAAAAATATGTGTTATGAAGACAAAATCCATAGGCTTTATTGGCGGCGGAAGAATTACTAAAATTTTTCTGCAGGCATTTAAAAACAAAAATGTTGTTTTTGAAAATGTGAAAGTATACGACCCCAACAGCGAAACGTTGAGTGCTCTAAAGAAATTATTTCCTGAAATTGAATTGGTAAAATCGGCGGAAGAAGCTGCCGGTCAGCAAATGCTTGTTCTGGCTGTTCATCCACCAGTGATGGGGGAGACGCTTGCAAAGATTAAAGATGCTGTTTCGTCCGAAACTTTGGTGCTTTCGCTGGCACCAAAAGTTACTATCGAGAAAATAGCTGGTGTTTTGGGTACTGTAAAAGTTGTTCGCATGATTCCTAACGCTACATCTTTTATAAATAAAGGTTATAATCCTGTGGCATTTCATCAGGAAACTGACCCAAAGGCTAAAAAGAAATTTATGAAGTTGGTAAAGGCATTGGGTAATAACTTCGAGACAGAAGAAAGTAAGCTAGAAGGTTACGCCATTGTTTCAGCCATGTTACCAACTTATTTTTGGTTTCAATGGGAAGAAATGCAGAAGATTGCCGAAGCCACTGGCTTAGATAACAAGGAGGCAGCCAAAACCATTGAGGCAACCTTGAAAAAATCAATTTCTATCTTTTTCAATTCCGGACTAAAGGCAGATGAGGTAAAAGACCTGATTCCTGTAAAACCAATTGGAGAGAACGAAGAGCAAATCAAAGAAATTTACCAGACCAGGTTGATGGGACTGTATGGAAAGATAAAAGCATAAAGATTGAATTATTATTTTTCCATTTGAGTTTTAAGTTTTTTAAAATTTCAGTAATACTTGTTAACGTGTATTTACTGTAGTTTTGATGGTATCAGTTTAAACTTAAAAACAAATACCATGCAAATGAATAGTGAGTACGATGTAGCAATTAATAATAATCCGATTGACATTCTTTTTAGTGACAACGAAATCTCTGACAATGTTCGTGTTGTGGATTTTATGGACAAAACAGAAAAAGGTGAAACGGTCATTACCTTGTGTTCATCTTTTTTTATGAAGGGGCCACTGCGAATTGAAATAAGAAACCGAAAATTAAAAATTATGGTTTCTGAGGTTGTGGACAGGAGGCGAAACGTTTGGAATGCTGTAAATAATTGGAAGCTTTATACGCATCAATCCTATACCCGGATACATAATATACGGATATTGCTGCCTGAAGATAATTTTAGTATTGTGCAACAACTTATTATTCCTGAAAAATTTTATTTGAGATTGATACTCTCGCAGTCTGTTGTTGCTTAATAATCGTCATACAAGTTATCTAAAAAGATGTTGCTGCTATGAATGCGATTAGTTTTCGTTTTGTGTAAACTGTTTTAATGGTTGATTAAAATTATACGGGCTGGTATTGCCCGGGATTAGAGCTCATCGCGTTTAGGGAAGGGCTTGGTTGGCGAAGCCGATAGCCAGGCTTTTCCCTAGTCGGGAATCTCTAAAAAAAGTATTATAGGAAGCAAAGTAAAAGATTCTTTCTCCTCCATCCCGCTACTTTTTAATTCAAAAAATGTAGTCCTTCTTTATCGTTTAATATTTCGCTCCAATTTTGTTTACATTAATTTAAAGATTTGTTTAAACGTATGTATACGTCAAGTGTTTTATTTGACGTATATTTGCGTCGTAAATAAAAACAAAATGGTACAGTCAAAAACAGAATTGTTCGACAAAGAGTTAACGGAGCAGGCTTCGTTTTTTAAAGCTTTGGCACATCCGGCCAGATTAAGGATATTACAATACCTATCTGAATCGGATACATGTATTACCGGCGATATTTCTGATGATATTCCATTGGGGAGAACTACCGTTAATCAGCACATAAAAGAATTAAAACAGGCTGGATTAATTCATGGACACATTGAAGGTGTTCGGACAAAATACTGTCTTAACCCTGAGAGGATAAATGAATTAAAAGAAGCGATTCAGCAATTTGTTGGAGGCTTGAATTGCAAGAGTAATGATTGCAGTTAAAAAGTAAAATAATAACCAAAAAATAAATAATTAAGGGGAGAGGGTAACAACACCTCGGTCGTTAGTTATCTATCCCCGTCAAATTTCTCATTATGAAAGTATTAATTCTTTGTACAGGAAACTCTTGCCGTAGCCAAATGGCACACGGTTTTTTACAATCATTCGACAAGCGAATTCAGGTTGAATCCGGAGGAACAGAGGCCTCTGGGAAATTAAATAGTGGAGCCGTAAAAGCTATGGCCGAAATCGGTATCGATATTAGTGGCCATACTTCCGACTCGGTAAACAAATTTTTAAACCAGGAATGGGATTACGTGATTACTGTTTGTGGTGGTGCCAATGAAAATTGTCCTGCTTTTTTCGGTAAAGTAAAGAACAGATTACACATGGGCTTCGACGACCCATCTCACGCCGAAGGAACTGAAGAGTTTATTTGGAGCGAATTTCAACGTGTACGCGACCAAATTAAGGCTGGTTTTTGGAAACTCTATGAAGAAGAACTTAAACCACAACTTTAAAGAATACAAGTAGTTTTCAGTAAGCAAAAGTGTAAATTTTTCGTAGGTCATATCAGTCTCCTTTGGTAATCTTTTAAAAGTAGATGTTGAGCTGGTTGTTTCCGGCTAGCATGACGACCTTCGTGGAGTTGCTGACTTGAGTTTGTAATTTATTGTGTCTAATCGTCTAATAATGTTTAAAATATGCCATCAAAAAAACGTTTAAAATTTCTCGATCGCTATTTAACGCTGTGGATTTTTCTGGCAATGGCGCTAGGAGTGTTTTTTGGATATTTCTTCCCTGCAATTGCTGAATTTTGGGAAGCGTTAAAACCTTCGGAAGAAAGTACAACAAACTTGCCCATTGCAATTGGATTAATTTTAATGATGTACCCTCCACTGGCAAAAGTGAAGTACGAAGAGCTGGGCGATGTATTTAAAAATTATAAAGTTTTATCGCTTTCGTTGGTTCAAAACTGGATAATTGGCCCGGTGCTGATGTTTGCATTGGGAATTTTGTTTTTTAAATTCTTTCCGGGCGAGAACAATGCCAATTTACCATATATGTATGGAATAATTATGATTGGTCTGGCGCGCTGTATAGCCATGGTAATTGTTTGGAACGACCTTGCCAAAGGCGATGCACAGTATGCTGCCGGCTTGGTTGCTTTTAATTCCATTTTCCAGGTGCTCTTCTTTTCGGTTTATGCATGGTTTTTTATTGCTGTTTTGCCGGGCTGGTTTGGTGTACCGACCAATTCGGCTGTTGAAAATATTACCATTGCTCAAATTGCTGAAAGCGTACTTATCTATCTGGGAATTCCTTTTGCAGCCGGTTTTATTACTCGTTTTACCTTGGTACGTGTAAAAAGTAAAGAATGGTACGAACGAAAGTTTATCCCTAAAATCAGCCCTGTTACACTTATTGCTTTGTTATTTACAATTGTTGTAATGTTTTCGCTAAAAGGAGAATACATCGTAAAAATTCCATTGGATGTGGTATTGATTGCAATTCCTTTGTTGATTTATTTTGTTATAATGTTCTTGCTTTCATTTTTTATGAGCAAGAAGGTTGGAGCCAATTATGAACAAAGCACAACCTTATCCTTTACCGCTGCAAGTAACAATTTCGAGTTGGCAATTGCAGTAGCCATAGCAATTTTTGGAATGAATTCGGGTGAAGCTTTTGCCGCTGTTATAGGTCCGCTTGTTGAAGTGCCGGTAATGATTGCATTGGTAAATGTCGCCTTACGTTTTAAAAAGAAATATTTTGCGAATTAACAGAATTCTCCGGGTGATTCTTTGTTGAAGTAATCAGTCACCCGGCGAATAAATTATCAAAAGTATTATCCCGAGGTTATTTCATAATTAGCATGAGATGAGGTGATTATGCGCTATCTGTCCGATACGTGCTAAACCGAATGAAACGAGCATGAGAAATATTCACACATAGGCGATTTATTAAAATCATGCGAGTTCCATCTTATTCCTTAGAAAACAAACAATTTTAATAAGATGAAAAATTTAGCTATTAATTCGGAACCGTTTAGCTTTTTGAGGAGAAAGCATAATCTGCTAATAATGATACCAACTGAAGTGGTTGAAGAAAACGAAACTGCTATCGGGAAAATGTGTAAAGATGTATTTGGGAAAGGCTAGGGAACGTTCCGTATTGTGTATCTTTTGGCAGAAGACGAACGTATTGGAATTAAAAATTTTTAGTTTAAGGAAAGTACAGAGCAAGAACCAAAGTTTGAGCCATTCAAAACCGGTTTGTTTCATTTTTCGGTGTAAGATCCCGATGTGGAAGGTTTGATAGAGAAGGTGGTGAAGCATGGAGGGAAACAACGAATGCCAATTTGCAAATATTTTCCAAACGCTAAGCCTTATCGGTTGTGTTATGTTGATAATACTTGGGTGTGGTGTTTGAAATTTATTCGCACTCGTACGTATTACATTACTCGCCAGGTGCGTATAAATGATGTTGTCTGGCAAAATTCTGCCCCCATTTATCCAGTTCTAAAATGATTGGTATAAGTGGTTGGGCGGCATCTGTTAGTTTATAAACAACATGTGGGGGCACTTCCGGGTAAACTATTCGTTCAACCAAACCATCCTTCTCCAATCCGCGAATTGAAAAGGTAAACATTCGGTTCGAGAGTCCCCGAATTGATTTTTGCAGTTCACCCGAGCGCAATTCGCCATCTTTTAAATGAAAGAGGATAAGCGACTTGTATTTGTCGCCAATGAGTTGAAGCGTGAATCCAAGCGAGCATACATATTCTGTACCCTTGTAAACTATCTTTTCCGGCTGGCTGTTACTTTTTTCCATTTGCAATTGTTTTGTTGTTTCTACAAAGGTAGCAATTAGCAAGGGCTATTGTTTAGCAGAAGTTCGTAAGAGTTTCTGTTTTGTACAAAAAAATAAATTGAAGTTTTGAGCGTGAACAGGAGACGTTAGTCGTAAAGTTAGATAAGGGACGTAAAAATAGAATGCAAACTGAAACATTATGTTGTTTTCTTTGTTGCAATGCAAAAAAACACAGTATATGATAAAGACAAATGATTTTGGATTATTGATTTTACGCCTGTCAATTGGGGGATTAATGTTGTTTCATGGTGTGTCAAAAGTGTTTGCCGGAGTAGAAGGAATTGCCGGCATGTTGGACACAAAGGGTATTCCCGGTTTTGTAGCATACGGCGTATTTGTTGGAGAATTAATCGCTCCATTGCTTATTTTTGTTGGTTATCGCACCCGACTTGCAGCACTTGTTCTTAGCGTTAACATGCTGGTTATTCTGTTTCTTGCCCATGCCAACGATTTGCTTGCACTGTCGCCGCATGGGGGCTGGAAACCCGAATTAAGTGGGTTATACCTGTTTGGCGCTTTAGCGTTGCTTTTTACAGGATCCGGTAAAATTGCCATATCAAACTCTTCGCGTTGGGACTAAACCGCTACTATAACCTTGCTTTTTCAGTGTAGTTATTTCCATTTAAAGGGCTTCTTTTAAATAAGTCGTTATATTTGTGCCAACACAAGTATAAGAGAATCGAAATCTTCTTTTCTTGTCGCAATTGTTGATATTATTTTCACATATTTACCAGGCAGTAAGGTTATATATTTATGAAAGAAAAAAGAGTTGTGATAACCGGGTTGGGAGCATTAACACCAATCGGGAATACCATGAATGAGTTTTGGGAGAATGCAGTAAATGGGAAGAGTGGCGCGGCTTTAATAACAAAATTTAATAGCGAAAACTTTAAAACTAAATTTGCCTGCGAAATTAAAGATTTCGATGTTTCGAAAATATTGGAAAGAAATGACATAAAACGAACCGACTTGTTCGCACAATACGCATTGGTAGCATCACAAGAGGCCTTGCTGGATAGCAAAATTGATTTGGCGAAAATATCTCCTTTCGATATTGGCGTAATCTGGGGCTCGGGCCAGGGAGGCGTGAGTACTATGATTGATGAAATTAAGGACTATGCGCGCTCTGGTAGTCCTCGTTTTAGCCCAATGTTTGCTCCCAAGTCACTGATAAATATGGCCTCCGGAATGATTTCTATAAAATTTGGCCTTATGGGCATGAATTTTACAACCGCATCGGCCTGTGCTACCTCAAATACCGCAATTATGGATGCCTATAGTTACATTAAACTGGGCAAAGCAAAGGTGTTTGTAACCGGTGGTTCCGAAGCTGGAATTAGCGATTGCGCCCTGGGAAGCTTTAGTGCCATGCGTGCCTTGTCGATGAATAACGAAAACCCTGAAATGGCTTCGCGCCCATTCGATGTTGCCCGCGATGGATTTGTAATGGGCGAAGGGGCTGGTGCTTTAATTGTCGAAGAATTAGAACATGCCAAACAAAGAGGCGCGAAAATTTATGCCGAAATTGTGGGCGCAGCTATGACTGCTGATGCCTACCACATTGCCGCATCGCACCCCGAGGGGATTGGTGCTGCAAAAGCAATGGAACTGGCGCTGGAAGAAGCCGGCATAAATCCCGGGGATGTAGATTATCTGAATGCCCATGCCACTTCAACACCTGTTGGCGATATCAGCGAAACCAGTGCTGTGGTTATGGCTTTTGGTGACTCTCCGCAACGTTTAAAAATAAGCTCATCGAAGTCGATGACAGGACATCTCTTGGGCGCTGCCGGAGCTGTTGAGTCGATACTTTGTATTAAAGCAATTGAAACCGGCATTATTACACCAACCATTAATACAACGAATATAGACCCTGCTATTCCCTCAACTTTAAAGATTGTTACCGGAGAAAGTTTACAAACCGATGTAAAAGTAGCCATTACCAATAGCTTTGGCTTTGGCGGTCATAACGCAACTTTGGTGTTTAAGAAGTTTGAAGAATAAAACTGCGAATAATGTTATAAGTTGTATGCTAGCAATTTAATCGTATTGCCCTGCAAAATACATCCACTTAAATCCGGATTGTTTCACGGGGCCTCATCTTTTAGTTTAACTCATCAATTTCATAACTTATATACTCTTTGTACAACTTCGAGATAGATTTCGTTTCTCCAAGTATGGTAAGAACATCATTTGCCAGTAAAGTTGTAGAACCATTGGGGGCAAAAGTTCTGTTGTTCCTTTCTATTAAGGCGATTAAAACATCTTTTGGTAACTGAATTTCTTTTAATTGATGACCAATCATTGCACCTTGAGCTGTTCCTTTTAAAAGTTTTATGCTTACAAAGCGCTCATTTTGCAACAAATATTCCTTAATTTCTCTGTGGCTATGCATATTTAGCACCGTCTTTACAATGTATTCTCTTTCTAAAATGTCAACGAGCCTCGATAACATGCGCAGTTGTTGTTTCGGATTTTGGTCGGAGTTAATCAAAAAGGCACAGATATGTACCGGCGATTTTAATTCATCCTCTATAGATGGCAGTGCACCACGAATGGCAGTTTGGGAAATAAAAATTTGCATTGAAGGATGTGGAATATTCTTGAACTTAGCATGAAAGACCAAAACTCCGGGGAGAGATATTACTGATTCTTCAGCAAAAGATTGTATAAATTTGTGCTTAATGTGGTTTTTATCTTCCTGAAATTGTGTGCTGAAATAATCGGAGACCTTTTCTAAAATATCATCAAAAACGGTTGGGCTTTTTATTATTTTTATTTTTGATTTAATCACAGTTTCATCAAAGGGATCGCCTTCTCTGAGGCCTTTTTCTTTCAGAATCGTCATTAGTTCGTTTTCCAACTCATCGTACTGATATTTGCCCAATAACGCAAACCAATGAAAGATAGCTCCCTCTCGTTTAATTTTTCCGCGAGAATGAAAATGATACCAAAGCAACCCCATAACAACTATTCCGCTTGTGAAAAGAACCGGCATCCACCCCAGATAAATTATCAGAACCGTAGAAATTATTATTCCAACAATTTGCATATATGGATATAAAGGAGACAAGTAACCAGGGTCGTATGATTCTATTTTACTACTTCTGAAAACTATTACAGAGAAATTGATAAAGATGAAAATAAGTAATTGGAAAGTACTGGCCAGTTTAACAATTCCTTCCTCCGATAAAACCAGAATAAATAAAATAATTAATGCGGTTGTTACTAATATGGCTACCACCGGAGTCCCTTTGCCTCCAATTTTTGAAAAGGCGGATGGAAATAATTTATCTCGTCCCATTGCAAACGGATATCGTGAAGCCGACAAAAGACCTGCATTCCCGGTAGAAGCAAAGGCAGCAAGAGCTGCTATCGACATTAACATTACTCCAGTATTGTTCGGCAACCATTTGAAAATGTGTTTAGCGGCAGCTGCTGCCGGAGCCAATTCGTTGGCAAATGATGTTGGTTCAATAATGGCGACCATAATAAAAACACCGAGGCCATAAATGAGTCCTGTAACTACTAACGAAAGTACCATTCCCAAAGGAATATTTCTTTCAGGATTCTTAATTTCTTCGGCTACACTTGCAATTTGAGTCAATCCCAGATAAGAAACAAAAACAAAACCGACTGTAGTGAATAAACCTCCCAGACCATTTGAAAAGAAGGGGGTAAACTGGGCACCAATCGACTGCTTATTTAAGGATTCACTTGTGAAAATGGAATAAAATCCATCGGCAATAAAAGTGACTAAAATAATTAGAAGAAATATGACAAATACTTTTTGGAAGGCAGACGTTTTTTTTGTTCCAACCAGATTTAAAACCATAAAGAAAAGTGTTGCAATAATGGCCACTGTTTTGGTTGGAATTTCCCAGAATATAGCAGCATAAGCACCGATTCCGATAATTGCAAAAGCGGTTTTTAACATTAAGGCGAAGTAAGTGCCTAGTCCTCCTATTGTCCCCATTACAGGGCCAAGACTTCTGTCCAGAAAAAAATAGGCTCCTCCTGATCGGGGCAGAGCAGTTGATATTTCGGCAATGCTAAACATGGCTGGCAATATTAAAATGCCTGCAAGTATGTAAGCCAGAAATACCGACGCCCCTGTGTGGTGCGAAGCAATGCCTGGTAATAGAAAGAACCCGGAACTGAACATGGCTCCGGTGCTTATTGCAAAAACATCAAATAATCCTAAATCCTTTTTTAATTTTTTTCTCATGGTTTAACATTTGAAAATTATCTTCCCTTCTTTAGAGTTCTAAAAGATAAGAAAAAATTAGTTTGTCAAAAGGGGTATAATCTAGAATTGTTGATGAATTTGTAGCGATACAATAAAAACATTGGAGAGTAGCGAATGCCTCACAATAACTTGTCATTCCTGAGATTCATTCTGGATATTTAGGAAATAATGTGTCAATTTACGTGTCGCTTTTTTGTCATTTTGGTACAAGTAGTCTTATTAGAATAAAACAGAATCTAATGGAATAGTGAATTCTAATTTCTATTCCTCCATATTTCTAGGTGGTAGTTTCATAATTCAAGTGGTATTAATTTATGACTATGGAGTAATACGTTGTTCGTTTATCGGCGAAAATAGGAGTAAATAATTCTTTCGTTTTATTCAAAAATTTGTATTCCTCTGGTTGTGAATGATATCCCCTGTTGCTCGTAGGTTGATATCATTACGGCCTCGAATAGAGGAGGATTTTTATCATTTTTAGTAGCCCATTCAAAGCTGAAATTAGCACCCGAACCACCTTCTATATCCTGCTCGTTAATAATGATTTCCAACGTTTCTAATGGGACTAAATAAATAGGACTTTTAATGTATTGTCTAATATTTTGTCCGTGAGTATTATAGTAATCTGCTTTATTAATATAGGCAGTATCTGTGGCTGATACATTCCGTATACTTACCGTAACCGTAAGGTTAAATGTTCTGTCTTCTTGAACGTGATAAATGTGGGAATACACCGGAAGATAAGTTTTGCCGCGATGGAAATCTTTGAAATTCGTAATCTTAGATACTCGGCTTTCCCAATTAACCCGTTTAATAGGGTATTTATCTGTTTCTTTGGCACACGAATTAATAACGAATGCTAAAATTATTATACTAATCAGATTTTTCATCTTATTAAAATTGTTTGTTTTCTAAGGAATAAGATGGAACTCGCATGATTTTAATAAATCGCCTATGTGTGAATATTTCTCATGCTCGTTTCATTTCCTTGTTATATTACTTTCAAAATATCAAATTAACAATTAAAATTTTATGGTTTAAAAGTTTTTGTTTACTAGCTTATTCGCGTTCTCAAAAGCCTCCAAAAGCTTGTTGTTCAATATGCAGCGAGGATTCTGTTTAAGTATAATCAGACAGTTTTTTATGATTTCTGAAATTCAATTTTCTGCTGCATGCCCACAACATTATTGTACATATAATCTTGTGCCTTAAATGTAAACATAAATTTTATGAATGAGGTAGTTGTAAGGGGACAAATTCGTTACCCCAGAGATTCCATTTTTTTTGCAAAGATGGAATCCTTAAAACGTGGAAGTTGAAGCGGATTTCTTTTATATTTTGTAACCCGGTTAAGAGCGCTTAATCGGCTACAAACTTCAGCCCAAAGGAAAAAATAGAGGCATCGAGCCCTGTATTGCGCGAATAGTTATTGTATTTAAAATCGATACTTTTTAATCCCCATTTTCTGATGTGAAAATTGGTGAAAATATCGGTGTAGCTGATTCCAAAACCGTAATTGTTGGCCTGGAATTTCGACAAGTCGTAATCGGACGTGTAATATTCTGCTGTAGAAAGGTGCATGTTATAGGGTTTAAAATAATCAGCAGCAGTTTGCTTGTAAAAGCGGTACGATGGATATATGGTAAACTTGTCGCTGATTTTTATTGGTACTTCAATGCTGGCCGTATTGGAGGTAATTCCCCAGTCGTCGGTATAATACCGGTAATAGGTTCGAACCGAAATTCGTTCGTTAGCATAGAAATTCAGGCGTGCACCAAGGGCTAATTTTAAGCGCGAGCCGGGGAGGCGTTCAATATCGTCGGCCAAATGGAAGTTTTGATAAAAGTAATCTTCCTTGTCCGAAAAATATACCCGGTGAAAAGGTGTGGACAGCAGGCCTTTTTGCGAAATAACTTCTGCCAGTATCATGCTGTTTAATCGTGAAGATAAAATTTGAGACAGGTTAAATCCCAGCGAGTATGAGTTTCGGTTTTTATCGTTGAGCTCGGAAAACATTGGGGTGTAGCCCGGAACTGCAATTTCGAATGAACCACTATAAAAATCATCTTCATCATCCATCTCCCAATCGTCTTCATCATCTTCATCGTCTCCCGATGGGCTTAGCTCGGCCGGATAAATAAGGCTCCAGGTGTCGAGGAAAATATTCCCATGGAAACTTAGTTCTGTATTTTTTTCGTTAAAAAGCATGGTATAGCCTCCGCCAAGGCCAAACGATATGTAGTCGTATTCGCTGGAAAACGATGCATTAGCGGTCCACACGCGATTTCTGTCGTCGGAGCTGTGGCTGTATGCTGCTACCAGGTTTACCCAGCCATCTCGGCTTGATGCACCCGAACTTGCCACAAACGGGTCGGCAATGTGCCCTTTCATAAAAGGGTTGATGTTGCTCGACGATGCCGAAGTGTAGGCTGAAATGTTTCCGTTAATGGTGAGCACATCATCGTCGTTTAGTGGTATGGCCACAATTATTGATGGAGAAATGTCCTTAAGTTCTTCGGTTCCCCGGCCTCCTGTAACCGCTGCATTGTCGCCGTCCTGTTCGTAATAGTTAAGCAGCATGTCTATCTCGGTACTTTCAAGCACACGTTTTTTATAGGTGCCGCTTTGGTCGTCGGTCGACTCTTGTGCACTTAAAAATGCTGCCGAAAATAGCAGTAGTATGATTAGTAATAATCTCATTCTGTAAATCTTTAATTGAATATCCTATTGTAAAAAGTGTCACACAGATAATGTTAATTGAAGCAGCTCAGACAGCTGCGGATGTCTCAATTTTTCATCTTATTAAAATTGTTTGTTTTCTATGGAATAAGATGGAACTCGCATGATTTTAATAAATCGCCAATGTGTGAATATTTCTCATGTTCGTTTCATTCTGTGCGAAATAAACGCAACTAAAAAGATAATTAGGAGCATCACGAATAATCGTTCTTTTTAATTACACCCGCAGCCGCCACCTGTTTTTCCTCCGTTTGCCCCTGATGCAGCTTCGCGGTAAGATTGAAAAGTTGTCTGAAACTTGTCGATGCTTCGCTCGCTCAGGGCCATGTCTTTGTCGTTAATATTTACCTTTTCGTATTCTTTAAGCACGGTGCATGAGCTAAAAAACAGTAGTGCAACACCGGCCAATAGTAGTCGTTTCTTTTTCATTTAGTTTCTATTTCAATGTTTTCACTTTTATGAATATTCCCTTTGTCGTCGATAATAATACACTCGATTTTAGGAAGTTGATTTATGCGGTCAATTCCGGCATCGATACCCATTACAAAAACCGATGTTGCCAAAGCATCAGCTAATTCTGCCATAGGAGCAAATACAGTAACACTTATTATGCCGGTTGCCGGGTAGCCAGTTCGAGGGTCGATAATGTGCGCATAACGTTTGTTATTAAAAATTACATATTTTTCGTAATCGCCCGATGTAACCACTGCGCCCTCTGTTATGGGAAGCAATGCAAAAGCTTTGTTTTTATTCATCGGGTTTGTTATGGCTACTTTCCAGAAATCGCCGTTGGGTTGTTTACCCCATGTGGTCATGTCGCCCGAGGCATTTATAATTCCGGCAGATACACCTTTATTTATTAGGAGCGCCTTGGCTCTATCGGCGGCATAACCTTTGCCAATGGCGCCAAACCCAATTTTCATTCCTTCCTTCTTTAAAAATACAGTCGAGGTTTCTTTGTTTAGCACAATATTCTGAAAACCAACTTTGGCTACCGAAGCTTTTATTTTTTCATCGGAAGGCATTTCTGTCAGGCTGCCATCAAATTTCCAGATCTGATCCATTGAGGCATAGCTAATGTCGAAAGCGCCATCGGTAAGGTTCGAAATCTGCAGGGCGCGTTCGATTAAATTAAAAAGTTCGGGCGATACCTTTACCGCTTTTATTCCGGCATTAGCATTTATAAATGAGGTTTCGGAATTGGCATCCCACGACGAAATCAGCTTTTCGATTCGTGTGATTTCAGCAACAGCTAAATCAATATTTAGGTCTGCTTCTGTTTGGTTGCTTGCGACAACTGTTATGTCGAAACGGCAACCCATTAATTTTAGGGTACGTTTGAAAGATTGCCGTGCCTGAATTTGAAAACTAATACAAATGAAAAAAAAGATAGCAATTAGCGATTGTTTGCTAAAGTGCCTGGCGAAGCGATATTCCGTTTTTTTTTGCATTTGAATGCTGTCCTCTTTTTTTAGAATCATTCGTGGATAAATGAATTCAGGTGTTCGATGTATTCTTCAGGTGTCATTTTTTTGTAACCGGTTTCGCCCAAAACTTTCCCATCTTTATCGATAATTGCCACAAAAGGGAAATAGCCTTTCGGATTGTATTTGGCAGCCAGCTCTTTATTGTGCTTTATTTGTTCGTTATTTATTTGGTTTGCCTTCTTTCGCGGGAAATCGGCAAGATGCATTATAAAATGGTTGGTAGCATAAGCTTTAAAAGTTTCCGATTCCCAGATTTCTTTTTCCAGTTTCATACACGGAGCACACCAGTCGGAACCTTGAAAAACCAAGACAATGGTTTTATTTTCTTTAATTGCCAGTTCTTTCGATTTTTCGAAGTCGGTTTGCCAGTTTTGAGCCATGGTTGCACTCGAAAATAACAGCAGGAAAAGAGCGGCTGCTACTTTGTATGTTATGTACGTTGTATTTTTCATGATTTTAATAGTATCTAATTATCTAGTAAATTAGATACCTATAACCTCTTCTATTCAGAAAAGTTTTAACAGACGTAACTTTTTTACTGCTTTTAAAAACTGTTTTTTGTAAATTTTGGCAATTAAATCGACAAAAGTTCATAATTAGATTCCAATTAATTGCTAAATTTAGCACAGATATTAGAAACGTTACACTGTGTGATGAATATGTAAAACGCATACATATAGGAGAATAGTATAATACTTGTGCGTTTTACTCGATATTTTATTAATAAACAATTTTAATAAGATGAAAATAGGAATTATTATTTGCGACCGCTATAAAAATTGTGCCGGTGGAAAATGTTTTAAAGCTATGCAAAGGCGCGAAGGAGCCTTTGATATTTACGAAAAAGAAACTCCTTTGGAAATTGTGGGTTACACCGGTTGCGGTGGCTGTCCGGGTGGAAACATAGAATATACCCCCGAAGAAATGATTAAAAACGGAGCAGAAGCCATTCATCTGGCAACAGGTTTAGTCGTTGGTTATGCACCTTGCCCGTACATTTCATATTTCAAAAAGTTTATTGAGGAGAAGTATAATATTCCCGTGGTGATTGGTACGCATCCAATCCCTGAAAAGTATAGAGTAACCCATTCGAAGTTGGGCACATGGAATGCCGAAAAATGGACGGAAATTATAGCGCCAACTATGGCCACAAAAGAAATTCGTTTAGCTTACAATTAATTTACAGATTTGATGTACAACTATTTATTCGGCCCGGTTCCTTCGCGAAGGCTGGGAATGTCGCTGGGAGTTGATTTAGTGCCTAAAAAAGTTTGCTCGCTCGATTGCGTGTATTGCGAAGTGGGGAAGACAACAAAATTGACGCTTGAACGCATGGAATACATTAAATTGGAAAAGGTAAAGTCGGAACTCCTGGATTATTTTGAAAACAACCCCGACCCTGACTATATCACCTTTTCGGGTTCGGGAGAGCCAACACTGAATATTTATATCGGCGAAATTCTTAGGTTTATAAAACGCCTTAAACCGAATATACCTGTGGCAGTTTTAACCAACGGAACTTTACTTTATAACCACGAAGTTGCTGAGGCTTTGTTGGATGCCGATGTTGTTCTCCCTTCGTTGGATGCTGCAACCGAAGCTGTTTTTCGAAAAATAAACCGCCCGCCTATTGAGCTTACGCTGGATAAATACCTGCACGGATTGATTTCATTCAGCAAAAAGTTTAAGGGAAAAATCTGGCTCGAAATATTTATCCTGCCTGGTTATAACAATTCGGAAAAAGAACTGGAAGAACTAAAAAAAGTTATTCTGAAAATACAACCCGATAGGGTTCAGCTAAATACGCTTGATCGTCCTGGAACAGAGAAAGGGTTAAGAGGTGCAACACGACATGAATTACAACATGTTGTTGACTTTTTGGGGATGGGAAATGTTGAAATAGTTGCAGCAGCTTCTGATAGAAAAAATATTCAGTCGTATAGGGATGATGCGGAAACAGCTATTATGGAAACCATACTTCGCAGACCCTGTACTCTCGATGACCTGACAAAAATTTTGGGAATGCACGTTAATGAAGTAAATAAGTATCTCGACGTTTTGGAGGGTGAAAATAAAATTGAAGCTGTTGAAGAGGAAAGAGGCGTATTTTATCAGGCACGGGAGAAATAAGATGAACACCTTGTTTCAATAATTTTACCGCTATTATTACTTCTTATGAGTCAGTAAATCAGTATAGCTTAGAATAAAGGTGAAATGGAAGAAGGCAAATTACTCATCCCCATAATTCTTGAACTGAATAAATGGGGACAAGCTTTTGCTGGTAATCATTACTTATATGCTCCTTGTGAATAGTGCAATTCATAGGAGTGAGAATAGATTTCGAATACTGTACCAAAGGGATCTTCAACATAACACATGCGATAAGGTTTTTCTCCGGGATAATATTCTCTAACAGGCATTCTTTGTTTGCCTCCTGCATCAACAATTTTTTTAACAAGTCCTTCTACATCCGGGTCTTGAATGGAAAAATGAAATAGTCCAGTTCTAAAAGGTTCGAAAGTAGGCTTTAAATCTTTACTCTGCGGAAATTCAAATAACTCAAAACCAATTCGATCACCTGTTGAAAGATGGGCAATTTTAAATGTGCCCCAACCTTCGCCAAAAACATCGATACACATTTGGCCAATCGCTGTTTCATTTTCTTCTTTTACTAGTGTTGGTTCCATAATAACATAAAACCCTAATACTTCAGTGTAAAACTTAACTGCTTCTTCAATATTAGGAACTGTTATTCCAATGTGAGAGAATGTTTTCGGATAAGTCTTTACTGTTTCATTTAAATTACTCATGATTTTGGATGTTTGTGAATAACTAATAGTTGTAAGCAACAACATGCAAACAACGCTTATCAATTTTCTGTTCATTATTTATTGTCTTAATTTTGCTGCAAAGTAACAGTGTAAATAAATATAAAACAATAGGTTACAACGAATGTATATAGTTACATGCATGTGTATTATAAAGGCTTTCAGTAAGTTGTTAAAGGAAAAAAATGAAAATATTTTTGTGCTGAAAAGGTTGTGGGGTAATAACGCAACATAAAACACGGGGGCGACAGTTGCTTTCGAAATGTTTGTGCGTTTAATCAAGCTCACCAGGTCTGCAATATAACGAGTTGATTGAATAGTTTAAATTTATGTTTACTCGCAAATATTGCTTGTAAGTACTTGGTAAGTGTTTGTTGGTTAGCTTTTCAAGCTTTGTTTGCAAGCGGTTAAAATTCAATTCCTTCGCGCGCTTCAATTCCTTTGGTATAGTAATGTTTAACTTCTTTCATTTCGGTAACCAAATCGGCTAATTCAATAATTTCTTGTGGCGCATAACGTCCGGTTAAAACCAGCTCTAGATTTTCGGGTTTATTCCGAATGATGTGGATAACTTCCTCAACTGTAAACAGCTTATAAAAGAGAGCAATGAATATTTCATCTAGAATTATCAAATTGTAGTTACCCGCGTTGATAATTTCTTTCACTTCAGCCAATCCTTTTTGTGCAGCCTGAATATCTTCCTGCGTGGGGTCTTTTTCAATAAAACAGCGCAGCCCGAATTGTTTCACTTCAACGGTTGGTAAAAAATCGCGTACAGCTTTTATCTCGGAATACATTTTCCCTTTTACAAACTGCGCCATAAAAACCTTTCTAGAGGCACCTGCAGCGCGCAACGCAAGTCCAAAAGCTGCGGTGGTTTTACCTTTTCCGTTTCCGGTATATACTTGTACGTAGCCTTTCATTTTTGTAAATAATTTAAAATCCAAAGGTACTGATATGAGCGAAAGCTGGGCATTAAATTCCGGCCTTATTTATGATTTCTGCATTTCTTCACCGGCTGTGTAAAATCGCGTAGTGGGATAAGCAAACTTAATTTCCTGTTGTGTGTTAAACTGCTCAAGTATTTCTTCCCAAATTTCGTGTTCCGAACCGCGCCTCCTTCGCGGGTTGCACAAATACCTCATTGTAAGTTGAATCCCAAAATCTTTTACAGTTGTGTATACTATAGGGGTGAGGTGTTTATAGTAAATCATATAATTTTTGCTGGCTTCAAGAATCTCCTGTTTGACTTTTAGGTCAACGTTCTCAGCATGTTGGTTAATAATTTTTTCAAGAATTTGTTTTGCCTGTTTCCAATTACTTTCAAAAGTTATGTTTACCCGAACTTCATTCCAGATGTATTCGAAGCCTGTACTGTAGTTGGCCTGAGGTTGGGAAAATACCTTGCCATTGGGAAGGTGAACGATTCGGCCGGTACTTTGGTCGGCTTCTACCCAGTTTCCAATTTCGAGCATAGTAAACTGAAACAAACGAATGTCGATAATATCGCCGGAGTGTTCACCAATCTGAATGCGGTCGCCAACAACAAACGGTTTTCGTACTAAAATAAAGAACCAGCCAGCCAGGTTTGTTAATGGCTCTCTAAGCGCAATGGCAATACCGGCAGTAAAAAGCCCAAGAAAAGTTCCGAATTCTTCGAAAGCTTTTATCCATACAGCTCCAATAAGAATAATACTGGCAAAAGGGATGATAAACGACAGAGTTCTTTTCCATTGGTAGCGGACTTTAACATTATGGGTTTGTCGCCACACCAGCCGCAAAACAGCTAGTCTGAAGAATGAAAGAAAAAGAATAATAAGTACCGAAATAATAATTTTGGTTTGTGTTTCAACGGTTAGGCTGGTGTTATCGGTAATAAATTTACTTATTTCATTCATGACGAAAGAATACTATTTGTAGTGAAGGAAGTTACAAAATAATAGTTGCTCTGTCAATTAATACGAAATGGAATGGGCTAAGCTGTGGCAAACAATCCCTTGTATTACGAAACAGAGCCGTTGGCTGGCCAAATATTTGTACTATTGCGGCCAAATTTACATGTGTTTTTTACCTTATTAATCAGTACCCCGAACTTGTTGTTTTCAAAACGTTTTATGACAAGTTTCCCGGCAAGCATCCCTTTTTTGTACTCTTCCGGTTCTTTTTTACATTGTCGGTTTCGGGTGAGTTAATACCTTGAACACGAATTCTTTGTGTGTTCTGGTTTTAAACCCAAGGTCAAGAGTCGTGACCATTGTCTTCCTAACTGCAATCCTGTCAATTAGCGCTTTGTGGTTGCATTTTGTCGTAAGGTTTTAATTCATAAAATTCCTATAAAGTGATTCAAATTGTGGTTTCGCTAAATAATTAATGAGTGCGTAGCAGTTCGGTATTTTATTTAATCAATTGATTTTTGATTTTTTGAATGCACAAAAAGTATGGTTCCCATTTTTTCGTATCCCTCAAATAGTTTTTCCTTATCGTGTTTTACCATTTCTTCGCGAAGGCCAATTAATGTTAAACCTGCACGCTCCGATTTTTCGGAGATAATCGTTTTAGGAGAAAGTCCCGGTTGCTGCAGAATTATTTTAACATTCTTTTCGGTAATAGGTAGCCTTCCGGAAAGCACCAGCTCTTTCATTTTGTTTTTTGTGTTTTCTTCTTCGTCTTCTTCACAAATCACGAAGATACTAATCTCGGTTTTTTTCAAATCGGGATGCCCCAGCAGGATGAAACTAAGAAGTATCATCAGGTTGGCATTTTCAGTATCCATTGAGTTTATCCAAATATGAATGCCATTTCTTATGTTCAGATCACGGGCAGGGTTGCCTAAAATACATATGTCGAAATCGCCACTGTTTACCAACGAAAAATTGTCGATAACTTTGCTTAGCGTATCCGGATTGTCTTTATCGTATTCAAAAATTACCATGTTGTTCTCCATGCCTGCAATTCCCGGTATCTGAACAGCCTGAGCTATGGCAGAAGTGTACGAAGGCGAAATCATTGTGTCGAGGTATACATAGTTTTCCGTTTCGTTTACAGTTTCAATTAGTTCGTTTAATTTTTCATGGGCCAAAGCTACTGTTGCTTTCGAATAATATCCTTCAATTAGGTATAAAAACGTTCCAAATCCATATTTGTACGAAATCCAGTTGAGAAGTTGAAATGCCTTGTTGTGGTGCACAGCCAGATTCGAGATACAGATTGCACTTGGGCGCCATTCGTTGTTCAAAAGGTTTTTCCTGCGTTTTTGAAGTGAAACATGTAGGTTTCGGTTTAATTGAAAAAGTGAGTTGGCAAAAATGGAGGCAAAGCCTTTTCTGTTTTTGTGGTAATGGTTTATGTACAAATATATTAAGGTGATAAGTAAAACCGATAATAAGGCATAGGGAGTGCTGATTTTAAACATTACCCAAACCGAAATCAAGAAGCCAATGAGTGAGATCCACCATTTTGACCGGAATGTTGGGCGGTAAGATGGTGATGCACCAAAATGATTCAGAAACGAAATCAGACACAGCGAACCATAGGAAACCATAAAAAACATGGAGATTATTGATGCAACAACATCTACACTTCCAAGTCCTACAAATACGAATGCAATAATTACTGTAATCAGCGATGCATTCTTTGGTTCGTTATCGCTGCCAAATGAGGCTGCCAGCCAGCGATTTACCTTAGCGGAAGGAAATGCCTGATCCAGAGCTAAAGCCTGTAAGGTTCGCGGGGCAACCATTATCGACCCCAGAGCCGATGATAAGGTGGATGCTGCCAGGCCCAAAGGGACAATTATAGCGCCGCCAATGGCAATTTTGCCCATAATTAGCTGGTGTTCCAGTAAATCTTCAACCGATGCCGAACTTGCCAGTTTAAATACAATAAAAAAGTAAATAATCAGTCCTGTCAATGTGGCTAAAATGGTTCCCATTGGAATCGAACGCGAGGGGCGTTTTAGGTCGCCCGACAAACCAACACCCGCCGTCATTCCGGTAAAGGCTGGAAAAACTATGGCAAATACCATAAAGAAACTTTTGGGGTTTCGAAATTCGAAAGAGGATAACGAAAAGCTAGTGGCTTGGGCAAATTCTGTAGTTCCTAAGAAAAACATTATTAACGACAGAAGCAGAATACCGGCAACAAAATATAGTGCTTTTACCCCCAAATTGGCTCCTTTTTTTATGATAATAACAGCCAAACCAAACATCACCGGCAAACTAATAGCCTGCCGCGGAAGAAGAATACCGAATTGATCAGAAAGAAAATTGAAAAGGAACTCGAAAGCTTCGGTGAAAGCTATAACATAAAAAGCAACACTAATAGCCTGCGAAAAGAACAACGCAATTCCAATGGTAGCGCCAATGTTTAATCCAAACGAACGCGAGATGATAAAATATTCGCCTCCACCTTCAACGCGTTTGTTGGTTGCAATTTCGGAAATGGCAAGAGCCGTAGGAATTGTAACCAGATGGCCTAAAATAATAATTAAAATTACACCCCAAAGGCCTAATGTACCAACGGCAAAGCCGAAACGGAGGAATAAAATAGCTCCTAAAATAGTTGAAATAGCTGTTAGAAATACAGGACCTGTACCGAATTTTTGGTTTGTTGTTGTCATAATTAATAAATCAATTCTGTAAGTGAAAGATAATGAATTCTTCGGATAATTGAATTTTTGAGGGGTTTTAATAGTCCTGTTTAAAATTTTTTGTTTAATAAGATTTGGTGCTTGTAATTTTGTCAAAATCAATATCTAACATGCTGATGGGAGGCTTCCTGTTATCATAATTTCTCCGAGCTTCATACAAAACTAGTATTGTTAATGCCCTGCGGGCATCTTTTAACTGCAGAATAACCAAAATTGTTAAGCACAATCTGTGTGTTTATAATTTGGTACATCATGAATCCTAAGGTGCATTTTGCTCTTTATGGGCCTATCTACCGATTTTAACTGTCAAATTTATCTAGTTCAAATCGTAATTTGTTTACTAACTGTAGATGTCATGATTTTATTCTATACTTTTAGCTTTTATATAGCCAATAGTTGAATTAACTAATGCAAAGTGCATGAGTTGCTACAAAAAAAAACTAATAACCTTAATCTGATGAAAACCATTTTGTTGTTGCTCGTTTCCGGAATTGTATTTTTATTTGGTTGCAAGCAATCTTCCAATAAATCAGTCGCCGATAAAAGTACAAAATCTGCCAGCGATAGTATTACAATTGTACAGCGGCCATTTCGGGGGTCCAATGAATTAATCGAATATGAAATTCCGGTAATAACAGGGACAAGCATAAAACAGGGCATACAAAAGCGTTTTTACCGTCATGGAAGTTTGTATTCCAGTATTCCTTATGTTCATGGTAAACGCGAAGGAATTGCTTACACATACTATTCGGCAGCTCCCGATATCGAACCGCCTGTTTGGAAAGAGCAATCGTATAAAAATAATGAGCTCGACGGGGTATGTAAACGTTATCATAAAAATGGAACACTGCAAGCCGAGTATGAATTCAAAAATGGAAATCAGGGAGTTCATATGAAGGAATATACACAATCGGGTAAACCGGTAAAACAGCCGACACTTACTATTTCGGCAAAGCGGATTGCAACAGGTTACTATATTCAGGTTTATTTGTCGAATAAAGACGAAAAGGTTGATTATTTTATTGGAAATCATTGTTGTCCGGTAAACCGGATTTTGTTTAATTTTTTATCTATAACATCCTGATATTCAAATCAGGTATTTTTCATTTTCAAAAGTAAGCCCCCTGTATTTCAGGAAATAGCGAATGTTGATATTTGTATTTGTC
>JBFHFE010000035.1:0-65759 GCA_041583785.1 Draconibacterium sp. | reverse complement strand
TTATACAGCAAATACTTTGAAATGGGGTTACAAAAAAAGCTCCCCATTTCTGAGAAGCTTTTTGCGGTGACGACGAGACTCGAACTCGCGACCCTCGGCGTGACAGGCCGATATTCTAACCAACTGAACTACGCCACCATTGTTATGTGATGTTTTAATAATGAGTAAAAAAAGCGGTGACGACGAGACTCGAACTCGCGACCCTCGGCGTGACAGGCCGATATTCTAACCAACTGAACTACGCCACCATAATTACTATACTCATTAAATTTAAGAAAAAAAAAGCGGTGACGACGAGACTCGAACTCGCGACCCTCGGCGTGACAGGCCGATATTCTAACCAACTGAACTACGCCACCCTATTTTTCTATCTTAAAGAACCTCCTTTGTACCGGTGTTACCGTTTTCAAAGGTGATGCAAATATAGACTTTCTTTTTTTTCCTGCAATACAAAAAATATTTTTTTTACACTTTTCTACATCCTACTGTATTTCAGACACATACAACAACCCATCATTTAAACACCTGCACTAAATTATTCATATTGAGCTCTTTCTCTCCATCCCATCGGTAAGCCAAAAGCGATTTTGTACCTACAACGCACGAATCGACACAACAAACATTGTGTTTTTGTATGTAAGGACCACGCCCCCGACAATAGTGCCCAATAAAAACAGGAGGCGCATCGTCGGGATATGGATAGGTTTTGGGTAGCAATTCGCAAGGAACCGTATATTCGGGTAAATTAAACTTACTCTCAAACGACATTTGCCCAAATGTTTTTCCCTCTGGTTCCTCCCACCAACGCATTCGAATGGCACGAGGTGAAACACCCTTATTATTGATAATTTTTAAATCGGCTGGCATTTTTAGGTTTACGCCCTTGGTAAGCAACCAAATACTTTGGGCTATTTTTGATTCAGACTTCTTATGAATCTTCCGAAAAACACTTTTTTTGATTTTCCCATCTTCATAAAGCGAATCCGCAATTTTAACAGCCTCATCTGACCAACAGGCGTGTACGACTCGAATTCCCCCAAAATCGAGGTATAAAGGCAATGTTCGCAACCATTTTAAATGTTCGCTCCACTCTAGTGAGCCGACAGAATATTCATTTATTGTTTTATAGAGCGACAGAAAGTACTTGCTTGGTTCTTTAACCAGGGAAGCTCCTCCTATTTTTTCTTTTAAATGATATATAATGGCATTTATTTCGTGATTGCCAAGAATTGCATAAGCATTGCCTTCTTCCACCATTTTGCGAATTAACCGGATTGTTTTCCGGATTTCAGGTCCGCGATTAATAAAATCACCAACAAAAACTGCTTTTCGTGATGGATGCTGATAGCTACCGTTTGTTTTAACATACCCCAATTTAAGCAGCAGCTTTTTAAGCAATGCGGCATGTCCGTGAACATCGCCAATAATGTCGTACATAAAATCTATTGCATTATTTCCTGACCATATTTTTCCGAAAATTTCCGATACAGCCTTTTGTGTTTATTGTCCAAATTTAACTTTCTTCCGGAAATATACGAATAGATAATTTTATTTGTTCGAATGTCGAGTATGTCGCCTTCCGAAACTACGATGTTTGCATCCTTACCAACTTCAAGGCTACCAGCCATTTCAGCAATACCTGCAATTTTTGCAGCATTTAAAGTTACACATTGCAAAGCTTCTTCTTTTGTTAACCCGTAAGGCACACATTGTCCGGCAACAAAAGGCAGGTTCATACTACCCGAAGCTCCGGAATAAGTTACGGCAGCAGTAATTCCAGCGTCTTTAAAGTCGGCTGCCAGCTCAAAAGGTTTACGTGTAAAACTGTCTTTATATTTCGGTAGGCGATGAACGTGGGCTAATATTACGGAAATATTATTTTCTTTCAGAAAGTCGGCAACTAACAATGCGTCTTCGTCGGCGCCATTAAGCACTATTTTTTGTACACCCATTTTTTTAGCAAAACTCACACTCTCAATAATTGTTTTTGAAAAATCTGCTGATATAAACAAAGTCTGGCTACCGTCGAATAAACCTTTCATTGCTGCCAATTTCGAATTCACAGGCTTGCCTTTGTATACTTTTGCTTCGGCAAACAAACTTTCCAGTTTTTGCACACTGGCTTCGTAGGTTTTATTTTTTTCCATTTTGCGCTTACTGCCACGTCCACTGTACGAATACATTGCCGGCCAGGTCATCCAAATTCCGTCATCGGTTTTTACAGCAGCGTCTTCCCAATTCCAGGCATCGAGATTGACTACCGATGACGAACCAGAAATTGATGCTCCTCCGGGGCATACTTGTGCCAGTGTTACACCATTTGATCGCAAAACCGGAATTATTTCAGAATCGGTATTGTAGGCTATAATTGACCGTACTGATGGATTAAAATCGCCAACTTCAGAAGCATCCTGAGTGGCACGCACGCCTTCAATTTCTACTAAACCAACTTGCGAGGCCAATAAAACCAAGCCCGGATATACTTGTTTTCCTGTAATATCAACTTTGTCGAAAGCAGAATAAGAATCGGCCTCGCTGGCATTACCAACAAAAACAATTTTACCATTCTCGAAAGCAATGGCAGAATTCTCAATTACCTCACCAGTTCCCAAATGAGCAGTTCCGCCTGTTAAAACAATTCCCTTTTCCTGTTTTTTAGAAGGAGCAGAAACCTGCGCTGTTCCAATTTGTACCACTAAAAGTAAAACAACAACTATTGTATTTTGAAATATATTTTTCATCTTATTAAAAATGTTTGTTTTCTGAGGTATAAGATGGAAATCGCATGATTTGAATAATCGCCTATGAGTGAATATTTCTCATGCTCGTTTCATCCTATTAAAATTATTTAATTCTCAGTTTGAAGTAAATTTGATATTATTCCAAATTGTAATTATCGGCGCATTCATCATCATAAATGTATTGGTTGTTTACCCCAACCGGAGCCTTTTTATCAGAAGCCCCTGCCCCTTTCTCGCCGTCTGCGGCAAGTATCTTATCAATAATTCGCGAACGCTCTTTTTGAATTTCTTTATACTTTGCTTTATCTGTTTCCATGTCGTAGTATATTGTACCATCGACAAATGTTTTTGCAGCTTTTGCGTAAATAGAAAGCGGATTGTCGGTCCAAAGAACCAAATCAGCATCTTTGCCCACCTTAATGCTTCCCATTCTATGGTCGAGATGGAATATTTTGGCCGTATTTAAGGTGACCAGTTTTAGTGCCTCAATTTCTGAAAGTCCGCCATATTTTATGGCCTTAGCTGCTTCCTGATTAAGGTGACGCGCCAACTCCGGGTCATCCGAATGAATACAAGAAAGCACATCGTTTTTAGTAAGAATAGCTGCATTGTATGGAATGGCATCGTACACCTCAAATTTAAAGGCCCACCAGTCGGCAAACAAACTTCCTGCAGCACCTGCTTCTTTCATTTGGTCGGCAATTTTATACCCCTCGGTATTATGAATTAAAGTATGTGGTTTTATGCCAAATTCCTGCGCCAGTTTTATAATCATATTCGTTTCGCTTTGCACGTAAGTATGAACTCCCATAAAACTTTTCTTGTTTAGCACATCAACAATAGCATCCAATTGCAAATCTTTGCGAACAGGCTCACCGGCTTCTAATTTGGCTTTGTACTCTACCGCCCGCAAATACGCATCGCGAATTGTTTGCTCGACGCCCATTCGGGTTTGAGGAAAACGATTGGCAATAAACGAAGGGTAGCGCGATTGTTTCACATTTTCGCCCAAAGCATGCTTTAAAAATCCCACCTGGTTTTTCACCACCATATCTTCGGCAGGAGCTCCCCAGCGGAACTTTACAATTACCGACTGGCCACCAATAGGGTTTGCCGAGCCATGTAATAGCTGCGCACAGGTAACGCCACCGGCAAGTTGTCGGTAAAAACTAATATCTTCAGGATTTAACACATCGCGCATGCGAACCTCGGAAGTTACTGCGTGGGTGGCTTCGTTTGTGCCGTTTAAGCCAATGTGCGAATGTTCGTCGATTATTCCCGGTGAAAGGTGCATGCCCGTACCATCAATTTCTTTTGCACCACCTGCGTTTAGGCCTATCCCAATTTTAGCAATCTTGCCATCTTTTATTAACACATCGGTATTTTCCAGAACACCATCGCTTTCCAATGTCCAAACCGTAGCATTTTTAATAAGTACATCTTCGTATTTTGGCTGAGTTTTGTTTCCATAAGCCACAAAAGGATAAATAACTGAACCAAGTTCTAATTTCTCCGTTTCGGCTTTTTTCTTATTTATCGAATCGGCTTTTGCCTCTTTTTCAAACTTCATTGTCCAGCTCACCTTTTGGCCGTCAGGCAAAACTCCGCTGCCGGTAAATCCCCTTGCTTCTACCCATCCCGAAAGGCGTGTATATTTTCCTTCTCCGGCAAAATAAATCGAAGCTAAATTATCTGTTACTTTAAATTTTCCTTTTAATTCCTCCTCGCCCGATATTAGTTTTAACTTATATTTTCCTTCCTCTCCGGTAATTTCGGCCGATAGTTTTGTGCCGTTGCTCAAAGCCAACTCATAGTTTCCTGTAAAATCGGTGGCGTCTTTCTTTTTAATAACATATTTTTCGCCTTGCACCCAGTTTTCGTAAACCACACAATCCTTGTCAAAATAATCACCAGAGGTAATCAGGAAATTCGCAACTTTGCCGCTTTCCAACGTTCCAATTTCTTTATTAAGACCTATTAGTTTAGCAGATGTGGAAGTTAGCGCCCTTAAAGCATCTTCTTTTGAAAGGCCATATTCAATCGCTTTCAGCAGATTCTTACGAAATTCTTTTTTATCTTTTAAACCATCGGAAGTAAAGGCAAATTCTACATTTTTTTCTACCAAAACCGCTGGATTAGCTGGAGCTAGTTCCCAATGTTTTAAATCTTCGTAGGGTACTAACACCGCTTCGAAAGCATCGGAAACATCGGGAGCTTCAGGAAAATTTAAAGGAAGAATTAGCGAGACGCCTGCTGCTTCAATCTCTTCGGCAAGCTGGTACTCATCGCCATTTCCTTTCATTACAAAAGACTTGTTGAACTCTTGCCCAATTTGTGCAAAACGAATTAACTCTAACTTGTTTTGCACCTGAAATACAGCCGGTAGTTGGTTGCTTGAATTTATGGCTTCCAGCGATTCGTCGTAAATCGATTTATCGCTTTTATTTTTATACCAATCGGCATCGTATAAAGTTTGGCGAAGCAATGCCGCAACTCCCATCAACGAGTTGGGATAATTCATTTCCGAACTTCCTTTTAACACCGAGTACCCTGTAGCAGCTTTTCCCTTTATCACTACTTTTTCTTCATCGTCGTTCTTTAACGAAACCAAAGCCGAGGTTCCCCGCATTATTCCATCATGTTTTTGTGTAAGCACCGCTCCAAAACCTACATCGCGCATAGGTTTGGCCAACTTATCATCTACATGAAAATCGTTAACAGCTTCAAGGTAGGGTTTTATAGCATCGTTCCAATAGCAGGATCCGTTTTCTTTCGAATCCCAAACCGGACGGCTCATAAACGACCGAGGTTTTTCAAGCGTTTTCGAATCAATACCGTATTTCGAGAACAAATCAATAAACGACGGGTAAATATATTTACCGTTTAAGTCTTCTACAACAGCGTCGGCAGGAATATCGATTTTATTCCCAACAGCTATAATTTTGCCTTTTTCAATAAGCATAGATGCTTTTTCGAGGGTCGTTTCGGCATCAACAACAATAGTTGCATTTGTAAAGGCATAAATTTCGGGGCGCCTATCGGCAACCCCAAGTACCGGCGACAAACTTTGTGCCCTGGTTCCTGTAAAAGTTATTACAAGGAAGAATAGAAAGATGATATTCTTCATTTTTGATTTTTTGGTTTTGTGAATAATGTCTAAAACTAACAAAAAACACATATATTGTGAACATTTGAAAACATTAAACGATTATTCCAATACAATTTGTTAAACAATAAATAACAATGCTGACAAAACTCCTGCTTATTGGGTTTCTTAAATCGGGTTCCTATTTTTTTTGAAAACTGAGACGATTCGAACTTACAACAGAAAGTAGAGATTGAGCTGAATGGCACACCGACCAGCGATAGAAGCGGCAGCTTGGCGAAATTATTACTGCGGTTAAACACATTTTGCCGGGCTGCCGAAGAAAGCCCCGGAAAAATGTTGTGAAACCCGGGAATAATAAGACAACTATAACGGAAAGCGCGTTTGGGCGCCAAGGTATTAACATTTTATTTCGCCCTTGCGAATATAACACAGGGTTGGATAAATGATAAATATCGTATAAAATAGAAACGAAAAAAGCCACTTCCGTCGATTGACGAAAATGGCTTTCTGGGATAATCCCGAATTGATTTATATTAAGATCCCTAAAATCGGGACACAAAATATCGATTATACTGTAACACCGTCGGCACGTTTTGTTACATTACTACCAATTAATGCATAGAATAGTAAATAACCTAAGCACACTACAATTACCCAGTAACTTGGTATAAATCCAGCAACATCGGCAACTGCATTTTGTACCAGTGGAACTAGTCCACCACCAACAACCATAGTCATAAAGATACCTGCGGCTGCAGCAACATATTTTCCAAGACCTTCAACGGCAAGGTTAAAAATACCTCCCCACATAATTGAAGTACACAAACCCACCAATACAAACAAGATGGCTTTAACTGGTACATCTGCTACACCCAAAGCAGCAATATTAACGGTAGCTGTGGCTGAAATAAAGATACCTGAAAGAACAAAGGCCAACCCCAAAGCCGAGGCTACGGTTAACATAGTTTTACTAGACACTTTACCTCCGATAGCGGCTCCTGTTAAGCGCCCCACCAACATTAACATCCAGTAAGCACCGGCAATAGAACCTGCCATACCTGCATTCATTCCAACTCCACCTGGTTCAGTCAACCAAAGAATCATTGTTCCTGGCACACCAACCTCAATACCTACATACACAAAAATTGCAATGGCACCCATAATAAAATGGCGGAATTTCATTGCACCTGCCATTAGGTTTTTCATTGGCTCTTTTGCAAACTCCAAAGTTGGCTCTGGAATGCTTACAAATAACAATACAAAGAAAACAAGTGCGAAAATACCCATTGCAATGTACATTACAGGGAAAATATCTGAAATTCGGGCTTTAGCAGCTTCACCAATTAAAACACCTACAAAAATAGGAGTGATTGTTGCCATTACCGAATTGAATGAACCTCCAACCTGAATAAGCTGATTACCCTTGTTACCACCACCACCTAAGGTGTTAAGCATTGGGTTTACAACTGTATTTAATAAAGTCATTGAAAAACCAGCAACAAATGCACCTGCCAGATAAACAGAAAATGCTGATGTTTCACTTGCATAACCAGACAAATATTGAATAGCAACTCCTATAAAACCAACTGCAATTGCAATAAGTGCAGTTTTTTTATAGCCAACACGTTGTAATAAAATTCCACCGGGAATTCCCATTACTGCATAGGCAATAAAGTTCATAGCATTACCCATCATTCCCTGGAAATTACTTGCACCGAACTGAGATTTTAGTACAACTCCCATAGGTGCTGCAAGATTGGTAACGAAGGAAATCATACCAAACAGCAGAATCATCATAATGATAGGAACTGTGAAATTTTGTTTTTTAGCTTCCATAATAAATTAATATTGATTTTTGTAATTAGAAATTATTTCTTAAAATGAATTTTTGGTAAATCTCTTAAACGTTTAGCAGCTCCTTCGGCAGTGATATCACGCTGTGGTGTTCCCAACATTTCGTATCCAACCATAAACTTTTTAACCGTAGCCGAACGTAACAGCGGTGGGTAGAAGTGCATGTGTAAATGCCACTCCGGATGGTCTTCGCCATCGGTTGGAGCCTGGTGCAAGCCAGCTGAGTAGGCAAACGATGTTTCGAAGAGATTATCGTACATAACCGTTAATTTCTTGTAAATATCAGCCAGGTCGGTTTTTTCAGCATCAGTTAGCTGAAGAATATTTTGTACCGCACGTTTACTAACAATCATTGCTTCGAAAGGCCACACTGCCCAAAATGGGATAAGGGCAACAAACGAATCGTTTTGAGCAAGCAAACGTTCCTTTTTTTCCAACTCTGCATTTACATAGTCGAGTAAAAGTGTACGTCCATGCTTTTCGAAATAAGCTTTTTGGGTTTTGCATTCCTTTGCAGGCTCGGTTGGAATTCCTTTCGACGACCAGATTTGTCCGTGCGGGTGAGGATTAGAACAGCCCATGATTGCACCTTTATTTTCAAAAATCTGTACGTAATTAATCGTTGGGTTATTTCCCAGTTCAGTAAACTGTTCGCACCATACATCAACCACATTACGTATGTCTTCCACTTCCATTTCCGGAATGGTAAGGCTATGGTCTTCGCTAAAACAAATTACCTTGCAAATTCCGCTTTCGCTTTGTGCCTGAAACAGTTCCCCGTCATCGATTCCACCATCGGGAGTATCGGTTAAAAGTGCACTAAAATCGTTGGTAAATACAAATGTACCTTTGTAATCGGGATTGATTTTCCCTCCTGCCCTTTCGTTGTTTGCACACAAGTAACAATCGGGATCGTATTTTGGCCTTTCAGCCGCTATTGATTTTTCGACCTGCCCTTGCCACGGACGCTTTGAACGGTGTGGTGACACTAAAATCCAATCGCCGGTTAAAGGGTTAAGCCTCTTATGAGGATGATCTTCAATGTTGAAACTCATTTAATTTTATCTGTCAGTTATAATTTAGGTCGAAAAAGCAACTTATCCCGACAAAAATCGGGATAAGTTTTGTAATTCGGCCTCAAAGTTAAAATATCGTGTGAAAAAGCGAACTTTTAGGAGTGTTTTTTTCATCATCACTTATAATCAAACAGCAAACTTCCTGAACTCCTGCAAATTACACTTTTAAAAAAATTTACTAACTTTAATTTTATTTAAAGATTAGAAATCAAGTTTAACAGAACCTTTAGCTCTAATAAATAGTTTATGGCATGCACCTTTACCGTAAACATGTTCCAGTGTTGTTACATACTCATCTAATTTATCCTGAGGCACAAATGCCTGGATAGTACCGCCAAATCCACCACCGTGAACACGCCATGCGCCACTGCCTTTCAAAACCATTTCGCTAAGAGCCAAACCTAAAGAAACAACCTGTTCGTCTTTATGTACTACATCGAAAATATTTTGGTTGTACATGTAAGAACTATAACCCGATTCAACGACCATTTTCAGGAAGGCCTGGAAATCGTTTTTTTCCAATGCTTCCACTTGTTTTACCACGCGAGCATTATCGCCCTGGAAATGATAGGCACGAAGGATTGCACGGTCGCTAATTCCTTTCTCACGTAATTTAGGTATCTCTTTTACAATGTCTTCCAAGGTTACTTCGCGAAGCACCTTTGCGCCCATTTCGGCAGCTACCGATTTCATTTCAGTTGGCAAGGAAGCATATTCTTCCTGAGAGGCAGCATCGTCGTGACCACCACCCACGTCGGTAATCACAAGCGAAAATCCGGTAGACACAAAATCGAAATCAACTTCTTTTACAATCGGATTTGCAGGATCTTTAAAATCGATCGTAATTAATCCTCCACAGGCACAAGCTGTTTGGTCCATTAAACCACAAGGTTTTCCGAAATAATTGTTTTCGCTCCATTGACCAATAATTGCATTTTCTACAGCACCCATTTTACCCTCGTTGAAGAGTTCGCTAATGATTGCACCCACCAAAACTTCGAACGAAGCCGAAGAACTTAAACCGGATCCTTTAGGCACACGACCTTCGATACACGCATCGAAACCACCAATTTCGTATCCGTTTTCTTTCATTTTAGCAGCAATCCCTTTTACCAGCGAAGTAGAAGTATAAAACTCATCTTTATTAGGCTGAAAATCTGTTAGCTCTACCTGAAATTCGGGATAACCCACCGATTTAATACGAATTGTATTTGTACCATTTTTTGCAGCAACAGCAATATTATCGAGGTTAACTGCACCTGCTAAAACACGTCCGTAGTTATGGTCGGTATGATTACCACCAATCTCGGTACGTCCCGGAGAGCTGAATAAGGTTACATCGTCAATGCCAAAAGTTTTTTCAAATTCTCCCATTAAGTCGGCATACCTGTCTGCTTGTTCTTTTAACACCACAGCGTCGGTTCCATACAATTCCTGAAACAACGAGTTATTACCACCGTTAATCGTTTCAATTAAGCTACTAATTTTTGCCATAATTTTTTATTGATTTATAATTTTTAAAGATTTATTACATAGTCACCACCCCCAATTGCAACTGGTAGGTACTGGTGGGTACAAATATAATTTTAAAAGTGTCTGTCACACCTCTTCAAATCATGTTGCACAGCAGATTTAAGGCTAATTACTAATTGAAAAGAGAAAATCCTCATTCACCAGGCCTTATTTTATTACTGCTACACCTCTATTGTTAAATTTTAATAATTTTTGGGTTACCGCTAAATTATAAACTGTTGCGAATAATTATTCGCGAGGAATTACGGATTTTACGATTATCGCGGGTTAAAACCATATTTGCCAATGTTTTACCCATCTCTTCAAAATCAGTCGAAATGGTTGTAATGCCGCCTGCCACTACTTCTTTCAGCATAGTATCGTTAAACGAAACAATGCCGAATTTTTTACCAAGTTTCATTTTATAATATTTGGCTGTTTTAACTAACTGCACCAAATCGTGGTCCGAAGTTAAAAAGTAGGCTTCCCAAATCGAAGGTTTTATTCCGGTTAAGGATTTTACCACATCGAATTCAAAATTATTTTCAATGCAAAAACGCTCAAATCCATTTTTTCGTTCCACGGGTTCCTTAGCACCGGAGTTTACAAAAATTAATTTCCGATACTTTTCTAAAAAGGGCAATCCTTCAACCAGGGCATCATAAAAATCCAGTTCGAAATCCTGGTAAACCACCGGGTATTTTTTCAAATCAGACTTCAAACGATCAAGAATAAACACCTTTTCTTTTGGTATTTTCGAAATCAGCTGGCTGGCATTATCGAATGTAGCCGGCATAATAATATAAGAGGTATAGTTGCCGATGCTTTCGTTTATCAGATTTTTAAAAACCTTATAATTAAAATGATGGAAAAAAACATCAACACTTGCCTTCCCCTTCAGCTTACTCATTAATGAATTGTACAAATCTTCTTTAAAAGCGTTTAATTCGTCGAAAAGCACAAATATTTTTTCGCTGTGGTAAATGTCAACTGAATCGATGTAATAACCTTTTCCGGGTCTGCTAAGTAAAATTCCCTTTTCTTTTAACGAATTAAAGGCAAGCATTACTGTATCGCGGCTTAACTTGTAATCCGAACAAATTTGATTGATGGATGGAACTTTATCCCCCTTTAATAAGGATTTCCTTTCAATTCCGTCGTAAACCGAATCAATTATTTGTTTGTACTTGGGTTTCGACGATTTCGGGTCGATGTAAATTACGCTTTGTTTTATCATAGAAATATTGGTTGTTACAAAATTAGAAGTTTTTTTCTATTAATTCATGTTTTACAACACTACCAGTACCTACCAGTTAAAAATCTATTTTTGCATTTTTGTATCCAATTTAGATTTTGTTCTCGAATTGAGCATAAAATATTTATTTTTACAATTAAAAAAAATGATGATTAGACATTGGCGTTAAATCATACTATTCAATGTCTACAATCCTAATAATTCATAAAAATGCAAATTAAATCAACATCTTTCGGACAATTACAAGATGGTAGCGAAGTAACTTTGTTTACCCTATCGAACAACCATATTTCGGTTAAAATAACCAACTACGGTGGAATTATTACTGCCATTGATATGCCCAACAAAAATGGCACAATTGAAAACGTAGTTTGTGGTTTCAACAAACTGGAAACATATTTAAGCGACGAATACCTTGGCAGTTACCCGTATTTTGGGGCTTTAATCGGTCGCTTCGGAAACCGTATTGCCAATGGACATTTAGAAATTGAAGGTAAGACTTACAAAATGGCCATTAACAACGGCCCAAACCATTTGCACGGCGGAGCTGTTGGTTTCGACCGTAAACTTTTTTCTGCCGAAACATTTGAAAACGAAGCTGAAGTTGGAGTAAAACTAACCTACCTTAGCCCTGATGGTGAAGAAAATTATCCGGGAAATTTAGAGGTAACCTGTATTTATACTTTAAACGAAAAAAGCGAGTTGGGAATTCAATATTTTGCCGAAACCGACAAAACCACTGTTGTAAACTTAACAAACCACAGCTATTTTAATTTAAGTGGCCACAGAGAAAACATTTTAAATCATACTCTGGAATTAACAGCCACAAAAATGACAGAAATGGTTGATCAGATTCCAACAGGAAAAATTATTCCGGTTGTGGGAACAGCTTACGATTTCACATCGTCGAAAAAACTAAATGATGCCGGTTTGGAAATGGGCTACGACGATAATTACGTTTTAGACAACGAAAAGGGTGAACTAAAACATGCAGGCTGTTTAAGCGAAGAAAAAAGCGGTCGTAAAATGAAAGTTTACACAACACAACCCGGTATGCAGGTATACACCGGCTACTGGAATCCGGAACTAACCATTGACGGGAAAAAGAAATTCGGAAGCTTTTCGGGAATTGCCCTCGAAACTCAGCACTACCCCGATTCGGTAAATCAGCCCGAATTTCCAACAACCCTTTTAAAACCCGGAGAAACCTACAATCAAAAAACAATTTATAAATTCATTACCGAATAATACTATTCAGAGTACATCGCTTATCATTTTGCTATTTCAAAGGCTCAAAATATTAACTCATAGCGAGGACTATACTTGAAGATTGAGACCTGAAAAAGATAAGCTCGTCAGAATTTCTGAAAAAAAACGAAATAGATTAGCTCTTTATTAAAGAAATGCCCGAAAGGGCATTTCTTATTTCGAAGCGTGCATAAGTGGGCAGTTTTAGTTTTTTTTCTACTTTTGGATTCTTTCAGAAACTAATACAGTACTACTTTTTATGAAAACCATAATTGAACTTTTCGAAACGGCAGTAGCCAATTACCCCGACAATGTTTACCTCTGGGAAAAAACAAAAAACAAATACGAGCCAACGAGCTACAATGAAACACACGAAAAAGTATTAAACCTGGCTGCCGGATTAATTCAAATTGGTTTTAAAAAAGGCGATCGTGCCGGGCTTATTGCCGATGGACGTAACGACTGGATTATTAGCGAACTGGGAATGCTATACGCTGGCGGAATAAATGTTCCTCTTTCAATAAGGCTGCAGGAAAACGAATTAACATTCCGATTAAAGCACAGTGGCAGCAAATTTATTTTTGTGTCGGCACAACATGCTCAAAAGGTAGAAGACATTCGCAATGAGCTTCCCGATCTTGAAAAAGTAATTTATCTGGACGGGAAAAAAAATGCAGGAGAAAATGATATTGATTACCGCAAGCTTGTTAAGGACGGTGCTAAATTCAGAAAAGAAAATCCGGAACTAGTTGAAAAAGTGTGGAAAGCAGTTGCTCCCAACGATGTGGCCAACATTTCGTATACTTCGGGAACCACTGCCGATCCGAAAGGAATTATGCTTACCCACCTGAACTATGCGGCCAACGTTGTACAATCGAACTCTTTAATGGATTTAAAAACCGAATGGACAACGCTGGCTATTTTACCCTGGGACCATGCCTTTGCACACACCACATGCCTTTATGTTTTTATGTACAAAGGAGCAAGTATAGCTTCGGTTCAAGTGGGAAAAACACCCATGGAAACCCTGCGCAACATTCCAAAAAATATCCAGGAAATTAAACCATCACTTATGATGAGTGTTCCTGCGTATTCAAAAACATTCAGAAAAAATATTGAAGGTGGTATTCGAAAAAAAGGAGAAACACTTTATAAACTTTTCCAGTTTGCTTTAAAGGTAGCTTATGCCCATAACGGCTATGGCAACAACAGGGGAAAAGGTTTTCGTTTCTTTCTGAAACCACTTTACTGGCTTTTCGATAAAATACTTTTTACAAAAATCCGCGATGGGTTTGGAGGCAATCTCGAATTTTTTGTTGGAGGCGGCGCCTTACTCGATATAGAACTGCAACGTTTCTTTTATGCAATTGGGATGCCGGTTTGCCAGGGTTACGGGCTAACTGAAGCCTCTCCGGTAATTTCGTCGAATGTTCCAGAAGATGTAAAATTTGGGTCTTCGGGGAAACTGGTTAAAAATATTGAACTTAAAATTATAGATGACAACGGCAAAGAACTGCCAACCGGAGAAAAAGGAGAAATTGTTATTAAAGGCGATAATGTGATGTTGGGTTACTGGAACAATCCTACTGCCACCGCCGAAACCATAAAAGACGGCTGGCTCTACACCGGCGACATGGGATACATGGGCAAAGATGATTTTCTTTACGTTTTAGGCCGGTTTAAAAGCTTGTTAATTGGCAACGATGGCGAAAAATTCAGTCCCGAAGGCATTGAAGAAGCATTGGTTGACCAATCGCCTTACATACAGCAGGCCATGCTACACAACAATCAAAATCCATATACTGTTGGAATGGTTGTTCCGGATATGGAGGCCATTAACCGCGAAATAAAAAACAGGGGCATAGAAAAAGGCTCTGATGAAGGGAATTTAGAGACCACCAAAATTATTCAAAACGAAATTAACGAATACAAAAAAGGTGGTAAACACGAAGGAATGTTTGCCGAACGTTGGTTACCGACAGCAGTTTCAATCCTCCCCTATGCTTTCAGTCCGGATAATAAAATGCTGAATGCACAAATGAAAATGGTTCGCAGAGAAGTTACCGGGCATTTTGCTAAAGAGCTTGAATATTTATATACCCCCGAGGCTAAAACTATTGCGAATGAAATGAATTTGGAGGCAATTAAAAAATGGAATAGTTAACAAAAGCCCAGACCAGAACAAAGGCTAAGCTGAAGAAAAAAAGAAGTCGCAGTTTACGACAGCGTAGCCATATTCTATGGAATCAAAAAAAATTAAAGTATTTTAATTAGTTTTGCGGCTCAAATTTTTAAGTAATGATTATAGAAACCTGTTCATATCCAAGAGCAGCAGTAATTGGAAATCCATCGGATGGTTATTTTGGCAAAACCATTTCCTTTATATTTTCCAATTTCGAAGCAAAGGTTCAGTTGTATCAAACACCTGAACTCGAAATTAAGCCACAGCGTTTAGACATTACATCGTATTCGAATATGCAGGCACTGGTAGAAGACATTAACTTTTCGGGCTACTATGGAGGTATGCGCCTGTTAAAAGGAATGGTAAAAGTATTTTACGAGTACTGCAAAAAAAATAACATCCATTTAGCGAGTAAAAATTTTACGGTTCGCTACGATTCAAATATCCCCTTACGACTAGGGCTTGCTGGCTCAAGTGCAATACTTACAGCCTTTCTGAAAGCCTTATGTATTTTTTATGAAGTTTACATCGAACCGGCCATTTTTGCCAACCTTGTGCTATCGGTTGAAAACGGCGAATTAAACATTTCTGCCGGATTGCAAGACCGCATTGCGCAGGCATTCGAGAAGCCGGTTTTTATGGATTTCGATAAAAAACTGATGACAGAAAGAGGATATGGCGATTACCAAAAATTAAATACTGCTGAATTCCCTCATTTTTACATCGCTTTTCGTAAGAATTTTTCCGAAGGCTCAGAGGTACTTCACAACAACCTGAAAGCCCGGTTCGGAATTGGTGAAAAGAAAGTTTTATTGGCAATGAAACGCTGGGCACAAATTACAGTAGAGTTCAAGGAAGCACTGGGTCAAAAAGACTATGAAAAGATGCACAATTTGATTAACGAAAATTTCGATTTACGCCGCTCATTAATCGACATAAGCAAAGGTAATATTGAAATGGTAGAGTTGGCACGTTCGGTTGGAGCGAGTGCAAAGTTCACCGGCTCCGGAGGTGCAATTATAGGCACCTACACCAACCAAATGATGTATAACAAACTGAAAGACCTGCTGAACACACACGAAATTCAAGTGATCAAACCCAACATCGTTAACAATTAAAGAAATGATAAAAAAAGCTGTTATTCCAGCTGCCGGTTATGGTACACGTTTTTTACCTGCCACCAAATCGCAGCCCAAAGAAATGATTCCAATAATTGACACTCCTGTAATTCAATACGTAGTAGAAGAAGCTGTGGCAAGCGGAATTACCGACATCCTGATGATTATTGGGAAAGGCAAACGCGCCATTGAAGAACATTTCGACCGCAGTTGGATTTTGGAAGAGTCGTTGTTAAAAAAACACAACCTGAAAATGCTCGACAAAATCAGGTCGATCTCCAATCTTGCCAACATTCATTTTGTGTGGCAAAAGGAAATGAATGGACTTGGCGACGCTATCCTGCATGCCAAACACCACGTTGGAAACGAACCTTTTGCCATTTTGCTGGGCGACACTCTTGTGCAAGGCGATGGCGGCCCAATAACCAAACAGTTGGTTGATGTATACAGCCAACACGGTGGTTCGGTTGTAGCCATGGAACAGGTAGCTCCTGAACGGGTAAGCCGCTATGGAATTCTGGATGGAACCCTGATTAATGGCAACGTTTACAAAGCAAACGACTGGATTGAAAAACCGAGTCCCGAAGAAGCCCCTTCGAACCTGGCTATAGCAAGCCGCTATGTTTTTTCACCAAAGATTTTCGATTATCTGGAGAAAACTCCTCCGGGGAAAAACGGAGAGATTCAATTAACCGATGCCATGCGCGAAATGGTAAAAGACCATCCCATGTTCGGGCTGAAATTTAACGGTAAGCGCTACGACATTGGCGACAAAATGGGTTTCCTGAAAACCAACATCGAATTTGGACTGAAGGATCCCGAAATCAGAGATTCGCTAAAAGAATGGCTGAAAGAATTTGCAGGAGAATTATAAAATAAATAGAGTTTAAATTATAAATTGAGAAAAAAAGTAGGGCAAAATACAGACTTTTTTCTCAGTCGTTTTTGAATTTCACGAACAAAAAGCAAAAAGCACCATACTTTGCCAGCAGATAGCTTTTTGTAGTTTACAATACTTATCTATGGGGCTGACAGGTTTTATCATGTCGCCCCTATTTTTTTTACAGAACAACAAACAAACCACAAACCTCTAAAGCACAACAAATTACATCGAATTTAAAAAGATTTATGCTACTTATTTGTTGTGATAGAATTTGTTTATTGCGTGCAATTCTATTACTCGTTTTATATCCTTTTCAACTTATTAAAATTGTTTGTTTTCTAAGGAATAAGATGGAACTAGCATGATTTTAATAAATCGCCTATGTGTGAATATTTCTCATGCTCGTTTCATTCGCACAAAACAGGACACAAATGCATCTAATCGCTTTGGTCTCGGGAAAAGGAACAGACATATCTGCCAATCAATCTTTAGTAAACACTGCCTGGCGAAAACCGGTTACCCGAAAAATAATTTTTGCTTTAACTGATGTTGCTAAAGAAAAGGGAGAACCAGAAAGAATACAAGCTTGCTGGAACGCCTAATATTCAATATTATATTGAAATAAGATTAAGATTGATAGTATCGTTAAAATAAACTACTTGCATAATCAAAAAGAGCTGAATGTTCAGTTAGTTAAAAATCATCGTGAAGGAATTGACAAAGAGAATGGAATTCAAAAAATAAAACTTGACACTTCATTGGCAATATCACTACTTGGAAAAAAGCAAGGAGATAAAATTAAGATTGGTTCGACCGAAACCTATGTGAAAATTCTAAATATATTAAACTAATTCCAGCCCTTCGCATCCATACACATTGCCAGGTCGCTCAAAATACCAACTACACAAACAAAAACTGGCTTGCGTTCCGGCAAGCAATCGGCAGCGGTTATCTGCAACCCACAAAAAACTTTGAATTTTTAAGATTGAAAAAAACTGATGCGGTTATTTGTAACTTTTATTTAGAACACGTAACTTTCATACTGTTAATAATCTCGCTGTGAGTTATAAAAACCAACTATCTACAAAGAGAAAAAGTAATGCGGACGGGCGCGGTTCTCCAGTGTTTTCGCCCTGTTCTGCCACCGCCAATCCGTTTTGAGCGATGTTGGTTTTAAAATAATGTGTAACAACAAACCGGCCTGGCTTCGTGCGGGTTTAAAAAGTAACCTTATCAAAATTCCGTGCTCCCCTTGTACAAACATTAGCTGCTAGTGAAAATAACCAACCGTGAATCCATAAATAGAAACCTGATTATGAAAATAATAATACAGATAAAAGAAATAGGCACATTGTTTTAAGATTGGAGCCAGAAAAAAATAGTTTTTGCCTACCCGCTTCTGCCCTACGGGACAGTTGAGGAAGCATACTCACATTGCACACATTTGCATATCCCACGAGCCAACACATACTAAAATTTGCAAAAGAGTGCAATTTTAGACAGCCACGGAAGGCATCAGTATAACTTTGACACACACGAATATGAAGGAATACATAAATCAAATATTTAATTTCTTACTTCAAATCGTTCCGAAAAGACGAAAACGAAATCTTTATAAATCTCCCCCCCCAAAGACTGATTGCAAGGGTTCTACATGTGAGACTAGGAATCAAAGAATTATTAATGAATCAAATTCACATGAAGAAACTAAAACCACTGAACAAATTAGTTCTTATGCAGTATTAGAACAACCTCCAATTGAAGTTGAAAATAATAAAAATAAGGAAGTACAAAATGTTTTACCAAATCAAAACATAAATGACAATGATGTCACAACTGACATTGCCACCAAAGAACCTGAAAGCAAATATGATTCAAAAGAAAGTAAAGTTGCAACGAAAGCTGTAGATGAAGATGATATAAAACAAGCCAATGAAACCAATCTCAGAGAGAAATCCAATACTGACACAAAAAGTATAAGAAAATTAACATCAATAAAGAAAGATTCATCGACAAAGAAAAGTATTCATAAAGCGAAACCACAGGTTATTTCGATTGATAGAGATGCAGAAAGCAAACAGTTATCGACATCCTTAAAAAAGCGTAGAAAAGCGTGCGAAAATGTAATAAAAAAGGATGTAGACCAATTACTTCAAAAAATAAATAGAAATTTCAACGAACATAAATTGTTAGGGAACTTCGAATTTACTGAAGATGAATATTCAGAATTGCTTGAAAACGTTGGTTTGTTGAGTAATTCTCTTCTTAATTATGGTAATGTATTTGAAGACAAACACCATAAATTGATATTTGCTACTCTTGTTGAAATTGCAAAACGATGGAAAGATTCTGATGATGAAGATGATGCTGAAGAGAATAGTCGTTTTTGGGATTATATTTCTAAACATTTAATAAATGAGGAAAGCATCAATCAAAAGTTATATCATGCTTTTACAGACGTTATCACGCAGTTGGGAAGGCAACACTCACTCCCTATTGTTTCGACGGGCAAAAAGTACTATTCAACCTTGATGATGCATTCTTTTGCACCCAAAAACAGTATTTTTTCATTTTATGATTTGTGTTATAATATTTTCAAAAAAGATTTGGATTTTGGTTTTACTACGGATGACGAATGGCTTGGAGAGATAGTTGCTGCACAAATGAAAACTGTTTTAGGTGGTGGGTATCGTGAAGATAAGAAAGTTTCAATCGGGTCAAGTGCCTATTCAATAAAAATTGGATTAAGGTCTTTTTCACAAAATGAAGACTTATCTGCTGATTTTGTAAGATTTATAAATGATTCATTCTATCAAATCAATAAGCTTTTTAACAGTGAACCTATTAATGAAAATACAAGATTAGAACGTTACATTGTGGAATGGTGGAAAAATATAACTGAATCGGAAAAAGTATCTGGCGATACGACACGAAAAAGAAGAGTTCCAACTGTTTCAAAAGAAAATATTGTTGCAAAATACATTAGAGATCAAGATTCTGTTTTTCTCTACATCCCCTCATTCAGATTGGAAGAAAACAACTGCACTGTGCTACTTGAGGTTTTTGTTAACGGAGAACAGATTCGTTCCGAAGAAATAAGAACAAAGCGAGGCGAATTAGTAGTTGCAACAAAGCAAATTGAATTGGAATTGAATGATTTATTGAGGTATTATGATTCAATTGACCTAAGAATTGAAATTAAAGAAAATGATACGGTAATTTTTGATTCGGGAAAAAACAAAGCAACATCATTAAATAGGGAGTTTATTTTATTTGAGGGAGAAAAAGAAGTTTTAAGTCAAATAAATAAACCGACAAATTATTTTGTTTATTCCAAAGACATTGATGCACTGAAAAGAATACCAGACGAATTAACAACTTATGGAACCAATTTATACAACATATATCCTAAAGTTGGTGAAAGTTTATCGGGCATACTAAAACAAGTATTTTTCGTAGATAAGACAAAAACTGCGAGCATTGGAAAGACAGCTTGTTTGATTGGAGGGGAACATAATGTAGAATGGTTCTTTGGTGATGTTTCTTGTATTGTTTATTCCAGCGGTGTTAAACTATTAGTACCAGAAAATGCCAATTTAAAAGCATTAGAAATACGAGTTGATAAAAAAGCTTATAAAATAACAGAGCTAGATTATGAAAGAATTGAAAGTGGTTGCTATCAATTTGGATTAAAATTACTTGGTTTAATTCCAGAAAATCATCCAACTGAAATCAATTTATATTCCTACGAAAAAGAATCAACAATCCTAAGCGAAACAATAATTGTTTTGCCAAATATTGAAATACATTTTAATCACCCATTTTATTTTGGCGATTTAGAACGAAAACTGACGATATCCAATGGTGATGAAACGATAGAATTAACATGGAATAATCAAGAAGATGAAATAAAATGCCCTATCAATGGAGGAATGCTATTGATAAAAATTGCATATCTAAAATGGCGATTAAACAACATTGAATGGCACAATGAACCGATAAACCGAAAACTATGGTACAAAGATTTTCTGGCAAATGGAGACATACTAGAAATTGATAATCCCTTAGAAAATAATGACATTAAATTATTTGGCAAGGCAAATGGAGAACCATTTGAAATTTTTAAAAATCAAAGTGGCAGTTTTGAAATAGGAAGAATAATATATGCTAATGAGGGGTTAACAGAAATTTCAGTTTTTATTTCTTGCGAAAAGGGTGTTTTTGAAATTTTCAATTTATCAACAAAAGAACATTTTATTACGAATCCATTGTTATATGTTGATGGTAAAGTATTTTGGAATGCAAAAGATACATTTGTTGGAGATAAAAGCAATGAATTTTTTCTTATCATAAAATCAGAGGAGAACAATTACAGGTCAAAAATCACAAACAAAAATTGTGAAATAAGAAATCTGCATGATGATATCTGCAATATAAAAATCAAAATCAAAGTCAAAAATATCTTTTCAAAAAAAGAAAGCTATCAATCTATTTATAAAGGAGAATTAATAATTGGTTCACCTGATAAAATTCGATTTAAGTACAAAAAAATAAAGTTGTTAAGTGCAAACTGTTATAACAACGAGAAATTTGAAATGATTCCCTTTACACCCAATTACTTTATTGATAAACTAAAATTTGTACAAGAAGATGAAAAGACTTATTACACTGGAGAATTGTGCGTAATGTACGCAAATGGTGAAAAGAGACTTCTAGACACTATGAAAAATGAAAAAGGGACATATGACAAAATTAATCCTGTTAGGATTGAGATAAGAGATAAAAGTACTCTTTGGATGGTAGCAGGTTGGCATGGAGGTAATGACTTTATAGGTGAATTATTCTTTAATAAATTATCCAAAGCAATTTGCAATATTCAAAAACAGGATAATCGTTTTGATGGTATAAGTTTATACAAATATAAAGAAGAAGACCATGTTTAATCCAGCAAAAGCAGCAGACGAAATAAAAAAAGAATACATTGGGTATATCAATACTACTTTTCATTTTCGTAATCAAAATCTGCAATTAAAATTACTTGAAGAATTAGACAAGACAGTTTCTAGTGGTCCTTACGTTGAGATTAAAGATTCATTCAAGTCTGGAAAATCTATACAAGAATTGATTGAGAATGGAATATTATCTACACTTTTCACAGAATTAGAAGTGAATAAAAAATACTCACCAAAACTTCCAATTACTCGTCCTCTGTATTTGCACCAAGAAAAGGCAGTTGAGAAAATTGTCTCAGGAAAAAATGTTGTAGTTTCAACTGGAACAGGTAGCGGAAAAACAAATTGTTTTTTGATACCAGTAATAAACGAATTGCTTCGAGAAAAAGAAAAAGGACAACTCAACGAAGGAGTCAGAGCAATTTTTATTTACCCAATGAATGCTTTGGCGAATGACCAAATTAAAGGATTGCGTGAAATTTTAATGACTTATCCAGATATTCGTTTTGGAGTTTATAATGGCGGAACCGAAAATCGAGAAAAGGATGCGATTAAACTTTATGAAGCAATGTACGCCAATGAGAAATTCCCTGAATTAAGAAGGAGGTTACCTAATGAAGAAGTTTCTCGCGAAAAGATGAAAGAACATCCACCCCATATTTTATTCACCAACTATGCAATGTTGGAACATATGTTATTCCGACCAGGCGATGATTCAATATTTAGCAACTCCAATTTTAAATTTGTAGTATTGGACGAGGCACACGTTTATGCAGGGGCAACAGGAATTGAAACTGCGTTTTTGATGGGAAGATTAAAAGGTAGGATAAGTGGAGAAAGGAAACCTCAATTTATATTAACATCTGCAACCTTGGGAGATGGTAGTCTTGCAAGTAATAAAAGAGTTGTTGAATTCGCAGAACGCTTAACTGGTTGCTATTACAATGCAGACGATATAATCACTGCCTATCGAGATAACTCACAAAAATCATCTGAAATTTTTCAGTATCCAATTCGGCTATTTACTGATTTAGCAAATGAGGAAAATTTCTTTAACGATGTTTTAGATAAGTACAACCTTGATTATAATTACGCCCAAGACAAAGAGGCAGAGATATTATATGGTATTATTTCTACTTCTCATTTATACACAAAAATGAGAAGCAAAGGTGGATTATTAAAATTAAATGATTTTGCCGAACATCTTAAAATATCTAGCCAGGAAGCAGTAAAATTTGTCTCTCTTTGTGCAAAGGCTCGAAAGAATGGAAAACCGTTAATAGATATTCGTTATCATTATTTTTTAAAAGCACTAGATGGTTGTTATTTAGCCCTTGACTACGATAATAGTTTGTCATTAATTCGAAAGGATTATTTCACTCAATCTTATGAAAAAACATCAAAAATGTTTGAGATTGCCGTTTGTGAGGATTGTGGTGAAATTGCAATTGTTGGCAAAGTTGTAAATGACAAATTGGTAAGGGCAAGTGTTAGGGAAGAAAGAAGCTTTTACCAAGCACATAGTAACGAAGATTTTTATGAAGAGGAAGAAAAAAGTACAGACAATCCCAAAACAAAAAGGCAAAAGAAAAAAGAAGATACTGTTTTTTATCTATGTAAAACCTGTGGCGCAATAGTGGCAGACGACGAAGCTCACAACACTTGGTGTACTTGCGGAAATACTCAAAAAATAAAAATTTCGAAATTGCCCAAAGACGATTGTTTAAATTGTGGTGGAACTTTAAGACGTTTTAACCTAGGTTATGATGCAGCTACAGGAGTTGTTGCCACTTCTCTTTATGAACAGATTCCCGAATACAAATTTAACATCGAAGAAAATTCAGAAAGTCATCCTACCAACAATCCATTCTTACAAAAAGTCGAAAAGAAAAAAAGTAAGTCCAAAACAGGAAGCCAATTTCTAATTTTTTCTGACAGTCGACAAGGAGCTGCTAAATTTGCTTGTTTTTTGAACGATTCGTACAAAGAGTTCTTACGTCGCCGAGGAATTTGGAATGTTGTAACACAAGAAGAAAATAATTTTAGAAATGGCATCAGTATTAGTGATTTTGTAGGAGTACTTGATAATTACTACTCAGGATTGAACTTGTTTCGCAAAAGCAATTCCGACAATTTAGAATCGTCAATAACTGAAAGTCGAAGAAACGCTTGGGTTGCTGTCCTTAATGAACTATATAATTGCAATCGAGATACATCACTCGTGTCATTAGGTAAAATTTCTTTTGAATATTTTGGAAATAGTGAAAATATTATCCAGGTGGTTGTCAATAATTATAATCTTTCAAAACAAGACGCCATGAATTTCTTAAATTTTCTTGCGTTTGAAATTGTGCGTTCCGCTGCAATTGTTACAGATAAAATCTCAGATATAAATCCTAGTGATAGAGAATATTTATATTTTACTCCAAACCAAAAAGTTATAACTAAATGTAAGGATAATTCGATTTTTAATTCTCAAGGTTTTATGCCAACTCCTAGAATATTAAAAAATGGAGAAAAAAAATATTATCGTTCAAATAAATTATTACTCACTAAGAAGGTTCTAAAGTTGGATGATGAAAAAGCTGTTGATTTTTTAAATAACTATTGGGGGTATTTGGTATCCGAAAATAATAAATACAAACTTCAAACAAATGATGGTAAAGGTTATGTTATTCCTGCAAATTATTTCAAAACCAATTTAGGGAAAAATGCCATTCTTTGGAAATGCAAAAAATGCGGAAAAGTTACACAATTTAACATTGGCGACAATTGTATTCAAATTGGTTGTGAAGGAGTAATGGAAAAACTAAACTCCGAGGAATTTTGCAGCAATAATTATTATGCGATGTTATATAAAAGCGATAAAGTATCGCCTTTATTTGTTAAAGAGCATACTGCACAACTTGCGAAAAAGGATGCACTAGATTATCAACAACAATTTATCCGAAAAGAAATTAATGCTCTTTCTTGTTCCACAACATTTGAAATGGGGGTTGATGTGGGGGATTTGGAAACAGTTTTTTTACGTAATATTCCGCCACTTGCTTCAAATTATGCACAAAGAGTAGGTCGCGCTGGTCGAAGTATAGATGCTGCTGCTTTTGCCTTGACATTTGCACGATTAAGTTCTCATGATTTTACTTTTTTCGATAGTCCAAAAGAAATGATAAACGGAATGATTTATCCACCCAGTTTTAATTTGGATAATGAGAAAATTTTAAAACGTCATGTTTATGCTGTGGCTTTAAGTTTGTACTTGAAAATCAATCCTGATTTGTATTCTGCTAATAATGCAAAAGAATTCATAAACGAAAAGGGATATATCGGTTTTATTAATTGGCTTAAATCAGAGCCATTAGAATTAACCGACTTGTTAAAGGACTCAATAACAAGTACAAATAAGAAATTGGTAAGCAAATATATAAATAGTTTTAGCTGGTTGGAAGATTTTATTGGAGAGAAAGGAACACTTTCAAGAGTAATAAAGGAGTATGAACTGAATGTTGCGTATTTAAAAAGAGAATATGAAAAGGCGATGAAAGGGAGGGATGAAAGGACTGCTTCAGTCTTTAATCGAAAACTAATTAGGTATCAAAAAAATGACTTAATTGACTTTCTGGTTAGAGGAAACATTCTGCCTAAATATGGCTTCCCTATTGATTCTGTAGAATTATCACAAAACATTTCATCTCAAAGTTTTAAATCATTAAACCTAAGTCGCGATTTGTCAGTAGCTATTGCCGAATATGCCCCATCTTCAGAAGTGGTTGCTGATGGAGATTTATATACAAGCCGTTACATTAAAAAACCTGTTGTAAACAAAAGTGAAATGAGCGACTTCGAGACAGCTTATCTCTCTAAATGTCCCGATTGCGAAAACATGAATTATTCAAAAATGCCAATTGGTATTGATGGAATACCGTGTGCTATTTGTAGCAGAGTACTAAAAAGTAGAGATTTCCAAAAAAGTATTGAACCAAGAGCAGGCTTTATTGCAGAAGAACAACCAAAACCTGTTCCGTTAACTTCACAGGAAAGAAAATACAAAACAGAAGCCATCTACATTGGAGATAAAGACGCATATCCAATTAGTAAATATGAATATGAATTTGAGAATATCAAATTAGAAGTTGAATCAACCGCGAATGATTCTCTTGTTGTTAAATCTACTGATTTTTTCTACGTATGCTCAAAATGTGGATATTCAATTGCAAGTGACGAAACAAGTAAGTTGTCTGAATATGAAGATTATAGATTCGGAGTGTCTCGAATAGAAAAAAATACAGATGGACATAAAAATCCATTTGGAAAGGGAATATGTACTAATAATTCTCTTATAAGATATAGTTTGCACCATGAATTTAAAACAGATGTGGCAAAAGTATCTTTTGGTTGTGACACATCGAACTATCCCACCATGTTGTCTGTAATGTATGCCCTACTTAATTCTTTTGCCCATGAACTTAACATTGAAAGGCGAGATATCAAGGCTTGTTTAACATTTAAGATAAGTAAGGGTAGAATGGAGCACAAAATTATTATTTATGATTCCGTTCCTGGTGGTGCTGGTCATTCAAGACGACTTGTAACTGAAGATGGAGAAATTTTAAAAGCCGTAATAAATAGAGCAATAAGATTATTGGATACATGCAAATGTTCTCCGTCCTGCTATCGTTGCCTACGTAATTACGAAAACCAGAAAATCCATGAGATTCTTGACAGAGAAAATGCACTGAACTTTTTGAAACAATTAGGATAAACAAAAAATTATAAACCAGCCCTTCGCATCCATACACATTGCCAGGTCGCTCAAAATACCAACTCCACAAACAAAAACTGGCCAGAGAGTATGGCTGCCCAATCGTACGTACAGACTGTGAAAAGAAGTCGAGTAGCAAAACAGAAATGTTACTCCTAATCCTGTTCCGCCCCAACAATAGATGACCTCTTAAAAATGCATCCTTTTCACTAAACCTTGGTTGGAGAACAAAAATAAATTATTTATGTTTCACATGATTAAAAGTTTATTTAGAAGATGCACAGCAAGGAAAAAAAACACGGAGTTATTGCGGGAATTTCATTGATTATTATGGCTGTCACTGCAGGTTTCGCTTTTGGATATGCTCATAATAAGCTGGTTACAAATTCTCCCGATATTACATTAAATAATCTGACAGCTAATAAAACACTGTTTTTTGCGGAATTGTCTGGTTGGAGTTTAATTTTTATTACCGACCTGATAGTAGCAATCTCATTGTATTACTTTTTTCGAAAAACTTCAAAACAAGTATCAATAATTACTGCGGGAATTAGAATTGTTTACACCTTACTATTGGGAATTTCTATCCTGCAGCTATTTAAAATAATTCCTGTTTTGTCAGTAGATAATATCATTGCAGAAGAACTTACCATTTATGAAACCACCTTGCATTTGCAGCAGTTTGAAAAACTGTGGTCTGTCGGATTAATTATATTTGGACTTCATCTTATCGGATTGGGCTATTTATCGGTAAAATCAAAGTCTGTTCCCTCGCTTTTTGGCTATTTATTGTATTTCGCAGGAGTTTGTTATTCGTTTTTACACAGCTCCCGTCAATCGAACTTTTTCGACACCGCTGCAATAAATTCGATAGAAAATATTCTTGCCCTGCCTATGGCACTTGCCGAAATTCTGTTGGCTTTCTGGTTAATATATAATGGGCTTAAGAAATCACCCTTAAAATCAAATCATAGAAGATGAACCGAGCATCACAAAATTTACCACACAAGAGAGTGATTAAAAGCGAACTCCAGCTTATACATAGATAACAAACAATTTTAATACGATGAAAAAAGTTTTTAAAATAACTCTATCAACACCCTTTGTTCTCCTGGTGCTTATTTTAGCTTTTCTTTCTATTAAGTATTCACCCGTTTACGTGTATCGACTGATTACACAAAATGTAGCCGATGTATATGATTATCAGCTTTATGAAAACAGAACTATAAAAGGTTCGGCGGACGTATTTAAATTTGCTAAAAACCCAAATGAAAAATTTATCGAAAATTTATTTGCCGATAGGGTTTCGCGCTCAGGATTTAAAACATTCAACGAATGGGCTGAAAAATCGCAAACTACGGCACTTATTGTTATACGTAAAGACACCATTTTATATGAAAAATACTTTAATGACTTTAACAGAGATTCCTACTTTCACTCCCAATCCATGGCGAAATCATTTATTTCATTTTTAATTGGTGCAGCGATTGACGAAGGTCTTATTTCAAGTGTTGATGACCCAATAACAATGTATATTCCTGAATTAGAGGAACGAGATTCGGGATTTGCTAAAATCACCATTAAGCACTTACTGGAAATGCGTTCAGGGCTTCAATACAATAAAAGCTACATTCCTGGAACATACATTCACGCTCCGTGGCATGATGAGGCTGTTGGATATTACCACCCAAATGTTAGAAAGCTACTCCTTAAAAAAGTAAAAATTGCAACAGAACCCGGTGGTGCTTTTCAATATTGCAATTACAATACCAGCTATCTGGGATTAATCATTGAAAGGGCTACAAAAAAAACGGTATCAAACTACCTTGAAGAGAAATTATGGGCAAAAATAATGGAATACGATGCACTTTTCTCTATCGATAGTAGAAAGTCAGGATTTGAATACATGCCAAGCCGATTAATAGCCAGAGCTATTGATTACGCGAGGTTTGGTCGTCTTTTCCTTAACGAAGGCAACTGGAATGGCAATCAAATCATCTCAAAAAATTGGGTATTAAATTCAACACGTGAAAATAAAACGATACCTCGCAACATATATCCCGAATGGTTTGGCGATAGCTGCAAACATGTCTATTACGGTTTTCAATGGTGGGGTCATTCAAACTGCGATTCTACATTTCAGTTTGCTGCATCCGGAAATTTAGGTCAAAACATCTATGTTATCCCGGATAAGGAAATTATAATTGTACATTGTGGCAACTCATTAGAACATTATGGGGATTTTGATTTGTGGTCTATCGCCGAACAATTAAACGAATCAACAACTAAATAGATTTTATAAACGGATGTATCTTATGAAAACATATTCAATCCTCCTCTATTTTCTAATGCTGTTTAATTCATGTCATTACAAACCGGTTGAATGGAATGGGCCAAAACTTATGCAGCCGCGTGACAAACTAACTGTTAAACATTTGCAGGGAGACAGCATTATTGAATTAGTTGACATGAGTTATTATGCAAAACCCGACTGGGGAAATAGCGCGATAGCTCATTTATCCGGCACCATAACTATCCAGGAAACCGAATTGAATTATCCAAAGGAAAAAGAATATTACCCGGGCGAGAATATTTTTCCGAAACTGGATTTAGATTTTATTTCGCACAATGGAGAACTGATTCCCTGTCTAAAAGACAGAATCAGTACAAGGCATTACAGCAATAGCTACTGGGATGTGGTAGTTGGGGCAGGCAAAGTGTGGCACGAAGAAGAAGATGGAGAATGGAGTCGTGCTTCGTTTCCTCTGACCTTAACAGACAGGTGGGTTGGCCAGGCCAGAAATTGTGTGGCAACATTTGTTTACAAAACAGATGAAGTGAGCAATATTTGTTTGCAATGCAGTCAGGAAACAGCAGATATCGATGATAAGCAATTAGGCAACATTAGTGGCCTGTTACCAGCTAAATTTCAGGCAAAACAATTTGCCGATTCCACACAAATAATTGAACAACACCAAAAATTAAAAGCAAAAAGAATTCCCATCTCCCCTTTAAGTGAAATCGATACTAATAATGAAGTTGCTGACTACTTTGAGGAAATGAAATATACAAATGCTCCTACCAGTTTGGGGGCCCTTTTAATGGATAATAAACTATATCTGCATCCTCCTAAAACCCGTCACGGTATTTATCCTTATCCAAACGAAATGCGCCATGGTTTATATTCGGTAACTAAAAGTATGGCGGGCGCATTGGCACTAATGTATTTTGATGAACGATACCAAGAAGATGTATTCAATGAACTCATTTCTGACTATGTACCGGCATTGGCCAATCAGGTTGGTTGGCAAGGTGTTACTTTTGGACACACACTAAATATGGTTACAGGGACTGTTGGAGGAGAGGATGCTGAACGTCTTTTTAGTACACTTATTATTGCCGAAACAGCGGAGCAAGCAATCCATAACATTTCCAGGCTAGGAGATGCTCCCGAAGCGCCGGGTGAGAGATTCAATTATGCTTCCACCAACCTGTTTGTATTATCCTATGCCCTGCAAAAATATGTAGAAAAAAAAGAAGGCAAAAGGCTCAATTACTGGGATCTGGTGCACGAGAATGTGCTTGTTCCCATTGGTGCAGAGCATTTTGGGGTGTTGCGGACTATGGAAAAAGATGAAGCTCAGGAAATTCCAATATTGGCATACGGTGCATTACCAACGATTGATGAAGCTGCTAAAATAGCCATGTTGTTTGCCAATGAAGGCAAATATAAAGGGCAACAAATCTTAAACAGGGAAAGGGTTTTGGAAGTATTTGGAAAATCTGAATGGGATGGCTACAGTACCAACAACGATTTTAGGGGTTCGAACTACCAACATTCATTTTGGTCAAAAGAAATAAAAACAAGGAAATGCAAAACAAAAGCAACCTATATGCTGGGATTTGGCGAGAACTATGTGGTATTTATGCCCAGCAATACAATCATCTTTAGGTTTTTAGATGAGCATGACCTGGACATTGACAAACTAATCAAGAGTGTAGAAAAACTAAAGTCCTCATGTAAGAAAAAATAAAGCCGAGTAGATAAAGGGGAATCTCACCTCACAAAACCTTACTTGTTTATCTCCTATCATACTACTCTTCGAAATAAAATGCCACGGGTAAAACCTTACGTCGTATGCACAAACAGTTTTGGAGACCAGTTGCATATGTTCCGTAGCCTGTCCCATGTAGGTTTTCCTGGTTTTCGCCTGTCGCAGCGATATTTGTTCGTTACCTATTTTATAAGCCTCCGGTTCAAAAGCCGCATAGCACATTTCATTCCCGTTCCATTAAAATATACAACACAATTAACCAAGGTCATAAACAACAGCGCCAGCTTTTCGGCTATTTTAGGAGTATTAAATTCTACAATACGATGAATCTTCAGCTCCCGGAGACCTTACCCCACCTACTTGTTAAGGGCAAGTTTGCAAAGAATAAATTGCTGGTTACTTAGTTCTTCCTTTGGCTATTTACTTGTTTCTAAAATTGCTGTCATAAAACTTACGCAGCAAAAAGTGGCGCATTGCCAATTTTGTAGAGACGAAGAAATAATCTAAAAAACAGACCTGGTTATTTGTTAGTAATATTTAGAATTTGTAACTTTTGTAAAGTTAACAACCTCGTTATGAGTGATAAAAACCAATTATTGATAAAGAGTAAGAGTAATGAGGGCGGGCGTAAATTTCCAATGTTTCCGGCCTTTTCTGCCACCGCCAATCCATCTTTGACGGATGTCTTTTATAAAATAACGTTTAACAATAAGCCTCCCTGGCCCCATGCGGGTTTGAAAAATTCCTTGTTGAAACTTCGTACTACCCTGGCACAAACCATTAACGTCCACTGTAAAAAAATGGCAATAGAATAATTAAACTCAATAACCTAAAATTATGAAACACCGTATCATTTCCTCAAAAAGAATTTTAATCTCAAGTTTTAGTTTGCTTATCATACTATTCTTCAGTGAAGCGTTTCAATGCGAAGCGCAACCGCGAACTACTCTCGATCAAAAAGAGAAAGATGTTATAACTAAATTATTTGAGCTAGGATATATCGTAGTTGAAACAGACGGTTGGCTGGTTAACCCAGATTTATGGAGCATGCACAATTTTGCTGAAAGAAAAAGTTTAACTGAAAAACTCTCGGTTTACTACAAAAACTATACTGAGATTGGGAAACGAACGTCAGAGTTCTGCTACTTTTACAACATGGCGACTAAGAAAAAAATTGCACGCTGGTATAATAATGAATACGAAGAGTTCTAGTTTTTATATGATTGAAAAGTCGTTCGCATCGTAGTTCTGACTTGCCGGACATAATAGCTTTCCGAAATCCGCTTTGCTACATGTTCCTAAATTATTGGTTCCTACAAAGGGAAGAATAAAAATACCTGTCAAAAAAAAAGTGGATTAAAAAAAAAAAGAGCTGGAGAATGAATAATTCTCGGTTTATAGAGTGTAAGTCCGGGCAGACTTAGGGTGGTGAAAATATTCAAGAAATTAAGGTCTCAGGAGGCAAAAGAAAATCCTTTTTTAAATAAAATACGAACTATGAAAGCGATAAAATTATTTATCCTATTTGTTTCTATTTCATCAATTTGCTTTAGTCAGAATAAATCGGAACTGTTGGATAGCCTTTTTAGAACAATGAGCGAAAGAGGTCAATTCTTTGGGAATGTCCTTATTGCTGAACACAATGAGGTTATATTCTCAAAAAGTTATGGTTATGCTGACAGAACTAATAAGGAATTTTTAAATGAGGGAACTCTATTTAATGTAGGCTCTGTAAGCAAGGCGTTCACAGCAATTGCAATTCTTCAACTTACCAAAAAGGAGAAAATAAAATTATCAGATAAGGTTTCGAAATATTTACCTGAATTTCCATACGCCGAAATTACCATTCACCAACTCCTTATTCACGCAGGAGGCTTACCCAATGATGGCGACTTATTGACTAAAAGTAATTGGGACAACGCTAAAATAGGTGCTAATAAAGATTTAATGATGGCTTTAATTGGGCAAAAACCTGCATTGCAATTTACACCTGGTGATAGGAGTGAATATAGTAATTTGGGCTACATTATATTAGCAGAAATTGTAAAGCACGTATCAGAATCTGATTTTAAAACGTATTTACTTAAAAATATTTTTGAACCGGCAGGTATGTCAAGAACCAATATCTTTAATGCCGAAGAAATCAAACAAATTAAGAATGTTGCAAAGGGCTATGTATTATATCCTTTTACAGGTAAATATGAGGAGGCAATAAAAATTCCTGAATTTGTATCGAATTATGTAACCAGTGGATTTCAAGGCGATGGCAATGTTTACTCAACAACAATCGACTTATTTAATTTCTATAAAGCACTGTCAAACAATACGCTGATTGATGAACATTTACAAAATATTGCTTTCCAAAAACACATTCCTGCAAGAATGGAGGGGACACCAGATTTTGGAAATAGTTATGGTTATGGATGGACAATTATAAATGCACCAATGCAAGTCATTCAGAGAGGTGGAGAATTAGCAGGATATATTTCAAATACAGTTTGGAATAGAACAGAAGAGCGTTTAATAATTTATCTAAGCAATGATTACTTGTCGTATACTTCGTATCAGAATCAAATTCCTTTTTCAATAGGAGGAATTTTTTTCCAGAACAAAGTAGAAGTACCCAAAATGGCTGCAAGTGTTGAATTGACAAAAATAGTGGTAACAAGTTCCAAAGAAGCTCTGGCTAAAAAGATTGAAGAAATAAAAAACAATTCTGATTTATATCTAATTGACTTACAAGGATTAAAATTTTTAGTCATGAAATTGGAACAAACGGGAAACAAAGAAAAAGCAGAGTTGATTATAAATAGCTTCAAACCAGAATAATGACGAGTAGGAAAAGGGAAATATACCCCCGATACCTCTGACAAAACCGCACGTGATACTCCCCCACCATACGGCTCTTTGAAAAAGAACTCTATGCGAGAAAACCATATGTCGAATACTTAAACAGGTTTGGAAAACATTTGAAAATGAACCCAAACCAGTTCAATGCAAGTTTACATGTAGTCCGCCTGTACCGACTCTATTTGCGCGCTACCCATTTTATAAGCCTCTGGTTCAGAAAATGCATTGCACGTTTTAATCCCGTTCCAATAAAAATTCCAAAACAAATAATCTAATCCCGTAAGTACAGCGCTGCCAGGCGCACACATTTTGTATAAGCAATGGCAAATAAAGTGCTAAATATCAAGGTTCTTAGCTTGTCCAAACTGCTTAGCAATATGATTGGTAACGACCACAGCATCTGCCACTACTCGATCGATTTACAGTTGTATGCAAATAAATTAATTTAATGGATGAAAAAGCAATAATGTCAGCTCTGAGGACTAGCTTGTTCGAAAAACGTTAAGTAGTCTGTATTTCTTATATTTTGCCAAAACGAGTCACGATAAATCCTTGTTTTCTCAGAATCTCCCTTTTCTTACTTTCAAATTTTAGTTCTATCACTTTGAATTTTATTAATTAGATAAGTTTTCTGCTCAGATGAACAAATAGGGTGCTCTGAAAGCAATCCTTAGTTTTTGATTCGTAACTTTGCCCCTTTGGTAGATGGATATCTGCAATAAGTAAAGCATTAGATTAAAATATAATATAAAAAATTGATGAGTAAAGAGCTTAAAGAGAAAAAGAAAGTGATGAAAACAAATACTTATGAATCACTTAAAGCGCTGTATTATTCGGGGAAGGTAAAGCCGACATTTAATAAAATTGTTGCAGAATTGAAAAATGATTCGGAAAATTTAGAACTCATTCTTTTAGCTTGTCAGTGCCTGGAAAGAACAAAGAATATAGATGACTTGGCTAACTACGCCGATATTTCTATTAAATTGGCTCCTAAAGTTGCCGAAGGGTATTATTACAAGGGAGTGGCCCTTCAGCATACAAAAGGCAAAGAGCAGGAAGCTTTAAAAAACATTAACAAAGCATTAGCTATAGATCCAGACAACACTATTTTCCTTAAACGTAAAGCCAGTACTCATTTTTTGCTTTACACAGATTATCATTTGCCCATAAAATTCGCTGAAAAACATAGGGCAAAAACAGAAGAGTGTCTATTGAAAATTATTGAACTGATAGAGCAAAAGGAAAATCCGGATTATTTAGATTATTTGACTATTGGTGATGTATTTGTTCAATTTAGTAAACGCATACATGCGAAGAAGTATTACTTTAAAGCGATAAATGCCTATAATAATACTGAAGAATCGGAACAAAATAAAAATATATATAAAGACATCATTAAGGCTCAAAATGCCTGTGAAAAGTTGATGGATAAAGTCACAGAAGAATAATTTCAATATAATTTTCAGAAAGAAATAACCAGCAACACACAATTGAATAGCTCTCCCTGCCAGCCAACACTGGCAGGGAGAGGCTTTTCACTCCTCAGTTCCTACGCCCCCACCACTCCATCCGTTACCGGCAATCAGCTTGTAGTTTACGAATTTGGTTCAGCAACTCGCCAATAAGGGAAATACCCTCTCTGCCGTATTTTTCAATCTTACGAATGTTTAATTCGCTTCTATAATTTGTACTTTACGAATTAATTCAGATCTTTAAAAAAGCGTGCACATGTCATGCTGGACACCCATACTGTTGTGGTTAATAAAGTCAATTTGTTTAGAAATGAATAATAAAATGAAGTTGAAAACAGTTTATTTATTTGCGATAATAATAGCATTAAACATAAGTTGTACAAAAAAACCTACTGAGCAAAAAAGACCAAATATTTTATTTACCATAAGTGATGACCAAACGTTTCTGCATACCAGTTTCGCCGGTTGCAATTTTGTAAACACCCCTGCCTTTGATAAGGTAGCAAGCGAGGGCATTTATTTCTCGAATTGCTATGCAGGCTCCCCTGGCTGTGCTCCTTCGCGAAGCAGTATTGTCACCGGGCGTTATCACTGGCAGAACGAACAGTCGGGGCAACACGCTTCTTCGTGGATGAAAAAATACGTCCCATTTATTGATTTGCTTAGCATGAACGGATATGTTACGGGGCGTACAGGTAAAGGGGTCGCTCCTTTCCATTATGCACAAAACGAGAATGACACCTTATTTCGCAAGGGCGATGCTGCCGGAAAATCTTTTAGCAACATAGCCTACAACAATATGAACGATGAACGTTTTGCTACAGGCATTAGAAACCTTAATTATTTTGAGAATTTTAAATACTTTATTGATAGTGTAAGGACAAACAAACCTTTTTTCTTTTGGTATGGCGCCTCAGAACCGCATCGCTCATACGAAAAAGGCTCATGGAAGCGCATGGGTAAAAACCTTGAAGACGTAAAAGTCCCCGGTTTCCTTCCTGACAATGCTGAAATACGTGGTGACCTTCTCGACTATGCAGTGGAAATAGAATGGTTTGATCTTCATCTGGAACGTATGTTAAATTATCTGGATAGTATTGGCGAACTTGACAATACCATTGTTATTGTTACCGCAGATAATGGTATGCCATTTCCACGTGCCAAAGCAAATTGTTTTGAATATGGTGTGCACGTTCCTTTTGCCGTTCGTTATCCAAAAGAATTCCCGGGAGAAAGAGTTATAGAAGACCCCGTAAGTTTTGCAGATATCGCCCCAACAATCCTTGAACTTACCGGAACCAGTTCAGAAAAAATGTTACCCATCTCTGGTAAAAGTATCCTTAATATTCTTCGTAGCGAAAAACAAGGAATAGTTGACAATACCAAAGAATTTGTATTTGCTGGCCGGGAAAGGCACTCAAGCTCGCGTTACTTAAACTGGGGATACCCCCAAAGGTCTGTCATGGGCAAGGGTTTTATTTATATATGGAATAGTAAAGCAAACCGTTGGCCGGCAGGTGCACCACAACAAATAAATCCTGAAGACAGTACTACTTTGTGGCCTGTGTATGGAATAAATGAAGAAGGGAAATACATAAGTAACGCCGCATTTACCGATATCGATGATTGCCCTACTAAAAGCTACATCATTGAACACTACAACGATCCGGAGATTGCAGATTATTTTGAACTAGCACATGGAAAAAGAGCCGAAGTTGAGTTATATAATGTTACAGATGATCCTTTTTGTCTGAACAATCTAGCAGGAATTTCTGAATATGCTGCAATTGAAAACGAACTCAAAGAAAAACTGATGAGTGAACTCCAACGCTCAAAAGATCCCCGTGTGGTTGGGCCAGACAAAGAGGTGTTTGATAGCTACATCAGGTATTCACCCATGCGGAAATTTCCTAAACCAGAATACTTAAAATAATAATGTGAGTGATATATATTTTTAAGCACTATCCACAATAAAATGCAAATGTAATGAGTACGGGCGCAAGTGTCCGGCATTTTCGCCCTGTTCTGCCCCTCCCTAATCCGCATCCCCTTTAAATAGCATTATAACGAATGTAAAAGAAACAACCTTTTCTCATTCTTATAATTTTACCGGGCACTATTTATTGAAACTCTAAAAAAATGTTAAAATATTTTTTATTTCTAACCGATTGTTTAGCTTTGTCCTGTAAGTAAAATTAATGGCTCGAAAAAAAGAATATAACGAAGACGTAGTAGTTGAAAAAGCAATGAACTTATTTTGGCAAAACGGCTATGAAACTACCTCAATGCAAATGCTTGAAAAAGAAATGGGCATAAATAAGTTTTCTATATATTCAAGTTTTGGAAACAAACATGGTCTATTTCTCGAATGTTTAAAGAGTTACCAAAACAAAGTAAATTTCATTTTCGAAGAATTTAAAAATTCAAATAATGGAATTGAAGACATCAAAAACTTTTTCTATAATTCGGTCAGGATTTGTGATGTGGAAGGAAATCAAAAAGGTTGTTTGGTTACAAATACTTATAATGAATTCTCTGAAAAAGAGGATGATATAATTAATGAACAAATGACTTCTTTTATGAAAAATCTTAAAGAATTATTCATCGATAAATTAAAAATGGATACTACTAAAGATGAAGCAACAGTATTAAAACAAGCAAATTATTTATTATTAGCCAAGCATGGTTTGGCAGCTGCATCGAGAGTAAATAATAAAGAAGAAATTGAAGACTATATTGAGATGACATTCAAAAATCTGTAATATTTTTTTACCATATAACTAACCGATTGTTTAGTTATATAGTAATTAGCAAAACAAAAGAGCATCATGAACAAAGTATTATTTATCACAAACTTATTAATGGGAGTTGTCTTATCACGATTTGCCATTTCGAAGCTAACAGGATGGGAAATTTCAGTTAAGGCATTTATAGAAATGGCTAAACCATTAGGAATTGACCCTACCCTTTTCAGAGTATTTACCGGAATAATAATTTCGGCTGTAGTACTTGGCTTTTTATTAACAGCAATCTTTAGTCTGGCAAAGAATAACTCGGTAATTAAATCTAAAATTCAATTTACTAAATGGGCAAGCTTTGCAAACCTCTTTGGCCTACTTACAATGGTAGGAGCACTTATAGCCGAATTTTCGCTACGAGTTCAGCCTAAATGGTTATTGGTTTATATCGCCTTAGGAATAATATTTTTCTCAGCGACAAACATATTTATACTTAAAAGACAACAACAAATTCAAAATCATTAAATAAAAAAATTATGACAACATTAAAAATTCACAATATTGAATCAGCACCAGAACGAAGCAAAACATTTTTGGAAAAATCCCTTAAAACAAACGGAATAATTCCAGGTTTACACGGAGTTTTGGCGGGAGCGCCAGAAGTATTAGAGGCCTACCAAACATTACATAAACTTTTTACACAAACTTCCTTCGATAAAGAAGAATTAACGGTGGTTTGGCAAACTATTAATGTTGAGCACGAATGTCAGTATTGTGTACCCGCACATACCGGAATTGCCAATATGATGAAGGTTGACGCTTCGATAACCGAAGCCTTAAGAAATAGAACAGATTTGCCAACTGAGAAGTTACAAGTTTTACACGATTTCACTTTGAAAGTTGTTCGTAATCGTGGACAAGTTACACAAGAAGATTTAAATACATTTTACGGAGCAGGTTACGAAGAAAGACAAGTCTTAGAAATCATTTTAGGATTATCGCAAAAGGTAATTAGCAATTATACAAATCATATTGCCAATACACCTGTAGATGCACCTTTTCAAAAATTTGCCTGGTCGAAGGAAAATGTAGAAGCTTAAATCCATAAGTTGAATTAATCACAAACAGCCTTAATAGCTACATTTTTAAACACTTACACATTAAAAATAATAAAAACATATCATTAAATAAACGTAATAAAAAAAGCCAGATCTGATGCAACATCTATTAAACTTAAGTGAATCAGAAGCTTGACGTATAATAATTTATACCGTAATCTAAAGGAACAAAACCGGTGACAATTCCAGAATTATTACATATAAAATAAAGCAAGGCAGTAGCCTTAATACATTAACACTCACGTTGTGAGTAATTTAAACAAATAATTATGTACAAAAGTATCAAATTAAGCACATTCTTAGTCATAGCAGTACTACTCTTTTCAGCCTGTACGCAAAGTAAATCTTCCGAAAAAAAAGAAGAAGGAACAAAGATGGTCGTTAACAACGCAAATAGCGATTTAAAGAAAGCTCCGCTATTTGAAGTCGTTACTATTTCTGACCAAAAAATAAGTTTAAAACAATCGCTTGCTGATCAGAAACCAATGATTGTTTATTTCACCGCATCGTGGTGCCCTATGTGTGCAAAAAACTGGCCAGCCCTTTCAGAGGTTTATCCCGAATATAAGGATAAGGTAAATTTTGTGGCTGTAAGTATCGACCCCACAGATGATAATCAAGTGATGACGAAATTAGCAAAAGAAAAGAATATCAACTTTCCTTTAGTTAAAGGTACTCCAAAGCTAATGATTGATTTTGGAGTAAAAACTCAGGCAACTACCGTTGGAATTAATAAAGAGGGATATGTAGCATTTCAAAAAAATAAAACAGTATTCACTGCAGATGAATACCGTGAACTTTTTGAGCAAATACTAAAATAAATGGAATTTATAGAATTCTCATTTTTACAGGGTGTATTGGCATTTTTAGCTCCCTGTGCTGTGGCTTTATTACCCGGTTACATTCTCGCCTTTATTTATCGAAATCAAAATAGCAGTTTACGAATCTCTACCCGTTTGGGCAGAGGTTTAAAACTGGCGCTTCTTAGCATACTTGGGATTCTTCTTATTTATAGCCTCGCAGGAGCAATGATTATTCTTGCCGGTCAGTTTTTAAAAGATTACATGAAATGGATTACCATTGCGATGGGCGTTGTATTAATCGTTCTGGGAATTCGTATGCTTTTAGGGAAGAACATCTCCTTTTCATTTCATATCGAGAAATCAAATCCAAAAACAGAGGCGATTGAAGCTTTCTTTTTTGGAATTGGATATGCAACTGGAGCCTTGGGATGTCTTTTCCCTCTATTTTTAATTGTTGCAACACAGGCGATGGCCGCAGAAACAGTTTGGGAAGGCACATCGTATATCTTAGCCTATTTTTCGGGGATGAGTGGTATGATGATTTTAACCATTCTCTTAGCCATTTTTGCCAAAGATTTCCTGCTAAAAAACCTAAGGAAAATACTTCCATATATGGAAAAAATTACCGCTGTACTTTTAATTATAGCGGGAGTGTACGTTATCTATTACCAAATGGCACTATTCTCGTTTTAGCGCTGACTATAAATTCGTTATATTAGTTAAATCTCTCAATTGTATGAACAGGCTTATCAAATTTTAAAAAAACAAATATGAATAATTCAAGAAGAAAATTTATAAAGAATATTGGAATTATGGGAGCATCAGGAATTATAATACCCAATGCTATCTATGGCAATGAAAATAAAGACAAAAGGATTCTAAATGAAATGAAAAGACCAAAAATTCTATTCTTTGATGTTAATGAAACTCTTCTGGATTTAACTCAAATGAAAAGGCAGGTTGGTGAAGCACTAAATGGCAGAGAGGATTTACTATCGCTGTGGTTTACAACAATGCTGCAATATTCATTGGTTACAACAGCAAGTGGTCAATATGAACATTTTGGAAAGATTGGTGCAGCCGCTCTTCAAATGGTTGGTGCTAATAATAATATAGATATTAATGACACTAAAGCAAATGAGGTTATCTTAAATGCATTACGTGGTTTACCTGCTCATCCTGAAGTTAAACAGGCGTTGACACAATTAAAAGAAAATGGATACAAATTGGTTTCGTTTACTAATTCTTCCAACGAAGGTGTAAAAAAACAATTTAAAAGCGCAGGCCTAACCGAATATTTTGATGTTCGATTAAGTGTAGAGGAGGTTGGAAAATTCAAACCTTTTAGAGAAACCTATGAATGGGGAGCCAAAAAAATGGGAATTAAGCCAAACGAAGCAATGTTAATAGCTGCTCATGGATGGGACATTGCTGGTGCACTCTGGGCCGGCTGGAGAGGAGCTTTTATTAGTAGACCAGGTGCTCAATTATATCCCCTTGCTCCAAAACCAGAAATCAATGAAAATAATCTAAAACTAATAGCTAACAAACTGATTTCTTTAAATTTATAAATACTATCTCAATTGAGGGAATGGATGATTTTACCATTTCACCAAATATTCTATCGAAAAAACAAAACATTTACGAATTACAAATTACTTGTTTTGGCAAGAGGGATTAATGAAATGTACAATTTAAACATAGCTCCTTACGAAAAAATAACATCCTAAAATTAGCGTTGAAGAATAAAGAAGAACTTGCAAAATTAGAACCACGAACAGAATAATTAAAATACGGAATAAACGAATGCGAAAAATTATACGGCTAGTATTAGTCAATATAACGATAAAAGGAGCATTTTCTCATACAAAATTTACATTGATCAGCTGTTGAATTGTCGAATTATAAATATCCAGACCGCGTTGCAACACTCATCGTAAATATACAAGAGCGAAATTTTAAAATGATATATATGGATGTTAAGCCAGAGAATTGTAGCAATAAAAACATTAAGCTTTTCACGAAAAAACATTGATGGTGCATATTGGAAAACCACAATTGAAGCAGTAACAAAAGAAGGTTTTCATTTAATAACCCGAGTTCGACCTTAAAATTAGCGCAAAACACCAAAACAAAATTAGATACTTTAGAAGTTGATAAACAGCTATTTTACGGCATTGCCTATTGTCCAATAATTCATGTTGAAGTTATAAGGATGAGGAGTGCAATTACATCTCCACGAAGCAAAGAGCAGCCCGGAACAAACCTGGGGAACAAAGCGAAAGCAACCCGGGAGGCACAGTACGAACATCTGAGTTAAATGAAGCCGTATTATGCAATTGTATTTTCTGAATTGGGAACTACGGTAACAATCAAAATTTATGTATCTTTGCGCCTGATAAGACAATGGAAAGTGTACAAACCGGGCACATTGGTTGCTCAGCATTTTTCAATGCCTTTTTACGTTCTGATTATCAAATAGATAATACTTCTACGGGGCTGACTGGTTTTGACAGCGGGTAGAAGAGATAGGTAAGCATGTCGGGCTTTGATTGTTGGCCCGTAAATCTTAATAATCACAACCATAATTGGCGAAAATAATTACGCTCTTGCTGCGTAATCTAATTAAATTAGGTTACACTTAATTCCGAAACAAGGTTTTGGAACGAGACATCGCCCGGATGCTATTGCTTTGAAGCGGTCCGGTTCGGCGGTGCAAGTAAATCGAAGCTAGTTGAAATGAGGCTCTGGCATTTTGGCGAAATAAAAGAGATAAGGTAGTAGTTGGTGGCTTTGATCCGGGTGCTATTCGAAAATTAAATCAGAGATAAACATGTAGAAAGCTTATAGCTTCCTCGTTTGGACGCGGGTTCGACTCCCGCCAGCTCCACTTTTTCACACTTTATTTAGAATCGAAAAACATCAAAACTCTGATTTACAGAGTTTTGATGTTTTTTTTTACACATACCAAACGTTTTTTGCAACTACAATTACACTGGCCAATGGTGTATCTATCAAATCTATCAGTTCAATGCTTGGACATAAAAGTATCAGAACTACGCAAATTTATTCAAAAGTCATCAATGAAAAGGTCAGTAAGGATATGGAAAAACTCAAAAGAAAGTTAGACTAGTATGGGGATTAAATTTTGACGCATGACATGGAGCCGGACGGATTCTTGACTTTTCCGGACGGCGAAGTAACTTTGACCGAATTTAAGGGGCTAAACGCATTATTAACACACAATTTATTATCCATAACATTCCTTCTGATAAATAAATTCTGAACTATTGTCCCAAAAATATTTTTTCATAACTTTATGGGACTCTTTTAACCTAAATGCATAAATTAATCCCATGAGTGATCAAACCAAGCTCAAGAAGATACTGGAATTGATGATTTTCTTATCCAATGGTCTTCGCTACAGTCTGCACGAAATTGCTCAACGCTTTAATATTTCTGAACGAACAGCCTCGCGTTATATTCGAGATTTGCGGGAAGTTGGATTTATTATCCCTTCTCCTAACGATGGTAAATATTATATTGATAAGCAGACTCCCTATTTTAAAGAAATAAGCGAGCTTTTACATTTTTCGAAAGAAGAAGCTGTAATTCTGCAAAATGCAATCCATTCAATAAGCGATGAAAACCTGCTCAAACGAAACCTTGTAAAAAAATTGTATGCAATCTACGATTTCGAACGTGTGCCAAATACAGTCGTAAAACCCGAGCACTCTGCAAATATTCACGAACTTATTAAGGCCATAAAATACAAGAACAAGGTTATTCTGCGAGGATATTTATCGGCAAACAGTAAACAACAGAAAGACCGGATTGTGGAACCGTTCGATTTTACCACAAATTATATTGCTACCTGGGCTTACGACATTGAAACAAAGTGTTGTAAAACTTTTAAAAACACAAGAATCTCCTCGGTTCAGATGCTGCCCGAACCATGGGAAAATGCAGACAAACACAAAGCCCTTCCGGTAGATGTTTTTAGAATAAGCTCGGCAGAAAAAACTGACGTTAAACTGAAACTATCGGTTAGAGCTGCGGAACTACTCCGCGAAGAATACCCCTTGGCGGAAGGATATATTACACAGCCCAACGCTAAAGAATTTGAATTTGAGGCACCCGTTTCGAATTTCGATGGCGTTGGACGTTTTATAATGGGTTTATGCAACGAAATTGAAATTATTTATCCCGAAACTTTGAAAGAATTTATAATAAAGAAAGTAAAAAATATTCTGAATGACAGAAGTTGACAGTACTCTGTTTTTCTTTTGTGCTTAAATATTAATACAACTAGTAAACCGTATCCCTATGAGATTTGAATTAACACTAAACCGCACCACAAAGCAACGCATGTTGCCCATGGATTACCAGTATTACATTAGTGCCTGGATTTACAAGGTACTAAAACAAGCCGACCAGAAATTTGCCACCTTTCTCCACGAAAAAGGTTACGGGCAAAGTGAAACAAAACTCTACAAACTATTTTGCTTTTCGCGACTGAACTTTGGAAAACCTAAACTTTATAAAGAAAAGAAGCTGTTTGAAATTTCGGCACACGAAATTAAACTGCAAATTTCGTTCGATGTAAACGAAGCTGCAACAAACTTTATAAAAGGGCTATTCATGCAACAGGAATTTTTCCTGGGTGATAAATTTAACGGCATCGATTTTAAAGTTTCGAATGTTGCTGCACTGCCCGAACCTGAGTTTACTGAAACCATGCAATACCGTTTGCAAACGCCCTGGGTGGTAAGTTATAAAACCGAAAACGATAAACACCCGCAGTACCTCTCTCCTACCAATGAAAATTTCGTTGGGCTTGCCGTAAAACACATCGTCGAAAAATTTAACAACACACGAAATACAGAACACGTTTGGCCTGAACAGATAAAACTAAAGCTAACAAGCGATTTTAAGCGAGCCGGTTTTGTAATGAAACCCGGAACCATGGAACAGAGCCGCATTGTGGGCAATTTGTTTGAGTTTGAGTTGACTGCACCGGTTGAGGTGCAACGGATGGTTTGGGGTGCGGGAGTTAGCGAGAAAAGTTCGAGTGGTTTTGGGTGGATAGAACTACAACCGACCTCTGACAGAGTTTGAAACTCTGTCAGAGGTAATGAAGAATAAATAAAACAAAAATGAATCCTGAAAAGTTACAATACAGTAAATTTTACCACATCTATTCGCACGGAGTGGGTAACCGAAATGTGTTTAAAGAAGCTGAAAATTATGAGTTTTTCCTGCATTTATACGACAAGCATATTTTTCCGATAGCGGATACTTATGCGTGGGTATTAATGCCTAACCATGTGCATTTTGTAGTGAAAATTAAATCGGAAGAGAAGATTTCAGCGTATGTTGCTTCAATCTCTGACAGAGTTCAGAACTCTGTCAGAGATAATAACGACAAACCATTAAAAGTTGGCACGCCCTCGCAACAATTCGGAAAGCTTTTTAATGCTTATGCACAATCGTTTAATAAATGGTCTGGAACTCACGGCTCGTTGTTCGAACGTCCTTTTAAACGTAAGCAAGTTGATAATTTGAAATACCTAAAGCAATTAATATTGTATGTACATAATAATCCTGTACATCATGGCTTTTGCGAACACCCTTTGGAATATCCTTGGTCGTCGTATTTATCCTGTATTTCGGTTAAACCAACAAAACTCAAGCGCAATGAAACTATTGGCTGGTTCGATACGGAAGCAAACTTTAAAACTGCACATGGCGAGAAACTGGATTTTAAGAAGTTGGAGCATTGGTTGGGATTTGGATAGATACTTAAAACGTTATTGCACCTATCTGACAGAGGTCGAAACTCTGGCAGAGGTTAAAAAAAGAAATAATTGTAAAAACAAAAATATCAATGAAACAAAATATTAAACTACAACTGGCGTAACCGACTAACAAACTTTACATAATAAACATTGAATAAAAATGCATAGAAAAATAGACATTTCAATTTTAAAAGAACCGCCAAAAATTACCGAAAAAGTGATTTTGGAAATAGAACCATTGGCTCCGTTGTCGATGGTGAGTGAGTCACCAGATTTAAAATATATAAAGGCACAATGAAACAATACTACAAATCAATAACAGGTTTTACACCATACAACTACCAAATAAAAGTAGCTGAATTACTTCTTGCTGGGAAAAACGTAATTCTTTCAGTTCCGACAGGAGCAGGAAAAACATGGGCTGCAACCTTACCTTTTCTTTATGCGAAAGAAAAAGAGTTGGACTCATTTCCTCAAAAAATGATATATAGTTTACCATTAAGAACATTGGCTAATTCTATCTATGGAGACATTAATAGTGGTATAGAAAAAATTGCTAATCACAACAATTTGGTTTCAATTCATACGGGCGAATATAAAAACGATGAGCATTTTGAAAGTGATATTGTTTTTTCAACGATTGACCAAACGCTTAGTAACTTTTTATGTTTTCCACTCTCGCTATCAAAAAGACAAGCCAATATTAATGCTGGAGCATTAATCGGAAGCTATTTGGTTTTTGATGAGTTCCATTTGCTTGACCCTAAATTATCGATGGCAACCACATTAGGCGTTTTGAAGACATTGGATTCTTTATGTCGATTTTGTTTAATGACAGCCACTTTAAGTGAAGACTATATTGGAGTATTAAAAGATACTCTGAATGCTGAAGTTGTAACAATTGATGACTTTCCAGAGGATGTTAGAATTATTAAATCCTTGAAAATACCTGACAGGAAAACTCACAAGAAATCAGTTCATGTTTATAATGAAACTATTAATGCGAGTACCATAATTAAAAAGCACAAGAAAAAATCAATAGTCATTTGTAACCGAGTTGAAAAAGCACAAAGACTATATAATGACATTGTAAGTTCAGACTTGCCAGAAACAAAAAAACAGAATATCGTTTGTCTTCATTCTCGTTTTTTTGATAATGACCGAAAGAACACAGAAGAAAAGCTCAAGCAATTATTTGGAAAGAATAATAATGAAAGTGCAATTCTAATTTCGACACAGGTAATAGAAGCAGGAATGGATATTTCGTGCGATACAATGCATGTTGAAATTTCTCCAATCAATTCCTTTTTACAAAGAGCAGGAAGATGTGCAAGATGGGAAGGACAATATGGCGAAATTTATGTTTACAACATTCTTGAACTTGAAGAACAAGAACAGTTAAAAATTGAATCTGATGATAAAGAGATTAAAGCTCAACTTAGAGCAATAAACAATAAATACTTGCCATACAACGCCCAAATATGTCGAACAACCTTAAATCAATTACAAAATGTAACTTTTCTGGATAAGGATATTTCAAAAAAGCTTGTTGATGAAATTCTCACTAGAATTGAATTAGAAGACTTTGAATTAATTAGACAGGGAAACTTTAATAGCAACAAGATTCAAGAATCATGGGAAACTTGTGAAAAAAATATGTATTCTCAAACCATTCGTGATATACAGAGTATTGAGATTGCAATAATTGATGCTGATATAGAAAAAGAAACTTCTTTCTTACCATTCAAATACCAAACTATAAATCTTTACAAATGGACATTTATTAAATGGGCAAAAGAAATATTAGCCAGTAAAGACTTCGTTCTTGATGATGATGTGATTTACATTGCAGAAAAAGAATCCGAGAGCACTATCATCGATTTTGATGTTATTGACCAGGATGGTTATCGATTAAAAGCAGTTCGTGATATTGAACCTCTGAAAAATCATTACGAAACCATTTTTGTTGATAAATCTATTTTCAAATATACTTCGGGTGCAGGACTTGAAGTAGGAAAAGGAAATTATTGTTCGCCACTCAAACCCAGAAAAGAAAAAGAGCAAAACATTATTGAATACAAAAAAGATACTTTCTATCAACACAACAAAGCAATTATAAATTGCTACGAGAGAGAGTTTAAACCCAATTTGAAATTTGTTTTTAAACAACTTGATGAATTTTGGGGTGAAACTATTGATTGGAATAAGCTTATTAAAGCGATGATTTGTTTACACGATTATGGAAAGCTAAACAAAGAGTGGCAGACAAAAATGAAACGCTTGCAAGAATTAAAATCTAATGGGAATTACAATCCTGACGAAGTGTTAGCCCACAGTGATTTTAATGAACTCACAGATAAGGAAATTGAAAAACAAAGTAGAGTAAAAACCAAACCGCCTCATGCAGGAGTTGGAGCTTTCGCTTTATTAGAAATATTAGGCAGATATTTCAGTAATAAAAGACATTTAAAAAATATTTTAATCCCAATAGCAAGTGCCATACTAAAACATCATTCTTCAGAGACCAAGAGTTTTTACGATTTCAAAGTAACTGAAAAAGACTTTTCTGCTTTCTTAATTATTTGGAATGAAATCGTTGGAATAGATTTTATAGAAAACGATAATCTCAAAAACATGAAACAAGTTTCATTAGAGAGATTCACTATCAATTCTAGGTCCGATGGTATTGGGGTAATGACATATTTTCTATTAGTTAGAATTTTAAGACTATCAGACCAAAAAGCAACTATTAATTTTAAAAAATATTTAAACACATAATTATGTATCAGAGAAAGTATTACATAAATAAAGGTTCAGGGTTTTATCAAGATACACTTATCATGTATGGTTTCGCCAGATTAGTTGATATGATAGTTAATTCAAACCGCAATGAAAAAAATGAAATATTATTAAAAGACAAAGGGCTTTATTACGAAGTTATACTTGAAGAACACACCTTAGTTGAAGAAGATATAGACAATTTTTGTAGAAATCCGCAAATCGGATTTGATTACATTTTTCAAGAAAGCAAAAAAGGCACAAAAATGCCTATTCATCCAAAAACTAAGAATCTTCTAAAGTTAAATACGATTGATATACAGAAAGAATGGGCAAAACTGAAGGATAAATCCAATGATAACTCTGAGAAAAAACAGACAGTTACTCCTGACTTTTCTATATATGCATTGTTTAGCCATTTTTCAATTGAATTTTTATCAAAGCAACACGAAGCAGGTTCTACTCAAGGAGGAATGTTTACAAGAACATTTTTACAAATATTTCTAAATCAAGATAAATTCAAAAATTTCTTGAATGCAATCTTCCAACAATTTTCGAAGCCTAACATTTTTGATGAAGTTGAATTCAATAAGAATGCATTTCCTAAAAAAGACACAGATAATAATACAATTGAATATTTAAAAATCGGGAAAAGCCACAAAATTGAAGAAACAACCCATAATCAACTTATTAGCCCTCCTTCATCAAAAGGAATAAATAGTAATAAACCTCGATTAGGAGAGCTTTCAGGAAACCCCAACACATTTATTGAATATTTAAAGCTATTGGGATGTTTTGAAGGAATGTTTAATATCGGAGGTTCTTCAGATTTTGAGGATCATAGAATTTATGTAATCGCCCCAAAAGAAATTCATTTATCTATGCTTAGAGTTGTGAAGAAAGCATTTAAGAAAACTTTCTTCTCTGGGAGTACAATAAAAGGAGACATTTTCTCTGAATTAATGTTCAGTAAGGAATTACTACAACATGTAAAAGAAGTAGAAAACAGTTTTTCATTTAGTTTCGAAGATATTTATTCTCCTTCAAATTATATAAATGGATTTCACGTATGTCATTATATGACTATAAAAAAATCACCTCCTAAAAAGCATGCTCCAATCAACTTGGCATATTTAGGCATCCCTTCTTTTATTAATACAAATAATGGTAAAGATGTCGATAAATGGATTTCTATTCTTAACGACTTAATATCCATTTCACGAAGCATAAAAGGTTCATTAAAAAATGAAGAATCAGGTGATGCAATTACAGGGTTAAATAAATTAAGAAATTTTCTTAGCACCTCTAAAATTGAATCATTTTTAGATTTTCAAATTTGGTATGGAGCATACCTAATGTTTGCTTTCAATAAAAAAAATCAAGACCGTCAATGGTTTGTTAAAACATTTAAAACAGATACACTAAACAAAATTTTTAATAACATGAGTATAAAAGATTTTAAGATTTCTGAAATCACTTCCAATGAAGGCTTTCAGAAAGTGGCTTATGCCATTCGTAAAAGTACTGTAACGCTACAGTATACACCAAAAGAACAACGTCATTTCGAAATTAGATATGGAGTTGCACAGTCGCTTCAAAACAAATCGAAATCAGCACCTGACTTAGCTGCCTATATTGGTGAGTTTATTGGTTTATACAATTCAGAAACAGCAAGAAAAGCGGAATTAAGTAAAGGATACCGAAAAATAGTTCGAGAAGATGAATTAAACGAGTTTTATACACTTCTTGACAATTACCCGTCGAAAGTTGTCGGGGCGCTCCTTGCTTCTTACGGTTTTGCGTTAGAAGAAAAAGAAGCCGAAGAGGTTGAGTCGAAAAAAGGAAATAATGAATCAAACGAAAACAATAACCAATAAAACAATATTACTATGTCAGAAAAAAAACAAATAGCATCCATTTCAATTAGCGGAGAAATAACTTTAAACATGCACTCATTAAATAATGAGGGTGGAGAAGGAAACCAAATAATGACCCGTCAATTAACTATTGTTGACAAAGATGGTCAAGAACAAACAGTTAATGGCATAAGTGGTGATATGTTCAAACATATTCATGCAGGGCATTTAGTAAATTATTGCGTTGAAAATGATATTGCATTAAGTCAATATTCAAAAGTATTAAACCCAAATAGAATATCGTCAAAAGAACTCTTAAAGTATATTGAAGATAATAAAAAGAAAAATGAAAAAGCCGGAGTAATTATTGAAGCTTTAATTAATTCATGTGCTGTTTGCGATACACACGGAACATTGATTACAGATAAAGTTGGCGACAACAAAGACAGCTCCAATACACCTCGCAAGTCTGTTATTGAATTTGGGTGGACAGTTGGAATTCCTGAAAAAAACAATACGGAAACCTATCTTCACACAAAAGTAGTTCATAGTTCAACTGGTGTGAAGGGAGAAAGTTCAAATGAAGGACAAAATATATTCCATCGTCCTGCCAATAATGGTGTTTATGCTTTTGTTTGTAATATTGATACTTACAGAATTGGATATAACGATATAGACCGCAATTATTCTATTGAAGATGCAGACAGAAAAAAAAGATATAAAGCGATTCTTCAATCTTTAATAAGTTCTTTCCTAAATCCTCGTGGGGCAATGACAAGTAGTCAAAAACCTCATATCACTGATTTTAAAGGAGTGGTATCGTATTCCGAAAAATTGATTCCTGCACCAACCATTAGTGCAATTAATTCAGAGTACAAAGATGAAATAGAAACAATAACCACGAACTTGAATGCAATTGAACCAGATTCAATTACAACAGAAAAGTTTGATGGGTTAGGTGAATTATCTGGAATAATTAAAGATTTGATTGGTGCAGAACCTTATAAAATGAAGTAATATGAGGTTTTCTGTAATATATCAGCCAACCAATCTTTTCTCATTAAAGGATAGCAACTCTACGAATTCAGGGGCAAAATCCTTACTGATTCCTTCTCCTTATGCAATTAAAATGGCAGTATTCAACCAAGCTATCACTATTGATGGGAAAGAAGTTTTTTCAGAAAAGAAAAGTTTGGAATTGGCATACATTAAAGATGCACAAATCTATTATAAAATTACTGGTAGTTTCTGTGTAAACAACTGCTTTGTAACTATTCAGTCATACAGAAATGAAAGAAAAGAATTTATCGGGAAACCGTCTTTTCGAGAATACATTTATTTGTCCGACAATATTGAAATAGTATTTGAGGTAAATGATGAAGGCGCAAAACAATATCTACAAAAATATCTTCACAGAATTAATTACTTTGGAAAAAGAGGTTGTTTCTTTCAGTTTGTTGAGTATCGGGATAATCCCAGTGAACCAAATATAAAAAAATTTGACGCATCTGATTTTTCCCCAGGGATTTTGCAAGAATATGATGACATGTCTCCTAAATCCCAATTGAAGAATATTGATAATTTCGAATCGGGAAAGGCATTGAGGGATAAACACATTTTTGTTATTCCGGTAAAGAATATTAATTCTTCCAAATCTTATACGCATTATGCAGTAATTTGATTCTCCATCTCTGACAGAGTTCAAAACTCTGTCAGAGCTAAAAAAAACGCAAACGACAACAAAAAACAACATGCCAACAAATGGACTAAAAAAACACCTAACTACACAATCAAAAGAGGAGCTAATAAAACACATTATCGAGCTGGATAAAAAATACAAAGCGGTGCAAGAGTATCACCGGGTATTTTTTTATAACGATGTGGAAACAATTGTTGAGAAATGTAAAAAACAAATAGAAAATGAGTTTTATCCAACACGCGGGCTTCCAAAAGAACGTTTATCAGTAGCCCGAAAAGCCATTACCGAAGCAAAAAAGCTTGGTATTCCGGCTGAATCGTTAGCCGATTTAATGTTGTTTTATGTTGAAACGGGTGTGCAGTACACTAACGATTATGGCGACATAAACGAACCGTTTTACAACAGCATGGAAAGTATGTTTGGCAAAGTACTGGAACTGATGCAAAAAGAAGGAATACTTGAGCATTTTCAGAATAGGGCTTATAAAATTACGGAAGATTCGTGCGATACCGGATGGGGATTTCACGATACCCTTTGTGATTTTTATTACAAGTATTACAAAGTACAATAGTTCGTATATTTAATGGTTGTATAAAACAAAAATCTCATGCAAAACTACATCAACCAATTAGTTGCCGATTTGGAAGAGCTTGCTCAAAATCCTCCAAATTCTGCATACATCGAGGCTCCTCCGCATTTAAACGAACAACCCGAGATTGCAGAACTTGCCCTGGTTCCGTACCAAACAATTGAGGAACTAACCGGAATTAAACAGGAAGTTTTCCCGGAAATGACACAACTGGTTGGCGGGCAATGGGAAGCAGTAACCGCAGCCGTATTTAAAGTTTTCGAGGCGCTAAAAATTGATTTGGTTGACGCTCCCAATGGCATTCCTCCCGAATGGCTTTACGAAGTACTAACCACCAACTGGCAACACCCGGTTCAGTATTTGCCATCGTCGGGCATGGATTTGGAGTTGTGCACCGGCGATCCCATGACTTGTCCTTACGGCGCATATTGCAATTGTGACGAAGAGTTAGAAGAATTTGAAATTCCTCAGCGTTTTGAAAGGGTTATTCCCGGCATTGCCGAATCTATTGATGCCGGACAAATTTGTTATTTAAATCCCAAAAATCTGGAAATAGAAGAAATTCCAAAGTCGCTTATGGATGACCCTCATGAATTTAAAATGATGACCGGATATGGCTTGGAAGATGAAAAAATGAAACATCGGGAATGGGAAGAATATTATGTTTTTGAGCCTCTCGAATCGCATGACTCGTTTAAAATAATGGAAGCTTTTACCGACAATATGGATGATGTAAAATTTAAAGAGGAACTTTTTTATGCGCTCAACCACCGAAAACCTTTTGCCAATTTTAAATTTAAAATAGAAAACTCACCGTACCGGCAAAATTGGTTCGATTTTAAACAGAAATGGTACGAAAATCAAGTAAAACAAATCATCTGGTCTGAAATTAATCGTATTTCAGACGATTACAATGAAGACATTAGTGGTTTTTACGATGATGATGGAACTAAAATCGATCCGGAAAGCATTCCTGTTCCCAATTTGTGCGTTATATGCAAACACCATTTTGCCGACGATTGGGAAGAAAATCTATTATGCCTTATGAACCGCTACGACCAGCGGAATGATGATGATTTTAAATGTGGGATGTTCGAAAAAATCTAAAACCATTCTTATGCAAATAACCGGCACCCACTTTAACTACTACTTAATTTGCCTCCGCAAACTATGGCTGTTTGCCAACGGGGTAAATATGGAACAAACTTCCGATGCTGTTTACCAGGGAAAACTCATTCACGAAAACAGCTACAAACAGCGTAGCGAGCGATTTAAAGAAATTGCCATCGAGGGAATTAAAATCGATTATTTCGATTCGAAAAACAATGTGGTTCACGAAATTAAAAAGTCGGATAAAAAGGAAGAGTCTCACATTTTACAGGTAAAGTATTATTTGTATGTGCTTGAACAAAACGGAATAAATGCCACTGGTTTACTTGAGTATCCTAAACTGAGAAAAACACAGGAGCTGCTACTTACAGAACCTGACCGCGAGTTTATTAAAGAAGCAAAAAAGGAAATTGAAAAAATAATTAATAACGAAACATGCCCTGGTAGAATTCAGAAATCAAAATGTAAAAACTGTTCCTACTTTGATTTTTGCTATTCCAACGAAGTCTGAACTATGATTATTAAGATTAATAGAATACGTAGATTTAAGAACAATGGAACAGAAATATAAATACCAGGATTTAACTCACGAAATAATTGGAGCAGCAATGGAAGTACATCGGCAATTGGGCAATGGTTTCCAGGAAGTGATTTACCAAAGAGCACTGGCAATTGAATTAAATCTTCGAAATATTAACTTCCAAAGAGAAAAAGAAATGCCTTTGGAATATAAGGGGCACGATATTGGCACAAGGCGTGTTGATTTCTTTATTGAAGATAAAATTATGCTTGAAATAAAAGCTGTTATTCAATTAGAAGATGTCCATCTTGCTAAAGCAATTAACTATCTTGAAGCTTATGGATTAGAAACTGGCTTACTTGTTAATTTCGGGAATACATCGCTTCAATTCAAACGAGTACTGAAACCCAAAGGCAATCAAAGTCCTTCCCAAAATCAGTAAAATCATAGTTAAAGACAATGAAAAAAACCTACTACCTATTTAACCCAGGTCGACTGCAGCGCCGCGACAACACACTAAAATTTACACCATACGACGAAGATGGCAACGAAGAAAAGCCCCGTTTCCTTCCGGTTGAAAATGTGGAAGAATTGTATTGTTTAGGAAACCTGGATGCCAATTCGGCTCTTTACAATTTTTTGGGGCAACAACAAATCCCCATTCATTTTTTCGACTACTACGAAAACTATACCGGCTCGTTTATGCCTCGCGAAGCATTATTATCAGGAAAAGTTTTGCTGGCTCAAACCGATTTTCATAAAAACAAAAAGAAACGTTTGCTTATTGCACAGCGCATTTTGGAAGGTGCCAGTTTTAACATGGTAAAAAACCTCCGTTATTACGACAAACGCGGAAAAGACCTGTTCGATATCATCGAAATTATTGAAGGACATACAGCAAATATTCCGCTTACCTCAGAGATAGACGAATTGATGGGAATTGAAGGTAATATTCGCAAAAACTATTACGAAGCATTTAACCTTATCCTCAATAATTTCGAAATGGGAGGTCGTTCTTATCGTCCTCCGCAGAATGAGGTAAATGCTTTAATTTCTTTCGGAAATATGATGTGTTACAGCCAGTGTTTGAGGGCCATTCATCAAACTCAATTAAATCCGTTAATTTCGTTTCTGCACCAACCCGGCGAAAGGCGTTTTTCGTTATCGCTCGATATTGCCGAAATATTTAAACCAATTTTGGTTGATCGTGTAATTTTTAAAGTAATAAATAAACGCGAAATCCAGGCTAACGATTTTGAACCCAACCTGAACGCCGTTTTATTAAAACCAAAAGGCAAAAAAAAATATGTTCAGGCCTGGGAAACACGGCTTACTGAAACCTTAAAACACCGCAGTTTAAACCGAAATGTTAGCTACAAACACCTGGTTAAACTAGAGTGTTACAAGTTGGTAAAACATATTTTAGGAATTGAAGAATACAAACCTTTTAAAATGTACTGGTAATGTATGTTATTGCTGTTTACGATTGTGGCAAAAAGCGGGTTGGCAAAATGCTAAAACTTTGCCGGAGGTATTTAAACTGGATTCAAAATTCGGTTTTTGAAGGCGAAATAACAGAAGCCCGTTTGGAAGAATTAAAAATTGCTGCCCAAAATATTATGGACGAGGAAGAGGACAGTTTCATTATTTTTAGAACACGACAGGAAAAATGGCTCGACAAAGAAGTTGTTGGAAAGGAACGCAGTAATTTGAGTAACTTTTTATAAGATTCCGGTTGTCGGTCTCTCGTTTTTTTACGAAAACAAATACAAAAAACATCAAATTGTACAAACAACGTTCTTTGACATATTGAAAATCAGTAAATTATACAAGTTGTCGAACTATTGGAATTATTACAGTATTATACACCGACAACATTTGCTATTCAAAAACAAACAATCTATTTTTGTAAACCGTTCAAAACCAAACAATTTTTGGGGATTGTCGAACGGCTATAAATCGCACCACACTGGAATTGAAATAAGCGAAACAATCCCGACTATTGTCAGGGTTATGTACTATAAATCGCACCACACTGGAATTGAAATAAGTGCTTTGGCTTCCTTCAACGATTCTTAGAATTTCCTATAAATCGCACCACACTGGAATTGAAATGCAAAAGTTGAGAAGTGTTAAAAATCTGGCATAAAACTATAAATCGCACCACACTGGAATTGAAATTGCTAAGTGATTTAAGCTCTTCTTTGGCTTGTTTATCTATAAATCGCACCACACTGGAATTGAAATACACCTGGGAGCGACTGCATAAATGGAGGAAGCATGCTATAAATCGCACCACACTGGAATTGAAATGACAGTAGTCGGGATTATTTCGCTTAGGTTTACACCCTATAAATCGCACCACACTGGAATTGAAATGAACGTAGCGGTATTTTGATTCATTCGGCTAATTATACTATAAATCGCACCACACTGGAATTGAAATGTTAGAAATTCTGAAACACCTACTACGTTTATTAAACTATAAATCGCACCACACTGGAATTGAAATCAGGAAGGTTTTTAGCTCGGCTAAGGAAAAGGAGGTCTATAAATCGCACCACACTGGAATTGAAATCTATGGAGCACAAATTTAAAACTATGATTATGAATCTATAAATCGCACCACACTGGAATTGAAATATGTCAATATTTTTTTATTAGCTTTTTGAAGTTGTCTATAAATCGCACCACACTGGAATTGAAATTTTGTGTCCTCTACTTGTGTTATTTGCTTGTTTTTCTATAAATCGCACCACACTGGAATTGAAATAAATTATTAATCTTAAAAATAAACAAAATGACAACTATAAATCGCACCACACTGGAATTGAAATTTGGAATAACGAAACATTACCTTGTGGTACAACTCTATAAATCGCACCACACTGGAATTGAAATCAAACAAAGCGTGCAAAAGTTTAAGCGCCGCGATCAACTATAAATCGCACCACACTGGAATTGAAATCCTTGTAAATCCTATACCTTTACCGTTTTCTACTCCTATAAATCGCACCACACTGGAATTGAAATTTGCAAATACTGCCCAGGCGCGCGACTGGCTTTTGCTATAAATCGCACCACACTGGAATTGAAATGAACCAAAAGTCAATAACGAACCTGAAAGAATTACACTATAAATCGCACCACACTGGAATTGAAATATCGATATTGGTTTAATATCGGAGCAGCGTTTAAACTATAAATCGCACCACACTGGAATTGAAATTAATCTGGAAAGGCAATCAACCATCCCCTCTTGTGCTATAAATCGCACCACACTGGAATTGAAATTTTTTGACGAAGTTCTTCCTGCTCGCTGGCATAAACCTATAAATCGCACCACACTGGAATTGAAATTTCGTAAGCAACTAAAAAACGCTGCGTAATGGAACACTATAAATCGCACCACACTGGAATTGAAATTAAATACGGGTCCTGTTGTTATCGAAAGAAATATCACTATAAATCGCACCACACTGGAATTGAAATAAAGATGAAAAGAAAGATAACTTTTGGGCGTTAGATCTATAAATCGCACCACACTGGAATTGAAATACCAACCCAAGTTTTTGTTTCGTTATTATACCAAACTATAAATCGCACCACACTGGAATTGAAATTCTGACAATCACTTGCGAATTTCTTTAGCTCATTCTATAAATCGCACCACACTGGAATTGAAATGCGGGAAGCTCTCCTTTTTTGTCTGTTTAATGCCTGCTATAAATCGCACCACACTGGAATTGAAATATAGATAAGTTTAATCATGGCTGGGATGCTACTAGACTATAAATCGCACCACACTGGAATTGAAATTGAGGCACTTCTATATTCCTTTAGACCTGCATTAAACTATAAATCGCACCACACTGGAATTGAAATGACACAGCGACTAAACAAGTGCCGGAAATGAATTTTCTATAAATCGCACCACACTGGAATTGAAATCTAGTTGTTGAATAGCTATCTTTAAGCCAAGCATACTATAAATCGCACCACACTGGAATTGAAATCTGCTCCAACACCTTACCAGGGGCAGTGGCGACTGCTATAAATCGCACCACACTGGAATTGAAATAAGCAGTAACCTCGGGTGTGGCTGCCAGCCAGAGCTATAAATCGCACCACACTGGAATTGAAATCGGACTATGCAGGGGAAGCACCGTATTCGAATACACTATAAATCGCACCACACTGGAATTGAAATACATTTAATGACCCACAGACCGATTGGAACGCTGATGCTATAAATCGCACCACACTGGAATTGAAATGTGCCGGTGGTGGTGGTGCCGGAGCCGGAGCCGGCTATAAATCGCACCACACTGGAATTGAAATCTAAGTTTGTCGGGGCATTTACTCAACCCGGAATCTATAAATCGCACCACACTGGAATTGAAATACACTGTTACCAGGCTATTCGTGTCATCCTTCTTCTATAAATCGCACCACACTGGAATTGAAATCAAAGTCGCCTAAATCAACCTGAAAGGTTAAAGCCACTATAAATCGCACCACACTGGAATTGAAATTATTCGGATGGGCAACTTACGATATGGGGATACTCTATAAATCGCACCACACTGGAATTGAAATATGATATATCGCAGGTAAACAATATCGTTTTAATTCTATAAATCGCACCACACTGGAATTGAAATTCCGCTTGCAACTCTTGTTACATACACATCTTCTTCTATAAATCGCACCACACTGGAATTGAAATATTTTAGGAAATAAACACCTTTAGCGTTTTGTTATTCTATAAATCGCACCACACTGGAATTGAAATTTCTATTCTTTCGTTCATGCTTGCTGCCTTAAAACTATAAATCGCACCACACTGGAATTGAAATTTATTAGTAATGAAGCCAATAAGCTCGAAAATGGCTATAAATCGCACCACACTGGAATTGAAATGAATATGCGAAAAATGAACCTGCATCTCTTCTATCCTATAAATCGCACCACACTGGAATTGAAATGAGCAACTTCGAACGCGATTAAATCAAGAAATACGTCTATAAATCGCACCACACTGGAATTGAAATAACGATAGCAGACAAATACACAGCTAAAGAGATAAGGCTATAAATCGCACCACACTGGAATTGAAATTGTAGGAGTGTGAGGGCATTTAGACGCAAATTAAACTATAAATCGCACCACACTGGAATTGAAATGCAGTTTGGCGTTACAAGGGTGTAGAAAATTAGACTATAAATCGCACCACACTGGAATTGAAATAAATGAAAATTTTAAAAACAAAATCAGAGATTACACTATAAATCGCACCACACTGGAATTGAAATCCAGCGACGAAACCGCCGGCGATAGCAGCCACGCTCTATAAATCGCACCACACTGGAATTGAAATAACACAGTTGGCTCCTACATTTTTGTTTGGATTACTATAAATCGCACCACACTGGAATTGAAATGTCCCAAAACCCTCCCAACCTCTACTCAAGCCCAACACTATAAATCGCACCACACTGGAATTGAAATCAGGATGCATCAGGCTAACAAAAACACCGCGTAAAACTATAAATCGCACCACACTGGAATTGAAATGTCTCAGGTAGGTTCTCTCTTTTTCCTCTATACATTCTATAAATCGCACCACACTGGAATTGAAATACGTGATAAATCTACAACAGAAAAGAAAACATACACTATAAATCGCACCACACTGGAATTGAAATGAATGCAGGCATTGTCAACCGCTATCGATACAAGTCTATAAATCGCACCACACTGGAATTGAAATCAGATGGCGGATTAGATATAATATACCGTTGTTACTATAAATCGCACCACACTGGAATTGAAATGACAGCCGCATTTTTTACGGCAAAACAGGCACAGGCTATAAATCGCACCACACTGGAATTGAAATAAAAATACTATGTCAGATTTAAAATTAGACGAAACTATAAATCGCACCACACTGGAATTGAAATGTTTTTTTAGACGTTGGTGCCCCGACACCAGGTTGCCCTATAAATCGCACCACACTGGAATTGAAATTACTTCCAAACTGGACTACAGTTCCCCAGGCAAAGCCTATAAATCGCACCACACTGGAATTGAAATAAACTTCTTCGACTATGAAGGTTAGCGTTTGTTTCTATAAATCGCACCACACTGGAATTGAAATCCGTATGAAATCACATATCTTGTTTTTGCTTTCTCTATAAATCGCACCACACTGGAATTGAAATGTATTTAGTCCGCTTTGGTACATTACACATGCCGCTATAAATCGCACCACACTGGAATTGAAATAGGGTATTGGAGGTTGCGATTATAACACAATCGGCTATAAATCGCACCACACTGGAATTGAAATCCACCACCTTTGCCTGTTTTTGCACTTGTAGGAGTCCTATAAATCGCACCACACTGGAATTGAAATTGTAATTGCGGTCAAGGGCATAGTCGGCCTCGTTGCTTCTATAAATCGCACCACACTGGAATTGAAATTCGCTAAATAGTAATTTTAAGTTTGTGCCTCGTTGCCTATAAATCGCACCACACTGGAATTGAAATTTGGGCATCCCATTACGGGTGCTACTTCTCCTCTTTCTATAAATCGCACCACACTGGAATTGAAATCGTGGCGAAGTTACAAAATGGCACTTAAAGCCTTGCTATAAATCGCACCACACTGGAATTGAAATATGTCTTTATTTGTTTCATTTTTGCGTGTTTTTGTCTATAAATCGCACCACACTGGAATTGAAATTACGAAAGACAATGTAGTAAAAGGCAGAATCGAATCTATAAATCGCACCACACTGGAATTGAAATGTCTTATTATCAATGAAAGTTTATGATTCTCATGCTATAAATCGCACCACACTGGAATTGAAATACCCTTCGTATCGCTTGCGGAAAATGGTTGGAAGAACTATAAATCGCACCACACTGGAATTGAAATGAGAGAATAAAAAAGGCAAAAAAACGACTAAAACAGCCTATAAATCGCACCACACTGGAATTGAAATAAGACAGTAACGGAATACCGAGATACTATTTTAATAATCTATAAATCGCACCACACTGGAATTGAAATGGTTTTGAACCGATTTAGATTTTGCAATGTGAAAACTATAAATCGCACCACACTGGAATTGAAATGGGGTAGTAGGAAATGAATCGAGAGTCGGTAAGGCTATAAATCGCACCACACTGGAATTGAAATCCCAAATGCTTATGCGTATTGTGCAGAAAGCCCACTATAAATCGCACCACACTGGAATTGAAATTCGTAAAACAAACCCATAAAAGCCATCCCCCTATCCTATAAATCGCACCACACTGGAATTGAAATGTAACATTTCTTTCGCAATTTGCTTGTTCAAATCGCCCTATAAATCGCACCACACTGGAATTGAAATAAAACAATAAACCTTACACGGGACGAACAAGAGTACTTCAAGAACATATATTTCGCGTATTGAAAATGACAAATCAGATGTTGGGTTGATTACATTAAGGAAAATTATTGAAACCGGATTGGACAAGAATTTGAAAATTAGCATTAGATAACTATTGGTAAAAAAAGTACAAATTTCAGCCCGGTTTAGACAGTAAATTCATATTTAACAATTCGCTAAATATCTTGTAACCCCGAAAAATTTAAAGTACGTATCCGGCCCGAAAACTTGCACTGCCGTTGGCGGTAATTGAACATTGAGTAAGTGTATCACTATGTTATCAGCAGAAAAGATAAAATTATGGCCCTACATTAAAAATGTAAGGCTTATTTTTTAATAATTAAATCCGATTAAATTATAATACATTAACCAAGGAATAAAAAACAAAGCTGTAATAACAATTATAGATTGATAAATTAAACCAAACCTTCTCAGCTCTTTTAGTCGAATAGCTTTTGTTAATGAATAAATAGAAACCAACTCCAATGGAATAATTATAAACGGCAATACTAATACTATTTTAATAAGCAATGGGATACCATAGAAAAATTCCATAGGATCGGTCGTTTTTAAAGCAAAAACGAGCAATGCAATGAAAAGCACAATTAAAGAGGCAAGCGAAAGATTAAGTTTTTTAATAAGATGGCTTTTTCTGTTACGAACAAATAGTTTACTACCTGCACTACTAATAATGTAAATCAACATTATAAGGACAATGCTCCCAATCCATAAAACCTGGAACTTTACTGGTTCATACCATTTTAATCTCTGGTATGGAAAGGCTTCAATAAAGAAGTAAGCTATTTCTCCTTTCGTATCTCTGTCAAAAGCTACATAATTATCATTTCCCGTACGGAATGTTAAACCGGATTTAGGAATAAGTTTATCGTTCCATGGTAATACCTCAAGTGTACTGTCTTTTTGTATAATTTCAATTTCAGGGGCTAATCCAATTAAAACGCCCAATTTATCCAGGGTTTTATAGCCATAATATGTATATCGGTACGTAGCTGCAAACTTTTCCAATGGCTCATCTACAGATCCAATCGTAGTTAAAACTTCCGGTTCTTCTTTCTCTTCAATTTTATTTGGCATAAGTTGTGCTAAAAGCTTATGAATAAACTGATCAATAAACACCCTGCTTTTACTATTGGGATAGCTCGATGAGTTTGCACTAATGAAAAAACCTATGTTTTTTTCCGGAATCAATGACAATTGACTTTCAAAACCCTGAATTTCACCACCATGTCCACAAATTTCCATTCCATACCAATACGATTCCTGAAAGCCCAACAACCATCCGTATTTAGCCTTCTCGTAATGTCTGAATGGCGTATAAAACATTTTAGCTATCGAAGCAGAATCTAAAATTTGTACTCCTTTATAATTACCATTATTGAGGAACATAGATATATAGTGCCCCATATCTGATGCTGTTGCACTAAATGCACCTGCTGGATAATTGAGTTCAAATTGTGGTTTGTATGGAATTAATTGTCCGCCCTTTTGCAAGTAACTTGTAGCGTAATTTTCTTTAAGTTCAGCTTGCCGTTTAAAACCGCTATAATCCATTTCCAATGGTTGCAATATGTTTTGACTGATATATTCATTGAAAGGCAAACCTGATACTTCTTCAACAATAAGTCCCAATAAAGCGTAACCTTGATTGGAATAAGTTATGACCTCGCCGGCGGGTCTTATTTGTGGAGGCATTCGTTTTTTTAAATATTGCGCTAAAGGGATCACATCTCTTTCTACCCTAACTGCCGTACCAATATTGCTAACGTCAAAACCTGCAGTGTGTGTTAAAATGTGCTTTATGGTAATTGGGTCGTTAAATTTATACTTAAGTTGAAAACTTTTAAGATAATGGTTAACATCTCTGTCAAGTTCCAACTTTCCATCCTCACACAATTGCATTACAGCAGTTGCTACAAAAGTTTTTGAAACAGAACCTACTCCAAATATTGAAGAACTACTAGTCACCGGAGTATTGGATTCAATATCGGCCAAACCATAACCCTTAGTATGAAGAATAGAATCCCCCTGCATTAATACAATGGTAGCCCCTGCAATATTAAAGGAATCCATACCTTCGGTTAATTGAGAATCAATCCAAACATTTAAATCAGATATTTGATTATTTGCGTTTTGGGAATATGTTTTATTCACGAAAGAAAGAATAGAACATATGACTAGAAAGGTAATAAGTAAATATTTCATATTATTAAATTTAGATAATAAGGTTTTAAAATAGGACATAGTTATACCTCCTTGACAAATACTAATAGCACCAGCAATAAAAACTATTGCGCAAGTATTATGAGTTGTGTAAAAAGAAATTAAATCGAATGTTGTTTGACTTGTTTTTTCTCAATCAACACAGAAGCAACAAACCATAACAGCAATGAAAACAGGTAGATAAGAATGCCATATATGGTACAAATCATGGTTACTCTTATTCCCTCAAATACCAGCTCAGGCTTAATCGCTTCTCCTATTGTTGTCACATCAGCAATAGCCGAAAACATGCCATATAAGCCATTCATCTGACCTGTAAGGCCAACAATCATTGTAAATAAGCCCATCATTTTTCCATATCCAATCTTGCGTAGTCCTTTTTCAATATTAATTTCATTGGAATTATAAGCAACAATAAAATGGTAAATAATCCAGACAGTTGTAACAATTAACAATAAAGTTAGGATAGACATATAGGCAAACCCACCTGCAAAAAATAATGCTTCCATTTGTTTAGTTTTCTTTGATAAATACTCTTACTAAAGTATATCAAATGTGCAATTCAAACAAGGTCGAATCCGGTTCTAAACAGGTCGTTTGTCGATGATTTTGTGCATTATTGCCATTTTCCCTAAATTTAAGTGAAAAACTAAAAAGAATGAGTAAGAAATCAAACAACCCATACTACCATATAACTTATTGGATTTTCGTTGTACTTATTTTAAGTGTCACATTCGGACTTTCATGGGGGAATAATTGGGCCGCATTTTTCTTCGTATGCATGCTTCTTCCAATTGTTTTAGGAAGCTCATATTTTTTCAACTACGTACTTGTACCAAACTTTTATCTTACTAAAAGATATATAAGATTTGCATTTTATACCTTTTGTGCCGCAGTTGTTTCAGCTTATCTTGAAATGTTGGTGTTGCTTTTTTCTTATGTATACCTGGTAAATCTCAATTATGAGAAATTGAGCCCTAATGCCACCGAAATTTACCTTTTGGCTGTAACCTTGTATTTTCTGGTATTTGTAGGGTCGTTTATATTAATGATGCAACAAATATCAGAAAACCGACAAGTAATTCAGCAACTTCTTGATGAAAAAGAGATAATGAAAAAGTCGTTTCTTGAAATTATTTCTAATCGAAAAATGATTAAAACACCATTTGACGATATTATTTACATCGAAAGCTTATCTGATTATATTAAGGTAACTACCATTAATAATGAACTTATAAGTAAAGAGAAAATAAGTCGGTTATGTGAAAGATTACCAGCAATGTTTTTAAGAATTCATCGTTCATTTGTTATCAATACCGACAGAATTAAAGAGCGCTCATGCGATGAGGTTTTAGTGGATGACACCAGATTAAACATTGGCAGAAGCTACAGGAAAGCGGTTAAAGAATTATTGAATAACAGTCGTAAAGCAACAACTACCGCCAGTCGAGTAGATGGATAACAGCCAATTGACTGCCATTGCTCCTCTCCCACCACAACTTTTTACGATATAAAAAGTACGTACGGGTCACGTGTATGTCGGTTCGCGAAGTCATCGGAAACCTTACCGTGTTCGGTTTAACCCTGTTGTAGAGTTCCAGCATTGGAACATAACCCCGCAATTTCATCTCATTAATAGTAAAAGCTTTTAAAGGAATTCGATGGAACTCACTAATGTAATTAACTGCATGCAAATTATTTTGTCGTGTTCGTTTCTGGCTATTGTTACCAATAACCTGCTTGCCACTTGCTTATGCTCCAAAGCGTAATCCTGGCGCGTAAGGGACTTGCACCCTCTGGAATATTTCCATGCACACTTATGTTTAATTCATATCAAAAATTTGTATTTTACGCTCTTTTTCAGAGCTTTAAAATAAGTGGACATATGCTCATGCGGGGCACACACAAAATGTTATACGTAATGCAGGTAAAAATGCTACATTTGAGCATAAGTACATTTAAGAAACGGTGTAGTAACTTGACAGTTTGGAGTTT
>JBFHFE010000034.1:0-65839 GCA_041583785.1 Draconibacterium sp. | reverse complement strand
CGAACAATTTATAGTGTAGTGAAAAACAAAGAACCATACACTTTGGACTACATATGTCCAGACCCGAGAGAATTAAAAAATAGTAACAGCTCCTCTAAAAAAGTGGCTTAATAATTTGTAATTTATTAGAGTATATGAAAACAAAGTTTATCGATATACACGTGCATTCAGCAATGAAACCACTGGGCAAAAGTTTTAATTCGAACCCGGGACTCAATCATCCTTTAAGAAACAGAACCAACAATATCTGGTATGAAGACCCGCCAACTCTTATCGATAAAATTCTAAATGTCTCGCTCTCGCTAACTAAATTTCGGCAAGCCGATTTTACGAGCCTGGCCAAAGGAGGAGCGCATGTAATTTTTGTATCCTTAGCCGGACTTGAAAAAGGTTTCGTCATGAAAAAAAATAAAACAGGGTTGCTGCGCGATTTACCAGCCAATTTTGTCGCCGGTATTGGGAAAAAACGTATTGACCATATTCAGAAAATGGAAGATTATTTTACAGACCTCCTGCTCGAATATAACTTCTACAAGCAGTTAAACGGCAAGGTGTACAGGATATACAAACAAAAATACCGGTATAAAATTATCTCTTCGTTTAACGAAATTAAAGAAGAACCCGAAAATAAAATTCAAACTATTTACGTGATTTTAACCATAGAAGGCACGCATGTTTTTAATGCAGGTTTAAAACTAATGGATAAAACAGTAAATCCTGACGAAGTACTTGCCAACATCGACAAGGTAAAAAATTGGGAGCACCGTTTGTTTTTTATTGGATTAACGCACCACTTCGATAATGAATTGATTGGTCATGCACCCAGCTTGAGTGGCATTGTAACCCAACTGTGCGACCAAACTACGGGCATGTACAAAAAAGGCTTTAATAGTTTAGGGTTAAAGGTGCTAAAGAAATTGCTTGACAACACCAACGGACATCGTGTATTAATTGATTTGAAACATTTAAGCATTGCAGCCCGACGACAATTCTACAAAATTATTGACAGCGAATATTCAAACGAAAACATTCCCTTAATTGTTAGTCATGGTGCAGTAAATGGCTGGCCTTTGTTACCCGAAGGCACAGAAAAAAGGAAGCCTGGTAACGGAATGTTTCAACAAAAAGAAATTAATTTTTATGATGATGAACTACTGCACATTGCACAATCGGGAGGATTGTTTGGGATTCAGTTTGACGAGCGACGATTGGGCAGTGAAAAGGAAATTAGAAAATCGAAAGGTTCGCTGAGCCGAAGAAAAATGCTTTTTAAACAATCGAAACTGGTATGGAACCAAATTGAACACATTGCAAGGGTTCTGAATAAAAACGGTCTTTTTGCCTGGGGAACTCAATGTATAGGTTCCGATTACGATGGAATCGTTAATTCATTAAATGGGTTTTGGACAGCACAGGAAATGCCTTTGTTCGACAGCTACCTCGAAAAACATGCCTATAATTTTTTAAATTCGAAAAAGGCTGACAATTTATTTGCGGCTAACCAAATTAGCACAGAAGAAATCGTTGAACGATTTATGCACACCAACGCTTACGAATTTTTGAAAAACAATTTCAATTACTGAGCCACCTTAAACATCAAATCGACTTTAACTATGCACGAATCGGGCTAGCACCTTCACCTAATCTCCCAACATAATACGGATAATTTCTTTATCGGTTTCGCGCATACCCACGCTGCCAAGCCTGCCTACATTCCGAATAGTATTTTCCACTCCTTTTTCAATAATTCCGTCACCACCGTAAAATTGCTGGCCGTTTTTGTACATCTCAAAACCTAAAATTCCGGCTTCAACTGCCGATGCAATTTTCCCGGCGCAGGAGGGTTTGGCACCATCGCATATAATACCAGATACTATGGCTAATGCATTAACAATGGTATGCGCTATTTCTTCAAAACGGCCACCATAAAGCCAGGTTATTCCGGCACCGGCTCCTACCCCCGCAGAAATAGCCCCGCAATAAGCCGATAAACGTCCAATTCCTGTTTTCTGATGAATAGTTACCAGATTTGACACCAATAAGGCTCGAAATAAGGTTTCTTTATCGGCTTCTAACTCCTTAGCATACTCAATAACCGGAACAGAAGCTGTTAGTCCCTGATTTCCGCTGCCAGAAACAATTACAACCGGCAGCTCGCAACCACCCATCCGGGCATCAGAACCTGCTGCCGCCCAGGCTTTTGCCCTAACTTTTACATCGTCATTACCCCAGGCTTTTAACAGTACCGAACCAATATTTGCACCCCAATCGCCTTCAAGACCTTCTTTTGCAATAACCATATTGTAATTAATTTGTCGTTGCAAAATCTTCTCAACTTCTAAAATATCAACCGATTCGGCAAAATCAAGAATATCTTTTACATTTAATATCGAACGGTCGGTTGATGAAGTAGTATTTAACTCGTCGCAAGGTTGTGAGTGCAGAACCTCTTCCCCATTTCGGGTTACCCGAACAATGTTGGTATGATAATGCGATATCTGTACAGAAGCACTTGTTTCGCCATAAAATATTTTAACAATAATATCGAAGATAAATCCACTTTTTAAAGCTTCCACAGTAACATCTTTGGTTCTCAGAAACTCTTTCATCTGTTCTCGTCCATCATCATCAACTGTTGAAATGACTTCAAGATTTCGGTCAGCATCACCGGCAACAATACCGGCAACAGCAGATGCTGCAATCCCCTTAAGACCTCCGGTATTAGGGACAACAACGCTTTTTACATTTTTAATAATATTGTCGCTTGCAAAAACCTGAACCCGATTCGGCATTGTGCCAAGCACTTTTTTAGCCATAGCAGCGGCATAAGCAATGGCAATAGGTTCGGTACAGCCCATTGCAGGAATAAGTTCCTCTTTTAAAATATTCAGATAAGCTGAATAGCGTTTATCATTTATGTCCATAATTCTTTTTTGTTGACAGCTTTAAATCATCGATACTTTTACACCTTGAAGCAATAAGCGCGTGGTGCAAAGCAACGAAAGTAACAAAAGTTATAAACAGTAAAAAACGGTTTTGAAGTTATTTGAACTACCTTTTTGCTTGACAAGGATTCAAGGTATTTGTTGATAGTAGAGATGGTTGCGAGTATCCTCTAAATTAATCCCCGGGTTGGGAGTAAGTTTTCGCTTCAATTTCGCCCCTTGCCACCTGCAAAGCATTCATTGCCAACGCCTGCAGTTCATCCTCGCCGGGATAAATAAAGACTTTAGCTATAAATGCTGTTTTTTGTTTAATATATTTTTCCAGGTTTTTATTGAAAGCCAGCCCGCCGGTTAACAAAATACCATCCACTTTTCCATCCAGAACCACCGCCATTTCTCCAATCATTTTTGCAAGTTGATAAAACAAGGCTTCCTGAATTCTAGCAGCATATTCATCGCCCGCCTTTGCCCGCTTTTCTACTTCCATGGCATCGTTTGTTCCCAGATAAGCCACAAATCCACCTTCGCCAACGACCATTCGTTTTACCTGATCTTTCGATAACCTACCACTAAAACAGAGATCGATCAACTGTCCAACAGGCAATGTCCCGGTGCGTTCAGGACTAAAAGCCCCTTCGCCATCTAAAGCATTATTTACATCAATAACCCGACCGTTTTTATGAGCGCCAACCGAAATGCCACCACCAAGATGTGCTACAATCAAATTTAAATTCTTATAATTTTTGTTCACTTTTAAAGCATGAGAATGCGCCGTAGCTTTTTGATTTAACGCATGAAAAATAGATCGTCGTTCGAACTTTGGATGGCCTGCAATCCGGGCAACATCTTGCAACTCGTCGGTAACCACGGGGTCGGCAATAAAGGCCTGCGCGTTTGGAATTTGCAGCGCAATATAATCAGCCAACATCGGTCCCAGGTTACTGGCATGATGCCCCATCACTCCTTCTTTTAAGTGTTGCAACATCAGGTTATTCACCCGGTAAACTCCCGATTCCAGGGGATATGTCAATCCTCCGCGGCCAATAATATACTTGATCGAATCAACCTCAATTCCCGCTTCAACCAACGAATCAATTATTAATCCCTTGCGAAAAGAAAACTGGTCGATAATATTTTTATACCGTAAAAGCTCTTCAATCTGATGCCGAATGGTTTGTGTAAAAATACATTCTGTTTCCTGATAAACAGCAAATTTTGTGGAGGTTGAACCTGGATTTATCGCGAGAATCCGAATCATATTCTAACATTATGAAATATCCGACTGGTAACTTACTTTCGAAGCCAGAGCAAGCGAATTTAATTTTGTTTGACGGCTATCGCCGCGTGACGAAACCACAATAGGAACACAGGCGCCTACAACAATGCCCGACATTTCGGCATTGGCAAGTTTCGAATTCGTTTTATAAAACACATTGGCCGCATCTATATTCGGAAAAAGCAAACAGTCGGCATCTCCGGCAACCGGTGAAGTAAAGCCTTTTATCTCGGCAGATCTTCTGCTAAGCGCAACATCGAGAGCCATTGGCCCGTCAACCAAACCGCCTTCAATCTGACCATGTTCAGCCATTTTAGCAATGGTTGCACCATCCATACACGATTGAATTGAAATAATAATTTGTTCGGTGGGGGCAATTACCGCCACCTTGGGCTGGTCAATCCCCAACGACTTTGCCGCATGAATCAGGTAGTTGGTCATTAATATTTTCTGCTCCAAATCGGGATAAGGAAGTACCGCAGCATCGCTAAAGAGCAGCAGCTTATGATAGTTCTGATTATCAACAACAGAAACATGGCTAAGCGTACCTTTCGACGGCACCAGGTTATACTCTTTTTTCAGAAGTGCCCGCATAAAAATGTCGGTAGATACCATACCTTTCATTAAAAGGTCGGCTTTTCCTTCATGAATGAGTTCAACAGCCTTTTCGGTTGCCTCGCGCGAAGAAGCAGCGTGGTAAATTTCGTAAGAAGCCGGATCGATTCCCAATTTTTTGCACGATTCTTCGATACATTTCCTGTCGCCGGTAACAATTGGTATTACAAATCCCATTTCAACAGCTTCGTGTAAAGCTTTTATGGTATTCTCATCAACACCATTTACCGCAACAACCCGTTTTTCAGGTTGTTTTTTCACTTCTTCTAAAAGTTCGCTAAAGTTATTGATTCTCATTGTTTAATATTTTATTCGAAGTTAATACTACGCCCGATTTCAATTGATAACTTTTTTCAGATTATTTTATGTTATAAACCATGAATCAAAATTTCATTCTTTTAAAAAGATATAAAAACCAATTCTTACAATTTAACATTGTAAGCAAACACCAACGGAAACTTTTATTTCGGCACAATTGTGCATTTGTAAAAATTGGACAATGGTTCGATCTACAGAATATTCCAGCAACATGAAGTCAAAAATAAAAATTAACAATCGGAAAGACCCTATTTCTAAAAATATAACAAAAACAATTGACCTTTCAAAACTAACTACATGTTTTACAGGAAGAAAGGGAGTGTTTTATAATATATCGATTTCTTTCTTGAAACAACTATTTTGTCGTATTTTAAATACCTGATTCGTTAAAGTTGTAATCAAAAATTTAGCCACTTGACTCTTTTAATATTTCCATACTGGCCAATACTAGTTTTCTTCGAAAATCCTTCCGAAGCAACTATAACTGAGAATAATTTCGATTTGTTTTCAGCCGAAAAAAGTCGTGCGAACGGCATTTCTTTTAGGCTTTTGCAAGCTAAAACGAAAATTACAGAATTAAATTAGTCGTTTAACCTAAAAATTACTGTTATGGTAAATAAAATAACAAGTTTAGCCGAGTACCTCCAAAAGTACAAAGAAAGTGTTGCTGATCCTGACGGATTTTGGGGAAAAATTGCCGAAAGTCATTACTGGCAAAAAAAGTGGGAACAGGTGCTTCAATACAAATTCGAAGGAGATGGAGCTCCAGATGTTAAATGGTTTGTAAACGGAAAATTAAACATTACAGAAAATATTTTCGAACGGAACATGTTTTTGCGGAAAGATCAGGTTGCCATTATATGGGAACCCAACGACCCAAAAGAACAGGAAATAAAACTTACTTATGGCGAACTTTTCGACAAAGTAAAACAATTTGCCAATGGACTTAAAAGCCTTGGCGTTGAAAAAGGCGACCGCGTTGCCCTTTATCTTCCTATGGTTCCGGAGTTGGCAATTGCCATGCTTGCCTGCGCGCGTATTGGGGCCATTCATTCCATTGTATTTGCAGGCTTCTCGGCTACTGCACTGGCCGACCGCGTTAACGATGCCCAGGCAAAAGTGGTTATTACTTCCGATGGAGGATTTCGTGGAACAAAATCAATACCATTAAAAACGATTGCCGATGAAGCCATGCGTAATTGTCCGTCGGTACAAGCTTCTGTTATTCTGAAAAGAACAGAAGAAGAGGCTATTGAATGGGTAGAAGGCCGCGACGTATGGTGGCACGACCTGATAAATGGTGTATCTACCGACAATAAAGCAGAAACCATGGATGCTGAAGATGAGCTGTTTATTCTTTATACATCGGGTTCAACAGGAAAACCCAAAGGCGTTGTTCATACAACGGGAGGTTACATGGTTTACGCAGAATATACCTTTAAAAATGTTTTTCAATACAGCGATGGCGACATTTACTGGTGTACCGCCGATATTGGTTGGGTTACCGGGCACTCGTACATTGTTTACGGACCATTGTTAAGCGGAGCCACATCAATAATGTTCGAAGGAGTTCCTACCTGGCCAGATGCGGGGCGTTTCTGGGACGTGGTTGACAAATACAAAATTACTCACTTTTACACGGCTCCAACAGCTATTCGTGCCCTAGTTGCCCAAGGTAACGAGTGGGTTACCAAGCACGATTTAAGTTCGTTAAAAGTACTTGGAACCGTTGGCGAACCCATAAACGAAGAAGCCTGGCGCTGGTATCACGAACTGATTGGCAAAGGCCGATGCCCCATTGTCGACACCTGGTGGCAAACCGAAACCGGTGGGATTATGATTACTCCTTTGGCGGGAATTACCCCAACTAAACCATCGCTGGCAACTCTGCCTTTACCTGGCATTCAACCGGTTTTACTCGACCACGAAGGAAACGAGTTGAAAGGCAACAGTGTTGAAGGCATACTGTGCATAAAATACCCCTGGCCGGGAATGCTGCGCACTACCTGGGGCGATCACCAACGGTGTTTCCAAACTTACTTCGCATCGTTCCCTGGTTATTACCTAACCGGCGATGGAGCCAAACGCGATGAGGAAGGATACTACCGGATTATTGGCCGAATTGACGATGTAATAAATGTTTCGGGACACCGCATTGGTACAGCAGAAGTGGAAGATGCCATTAACCAACATCCAAAAGTAGTTGAATCGGCAGTGGTTGGTTATCCGCACGAAATTAAAGGTTCAGGCATTTACGCTTATGTAATTTGCGAAGAATTGACCGATGCAGAATTAGCTAATATTGAGGCAGAAATACGAGCAACGGTGAACAAATTTATTGGCCCAATTGCCAAACCCGATAAAATACAAATTGTAAGCGGCCTCCCTAAAACAAGGTCTGGAAAAATCATGCGTCGTATCCTTCGTAAGATTGGGGAAGGAGATGCTACCAACCTTGGAGATACATCAACCCTGCTCGATCCGGGTGTAGTTGATGAGATTATCAAGGGAGCAAAAGTAGAAGTAAAACGCTAACCTGGTAACCAATAAAAGGCATCTTCGCGAGCAAAGATGTCTTTTATTTTCAATTTAAAAACGAACTTATGGAAAACCAAAAAACTTTTAACCGCGGATTTGTCATTCTTGGTGCAATACTTATTCAACTGGCCTTAGGTGCTATTTATGCCTGGTCGGTTTTTACACCAACCCTAAAAGCGGCCGGATGGTCAAGTACAAATACGCAATGGGTTTTTGCGCTGGGACTGGCCTCCTTTGCCATTTTTATGGTATTTGCAGGAAAAAAGCTGGCAAGCTGGGGACCACGGGTACTAGCATGGACAGGCGGAATAATTCTGGGGTTAGCTTACCTGCTTGCCGGCCTAATAGGCGAAACAAACTTCACCGCTATACTTCTTTTAATTGGCCTGGTTGGAGGCATGGGAATCGGATTTGCCTACGTTGTTCCCATTGCTGTAGGAATGCGTTGGTTCCCCGATAAAAAAGGAATGATAACAGGTTTGGCAGTTGCCGGATTTGGCTTTGGCGCCATGCTTTGGGTAAAACTGGCCGGTTCGTGGGGACACCTTATCGACAACATGGGCTTATCAACCACATTCTCTATATACGGCATTGCCTTTGCGGCTATGGTTCTTATTGGAGGATTATGGATGAAATTTCCTCCGGCCGGATGGAAACCGAAAGGTTACCAGGAAGCACAAAAATCTTCGGCGGCAAATAAACCAGAAAGAAAAGATTTTACAAGTGGCGAAATGTTGACCAAGGTTCAGTTTTACCTGATTTTCTTCACCTTTGTATTTAGTGCCGGCGCAGGATTAATGTCGATAGGCTTAATGAAACTTTACCCCATGCAGGCACTTATGGAATCGGGTATTAGCGAAACTACGGCAAGTGCAATAGCCGGTACTGCGATGGCCGTATTTTTCAGTCTGGCTAACGGACTTGGCCGAATACTTTGGGGAATATTAAGCGACAAACTGGGACGCAAACTATCCATAATTCTTATGACTGCAATACAGGGCGTTACAGTAATTCTGTTTACGTACATGGCAGGAACAGAATTATTGCTTTACCTTGGAGCGACTCTTATTGGCTTTAATTTTGGGGGTAACTTTGCCCTTTTCCCCACAATTACTGCTGATACCTTCGGTGCTAAAAACGTTGGGCAAAATTACCCCTTTGTATTTCTTGCCTACGGAGTTGGTGGCATTTTCGGACCTATTTTGGGAGGAAAAATGGGCGACCTTAACAACTTTACCCTGGCATTTACCATTTCAGGAATTGCAGTGCTTGTGGGTACTGTTCTGATCTCCTTTGTAAAATCGCCAAAACAATAATCTAAGCTAGTAAAAACAGATCTCATCTCAACAAAACAAAAAACTTAACACATGGCAATCAAAAAGTTAGATAGCATTTTCAAACCAAAACGAATTGCTTTAATTGGTGTTTCCAATAACCCTGACAGCGTAGGAGGGATTACGCTTCGCAACCTGGTGGGAGGTGGTTTTAATGGCGTGGTTTATCCGGTAAATCCCAAACGCGAGGCTGTATTTGGCATCCCCTGTTATCCCGATGTAAAAAGTTTACCCAAAACACCCGACTTAGCGGTTATAATGACCTCGGCGAAATGGGTGCCACAATTGGTAAGAGAATGTGGCGAAGCCGGAATTCATGGTTTAATTATTATGTCGGCAGGGTTTAAAGAATCGGGCGAAGAAGGTAAAAAACTGGAAGCCCAGATAAAAACAGAGAAAGCCAAATTCCCCGATATGCGAATCATCGGGCCAAATTGCCTTGGGATTTTGGTGCCGGGATTGAACATGAATGTTAGTTTTGCCGACGGAATGCCCCAAAAAGGCCATGTTGCATTTATCTCACAATCGGGAGCACTCTGTACCTCGGTTCTCGACTGGGCTTATGAATCAAATGTTGGTTTCTCCCACTTCGTTTCCATTGGGAACTCCATGGACGTAAGTTTTGGCGATTTAATCGATTATTTCGGGCAGGATCCAAATACCAAATCAATAGTACTTTATGTTGAATCGATAAGCAATGCGCGCACTTTCATGTCGGCAGCACGGGCTTTTTCGCGCGAAAAACCAATTATCGTATACAAATCGGGGCGTTTCCCCGAATCGGCAGCGGCAGCGGCTTCTCATACCGGAGCATTGGCTTCTGAAGATTCCATTTACGATGCTGTTTTCCGTCGTGCCGGACTGGCACGTGTTTTCGATTTTGGCAATATTTTTGAATTTACCGATTTAGTGGGGAGGAAGAGAGTACCCCGGGGAAACCGACTTGCCATTGTAACCAATGCAGGCGGCCCCGGGGTTATGGCCACCGACTCGCTGATTTCGCTGGGAGGAAAACTGACAAACTTATCCGACGAAACCATGCAAAAGCTGAACGATTACCTGCCTCCTTTCTGGTCGCATGGCAATCCGGTTGATGTGCTTGGAGATGCCTCTCCCGAACGATTTACAAAGGCTACAGAAATTGTTTTAGAAGACAACAGGGTAGATGCTGTATTGGTAGTTCTCACTCCACAGGCGATGACCGATCCTACGGCTACAGCACTGGCAATTGCCGATATGTCGAAAAACACTACAAAATCGGTTATAGCAGCCTGGCTTGGAGGCGCATCAATGCATGAGGGAATTCAAATTTTTAATCGTGCAGGTATATCAAGCTATAAAGCTCCCGAACAAGCCACCCGCGCCTTTATGACACTTTCCGACTACTCGAAAAATCAACAGATGCTATACGAAACGCCACGTGAAGTTCCGGTTTCGTTTCAGTACGATAGAAATGAATTGCGTAAAAAATATTTAAAAGAAGTTTTCCCGAAAGCCAAAATTTTGAATGAAGACGACTCGAAAATGCTGGTGAATGATTATGGAATTGATACTACCCACCCCACTCCGGCAGCAACCGAAGAAGAAGCAATTAAAATTGCAGAAGAAAAAGGTTACCCGGTAGTGCTGAAAATTTATTCGCCCGACATTACACATAAATCGGATGTTGGAGGTGTTACATTGAACATTAAAAATAAAGAAATGATAAGGGCCACCTTCAACAACATGATTAAAACAGCAAAAGAAAAACGTCCGGATGCCAGGATAGAAGGAGTTACTGTTCAAAGAATGGTGGATACAAAAGATGGCATTGAATTGATTCTTGGCACAAAAAAAGACCCTGTTTTTGGCACGGTAATGTTAGTTGGAATGGGTGGAACAACCGCAGAATTGTTTAATGACAAACGCTTAGAGTTCCCTCCTTTAAACGAACAACTGGCGCGCCAGATGCTGAAGTCTCTGAAAATATATCCCTTACTGAAAGGTTGGCGTGGTGATGCTCCGAAAAATATAGACAAATTGATTGAGGTATTAATTCGAATGTCATATCTGGCAGCCGATTATCCCGAAATTGAAGAGCTGGATATAAATCCGCTAATTGTTACTCCCGAAGATGTAATTGCCCTGGATGCCAGGATTGTAGTGGATGAAGAATTGCTACATACACCGGTTAAAGAATACTCGCATTTGATACTTCGCCCTTATCCGGAGAGTTTAATCTCGAAAGCTGTATTACGGGATGGAACACAGGTATGCCTGCGCCCAATCCGTCCGGAAGACGAGCCTATGTGGCTCGAATTATTAGGTAGCTGTTCGAAAGAATCCATTTACCATCGTTTCCGTTACGATTTCTATTTCGATTCGCATGAAGTAGCCTCGCAATTTTGTTTTATTGATTACGACCGTGAAATTGCCATTGTTGCCGAACACGAAAAAGAAGATGGCACCAAAGAATTGATAGGCGTTGGGCGCCTGATTGCAGATCCCGATGTTGAAATAATGGAATATGCTATTCTGATTACAGATGCCTGGCAGAAAAAAGAACTTGGGTTAACGCTGACAAGATATTGCCTAGAGATTGCCAAATCGAGAGACATTAAAAAGTTGGCAGCTGAAACTACCCGCGACAATAAACCTATGATATCGGTATTCAAAAAACTGAATTTCAAAATCAAATTTAACGAAGATACAACGGTTTCGGTTACCAAAAATTTAGAGAATGAAGAGGAATAACACATCTAATAATTAATTATAATCTCCTGGTAAGTGTCACTATTTACCGGGAGATTTTTTAAGAACCGAATGAATTCTACTAAATTGAAACAAGCGGCCCAGCTCATACGAAAAGCCAAATATGCTGTGGCTTTTACAGGCGCAGGCATTTCTGTAGAAAGTGGGATTCCGCCTTTCCGCGGCGAAAACGGACTTTGGAACACCACCGAGCCTATTTTTCTTGAAATCGAATTCTTCAAAAAAAAACCCTTACAGTCGTGGCAAAAAATTAAGGAGATATTTTACGATCGATTGAGTGATGCCGAGCCCAACATTGCGCACAGGATTTTGGCAAAAATGGAACAGCGCAGTTTTATTGAATCTGTAATTACGCAAAATATCGACCACCTTCACCAAAAAGCGGGTAGCAAATATGTTTACGAAATTCATGGTACGTACAAACAATTAATTTGTACTGAATGCAGCTCTGAATACGACATGAGTTTTGTCGACCTAAACTATCTGCCGCCAACCTGCTACATCTGCAAAGGCATTTTAAAACCCGACATGGTATTTTTTAATGAACCTATTCCGGCTTTTGCAAAAAAACGTTCGTTCGAAGAAGCTGCCAAGGCCGATGTTTTGCTAATAATTGGTACCAATGCCGAAGTTATGCCAGCTGCAAGAATTCCGGAAGTGGCGAAAGAACACGGAGCTAAAATCATTGAAATAAATATAAAACCTTCGCATTTTACCAACACCGTTACCGATATTTTTCTGAAAATGAAAGCCTCCGAGGCCATGGAAGCCATCGGAAAGCTTCTCTATATATAACACCAACACCATAATCAACACAAAATGAGACATGTAACTGTACTTATACTGCATTTAAAAATTTTAAAAACATTTAAGCTATGCTTCAATTTTCGACCTTGACTAAACGCCAATTTTTAAAAACTACTTAAGCCTGATTGTGAAAGAAATTTGGTGCAATTTCATCAGGTTAAGAAAGACAAAACAGTATATTTGCTAACTCTACCAAGATCTCTAAAAATGAATAAAAACTACCTGATCCTATTGCTATTCCCTATGCTGCTCATCTCCTGCTCGTCGGGAGAAAAAGCACTGCAGCGGGGCGATTATTTTTCTGCAATAACCAAAGCTGTTGAACGCCTGAAATCAGACCCGGATAATTCAAAATCTACAAACGTTTTACAAGAGGGTTACCCAATGGCCATTAATTGGTCGCAGGAAGAAATTGATTTGGCACTTACATCGAATCAGCCCTTTAAATGGGAACGCACCATCGACATGATGCTCCGCGTAAACCACTTATCAAAACTCATTAGAAGCACACCTGCTGCGCGGAAGATTATTACTGAACCCAAATCGTATTCTTCCGAATTGAATTTAGCCTACGAAAAAGCGGCAGAAGAAAGGTATCGGGCTGGTTTATCTCTCATGCAGGAGAACACCAAAGAAGCTGCACGCGCTGCCTACGACCATTTTTATAAAACCAACCAGTTTATTTCTGGATACCAGGATGTGATTCGACAAATGGAGATGGCCAAAGAAATTGCCACATTTAATGTTATTGTTGAAGCAGCAACCGTACAAACAAGAACCTATGAACTGAGTTCGCAATTCTTTTACGACCAGGTGTTCGAATACCTGAATAACAAATATACGCCAAGCAGTTTTGTACAGTTTTATTCGCCCACACAAGCTGAAAAATATCAGATAACACATCCCGATTTTATTGTGAGAATGGAATTTTACGATTTTTCGGTTGGAAACCTTTATCAGGATGCAAGAGAAGAAAACCTGTCGAGAAAAGTACAGGTGCCCATAAACGATTCGACTTTTGTAACCCGAACCTATCGCGCCAAGCTAAAAATTTACACCGACCAGGTTGTTTCGGGTGGAAGGTTAAACTACCAGATTATTGATTTCAGAACGGACAATTTGTTACGCGACAACCTTATCCCCGGTTCGTACACCTGGGTAAACCAATATGCCATTTATGCAGGCGACAAACAGGCACTAAACGAACGCCAATATGAACTAACACAACGCAGAGCAATACCCCTTCCTCCCCGCCAGGAATTATTTATAGAATTTACACGGCCTATTTACGAGCAGCTTACGAACGAACTTTATCAATTTTTCAGACCATACCGATAATTTTAACAGGCTACAAATATTGTGCGGCGCTCTGCTATAAAAACAATATTCACAAAAGAACCAGATGCAGCCTATGGCGATTGTATCACCCTATCTTTCAATTTTTAAACCACTATAAATCTTTTATGAGCATTTACTAATACCCAGTTGGACACAAATGCTGCATATAAATTAATTCTTTTAAATAGCTCCTCCAGAGAAAGCTCTGATGAAGGGAAAACTATTCTATTTTTTGAAACCTTTAGATTAAAACTTAATTTTTTAATTGATTATAATTTTTTGGGAAAAGTTTTTTTCGGCCGATTTTATAGTTAAGAAATAGAATCCGGCCGGCAAATTGAGGTTTAAAAATCCAGTCCTATTGCGGTATTCGCTCTCATAAACCCTTTTCCCACCTACATCGGTAATACTAATTCTTACCGGATAATCTTGTTCCTCCGAAAATTCCAAATAAAACTCACCATTGCCGGGATTCGGATAAAGCTTGAATATTGACTCAATTTTTATTTCCCCAACGCTTGTATAAAGCGATGTAAACGCCTGATAATACATGTGTCCCCACCGATTTAGGACATCTTTGCTCCGGATGTATAAAATATGCTCTCCATCATCAAGTGCTGCAACATTCACATTAAAAGATACTGTTAAATCATTTCCAACTGAGGGCAGGCTAACGGCGGTACCATTTCCAAAGCCGGGGTCGGTATCAATAAAATACTCCACACCGGTTATTTCTGTATCAGCACTCGATTGTGATTTGAAAAGATAAAAAACACGTTGTGCCGGAAGCCCCCACTTCCCCAGTTCATCTTTTACCCTAATGTTTATAAACTGAAATCCTTCGGAAAGCGTCTGGATATCTGCTGTAAATTCCAAAGAAAGCTCGTCTCCCGGGGTTAATATTTCTATAGGAGTAGCCAACCCAAACCCGGGATCTTCACCAATAAAATATTCGGCACGGGTTATTAGTTGTCCGGTACATAAAACCGAACTAACCAGTAAAAAAAAGAAAAGTATATACGTTTTCATGGCAGATGTTTTACTAGGGTTACTGACCCGATTTAACTTTTATAGTTACCGACAAGCCATCTCCGGAATTAGCAGTTGCAGGAATAGTAGCCTCGTAAATGTGCGGGAGATTTGGCAAGCCTGATAATACATAAGGTTCGGCACCTCCAAAAGCGCCACAATCGACATCGGCAACACCTGCGCCAATGGCTGGCGAACCTGCCTTTAATTGCCATTTGCCATCGGTGCTAATTCCAGCCGAGTAATCGTTGTAAGCCGTAAAAACATTTAACATATCAATATTGTACAGGTTGCCGTTATCATCAGTCCCATCGTAAGCTAATATGTTGTTAATTATTGTATTACCCGAATTCGTGTATATGGCATTTGCCCTTTCGTTACATATAATGTTGTTCTGAATGGTTGAGTTATAGCAATCAATCGAAAAATTAGGATTAGCAGAAAACACATTATTCGCAATTTGTATAGAACCACTGTTTGATGAGAAAAGTATATATCCTAAAATAATATTATTTGAAATAATTGAGTTGGTAATACTTGACGAAGAAGAAGCTGTTTTAATTTCTTTGATTATATAGTTTTGAAGAATTACTATATTAGTTATTTCTCCAATGTAACTTGGATATATGCCATTTACAAAACAACGAATAATCTTAACCTCATCAACATTAATAAACATATAGCCATAATTGCCCAAATTGCATCCAATAATACTGCTACCTGCTGAACCTTCATTAAAATTTATATTTCCGGAGAATTTGGATTCAAGTCCGTTAGCCTGTGTATTTGGATTTTCAGTAAGGAGATACCCTGGTCCAATTATAGTTACACTTTTGTTTATATCGGCACCGAAATACTCTGTTTCAGAACCTTCTACATAAATAGTATCGCCATTGCTGGCATTGTCGTTGGCATCCTGCAGGTTTGTATAGTCTGCATCGATACCCGGGTTGTTATTTACCCGTATTAAATTTTGGCAGTAGCTTATTACTCCAAAAAGCAATACCCCAAGAATTACCAGGAAAAATTTTTTCATGATGTTGCTCTTTTAGTTAACAAATTCTATCGAAATTGATTTAATCTGGATATAAGTTCCGAAAAAAAGACAAGCGAGACTTAGCAACTATGTTGCTAAAGCAGTCAACTTTAATGAAGTGATTGTACTTATGTTGCATAAACCAAAAGCAGAACTTAAAACCCCTCCGCTGCCAAAACAACGGAGGGGTAAACTGATGTGCGAGTTGGAGCCTTAGATTAAATCAGTAAGAATTAGGTTCCAGGCTACAGTTTTTGTGAAAAATAATTTTGCAGAATTTAAAACGCATGACATTATTTTCAAAACCATATTTTAATAGTACATCAAAATGATAGGATGATTATTTTCTAAGTTTATGATGTTTTCTGTGCTTTTCATTTTCACCTTTTACCAGGCTAATTGTACCTCGCCAATGGTGAAATGAATTAGCAGGATAAGCATCCCGGTTATAATCATCGGTCATACCTCCTCCGGTTGCTCCTTCAAAACGTCCGGTTCCTCCTGTAATAGTCCACGGATCGGCAAAATAAGAATTCACATCCTCAGGATGATGAGCCAGTCTGTCGTTCACTACCACGCCTGAAACGTCTACGAATAAGGTATCGCCATTAGCAGCAATAAACCAAGCTTCCATGTGACCTGTTGGTCCGGGATAAATTCCGCTGATTAATTCTATACAAAACTCAAAGTGATGGGTAAATTTACCAAGATGAGTAGCTGTTCCTTCTCCATCGTTAAAAACAAGTCCCCAACATTCTGGTCCAATAGGTACACCTTCCTCATCAACAGGGCAATCCCCACACTCCGTATTTGGACCAGAACCTTCTAAATACTCACCAACAAAATCAGCTTTAAAAGGAACAGTTACACTTTTAACTCCATCCTCTTTGTCAGAGCTTAGATTGGCACTTTTCAAATCGGCACCACTTTCAAGAGAATTTTCTTCTTTTTCGCAGCCCCCCAGTAATCCAATACAAGCTACAAAAAACAATAATCGTAATAATGTTCTCATGATCGAAATTTTTAGTTAAACATGTTCAATAGAAATTGATTTAATCAGAAGACAAGTTCGGATAATAGAACAGGCAGCACATAGCAGTTATGTTGCTAAAAATTTCACTTTTATTGAAGTGATTGCACTTATGTTGCAGAAATCGTTAAATGGAAAATAAAGCAGATTTATTTTGCTCTCCGCTTATCATAAGGAGTTAGCCCAATGTCATCAACAATTTTTAAAAAGCGCGGATTCTCGCGAAGAGCATCAAAATCGGGGTTGGTGGCAATCAGGTTAAAATAATGCCAGGGAATACGTTTTTGTTGCATATTCTTTTCCAACCACAAAACAGCTTCCTCTTCGTTGCCGAGAATGGCATTCCACCAGGCAATGTAAAAAGGCTGTCCGTTTAGCCCTTCAATCTGAATAGGACTATTTTTATTTACATTGATCATCCATTGAAATAAGCCCTCAATCCCTGAGCGGGAATAGGCATCGTGAATTGCCTGGGTATATTGTTCAGATCCCGAATACCGCTGGGCTATTTGTTGAAGGTGCTGTACCATTTTTTCGCCTTCGCCCAGTTTGGCATAATTCAAGACAAACAACCACTCGTTGCTGCTAAAGTTTGGATTATAATCGCGGGCAGTTATACAAGATTCAAGAGCTTCGTTATATTTTTCTTCAAAATAGTATATCCACGAATTTAAATTATGTACTACCCAGAAATTGGGTTCCAGATTTAAGGTAAAATTCACCTGCTTTCGGGCTTCTTCAATAGGTCCTGTAATCATTAAAAACTGGGCATACATCTGTCGGGCTAAGGCAAGATTAGGGTTTAAACGAACAGCAGTTTGTAATTCCTTGCCTCCTTCTTCCAGTTCACGTACGGCCCATACTAAATATGCACCAAGTACCGCATGTGCTTCAGCGCATTCCTGGTCTAACTCTAAAGCCTTTCTGCTCAGTTCCTGCGCTTTTATAAATCCCTCATTTGTTGGAATAAATCCCCAGGCAGTAAGGTTAAAATTTGCCATTGCCAATCCGGCATAAGCTTCAGCAAATTTTTCATCTTCAGCAATGGCCATTTCGAAGTATTTAAGGCAGTTCATCACTCCGGCTTTATCAAAACCACTTCGCAACTCGCTTGTAGTTTTGTGATGTAAAAACCGAGCTTGTAAAAAATATTCATACGCTTTGGGGTTTTGTGTTGAAATCTTTTCAATTTTTCGGCGTTCGTTTTTAGAAAGCACTGTTTTTAGCCTGGAGGCGACCTGCAAAGCTATTTCGTCCTGAATTCCAATTATATCATCCAACTCCCTGTCGAAATTTGCCGACCACAAATGATCCTCAGCAACAGCATCAATTAGCTGAGCACTAATTCGAACCTGGTCACCATTCCGTCGCACACTCCCTTCCAAAACATAGTGCACATTCATTTTTTTTGCAATTTCAGTAGCCGACAAATTAGTTGCGCGAAATTGCTCAGCTGAAGTTCTCGAAACAACCCTTAATGCTGTAATCCAGTACAAATTATTTAATATATCTTCACGTATCCCATCGGCAAACGAAACATTATCAGGGTTATCGCTTAGGTTCTCAAACGGAAGTACAATAATAGACAAGTCTCTATTAGAAATTAAATGGGCAGGCAAGAAGCCACCATTAATATAAACAGCATAAGAAATAAAGGCAATAGCAATTGCAAGAATACCTATAATAGTGAAAAGAATTACTTTCGGACGTACCGAATGTTTCGGATATGCCTTAAGTTGTTTAGGATTTATCTGGGTTGCTCCTTCTTCATCAATATTCTCATCAACATTTCTATTTTTCACCTCGCCTGGCGGAAAGCCATAATAGTTATGAAAACATCGACTAAAATAGGAAGGGCTACTAAAACCTACATTGTACGCAACTTCCGACGCTGAATCAGAATTTTCCTGAAGCATTTCCATTGCTATTTCCAACCGAATCTTACATATAAATTGACTTACTGATTGATTGGTTATGGATTTCACTTGCCGGTGCAAGTGCGAGCGGCTCATACTCATTTGGCTTGCAAGTTCGCTAACTCCAAACTTATCATTTGTTATATTCGAAGTTACAACTTCTGTTAAATGCTCAATAAAAAGCTGTTCTTTAATGTGGTCGACAGTCATAATCGAGTTAAAATTGTGCTTCCAATTTGCTTCCATACATTATTGGAAACAATTGCTAGTACGTATAATTTCTTAAATTGATACATCCGAAAAAACACAGCAATAGATAACCAACAACCTTCTGCTTACAAACAATTTTCGATATAAATCAATGGCGAAAAAATTACAACATAAAATATCGCGCTGTGCTGCAGCTTCGCCATAAGCAACAGATTTGCAAGAATATTTTAAAACAAGCAGCAGAACCATGCCCTGTTAGGGGCACAATAAATCAATTGTTCGATGCACAATTTGAATATCAATAAATATTTAATTTGGTAACTGATGATATTTTTATAATTGAGAATCGAATTTCTTTTATGTATGACATACTACATCTATATTTGTGCTTTATTGTGAATTTTAAAAAGAAAGATTCGAATTCATGGCAACTTCAACAAATTTCAATCAATTAAAAGCCCAATTGGAGGGCGATTTATATATCGATAACGTTCAACGTGTTTTATATTCCACCGACGCCTCGCAGTACAAAGAAATGCCGCTGGCGGTAACAAAGCCGAAAAACAAAGAAGACATTAAAAAAATAATTGTTTTCGCACGCGACAACAACACATCAGTGATTCCACGTGGTGCTGGTACTTCGCTGGCAGGACAAGTGGTTGGCGACGGAATTGTGATTGACATCTCGAAATACATGAACAAAATACTTGAACTCAACAAAGAAAAAAGTTGGGTGATTGTTGAACCGGGAGTTAATCTGGCCGAGTTAAACCTTTTTCTGGCGAAACACGATCTACAATTTGGCCCCGAAACGTCCACCGCGAATCGCTGCGTAATTGGCGGAATGCTGGGAAATAATTCATGTGGTTTACACTCGCTGGCCTATGGAAGTGTACGCGAACACATTCTGGAGGTAGATGCCATCTTAGCCGATGGCTCGGAAACGGTTTTTAAGCCACTTTCAAAAAACGAATTCAAGGCAAAACTTCATTCAAATTCCAATGCGCTGGAAAAAGCGATTTACGAAAATATCAATGAGATACTTTCAAATCCAGAAAATCGGCAGGAAATAAGTAAGCATTTCCCCGACCCAAAACTAACCCGTAGAAACATGGGTTATGCTATAGACGAGTTAATGAAATCGGAGATATTTACAAAAGATGGCGAAAGGTTCAATTTTTGCAAGTTGCTGGCAGGTTCGGAAGGTACACTTGCTTTCTCCACAAAAATTAAGCTGAATGTTATTCCTCTTCCTCCAAAACATAAGGGTTTACTTTGTGCGCATTTCGAAACACTGGAAGACTCTTTGCACGGAAATTTAATCGCCTTAAAATACAAACCAACGGCCATCGAGCTCATGGACGATCCCGTGATGCAAGCTGCCAAACAAAACATTGAGCAAAATAAGAATCGTTTTTTTGTGAAAGGCGACCCCGGTGCCATGTTAATGATTGAACTCTCGTTTGAAACAGAAAAAGAACTAAACGACACTGCTGCCGCACTTGAAACTGAATTGCGCAATGCTGGCCTTGGCTACCATTACCCGCTGGTTACAGGAGCCGATAAAATAAAACAAGTTTGGGCACTTCGCACTGCAGGACTGGGTTTGCTATCGAATATTCCCGGCGACAGAAAAGGCGTTCCCGGAGTTGAAGACACAGCTGTTCATCCGGAATACCTGCCCGATTACATTGCTGATTTCAAAAAAGTATTAAAAAAACTAGGACTTGAAAGTGTTTTTTACGCCCACATTGCCACTGGCGAAATTCATTTCCGTCCACTCATTAATTTTAAAGTAGCAAAAGATGTTGAGCTTTTCGACACGCTAATGAACGAAACGGCCAAACTGGTAAAAAAATATCGGGGCTCGATGAGTGGCGAACATGGCGACGGCCGTGTTCGTGGTAAATTTATCCCTTTTATGCTGGGCGAAAAATGCTTCGAATTTGTAAAGTCGGTGAAGAAAGCCTGGGACCCGACTAACATCTTTAATCCAGGAAAAATTGTGGACTCACCCCCCATAACCGAAAACCTACGTGTGGTTCCCGGGAAAGCAATTCCTGAGCCAGAAACCTATTTCGACTTCTCGCAAAACAAAGGTTATTTCCGTAGCATTGAAAAGTGCAACGGCTCGGGCGACTGCCGAAAAAGCCCAGCTATTGGAGGCACCCTATGCCCTACTTTTATGGCTACCCGCGATGAAGACAAGTCGACACGCGGACGTGCCAATATTTTACGCGAGTTTTTATACAATAACGACAAAGAAAAACTATTCGACCACAAAGAAATTTACGATATTCTGAGCCTGTGCATTTCGTGTAAAGCTTGTAAGAGTGAGTGTCCGTCGAATGTCGACATGGCAAAATTAAAAGCAGAATTTCTACAGAATTATTACGATATTCATGGTATTCCGCTGCGCTCACGCTTAATTGCCTATCTACCACGCTTAAACAAACTGGCAATGGTATTCCGACCAATTTCCAATTTTGTTATGAATACTTCGTTACTAAAAAGTTCAATCGGTTTTTCTACCAAACGTACGGTTCCGCCGCTTTCAAAAATTACGCTGAACCGCTGGGTAGGCAAAGGTGTTCCGAAACCGGAAACAGCATCGAAAGGTCTTATTTACCTGTTTAACGACGAGTTTACCAACTACAACGAAAGCGACATTGGTATTAAGGCTATTCTATTGCTCACAAAATTGGGCTACGAAGTTAATATTCCGCTGACCAAAGAAAGCGGGCGTACGTTTCTGTCGAAGGGTTTGATAAAAACTTCGAAAAAAATAGCCACCGATAATGTAAACCTATTAAAGAATATTATTACTGAAAAGTCACCACTGGTAGGAATCGAACCTTCTGCTATTCTTGCTTTCCGCGATGAATACCCCGAACTTGTTGAAAAAGACCTGCAACCGGCAGCCCAAAAGTTGGCGAAAAACGCCCTTCTTTTTGAAGAGTTTATAGCTGCCGAAATTGAAAAGGGAAACATTAAAGAGGAACATTTTACCACCGAAGAAAAACATATTTTACTGCACGGACACTGTCAGCAAAAAGCGGTGGCAAGTACCGAGCCAAGTAAAAAAATGTTATCGCTGCCCAAAAATTATTATGTGCGCGAAATACCATCGGGTTGCTGTGGAATGGCAGGCTCGTTTGGCTATGAAAAAGAACACTACGAACTCTCGATGCAAATTGGAGAAATGGTGCTCTTCCCTGCAGTACGCGAAGCCGAAGACAAGATGATTATTTCGGCTCCCGGAACCTCGTGTCGCCACCACATAAAAGACGGAACAGGTAAAATTGCCTTGCACCCGGTTGAAGTGTTGTATGGCGCGCTGGTGTAAAAGCAGGGCACGCAAAGAGCTGCAACGGTTCTTTTTTCGGAGAATTAGAAATTGAGATTCCTTCAAGAGAGGGAATCTTTCAAAACTAACAACCCGGGTTCGATTAATAATCTGATGTTAAAAATTAAGAGTCGAACCTGGTTTATCAACAATGTGAACCAAAAAGATTTTCATCCGTTCTCTCCACAAAAACAAAATATATGAACAACTTCTGGAACGAAAGATACAGCACCAGCGAATTTGCTTACGGCCAAGCTCCCAACGATTTTGTAGTTGAACAGTTGGCAAAACTACATCCGGGTAAAATTCTATTCCCTGCCGAAGGCGAAGGACGAAATGCAGTTTATGCCGCAACATGTGGCTGGAAAGTTACTGCATTCGACCCAAGCACTGCCGGAAAGAAGAAAGCAGAGTTGCTGGCCTCTAAAAATAATGTTGAAATCGATTATCAGATTGCGGCTTTTGAAGATGCCGATTTTGCAGAGAATAGTTTTGATTGCATTGCCCTTATTTACGCGCATCTGCCGGCACCATTACGTATAAGTGCACATAAAAAACTGACTACTTATTTAAAACCGGGAGGGAAATTACTGCTCGAAAGTTTTTCGAAGAAACAAATTAATTACAACACCGGAGGCCCTAAAAATATTGATATGTTGTTTTCGGAGGAAGAACTTAGAGAGGATTTCTCCAACTTCTCGGAATTAAAAATTACAGAAACTGAAACACTGCTTAACGAAGGACCTTTTCACCAGGGGCTTGCTTCGGTTATTAGGTGTATTGCCACCAAATAGAATTGTTTAAAAACGAAACAGCATAAAACGACGTCCCTCTTTATTCGGTCAGAAAAGAAGAATACAAAAAAATCAACATTTCCACCTTTTTTTTTACCTAATTATTGTTAATTACAAAAAGTTATTTAACTTTAACCAGACCCAATTAAGAGTATAAAACATAACTTCAAAAAGAGTTAAGGTCCCGGTTACTCGCCGGGATTTTTTGCATCCTTCAATTCCGAATCAACAATACATCAAAACTGTAGTTCAATTTTTGCAATTTCTGTTTTTCTCAGGATTAAAATAAATAGGCGAACCCGGCTGATTATAATTTGTATAAAATCCGCGTTAAGATATTCCGGTGAATACCAAGGTATGAAGCGATGTGCTGGCGTTGTAACTTTTGTGCCAGCAAGGGGTATTCTTCAAAAAACTTACGAATGCGCTGCTCGGCATTTAACGATTGGAACGAATGAATACGATCCATGGCCTGAATGTAACTTTCCTCGGCAAGAATACGCACAGTACGCTCAAATTTATGGTTCGAATCGAGCAATGTTTTAAACTCTTCTTTCTCGATGTAAAGCAGTCTCGAATCGTCGTAAGCACGAATCGCTTCGGATGAGTCCTTTCCCAAAACAAAACCACGATGGTTACTTACAATAAAATTATTGGGAGGAAAGAAAAAACGCGAAACCCATTCGGTTCCACTGTCAGACAAATAAGAGGCATAAAGAAGCCCATCGATAAGAATACCAATTTTGTTATTCTTTTCACCGTAATCGACAAACAAATCCCCCTTGTGCAAAACAACAGGCTCATTTTTCAAATTAAAGGTATCGATTAACTCAAGCGTATGCTCAAATCGGGAAATAATTTTTTTTTGATCCATAAACAAAGTTTATTCACCGGGTAACTTATTTCAAGGTAAAGTCACCCGGTAAATTTTCAAGAACTGTCTATTTCTTAAAATTTTCATTAAACAATTGCAAACGCTCATCAAGAGTATCGAACTGCTCGGGTAATACAAACGATACACATGCGCGAATACCTTCTTCGTCGCTGCCCGTATTATCAAGGGCAATGGCACTAATGCCATAAAACAAAAGGTTTTCAACCAGCATATTTCCAGTCATTCCCGGGTAATTAACGGTAAAATAAAAACCATCGGCAATGGGTACGTTAAGGTCTTTTTTATACACAATATCAAACCCGTTTTTCAGAAAAAGAGCTTTCATTTTTTTAGCCCTTTCGCCATACGCTTTTACGCCTTCAACAAAGTTATAAGAACCTTCGTTTACGGCTTTTAGCATGGCGGTTAACGCCCATTGGGCAGAATGGCTAGTGCCCGACGAAAGCGAATATAGAAGCCGGAGAGTGATTGTTGGACCAAAGGAAGTTCCATTAAAACGCTCTTGTAAATCCGGGTAATCGCGGTTAAATAATTTATCGGATATGGCCATTATTCCGATGCGCTGCCCGGCATACGAAAATATTTTCGAGCTGGATATAAACAGCATATAATTATCGGTATATTTAGCAACCGTTGGCTGAAAAGGAGCTTTCCCAGGTTTCGAAAAATCGGTTCGGAAATCCATTCCGAAATAGGCCAAATCTTCCATCACAATTACATCGTATTTATTGGCCAATTCGCCAATAATCTGCAACTCTTCATCATTAAAACAAATCCACGACGGATTATTTGGGTTGGAATAAACAATTGAATGAATATTCCCTTTGGAAAGAAACTCTTCGAGTTTGGTACGCAACTTTTCCCCACGGAAATTAAATACATCGAAGGTATCGTATTTCAGGCCAAGCACCATCATTTGTTGCTTCTGCACCGGAAAGCCGGGATCGATAAACAGCAAAGTATCTTTGCTCTTATTGCAATTTCCGGCAGCCATAAAAGCTGCATAAGTTCCTTGCATTGAACCTGTAGTTGGAATACAGCCGGCCGCAGCCAAATCAATGTTTAAGAAATTTTTAATGAATTTTGAAGCTTCGGTTTTAAGCGGTTTAATACCGTCAACCATTGGATAAATGGCTGCTACACCCCTGTCGAGTGCTTCTTTCTCGGCTTCAACACCAACCTTTGCTGGTGGCAAACCGGGCACCCCCATTTCCATGCGGATGTATTTAAAATCGGTAGCTTCTTCAACCGAATTTACCAGCGCAACAATTTCGCGAATGGAAGCTTTTCCAACGTCGGATATGCGCAATTCTTTAATCTTTTGTTCTACAAGATTTTTATCTAAAGGTGAATTATTCATTTGAATGTTGTTACAGGTTGCAGGTTACGGGTTGCAGGTTACCCGCATACAAAATTCGATTTCGACAATGGATGACCAACTGCTCTTCTTTATAAAGAAGATTTTTCCTCTCTGACCAATCGGAACAAGCTTTTACCCGACGAAATGACAATTTATGCTAAGTAATTGTCGTTTATTAAAATCCAAAATCAGGTTTAAGAACTTCAAGCCAGGCAGCAATACGCTCGTCGGTTTGTTCAGGTTCAAAATCTTCATCAATTGGAAGTCCAATAAATTTTCCGTCGACAACAGCCTCCGACTCTTGAAATTCATAGCCTTCGGTAGCAACCGGGCCAACCAGTGCCGCGCCATTTTTCATCAGCTCTTTGCCAAGAAACCCAATATGGTCGACAAAACCATGTGCATAAGTAACGTGGTCGCCCAGGCCAAAAATGGCAACTGTTTTATCGTTGTAATCAACCTTGCTAATTTCGGGCATAAATTTGCCCCAGTCGTTGCTTGAATATTCCGAATCCCAGGTATCTTTTCCAACCGTTGAAAGGCCAAATATTATTTTATCGTATTTTTCCAAATCAGCTGCAGAAGCATCTTTCACAGCAACCATCTCAACTTTATCTTCACCAATAATTGATTTCATTTTATCGGCAATGCGGTTTACCGAACCGCCAACAGGACCATAAAAAATTGCTATTTTACTCATATTTTCTATTATTATTGTTTACTGAATATGCAAATTTCCTTTTTTGTATTCACCTAGAATCGACAGGCTCGAAGCATATTTCAATACCTGGTGAATTGCTTTATCGTAATTTTCGGGTTTCTCCCACTCTATATCAACATGAAAATTGTACTCGTTAGGCTTTCCAATAATTGGCACCGATTGAATTTTTGTCAGGTTAATTTCATTCTCTGCAAATGTATTCAACACCCTGGCCAGCGCGCCATAGAAATGCCCAACTTCAAAACACACAGAAGCCTTGTTTGTTCCCGTTGTGGGATTTCCATGTTTCGAAAGAATAAGAAATCGTGTGTAATTCTTTTTATTGGTTTCAATTCCGGTTTCCAGAGCCGTTAAGCCATACAGCTCTGCCGAGCGCAGATTTCCGATTGAAGCAGCGTTCAATAGTTTTTTATCAGCAACTAATTTCGACGAAGCCGCAGTATCCAGTTTTTCATGCAATTGTGCATTGGGGTAATGCTGTTCGATGTATTCCATGCACTGTCGTAAGGCAATTGGATGCGAATGAATATCTACTATATCCTCTGCTTTTACACCTTCGTTTACCAACAAATTCATTTGAATATGCAGGTAAATTTCCCCAATAATCCGTAAATGATAATCGCGGATAAGCTGATAATTATTCAACAAACTTCCGGCTATAGAGTTCTCGATGGCCATTACAGCAAAATCAACTTTATCCTGGTCGATAAATTCGCAAACGGTTGAAAATGTTTTACATTCAACAATTTCAACCTCATCATCAAAATATTTTATAGCAGCATCTTCGTGAAATGAGCCTGCGATTCCCTGTATAGCTATCCTTTTCATATAATTTTTTAAGAATACCAAAGATACAAATTATGCGTTTAGTTGGAGTTTTTTGTTTAGCTTGAAAAGGAAAATTAAGGTTGGTTTGTTGTTCCAATAAATAGTAAAATAAACAAACCACATTGGCATACCTATTTTTTTATTTGTTAATTTAACAAAAAAATTGAAACTTTGCATTTCTAATAACTTTTACATTGATTTTTATTTACCCCAAAATTAGCATTTAGGACATATAATTTATTTTAAGTTGTTAAATCCTGTGACATAAAAAAGAAGTTTAATATATGAAATAAATGGAAAGCCCCCCTCTCATAAGCTTAATATCGGTTAACTATAAACAGAATGAAGCCACCAGGCACTTTCTGCATTCGTTAAACTCATTGTCGTATCGAAATATTGAAGTTATTATAGTAGACAATAACTCAGAGATTGATTCTTCTGAACAATTTTCAAGAGTATTTAATGGAAATCTTATTTACATAAGAGAAGAAAAAAATCTTGGTTTTGCAGGTGGCAACAATCTTGGATTAACTAAAGCCTCAGGCGATTATATATTCTTTATTAATAACGATACAGAAGTCACTCCCCACTGTATTCAACCAATACTTAACTTATTTAATGAAAATCCAGAAATAGGAATCATAAGTCCGATGATAAAATATCCTATTCCGAACGATTTGATACAATATGCCGGGTATACAAGAATGAATAAAATTACTATGCGCAATCGTTGTATTGGATATAAAGAAATAGATACCGGTCAATACTCTAAACCAATGGAGACCAACTATGCACATGGTGCTGCTTTGGTTATAAGAAGGGAGATTTTAAAAGAAGTAGGCTCCATGTCCGAAATATTTTTTCTTTACTATGAAGAATATGACTTGTGTGAAAAAGTAAAATCTGCTGGTTACAAAATTTATGTTCAACCTCACTCACTCATTTTCCATATCGAATCATTATCAACGGGAAATAATAGTCCTCTAAAACTATACTACCTAAACAGAAACAGATTACTTTTTGCCCGACGAAATTACACATTCTCTCAAAATCTTATATTCTATATTTATTATTTCACTGTCCCCTTGCTTAGAGATGCTTTAAAATACATACCTAAAAAAAAATGGAAACATTTTTTTGCTTCCGTTAACGCATTAACCTGGAACCTCACACACAAAAAAGACTATGACAAACATCGATATTCCTCTACACTTAGTTGAAATAGCCATAATTAGCTATTTAACATTTTCAACAATCTATATTTTCATTTTTAGTATAGCTTCTCTATTCTACAAAGCTCCCGTCCTTGTACCGACTAAGGATTACACCCGCAAATATGCCATTATAATTCCAGCCTATAAAGAAGATGAAGTAATTATAAAAAGTATAACAAACAATTTAAAAGTAAATTACCCAAAAGCATTACGAGATTTTTATATAATTGCAGATACTTTTCAGCCACAAACTCTACAAATTCTTTCTCAGTTAGATGTAACCGTAATAGAAGTAAATTTCACCAAAAGGAATAAAGCTAAATCCTTAAACTATGCTATCCAAACAATAAAAAAACAATATGATGTAGGATTAATTCTTGATGCTGATAATATTTTAAATCCTAATTTTATTATTGAAATTGATTCTTTCTTTAACGCTGGGAATGTAGCAGTACAAGGGCACCGAGTCGCTAAAAATTCGAATACCAGAGTTGCTATCTTAGACGGATTAAGTGAGGAAATTAATAATTCCATATTTAGAAAGGGGCATGTCGTGCTTGGATGCTCCTCCGCATTAATAGGATCGGGAATGGCCTTTCATTGGCCAACCTTTGCTTCACATTTCCCGAAAGTTTCCTCTATTGGGGAAGATAAAGAATTCGAACTTATACTTCTACAGAATAAAATTAGAGTGGCTTATTGCAATACAGCGATACTAGAAGATGAGAAAGTTGCAAATACCAAGGATATGGAGAATCAACGAAGCCGATGGATAGCTGCACAAAAAGAGGTCTTATTTAGATATTTCATACCTGGTATTACTAGCCTGCTAGAAGGAAATTGGGACTTTTTTATAAAAACGATACAACAACTATTACTCCCTAGAATAATGCTCTTAGCAATCCTATTTCTTCTCACAACTTTATATTGCATTATGTTCTTTTGTCCAGCCCTTTATCATCATTTTTTGCTAAATGCATTTGTTCTCTTAGGTTTATTTTCCGTTTTAACCTTTTCGCTAATTATTACAATCCCTAAAAAACTGTTAACTAAAAATTTACTTCAGTCGATATTGCTCATTCCAAAGCTATCTTTGTCCTTTTTCAAATCAATGTCTAAAGCACACAATACAAAAAACAATTTCAACCATACAGAGCATAGAGTTTAGCTCCTTATGCTTTTGAAAAAGCTTACTGTCTCAATGTTACCACATTTTATTATACTTACTAAAATTAAACAGATTAAAATTCTCCCCTACTACCCTCACAAAGAGACTGATGGTAGAAAAATAAATATTCCCTAAACAAAAAAAAAGAGAAATCTAAAGCTTATGCTATAGAATTCTCCTTCTCGTTGTCAAAATGAAAATATCTACAACTGATACAAATCGTCGGATCGCAACAATTCAGTTTTGTGTTTTTGTAACATGTCAACACACCGCTGCACGCGCGTAGGTCTTATTACTGTTACCGCTCCACCGTCTTGCATCGAGAATGCATACATGTATTCAATAAACACCTCTTCTTGCTGAAGAATATCCAAAAGTTTCGACAAACTACCCGGTTCGTTGGGTGTTTTTGCCAGAACCACTTCGGTAATTTTTACCGAAAAGGCGCTATCTTTTAACACCTCAAATGCTTTATCCGGGTCGGAAACTATCATTCTAAGGATTCCAAAATCGGAGGTATCGGCAATGGTAAATGCCGAAATATTAATTCCTGATTTGCCTAAAATATTCGTCACTTCATTTAGCCGTCCCGATTTATTTTCAAGAAAAACAGATACTTGTTTTATGATCATGGCTTTAAATTTTACGGTTATCAATTACTCGTTTCGATTTTCCGGCAGTGCGTTCGATCGTTTTTGGCTCAACCAATTTTACGTCAACAGAAATACCCAGGGTACTTTGAATGTTATGCGTAATTTTCTTTTTCAGATTTTCCAGGGCACGAATCTCGTCGGAGAAGAACTGCTCCTGCACTTCAACCATCAGTTTCAGCACATCTAAAGTTCCTTCGCGCTCTACAATAAGCAGGTAATGGGGTTCGGTTTCGCTCATTTCGAGCAGCACACTTTCTATTTGCGACGGGAATACGTTCACCCCACGAATAATCAACATATCGTCGCTACGGCCCATACATTTCTCCATACGCACCAGTGTTCGTCCGCATTCGCATTTATCGTAAATAAGGCGTGTTAAATCGCGTGTACGATAGCGCAAAATAGGGATTCCTTCTTTGGTAACGGTACTAAACACCAACTCTCCAATTTCTCCTGGAGCCACAGGCTCAAGGGTTTCTGGATTGATAATTTCAGGAATAAAATGGTCTTCGTTAACGTGCATGCCCACCTGGTGTTCGCACTCGCACGAAACGCCAGGGCCAATCACCTCACTTAATCCATAAATATCGATGGCTTTAATCTTCAGCTTGGCTTCAATTTCTTTACGCATACTTTCGCTCCAGGGCTCGGCACCAAAAATACCAACGCGCAATTTCAAGTCGGCCGGGTCGATTCCCATTTCTTTCATAACTTCCGATAAAAACAGGGCGTACGAAGGCGTACAGGCGATTACCGACGAGCCAAAATCCTGCATCAATTGGATTTGCTTTTGTGTATTTCCTCCTGAAATTGGAATAACGGTTGCTCCCAGATTTTCGGTTCCGTAATGCATACCCAAACCACCTGTAAACAATCCGTAACCGTAAGCTACCTGTACAATATCGTTGCGGCTTACACCTGCCATGCACAAGGTTCGTGTTACCACATCGGCCCACATGTTTAAATCGTTGCGGGTGTAGCCCACCACTGTAGGTTTACCAGTTGTTCCCGAGCTGGCATGTACACGCACAATTTCACTCATCGGAACAGTGAACATTCCAAAGGGATAATTATCGCGTAAATCGGTTTTAATGGTAAAAGGTAAATTCTTTAAATCTTCAATTGACCGAACATCTCCGGGCAACATACCAAGTTCCTGCATTTTTGCACGATAGCTGGGAATATTGTGGTAAATACGCTGAACGGTTTTCTTAAGTCTGTCACTTTGAATGGCCGCCATTTCATCGCGCGAGGCACACTCTATCTTTTCATTCCAAATCATTTGTTTGTTGAATTTTATTTTTCTCTTAGATTCTTGTCTAAGCGCTAAAAAAATGCCAGGCGCATCCTCTATAATGTGCTTATGAAAGCTCATTATCCTTCGGAGTACGCGCTTTTAAATTTTGTTTGTTATCTATTTTGCGTAAACCGTTTTTGCATCAAGAATACGAACGTGATTAATTTCCAGTCGTCGTTTAGCTTCCAAAACATCGGGCACTTCGAGCAATAAAACAGCCAGATTACTTTCCGAAATCAGCCGTGTATTGGCACTTTCAAGATGAATTCCGGCACGCGATATTTTCACCAGCAACTCGTCTAATCCACCGGTTTCGTCTTTCATTTCCAATGCAATTACTTCATGAAGCGCCACCGAATTACCGTCATCGGTTAAAACCTTGTATGCTTTGTCGGGTTGGTCAACCAATAAGTTTAATACACCCCAGCCATGTTCAACCTTAGCCAATGTTAACGAACGAATATTTATTTTTTCTCTTTTAAGCAGTGCAGTAACGGCTTCGAAATGTGCAATTTTATTTTCAAGAAATATCGATACTTCAAATACCATAATTATAATTTTTATCAGTTTAGTTACTCATATTTATACCTGTAAATTTAAGAGTATTCTGTTAAAACATTTGTTGAATTATAGTTTTTTTGAAAGTAATGTTACGCCAAGCAAAACAAGAATAGATACCGGCAAGGCATACATTAGCGGATCTACAATCATCCAGGGGAAGCTATCGATAAGAAAATCTTTTCCGGTAAGAGCTTTACAAATTCCCAACGGTTCGGCTTCTTTTTGATGAAGAAAAGCCAGGGCAAAAACGCTGCTAAGAAAGCCGGCGAGCATACTCCATTTTGCGGCTTTTTGAGTTACCCGGCTCCAGTACAACGCAGCAATGTAAACCGGTAAAAAGGTAGCGGCACAAATTCCAAAAAAGATAGCCGTTCCGCGCGCCACAATACTTCCGGGCAATTGATAGCCGATAATTATACTTATTAAAATGGCAAAAACAATTCCAATTCGTGTAATCAACATCGAATTAATCTTATCCTTCGGATAAAGTTGTTCAACAAAATCGCGACCAATTGATGTTCCCATGGCGTGAAACTGCGAACTCAGGGTTGACATTCCGGCAGAAAGAAGCGCCAGCATAAACAGATAAACAAACCACTCGGGCATGGCAGAGTTAATAAACTCAGGTATTATTAAATCGACATTTCCTTTGGCAACTTCAATGGCTAATTGTCCGGTTTCGTTAAAAAAATACAGATTTGAAAGCGACCCCACCGTATAAATAAAACCGGTTACCACAAAAATAAAAAGGCCTCCGGGAAGGATGGCACGATTCAATTCGCGGTTGCTTTTAACGGTCATAAAACGCACAATTAATTGTGGTTGTGCCAAAACGCCAATTCCAACCCCCATAATAATGTTTGTTACCAACACCCACCACCAGGCCGAATTAAAGGCAGGGAAAGCTGTCCAGCCTTCGTGACCTTTCGCTTTCAAACTTTCCGGAACCATGTTCGCCATATTGGTCAGTGTTTCATGAGCCGAGGTAACACCCCCCAGCTTTGTATAAGTTACCACGAGTAAGAAAAACATACTTAAAAACATGATGGTTCCCTGCAAGGCATCGGTATACATTACGCCTTTTAATCCTCCGGCAATAACATAAGCTGCAATTATCAGCGAGAAAAAGGTAAGGGCAATCCCAAAATCGATTTCAAATATATTTTCAATAAAACGGGCTCCGCCAATTAAAACAACGGCAGCATACAGTGGCATGGCCACAAAAATCATTAGCCCACTAACCATTTGAATGCTTTTTGATTGGAATCTTTTCCCCAAAAACTCGGGAAAGGTATGTGCATCGAGCTGGTGCCCCATCGAACGGGTTTTTCTTCCGAAAAAGATAAAAGCAATAAATACACCAATTAAGATATTCAAAAAAGTAAGCCAAATTAAACCCATTCCATAAACAGCAGCAATACCGCCAAAGCCAATTATTGCAGAGGTTGAAACAAAGGTTGCCCCGTACGACATGGCCATTACAAAGGGGTGTATTTCGCGCCCACCAAGTAAATAATCTTTTGCAGTTTTTGTTCCTTTATAGCCACGGTATCCGAGATAGGCAATTACCAGCAGGTAAGCAACAATTACAATTCCGAGAGTAAACGTATTCATAATTTTAAGTTGGAAGGCTGAAGCCGGTAGTTCGAAACGAATCATACAAGCTCCTAACAGGCCTTAATTGGTTATTGGTTTATTATTAAAATTGATGTCGTATTTTTAAACGTTATGTTTTAAATATCACTTTGAATTTTTTCGTCTTTGTCTTCCCATTCGAGGTCTTTCTGAATCTCTTCGGTACTGGTTTCCATTCCTTTGTTCCAGTTCAATACACCATAAACAATACAGGCAATTAAACTAACAACTGCCAATAAATAACCGATATAGATTACAGGGTCGTTAATTCCAAACATAATTTTAGTTTTTGAGGTTTATTTTATTCGTTTCCATAAACTTTTTCATCGTCGAGAATTTGAATTCCCACATTTTTTAATTTCTGAATGGATTCCTCATAATCATTTACATTCAATACTAATATTGCCGATTTTCTTTCCTGGATAATCCGTCCATAGGCATTGTTAAAATTCACCTCTGCCAAGGCAACCTGCAAAAGCAAATCGTCCAGACCGCCGGCTTCATCTTTCATTTCCAAAGCGATAATTTTTCGTAAGGTTACCGATACACCTTTTTCAGAAAGCGTTTCGTAAGCTTTCTTAGGATTATTCACCAATAAATTAAGAATTCCCCAGCCATTAGCCGTGTCGTTAATGGCCATGGAACGGATGTTGATTTTTGCCTCTTTTAAAATATTGGTAATGCGCTCGAAATGACCGATTTTATTCTCGAGAAATATTGAAACTTCGTATGCCATTTTTATAAGTCGGAAGACCAAATACCGGAGACCGAAGTAAAGTTGAAAGTACTTAACTTACTACGGTTTTATACCAATTAATTTCATGAAGTTAGGATTATAATTTCGTTGTTTTGAGCTTATGCTACGTTATAAAATATCAGCAGAGCTCCTGCTATGCTTCAATTTTAAGCCTTGCATAAATTCAAAATCATGTAAAATTATTTACCACTAACGGCACAGCTCAATTGGTATTACACTCCATAATTTATCTTCCATTTTTTATTGGTTTATTTTTAATTTTCCTTTTGATTTGCTGTTGTGCCAGTTTCCGGCAAAAAAACTACGAATGACAACTAATTATGCACTCCATTTATACGTTTGTCAGTAACACGAACGGCTTTCCCTTCCGATTTTGGAATGGAGCCAGCTTCTACCAATTTTACAATTGGTTTAGCAAGCACTTCGTCGCGAATTTGGGCAGTAATTTTTTTAGTAAGTCCTTCTAACCTCCTAATGTCGCCTTTAAACCAGTCGCTTTTTACTTCAACCTCCACTACCATTTCGTCGAGGTCGTTAATGGTTTCCAGAGTAATCATGTAATCAGAACCGACTTCCGGGATTTTCATTAACACGCCTTCAATCTGCATAGGAAAAACATTACAGCCTTTTATAATGAACATGTCATCAGAGCGACCTGTAATACGGTCGATTCTTCGGTGTGTTCGTCCACATTTGCATTGCCCTGGAATAATTCGTGTAATATCGCGGGTACGGTAGCGAATAAGCGGCATCGACTGGCGGTCGAGTGTGGTCATTACCAACTCCCCGTATTCGCCATCGGGAACCGGCTCCAAGGTATCGGTGTCTACAATTTCAACCACATACGAATCTTCCCAAATGTGCAAACCATTTTGGCAGGTACACTCGAAAGCCACTCCAGGCCCGTTCATTTCTGATAAACCGAATGAATTAAACGCGCGCACGCCAAACATTTCCTCAATGCGTTTGCGTTGTTCGTCGGTGTGAGGTTCGGCGCCAATTACCAGGGTTTGCAGTTGGGTATCTTTTTTAGGGTCAAGTCCCATCGATTCGAACACCTCGTACAAGCGCCCAAGGTAACTAGGTATAGCATGAGCCACGGTAGTTCCATAATCCCGCATCAACTTAATCTGGCGCAGGCTATTTCCCGCACCGGCAGGAATGCTTAATGCTCCCAGTGTTTCAATTCCATATTGAAAGCCAAGCCCTCCCGTAAAAAGTCCATAGCCGCAAATATTCTGAAACACATCAGTATCGCGAATACCGGCGCAAAACAACGAGCGAGCCATTAAATTTGCCCACGATTGTATGTCGTGTCGGTTATGAAAAATTACGGTTGGATTTCCCGTAGTTCCACTAGAACTATGCAAACGAATAATTTCCTTTTTAGGTAAAGTCAGAAATCCATACGGAAATCCGTTGCGTAAATCCTGCTTGGTAGTAAAAGGTAAATTCCGAATCTGGGATATATCTTTAATATCTCCAGCATTAATGTTTTTTTGTTTAAAAAGCTCTCCATAAAAGGGAGAGCGAGCAGCATGGCCAATTGTTTCATTCAACCGTTGAACCTGCAATCTCTTCAGGTCGTTTCTTCCCAGCGCCTCAAGTTCTTCCTGCCAATATTGTTCTTTCATCTTTTAAAAATTATACGTCACCATCAATAATACTCTGTGGTTAGTTGCTGTTACTGTTTCCTCATATAATCCATCTGAAAAATCGAAATCTCCTGTACCATAATCAGCTGAATCAATTTCGTATTCAGCAACAAATCGAAGGTTTTTGCAATTGTATGCAAAAAAAGGAGCTACGCGGTAGACCTGCTTCATGGTGGGCATTATTCCGGCAGTTTTAGCAGCTCCGTCAAAATTATAAAGCTTATCAGAAGTTCCCAGATTTGTAGTAATACCAGCAAACAATCCTCCCTGAAATTTGCTTCCATAATACATATTAACAAAGGCCGTGTTGGTCGTATAATTTGTATAAGTCATTTCACCAGTACCGGCATCGTACGATTTTACTCCGTAACCACCAATCATAAGCATGTTGGCCAGGTTTTGCCCAATCATTTCTTTAGCGAGAATAAAAAGTTTCCCTTTTTTATACCCAAAGTATCCCATACCAACAAAACTGGTATTCAGCTCTTCGGTTTGAAAAGATCCTTCTGTCCCCTCGGTGACATCAATGGGTTGAATGGCGTTAAACTGCCCGGCAACGCCAACACTTACGCCATTATTATTGTAGTAAAGCCCGGCCACCAATTCAGGAATCCCGGCATTACGTTTGGCCTGATTATTATTAATTGTGCCCGTTGAAGTGTCGTAAAAACCTTTCGAACAATATTGCTGTTCGTAAAGCGCTGTTAGCGAGAGTGTATACGTTTTACTTAGGTGGTAATCGAAATCAATTTGAGGAGAACGGTTAAACGGATTATATGGACTACCGGTGTTGAGCCCTCCCACCTGCGGAAAAAAAGCACCACTGCCGTTCCACAAAGGATGCCAGGTTTGCCCCACTAATAGCGAAGATTTCTCCCAATCGAGCTTAACATAAGCTTTTCGCAAGCGGAGCACCTCAGCGTATTCGTTAACAATACCTGCAAAATCGGTTTCGATGTTAGCAGAGCTTTTCGCCCCCAATATTTCGGGGCCGGTAATATTAAAGCCAAAGCGGGTTGCCATAGCTGTAAAACCGTGTAATCCTTGTTGATTGATGTCGTTACCATTAGCATCTACCCCATCATACAATGGTAACAAATAGAAGTTATCCTGAGCAGCATTTAGGCCTTTATACGAATCGTAATAATATTCACTTCGCACAAATCCATAAAACTGAACGCTTGATTGTTTAGCTGTAACATTATTCTCTTCCTGGGCAAAGACCATGCTCGTTAGGACGAAAAACATCCAGCTTATTGCAACTACTTTTTTCATCGAATTAAAATTGATTGTTTTCTAAGGTATAAGATAAAACTCGCATGATTTTAATAATCGCCAATGTGTGAATATTTCGCATGCTCGTTTCATTAAGATTAGGTTTTTTCTTGTTGTTAGAATAATAACTCGGTTCGTTCAAAGCACAATTAAGACTTCGAAAATAAACACAAGCACCCCAAAAGGTTATAATATATTGCTGTCTGAAACACGAAGTCCAAAAATAACAAAATATAAAACTGAAGCAATCTTCAACTTACAAATTAGAATTTTTTGAGCCTTATTTATTTTGATTTCAAACAGCAGGCACAAAAAAAAGACCCGCTTTCTATCCGATAAAAGATAGCAAACGGGCCTTTAAATATCGCTAATAAAAATTTATTTATTGTCTAAGGTGAATTGTTGTCCGGCCCTAAAAGCCTTAAGGTTAAGCTGAACCACTTCCTCCCCTTTTCTTCCGAAAATACGTTCAATTCCGGCTTCAATTTTTTCGGGGGCAATATCAATAAACGGTGTTGCTGCCCCCAACATTACAACATTAGAAGCCCTTCGGTTGCCAATATTTTTTGCAATAGTATCGGCATCAATAGCAATACAGCGGGGCAGTTTATCCAATTCAGCCATTACCTCTTCCACATCCGGATAATTTGGAATATTAATAAAAGGCGTTGTATTTGTTACCACATAGCCATCACTTTTAAGAAAAGGCAGGTAACGCAGCGACTCCATTGGTTCGACCGATAAGATAATATCTGCTGATCCCATAGGAATTAAATCAGACAAAATTTCACTATCGGCAATACGCATGTGCGAAACTACGGCCCCACCGCGCTGGCTCATACCGTGGGTTTCGGCTTGTTTCAGTTGCAAATTATCCCGTAAGGCCGCCTCGCCCAAAATAGAAGCAATCGATAAAATTCCTTGTCCGCCAACACCGGCTAATACTATATCTGTTTTCATCTTATTAAAATTGTTTGTTTACTAAGGTACAAGATGGAACTCGCATGCTTTTAATATATCGCCTATGTATGAATATTTCTCATGCTCGTTTCATTTTTGTTATTTTTCTGGGTTATCCTTCATTTTCTTTGCCTTACGCATTCGTTTGGCAGCTGCCTGAATGCATTCGCGACGGAATACAATTACAGATACGCCATCGTAAGCAATTTCCTCTTCGAAAGCCTGTACCATTTGATCGTGGTATTTGTTCAACGGAACAAGAACGCGAATGTGAGCCGGATCAACACCAACACCCTGACAAATACTTTCCACCTTTCCGAGAGCAGACGAATCCTGACCGCCTGTCATCGAAACCGATTCGTTATCCGAAATAACCACAACAATGTTGGCCTTATCGTTAACGGCATCGAGCAAGCCTGTCATCCCGGAATGGGTAAAAGTTGAGTCACCAATAACAGCCACTGCAGGAATCAACCCTGCATCGGAAGCACCCTTTGCCATTGTAATTGAGGCCCCCATATCGACACACGAATAAATACTTTTGTACGGTGGAAGTGCTCCAAGAGTATAACAGCCAATGTCGGAAAAAACGCGCCCTTTTGAATATTTATCCAGGGCTTCGTTTAAGGCTTTGTACATATCCTGATGTCCACAACCCTGGCACAATGCAGGTGGCCTGGTCACCACAATTGCAGGAATTTCAGCTCCGTTTAGTGTTTCTTTTCCAAGGGCTTTTGCAACCAGGTCGGCGTTTAATTCACCATCGCGGGGAAGCGCTCCTGTCAAACGTCCCGAAACCTTAATATCTTTTTTAAAGAATGCTTTTACAGCCTCCTCTACAATTGGATAACCTTCTTCCAAAACCAAAATCTCTTCGCAATTCTTCTCCATTTTTGCCAACATCTTTTCAGGAATCGGGTACTGCGAAAGTTTCATTACGGAATATGGACACGCTTCATTTTTATAATTCTCCATAAGGTAATTATACGCAATTCCACAGGCAATTATTCCAAAACTTTTATCCTTAGATTTCGTCCGGGAGTTGTATTTTGAATTCTTGGCAGCTTTTTCAAAAGCCTTTTGTTTTTCCAGCAAACCTTTGTAGCGCCGACGTGCAATTGCCGGTAATAAAACAAACTGACTTGGGTCGGCAGGCAATTTCAATTCGTTTACATTTAATACTTCGCTGCGTACAACACCGGCACGCGAATGCGCCAAACGGGTTGTAATACGCACCATTACGGGCACTCCTAACTCTTCGGAGAGTTCGAATCCTTCGCGAACCATATCGTATGCTTCTTGCTGGTTGCTGGGCTCGAGAATTGGAACCATGGCAAACTTTCCGTAAAAACGCGAATCCTGTTCGTTTTGCGACGAGTGCATCGAAGGGTCGTCGGCAACAGTTAAAATCATTCCGCCATTAATACCTGTAATTGCAGAATTCATAAAAGCGTCGGCAGCAACATTTAACCCCACGTGTTTCATACAAACCATGGTTCGCTTGCCAGTGTACGACATCCCTAACGCAGCTTCGTAGGCTGTTTTTTCGTTCGACGACCATTTGCTGCGAATTCCTTTTTCGGCAGCTAATTTGCTATCCTGAATAAATTCTGTAATTTCTGTTGAAGGCGTCCCCGGGTATGCATAAACACCCGAAATACCTCCATCGATGGCTCCCTGAGCGATGGCTTCAACTCCTAAAAATAGATTTTTTTGCATTGTGGTTTAATTTTCGAAGCCAACAAAAGTATGAAAATGAGAATAGGATGCAATTAGAATTATCATGTTTTATTTATTTTTCTGCCGATAATCGTCGGAAAATGCCGTCAAACAAACTCCTTTATCAAATTTTACAAATCCACTATTAAACCCAATGGGGCAAGCACTAGCAAAGCAATTGAACATCAGCTCTAAATCACTCTTAAAAACCAAGTTACAAGAAGCAGACTCCTATTTAAACTAGTTCCAAACAACTGTCTATTTCAAAAGAAACATTCTTAAGAATAGTATCTATTACAAAATATAGCTGTAATTTAAAGGTGCTTTATTACTGATTAAAACCGAATTAGAACTATGCTGAACAAACTATTACCTCCTGAAAAATGGAGATTGCCGGTGCTGTTTATTTCCAGCATTTCTATCGGGCTTGTAATATTCATATTTTACATTTCTAAAGCTCATTCTTACTTGTCCGACAGTCCGGGAACTTGCACCAACTGCCATATAATGGCACCTCAATATGCTACATGGAGTCATAGTTCGCATCGCGAGGTTGCCCATTGTAACGATTGCCATGTTCCACACAACAATGTGGCTAATAAATATTATTTTAAGGCAAAAGACGGATTACGCCATGCAACTATGTTTACACTGCGTTTAGAGCCACAGGTAATATTTATTCACGAAGCCGGACAAAAGGTGGTACATAATAATTGTATACGATGTCATCAGCAACAAATTACCGACCCCAAACTGGCATCTTCAGTAAAAGAACACACCGCGCACATGCAAGACCGCCCATGCTGGGAGTGCCACCGCGAAATACCACATGGCAGAGTAAACAGCCTTTCGAGTGTGCCCAACGCAAGGGTTCCACTACCTTCGAGCCCAGTCCCCAAATGGATTTATGATTACATAAGAGACAACTAAATAAACTACTATGACTACACAATTGAAAAGACACCCATTGTTAAACTGGGGCATATTTTTAGCAACAATTGTTGTTGTTTTTCTACTCGGCCTGCTGGCTTCATCAATTCTTGAACGAAGAGCAGAAGCAGCCTATGTAAATGTTCCTAAAAACGAAATCAAGCAGTTCGACCCACGAAATGAGGTATGGGGAGAAAATTATCCGCGCGAGTTTCAATCGTATTACCAAACTGCCGACACAACTTTTCAGAGCAAATACAATGGCAATGTAATGATTGACATGCTTGAAGTTGACCCGCGCCTTGTTGTACTTTGGGCCGGATATGCTTTCTCTAAAGAATACAACCAGGGACGCGGACACATTTATTCCATTGAAGATGTTAGAAATATTTTACGAACCGGTGCTCCAAAATCGAAAACCGACGGGCCAATGCCAACAACTTGTATGACTTGTAAAGGCCCCGATGTTCCGCGCCTGATGAATGAACGTGGAGTAGCTCAGTTTTACACCGGACAATGGGCCAGTTTAGGTGCCGAAGTAGTAAACCCAATTGGTTGCGGCGATTGTCACGATGCCAAAACAATGAACCTTAGAATTTCGCGCCCTGCGTTAATTGAAGCCTTCGAGCGCCAAGGCAAAGATGTAACAAAAGTTAGCCACCAGGAAATGCGGAGTTTAGTTTGTGCCCAATGCCATGTAGAATATTATTTCAATAAAAAAACAGTTGAAGGAGCCAATTACCTTACCTTCCCCTGGGACAAAGGATTTTCGGCCGAAGCCATGGAAGAATATTTTGATGAAGCAGAATTCTCAGACTGGACTCATGCATTAAGCAAAGCTCCAATGTTAAAAGCACAACACCCGGGTTACGAAGTTTATATGACCGGAATTCATGCACAACGAGGCGTTTCGTGTGCAGACTGCCATATGCCGTACAAAAGCGAAGGCGGACAAAAGTTTACCGACCACAAAATTCAGTCGCCGCTTAATAACATTGCCAACTCGTGCCAGGTTTGCCACCGCGAAGAAGCCGCTACTTTAATGGCAAATGTTTATGAGCGTCAGGATAAAATTATTGAAAACCGCGACAAATTGGAAGAACTGATAGTACGTTCGCATATTGAAGCTAAAAAGGCCTGGGATTTGGGAGCTGACGACACACAAATGAGAAACATTCTTATGGGAATCCGTCATTCGCAATGGCGCTGGGATTATGCTGCGGCCGGGCATGGCAACTCGTTCCACTCGCCGGTTGAAATTGGTCGTGTTATTGCTACCGGAATCGATATTGCTCAGGAAACCCGCATAAAACTTGCCCGTTTATTAGCCACTCTTGGACATAACGAAGAGATCCCTTATCCCGATATTTCAACAAAAGCAAAAGCTCAAAAATATATTGGGTTGGATATGGACAAGTTAAATTCGGAGAAGCAAATATTTCTAAAAACCCTTGTTCCTGAATGGGACAAAGAAGCTAAAAAACGAGAAAAAACCTATGATACAGGAGCTACTAACCCGGGTGCGATTTAATATTACGCTATTATATTCTGAATTGTACAAATATCGTGTACAAAATGGCCAAAACAGAGTGAATATTTTTTTGTAGGACTCGGGTTACGACTCTTGTTCCACCCAAACCGAAATATTCTTTGCTAATGTTCGGAAAAGAGCCCTGCCATATTGGTCGGTACCAGTCAATTCCTTAACATGGCCTGTAATATCGCGATAATTAACATCGGCTTTTCCGGTTTCCATCCATTTGGCTCCGTCGCTACAATTACTCATAACCACGGCCATGCTTTTGTGCAAATCATCTCCCTCAAAGGTCCAGCCAATTAACTGGTTGTGGTCGAAATAGTCGCGACGCACACCAAAGGTATTCCGTTGCCTGGCCTCCATAAATACATCTATTATTTCTTTATGAGAAGTCAGGCAAACTTTACGCCGCTGCCCATTTTTCGAATCGATATAACTTGCACCAAAATAATCGGCACCAAAAACGCAGGGATATCCTTCATCGCGCAAAAGAATAATAGCATAAGCCAGCGGTTTAAACCAGTCTTCCACGAACGACTCAAGCGACTGCAAAGGCTGTGTATCATGATTGTCGACCATGGTAACGGCAAGCAAAGGATTTGCTTTAACCAAGGTATTGTCTAAAATAGCCCCCATATTAAACTCTGCACCGGAATGCGAAGCCGAATGAAAGTTGTAATGCAGGGGAACATCGAACAAGGCCATTTTGCCTTCGGTTTCGTCGATGTAATTTTGCAAACGTGCCAAATCGTGCGACCAATATTCTCCAACCGCAAAAAGACTTTTACCGGTGTGCTTTCGCATATCGTCTAGCCAGTATTTAAAGAAAAACGAACGAATATGTTTGATGGCATCGATACGAAAACCGTCCACTCCAAAATTATCGAGATACCATTTCCCCCAATAGTGCACTTCCCCGCGCACCTGAGCATCATCGAAATCAAGGTCGCATCCCATCAAAAAATCATAATTATCGTTTTCCGTATCAACATGCGTTTCAAATTGTTTGTCTTTCATCTTGTAAATTTTCCCATACTCTTTTGTTGCATCAAAATGCCACCACTGCCATTTCATACTTGAATATTTATCCCCGCGTCCCGGAAAACTATATGCCGTCCAGAGCTCCTTTTCGTGCAATTCACTTAAAAATTTGTTCCGGTTCTTTGGATCAACAATCCGAACCTGAACTTTTTGTTTCGCATCTGCTCCCATTTTGTGATTTAACACCACATCGGCATATATATGTAACCCTACTTTTTGCGCACTTACAATTGCCTGCCTGTACTCTTCTTTTGTTCCATATTTGGTTCGCACAGTGCCTTTCTGGTTGAATTCCCCAAAATCGAATAAATCATAAATCCCGTATCCTACATCGTTAATCCCAAACATTCCTTTGCAGGCAGGAGGCAGCCATACAGCGGTAAATCCTTTATCCTTCAACATTTTCGCATTAGTATTCAATTCATTCCATAAAGTTCCCTCATTGGGAGAGTACCAATGAAAATATTGAATTAATGTCCCTCTAATTTCGGCCATATTTGTTTAGCTTGTTTAATAGTATATTTTTTGAATATCGTATACAAGTTAGGGAACTTGAATAAAAAGTTTCCCCTAATCGAGATGAAAAAATGCATTAACCCGGATTCGGTAAAAAATACCCACTCAGTAGCAGCTAATTTTTAGCAGAAATGAAGACAAAATTTTGAAATAATTTATGCAAAAACTGGTGAAATCAGAAGAAAGATTTCTTTTACCAGCACAAAAACGAATGACACATATGTAACAAATGGTACAAAACAATCCAGAATAAAACGCAATTTTGCAGACGGTAAAAAACACTTATTATTTACGAACAAAGATTTCTGCACAACAAATGGCAAAAATAAAATTGATAAAATTCTTTAAAAGAATTCATAAATGGCCGGCAATAATTATTGCGTCTATTGCCATTCTTTTTGCCACGTCAGGAATTGTAATGAACCACCGACAAACCTTTTCGTCCATTGATATTTCGCGAAAATTGTTACCGGAAAATTACAGCTACAAAAACTGGAACCTGGCTGCTGTGCGAGGTGCATTACCGCTGGAAAATTCGGATTTGATTTACGGAAATATTGGCATTTGGAAATCGGACAATGATTTTCAATCGTTTGAAGATTTTAACGAAGGCTTTCCGAAAGGAATTGATAACCGTAAAATTTATTCTGTTGTAAAATTCCAAAATGAGCTTTTTGCCGGAACACATTTTGGGCTATTCAGCCGAAAATTAGAAAAAGGAGTGTGGACGAAGATTAAAATTCCGGTGGAAAAAGAACGCATTGCGGATCTGGATCTCAAAGATGATAAACTATTGGTATTAACGCGTCATTACCTGCTTGAAAGTTCAGACGGAGTAAACTTCACAAAAATACAATTACCAGAGCCTCTAAACTATAAACGCAAGACTGGTTTATTTAACACTTTCTGGGAACTGCACAGTGGAGAGCTGTTTGGGTTGGCCGGAAAACTCCTTGTCGATCTCCTTGGCATTGTTACCATTTTACTTTCGGTAACGGGCTTGCTGCATTTTTTCTTTCCCAAAATTATTAAACGCCGAAAAAAAAGATTAAAAGGAAAAGAGAAGCGTCCGCTGCCCTATCAAGGGGAAAATGTAAAAAACAGTGATAACGCAGCGTCTCTGGTTAAACTGAAAAAGAAAAATTTGAATTGGCACAACGTGACAGGTTATGTATTTGTAGCCTTTTTACTAATTAATACCTTTTCGGGAATGCACCTGCGCCCGCCGCTCTTGATTGCCATTGCAAATAAACAGGTGGGCATCATTAGGGGCACACACCTCGACAGTCCAAATCCCTGGTTCGATAAATTACGCCGGGTGCATTGGGATGCAGCCAATCACCGATATATCTTCTCCACTTCCGAAGGGTTCTTTTTTGCAGAAGAAAGCCTAAGCGAAAAACTTACCCCTGCCCCATCGCAACCACCGGCAAGCGTTATGGGCTGCAATGTACTGGAACCACTGGGAAATAACCACCTGATGGTAGGTTCGTTTAGCGGAATGTTTGTTTGGAATCTGCAAACAGGAATGGTGCGTGACTTTTTTACAAATTATCCCTACCAGGCACCGCAGGGCATGGCCCGCCCAATTGGAGCCAATGTAGTTGCCGGTTTTGTAAAGGGCAAAAACAAAAGCTGGTGGTTCGATTACGGTGGAGGAGCCACCGAAATAGGTTCGCAAAGGATACCATCCAACCAAGAGATGCCATCCTTTGCAGAAATGCCTGACGCGATACGCAAAGCCTCGCCCATGTCGCTGTGGAATGTTGCATTGGAAGCACACACCGGACGTATTTTCGAAAACATTTTAGGCGGATTCTACATCCTTATTGTACCGCTGGCTGGAATCTGTTTGATGCTGGTGCTAATTAGCGGATTTTTTATTTGGCTATTGCTACACAAACAGAACAGCAGAGTCCGAAACTCAAAAAAATAACTTAATTTCCTTTTCCCAATAATTCAATCCACTGTTTCATGTAATTTGTATTTCTTACTCCATTCGAATGTGCCCTTTTCCCTTCAGGAACATCAAGATTAAATGGATAAATATGGTCTTCGGGAATTCCCATTACCTGGTAAGATTCTAAAATTATTGGGGCAGCAGATTCTTTAACATGGTAGGTTCCATACCACCGACTGGCAGGTGTTTTACTTGGTTTAGCATACCAGCTTGCAATTTTATCTTTAGCAGAAAAATCCCATCCTCCTGAAAAATCTATCACCCTGGCCACAAGATGTTCTTTCGCAATAAAAGCAGCCATTCCGCCCCCTTGCGATTGTCCTGACAAGGCGATTTGCTCCCATTTTGGCGTTCCGTTTTCTAAATATTCCCCCCAGTTTCCTTTTGGGTCATTTTTTTCAAGATAAATCAATAATTTAGTCAATCGATTAACGATTGCATCATATGGTTTATCTTCAATCAGTGGGAAATTATTCGTTCCATATATTCGGTATGTTCTAAATTCTTCAGCACAATTACAGTCCTTTTCAAGGTTGGCTCCTTTACATATTTGTGCTATAGCCGGCCTGTTTATGTACGATAAATTGATAACATAATACCCCTGCTCTACTGCAGTTTGAAAAAGCTGTTTGGGCCCTTTTAAAGCAATTCCTCCTGTTCCCGGCATAAAAAGCAACAGCTTTCCTTGTTTTATTGATGGATCGTATACAACCAGGTGCGGTGTATCGGCTTCTTTTATCCTGGAGTCGGTGTCTGAGGGTTTAACTTCCAATACAACATTCGATGTAGCGAATGAAAAATCGGACTGAGAAAATGAAAAACTATGGATAAGTAAGATGAAAATTGAAATAAGGGAAATGTGCTTCATAATATATTGCTTACAATGTTTTGCTTCAAATTTAATATGAATATCCGTATTGCCAGATCATGCTTCACTCGTTATGTTAAAATTGTTTCAGCATTTCAATAATTGAGAGACAAGCAATAGAACGCAAACGGACATTCAAATAATTTAAAACCTCAGGGGCGACTAATACCTCCTGTTAACTATATCTCCGAAAAATATTGAGTTAGAAAACAACTTATTTGTTCCCAACCAAATACCACGGAAATTCATGTTGTCGTGGTACGAAATTATTTTTCCGCCCCCAAAGGCTTGAACAGACACCACCGGAGCATTAGCCAGGCGATTAATATTTTCTTCAGAAACCCAACCACTTAAATAAGGCGTAATGGTAAACTTAACAGGTTCGGAATATTTTTCGCCTAACGATTTTGCAACTGTCACACTCGATTTAAAAACTGCCAGGTTTTTATCGGTATAGCCATAACAAAGTGGGTGGGTAACATCTATTTCAGTATTAAAAATTGCTCCGCTTATGTAGTTCAAACTGCGTTCTTTATACCGCTCTGCATATGTTATGTATTTAGTTGTGTCGGGTTTTACCGATGGTTTAAATGTGGTATTGCCCAGTTCGTTTTTGGCCACCCAGCTTGTTGCATTTTTGTAGGCAATTAATACCCCTCCTTCTTTCACCCAGGTCTTAAGTTTATCTATTTCAGACTGATTCCATTCTTTAAAAGCACCTGTTAAAATAATTGTATTATACTGGCTAAGGTTAATCTCTTTCATACTAAGCGATTCGCTCAAGGTAATTGGAATGTGGTAACGCTGGTCGAACAAATGCCATATTTCGCCAGCATCGCGGCTATTGGCACTACCCCCAACAAACATAAGCATTTTGGGTTTTCGAAGACTGGCAAAACTTGCACTTCCCATATCAATTCCGGAGGGCGACCTACCAGTTGACAGGCCGTAAAAATCAACTCCTGTAGATTCTGAAATTTCGGTAACCAGCTTGTATATTTCGTCGGCACTCTTTGTCTGTCCGCTGGCCGGAATAAAAATACTTCCGTAGCTAAAATCTTCGTATCCACCATTCATCTTAAACGAAAACTTGCTGGTCGCCACTTTTGTAATCAAACCAGCATTTTGAATTTGGTACAATGCCTCTGGAGTTGAATATTCATTCCACCTAAAAGCATAGCCCAGCTTACTTTCGCCGCCAATAACTTCTCCTTTTACTGGCTGTGCATTTACTATTCCACCCGATAAATCAAAAGCTTTTACCGAATTCAGCCTTGCGCTGGGAATGTCTAAAGCATGAGGAAAGGTCCAGGTAGAAACGTCGTAAAAAGTAGTATCGGTAAAACTATGTGTTTCTTCAAAAATGGTTTTAATTAACCTGAATTGTTTTTGATTTACAGGAACGATATAACTGGAACCGGCCTTAAAATCAATATTTTCGGCACGAATGTTTTTTGTATTTTGATAGACATTAATTTGATGGCGACAAAGCAAATCGATAAAAATCTGATTTTTAACCCTATCATTTTCGCCACCAAAAACAAAAGCTTTCGTAGTGCTTTTACCTGCCAAATCAAGGGCTTCACTATAAAAACCTTTTTGAAGCAGAAGTAGTTCATCGTGAAGTTGAACAGCCGACTCCAAAGTAGACAGAGAAACTGTAAACTGATTTTTAATTGCAAAAGCAAATTCTTTTGTTCCGTTCAGAGTTTCCCGAACCCGGCCTCTAAATCCTGCCTGTTCGAACAAAATACCGATACTGGCATTCACATCGGGATACGACGATCCTTTTCCAAAGTAATAATCATCAAACTGTTCTTCGGAAAAATATGACGAACCAATTTTATCGAGGAAACGGGCATGGAAGCCAGCGATTTCGCGTGTTAACTGGTAGTTTTTTTCAGGCGTAAGCGGATTATTTCGACTGGGAACACCGGGCTGGAAGAAAAAGGAAGAATTGGCCCCCATTTCATGGTGATCGGTCACAATATTGGGTTTCCATTCATGAAACTTTTCTACCCTACCTCTACTTTCGGGATGCACCAAAAGCAGGTAGTCGCGGTTTATATCAAACCAGTAATGGTTGGTTCTGCCTCCAGGCCAAACCTCATTAAACTGACGCGAATTATTGTCGCCGTTTGCCACTTCACTCTGGTGCATATTAGCCCAGGTACTGTGGCGTGTAAAACCATCGGGATTCAAACAGGGATCGACAATAACAATGGTATTAGCCAGTAAATTATCTATTTTTTCGCCTTCGGCAGCAGCCAAATAATAAGCCGTCAAAACCGACGAATTGGTAGCACTCGATTCGTTACCATGTACTCCGTAAGTTAGACTAACCACTGCAGGTACACCTTCCTTATCAATATTTGCACCGGGTTCCGAATACTTATAATGAAGTTCTTTCAGCTCGTTGAGTTTATTTTGGTTTTCTTCCGAAGTAAACACTAAATGAACCAGAGGCCTGTTTTCCCAGGTACGGGCATATTCGTACATACTAACCCGCTTCGATGTGCGGGCTATTTCTTTCATATAATAAAGAACCTGGTCGTGAGTCAGGTGCCATTCGCCAATCTCTTGATTAAAAAACTCTTCGGGAGTTGGAATACTTGCATTGTAAGTTACATCAGCAGGAAGAAAATAAGCCAGTTTTTCCTGAGCTACTAAACATAAAGGGAACAGTAAGGTAAGAATAAAAGCAATTTGTTTTTTCATCTTATTAAAATTGTTTGTTTTCTATGGTATAAGATGAAACTCGCATGATTTTAATTAATCGCCTATGCGTGAATATTTCTCATGCTTGTTTCATTTCTACAACATTGAATTATTTGACACATCTGTGCATTTTGCAGTCTCCGAAGATTGGAAAAAATTTACATTTCACAAACAATATGAATTACAATATGAATTTAGAACGTTAAATTGTTACAAATTCAACTTTAAATTAATATTTATGTCAAACCAAAACAATAAATAAATGTATAAAAAAGCTTCTATATGGCATGCCTTTCAGGAACACTGTCCAGAAATGCATCACTCTTATTATTCAAGGCATATTTAATTCGATCGATTGCCGCCTTCTTGTCTTTGGGAAGCTTAGCATCGAAACTTACAGAATTAATTGCATGAATTCCCATGTAATACGTTGAAATATCAATCAACTCAATGGTTTTAATTTGTTCTTCGAGCACTTCCCGTTCTGAAGCCATTTCAAAATTGCCAATTGAAACATCTTTGGCCAACGGTGTTCCCTCGTTGGCATTAAGCGTAGTTGGAACAACTCCCAAAGGTTTTACTTTATTTATAAGTCTAGCATTAGCTTCTGCATTTTCTATTCCTCTGCCTCTACCTGCTGCTCCAAACATAAAACCATAAAAAAATGTAATACCCGCCTTATTTAATCGATTAAGTTGCTCTTCAGCATCCATCAAAGAAGCTCCTTTATTCAGATAATCAAGTGCGTCGCCCAAACCTGTTTCTACGCCAACCCACAGATCTCCAATTCCAAGCTTTGCCAATTCCTTCAACTCTTTATCCGATTTGTGCATTATATTGTTAACGGAAGCGTACATGGTAATTATTTCAACCTCGGGCAAATAGACATGAATTTTTTTAGCGATTTCTTTTAAGCGCCTGGCAGATAAAACAAAAGCATCTCCATTTACCAAAAACACCCTTCTCACATTGGGATAAAGCCTTTGTGCTTCTTGCAAATCTTGTTCTATTGTTACCGGTTTCGCAATGGAAAATTTCACATCCCGATACATGGTGCAAAACGTACATTTGTTGTGTGCGCAACCTACTGTAACTTCCAGTAATAATGTATTTGCTTCGTAAGGAGGCCGGTAAACAGGACCCGTATAATTCATATCAATAAATTAATTTGTTAGTAAAATCAATGAGTTGTTTAACGGCATTGTTGTTATAGGCATCAGAATGTGCTTTGCCATATTCACCCGCATCATTGTCAAAATAGTCACCACTATGTAATTTATGTCGTTCCGAAAGAGCTAAGTCGAATAAAATATCAGCACCTTTATCTGCTGAAGCCCAATGTTGACCATAAGCCTCTTTTGCCATTTTGGTGTTCAATAAAGAACCCGGATTAACTGCAATTACAGTAATATCGTTAACTAAAGCTGCAAGATGAAAACTCCACATGGTTAGAGCCAATTTACTCTGGGCATAAGATGCGTTAGCATTAACATTTTGTTTGCCCAACATGGCATCGTAAGAAATCCCTGACTGTGCTGCTGAACTTAAATTGATAACTCTGGCATCGGTGCCTGATTTAATCAACGGAAGCAATTCGTTTGTTAATACAAAGGGGGCTAAAAAATTTACAGCAAATCGCAAATCGTAACCATCGGTTGAAAGAGCTGACCTGCTTATAAAAACGCCCGCATTGTTTATCAAAATATCAAGCCGGGAAACTTGTTCCTTTACTTCTTGTGCCATTTGTTTTACCGCCTCCAAACTGGAAAAATCAGCTACAAAACCAAATACATTATTATTATTCGATTTTGTTTTTATTTCCGCAATGGCACTTTCTAATTTCTCTTTGTTTCTGCCATGCAAGTACACAATGTGACCATCACATGCCAGTTTTAAAGCGGTAAGTTTTCCGATACCATCGGTACTTCCTGTTATCAGTATTGTCTTGTTCATGTCTGTATTTTATAAAATTTCATAAGTGCCATATGAACGGATATAAATAATTACTTCTTCATCGGAATTATTGGAAAGAGCATGATAGGATTTCTTTTCGGAGCTGAAAAAGCTACCTGCAGGCAGGTCGGTAGTATGTTCTTCTGATGGCTCATGATATTGTGCATTTCCTTTGATAACAACTGCTCTAAAAGGCGATTTGTTTGTAATTATCTTTCCATTGAATTTTGGAGGAAGTGATAAAAAAGTCCCATTTAGATTATTAGCAACAGGCTCGCCCCACAAAAATGCGATTTTTGTCTCATTATTTGCTGACGCATTTCCCAGCCACTTTACATCATTAGCCTCAATCCAAACAATATTCGAATGCTCAAGATTTAATGGCCTTTCTCCACTCTCAAAATGTTCCTCTTCCGGAAGGACTAAGCAAGGACCTTCTTCAATCTCAATATAGGCAAGCGAATTTGAACCCTCAGCAGCTGTAATATGAATTTCTCCTTTAGGTTGTGTCCAAAACGAACCTTGAGGCATCCACATATTGGTGGCATTGGGATCGTCGTTATGGAATAAACCATTGATTACAACACCCCGATAGGATATATTATGAATATGAGGAGGCGATTTAAAACCATCGGTAGGTTTTAATAAAAAGCCCGTTGGTTCTTTACTGCTTCTATCTCCCCAAAGCGTACCTGCCTTAGGAGCTAAATCTCCTCGTTTGGGATTTAAGTGAGTCCACTCCACTTCTGAAGCCAAAATAATTTTATAGGTAGGCTCGATGGATAAATTTTCAATTGATGAATTAGTTGAATTTTGCTTCTGCGATGCATTATTGCAAGCCGAGAAAGCAATAATGGAACTAATAATTATGCTTATAAAAACCGCACTTTTCATGGCCGTATTAATTAAATTAATGTGATGATTTCGTTTTCGGGCAACCTGGATTTGGGTGTTTTATCCGGTGTATTAAAATCACTTTCTTTTCGATACCCCAATGAAATAACTCCCACCGCGGTAAACCCTTTTTCGCGCAATCCAAACTCCTGATCAATTTGTTTTAAATCAATACCCTCCATAGGCAGCGCATCTATTCCCAAAGCAGCAACCCCCAGTAAAAGATTCCCCATGTTCATGTATACTTGTTTTTCCATCCAATGTTGTTGATCTTTTAAATCGTAACGATGCATATTGGCAAAAACATTACGCGCACCAAACACCATTTGTTTAATCTCATCATTTGGGTAACGCCCATCTTTGTCTTCCACTTCCAGCAAGTGTTTCATATATTCTTCGTTGGCGTGGGTACGAGCACAAAACACAACCACATGCGAGGCATCCATTACTTTCTGCTCGTTAAACTGATAAAAGCCTTGTGTTCCCTTTGCAATTCTTTTTTTACCGGCCTCAGCATCTGCTATCACAAAATGCCAGGGTTGAATGTTGGTACTCGACGGACTCATGCGTAAAAGTGTTTTTACTTTTGAAAAGTCTTCGTCAGATATCTTCCGGGTAGAATCAAATTCTTTTGTCGAATAGCGCCAGTTTACTATGTCAATAATATTCATGTTTCTATATTTTATTTATTTATAGTTGAAATCAACAGTACAAAAGTAATAAAGCCAGCACGACAAACATTGTACTACCATTGGAATAAATTGTATATTTTTTGGGTTCAACAAACAAAAGCACTCTAAACTGGTAATATTATTCTCCATTTTCGCTACATTTATCCCATAATATTATACACAAACCATTTTTTATACAATGAAAACAGAATCAATAAGTAAATTATTAGAGATACATATTGAAGAAATAGACACCTGGGTTAAGAGGCCCTATAAGAATAATTTCTTTGAAATAGTATTTGTAGAGAAAGGTACAGGCAGACAATGCATTAACCAACACGAATTTGAATACCACGAAGGGAATATCTTCTTTCTTCCGCCACTCGACTGTCATTCTTTTAAAATAACAAGTCCTTCAAAATTCTATTTTATAAAGTTTACCGACCACTATTTTTTACAAAAAGACAACCTTACAAATTACAACGCATGGTTCGATAAAATTGCCTATGTAATTGCCAACTACAACAAGGTGCCCGGCGATATTATATCAACCGAACACGAAAGGCAGTTTATCATTAATAATATAAAATCTATTTATCAGGAATATTTACGTGCCGACAGCTATTCCGACTCTATTATTTCTGGAGCAATAGCATCCATTCTGAACATATTGGCCCGAAGTATTGAAAACCGGTATGTAAACAAAGCCAATGAAACCGATAACAGATTTGGAGAGATACTCCGTTATATAAACACGCATTTATTAATTAACGACAAGCTTCGTCTGGCATACCTGGCAGAGAAATTTGGCATCTCGAAAACTTATTTCTCAGAATATTTCAAGAAACAGGCGGGTATTAGCTTGGTTGACTATGTTCTTAAATCGAAACTTAAAATTGTGGAAACAAAGGTGTTGCATACCGACCTGAGTTTAAAAGAAATTGCCTGGCAACTGAACTTTACCGATAGTAGCCATTTAGCAAAATCATTTAAAAAAGTATATGGCATGACAATAAAAGAATTTAAGAATACAGGGCAGATTTGTGAGAAGTAAATAGAGCCCTGCAAAACTCCTCAACCGCCTGCTTGTTTAGTTTCGGTAACCATAGAATTAAAATTACATTTGTAACAATTGAAATTTGAAAAACAACTCAAATGCAACAACCCAAAATATCGACATACAACTTCAACAATAAGCAAACCGAGCTCGAATTAGAGATTGTGAATTTGAGTTATATTATGACTTTAAAGGATAAAGCATTAAAAGCTCATCGCTTAAATTTCTATCAGGTTCTTGTTATAACCAAAGGACGAGGAGTGCATGAAGTTGATTTTCAGAAAATAGCCTATTCTGAAAACACAGTAATACCTATCGCTCTAGGACAGGTACAACGTTTTACATTCAATCCAAACATCGAAGGTTTTGCCATTTTGTTTACTCCTGACTTTCTGGTAAAAGAAAACCTGGATTATAGTTACTTATTTGATTTCACCATTTTTTTGCATACCATTAGCCCCATAAGCAGCATAGCCAATAAAGCTGTTTATACCCTTATTGATGAGATGCTATCGGAACAACAAAAAGGACAAGCTTTTAATACTGCTGAATACCAACGTAATTTGTTGAAAAACTTTTTAATTCAAATTGAACGAAACAAAAGAGAAAGAACAGATATCGTTTGCAACGAATCGTTGGAATTATTTATGAAGTTCAGAAAATTACTGGAAGAGAATGTAAACTACAAAGTTAGAGTGGCTGATTTTTGTAACCAATTAAATGTATCGGCCAAACAACTAAACGGGAACTTGAAATTAAACCAAAACACAACTGCCAAGCAGTATATCGAAGACCGAATTCTACTTGAAATAAAGCGACTTTTGGTATACTCACCCCTGTCGGTTAAAGAAATAGCATACGAAATTGGTTTTGAAGACCCCACCAACTTTACCAAGTATTTTAAATCACGGATGGATATCTTACCCACCGACTACAGAAAACGATACCAGTAGTCGGGTTACCACTCAAAGGCATTTTTTTACCTTTCCCCGCCCTGCTCTATACTCTACTTTTGTACTATAATTTTTAAAACAAATTTATTATGAAGATAGCAGTAACAGGTGCAACAGGCCAGCTAGGACAACTGGTTATTGAACAACTAAAAACCAGAATGCCGGGCGATTCGATTGTTGCACTGGCACGTAACACAGAGAAAGCTTCAAAGCTAGCAGTAGAAATTCGGGAATTTGATTACAACCAATACGAATTATTAGTAGAATCGTTAAAAGGAATCGATCGGCTATTGCTCATATCGGGAAGTGAAATTGGACAACGAGCCAGGCAGCATGCCAATGTTATTAAGGCAGCAAAAAAAGCTGGCGTAAAATGGATTGTTTATACCAGTTTATTGCGGGCCAACTCTACCAGCATGAACCTTGCGGGAGAACACATTGAAACAGAAAAAGCTCTTGAATTATCGGGCCTTGACTATACTCTTTTGCGAAACGGATGGTATTCGGAGAACTATACCGCTTCAATACCCGGAGCCATAAATGGAGGAGCCTTTTTAGGCTGTGCCAAAGACGGGAAAATTTCGTCGGCCCCACGAGCTGATTATGCAGAAGCGGCAGCCATTGTTCTTACCAATGATAAATTCAAAGGAAAAACCTTCGAATTAGCCGGAGATGATGCTTATTCCTTATCAGAGTTGGCAGCCAAAATATCAAATCAAAGCGGAAAGAATATTCCTTACAACGACATACCTGAACAGGAATACGCCAATATTCTTAAAAACATTGGATTGCCAGAACCTTTGGCGTTTGGACTCGCAAGTTGGGATACGAGTGCCTCAAAAGGAGATTTGTATTGCGACACACTACATCTTTCTAAAATATTGGGAAGAGCTACAACTCCAATAGCCAAATCAATAAAAGCCATTTTATAAAAACGAATTGTAAAAACGAATTGTAAAAACGAAGAGGCTGATTTTTAATATCCGTCACTCTAAAAAAAATGAAAAATGAAATATTTATTTACACTAATAATCGGAACCCTAATTGCATATACAGCTTGCGCACAGCCAAAAGCAAATTTCACAACAGATAAGTTTGATAACTTCACATTACATACATATGCATCTTTTGATGCCATGGCAGATGTATCTTTTATTATTGAAGGTGAAAACAGTTTGGTAATACTGGAACCTCAGGCGTTTAAAGATAAGGTAGAGGAATTTATGAATTACACCAACGCCTTAAATAAACCCATCGAAAAGGTATTGGTTTCGTTTCATGCTGCTGGATTGAAAGTTTATGAAAACGAGCATAAAGTTATAACAAAACCAATGGCAGAATTTATGAAATCGGATGCAGCCTCAGGTATGTTGGGCTTTTTTAATAAAGCATTTAAGGGTGCTATGGATACTGAAGTGGTTGAATTCGACGAACACATTGGTGCCAACACTAAATTTACTGTTGATGGCGTAAGCTATACTCTTGAACCAACATCGGTTCCTGGTATGCCCGGAGTAAACATTGCCATAGGAAAAAAAGTTTATTATCAACACTTTGCCCCCACCGCAGGATTTCATGCCTCAAAAAACCAAATTAACAGTAAAGCCGCAATTGATGGAGCTTTGACAGATGCCTCAAAAGCTAAAAAAAGAAAATACAATTTGTTATTGGGGTCGCACGGAACAGGGAAAGCAGGTATTGAAGATTTGAATTTCCAGATTATGTACTTAAAAACAATGAGGAAAATAAGTACAAAAGCTACAAATGCAGATGAGTTTATTGCTCAAATGCAAGCAAAGTATCCTGAATGTAAAGGAGAAGAAAATTTAAAAGGCATTGCAGCAAACCTTTATGAATAATTCGAGTTTCTAAAAACATTAAAATTCAAATAAGATGAAACGAGCATGAGAAATATTCACACTTAGGCGATATATTATAATCATGCGAGTTTCATCTTATAGCTTTGAAAACAAACAATTACAATAAGATGAAAACAAAAATTTTGCTATTAGCAATAACATTAATTACGTATACAACAAGCATATACGCCCAGGAAACAGAAGCCACAAAGCTTTTAAAAGAACACAACAAGGAGTTTATTCCTGAAATTATTCAACTAAACGAGCAGGTGTATACTGCTGTTGGATTTGATGGCTCGAATGCCTCTATGGTTATTGGCGACGATGGAGTTGTTATTATTGATGCCCTCCGTGCCTTGGGAGCTGCCGAAAAAGTGGCGGAAGAATTCAGGAAAATAACAGACAAACCGGTTAAAGCACTTATTTACACCCATGGGCATGCCGATCATACCGGTGGAACCTCAGCTTTTATTGGCAACAGCAAAGATATTCCGATTATTGCCAGAGAGGGATTTAAAGAAGACCTGCAGGACCAATCGCCCATAGAACCCATTTTAAAACAACGAAATGCGCGACAATTTGGAAGAAACTTACCAAATGAAGTTATTATTAACCGAGGTGTTGCCCCTGGCAAAACTTCAACCGACAGAGTTGGAGAAGGCTACATAGCGCCCAATCTTACTTTTCAGGATTCGTTAAGTATTATACTTGCAGGCACCGAATTCAAATTGTATGCAGCCGATGGTGAAACCAACGACCAGCTATTTGTATGGTGTCCTGAAGAAAAAGCACTATTTGCAGGCGATAATTACTATAAATCGTTTCCAAATCTTTATGCCATTCGTGGCTCTCAGTACCGAGATGTAAAAGCATGGGGTCAATCGGTTCAAAAAATGAGTTCGTTTCCGGTGGAACTACTTGTTCCTGGTCATACTCGCCCACTCATCGGAAAATCAACCATTAATCGCAATCTGCAAAATTATGCAAATGCCATTTTAAGTATCTACCAACAAACTATTACCTGTATAAACAAAGGGTATACATTACAGCAAACTGTCGACCATGTTATGCTACCCGATTCACTGATAAATCAACCCAATTTGCAGGAATTTTATGGTTCCGCTGAATGGGGAGTACGTTCAATTTATTTTCATTATGCAGGCTGGTTCGATGGAAATCCAACAAATCTTTATCCTTTGTCATCGGAGCAAGAAGCAAAAAATATAATTAAAATGGCAGGAGGTGAAAGGAAATTGATAAAGCAATTGGAAAAAACGGTGGCGGAAGGCAATTATCAATGGGGATTACAACTGGCCGATTATTTGTTGCAAACCAACTATAAAAAGACAAAAGTTATAGAAACAAAAATAAAATTATTAAAGGGCTTAGCTACTCAGCAAAAAAATGCGCCTGCCCGAAATTATTACCTCTCGTACGCCTATGAGCTGGAAGAAAGTTTAACCAACCCCAAATTGGATTAAAACAATATATAAACAGGAAAAAGTACACAGGAGCCTGGCATAAAGGAAGACCTTGTATTGGTTGATACTGCATCATGCGACGGATGGGGCAATTGTGCCAGCTCCTGCCCTCAATCTGCAATCGTCATGCGTTCTTTAACCGATAAGCAAATAAAGAATTCACCCTTTAAAGGCCGGTTAAAAGTAAAAATAAAAGGACCTGAAAAAGTGGTTATTAATGCCACAGCTTGCGGTAGTTGTATGCAACAGTGTCGCGAGTTTGCATTCATAAAGTAGAGAAGGAAGCCCTTTGCCAGAATATTATTTCGAAAGATCTTGGTTAATTCCAGCGAATACTGAATTATAAAGTTTGTTCCTTTAAAATGAATATCAGAAACTACCAATGGGCTCTAGAAAAGATAGTAATGGAGAAAGCATCTCTACGGCGAAGAATTTCATAATATTGGAGTTTGATCTATCGAACCAATAAAAAAAACACGTATTTTAACAAACCAACAAAATTGTCAAATCGCTTTAACGTAATTGTAAATATGACTCAACACTACAATATTCTGAACGGCGATGCCTTACTTAAACAATTCCCCGAGAACATTGAAGGAGAAACGATAATATGCCGCGAGTGTTTGGTGGATGGCGATGTAAAAAGTAAAAACTTAGACGATCTTTTTCATGTAAGAGCCAGGTTTATAAACGAATGTTATGGCGATTTCTCGGTTGAACACTATTACAATAATGCAGTAGCCGAGTTCGATAAAATCAGAAATATACCAAAACAATCTATCGTAAACTTATGGTTTGAAGATGACTTATTTTGCCAGGTTAATTTTTGGTTCGTCTGTTATCTTCTGCAAAACTTTGTTCAAGAGCCACTGGTATTCCTAATTCGGCCCAAAGAACATACACTGTATGGTTTTGGAGGATTAAGCAAACCCGGATTGGAGCATGCTTTTGCAGAACGAATTCAACTTAATTCAACCGCACAAATAGCAGGCTTGTGGGAAGCCTACAAAAACGGGAATATGGATAAGTTATTACACATTGCCAGCAAACTAAAAAAACAATTCCCGTTTATTAAAAATGCCGTTAATGCACATATTGCACGAATACCAAACAATAGAAGCAAAGGAAGGCCAACTGAAGCCCTCGTCGAAATAATACAAGATTTAAAAACGGATGAATTTGGACCAGTGTTTCGCGAGTTTAATAAACGTGAATACATTTACGGATTTGGCGATTTACAAGTAAAAAGGCTGCTGGATGAGATAAAAAGAAATGCTTAGCTCACACAGCTCACCACCAACGGAATGTGCTTCCCGCCAAAAGGTTCTTGTTTAAACGATGCAAACAAACGAATATCCCGAAAACCTGAGTTTTCCAGTAAACGTATTAAATGGCTGCTTTTTAAAGCCAGCAAAGGAGTTTTATTCGAAACAGTATTTCCTTCAGTTTTAATTTTCAAAACGGTAATAAAATCAATTAAATCTGAATCATCACGAAAATTATAGCGACGAACAAATTGAATGTTATCCGTTTCAATTACCGGGAGTGCTGAAATTTGTTCGCCAACGATATAGTCGTAATTTAAAATTTGAATGAACAATTGCCCTCCGGGTTTCAGTACAGCTTTGACTCCTTCCAACATTTTTTCGATAAGTTCTACAGAATTGAGGTGGACTAAAGTATTTCCAAAACATAAAACCGTATCGAAACTTTGGATAGAAAAATCTGCTTTTAATTCAAGCATATTTCCTTTCCGAAAAGCAGGATTTAAGGGTGCTATTTTCGAATCATTTTTCTCAGCATAAGAGCTTTGTACATCAGCAGACCCCATTTTTGCACGGGCTTGCTCCAGCAAATCTTCATTTAAGTCGATACCAGTTACTTGTGCTCCGGCTTTAGTTAAACCAAAGGCCAGTTCTCCAGTTGCACAGCCAATATCAAGAATTGTTTTCCCTTGCAAGTTCCCAAGCTCTTTTTTCACAAATGAGAGTTGCATAGGATTGTATGGGAAAATCTCGGAATAATATTTTGAGATTGAACTGTAAAATTCATTTTGACTGTCGATCATTCTTCTGGCAGGTTAATGGAGTTTATCAATTTGTTGTTTCACCAGCGCTTTAAGTTCCTGTGCCGAACGCACCCCCATACCAGTCCACTTTGCTTCGCCGTCTTTGAAAATCATAAGCGTTGGAATACTTCTAATCTGGTATTGTGTTGCAATCTGTGGGTTACGGTCAACATCTACTTTTATAATACGGACATGCTCTTTTAGCTCATCTTTAACCTGCTTTAAAATGGCAGGCATTTGTTTGCATGGGCCACACCAGTCCGCATAAAAATCGACCAATACGGGCTTATTCGAGTTTATAATATTATTAAATTTTCCTATCATTTGTGCTCTCCCCTCTTTTCTTTCTTTTTAGAAAAAGGTCGTTAATAAAATCGCCCAGCAGATAGCCAACTGCAGCTCCCCAAAGAGTACTCCAGTACCAAACCGACTTAATAACGCAGGTTCCACTGGAGCATCCTACAAATTTCCAGTAGAAAAAACCACTAATTGCGCCAACTACTAACAAAATTATCGCGATACGCTTTTCTTTAATTATCTTCATATGTAACTTCTTAATTTCTTTAAACAACAAATGAAAGCTTTGGTTTTCCTTCAACCATCAAAAAAAACAATTGGAAATAGATTAAGTCGAAATGGTAACCATTTAGAAATATTTATCCCAATTTGAAATCTTACTTTTGTCGCATTTACAAAAATTATGTGGGCATTATTTGGATTAGCTTCTGCGCTGTTTTTAGGTATTTACGATATTTTTAAGAAACAATCGGTAAACGACAATGCGGTTATGCCCGTATTGTTTTTCTCTACGGTTACCAGTGCATTACTTTTTACTCCCTTTATTCTACTCTCAAAATTTTCACCCGAACTGATTCCAAACACCGGTTTGTTTGTTCCGAAAATAACAGTTGCCGAACACTTACAGGTACTTCTAAAATCGGCTATTGTTGTATCGAGTTGGATTCTGGCATTTTTTGCCTTAAAACATTTACCCATTACCATTGTTGCGCCCATACGTGCTACCGGCCCGCTATGGACTCTAATTGGTGCATTACTCATTTTCCACGAAAGACTAAATGTATACCAATGGGTTGGAATTGCCGTTACACTTGGCTTTTTCTACCTGTTTTCAACTGCCGGAAAACTGGAAGGTATTCAGTTCAGAAAAAACAAATGGGTGTTCTTTATAATTGGAGGAACCCTTTTGGGTGCAGCCAGCGGACTTTACGACAAATTTATTTTACAGCGAATAGATAGAGTTGCGGTGCAAGCATGGTTTTCGGTGTACCAGGTTGTTATTCTGCTGCCTTTTGTTATGCTGAATGAAGGAATAAGGAAACGCAAAGGGATACACTTCGAATGGCGTTGGTCGATTCCTTTAATTGGTCTTTTCCTTGTTATTGCCGACTACCTGTATTTTTATGCACTAAGTAACGAAGATGCTTTAATATCAATAATCTCGGCATTGCGGCGCGGAAGCGTTTTGGTAGCTTTTGTAATTGGCGGTTTGCTTTTCCGCGAGCAAAACCTGAAAAAGAAAGGACTGTACCTGCTTGGAATTTTAACCGGGATTTTGATGATTACCCTGGGAACGGTGTTGTAAAAGAAAGTTATAGCTTACAGGTTATTTGTTACAAATCTAACAATAATGCTAAACCTTGACAATCAGCCCATTAAATTTCAGATATTTCCCGAATAAAGAAATTCATGCTGAACAATAACCCCTGCAAACTGAGATAGAAACGATATCCGTGACAAGCTTCACTTTCTCTTTTTAAACGTAAAGCGAAACAAATTATCGAACTGACTGGCAATAACAAAAACAATTAAAATCTCGCCAATTAACAGAACCAATTTTGACTTTTCGCCCAGAACAGGGATATGAACATCGGCTAAAAACTGCGTTAATATCATTCCCATAAACGCACCAATAAATAAGAACAACCACGAAATTCTCAGGTTTTTCCATACCGAACGACGGCTGGCTTCTTTTGCATGCACTTTTTCCATCACTTGGTCTTCGAAGTCGGGAAACTGAATTTCCAACTTCGATTGCTGCATCATATTTTTAAAATCTCTTTCGTTCATTCTGCTCAAATTAAAGATTCAACTTCTTTGTTCAGCAATTTTTTCATTTTATGTTCCATCGATTTTCGGGCACGGTGTAGGGTAACTTTCACTTTCGATTCGTTCCAACCTGTCATTTCACAAATTTCGTTGATATTGTTTTCATTGAGATAAAACAAGCGTAAAACTAAACTTTCGTTTGGCGACATTATTTTCAACACCTCGTTTACAAAAAATTTCTGGTCAGCTTCTTTTAACACGTCTTTCGAAATTTCTTCCAGCTCAACAATATCGTCGGAATATTTTACTTTGGTGCGTTGTACAATTTTGTAGGCTTCGTTAATTACAATGCGCATAAACCAGGTAGAAAACTTCGATTTCCCTTTAAACGATTTTAGGTTTTCGAAGGCTTTTACAAAAGCCTCCTGTACCACATCGGCAGCGGAAAATTCGTCTTTCACCACCGAAACGGCAACCGAAAAAGCCAGGTCTTTGTATTGTGTTACAAAATACCGAAACGCTTCCGTATCGCCGTTTAAAACCTTTTTTATGTAGAGTTCGTCTACCAACTAGTTTTTCGGTTTATCTACGAAATAAGCAACAATTATAGAAATTGCAGTAAAAAGCAAAACTACGCCAAATGCAAGAGGTTCTTTTTCAACTCGTACATGAATCTCACTTAACAATACCTCTAAAGGGAAAAAGGCAACCAAAAAGCCAAAAGAAAAACCAGTAAGAATTATCCCCAACTTTAACCAAGGAAATCTAAATTCTATTTTCTGCTTCGAATAAATCTCAGAAACATCTTTTCCTCCTTCAATTAAAGCCATGCGTTCCTTGTTACGGGCTTTTAAATAAAAATACCAGGCTAAAAAAACAGCGGCAAAAAAGCCAAGCCAAATCAGTGTAATATCAAAATTTCTCATTTGTTTATAATTTAAATTCGTGGCTTAGATACAGAAGCCCGCAAAAAGGTTACAAAGAAGTTGAAATTAATTCATAAAAAAACCGACTCTTTACTTAAAAAGAATCGGTTGCTTATCTATTTTGTTTGGTTTAAAACTTAAATGTCAGGCCTGCTCCAAACGATTCCATAAACTGAATTTTCGGACCACTTTCACCAGTGTCAGAGTCTACTATATCAACATCGTCGTCGTAAATTAGCTGCATTACCAGGTTGGCCGACAGATAATCGTTTACTTTCATGTTTATTTTGCCAGTCCAGTCGATATCTATATTTCCAAAATTTTCGAGATAGTTTGTAAATAAATCAACTTTCGTATCGAAGGTTACATTTGTCATAATCTCGGTGGTGTATGCAACTTTCATCATTGCCCCTAATTCGGCGCGTGCTGTTTTCCCGGGGTCAACGCCAAAAGATCCGGCATCCGATAAATCATCGTCGGTTACAAAGGTAAATTTACCGTTTACGGGAGAAATTAAAACCGAGAGCTTATCGGTTTTGTAATCCATACCTGCACCTAAATTAAGGTAACCTGGCGACATAAACTTCGAAATAACTGTTTCGGCGTCGTTAGCATAACTTATACCTTCGGCAAACTGCGATTTAAAATTCAATAAGACTGAATAATTCCAGTTCCCTTTTGCCTGAATTCCAACTTTCGAACTAATATCGATCATATCATCCGATTTACGTACGTCCTGGTCTTCTTCCTTTAAAAAGCCATAGCGTAAATCGAAGGTATTGTCCCAACTGAGTTTTTCCTTTTTGTAATTGGCTTTGTAATTAACCATCCCAACTCCCGACATGGAACTTTTACCTCCCGCAGCCCAATTGCTCAAGGACACTTGCGAAAAATTTAAACTTAGACTTCCTGCTTTTGTCCATAGTGTATCATTCTTTACTTCTTCCTGTGCGAAAGCGAAAAATGGAATTAAGAATAGAATTGTAAGTAATTTTTTCATAGTTTGTTTTTTAAGTGTTCACTAAATCTTCTTCAATTTACGAAAAAAAATAAAGCAGTTTTTAAACCAATTCTATTACCATAATGTTCATTTTCAGATAAAAAAACCCTTGCCCGAATCTTTTCAAGACCGAACAAGGGAAATTAACTTGTAGTTGTGAATTATCTAAAACTGAAGTTTATCTTCAATTTTTAACATATCATCTTTGCTTTTCGTGGGCATTGCGGCAATGGTTATAACCATATCATCTCTGGGATATTCAACAATTAATGCCGAACCTTCGTCCTCATCGAGTTCGCCAAAACGACAGGTATGCCCGTTGTGTGTAAAGGGTTTAAACGAATTATACTCTTCATCTTCTTCAATATTCTCTTCTGCTTGCGCCATTACCATTACACTTTTCATGCCGTTCATAAAAGTAGCGGCGTACATTCCGTCCACATTGTTGGTCCCCATATAACGATAACCTTCAAGTTCACATGCACTTACTACCTTTTTAAATTTTTCATAAGAATAATCAAGCGCCACAATATCGTCGTCATCCTCAAATTCTTCTTCCTCTAAATTACCAAGCGCGCCTAAAGCTCCCAGAAACCCCTGAGATCCGGCCTGCTCCGATAAATTTTCGTAGTTAACACCGCTCGGAGGATTAAACTTCGAAGACGGGATTTCTGTATTGGGGTTAAAATCAACAAACATTTCGTTGGCTTCTATTCCCAGTAGCTTTCCTTCGGTTTTTAATACCAATCCTTTGTAAACCCACGATTTAATGCCCATAATTTTAATCACATCGCATTTGAATCCATTCAGATTTTCGGTGCCCAATTTATCGCCCCCCATTCCATCAAGTACCTCATCAGCAAACTCTTCCTGCTCTTTTTCAGTCATGCTCCCAACTATCTCTTGTCCTTCCTGATACATTGGGACATTACCTTTTGAGCCCAGGTTCTTGATATAATCGGCTACCCAAAATTTGTCTTTCACAATAACTGTTGTCGAGTGTTTTTCTTCAGTATTTTTTATGCCAAACATTTTTGTAGTAGTAGTCGATTGTTCTGTTTCACAGGTTTTACGGCCGTAATCGTCCCACCAAAGTTCTTTTGTTCCGGTGGTGTTTCCGGTTAATTGGTACTTAATGTAGCCCGATTTTACAGCGTAAGTTTTTGCTTCTTGTGCCTGAACATTCAGACCAACAATAGCTAAAGCAATAATTAATAGTTTTTTCATATACTCTAATAAATTACAAATTATTAAGCCACTTTTTTAGAGGAGCTGTTACTATTTTTTAATTCTCTCGGGTCTGGACATATGTAGTCCAAAGTGTATGGTTCTTTGTTTTTCACTACACTATAAATTGTT
>JBFHFE010000033.1:0-67275 GCA_041583785.1 Draconibacterium sp. | reverse complement strand
CGCAGGTGAGTTGCACTAATTCCTATTAAATCGGCATATTCCTGAACCGAATGAACTGTAAGATAATTTTCAGAAACCAATTGTCGGAAATTACGAACCATTGCATTAGAGCTATCCAGAATATTCTCCTTTTGCCCGCTGGCATAAATACGAAACAGACGCACAAGTAAAATATGTACATAAGCCCTAAGCATCGAAAGGCTACCCTCTGACTTTTGCAAGAACTCTTCTTTAATATAGTATAGTAAATCACGTATTACAGGTAAATTTTCATCGTCAATGTATACGCATGGAGCCTTACTTAGACCGTTAAAAATGGCCAAATCACCCTCATGATTAAAAGCTGTTGCTGGTGGAATAAGAAATTCCCTTGGAAAAAGCATTGCTTTTCCGGTTAATGGTTTGTTTAATTTCCAAAAATGAATTTGCCCCTTGGAAAGAAAATAAAAAACCGGTGGTTTAATTTTGTAGGAATCGTAGTCAATAATATGTTCTCCCGAACTGTCTTCTACAAATAGAATTTCGAAATAATCATGTCGGTGAGGAAAATGAGCCTGAGCCGTATCATTCATTATATCAAACTGAGTCATTAAAAACGGGAAGCTCGTATCAATTGACAGAACAGGTTGATTGTCCGCTATATTTACATTTTTGTAAGTTTCTGAATAATAGTGAAACGGTATGTCTTCTTTAACAGGCATATTCTTCTCTTTTACAACTAACAATTCAAATCTAACAAATAAAGCTCAGCTTCTAAAATCCAATAGTACATAAGCAAAGTGGTTATCTCTGAATAGAAGCTAAAGATATCTGTTTAGGTACTTTATTTCTCACAATTCTGTATTCACAAATGCACTTGGTAATTTTAAACTTGATTTACCACACTTGTTATACTGAAAGTAGAAGCAGAAAAGCAGTCTCAAATTTACCATTCTTAATGCGATATATACCTTTCGAAGAATAACAAGCTGGAGTACCTTTTGTAAGAGTTTTAAACGTGAATATAAAGATACTACAGGTTTGGATGAGTTACTTTTACCGTTGTTAAAGGCTGCATTAATCATAATAATTCAGGCACTGTTGGCAGGGCTATTTTAAGAATTAAACAATAGGTTAAACGGCATGTTTCATATTGAACAAAATATCGACGGGATAAAATTTGAATTGGCTGCTGCCACTAGCGAAACCTACGACAATATGAATGTTTGGATGCCCAACCAAAAAATATTGTTCTGTGGCGATACCTATTATAAATCGTTTCCAAACTTATACACCATTTGCGATTCTCAATATCGAGATGTTAAAAGTTGGTACGAAAGCCTCGATAATGCAAAACAAAATTGTTAAATTGGACCCATAACCTAACTACCAATAAAAATGAAAAGAATAAGCCTTAAATTTTTACTAATTAGTACATGTTGGCTCTTGTCAAATATGGCACTCGGACAATCTGCTACTATTTATTGCCCGTCAGATATTCCTGCCATTCAATTCGCCGCGAATGATCTTCAGCAGGTCTTAAAAAGCAAGGGGCATAAAGTTGAAATTGCTCCTATTTCAGAAATGACCAGTAAACAGGAACAAATTCAGTTTATACTTGGTCTTCAAAACGACAAAACCTTAGTAAAATATTTACAAGCTGAAGGAGGGAAAAGTCCGGATGAATTGACCACTGAAGGTTATGCCATACGACTTACCCGAAAAGATAAACTCGTTACCTTTTGGGCCATTGGAGCAGATGCTACCGGAGCAATGTATGCCGGACTCGATCTGGCCGAGACCATTGCTCAAGATGGAATAGAGGCAATAAAGGAAGCCGATTGCAAACCTTACATTGGCAAAAGGGGTTTGAAAATGAATATTCCTTTAGATGCGCGCACACCTTCTTATGCCGATTGTGGCGATGCCGCTCAGCAAAATATTGCTGTTGTTTGGGATATGAACTTTTGGAAAGAGTATCTGGATGGATTAGCTCGGGATCGCTACAATACCATTACCTTATGGATTCCACATCCTTTCCCTTCGATGGTTAAAGTGCCTGAATATCCTGATGTTGCACTCGATGATGTAACACGAGCAGATATTGATTGGCCAACATGGTTTTCCAAATATGTGAATGGACCAGGTACCAATTCTGTAAACAAAGAGATTCTGGATAATCTTAAAACGATTAAAAAGATAACCATCGATGAGAAAATCGAATTCTGGCGCGAAGTGATGCAGTATGCCTACGACCGTGGCATCGAATTTCATTTCATCACCTGGAATATTTTTGTGTGGGCTGCCGATGGCAAATATGGCATTACGGGTGCCATCGATAACGAGATTACCATCGACTATCTGCGCAAAAGTGTGCGAAGTATGTTTGAAACTTATCCGCTGTTGGCAGGTATTGGTGTAACTGCCGGTGAAAATATGAAAGGCCTTACTCCCGATGAGAAGGAACAGTGGCTTTGGAAAACATATGGAATGGGTGTTATGGATGCAAAAAAAGCTTTCCCCGAGCGAAAAATCCGTTTTATTCATCGATACTGGCAGTCGGAAATCCCGGAAATCACAAAACATTTCGAAGGCTTTAATGAAGACATTGAGTTTAATTTCAGCTACAAATACGTTAAGGCGCGCTTGTATGCAAATACCAAACCTGATTTTGTTGATGGTGTTTTGAAGGAGGCTCCAAAGGGTACTAAGTGGTGGTGGAATTTGCGTAACGATGATATTTTCTATTTCCGCTGGGGCGATGCCGATTATGTACGCGAGTTTATCAATAATTTTCCACCTGCCGAACAAACCGAAGGTTTTCATATGGGATCGGATGGATACATTTGGGGACGCGAATTTGTGAGTACCGAACCCGATTCGGTGCGTGAATTGGAGCTTAAAAAACATTGGTATAAGTATATGCTTTGGGGACGTTTGGGATACAATCCGAACCTTACAAATGAATTTTTCGAAAAAGCTATTCAGCAACATTTCCCCGGCTTACCAACGCAAAAACTTCAAGAAGTATGGGCGCGGGCTTCTAAAATTATTCCAGCGGTTAATCGGGCACATTGGCACGACTGGGATTTTCAATGGTCTGTTGAAGCTTGCGCCGGACGTTTAAACTACCACGCAATTACCGATGAATGCTGGAAACCTGGAGGATTAGCTGCTGCCAATGAAATTCAAGAACATGCCGACTATGTTTTGAAGGAACTAAGCGCTTTACAGAAAATAGAAGGTGACAAAACCTGGAAACGCACGCTGGGAGATATTGAGGCCATGGCACATCTGGGAAATTATTACGCTGAAAAAATTCGTGCAGCCGACAATAAAGAAAGTAATCCAAAACAAGCCATTGTACATTTGAAACAAGCATTGAAACATTGGGCGAGTTACGCTGAAATTGGGCAGAGACAATACAAATCTCAATTATTGAGTAGAGCTGGTTCTGCCGATTGGCAAAGAGGCTATGAGATGGCTGAGAAAGATATTTTATTAATGGAAGAACTTATTAAAAATTAGGGTTTTGCCAGGCTCAAAGTCGTATCACGTATTTTAATTATCGGGTAGATGATTATTTCGAGCCAGGTAAACGCCACCGAGGTAAACATTAGCAATAATTTGGAACTGGCAAATACGCAGTGAAAGTATTGTTTCCATGTCTCCCGGTATTTATCAATTGATTGATTATTTTTAGACCGATTTAATTTACGCGTGCCACAACCGCAAGAAATATCCATGTTAATTCATTATCCTTCTTTAATTGAATAAGTTACAACCCTAATTTTATGCATAAAGCCTTCGTATAACTTTCCTCTGAGGCACAATTTTCATTCATAAAGATTAATACTCTCCCGGAATACTACCTCAATAACAAAAGCACTTTCAGCGCTGAAGGTGCTTTTGTTTGTATATTGGAATTTGAAATTTTGTTCGCGTTTACTCCAAAAGCAACGCGTTAAACAATAGTTTATAGGTTCCGGAAGTTGAAGCTCTAAATTGTGGATTAAACCCATAAAGCACAAAATTACCTTTTCCTTTTTGAGCCCATACCATTGCTGTTTTTCCTTCCAGGAGCTTCTCATTTTCGGCATATCCACTTGCCAGAATATCATTCTCGGTGTACGTTGCAACAACCCTTCGGTCGGTATCGAAATAAGGTATCGACGTGGCAAAAATTGGAGAATTCCGTACGAATATGCAAACAGTTTTGGGCAATCCCAAAGTCAAAGGATGATGCTCTGTCAAATCAACGTTAAGCATAGTTCCGGGTGCATAAAAACCTTTTTCTTTGAGTTGCGAAGAAATATTATTTACTGGCAATTCAAATTCTTCTTTTTCTTCATCCGAAACTTTAATGGACTGAATCCCCATAAACAATTCAGTTGATGCGCCCCAGCTAAGCACAGTACCTCCATCATTCTCAAATTTCAGAACCTTCTGAAGCCCTTCTTTTCCCATGCCCTTAATGTATCTGGCATCGTAATTAGGAATCGACACCTTTTTCCCACGTTCTCGTTTCCCATTTATCAGCACCGATTTTTCAGTATTGGGGAATACAATCACATCGAACTTACTCAAATCTTCGGTTTTAACAAGCTCCGGTTTTAATGCGGTAAAAGGAATGTTGTATGAGTCGAATACAAATCGTGTCCAACCAGCATCCATATCAGAAAAAACAGTTTCAATCAAAGCAATTTTAGGAAATTCTAGTTCTTTAATATTTTCCGATATTCTTTCAGAGAGTTCTTTGGGAGCTACCGTTAGAAGATTATAAATATCATTCAATTTCTTATTTCCCGCTGCTACAACAAAATCTCCTTTTTCCAACACCGTTGCACCTATTGTAAATTTTTCGGTTACCCGGCCAACTTCAATTCCTTTTTTCAGGGCCGCAAATGCCACTTTAAAGCTTTCGTTATTTTTAACAGAAAACACAAGTGTTTTGCAATCTTCGGCTGGCTTATAGGTAAACTCTATTGGGAAATTAACTTTTGCCACATTGTCTTCTATATCCTTTACGACTTTTTCAATTTTGTATGAGCTAACTCCCTGGTGGTAGGGCAAGCACCAACTAGTAATATCGTAGGGACGCATTAATTCACCATCGGGAGTAAAATGCCTTTCAGGATATTTTTGAATATCCAGCACCTCTTTAACAAACGGACGATAAGGCTGTGCCAATGGAACGATATAAGAGCCTTTTTCAATAATTTTATTTTCATAAACCAACTCTTCTGTTGTTGTATAAACGCACACGCCATGCTCGTCGAGCAAGTTAAGCAAAGCAAACAATTCACTTTTGTCGTGCTGTTTTGCAGGAAAAACAAAATACGCAGGCGCCAGTGTTTTCCCTTTTTCATAACTTTCTTTACACAGAATATTTCGATTTAACAGAACGTCTTTTTTATGGAAAGAAGCTGTTTTTATTAGCGACAATGACGATGCCATTTCGTAAGAAACGATATCGTTTAAACGCCACCACCCTCCTTCCCACGGAGCGGGCATATTAATGCTCTTCTTATATTCAGCCAATCCTGTGCCACCGCCTTTCAGTTCACTTTTTTCAATATAAATTGGTTTTGCCAGCTGAACGCTTGCACATTCGGTAAGCATCGAGATCATATTTTTCCAAATACCAGTTTCTGTTGAACCCGGCCAATAGTTATCGAAAATAGAATGTTGTGTTATCCCTTTAAGTCCCTTGGCAGTCATATCTTTAGCCAGATTCGAACCAAAGATCCAAGACCAGTTCCAAACTTTTTCGTCTACATTTTCGGCAATAGGGTCGCAGTTTGGAGGCACAAAGTAGCGAGCCCCTGTCGACCCCATCTGGTGTTTGTCGATCAGAACCTGAGGATACCAGTCTGTATTATAAATTCGTGCAATTGCCTTATTGTCTTTTTGCGAAAGTGTTACATAATCGCGGTTATTATCGTGACCAACATATTTATTATAAACACCCGGGTAACTACAACCTTCGTATTTTGTGTCTTTCGTATCCATATAATGATGTACAATCATGTCCATACCGTCGGGATTCGAAGAGGGTACCATCATGTAAACAACATCTTTTAACTGCTTAGCAAGATCAATATCATTTGAAGTAGCCAGTTTATAAGCCACCAGAGGTGCAGCCTGAGCCGGTCCAACTTCTGTTGCATGCATCGATAGTGTGGCCATTATAAAAACCTTTCCCTCTTTGCAAAATTCTGCGACTTCATCTTCGGAGAGATCCGGATTCGTGGCTAATTCCTTGTTAATCTGTTTTAAGCGATCGATGTTCTCTATATTTTCAGATGAAGAAAAAAGTACAATGTACATTTTCTTCCCCATTGGCGACTCTCCTATTTCAATCATTTTTACACGTGGAGAAAGCGCTGCCAATTGCTGCAGATATGCGATCGATGTTTCATAATCGAGCAACATCCTATCGGCACCAGGCTGAAATCCAAAAAATGCAGAGGGGGTCTGAATTGTTTCTGATTTATTCTCTGCTTTACACAAAAAAGAAAACAAGTACACTACACACAAGAGAACGAGTCGGTTTACTGTCATTTTGATATTCAAAAGTTTGTTTTTACACTATTTACCTTTACAAACTTAGCTAAATACAACTATTTGTTTTTAAGAGCGCCATCAAACAGTATAAAAATTAACATAACATTGGCATCGGGACATATCCGGCCACAAGAATTATATTGAAAGGTTTTGATACAGAGGCTGCAAGAATTAGGTTAACTTTCCTCTATTTTTATTTCATCTACACGCTACAAATTTGAAAAACCGCAAAATCAATTAACTTTGTAACATCATCAAATATTCTTTCGCAAAAGGGTGTTTGATTATACAGAAGAGTGGAGAGATCGGGCTCACAGAAACTCTGGCAACCTTCCAACAACAGGAGGAAAGGTGCCAATACCCGGCCGGAAACGGAATTATAATTTGAACACTATCATGAAAAAAAAACAGTACAAATTATTCTTAATTAGCTATATGCATGGGGCAAATATGTGTATGCCCCCGCGGTTTTAGCCGCTTTTAGCAGAGATTCTTTAATAGTGTCTAATTTTAAAGGATAAGCGAAACTGTAAGTTCCGGACTTGCTTCCTGCTTCCAGCTTCGTACTTCCAACTTAGTAAATATGTCAAAAATAAAAACTTACGAAGAAATAAACCGGAGACTGAAATCGGGCGATGCAGTTGTACTTACCGCCGAAGAAGTTGCTGAAATGGCAAAAGAAATGTCGCCGGAAGAGATTGTTGAGAAAGTAGATGTAGTAACTACTGCCACATTTGGCGCCATGTGTTCGTCGGGCGCAATTATAAACTTTGGACACTCCGATCCGCCTATCCGCATGGAAAAAATCAGGTTAAATGGTGTGCCATGTTATGAAGGGCTTGCTGCGGTAGATTCGTACATTGGCGCTACAGCCTGCGACCCCAAAAATCCGGAATACGGAGGCGCTCATGTAATTCAGGATTTGCTGGAAGGAAAAGATGTGGTACTGGAAGCCTGGGGAAAAGGAACCGACTGCTACCCTCGCAAACATATTAAAACCACCATCAACATAAATACCATTAATGAATTTACGCTGTTTAACCCACGAAATGCTTACCAAAACTACAACGTGGCGGTAAACACAACCTCTTTGATAAAACACACATACATGGGTACGCTGCTTCCCAATTTACGAAATGCAACTTATTCAACTTCTGGCGAATTAAGCCCGCTGTTAAACGACCCGGAGTTTAGAACCATTGGCTTGGGAACGCGTATTTTCCTTGGCGGAACCCAAGGATTTGTGGTTTGGCCAGGAACCCAGTTTCATACCACAAAACCGAAAAACGATTTTGGTGTTCCGGTAACCAATGCGGCAACCATTGCGGTTATGGGAAATTTAAAAGAAATGTCGTCGGAATATCTACAAGCCGCCTACTACACTAAATACGGAGTAAGCATGTTTATCGGTATTGGAATTCCGATACCAATTTTAGATGTCGATATTGCAAAGCGCGTATCGATTAACAACAGCCAGATTGAAACTTCGGTGCTCGACTACGGAACAGTTGGAACGTCAAAACTTGGACAGGTAAACTACGAAGAATTACAATCGGGTTCGATAAAAGTGAAGGGTAAAAAAATCCGGACTGCCCCGGTTGCCAGCCTTTCGAAAGCACGAAAAATTGCCGACGAACTGAAGAAATGGTTGTTAAACGGCGAATTCGAAGTAAACAAACCCGTGCAGATGTTCCCAAGCAACACTTCGTTAAATAACTTAAAAGAAACGGAGGCCGACAATGATTAAAAAAAGATACATCCTGAATTTTCCGCCGCAAAGTGGCGACAAAGCTTTTACCTACCATTTGGTAAAAAACTATGATATCCGCATAAATATTCTGAAAGCTGAGGTTTATCCAGGTAAACGAGGCAGTTTGCTGCTTGAACTTCAAGGCAAAAAAGAAAATATTGAGAAGGGGGTTGAATATATAATCAGCAATAATATTACCTGCGAATCGCTGGACAAACGAATTCGCTGGAAGGAAGAAAAATGCATCGACTGTGGAAATTGTACTGCAGTTTGTTTTGCCGGCGCATTAACCATGAACAAAGAATCGTGGAAGCTGGAATTCGACAAAAAGAAATGTGTGGTTTGCGAACTTTGTATTCCGGCATGCCCTTTAAATCTGTTTGAAATTGATTTCCGCTAATGAATTTATTTGAAGAAAGAACATACCGCACCCAGTTTAATTCGGAACGATTTACAGGCTTTGAAGTAAAACACCTGGAAACCGATTTATGGATTGGAGTTGATCCAACTTCTTTTAATGAACAAATGAAAGAAGTTGCACAGGCCAAAATGGAAACTTTACGAAAAAAGTTTGACGATTACATCGCCGCAGAACCCTTTTTCAAGAAAAGTTTAAAACCATTTCACCCCTCCGAAAACGCACCCAAAGAAGCTATTGAGATGGCTGTGGCAGCAGAAAAAGCAGGCATCGGGCCAATGTCGGCAGTAGCCGCTTTATTTGCACGCGAAATTGGCGAAGAAATTCTTAAAAACTTTTCGGTTGAGGAGTTGGTTATAGAGAACGGCGGCGACATTTATGTGCTGCTAAAAAACGACTTGGTGCTTTCTGTTTTTGCAGGAGAATCGATTCTATCCGAAAGGATTGGCTTGGTAATTCCTGCACAAAATAACAAGCTCGGAATCTGCACTTCTGCAGGAACAGTTGGCCCATCGATAAGTTATGGAGTAGCCGATGCAGTAGTTGTTGTTTGCGAAGACATACTTTTAGCCGACGCTTTTGCAACTGCACTGGGCAACAAAGTAAAGTCGCCCGACCATGTTGAAAAGGTAATTAAACAAGCTGAAAAATATCCCGAAATTCAGTCGCTGCTGATTATTTGCGAAGATAAGATTGGTGTTAAGGGTGAAAATGAAATACGAATATTAAAATAAGAACGGCAATCAAAAGACCAGAGTAGGTAGAAAAAAGCCATAAAGAGACGTAAGGTTTCAGCCCAGGCAAAACCCTGGATTATGATATACGAACAGACGTCGTTCCATTGGCAGAGTTAATTGAAAAGCCTCATTTCCATGGAGCGAAATTCTTACTATAAAACAGAGAGAAACATGAGCAATAAAAAAGACATCAGAGAAGAACTAAAAACCCGCGTACTGGTAATGGACGGGGCAATGGGTTCTTTAATTCAGGAATATAAATTACAGGAAGCCGATTATCGCGGGCAGCGTTTCAAAGATCACCCCAACGACCAGAAAGGAAATAACGATCTATTGTCCATCTCTTCCCCCGAAATTATTAAAGAAATTCACACCAAATATCTGGATGCCGGGGCTGATATTCTCTTGACCAATACCTTTAATGCAACCCGCATTTCGCAAGCCGATTACGGCACCGAAGAGCTCGTTTATGAATTAAACAAAAACTCGGCACAGATTGCAAAAGAAGTTGCTGATAAATTTACAGCAAGCAATCCGGACAAGCCCCGATTTGTTGCCGGCTCTCTGGGTCCAACCAACAAAACCCTCTCGCTTTCACCCGATGTAAACGACCCTGGTTATCGTGCCGTTTCATTCGATGAAGTTAAAACAGCTTACCGCGAGCAGGTGGAAGGACTTTTAGATGGTGGTGTTGATTTGCTGTTGATTGAAACAGTTTTTGACACGCTGAATGCAAAAGCAGCAATTTTTGCGGTGGAAGAAGCACTGGAAGAACGAGGAATAAAACTTCCACTGATGGTTTCGGGAACGATTACCGATGCCAGTGGACGTACACTTTCGGGGCAAACTCTGGAAGCCTTCCTGAATTCAATTTCTCACGTCGAACTTTTAAGTGTTGGGCTAAATTGCTCGCTGGGAGCATCCGACCTGCGCCCTTATATACAAGAACTTTCGAAAAAAGCACCTTTCCACATTAGCGCCCACCCAAATGCAGGGCTGCCCAATCAGTTTGGCGAATACGACGAAACGCCCGAAACAATGGCGGTGCATATTAAAGATTACCTCGATAATAACTTTGTAAATATTATCGGTGGCTGCTGCGGAACTACTCCAGAACACATACGTGCTTTTGCCAAGATTGCCGCAAAGGCAAAACCACACCAACTTGTTGACGCTGGTTTAATTACAAAATTAAGCGGTTTGGAGCCGGTAAGTATTTCCGAAAACACCAACTTTTTAAATATTGGCGAACGATGTAACGTTGCCGGATCACGAAAATTTGCCCGGCTAATCCGCGAAAAAAAATACGAAGAAGCACTTTCAATTGCCCGCGACCAGGTAGAAAACGGAGCACAGGTTATTGATGTGAACATGGACGATGCCATGCTCGATGCCGAAGTTGAAATGGTTACTTTCCTGAACCTTATCATGGCCGAACCCGATATCGCCAAACTTCCTATCATGATTGACTCATCGAAATGGAAGGTGATTGAAGCCGGCTTAAAATGCTTGCAGGGCAAGGCTATTGTAAATTCAATTAGCTTAAAAGAAGGAGAAGAGGCATTTATTCAGCAGGCTAAATCCATTCGACACTATGGGGCAGCTGTTATTGTAATGGCTTTTGACGAGGTTGGACAGGCCGACAACCTCGAACGCCGCAAGGAGATATGCAGCCGTGCCTATAAAATACTTACCGAAAAAGTAAAATTCCTCCCGCAGGATATCATTTTCGACCCAAACGTATTAACCATCGGAACGGGAATTGAGGAACATAACAATTACGCGGTTTATTTTATTGAAGCGGTAAAATGGATTAAAGAAAACCTGCCTCATGCAAAAGTCAGTGCGGGAGTAAGTAATGTATCGTTCTCGTTCCGGGGAAACAATGTAGTTCGCGAAGCCATACACTCGGTATTCCTGTTTCACGCCATAAAAGCAGGGCTCGACATGGGGATTGTTAACCCTGGAATGTTGCAGATTTACGATGAAATTCCGAAAGACCTGCTTGAAAGAGTGGAAGACCTGGTACTTAACCGAAGGCCTGATGCCACCGAACGTTTGCTTGAATTTGCCGAGCAGGTAAAATCGGACGATAAACAGGAAGAGAAAAAAGACGCCTGGCGCGAACTTCCGCTGGAAAAACGCATTGAACACGCGCTGGTAAAAGGACTCCCCGAGTTTGTTGACGAAGATATGGCCGAAGCGATAAAAGAATATTCACCTACTTTAAACATTATTGAAGGTCCGCTTATGGACGGCATGAATGTGGTCGGCAACTTGTTTGGCTCAGGAAAAATGTTCCTGCCTCAGGTAATTAAATCGGCGCGGGTAATGAAAAAAGCGGTGGCAATTTTACTCCCCTATATCGAAGCCGATAAGAAAAAACTCAACGTTTCATCGGCTCAGAAAAAAATACTTATGGCAACAGTAAAAGGCGATGTTCACGACATTGGCAAAAACATTGTTGGCGTGGTACTGGGATGTAATAACTACGAAATTATCGACCTGGGTGTAATGGTGCCAACCGAAAAAATAATCGACGAAGCAGTTAAAAACGAAGTGGATGTTATTGGCTTAAGTGGTTTAATAACGCCATCGCTCGAAATTATGGTTGATATTGCCAAAGAACTGGAACGCCGGAAATTAGATATTCCTGTATTGATTGGCGGTGCTACAACATCAAAAATCCATACTGCAGTAAAAATTGAACCCGAATATTCGCACCCGGTAATCCATGTTAAAGATGCCTCGCTGGCAGTAAATGTGGTGTCGAACCTTATTGCCAAAAACCATAAGTATACCGAAAAAGTTAAAGAGGAATACGCTCAAATCCGCCAATTTCAGGGCAACAGAAAAGCCAAAGAATATTTAAGTTTAGAGGAAGCACGTTCAAATAAATTCCAAATCGACTGGAATAATACGCCCATTTACAAACCCAATTTTATGGGGGTAAAACACTTAATTGATTTTCCGCTGGAAGAGCTTCGCAATTATATCGACTGGACTTTCTTTTTTATTACCTGGGGATTAAAGGGAGTCTACCCAGCTATTTTTGCCGACCAAAAGCAGGGCGAAGAGGCTAAAAAATTATATACCGAAGCGAATAAATTTCTGGATGAAATAATCGAAAAGAAAATGCTTCAGGCAAATGCCAGCCTGGGAATATGGCCGGCAAACGCAGATGGCGACGATGTGGTTTTATTTGAAGACGAAAGCCGCCAAAAGGAAATCGGTCGTTTTTACCATACCCGCCAGCAGGAGAAGAAAAAAGAAGGTGTTGCCAATTTTTGTCTTTCCGATTTTGTGGCTCCTAAAGAATCAGGAAAAATGGATTATTGCGGAGGTTTTGCCACCACTGCCGGAATTGGAATTGAAAAATGGACTAAAAAATACCGCGCTGAAAACAACGACTATAAAGCCATTATGCTCGAAGCTCTGGCCGACCGTTTAAGCGAGGCTTTTGCTGAATTACTGCATCACGAGGTTCGCAAAAATTATTGGGGTTATGTACCCAATGAAAATCTTTCGCTCGACGAAATGCTAAAAATAAAATACCAGGGAATTCGGCCAGCACTAGGTTATCCGGCGTGCCCCGAGCATTCCGAAAAAGAGGGACTGTTCAAGCTTTTAAGGGCAGAAGATATTGGAATGAGTTTAACCGAGCACTATGCCATGTATCCCAACGCATCGGTGTCGGGACAATTTTTTGCCCACCCTGAATCGCGTTATTTCAGCCTTGAAAAAATTAGTAAAGACCAGGTGGCAGATTATGCAAAAAGGAAAGGCGAAAAAATTGACTTTGTGGAGAAATTCCTTTCAACCTATTTAAATTACAAATAAGAAATACCAACATCCAGGATTCAGTTTTCCTTGAAATTCTATACCTCAGTATTCGAATTTCAAGGAAACTTCCGACTTTCAGTTAAAAAAAATATCATTTATAATACGAATTAAACCAAATTCGTACCTAACAGTACGAATTTACTACATTTGTAATTCAAAAAGCAATCATAAATGAAAGTTATAGACACAATAAACAGCTCGAAAAGCACACTATTTTCGTTCGAACTTTTACCTCCGTTAAAAGGAAACGACGTTACACGCTTATACAAAACCATTGAGACATTAACCGAATTTGACCCAAAATATATAAATATTACCACGCACCGTGACGAAATCGAATTTCGGGAAATGCAGGACGGCTCCATTGTAAAACGCACCATTCGAAAACGCCCGGGAACAGTTGCCATCGCTGCTTCAATCCAGCACAAATATGGCATTCCGGTGGTTCCTCATATTTTATGTGGCGGCTTTAGCAAAAGCGAAACCGAACACGTATTAATTGATTTGCATTTTCTTGGAATCGATAATGTTTTAGCGCTTCGCGGCGATGGTTTAAAAGGACAGCATGTATTCAGTCCAACAGAAAACGGGCACGCCAATGCCAACGAACTGGTGACCCAGATTAAAAACCTGGGGAAAGGGAAGTATCTGGAAGAAGACCTGAAAAATAATACTCCACTCGATTTTTGTATAGGTGTGGCTGGCTATCCCGAGAAGCATTTCGAAGCTCCCAACAAGGATCAAGACTTGTCTTATTTAAAGCAAAAGGTCGATTCCGGAGCCGATTATATTGTAACGCAAATGTTTTTCGACAACCAGGTTTACTACGATTTTGTGAAAAAATGCCGCGAAATGGGAATTACCGTTCCAATTATTCCGGGAATTAAACCCATCAACATGAAAAATCAGCTAACTGTTCTTCCAAAATTATTCAGCACCGACTTACCACAGGAACTGGCGAGCGAACTGGCGAAATGCAAAAATAACGACGACGCTCGCAAAGTTGGAACAGAATGGGCAATTTATCAATCGAAAGATTTGGTGGCGAACAAGGTTCCTTCGCTACACATTTACACCTATGGAATTTCAGATAATGTTCGCGAAATTATAAAGGCAGCTTTCTAATAAAATCTGAGAAATGCAGCTTGAGAATAAAAAATGCCGGAAATTTAAATTTCCGGCATTTTTTTTACCCAATATAAAAGATCGGATAAGCCCGTATCAAGTATTCGGCTTCCCTGCTATCCTTCCACCTGAATATCTAAATCAGCTTGTTTGTTCAGTTTATCGTTATCGGCCTGGTTATTCAACTTCATCGAATAAATCATAGCCTCCAGCTGCCTTAATAAATTACGTTTATCCTTGCTTGGTGCGTAAACAAAGGCAAAAGCAGTAATCACCCTTTGATTAGAGACGTCCAATACCGAAAGAGCAATATACGGGCCACCCATAAAATCGTTTTCAACACGCCATAAACCGCGCATTTCGGAAGCGTAGTTACCATTGTGTTTCAACACATTAAAAACCTGCTCCAGACGTTTTTCGGTCGACATGTAACTTCCCTCAGTTGGACCCGGAACGTACTTTTTCAACAAACTATCGCGAATGGGCAGCTGATAATCCACCGTAAAAGCACTCTCGGAAACGTAAGGGTACGAGTACACTACAATTCCCTGGAAGATTTCCGGAGTATCGAACTGAATCCATAAAAAATCCTTTTTTTGTTCCATTACCCGAAAACCCGGTGACACCTTCATGGTTAACCCAAAATCTTTATTAAGAATATTATATACTCCTTTTTCGTAGATGCTTTTATAATTCATCATCATACGTTCCTTCTCTGCGGCAATAAAGTAGGCCAAAATCTTTTCCTTATTTTCATTAAAAAGCGTTTCAAACTGCTCCGGGCTTTTGGCCTGTATTTGTACGGTTGCCTGTGGGTAGGCCCACACATCGTCGGTAAAGCTAACGCCTTCTTTTTTCACATTGGGGGAAATACTGGTTTGAACAATATTCCGGGTACTTTTAAAAATATCTTTGAAGGCAGCATGTGGCACATCAATAACATCGAATAAGGGTTCTTCTTGTGGTAAGCCAATGTGTGGCTGTGACAAGGTTTCGCGGATCACTTTTCCTGGAATTCCGTCCCACGAATCTTTTGAGATTACCACAACTAACTCGCCTGCTCTACCGGTAACATTGGTATGCATAATTGGGGCATTTGAATTGCACCCGACAAAGAATGCAAGCGTAAAAAACGCAAATAAAAAGTGTTTAATTATTCGTTTCATTTTCTCAGTTTTATTGATTTTTTGCAGATTCAACACAAAAACCTTACCAGTTTAAATAAAAAATCCCGTAACTGATTATCAGAACGGGATCTATAATATCTTATCCGATATTATTACTTTTCAATTTTCTCGGAATCCGACTTGGTGTTTTCACCATCGTCTTCTTTTGTGGCATTTTTAAATTCCTTCATACCTTTACCAAGGCCTTTCATTAATTCAGGGATTTTACGCCCCCCAAATAGAAGTAAAACAATAATTAAAATGATTATTATTTCCTGTGGCCCTACAAATCCTGCTATTACAAATAAATTCATTACCTAAAATTTAATTGGTTTCAACAAAAATAGTATTTTTTATTAATCAGGTACTTAAAAAGTACCGTTTATCATTTTAATAATATCATTAGCATTGGCAAAAAGCACCAGCCCCAACAATAAAATCATACCTGCAATCTGTGCATATTCAAGGAATTTTTCTCCAGGTTTGCGTCCGGTAATTATTTCACCAAACAAAAACATTACGTGTCCGCCGTCTAATGCAGGAATTGGCAATAGGTTCATTATGGCAAGGATTATAGAAATAAATGCCGTCATATTCCAGAAGTGTCCCCAATCCCAGGTTGGCGAAAAGATATTTCCGATGGTTGCAAAGCCACCCAGCGACTCATAAGCTTTTGTTTCTTTTTTGAAGAATAATTTAAACTGTTTCAGGTAGTTTCCGGTGGTTTGTACGCCGCGGTTAATACCGGCTGGAATAGACTCCAGAAAACCATATTTAATGGTTTTGTATTCGAATACATCAGGATTATTAAATGCCGGATTAAAGCCTAATTTACCTTCCTCGTTAACCACAAGGCTTTTATTTATTTTTGCCCCGTCGCGGGTAATGTCAATAGTAATTTCAGCGCCTTTTTTTGAGGCCAGATAAGAACTGAACTCGTCGTAGAACTCAAATGATTTTCCATCAATGTTTCCCAAAATATCGCCGACCAGTAATCCGCCTTTTTCAGCAGGAAAATCTTTTGCCAGTTTACCAATCTGAATGTCATAAGGCAAACGTTCTTCCCAAATTCCTTTACTTTTTAAAAGAAGTGCTAAATCTTCTCCCGAAATTTCAACATCCACTTTTCTACCGTCGCGTTCTACCTGAACTGCTTTGGCGCCATCGAGAACAATGGTTGGCACAACTTTATGAAACTGCTCGATATACACATTATCGACAGTTAATATTTTATCGCCGGTTTTAAAACCTATTTCTTCCCCAACCTCATTGGCAACAATACCATATTTTACATTTTGTGTGGGTAAATATTGTTCGCCCCAGGCATACAAAACACCAATGTAAATTATCATGGCAAAAATAAAATTCATAAGAACTCCCCCCAGCATAATCAATAAACGTTGCCATGCCGGTTTTGCCCTGAACTCGTAAGGTTTTGGAGGAAGTTTCATGGCTTCCTTATCCATCGACTCGTCAATCATCCCCGAAATTTTAACATAGCCGCCCAGTGGCACCCAGCCAATTCCGTATTCGGTTTCGCCTTTTTTAATTTTAAAAAGCGAAAACCAGGGATCAAAAAAGAGGTAAAATTTTTCAACGCGTGTTTTAAATAAACGGGCAAACATAAAGTGCCCGGCTTCGTGTAACACAACCAAAATAGAAAGGCTTAAAAGTAGCTGTGCCGTTTTAATTAATATCGATTCCATCCAATTATCTTCTCCTAAATTCTGTTTCCTGTTAACAACTCTGTTATCCTTCTTGTTTCGGTATTTGTTTCAATTAAATCATCCAACCCCGGATTTTTAATAAAAGCAACCTTGTCCATGGCTTTTTCAATCAAATCCGGCATTTGTAAAAATTCTATTTTTCGTTCCAGAAATGCCTCAACCACCACCTCGTTTGCAGCATTCAGAACACAAGGCAAATTGCCACCTTTGTCCATTGCCTCAAAAGAGAGTGCAAGGTTACGAAAAATTTTTGTATTTGGCGGCTCAAAATCGAGCGAGGGGTATTCTAAAAAGTTGAAACGGGGGAAGTTATTCTTAATGCGGTGTGGAAATCCCATGGCATATTGAATCGGCAATTTCATATCAGGCAACCCCATTTGTGCTTTTATCGAGCCATCTTCGAACTGAACAAGGGAATGAACAATCGATTGTGGGTGCACAATTACATCTATTTTTGATGATGGCAGGCCAAACAACCAGTGTGCTTCAATCACCTCAAAACCTTTATTCATAAGTGTTGCCGAATCGATAGTAATTTTAGCTCCCATATCCCAGTTGGGATGAGCCAAGGCATCATCAACCGTTACATTTTTAAGTTCATCCAAGGACTTTCCCCGAAACGGACCTCCCGAACAGGTAAGAATAATCTTTTCAATGGGATTCATAAACTCGCCAACCAAGCACTGAAAAATAGCAGAATGCTCCGAATCAACAGGCAAAAGCTCAACCTTCTTTTCCAGGGCCAGTTTTGTAATTATTTCACCGGCAACCACCAGTGTTTCTTTATTGGCCAATGCAATATTTTTTCCGGCATTTACAGCATTGTAGGTGGGCACCAGTCCTGAATAACCAACCATGGCTGTTAATACCAAATCAACGGTATCCATTTCAACTACCTGGTTCAGGGCTTCGGCTCCGGCATAAACTTTTATGTCTTCGTTTTTCAAAGCTTCCGCCACAAAGGCATATTTTTCTTTATTGGCAATAACCACAACGTTGGGTTGAAATTGTTTGGCCTGACTAACCAACAAATCAACATTATTATTAGCAGTTAACACCTCCACCTCGAAGGATTCCGGATTTTGGGCAATTACCTCAAGCGACTGTTTACCAATAGAGCCGGTTGACCCCAAAATAGCTATTCGTTTCTTCATCATTAAAAATCAATGTATTGTTCGGGATTTAGTGCTGCCCCCCTGTACCAAAGTTCTAAATGTAAATGCGGGCCGCTTGATAATTCGCCGGTATTTCCAATAATTGCAATTGCCTCGCCGGCTTGTACTTTTTCACCGGTAGCTTTAAGCAATTCTGAGTTATGTTTGTATACCGAGATTAAATCCGATTCGTGCTGCAAATAAATGACATAACCGGTTTCCAGTGTCCATCCCGAAAAAATAACCGTTCCGTCCAATACGGCAGAAATACGAGCATTGGGTTCACTCACCAAATCGATGCCAAAATGATTGGAAACAGAATTATAATGTTCGGTAACGACTCCTTTTACAGGTACAAAAAAATGAATCTGACTTAATCCGAGAGCTTTCCCTTTGTTATTTTGGATTGAAAGGCTTAACTGTTCAGCGAGTAGTTCATCTTGAAATACCGAGTCGTGATTATAGGTATGAAACAGCACTTCTTCTTTTTGAGTATCTTCCTGAATCGATAAATTATCTTCGGGAACCTCTCCCGACATTATTGCCTTTATTCCTTTAAAAAACTGATCGCGTTTAGCCAATTCCTGCTCCAGCGAATCAACCTTTAAGGCACTGTGCACCAATATTTGACGATATTCAGCTTTCGGGTAACCGGGAATATATTCGCGCAAACCTGTTGTAGCAATCAGTAAAATTACCAATACCACAATAATTGCCGACAAAAAACTGGTAACGGTAAAAACTTTTAGTCGCGATAACTTCATGCTCCATACCGACTGAAAAGTAGTATCGTTATACACGATTAACCGATACTTATTTTTTAGTTTATTGTAAAACTTTCTCTTCTTTTCCACCCGTTTTTTTTTAGAGCTACAAATTTAGAAAGAATTGCTTAATAAGACCGATGTTTATCTTTTTTTAACCCGGTTTATGTATTACAACCTGGCGATGAGCATTTTAAACACAATAAATCATGAACTTACCGCAAACAGGCATAACTATTTTATGGTGATTTGCGACACTTTTGTGAAACGATATATTTTGAAATAGTTTCAATAAGCAATAGATTTTCGAGTACCTATTTCGGGTTTAACCACGCCCAGTACGAACCTGAAATGCTTATCTTTTTGAAATTAGGCAACGATAGAATTACGTTTTTAACGAAAAAACATCTGCCCGGAAAAGGAACAAAAAGGTATCCTGAATTGTAATTAATATTTTTACAAGACACTAATGGATTACAAGATAAGCAAGGGCTATTGTCCGATTTCCTTTGTTCGCTTATTCTTGATTACTTTAGCGAAGAAATGCGATAAAAATCACATGGTTACGAAAGGAGAAAAACTATATTTGCAGACTCAAAAGAAAAACATACAATTAATTATAAAATGAGAAAATTAAATTTAATCCTGCTGATAACATTTTTTATTTTTAATTCAGCAGTAGCCAAAGAAGGGATGTGGCTTCCTTCATTAATTCACAAACTAAATATAAACACCATGCAAAAAATGGGTTGCGAATTAAGCGCTGAAGATATTTACAGCGTTAATAATTCGAGCCTGAAAGATGCAATTGTAGCTCTCGACCGTGGTTCGTGTACCGCCGAAGTTGTTTCGAAAGATGGATTATTACTCACCAACCATCACTGTGGTTTTGGAGAAATTCAACAACACTCGAGTGTTGAACACGATTACCTGAGAGATGGATTCTGGGCAAAGAGCCGCGAAGAAGAATTACCAAATCCGGGAAAAACAGTAACTTTCCTTATCAGTGTTGAAGATGTAACCGACAAAGTTTTGGCTGACGTAACCAACGAAATGGACGAAGCTGAGCGGGCCAAAATAATTGATGCTGCACAACGAAAATTGGAGCACGAAGCCAAAGAAGACACGCATTACGAGGTTTATGTTCGCAACTTCTTTAACGATAATCAATACTTTCTTTTTGTAACCGAAACATTTAAAGATGTTCGATTGGTAGGTGCTCCTCCACAAGCTTTGGGAAAATTTGGTGGCGATACCGACAACTGGATGTGGCCCCGTCATACCAACGATTTTTCAATGTTCCGCATTTATTGTGGCCCTGACGGCAACCCGGCAGAATATTCCGAAGACAATGTTCCGTACCACCCAAAATCTTACTTGCCAATTTCGCTTAAAGGAGTTAAGGAAGGCGATTTTGCAATGGTGTTTGGTTACCCGGGCAGCACAAACCGCTACAAAACTTCGTGGGGAATTGACTACACCATGAAAGTTACAAACACTTCGCGCATTGTTGTTCGCGAGAAAAAACTAGAGATTATTGCCGATTATATGGCCACCAGCCAAAAAGCAAAAATCCAGTACGCTTCCAAACATGCGCGTAGTGCGAACTACTATAAAAATGCAATTGGGCAAAACCAGGCATTGACAAAACTGGAAATTATTAAACAGAAACAAGATCTGGAAAACGAATTTAGCACCTGGCTAAATGCCGACACAGCCCGTTTATCCAAATATGGCGAAGCACTAAAATTAATTGAGGAGTCGTATGTTGATATTGAGGCAGAAAAATCGACGGCATACATGGAAGAAGCATTAATTCGTGGCCCCGAGATATTTATGTTTGCATTCCGTGCAAGCCAGCTGATTAAACTTTTAGAGAAACCCGAGGAAAACAAAGAGCAGATTGAAACTTCCTGCAAACGACTAAAGGAGTCGCTTGATGGTTACTTTAAAGACTACGATGCAGCTACCGACCAAAAAATAGTTGCAGCCTTACTAAAAATCTTTGCTGAAAACAATTCATCTAAATTTTACCCTGCTTTTTTTACCGATATAGAAAAGAAATACAAAGGCAATTATGAAAAATTTGCCGCTAAAATGTTCCAAAATACTATTTTCGACAGCAAAGAAGAACTATCAGCTTTCCTTGACAATCCAAGCTTAAAAGTTTTACAAAAAGATATGGGATTTCAGGCATCCAGAGATATATTGAATAAATATAGATCTATAGCCATGTCGTTAAGCAAAGATAACGAGCTGTTGTTAAAAGGAAGAAGACTGTTTGTTGCCGGATTAATGGAAATGAACCCGGATAAAAAATTCTATCCCGACGCCAACTCAACCATGCGTTTAACCTATGGTTCGGTAATGGATTACGATCCACGCGATGGTGTAACCTACAAATACTATACAACTACCGATGGTTATCTGGAGAAAGAAATTCCTGGTGATTATGAATTTGATGTTCCTTCAAGAATGAAAGAATTATTATTGGACAAAAATTTTGGTCAGTATGGGGATGAAGATGGAAAATTACACACCTGCTTTATTACTGACAACGATATTACCGGAGGAAACTCGGGTAGCCCGGTTATTAACGGCAAAGGTGAATTAATTGGCATCGCGTTCGATGGAAACTGGGAAGCTATGAGTGGCGACCTTGATTTTGAAGAAAACCTGCAACGCTGTATAAATGTAGATATTCGTTTTGTACTTTGGGTAGTAGATGTGTATGCCAATGCACAAAACCTCATCGATGAAATGACGATTATTAAGTAAGCATAAACCAAACGGATAAAAGAACCTCGTCAATTTTGGCGGGGTTTTTTGTTTATCTGCATTTTTACTTACTACTTTGTATTTATAAGCACAGTACTACAAAAAATATGGCTCGACCTAAAATTACAATATACACCGATGGCGCAGCACGTGGAAATCCCGGGAACGGAGGCTACGGAATTGTTATGCTTTCCGGGCAACACCGCAAAGAACTTTCGCAAGGTTTCAAGTTAACAACCAATAACCGCATGGAACTACTGGCCGTAATTGTTGCCCTGGAAACGTTAAAGATTGAAGGCTGCGATGTAACAATTTACACCGACTCGAAATATGTTGCCGACTCGGTAACAAAAGGTTGGGTGTTTAACTGGGAGAAAAAAGGATTTAAAGGGAAGAAAAACCCCGATCTCTGGAGGCGTTTCCTTGCGATTTTTAAAAAACATCTTGTAAAATTTGTTTGGATAAAAGGGCATGCCAATAATCCACTTAACGAAAGGTGCGACCAATTGGCTGTGGAAGCCTCGATGCTACCCGGGCTGCCCGATGATGTTGGATATCAGCCTTAGTCTTCCTTTTTCAAAATCTCCCGTGCCATTAAAATCCCATTCACCGAGGCCTGCATTAATCCACGGGTAATCCCGGCACCATCGCCACCAACGTACAGGTTTTTTATGGTGTCGGTTCTAAAACCTTTGTTTACTTTTATTTTGTTCGAATAGAATTTCACCTCAACTCCATAAAGCAGAGTTTCGTCGCTGGCTAAACCAGGACTAACTTTATCCAAAGCCTGAATCATTTCAATAATATCCATCATAATCCGGTACGGAAGCACCAAACTCAAATCGCCTGGAACAGCATCTTTCAGGGTTGGAATAATATTATTTCTAAAAAGGCGTTCGGGAGTAGTTCTTCGTCCACGTATCAAATCGCCAAAACGCTGTACCATAATTCTATTTTCAGTCAGCATATTTGCCATATCTGCAACGTGCTTCCCAAATTCGAGCGGAGAATTAAACGGTTCGGTAAATTTTTGCGAAACCAGTAATGCAAAATTGGTATTGTTGCTTTTCAGGTCTTTGTAGCTGTGCCCATTCACCACTGCCAGGTTATTATCATAGTATTCCGACGACACAAAACCTCCCGGATTCGAACAAAATGTACGCACTTTATCGTCGAAAGTTTTAGTGTAATGCACCAGCTTTGCCTCGTAAAAATTATCGTTAATTTCCTGCATAATCTCGTTACGACACTCCACTCGCACCCCAATATCAACAATGCCTACTTCGGTACTAATGTGGTGCTGCCCGCATTTTTTCATAAGCCAGTCCGATCCTTCCCTTCCAATGGCAACTACTACACTTTTAGCCTGGTAAATTGCATCTTTTACAACCACCCCTGTAATTGTGCTGTTGTCGAATTCAAAATCGAGGGCCGGATTTCGAAACTGCACCTCCACCCCCTTTTCAACAATAAAATCGTAAAGTGATTTATACAACGACTGTGTTTTTTCGGTTCCCAAATGCCGCACAGGGCAATGCACCAAACGCAGGTTTGCTTCAATTGATTTTTTCTGAACCTTGCGCATAGCAGGCGTAATTTCTTCGCCATGAATTGCCGGATCGCCACCGAATTCGAGATAAATTTTGTCGGTATAATCAATTAATTCGTTGGTTGCTTCCACTCCAATATACTCCGAAATGGTTCCGCCTACTTCGTGCGAAAGCGACAGTTTGCCATCGGAAAAAGCACCGGCCCCTGCCCAACCCGTTGTAATATTGCAGGGCTTACAATGCACACAAACTCCACCATTTGTATGCTTCGGACATTTACGATTGTAAATATCCGGGCCCTTTTCCAGCATCAGTATTTTTAATTCGGGCTTGCCTTTTATTAACTCGTACGCACAAAAAATGCCTGCAGGGCCAGCACCAACTATAATAACATCGTATTGATTATTCATCCTAAATTATTGTGGATTCCCGTAATGTGAAGGTAACAAATTTGAAATTCAATATATATACGTGTCAAAGCTTTTATCGGAATAATACCCATTGTATCTCCAACTAATTGAAATAAAAATTGAATCGAAGTTCAACCCAAGTCAATTATTTTTTTGTTTTACAAAGCGAAAAATCTTTTCAAAGCAGTAGCTAAGAGAATATTTTTCAATGAAGAAAAAGGGGAAAAGAAATAATTTTTATCTGGCATTTTGATGTACTATTGGTATAAGCTTTAACTTTGCCCCGTAATCAGAATTAAAAAAACAAAACGAAAATACATATATGAAGAACTTGAGTCTTGCTCTAATCTTTATTCTGCTTTTTGCCTGTAAAATAAATTCTGAGCCGGATAATAGTTGTGACGATAAATACATTAATAGAACCACGATGGAAACAATTTCATATATCGACAGAACAAGCGGGACGACCAAAATAGAAAATGTTCCGGGTAAAGGCATGTTAAAGTGGCTTTATTCTTCTGCCACAGGAAAAGTAGCATTGCATGTTCTTTTTAAACGCAAAATTGTTACTGTGCTGGGAGGTTGGTACATGGATAGTAAATTGTCGAAAAACCGCATTCAGAGTTTTGTAAACGAACACAATATTAATCTGAATGAATGCCAAATCAGCGATGCTTCAGCATTTCCAACCTTTAACCATTTTTTTTACCGCAAATTAAAACCTGATGTACGCCCCATCGGAAACAACTTAGTTTCGCCTGCCGATGGAAAAATATTGGTTTTTCAAACGCCAAACGATGTTTCCTCATTCTTTATCAAAGGCACTGAATTTACACTTGAAAGTTTTGTTAAGAATAAAAAATTGGCCCGGAAATACAAGGATGGGGCAATGGCAATTGTCCGCCTGGCACCTGCCGATTATCACCGCTATCATTTCCCGGCTTCGGGTAAAGCATCCGAATCGGTAAAAATAAACGGACACTACTTTTCGGTTTCACCGCTAGCTCTTCGAAATAGCCTGAGGATATTTTGCGAAAACAAACGTGAACATTGCACGCTGACTACCCAAAACTATGGTAACATTTTAATTATGGATGTGGGAGCAACAATGGTTGGCAGCATTATTCAAACCTATACTCCCAACTCGGAAGTTGCAAAAGGCAGCGAAAAGGGCTACTTCGCTTTTGGCGGTTCAACCCTGGTATTATTGTTCGAAAAAGATAAAATAATTTTCGATAAAGACTTAATTGCCAACACTAAAAAAGGACTGGAAACTTCCATTCTAATGGGTGAAAACATTGGTAAGCAGCAGGTTAAATTATAACTTTGTCGTATTCCTATAAAGTTAAGGGATCACAACTCAAGCGAAAGTTGTTCATCAAGCAGACGGAAAGTCATGCGGTGATATTTAGTCGGCCCGAACTGTTTTATGGCTTCACGGTGCTTCTTCGTAGGATAGCCTTTGTTCTTATCCCATTCGTAATTCGGAAATTCCTGATGAATGGTTTGCATAAAATCGTCGCGGTATGTTTTGGCCAACACCGATGCTGCAGCAATGGAATAAAAGCGTCCATCGCCTTTAATCATACAAGTATATGGAATTGTATTTTTTGTGCGAAAACGATTCCCATCAATTAACAGATGTTCGGGAGTAACTTTCAAACTTTCCACTGCGCGGTTCATTGCCAGAAAAGAGGCATTCAGAATATTTACTTCATCGATTTCATTGTTGTCAACGGCAACCACTGCCCAGGCCAGTGCCTGCTCTTCAATCAACGGGCGAAGTTCGTAACGTCGTTTCTCGCTCAGCTTTTTCGAATCGTTTAAAAATCCATTTTCAAAATCAGGAGGTAAAATTACCGCAGCAGCAAAAACAGGCCCTGCCAAACATCCGCGGCCAGCCTCATCGCAACCGGCTTCAATGGTATTTTTGTTGTAAAATGGAAGTAATTTATTTCTAACCATATTTGTTTTATAAAAGTCAAAGGCAGAGGACAAGAAGCAGCGAACCGAAAACATTGTTTCGGTGCAACTTTTTTACATGCCCAACAACTACTGCAACGCTCTTTCCACACTTATCCAGAGCAGACGGGCAGTTTCTTCCCAACTAAATTTATCTTTCTGAACAAAGCCTTTCTCAATCAAATCTTCACGAAGTTCTACATCGTTATGCACCTTTAGCATGGCATTGGTTATCTGATCGATTTTAACCGGGTCGGCATAAATTACAGCGTTTCCCCCAACCTCAGGAATTGAAGTGGTATTGGAACAAATTACCGGCACTCCCGCGCTCATCGCTTCCACAATCGGAATTCCAAATCCTTCGAAAAAGGGAACAAAAGTTAATGCCAGTGCCCCGCCAAATATTTGGTGCAAATCGGCTGTTGAAACCCTGCCTGTAAAAACCACATCGTTTTTGTTACGCATATTTTCGTAGGTTTCAAAAATATCTCCGGTTTTGTGCATTTCGCCTCCAACAATTACCAGTTTTGTAGCGTTCTCATTCACAGTTTTAAAGGCATCGAAGGCTTTTAGCAAGCCACTAACATTTTTCCGCGGATGCAATGCTCCCACAAACAAAAAATAATCGGAGCCTCCGCAATATTTTTCACGCACCTCGATTTTTTCCTCTTCCGAAATAGGTTTAAAAATCTGATTAATCCCATCGTAAACAACGTCTATTTTATCGTAATCTACTTTAAACGAACGAGTAATATCTTCTTTCGAATAAAACGAAACCGTTGCAATACGTTTCGCAATCCGGGCAAATCTCGGAAAAAAGTAGTTATAATATTTTGCTTTCAACCATGGTAAATCATCGGGACGGTGCACAAAATTAATATCATGAATTACAGCTAATTGTGGTACTTTTGTACGTTGCGAAAGGTAGCCATCGGGCGAAAGAAACAAATCCACTTTATACTTATTCAATACTCTTGGAATTTGAAAATCGAACCAGAAATACCATAAAAACGGGTGGCGTGTTGGAGGGCCAATCACTACCGGGGTAACATTTTCAGAAAATATATAATCCTGATCATAAGGCCTGTCGAAAATAAAAATAAAATTATGTTCGGGATGATTTAAGGCCATCCGTTTTAATGCTTCAAAAGTAAACCAACCAATCCCTTCGAGTTTCCCTTTCAAAAGCAAACGGGTATTTACCGCAATTACCATGCTTCGTTATTCTAATTTGCGTAAATGTACAAAGAAAGTATCGAATTTTATCGGTTCAATCTGTCCAATATTTCTTACATTTATCCCTTCAGAATTTATAGAAACAATCAAAAATAGCGTTTTGAAACGTAAATTTATAACCAACCTTATATTACTGCTTTCCCTCAATCTTTTAATTAAGCCATTCTGGATTTTTGGGATAGACAGAACCGTACAGAATACCTTAGGAGACGAAGGTTACGGCTTATATTTTGCCTTGTTCAGTTTCTCGATGTTGCTGAATATTTTACTCGATGCAGGAATAACCAACTACAATAACCGTAACATTGCCCAGCACAATTTCCTTTTGTCCAAACACCTTTCAAATATTGTAGGACTTAAATTAGTGCTGGCCATAATTTATGCAATTTTCAGCCTCGGTATCGCGGCAATTATCGGCTATAGTAAAGTTGAATTTCATTTGCTTATCTTTCTAATTCTCAACCAATTTCTCATATCCTTTACTCTATATCTCCGGTCGAACATAAGTGCACTTCATTTATTCCGCACCGACAGCCTGATTTCGGTACTCGACCGCAGCCTTATGATTGTTATATGCAGTATACTGTTGTTCAGCAATAGCTTAAAAATCGAATTCACCATCAACTGGTTTATATATGCGCAAACGATAGCATATACGGCAACTGCGCTGATAACCTCTGGTATTGTTCTACGAAAAGCGGGAAAAATCAACGTCCGTTTCGAGCCCTCATTTTTTCTTGTTTTTCTTCGAAAATCATATCCCTATGCCTTGTTAATATTATTGATGTCGTTTTATAACCGTATCGATTCGGTCATGCTGGAGCGCCTTCTTTCCGGCTCCAACGGAAAAGAGCAGGCCGGTATTTATGCCCAGGCTTTTCGTTTACTCGATGCGGTTTCCATGTTCGGTGTTTTGTTTGCTGGCCTTTTGCTCCCCATTTTTGCAAAAATGATAAAACTAAAAGAGCACGTTGGGCAAATGGTAAAACTGGCCTACACCTTGCTAATTGTACCTGCCATAATTATTGCTGTATCGAGCATTTACTACAATACCGAAATTATGGAGCTACTGTACACATCAAATACAGAAGACTCGTCGGAGATACTCGGCATTTTAATGACCGGGTTTACAGGCATAGCAACTACTTATATTTTCGGAACACTGCTTACTGCCAACGGCAGCATAAAACAGTTAAATATAATGGCCTTTTGCGGCATGGTTCTGAATATTGTTTTAAATCTAATTTTAATACCACGATTTCAGGCTTACGGCTCGGCCTATGCCAGCCTGTCGACTCAAATTTTTACAGGAGCCACTCAGTTAATTCTTGCCTTAGTTATTTTTAAGCTGAAACCAAAGATTAATTACATTATCCAGTTATTGGTTTTTGTGGGAGCGGTAGTTGTACTGGCTACATTATCGAAAGAAATTCAATCGTGGCTAACCGGATATTTGCTACTGATTGGCGGTTCGGTACTAATGGCCATGCTGCTGAAACTTTTAAACCTCAGAGATCTTTACAAAATAATTCGTTACGAGTAACATGGTAAATCCAACGATTGAAGAACTTCAGAACCCGGAGAAATTTGAGTTAATTGCTGAACTCGATCACGAACAAATAAAGGAATTTGTTATTGAGCAACTTTCGAGAGGCGGAAAGATGGTAACTGCTTATATGATTTACCAGATTTTAATGATAATTATGGGCTTATTTATTATTACGCGCACTATATATCTTGCCTTTCAAAACACCTACGAACCTCTTCTCTATCTACTTGCCGGCCTGGCATTTTGTTTCTCGCTGCTAATTATCATTCACGAATTGCTGCATGGGGTGGCCATAAAACTTACCGGTGCACCAAAAGTTAACTACGGAGCGGACCTTAAAAAATTCATATTCTATGCTGAGGCCGACAAACACGTGTTAAACAAGAGGCAATTTGCCCTAATAGCTTTAGCTCCGCTTGTGGTAGTAAAAATCATCACTGTAGCCGCCACTATCCTTCTTTTCACTCATCCGGCAGTATTCTTTGTTACCTTGATTATGAGTGCGCACAGCCTGTTTTGTGCCGGCGATATTGGTTTGCTTTCGGTTTTTTATAAATATGCTGAAGTTTTCTCCTACGATGTTAAGGAGGATAAGAAAAGTTATTATTTCCGCCGGAAATAGAATCAAAAAAAAGGCAGCTTCTACAAGCTGCCTCAAAGCCATGAAAACAATTAAACAATGTTCAGAAAACAGAAAACTAAAACGATTAAATAGTCATTATATCTTTTTCTTTAGCTTCCACTAAAGACTCAACTTTCTTTCCAAAATCGGTAGTGAGATTCTGCACTTCTGCCTCTGCATCTTTCTGTGCATCTTCCGACAAACCGTCTTTTAACAATTTTTTCAGGTCATCGTTTGCTTCTTTCCGAGCGCCTCTAATACTAACCTTGGCATTCTCACCAACCTGATGCGCTTGTTTCACCAAACCTTTCCGTCTTTCTTCGGTTAATACCGGTATATTTATCCTGATAATTTCACCATTATTGTCAGGATTAAATCCTAAGTTTGCATTCATAATAGCCTTCTCAATTACAGGAATCAATCCTTTTTCCCAAGGTTGAACAGCAAGAGTGCGCGCATCGGGTGTACTTACATTGGCAACTCTATTAAGTGGCGTTTGACTTCCATAATAATCCACCAACACTCCGTCCAACATTGTTGGTGATGCTTTTCCAGCCCTAATATGAACCAGCTCTTTTGACAGGTGCTCAACGGCTGCACCCATTTTTTCTTTACAAATGTCTAAAATAAAATCTACTTCTTCTTGCATTGGTTAAAACACTGAGTTTCTAACTTGTGGACTGTTAGCAAATATAGAAAAAATATAATTATGCGAAAATTTTTTGGATAATTTATTATAATTACAAATTGATACACCTTAATTATGCACCAGTGTACCAATATCTTCGCCACTCATAACCTTCATCAAATTACCTTTTTGGTCCATATTAAATACGTAAATAGGCAAATTATTTTCTTTACATAAAGTAGTGGCCGTTAGATCCATTATTCTAAGATTCCGATTATAAATTTCATCGAAACTAATTGTTGTAAATTTAGTGGCCTTGGGATCTTTTTCCGGGTCAGCGGTATAAATACCATCAACGCGCGTTCCCTTCAACATAACTTCAGCTTCAATTTCTATTCCACGTAAAGCGCTTGCAGTATCGGTCGTAAAATATGGATTTCCGGTTCCTCCTGAAATAATTACAACTTCACCATTTGACAACGATTCAACGGCTTTTTCCTTGGTATAATACTCGCCAACCGGCTCCATACGAATGGCAGTAAGCACCTTGGATTTTAAACCGGCATTAACTAATGCTGAATTTAATGCCAGGCTGTTGATTACTGTTGCCAGCATTCCCATTTGGTCGCCTTTAACCCGGTCGAAACCTTTGGCTGCTCCACTTAATCCGCGAAAAATGTTTCCGCCGCCAATTACAATTCCAACCTGCACACCTGATTTTACAATCGCTGCAATTTCTTCTGCATAATCATTCAGTCGGTTTTGGTCGATGCCGTATTGTTGTTCTCCCATTAACGATTCACCACTCAGTTTTAACAGGATACGTTTGTATTTTTTCATACTTTTATTTTTTAGTGTCACAAAGATAATCTTTCCATAAAAACACAAGCCACTTGTTCCTGAAACAGACGGCTTAAAAACGTTGTGGTCTGGAAATATTCTGCAAAAATCTTCTGCCTAAATAATCTCAATTCCTCTTTCCTTACATAACTCTACCGACAATTGACTCAGCTTGTATTTTTGAATTTTTCCGCTTGCTGTCATGGGAAATTCCTTTACAAAGAAAATGTATTTGGGAATTTTGAAGCGGGCAATGTTACCGCGGCAAAAATCGATAACCTCTTCTTCGGCCAGTGTTTGTCCTTCCTTTAATTTTATGAAGGCACCAACCGCTTCGCCGTACTTCTTACTGGGCACCCCTGCTACCTCAACAGCCTCTATTTGGGGCAAACGGTAAAGGTAATTTTCTATTTCTCGTGGATAAATATTTTCGCCGCCTCGAATTATCATATCTTTCATGCGGCCGGTAATTTTATAGAAGCCATCTTCGGTTTTCATGGCCAGGTCGCCCGAGTGCAGCCATCCTTCAGCATCAATGGCTTTGGCGGTTTCCTCCGGATTATTGTAATAACCTTTCATTACATTATAGCCACGGCAACAAATTTCGCCTTGTTCGCCTTGCTGGCATTCTGCACCGGTTTCGGGGTTTACTATTTTCACTTCCACGTTCGGAAACTCGAAGCCAACGGTTGTTGCGCGAACTTCTACTGAATTGTGCGAACGGGTAGCCGTCATTCCGGGCGAACTTTCGGTAAGGCCGTATACAATAATAATGTCCCTCATATACATTTTATCCATCACCTGCTTCATGGTTTCAATTGGACAAGGTGCTCCGGCCATAATTCCGGTACGCAGCGATGATAAGTCGAACATATTGAACATAGGGTGGTGCAGTTCGGCAATAAACATGGTTGGTACTCCGTAAAGGGCTGTACATTTTTCTTTTTGTACCGAAGCCAAAACAAGCAGAGGATCGAAATCTTCGACAAATACCATTGCGGCACCGTGCGAAACAATTGCGCAAACAGCAAGCACACAACCAAAACAGTGAAAAAGCGGAACACATACCAGCAGCCGATCGTCTTCTGTATATTTCATGCACTCGCCGGTGGCAAAACCATTGTTTAAAATATTATGGTGCGATAACATAACCCCTTTTGGGAAACCTGTTGTGCCCGATGTATATTGCATATTTACCACATCGTGGCAGCTTACGCTTTCCTTTACTGTTTCCAGCTCCAGGTCATCGAGGTGCTCCCCCAGTAAAATGAGTTCGGAGGTATTGTACATTCCGCGGTGTTTCTGCTGCCCCACAAAACAAACATTTCGTAGCTTCGGGAATCTTTCACTTTCCAACTTACCACGGGCGTGTATTTTTAACTCGGGCACCAAATCGAAAATCATCTTTACATAATCGCTATCGCGGTATCCTTCTACAAGAAATAAGGTGTTAATATCTGCATCTTTTAGCAGGTATTCCAGTTCGGCCAGTTTGTAATTTGTATTAATGGTAACCAAAATTGCCCCTATTTTCGAGCACGCAAACATAAGACTGGTCCAGTCGGGAACATTTTTTGCCCAGATTCCCACTTTATCGCCAGGTCGAATACCGATATACAAAAGACCTTTAGCCAGTTGGTCAACACGGTTATTAAACTGTTGATACGAAAAGCGTAAATCGCGATCGGGATAAACAATAAAGTCCTTCTCGGGTGTTTCGAAAGCCCATTTTTCGAGCATTGCCCCCAATGTATAGTCGAGTAATTGCATGATTTTTTTTTTGCTTATGTTGACGTTAAACCGGGGTGTAAACTACGGCCAGAATCTTTGCGGCCTTTTCTCCGGCTGCATGCACGTTATGCGCCACTATCGAATCGAGGTAAATAGTATCGCCCTGGTAGAGCTGATATAGATCTTTTCCATAGTTTATTTCGATGGCTCCTTCCAAAACAAAAATAAACTCTTCGCCTTCGTGCGACGAAAGTTTGTAGTCAGACAAGCTGGAAGGTTCAATGTCCACAATAAAAGGATCCATATGTCGCCCGGCTTTTGCCTGTGCCAACGAAAAAAAATTGAGATGTTCGCGCGAAGAATTGTCTTTAGTAGAAAAACTTGAGCTCGATTTTTCATCACCGGCTTTTACCACAACCGGACCAATTTTCTCCTGGTCATCAAGAAAAGTGCCAATACGAACGCCAAAAGCGCGTGATATTTTTATAAGATGCCCCAAAGAAGGCACCGTCCCTTTTTCTTCGATTTCTTCTAATTGAGCGACATCGAGGTTGGCCTGAAGGGCTAAATCTTTCCGTTCAATTTTTCGGAACTCACGAAACTCTTGTATCTTTTTACCGATTCTATTGTGGCCCATTATTTTTAGTTTTAGTTTTTCTATCTACAAAAGTAAAGTTTGAATTAAAAAACGCAAAAATGGAAAGAATAGAATCGATGCAGAATGCGTTTTTTATGTTAAAATTAGCTTTTAATTCGTTTAGACATATTGAGTTTAGACAGAATGAAAACAGAGGCAAAGCGCATACTTTAGCCCTATTTTAACAAAACACAAACTCACAAAACCAGAAGAACAAGGCGCATTCAGATGTCATTTTTTGATATTACACAACATAAAAAATAGTGGAGCCGGTATCGTAAAAATTTTCACAAACGGGCTCATTTCAACTGAAAACAAAAAAAATAAAAAAGGTGCCCAAACGAGCACCTTTTTTTATTTCTTGTTTAATAATTTTCTTTTTAGTTAATCCATTTCACATATCTGAAATCCTGACGATGGGCCAGATTTTTGTTTCTGGCAAACAACCTGAAACTATAACCGAAAGAGCCCGGATGATCGGGTTTAATAACATGTTTGTACGCACATCGTGCTCCTACGCAATCTTCCGATTCAAATTCAATGGTAGCAACAATTTTCTCCTGCCCTCCAACTACGTTTTCGGTGATTACCAGTTCGCAACCCACATCCTTACTCGATAATCCGTTTAAATCAACAACAATTTTAACGGGGTATTTATTCCCCATCTTCATTTTTTGGATTATTCCGTCGGTAATTTCAATGGATTCCACTTCAACACCTTCCCATTTTTCAGCAACGTCGGCTTTCCAGGCTGCCAGTTCTTTGGCAATCTGGTATGCATTTGCTTTTACTTTTTTGGCTTGTTCAAACTGTGGATTGTAATACCTATCCTTGTAATCACGCACCATTCGTGCAGTGGTAAAGTTTGGCGACACCTTGGCAAGTGTATTCTTTATATAACCGATCCATTGTTCCGGCACATCTTCAATGTTGCGTTTGTAATAAGCAGGCACCACTTCTTCTTCCAGAATGTTGTAAATAGTTTCAGCATCCAGTTCATCCTGGAAATCCTGCACATCGTAGGCACGTTCGGCAGGCAAAGCCCAACCGGCATCTTTCTGATAACCTTCAACCCACCAACCATCGAGTACCGAAAAGTGGAGAGTTCCGTTCATTACACCTTTTTCGCCACTTGTGCCCGAAGCTTCCAGCGGGCGGGTAGGTGTGTTCATCCATACATCTACACCTTGCAGCAGCATTTTTGCCAGGTTTATGTCGTAATTCTGAACAAACAGAATTTTCCCCCTAAACTCAGGAAGTTTTGAAATCTCGACAATATTCTTAATTAAATCCTGACCGGCTTTATCGGCAGGATGTGCCTTACCGGCAAAGATAAACTGCACCGGACGTTGAGGATTATTTACAATTTTAGACAAACGTTCGAGGTTGCGGAACAACAGATGAGCACGTTTGTAGGTTGCAAACCTTCGTGCAAATCCAATGGTTAAGCTATTCGGATTGAGTTTACCCATTATTTCGGTAACAATCTTCGGATTTTCGTGTCTTTTCACCCAGTTATTGGAGAAACGCTGTTTGATGTAATTAATTAGTCTCAAACGCAGTTTCCTTCTTATTTCCCAGATTTCACCATCAGGAACGTTATAAATATTTTTCCACGCCTCAAAATTCAACTGGTTGGTAGGGAAATCGTCGCCAAAATATTTTTGATGAATGTCTTTCCATTCCTGAGCTGTCCAGGTTGGATAGTGAACACCGTTGGTAACATAACCAATTTCCAGTTCCTCTTCCATGTAACCCTGAAACAATTCTTTTAGCACACTTTTACTTACATCGCCATGCAACATGCTAACGCCGTTAATTCCCTGCGAAAGGTTGCTGGCCAGGAAGCTCATGTTAAAATGATCGTCTTCTTTATGTGCTTTTCCCAACATTTCAAACGTCTCCCACTCCAGACCAAGTCTGGCAGGAAACTCGTTCATGTAATGCCTGAATAAATCTTTGTAGAACGAATCGTGCCCGGCTGGTACAGGTGTGTGTGTAGTAAATACCGTTGATGCACTAACCACTTCTTTAGCCTCGGCAAAAGAAAGGTTTTCCGTTTCAATTAAATTTGCAATTCTTTCAAGGCCAATAAAAGCGGCATGACCTTCGTTACAGTGGTAAACATCGGAGTTATACCCCAGTTTATTTAGTGCTTTAATACCACCAAGCCCCAGCAACATTTCCTGTTTCAAACGGTTTTCGTTGTCGCCGCCATAAAGGTGATGGGTAACAAAGCGGTCTTCTTCTTTATTGTCGAGATGGTCGGCATCCAGTAAATAGAGTTTTACCGACCCCACGTTGGTTTGCCAAACTCGGGCAACCAGTTTTCTTCCAGGATATTGAACTTCAACACTCACCCAATTTCCTTCGGCATCGAGAGCTGGCTGAACGGGAATTTGCGAAAAATTCTGCGCATCGTAATTCGCCATTTGTTCGCCATGCAAGTTCAAGGTTTGTTTGAAATATCCGTAACGGTAGAGTAAACCCACAGCAATCAGGTTTACGTTCATATCGCTGGCTTCTTTCAAGTAGTCGCCGGCAAGAATTCCCAAACCACCCGAAAAGATCTTCAAACTGTCGTGAAGACCGTACTCCATGCTAAAATAGGCAATTTCAGGTCCTTCCTGGCTCTTTCTGTCTTCAAGGTATTGATTAAGAAGATCGGAAATATAACGCATTTTTCGAATAAAATGCTTATCGTTTTCCAACTCTTTAAACCGAATATAACTTACCTGTTCGAGTAAAACAATCGGATTATGTTCGCATTCTTCCCAAATCTCGTCATCGATGTATTCAAACAATTCGCGGGCTTCGGTATTCCATACCCACCATAAATTTCTCGATAAGCTGCGCAATGGGGCCAGGCTCTCAGGGAGATTTGATTCAACAAAAAGTCTTTTCCAAACCGGCTCTTTTATATCCGGATTCTGTATAAATTTTACTTGCTCTGTTTTCATGTCATTAATTTTAAAATTTTCAACACTAATCGGTGTAACTTACCTAAAACAATCTTTTCAGAAATTAATTTACACACGCTTGTTTCTGCTCCCAATTTTTTGTTTATCTTATTAAGTTAAACGAAGAACTACAAAAATAAAACTTCGTTAAGAATTCTTGTATTTATTACAATAATCTTTGCAAGAATTTAATGTGAAAGAACACTCTTTTAGTATTTTCATTTTTTTCGTAAGGTTTTGCCTTTTTTATTGGCTTTTTGAATACGTAATAATTCTGCCTCCATCTTTTTTATTTTCTCTTCTTTTTCTTCGACCAAACGATGCAACACCGCAATTTCGTTTTCTATTTCATTTTCGGGCACCACAGTATTCAACCTGATTTTAAAATCGCTTAATACATTCATGTAATTAATAAATGCTTCGTAAGGCGAATCGAACGGGTTATAGGAACGGTTTACATCTGCATCGGAAAAATATTTGGTTGACATATAATAAAAATGATCGCTAATCTGCAGATTATTCCAGTCTTCCAGCAGAGAAGCATCATTACATTTAGCGATCTGGCTCTTCAAGTCGTACAACTTTGAAAAGGCCTCTTTTTGCATTCCGTTACCGAGCCATGCCGTAAGGTCGCGCTCTTCGTCGGCCCACGAAACAGGATGCGGTATACTTACTGCAGAAACCGGCTGAAGCTGTTCTACCACTTCCGAAGGGGTAGCAAATTGTAGCTTATCGCTTTCCACAATTTTTTCGGAAAATGCTTTCAGGAAGTCAAAAATGCCACTTTCTTTTGTTTGCCTTTTCCCAAACGACTCATAGCCAAGAAACAGGTTAACCACTTCTTCTTTCTCATCGATTTTCTCCAGCCAGCCAATGTATTTTTCAGCCGTTAGAGGATACTCTGACCAATTGCTGTTTGAAAAGCGAAAAGCAATATCGTCGCTGAGTTTAAAATTGCGCATTAACACTTTAAGCCTTGGATTTGCGGCATTTACGTATATAAAATTCGGACTTTTCCAGCCCAGTATGTGTTTTGCTCCTTCGGTTAGCATGGCTGTATAGCCCATATTGGCTATTTGCTGACCAATTTCGTCGGAATACACCATCTCTGTATTTCTGAAAACCCTTGGCTTATGGCCAAAAAGTTTAAAGATACGCTCATCGTGCTGTCTTACCTGGTCTTTAAAAATTTCTTTATCTTTTAACGAAGCCAACGAGTGAGAATAGGTTTCCGAGAGAAACTCGACACAACCTGTTTTAACCAGTTCCCGAAAGGACTCAATAACTTCAGGGGCGTACAGTTCAAACTGTTCGAGGGCAACACCTGTTATGGAAAAAGCGACTTTAAACTTTCCGTTCAGTTTATTGGCCAGCTCCAAGAGTAACTTATTTGTGGGCAGGTAACATTTATCGGCAATGTCCCGCATGATGGTCTCATTGGAATAATCGTCGTAATAATAGTGGTCGTTACCTATATCGAAAAACCTGTAGCGCCTGTAGCGAAAAGGTTGGTGAACCTGAAAAAATAAACAAACTGACTTCATAATCATAAATTTGGTCGGGAGACAAAGGTAAGAACCGGAAGTTTATTCCTGCAACCCTGCTTTTTACCTCCCTCAATTATTTGTTTAACCCAACAATATTATTTTGAGTTACACCATTAAAAAACGAGTTATAAACTTCTTTTACACGTTGTGCGGAATTAATCCACCTTAATGTTTCCACTTCGTGCTTCCCATTTTCTTTAAAATGTGCAGCCAGCGACGGATAACTCAACACTCCGTATATGGCGTCGGCCATAGCGTAAACATCCCAAAAGTCAATTTTAATTGCATTTTCAAGAATTTCGGCTACCCCCGACTGGTTTGAAATAATAACCGGAACATTCAGTTGCATAGCTTCCAGGGGCACAATACCAAAGGGTTCCGACACCGACGGCATAACAAAAACATCGGTCATACTAAACAGACTTTGTACATCGTTACCTTTCAGGAAACCGGTAAAGTGGAATTTATCGGCAATCCCCAATTCAGCAATTCGTGCAACCATTCCATCCATCATATCACCGCTTCCTGCCATTACAAAGCGCACATTTTGCATATTCTGCAGCACCAGATTGGCGGCTTCAATAAAATATTCCGGTCCTTTTTGCAGGGTTATCCTACCTAAAAAAGTAACCAGTTTTTCGTCCACTCCTTTTTTAGGAAGTGTACCTTCTGTGCTATCAACCGGTTCAACGGCATTATAAACGGTAACCACTTTTTCGGGAGGGATGTCATATTTTTCGATCACCGTTTTTCGGGTAAGGTTGCTAACGGTAATAATTTTGTCGGCCATTTCCATCCCCTCGCGTTCAATGGCATAAACATTCGGATTAACATAACCTCCGCTTCTGTCGAAATCGGTAGCATGAACATGAATAACAAGAGGGCAGCCACTGGCTTGTTTCGCGGCAATACCTGCCGGATAAGCCAACCAGTCGTGTGCATGAATGATATCGAATTCGTTTTCGCTGGCAATAATGCGGGCAACAAGGGCATAATCCTTTATCTCCTGCATTAATCCGGGGCCATAGGTTCCACTAAAATTGATCTTCATATCGGCATCGGTTTCTACAAACTTTGCCTGTTTGGAATATCTTTCTTCTTTTAATTTCCAGAATTCGTCTTCGCCTACGTAAGGAATTATTTGTGAATCAATTTCTATATAATCAATCGCTTTTGAAGCATTATCGAAATGGAAATCATTTTTTGTTACCGGAATATTGTTGGCACCGATTAATCTCATGTTCGATTGGTCTTCGTCGCCAAAAGCTTTTGGCACCACAAAAGTAACCTCTACATCATCGATTTCTGACAGCCCTTTTGTAAGGCCATAACAAGCTGTTCCCAGTCCGCCTGAGATATGAGGTGGAAATTCCCAACCAAACATTAACACCTTCATAACTATCTGATTTTATTCATTGTAATTCTGGATTAAATTAACTGCATACGACACGCCGGCCACACTCCATGCCTGTGATATTGCTCCTTTTCCGTTATGAGGAGGATTTCCGTTGTACATCTCAGAAACATTACCTATACAATTTTCGGTCATCTCCTCTTCAAAACTTTCAACAATTTGTTTTACATAAGGCAAGCCACCTTGTTTGTGAATTTTTAAATAAGCTTCAACGAAAAACTGTATTAAAAACGGCCACACAGCGCCCTGATGAATGCTAGCTTCGCGCTCATCGGGGAGTCCATTTATAACTCCTTTGTACCTTAAATGATCGGGCGACAGAGTTCGCAAGCCCCGTTTGGTAAGTAACTTGCGTTTGGCAACACTCAACACTTGTTTTCGTTGTTCTTTCGACAATGGAGAATAGTCCATGGCCACTGCAATAACCATATTGGGCCTAACAGCCCACTCGGCGTGCCCGTTTTTTACCACGTCGGCCAGATACCCGTGTTCTTCGTTCCAAAATGTTTTTAAAAAAGCCTGCTCAACATTTTCACGCAAAAGCTTCCACTCCTCAACAAACTCATAGTCTTCGGCATTATCGGCCAAATCGATGGCAAAACTGAGCGCATTATACCAAAGTGCATTCACTTCAAGCGGCAGCCCATCCCGCTGAACAACCGGATTTCCTTGCACATACGAATCCATCCAGGTTAAGGCAACTTTCTCTTTGGCGGCCCAAATCAGACCATCCTTATTCATTTTTATATAATCACGAACTCCATCTCTATAGGCTGCTAAAATTTGTTTTATAGCCGGGCCATAGAGCGTCCATACAACTTTATGGTTATTGTGTCTTTTGAGATATTGCTGAATGTCCCAGACAAACCATAGCGAAGCATCGGCAGAGTGATAGGTTTTTTCTGTGGCATCAATTTGGTCGGGGAAAAAACCATTGTTAAAATATTTCAAATACGAGTTGAGGATTTTTTTGCATAAGCCCGGGTCGCCAATGGATAGGCACAAACCGGGCAACGAAATAAAAGTTTGCCGGGTAATGCTACCGTACCAGGGAAATCCGGCGATGATATCGGCGGTATCTTTTTTATGCATTACAAACTGCTGGGCAGCATGTTCAAGCGAACTAACAAAGGTTTCCTTTCCGCCACGTTTTTTTATCTCTTTAGTAAACCGTTGTTTTAACGACACCGGATTTGTTTCTTCAATACCGGCAGCAAACACGATGGATTCACCTTTTTTAATGGGAAACTCGAAATACCCGGGCACAAACAAATCTTCAAGATAATCGTACCCGCGATTAAGTTCTTTTAAATATTCAATATTATAATACCAATCGGGAACCGGAACAAAATCGACCTTTTTATGCGCCTGAATATGAAGCGCCGGGTAACCATCGTAAAGCTTTGTTGCAATACCGTTGGGCACTTTTTTATATTTGGTATTAGCAAACATATTGGCTTTGCTGAGCGCATGTATGTTGCGAAAAGCAAGAAAAGGTTTTAAGCGTAAAGTTGTGGGCGAATGTGCCTCCTCCAGGGTATATCTTATTAAAGTTTGTTCTTCTTTTTCCACCAGCAAGCGTTCTTTGGTTAAAACCACCCCGCCAACACGATAGGTTATTTTCGGCACCCTGCCGAATTCAATATTTTCGATGTACTTATGTCCTTTGGGTTGGTAGGTTCCTCCCTGAAAGCGATGAATACCCAGGTTAAACTCGGCTCCATTCTGAATAACAGTTTCGTCCAGCGACGATAATAAGACATGTTTTTCGTTATTAAAACTCTCGATGGGGCAAACCAATAAGCCATGGTATTTTCGGGTGTTACAGCCACTAAGGGTTGTACACAAATACGATCCTGCCCTATTGGATCGTAAAATTTCTTTAAATAGGGAGTACTCTAGATTAACCAACTGCTCCTTATCGAATTTGAGATAATGCATAATTAATTAAAATATAGCTTGATCAATATTGATGTAGTTTTAGCTGTGATTGGGAATTCGTTCTAAAACCGAAAGATAGGTGATTTTTATCATCATTTCAAGCTGTTAAAATTAAAACTTCTGTTCTGCTTCATAAAATATTCTTTTTCTGAGCTTAAATCAAGAAAAGGCATTTTAGACTCAAGTTCGGTAATTTTTTTCAAAAAACTTTCCAAAAATCTACCAAACCCGGAAGAAGCATTATTAATGGGCCGATGATTTACCGCATTTCTGATTTTTTGAACTTCGCGCGCCACCAAACGGCTTTGTTCTGTTAGCAAGGCTTTTTCGAAAATACCCCATATATGATTAACCGCCACGTTGGTTAAATGAAGCATGTCTTCGGCATAAAACCTGTAATCGCGCAATTCGTCCATCACAATTTCGTACGACGGGAAATACGCCGTTTTATCGTTCCCAAATCTACTCACCAACTCATCGACCAATAGCAACAGAGTAGCTTTACTTCGCTGGTTTTCAATAGCACCATCTTTCCAGTGCCGGATTGGACTTACTGTAAACACCACTTTTAAATCAGGGTTATTAGCCCAAAGTGCTTTTAAAAGCTCTGTATATTTTTCAAGCATTTGGGTTACTGAAAGCCGTTCGCGCACAAACTCGCGCGCCGGAATTTTATGACAGTTGGCAACTACCTCTCCGGTTTTTTTCCTCCGGTAAATCCAGGCTGTACCAAAGGTAATAAACAGATAATCCGCCTCCTTTAAAAACACCGACGATAATTTTATACGCTTGTTAATTTTTGCCAGCGCTTCCTCCTCCTGCATTGCCGAAAAGCGCCCGTGATGCGAAAAACTATGCCACAATCCGTTGTGTTGAATTAAATCAGCTTTTTTAAATTCACGCTCATTCAACAAAATTTCCAAACCATTTGCTACAGAAAAGGGGTTGTACAAAATTCCAAACGGATTAATATCGACAGGAAACTTCAGCCCGGCCATTCGCTCACCCACATTCTCGGTGAAACACGAGCCCATAAAAACATGCTTGTTTTCGTAGCCTGTTTTCCAGGGGTAGTCGGGAATGTCGACAATTGTTTGGAATTTTGCACTGTTCATTTATCTAACTTTAGCAAAGTCAACCTTTTTTAATACCAACGCCGTTCGTGCCGGCAGATACATTCGCAAATAATGCTGACTATCCAGTCCCGCTGAAGGCAGGGTATAATAACTTATTTCTTCATCCACCAAATCGTTCCCGCCAAATCTTCCGGAATCGGTATTTAACACAATTTTATATTTTCCGGCACCAAGAGGAATTCCGTAATCGGTAAACGACTGTGTTGGGTTAAAGTTGAAAACAAAGAGAAATAATCCGCGATGAAAGGCAAGCACCTTATCGGGTTTGTTTTCCAATACCCTGTCAACCGGGGGAATGGTAAGAATTTTATTTTCGTTAATGAGCCCAATCATTTCCTTATCAAAATCATATAGCCAATGAAACTTCAGCTCAGGATCTTCAGCAATGCTCCAAATTCGCCTGGCATGGCTGTACGACCAGTTATTTCCCTGGCGTGGAAAGTCGATCCATTCGGGATGTCCAAATTCATTTCCCATAAAATTAAGGTAAGCACCACCAGCCGCCGAAGCAGTTGCCAAACGAATCATTTTATGCAAGGCAATTCCCCGGTCAACAATAAGATTGGGCTGATCTTTGCGCATGCTGAAATACATTTCTTTATCGATTAGCCTAAAGATTATGGTTTTATCGCCAACTAATGCCTGGTCGTGCGATTCGGCATAGCTTACCACTTTTTCATCGAGGCGTTTAGAGGTTAGCTGGAAAAATATTTCGCCCACATCCCAGTCATTGTCCGATTTTTCCTTGATGGTTTTTATCCAGAAGTCGGGCATTCCCATGGCCAGGCGGTAGTCGAAACCAAGTCCTCCATCTTCAACCGACGTAGCCAGCCCCGGCATTCCACTCATGTCTTCGGCAATGGAAAGCGAATGTGGTTTTACTTCTTTAATCAGTTTATTGGCCAGGCGGAAATAGGAAATGGCTTCGTTGTCCACATTCGAACTAAAATAATCGTTATAATTGGTAAAGGCGATTTCCAATCCATGATTGTAGTAAAGCATACTGGTAACGCCATCGAAACGGTAACCATCGAACTTAAATACATCGAGCCAGTATTTTATATTCGAAAACAAGAAGTGCAGAACTTCATTTTTTCCATAATTAAAACAGTACGAATCCCAGGCCGGATGCTCCCCTTTTCCGCCATCGTGGAAAAACTGAAAACGTGTACCGTCGAAATTACCCAATCCTTCCACTTCGTTTTTTACGGCATGCGAATGAACCAAATCCATAATTACGGTAATGCCCATTCCATGTGCCTCATCAACGAGCTGTTTCAGTTCGTCGGGTGTTCCAAACCTCGACGACGGGGCAAAAAAGCTGGACACATGATACCCAAAACTTCCGTAATACGGATGTTCGGGAATGGCCATAAACTGAATGGTGTTGTAGCCATTTTCTTTAATGCGCGGAAGCATAATTTCCCGAAATTCGTTATAGGTATGCACCCGTTCTTCTTCGCCAGCCATGCCAATATGTGCTTCATAAATAAGCGGCGGCTCATCGCTGCGAACAAAATCGGGATTTTGCCACTGGTAAGGAATTTCGGGAGCCCAAACCCGGGCATTAAATATATTGGTTTTCGGGTCCTGAACAACACTGGTTGCCCATGCCGGAATCCTTTTCCCGTGGTTTATTGCCCAATGAACATGAAGGGCATACAAATCGCCATGACTTAAATATTCATCCTCAAGCTTGAGTTCCCAAACCCCGTTATCGAGGTGTGAAAAGGAATATTTAGCTTGTTCGTGCCAATTGTTAAACGTACCAACCAGATAAATGTGTGTGGCATTGGGTGCCCACTCGCGAATTACCCAACCTTGCGAGGTTTTATGCAATCCAAAATATAAGTACCCCGTAGCAAACTCCGAAAGCGTTTTTCCTCCGGTTAACTCGTTTTCTTTTTTATCGGCAACAATAATCCTGTCGGAAATAATTCCTGAATATGGCTCCAACCACATATCGTTTTGAACCAATTTAGGCAGATGTTTCTTCATAGTGGGTTTTTTAATATCCATAAAGATATGCAATCGGAAAAGAACTTTCTTTCAATTTGTAAAAAATTAGATTTTTTTTTCAACTCTGATCACAAGCGCTACCGGTATGGATTTACAGAATCGTATTTTCTTTTTTTCTGGAAATAAAAGCATTCATTAAACCCCGTTTTTAACTCATTGTAAATGAGAATAAGTACAGAATTATTTTAGACAGAAGGCACATTCTTTTCCCGTTCACCATCCTGCTTCCGAAGGATTTTGCCCCTGGTGATAAAAAATTAAACCGTACCTAAAATCCTTAGTTCGATTGAAAATAGCATACCAAACAATGGTGTACGGTTAAAGAAAAGAGATTACTTGACTACACTCGTAATAACAAAAAACAGATGTACTGCTAATTACTGCTGAAAAGAAACTCAGCCCGAATCGTTGCCTGCAGGCTTTATTTGATTCAAGCTGAGCTTTAGTAAGCAATCATTACTGTACCGCTTTTTGCTTCGCCATTACCAAGCTGGAGAACATAAACATAGTTTCCGGCCGGCAATCCTCCCGAGCGACCAATGGTTAATGTATTTTCGGAGGTTCCCCACCACCAGGCATCTTCCCAACCCCAAACATCGTAGTTACCATAATTTTCTTTTTCGAATAACTTTTGGCCGTTACGGTTAAAAATCATCATCTTGGCATCAGGATAACGCGGATAGATACACAGAATCTGGAAGAAATCGTGAACACCATCGTCGTTTGGCGAGAAGCCTTCAGGAATAAACAATTCGCAATCCATTTCGGTATCCAGGTATTCGGGATAACCGTCCAAGTCGAGGTCATCGTTACTGTAATCGCCATCGCCATTCAAATCTTCCACTGAAGTTTGATAATCATCATCTTCGTCGTTGGTATCTCTCCAGTCGCGAACGCCATCCGAATCGAAATCCTGCAAAGGAGCGTTACTTCCGGTTTCGTTGAATGGCATTGCCCAGCCCGAAACAAGGTCGTAAACATCATCCAAACCATCGAAATCGCTGTCGCTGTAGAACCGAATCACATCGGCAATACCATCCGAATTGTCGTCATTTCCTTCAATATAGTCGAATACACCATCGTTATCGGAATCAATATCGAGGAAGTCGGGCGTTAAATCGCCGTCGGTATCGGTAAGGTCAATATCAAATGGCCATCCGCCGTCTTCCGGATCGTAGGCATCGTCCCAGCCGTTGCCGTTCGAATCTCTGCCCAGTGGCGGAATATAATTATCCTCGCCCTGCCCTTCAATATTATCCAGGATTCCATCGTTATCCGAATCAATATCCCAGCTATCCGGAATACCATCATTATCCGAATCGTAGGCCATGTCGCCTTCGTTTACATCGCGGATACCGTCGTTATCATCGTCAATATCATCCACATCGGCAATGCCGTCGCAGTCGTTGTCGGGAACTCGTGTTATGTAAACCCAGGCAGAGTCGAGGAGGTTCGGCAAACCATCGTCGCTAATTTCGTACATAAAACTATCGATACCTTCCACAAAATCATAGAATGGCTCGTACTCGAAACTACCATCGGCATAAAGAACAACGGAACCATTTACCGGACTTGCAACAACAGTAGTATTTACCGATATCGCATCTCCATCCGGGTCGTAATCAGCCCCCAGGCCATTGTCGTCGAATACATTCCCGATAACATTAACGCATGGCACATCGAAGCTGTCGTTTATGGCCAGCGGAGGCAGGTTAGCATCCAGTACAATTACATATACCTCTGCTTCGCCACACATTGGCTCGCATGGAATTCCATCGTCGCAAACCGAATACATAAATACATCGGTTCCCACAAAGTCAAGAGCCGGTGTATAGGAAACTTTTCCGGCCGACAGCACCTCCACGGCACCATAAGCAGGATTCGACACCAGATTAATTGAAGCCGGGTTAATCGATGTTTTCAGGTCGTAATCGTTGCTCACCACGTCGAAATCTGTAACGGCAACATTCATAACAGTAATAATTGTATCGGGCTGAACATTCGGCGAAGAATTACCAATAATTTCGAGCTCAGCCTCGCACTGGCTCCAGTTTCCATTTACATCGTATGCCGTAAGCAATATGTTGCTTATTCCAATATCATCACAGTCTAATTCGTATCTGTCGAGCAATACGGTATCCACAGCACACTGGTCGGACACACTATCGGTGAGCATTTCCCAGGTTAAAGCGTACTGTGCATTTTCATCCAACTGAATAATTTGGCTACCCACGCAGGTAAGGTAAGGCGATATGGTATCCAAAACCGTTACTTCGGTATAGCAGCTATCGCTGTAGCCCCAGGCGTCGGTAACAATTAAACCAACCACATTCTCGCCCACTTCGGTACAATCGAATACATCTTGAGTGAGTTCGATCGATACCAGCTCACAGTTGTCGAACGAGCCATTGTCGATCATCTCCGGAGTAATGCTTACCTGACCATATTCATCGAGATAAACCGTATCCGCTTTACATAGTGCTACCGGAGGAATGGTATCGCCAACCACAATCATTGCCACACAATTGCCCGAATTACCGGCTTCATCGGTCACCACTACGTTAATCATTTTGCCTTCTTCCACATCCTCGCAGGTAAATTCAACCACATCAATGTCTATTATCAAGTCCTCTTCGGCGGTACAATTATCAGTCGAACCTGCTGAAATATAGCTCCTGTCAATATCGGTGAACAGGTAATTCCCTTCATCGTCGAGGTAAACGGTAATTTCGTTACACACAGCATCGGGCGGAATGGTATCGGACAGGGTAATCACCCGCGTACACGAATCGGCATTGCCACACATATCTTTCACACTGTAATGGTACTTAATGGTAGTATTTCCGGGTTCGTATTCGGTTTCTTTGTAATACGCAAATGAGCTAATGTCGATGGCACAATTATCGGAAATTTCACCACCGTGATTCATAAATTCATCAAAGGAAGTAATCTCATCCACCAGGTCGGACATACACAGAATAGACGAATCAGGAGGACAAACGATAACAGGAGGCGTTGTATCGTCAACCCTTATTTGGTACGAACAGGTAGCCGGGATTCCGCAAACATTAGCAATTTGGTAAGTTCTGGTGATAATAAGCGGACAACCATCGCCTTCAACCTTATCGGTTAACCAAACAAACGAACTTTCGTCGAGGCTGTAACTATCCACAGCCAAACCTCCCTGGCTAACAAATTCAGCATAGGTAGTAATTTTCGCAGGTACATCGTCGATACATTGAACCGTTGTATCTGCCAAACAGTACATTTCGGGAGCAGTATCGTCAAACCGGAACAAGGAATAAGAACATGTTTCGGACCAATTGCCACACATATCGGCCACTATAAAGCTATAGCTTACGCTCTCATAGCAATCGGCCTTGCTTGTGTCCACCTGAACCAGGGTAAACGATGCTGAATCAAGCGTACAATTGTCGGAGGCTGTTCCTCCAGCAGTTACAAAAGCCTGCAGCGTTTCAATAGCTAATGGGAAGTCGGCATCAACGGCAATGGTATCGTCAGCAGGGCAGGCCAGTACTGGAAGCTCTTCATCAACCACAATAACCAGATGAACGGTATCGGCACGGTTACCCCAGATGTCGTAAATTTCGTAAGTATTCGAATAAGTTCTCGGGCAATTGTCGCCATCAGACACAGACGAAACCAGGGCAAAACTGCTGGTGTCGAGTACGCAGTTATCGGTAGCCCATCCGCCAAGGTCAACAAATTCAGACCAGGAAACGAACAAGGTAGGTTCGCAGTCAACCGTAATGGTTTCGGGCATTTGCGTAAACACCGGAGGAATTGTATCGAGGATGGTTATTTTCTGTACATAATCAGCAAAATTACATGCGTCGCTAAAGCGGTAAGTACGGTAAACCACACCTGTTGAAGCAACAGAATCGCCCACATAGGCCATGGTAAAGTCGCCACAATCTTCGCTTACCTCGCCACCATCAGCTACAAATGCAGCATAATCGAGGTATGGTTCCGGCAGCTCGCAGTCTTCGGTTAAATCGCCCGGAGTACTTGCAATTACAGGCGCAATGGTATCGTACACATAAATAAACTCCGATGTTTCGGAAGAGTTTCCACATTGGTCAGTTATCCGGTAAACCCGCTCATAAACCGTTGGGCAACTTCCCTGGGCCTCCTTAAAGGACACTGCACTTACCGAACGTATTGACCGTAATCCACAATTATCGCTGGCCTCGTTGCCATGCGATGTACGGTATTGGTTCACCTCAGTATACTTTGAATATACGGGCCAGCTTTCGTTACAGTAAATGTGTTTATCGGGCAAGATTAATGTTGGCGCCACGGTATCGAGCACTTCAAACATCTGGCTACAAACGGCTTCCTGTCCTATCACATTTGTTAAGGTATACGTACGGGTAATTGTTGGGCAATAATCACCAGAAACCTTATCTACATAGGTAAAGGTATCAATCTCAAGAGAGCTGTAATAGTTTCCTCCAGCCAAATCGAACTGCTCAAGCGTATAGCTCGGACGATAATCATTGCAGTCGTAATAAACTTTCGGAAGGTCGCTACATTCAAGCACAATTTCGGCATTGGTAAACACATGTATCTCCTGAGAGCAGGTTCCTAAATTACCACAATAGTCGCTTACTTCATAAGTCCGTGTTATGGTTTCCGGCTCCGAACCGCCATTGCTCTGCTCATCAACCATGGCAAAACTTACAATGCCGCAGTTGTCGTCAAAGCTTCCTCCGGCAGCAAGGAATTCCGCTTCAGAGGCATAGGCGTCGGGAACAACACCATCAAATACGGTAAGCGCTGAAGGACAGGTAATGGTTGGTTTTACCTTATCGTCTACAATCACATTCTGCACACATTCCATCGTATTTCCGGCCAGGTCAGTAATCGAATAGGTACGAATCTCGGCATAGCAGTAGGAACTACCTTCCCACACCGCTTTTTTGGCACTAAAGCTCAAGGTATCGAGGCCAAAGTCGGAGTACACCTCCAACGACGTATCCAGAGCCAGGTACTCGCCGAGAGTTGTAGCCATTGGGTAGGCGCTCAAATCTTCGAAACAGGTAATCTCCTCCGCATCCACACACTCCATTCGATAGGCAGTAAGCACGTCTGAAGTAAGCGTAACGGTAAGTATCGCTTCGCAATTATTGGCATCGGTAACCACAACCGTATAATCGCCGGCTGGCAGTCCCGAAATATCCTCGGTGCTATCTCCCGTGCTCCACAGGTAAGAGAACGGACCCGTTCCTCCCGATTCAACCGTTAGATCGATGCTTCCGACAGGATCGCTGCTATAGCCCAAATCAACGTGGGTTTCGCTCAATACAATAGCGTCGGGTTCGCTAAGCTCAACAAGCAAACTATCGGTACATCCAATCGAATCGGTTAGCCAAACCGTGTAAGTCCCTGCTGTCAGATCGCCGATATTTTGGGTCTTTTCTCCGTTGCTCCACAAGAATGAGTAAGGCTCAATACCACCACTAACTGCTAAATCAATTGCCCCGTTGTTTCCGCCATAACAGCTTACCGCTTGTACTGTCGATAACAAATCGATAGGCGGACTAATCAGCAAATGCAGCCACATGGTATCGGCGCAGGCAGCTCCTCCGTTACTGTATTCATAAATGCCCGATTCGGTATAAGTAGCTCCGGTTCCATCGAGCCAGGTATAGGTTTCGCAGGCTGTTACAAAAGTATCGGAAGATACGCCTTCGTTAATGATTAAATTCAGTGTAAGGAGCGAATCGCAGCCAACAGCATTGGTAAGGGTATCGAAATAAGTTCCGCTCACATTATAAGGATTTCCGTTCCACCAGAATGGTGCTTCGCTGCTACAAATATTGGTATCGAGCACGCTATAACTTTCTTCCCAAACCGTCAGGTAAAGATTTATAATGGAGTCGCTACCCGACACATGGGCAAGGGTATCGCTGTACAAGCCTGCGGTATAAATCAACTCTCCTCCCCATGAATAAGGAGCATCGGGACGGCAAATGGTATCGTAAAGCTCAGTAATGTACACGCTAATAACCGTCAAGTCGAGGGTAAGAATAGAGTCGCAGCCCGCTGAATTGGTTAATGTATCGCTGTAAATACCTTCTGAAAAATACGACGAATCGTTCCACACATAAGGAATATCAATATCGTTAATGGTATCGCTGGTATAACTGTATGTTTTCCGGAGAATGTTTACGTTTAATGTAAGCAAGGAATCGCAGCCATGAACATTTTGCAAAGCGGCAAAGTACGAGCTGTCGTTTTGAGTTTGTACAAGCTGTTCGTTCCAAACAAAGGCCGGCTCGTCTTCGCAAATAAAGGTATCGATAAATATATCGTTCACCGGCAGAATATTTACCTCCAGAAAAAGGAGCGAATCGCAGCCATGCTCATTAACCAAAGTGTCGGTATAAGTACTGTCGCGTTCGGCATAAACAACCAGGTTGTTCCAGGCAAAAGCAGGAGAGCCGTAACACAGCAGGGTATCTATTAAGGTATCGCTTACCGGCAACAGGTTCACATTCAGGTAAACCAGCGAGTCGCAGCCATAACGATTTGTCAGCCGGGCCTGGTAGCTACTGTCGTTTTGCGTTTGTATCGTTACTTCGTTCCAAACAAAGGCCGGTTCGTTCTGGCAGAAGATAGTATCCACGAAGAAGGTATCGGGAGGACTAATTTTCACATCGTAAGTCAGCAGCGAGTCGCAACCAAAGCGATTCACCAGGGTATCGTGATAGATACTATCGTTTTCGGTGAAAATAGTAACATTGTTCCACACAAATTCGGGAGCTCCGGCGCATAAGGTTGTATCGAGCAGAGTGTCGGTAAGCGGAAGCGTGAACACTTCTATGGTAACCAGCAGCGAATCGCAGCCCGATGCTGCATAGCTCAGGGTATCGAGGTAAATGCTGTCGCGGTCGGGCAAAATGGTGTGGTTATGCACCACAAAAGGCGCTTCATTTGCACACGCATAGATGGTGGTATCGTAATATTCGGGGAAGAGCACATCCACAGCGAGGAAAAGCAGCGAGTCGCAGCCATACTGGTTCACACCATAAAGGGTATCGCTATATTCGCGGTCCTGATCGCTTAAGATTGTCAGACTGTTCCAGGTAAACGGGGCACTGCCCATACAAATTTGAATGGAATCGAAACTATAAGTGGGTGGATACACCACTACAGCGAAGGTATCGGCAGCGTCGCAATTCGCCTCATCAACAATGGTATAAATCAGTTCATAATCTCCGGCAGGGGCATTCCCGAATGTTGGGGCAATTACATTGTCGGCACTAAGGAAAGCAGCGCCACTACCTGTCCAGCTGTGCGTTATTACTCCCGAACCTCCTGTTGTAGTTCCCTGCAAAACCAGTTCGTCGCCCTGGCAAAGAAGGCTATCGCCGGCCATAATTTCTGCCAATAAAAGCGGCGGCTCTTCCAGGTCAAACTCTCTATACAAAGTACAGGAATCGCTGTCGCTTATGGTAAGGGCATAAAATCCCGACACAACATCAAGCAAGTCTTCCGAAGTAGAAATAGTAGCCCCCGATGCGTTTGTCCACTGGTACTGATAAGGAGGTCTTCCCTGACTAACCGTAAGGTCGATACTCCAGCGATCGCCATAGCACAAGGCACTGTCGATGCTCACCTCCAGCTGCATCATCGGAATCTCATCGACATAAATACTGCGCGACAACTGGCATCCCAGCGAATCGCTAACCAATACGGTGTAGTATTGATTCCCCTCCAGGCCTTGCACATCCTGGGTTGTGGCAATTATGGCTCCGGCTTCGTTTGTCCATACATAGGTATAATAAGGTGCTGTGGCAAAGGGAGTACCACCGCTTAGCTCAATATCAATTTCTCCGGGTTTGGCGCCATCGCAACGCACTTCAGTGCTGTCGACAAATGCAAACACCAGCGGAGGAGGTTCGTTAATAATTACGGTATCGCTAATAGCACATCCGTTGGCATCGGTAATGGTAACAATGTATTCTCCCGGACCGAGATCAACAGCCCATACCGAATCTTGCTGCGGTACTGTATTCCACGCATAAGAGAAAGGGCCACTTCCATCGGTAACCGTAACATGGGCAGCTCCGTTATTATCGCCATAACAGGTAATATCAATTGCCTCGTCGATAGCAGCAATAAGCGGATCGGGTTCGTTAACCACCACCGAAACAGTATCGGTACACCCATTTTCGTCGGTAACGGTAAGCAGGTAGGTATCTCCCGCTAACCCAAATATAGAGTCGCCACTGGCTGTAAAACCAGAATCGCTAATCCATGCAAAAGAGATTGCACCGGTTCCTCCGGAAGCAGAGGCGTAAATATAGCCATCGGCATAGCCATAACAGCTAACATCGGAAACACTGTCGATAGCGGCAATCAGCAGCGGAGGATCTACAATCCAAACCGAGTCCACATCCACACAGCCATTGTAGTCGGTAACGGTAAGGGTATAAAGGCCAGCCCACAAGCCGAAAATGCTATCCTGATTTCCGGCGCTAAATCCGGGAGGCCCTTCCCAGCTATACGTATAGGGCGGAAGTCCATCGGTGATGGTGGCTTTTATACTGGCATTGCTGTCGTTAAAACACAGCAGTTCCTGAACCGTAAATGCAATTTCGGGAGAACTGAAGAAGAAATTTACGGAATCGACTGCCGGAGTACAGGTGCCGTTATCAGCCAGCCCCCAGGCCGTAAGTATAAGGGTTACGGTATTGCTTAAACTGTCGGCCGCTCCCAGCGCATAAACAGGATGCAGTGCCGTTTGATTACTAAAACTTCCGTCGCCAGTGGATGTCCAGAACAAAGTGCTGAAGTACCAGGCCGAGTCGCCGCTGAGCTCAATATCTGCCATTTTGCAAATAATTTCATCATCTCCGGCATCGGCTTCCGGAGGGTCGAATACCTTAATCTGGCCTTGCTCCAGGGTGTCGCAGCCGTGCTCGGTATACACAAACACCACCACATCGAACTGGCCCACATCGAGCCACTGGTAGGTTATTTCGCTGCCCCAGATGGTGTCGGTGCCCGCAATATCGGTAAAAGGAATATCAGCAGGGTTGTCGAGATCGTTCCCCAGGGTATCGCGGATGTACCAGTCGAAGGTGTACAATTTTTCGCCATCGCGACGATAGGTTCTGTCGGCGCCCACACATACCGAATCCACCACATAGCTTTCCTGTGCGCTTACCAGGGTGGTAATTGCCACAAGAAAAATAGCTAGTATGTGTTTTCTCCCTATCATATTTTAGCAACAATCTCTTTTCCTCTTCCAAACACTTCAAGGTTTCTGGCTCTACTCATAGCGCGAACGCTCACTTCTTCCTGAAGTCGTCATTTCCTCAATTCGTCCAGTCGTTCAATCGTTCAATCGTCCATTCGTCCCTTCATCCCTTCATCAATTCGTCCCTTCGTCCCATCGTCCAGTCGTCCAATCGTCCAGTTGTTCGTCCAATCGTCATTTCATCAATTCGTCCAATCGTCCAATCGTCCATTCCTCCATTCCTCCCTTCGTCATTTCATCAATTCGTCCAGTCGTCCAGTCGTCCCATCGTCCAGTCATCCCTTCGTCCAATCGTTCAATCGTCCAGTCGTAAATTCTTTCCTCAAAACGCTCACTCTTTCAAATAAATCCTCGACTTTTCAGGTTTCGGATAAATCAGAATCCCTGTATGAGGCCGCTCGACTTCTTCCCACGAATATACTTTACAATTGTCGCTTACCGACATTATCCAAAAGGTGGTTTCGCCCACCGGCAGAGGATCCATAATAGGGATGGTAACTTCAGGCCCAATAACATCACCATTAAGGTTTACCACCGATGGGGTAAGCGCATCACCAATGGTATATTCGATGGTATAAGGTCCTTTCCCACTAAAAACAAGCCGAACGAAAGTAGGCTCGCCAATACAAACCGAATCGGCATACAATTTCATCTCTAGGGTTGCTTCCAGCACTTCCAGCACATACATCTCCACGTTATCGGTACACGAAATCTCATCCCACACATTAATACGAACATAGTATATGCCTGGATCAAGGCCCGCCACTTTAACGGTATTTCCGGCATATTGTCCCTCTACGAAATACAGAACCGGATCGAGGGTTGTGTTAGGGTCAAGTACATCCACCGGATCGTCGGAACTATTATATATGCCCCATACAAAATGGGTTTCAGGGATCGCTTCACGGCTCACCACGCTGAATTCCATAGTATCGCACTCTTGAATAGTAATCTGCGCCGAAGCGGAGGCTACTGCAAGTGCCACCAGGAGAATTCCAAGTGCAATATGGATAATATGGGATTTCAGTTTGTGCATTTATCAAGCTGCAAGTCTATATCTCATTTATTCGTTTATCACCGTTCGAGCCACGAACCACAATTTTTGTTTTGTTTTCTCTTTCCCATAATACTGCTCCTGTCTGAATTTATTTGTCGCTTCAGGCCACCTCGTCATTGGTAATTTCTTTTCGTATTTGGCCTAAACACTTCAAGGTTCTGGAAACTCTTGACGGTTTTCTCTTCTCAACTCTCATCGCTCACTCCTCTCTTCCAAAGTCACATTTTTAAACAGGATACACCCTCCCTGGCTGTGCTCCCCAACGGAAGCACCAAGCCAATGGCAGACAGGAGTAAATGCTCCATCTCTTAACTTTAAAAATGGCCGGGCTCAAGATAAAAAGCGATAAGCAGCAGGTTGCTAACTGCAAGCTTTTTATCTTTGCTTATTACCAGAGGTGGCCCTGTTTGACCACGAATACCTGGTAAGCCATTATATATCTCTAGATGTAAATATCTGGTCATATTTCTATTCATTTTTGCGTTTCTGCTCTTGTGGTTTTACCAAACAGGCGACTCAATAACATAACACTTAAGCATTATTGTTACTTGCCGCCCCTTCAGGGCATTTCTTAATTGGAATATTCTCCCAGGGCATTGCCCCGGTCGCATTAACATACCCCTCCAGGGCTCTTTATTTTTGGCATTCTATATTCATAATTTACCTTAACATGGCAAGTACTTCAAGACACTTCAAGATCTTATCTCCAATTCTCTCACAACTCATCTATAAAGTATCTCGGGTCTCTCATCAAGTTTAACCACAATGTTTATTCTCATTTCGTAATCCCGCGCCTCTTTTGCCAGCGGGTTTTTTCTGAGTGCGTCCTTCGTATTGCGGACTGGATCTTTTTGCTTCGTCATAACCATTGTGAGTTGCGAATTTGTAGTTTATATGCTAAGAAGTTTAAACTCCTTAGCACTTGCCTCCTCGCACTCTATATTCACCCGAAAGACTTGCAGTTAACAAGTAAAACGGTGTGCTTACGACAGAACCAGCGGCTCCGCTCCGCAGGCATCAAAAGCCACCTGCGAAACGAAACTTACCGGTTAAATATATTGGTTATGAAAAAGCAAATTAACTACAATTAATCAACGCCTTCACCAGTTTTAATTTCCTGTTGTGGATCTGTATTTTCTTCAACCTGAGGTCTTGGAGTAATAAGATAACTAACCACGTCATTAGTAAATCCATCGGTGCCACAATCCGCATAATGTAAATCCTCAAACTCAGTAGCGTTATCATATAAGTCAGTAACATCTGTACCAACTCCGTCCCAGGCCACACCGTTTACTGCAACAGTTAAAGTACCATCTGATTGGTCATGCTCAACAGCCGTTCCCCAATCCAAGCGAACTCTTACAACAATACATTCTCCAGTCGTAGCAGGAAGATTATTATCTCCAACATTAAAACCAGCAGTCCCTGCAGTAGCATAAGTAGCACCTGCAATAACAGGGCTTGTTGTTGTCCATGTTCCTCCTAGAGCACCTGAAAAGTTATACCAATTAGTACTTGTTGCATCACTTAAATATGTCCACTGTGCTTCAACTACCGCAGGAGCAGCCAGGTCGTAATTTATCTCCAATTGAGGTAACCATGAATCGAAAAAGTTTGTCGCATTAACAACAAAGAACGCCCAGTTCTCACCATAGTCAACCGTTAAAGTTCCATCTGGCGTAGTTGAACCACCATCGTATACTGCTGACTCGATTGGAGAAACACAATCTTCATTAGGTGTACCTCCAAGAGCAGTAGGCTTTTGTGGATTTGAACCATCCGGCTTTATTGAAGCAATATCTAATGTAAATCCAGGTTCTGGAATAATTCTATACACTGCAAGGTTATTCGTACATCCATCACCATCTACTACCCAAGCAACGAGTAAAATCTCTTCCGATATACCATCAAAATATTTCCATGTCAGTTCAATCGTATTGTTTGCAGTAACACCACTGTTATAAGTTCCTGATTCAACACTAAGCAAGTATGCATCAGTTCCATCACTGGCACTAATGTGAGCATTATCGGTGGCTACTACACCTGATGTAATGCTAACCAAACTATCATTAGCAGCTTCCATAGTAGTATTATTTATAACAAACCATCTTACTACATCGGTGGCTGCAGTGGTTGCAATCGTGTAATCATACGTTTCACCTTGAACTGGATTCAGTGCATTCGCCGTACAGTTAGTTAAAGTTTCCGCTGTTATACAACTAGGTAGAGCAGTCGGTTCTGTAATGTATTGCGCAAATGCATTTGTTCCTGCGAATAAAGCCGCCACAAAAAACGTTAAAAATAAAATTTGCTTTTTCATTTTTTTAAATTTTAGATTAATACTTGTTTATTTTCACTTGTTCCGGTTTCCCGGAATTTGTTTAATGATTAAAAGTTTATGTTCGTCGTTTCCCCATAAGGATGTATTACTAACTGGTTTCAGCCCCTGTCCTTCGGACATCTCCCCTGCGGGAAGATGTCCGGTACGAAGCGAAAACGGTTAAAGGAATTCTATCCTTTCACGAAATCGAAGAACGTGTTAAAAACTGTTTGTTGATTGACATTTAAATATCTTTCGTCGTCAATCGGTTCTTTTACATTACCTCCGGAGCAGCGGTTTTTTTCTTGCAGAAAACTGCAACATTTCGTTTCCCTGCTGCTCAAAAAGGCATTTTCAGTATATCAAATCATTGGGTTTCAACATGTAGCAATTGGCTCGTTTCTAAAACCAGAGAGTTTCGCCCTTCTGATTGCCCGAAGGCCAGGCGGGCTGTTCTCCCGATTTTTTTAGGCTGAATGGTTCGGCCGCAGGAAGGGGCGGTGGTTTTGGCGTATCGTCATAATACGTGTTGTTGCAGAGTAAAACACCAGCTCCATCCTTTGGCCACGGAAACAGTTTAGCAGCTTCCATTTGCAACCATACTTCTTAACCATCACGGTTAACAAGATTTTAGATTAGTAGTCATTTTTCATAGGCATATGTTGTTTTAAATCGGTTAATAATTGTGTCATATCCTGTGCTTTCCGAGCCAGCATCTCCCTGGTTGTTTCCCCTGTGGAAAACGAAAGGAAAAGCGGTATTCGAAAGCAGAGAACCAGGAATGGCTATTTTTTTGTTTCCGCCCTTACTGACCTTTGGTACAGCATGCCACGAGAACTTTATTAAAGCCAAGCACTTTACGGTACTTGAGTTATCATAATAATTATGTAATTGACTAATTTTGAGGCACAAAGCTTGTAAATCCGAATACAATATATGAGATTTTGGAATGATGCCCGAACAATCTGAATCAGCGTACGCAAAATCAGCATTTACACCTCTTAAATCAGCATTTATGAATGGCGAATCAGCATTTATTACCCGGGTATTTATGGCCTTTGCATACGAATACTCCTGTAATCGTTCTGTTGCTGATGCGAAACACGGGTACTGCGTACAATTTAAACCCTCTGAATTTTCTGTTTTTCCGAAAACAAAGAGAGAACTGCTGCCCGCTTGAGTGGTAGCTACAAAGCTATGGATGCAGCTTCCTGCTTCGTGCTTCAATCTTCCCGCTATGTTGGTTATTCTTCTCATTAGTTGCTTTCTTTAATTAGTTCAGGACGTGGAGTTACTGTAATGGTTGTACTCACCGGGTCGCTTTCGTTTCCGTTACAATCGGTAATCCAGTAGGTAATGGTATGTACCCTACTCTGGAAATTCACACCGTCGCCCCAGAGGAGAATATCTGAACCGGGCAGGTCGGTAACGGCATAAACAAATTCCGAAGGCTGGCCAATTCCTTCAATAGAGGACTCGCTGCCGTCGAAATCAATCTGCCAGCGAATGGATAAACCATCGGTTGACAGGCAGCAGTTGTCGCTGTACGTACTCAGGTCGATATCGAGCGAAGTATCGCCGTATTCAAAAAGATTATAATCTGCACTCGGATAATCGGGGTCGTATATCAGGTTATCGTCATCGCCATCGTATATCGCCAATGACAACGATTCCACGCAGTCTTCCCAGGGCTCGGCACTAAAGGTGGGCGGAATGGTATCAATAACTTCCACCCAGTGCGAACAGGTATCGTAACCGGCTTCGTTTTCAGCACGCCATTCAATGGTGGTAAGGCCTTGTGGAAAATCAATATCTCCCAGGGGATCGGCATAGTAATCGGGCGCCTCTTTGGTATAGGTAATTGGTCCTGTTGTGGAACCATCGGCAAAGTAAATCGTATAGGTCCAGTCTATTGGTGGCGCACCCTCAATCAAATCAGGCACTCCCGGGTCGAAAGAAGCCAGGCAATTGTTACTTCCATCGAGATAAATGGTGGTGTCGGGCGGGCATTCTATGTCGGGAGCGCTATTTACTGTTACCGTAAAATCGCAAACGAGTTGGTGTCCGCTTCCATCTCTGAATGTATATTCGATGGTTGTTACACCCAAATTATAAGTATGTCCCCCGGTCAGCACATTTACACTATCCGAAGCTGTGTTATACAGTGTTGTTACGCCTTCGGGAGTAGTAATTGTGTAAGTCAGTACCGAATCGCAATTGTCCCAGTAAATGGGTAAACCAACAGTAACGCCAGATGCAAAGAGTTCGTTTGCGTCGGCAAAAACTTCAACATTATCCGGGCATTCCAAACTGGGTTCCAGGTCGATTACCTCAAAAGTTTGCGTACAGGTGGCAGTATTCCCCGAGTTGTCGGAAATTGTCCAGGTAATGGTATTTACTCCTATTGGATAATACCCACTGGCATCGGACGAATCGGTTCCAGAAGCATACGGACTGTCATGCATAACTGCATAAGTTGCAGTAACACAGTAATCGTTTATTACAGGAGGATCGATATCAATCCATGCCGTACAGGAAAATGAATCAACCAGCGCATCTGCCGGGTTATCAGCACAGGTATAAGCGGTTGATGGAATTTCGTCGCGCTGCATAGTTACGGTAAAGTTGCACGAGTCTTTATTGCCATCGGGGTCGGTAACCATGTACCAAACCGTGTTTGTTCCTACCGGGAACTCCAGACCACTTACTGAACCAACACCTGTGGTATCCCAGCTTCCGTTTTCTATTCTGAAGGTCAATTCCAGCGAATCGCTATCCCAGCAGGGAGCGGAATAAACGGGTGCCTCGATGGTTGGCGTAACTCCATAGCAGCCTGAGGCATCCATTGTACCTGTAACACCTGGCGGGCAGCTTATGGTAGGAAGCTGGACTCCGGTAACTTCTACATAAACCGTGCAGGTAGCGTGGTTGCCCGAATTATCAGTGATTAGCCAGTTTACTACAGTGGTTCCTGTCGGGAAAATTTCGTTGACAATTACAGAATCGCCATTGAAATCGTTGGTTATGGTATAGGTTGCGGTAACACAATTATCGGATACCGTAGGCGAATCGAGAGTGAGGCTTGCCTCACATTCGGTAGCTCCCAGCGTTACTATTGGCGGATCGGTTGGACAATTTATGGCGGTTGATGGAATCTCGTCGCGCAGCATGGTTACGGTAAACGAACAGGAAACGGAATTACTGTCGGGGTCGCTAACCGTGTAGCTTACGGTTGATACACCAACAGGGAATTCCAGGCCGGACACATACCCAAAGCCGGTGGTATCCCACACTCCATTGGTAATTTCAAAAGCCAGCTCTAAGGAATCAACAGGCCAGCAGTCATCAGAATATATCGGATCAACAATTGTTGGAGGAGTTGCAAAACAGTTGTCTGCATCCATTGTTCCGCTCACATCAATACAATTGGAAATCTCCAGGTTTGGAGGAGTAACATCTACAATGGTAACGTAGAAATCGCACTCAGCCCAGTTTCCATCGGGGTCGGTAACAGTATAGCTTACATGCGACACTCCAACCGGGAATGAAATTCCAACAACCGAACCATTACCCGTTGCATCCAGAGCTCCGGTAATAACAAAAGAAAGGTCGAGCGAATCAACAGGCCAGCAATTATCGGAATAATCCGGCTCTTTTATGGTAGCAGGTATTTTCCAGCAATCGCCCGGCTCTGCGTCTTCTGTCACATTTTCGCATCCGGTAATTTGCAATTCGGGTGCAACAATATCCATTATGGTTAGATTAAACGAACAGCTGGCCGATAATCCGGCATCGTCGGTGGCAGTATAGGTTACCAATGTTGTTCCCACCGGGAAACTCAAACTATTCACCGTTCCTGTTCCACTGTCGGTAGTGCCATCGGGCAGCACACGCTCGTAGGTTAGTACCGGCTCCGCACAATCGTCGCTAAAAGCTGGCAGCCCCAGGGTTGCCGGTGTTTTCGAACAACTGTCGGCCGCAGCAATTTCTGTAAAATCGTCCGGACAGCTTATTGTTGGTGGAACAGTGTCGATGATATAGAATGTTGCTGTAGTTTGATCTGTATTTCCACACAAATCGGCAACGGTAAAGGTTATTATTATGGAATTGGTTGCTCCATCCGATTGCCACACTGCGGTGGTGGTATCAACAGTCCAAACCAGGCTTGATTCGGGTTCACAATCGTCAGAGGCACGTGCTCCGCCATAATCAGCCAACCATGCAAGGTAATCGGTATTTGTTCCGGGATCAGCCGAATAACAATCGGCAGTTGCATTTGAAGCTTCGGGGCTAATAACAGGAGCAACATTATCTTGAATAACAATATATGCCGAATCGTAACTTGGGTTAGAACAAACATCGTAGGCCCAAAAATGAACCACCTCAACGTGTCCGCAGCTGGGATCGAAAGCAGTATAATCGTCGTAAACGGTAGTGCTCACCGTTAAATCGTCTTCCAGATAAGCTGCCGCATCCTTTATCCAGGTTATAATTTTAGCTTCAAAGTTCGAATCACTACAATCGAGAAATAAAGTATCGGGAGGCAACAGCAATGCAGGCCCAACGGTATCGGCTACGATATTGAAAGTGTATAAATCAGAATTACACTCAATCCCCGATGTTATTTCTTCCACCAAAACAGAGTAGGTGCCTAATGAAGTTGGGGTATAGCTACGGCTTGTTGAAACTACATTTCCAGAAGCGTCGGGTCCATTGTACCAGATAAAAGTGTACGTATAACTCGGATCCTCGTATGGTAATTCAGCTGTTAAGGTAGGAATATCGTCTTCGCAAATGGCACTTACATCCGTATCGAGATGTACTTCAACCGGCGGAACCGTATTTACTATTACCTCATCGCAATCGTAAATAACTGCTCCATCGCATTCCGTAAGACCTTCCAAATACCCACAAACTTCGTAAATGATTAATGGCGGCACTAGCGAATCGGGCCGAAAGGTAGGATTCTCGATATCAACAGAAGTATCGAGGTATTTCATTAAACTATCAGCACCTGCCGGATACTTCACCGACCAGGTTATGGTTGATGCCTCAAGGCCGTCAACATTAATCTGGCCTTCGCAATCAATATCGGCACGTGTAGTTAAGGTATCAGTAGCTACCGCACCCCGAAGAGATTGGATATAATAAATAGGTTTATCCTCGCCCGGTTTACAAAAGGTAAGGGTATAAAACTGTCCGCCATCCAAACATATATTGTCACTTAACCCCGAAGACTCGCTACAGTCGACCCTATAATATTCGGAAGTACCTGCAGGCCATGGACTTTCGCCATAGGCATAAATTCCTACTGCATCTTCGTCGAGATACACATTAAATGCGGTACATCCCCAGGCCGTATTATCATCAGTATACAGACAACAGGCTCCTTCTCTTAAATGGCCATCATCTAACACCCAGAGGCTATCGGGAGCACCATCTAAATCAACAAGATGATAAGGAACCACATCCTGACAAATACTACAATTACTAAGGTCAGCAATCCGAATTGTTTGTGTACAGGTTGATGTTTGTGCACACCTATCGTAAACCCTATACGTCCGCTTCACAGAATCGGGGCAAAATCCTGCCACTCCATTAGCATCAAAAAAGAACTCCTCATCCACCAAAAACACCGTATCGATGCCACAATTATCGGTATACGAAATGCCGCGTAATTCGTAAGGATCCCAAATGTCATCAGGAGTATTCACTGTTGTATCGCTACAATATAATTCAGGAGGGGTTCTATCGGCAACGGCAATCGTCTGCACATCAGTTCTTGAATTTCCGCTCGAGTCCCTAACGGTCCATGTACGTATAATCTCGTATTGCAAACATTCGCCAGCCACTTTGTTTACAATTTTATCGGAATAAGTAATTGTTACATCGCTGCAGTTGTCCGAAGCCTGTGGAATACCGGTATGTGTTGCTGAGGTATCTTCGTGACACTCGATATTTAAAATACTGAACAAGGAATCGGTTCCATTTATCCAAACCGGCGATTCATCGTCCTCAATAAATACGATTTGATTTGCGGTAGCTGTATTTCCACTGCCATCGGTAAATGTCCAGGTAATTGTTGTTAAACCCGCCGCAGTAACCGGAAAGGTTGTGGTAGTTGTTCCGCTAATTGCTCCATCGCAGGCATCGCTGGCAACCGGAGGGGTTATGGTTACCGAACACTGACTGTCGAGGCTAGGCAAAGCAGGAGGCACAGGAGCAGTATTGTCAAACACCGTTATGCCAAATTTACAAGTATCGCTATTTAATTGTTCGTCGGTAAAAATATAGCTTACCCAGGTAGTTGTATTTATGGGAAATAAATCTCCCGGGTTATGGCTTTGTACAACAGTAATATTTGCCACGTCGGAGCAATTATCGGTAGCCGTTGGTTCTGTCCAGCTAACAATCTGTTCGCACGAAGTTGGGTCGATATCTTCAGTATAAAGGGTATCGTTCGGGGGGCAATCGACAATTACCGGAGCAATGATGTCAGCCACTGTTCCTACAACAATAGTTGTATCGTAAGTACACGAATTCGCATCGGTAACTTCAATAACATACGATTGAGCCGCTAAACCCGTAAATGTTCCCGAAGGAGATTGACTAACTCCGGCATCGGGCGAAATGGTATATGTTTTTGGAGCTTTGCCGTTTTCTGCCGCAATAACAACAGAGCCATTGCTTGCTCCCGGACAGCTTACATCGGTAATAACAGGCGCATTAAAGGAAATCGGCAGCGGATCTTCAATGGTAAATTGCCCGGACGCCGGGTCGCAGCTGCTTAAATCGGTAACATACCAATCGTAAGTTCCTGCAGAAATACCCGAAAATACACCATCAATACTCGATTGTGTTCCAAAATAATACATAAGGGGTGTTCCAATTGTTGAAACGATGGTTACTTCTCCTGTTCCGCCCACACAAGGAATAGAGTCAGTAAGTTCAACAATTGCTTCCGGTGGAGGACTAACAACAATTTCGTAGGTTTCATCTACCGACACCAAACATGACGATGCACCGCTATCGAAAACACTGGTAACTTCGTACACCAAAGTATCGGCAACTGAGGTTGGCACCGAAATGGTATAAACACTGTCGTTTGCTGCAGTAGTTACAGTTTGGAATGCCCCATCGTTTACACGATAAATAAAAGAGTAAGGAGCCTCTCCATTACTCCCTGTAAAGGTAATCTGAGGAGAACTTTCACCCTGGCAGACTTCGCTTGTTGTGGCAGTAATTGTTACTTCAGGAAGCTCTTTGACTGTTACAGTGGCGCTACCTGTCAGGGTGTCGTTTACACAATCGGTGGTACTTCCATCTTCCACATCGTACAAAGAGTAAACATAGGTTCCCGGAGTATTGGTATCAACAAATTCGATTGCCGTAGAACCTCCATTTGTTTTTACCGTTTGAAGGGCTCCTCCGTTAATTCGATATCTGAAGGTATAAGGCAGAGCTCCTCCCGAACCGGAGAATAGAATTACCGAGGAGTTCTCGTATTGGCAAACTGTTGTTGTTCCCGAAATAGTTGCCGATGGCAATTCATTCACAATAACCGTTGCCGTACCTGAAGAAGAATTAACACAAGCTGTAGAACTGGCATCTTTTACCGAATCGAGCTTATAAACAAACGTTCCAACCACATTGGTTGGTACAACAACAGTAACGGTATTGCTACCACCACTGGTAGTTACCGATTGCACTGCTCCGTTATTTATAGTATAATAAAAGGTGTAATTGGCAGTTCCTCCACTAGCGGTAAATGTAACTTCGGGCTGAGTAGAGCCCTCACAAACTGCAGCATCTCCGGCAATGCTTGCATCAGGTAATTCGTTAATTACCAGCGATACAGTATCCGATTCCTGATTACATGTTCCGGTGGCGGCTATTAAATATACAATTTCGTAGGCACCCGGGCTACTGGCATTTGCATCTATTTCACCGCTTGATTCGTCGAGCACAAGTCCGGCAGGGCTTGAAGAAAACACCCCACCCCCGGAGCCCGAATTGATAACTTCGATTACTCCGGCGTCGTTACATTCAATGGGATTTGGATAAGCAATTTCTGCCGTTTGCAACGATTCGATATGAATTAAATAGCTTGCCGTAGCCGTAGCAGCTGATGCACCGCAGATACCATCCCCCGTTACAGTCATTGTTAGGGTAATGGTTTTATCAGCATCACCCGGATCGGGAGTATAAGTAGGAGTAAAAGTAGTTTCATCAGCCAGACTTCCGGCTCCGTTGTGAGTCCATAAAACAGTTGAATAATTGCTTGCCGATGCTCCGCTAACAGTTGCGGTTGTATTCGGACAAATGGTTTGACTTCCACCGGCCTTGGCTGTTGGAGGAGGATCAACAACAATAGTAACACGATTACTGGTTGCTGAACCGCAATCCGAACTTCCACTATCGGTAACAACTAAACGATAACTGGTAGTGCTTACCAGAGCAGGGGGTTGATAATTAATGGCTGTAGCAGCACTTATGTTGTTCCAACCCGAAGCATCAGAACTGTCTTGCCATTGATAGGTATAACTTGTTCCCGATCCGCCAGAAACTGTACCATCAATTTGATCAGGAATACTTCCTGAACAAATAGCCTGGTCGGCGGTAATAACAGGCTCCATTGCCGAAAGTATTGTCAATTCTCTGCTAAAATTCTCACTTGTACTGGTACACCCCAACGCACTTGTGGCTAAAAAGTCAATACTAATTTTATACAGTCCGCTCTCATCTGTTGTGGCATTTGTAAATTGTAAGGTAGCCGTTTGAGTTCCAGAGATAGAACCACCATCTGAAATTGGATCCCAATTACCCGGCAGTATCCATTTGTTCCACTGGTAAGCAACTACATTTTCCGGATGGTTGGTTGTTACAGAATAAGAGAAATTACTTCCACTACAAAGGGTAACGCTGGTAGAATTCACCGGCGACTCAGAACCATCGACTGCCGTAATCCTGTTTACCGTAAGTGTAACCTCATTCGATTCAACATCACAATTGCCATTACTAACAATAACCTTATACTGTGTTCCATCGGGATTATGCGTATTATCACCAACATTAGTAAGGTGCAGCGTTCCGGGTGTTGACACATCAACATAAGTTTCACTTCCATCCAAAGCTATAAAATCAGCATCGGTTCCCGAACGGTAACGATACCAGGTATATGTTAATCCCGATCCTGTTACGGTTACGTTAAATTCCACAACTCGCTGGTAACAATCGGTCATATCAACAGGTTGAACTACAATTGCCGGTTGCTCATAAACGGAAATAATCTTGCTGTCGTAAATATCAGCACACGGGCCGGTAGCCGTAAGAGTAAGTGTTGCATTACCATCGAAACCAGCTGGAGGAGTCCATGTAGCATTTACGTCGTTGGAAGCTGGAGTAAATGTTCCTCCTACTGATGAAGACCAGGTCCCAGCTGTAGCACTTCCGCCAAATGAACCACCCAATACCGCAGTGCTTTGTCCCTGGCAAATAGCATCCATAGCAGGGCCTGCATCCACCGTTGCACTAGCAAAAACAGTTACTGCCAATGTACTTGCGGTGCTTGTTCCGCATGAATTACCCGCAGTAACGGAGATATTTCCATCTTGCCCGGCACTTCCGGTTGTTACGGTTATTGATGTTGTATTATCTCCTGAAGTTATGCTCCAACCTGCTGGTACGCTCCAGGTGTAAGTTGTGGCATCGCTAACGGATGAGATACTGTAAGTCTGGGCTGTTAAGTTTGGACACTGGGCTGAGGTTCCTGTTATGGCTCCCGGCGTTGCAGGTGTTCCCGGTTCAACCGTTACGGCAAATGTACTTGCGGTGCTTGTTCCGCATGAATTGCCCGCGGTAACGGAGATATTCCCATCTTGTGCGGCGCTTCCGGTTGTAACGATTATGGATGTTGTATTCTGACCCGAAGTTATTGACCAACCTGCTGGTACGCTCCAGGTATAAGTTGTTGCATTGCTAACGGATGAAATACTGTATATCTGTCCTGATAGTGCCGGACACTGGGCTGAGGTTCCTGATATGGCTCCCGGCGTTGCAGGTGTTCCCGGTTCAACAGTTACGGCAAATGTACTTGCGGTGCTTGTTCCGCATGAATTACCCGCGGTAACGGAAATGTTTCCATCTTGCCCGGCGTTTCCGGTTGTTACGGTTATGGATGTTGTATTCTGACCCGAAGTTATTGACCAACCTGTTGGTACGCTCCAGGTGTAAGTTGTTGCATTGCTAACGGATGAAATACTGTATGTCTGTCCTGATAGTGCCGGACACTGGGCTGAGGTTCCTGATATTGCTCCAGGCGTTGCAGGTGTTCCCGGTTCAACCGTTACGGCAAATGTACTTGCGGTGCTTGTTCCGCATGAATTGCCCGCGGTAACGGAGATATTCCCATCTTGT
>JBFHFE010000032.1:0-67893 GCA_041583785.1 Draconibacterium sp. | reverse complement strand
CGGAACATATAGTACCACATACGGAAACATGACATTAAGTGTAAAGGGCGATGCAGTAACAGGTATTTACGAGAGTGGAAACGGTAAATTTCAGGGGACGTTAAACGGGAACAAGCTTTCCGGAACCTGGCACAACAGCGCAAGTAAAAAAAGTGGAAAATTTGAATTTGTTTTCACCTCAGATTTTTCATCATTTACAGGAAAATATGGTTATAACGAAGGTATTCCGTATAAGAAATGGAATGGTACAAAGTTGATTCGTTAGTTATACCAATTTTATTTTGAAATGAGCTTTAAATTGTTTCGATGATTTTGGATTTAGGCAAGTTGAAAAATTAAGGCATAGCAACAGCTACGGTGCAATTTTTCAACGAAGCATAAAGCCAAAAGGGCAAAAGAATAAGGTTCATTTCAATGTAATATTGGTATTACAAAAGTAAGTTTCACTCCAATCAAAGAAGAAGTATGAATTGAAAGTAGACAAAGAAATTACCCACTAATCTATCCAATTAGGATAACAAAAACACAGCTGTTATTTTGCTTTTTTAAAAGGGGTAAATAAGCTGTATGAAAAACGAAGTCCTTTGAATTAATAAATTGTTTCAATTTAAAAGATGGCGTACTCAAACAAAATACACGACCAGTCATTCGACAAGTACCTGAGAAATACTAAAAACTGGAAGTTCCAATTTTCGTTGATTATTGCAGCAATGGCAATAGCCGGATTTTTTCTATATGGTGTATTAAGTGATGAAATGAACAACCCGGAGGCGCTTCAAATTGGGATGGGAATTGGGCTCATGTTTATAATTATCGGGTTTCTTTCCGGAAAATCAAATTCAAACAAGCCCACATGGGACGGTGTGGTTCTCGACAAAAAAATTACAAAAACGACCAAAGATATTGATTACGGGTATGGAAAAGCGGAACGGTACATTTTTACCGTTTTTATAAAAAGCGAAAACGGAGAAGTACACGAAACAAGTAGAGAGAACGACGAAACGGTTTTTAACTATTATAAAATAGGAGACAAAGTAAGGCATCATGGAAAATTGAATTCATACGAAAAATTCGACAAATCGGGTGATAGTATTATTTTTTGCAACGCCTGTGCATTTCTGCACAATATTCATGAAGATGTGTGCCGCAATTGTGGCTGTCCGTTATTAAAATAAAGTTTAAACTTAATCACTTATAATGAAATTATCTAAATGTAAATCTTGTGGAAAACCCATTAAATCGGTTGACAAATTTTGCCAGCATTGTGGGGCTCCGCAGAAAACTGTTGCTCCGTCTGGCAGACCTCAAAAAGTTGCAAAATCAAAAAGTATATCAACATTGTCGTTATTAAAATGGATACTTATTGCAGTGTTAACCGGGATTGTATTTGGGTGGATTCGTTATTGGATTGGCTATTATATATTGATTCAGGGAGTAATAGCTGGTTTGCTAATTTCATGGATGGTTAAGAAAACAGCAGTAACCCAAATGGAGGTGCTTGCAAACATTCGGTTTAAAATGGCTATTCTTCTGTTTCTCGCATTTATGATTGCCCAGGCATTGGGCTTTGGACTGGCACAACCTGTATTCGATCCTTTTAATTGGTTGATAAGAGTTTGGAACAGCGACACAAGCGAATCTGTTTTTGCTATTTTCTCAAGAGCGGGTGTAACGCATCATACTTTTTCTGAGGGATTAAGTGGAGGTTTTTGGCTTTTATTATCCATAATCGACCTGTTTTTTATGTTCTTTTTTATTCTGGTATCAATGCCTTTAACCACTAAAAAAGCAAAATAATGATAAAATTTGTTCGAATAGCAACCTTTCTTATTGCTGCCGTAGTTACTGTTGTAAGTATATTTTATGTGGATGCCGAACAAGAGTTGGCAGATGCAAGACTGGCCTATAAAAGTGGCGATATGGATCAGGCCTTACGCAAAGCCCGGCGGGCAAATTTTGCATTCTCTGATAAAGAAAAAAAAGCTACTGCCTACTATTTGCAGGCGCAGGCAGCATCCAAAAGAAACTGGATTCAAAAAGCAAAAGATTACCTGGATAAGCTATTATCGTTGGATAGCGAAAATCGTAATGGCCTTTTATTTCGAGGTGAAATTAACCTCAAACTGGAACAGTATGAAAATGCCGTGCTCGATCTTGATAAAGGTTTAACTCTGGCTGCAAGTAAAATTAAACCAAATACTCTGGCCTATTTTTTATCAAAACGAGGATTGTCTCATCTGGCTTTAAACCAGGTAAAAAAAGCCGAACTTGATGCCAGGAAAGCTGTGGAGCTATCGGCCAGGCTGCCCGAAGCCCACGATCTGATGAGCAAAGTGTTGGAAGAAAAAGGAGATATTAAAGAAGCTCTTCAGGAATGTGATTTGGCGTATAAACTGACGATCGAAAAAAACAAACTTTCTATATTTACTCCAGAAGGTCGTGAATTATCAGATCGATTGGTTGAATTAAAGGTGAAATATCTGCAATCAAAATAAATAATGCATTGACTTGATCGGAAAGAATAGGGTTTATACTTTTTGTGAAGATTAATCCGAGTTCGATCAATAATCTTGCCTCAGCTTCAACCAAATAGTCGGGTTATTAAATTTTCCTGGTAAAATAACCCAGCATTAGTGCAACTCCAAAATAGATAAAAATTTTATACCAGGGCTTAAAATCATCTATCGGACAATTAATTGCCGGGCAGCAAGCTAAATAATGAACCGTTACAAAGCTATTCCCCTGGTTTTTTAGAAATGTCGGTCCCTGTACCTTTTTCGAATTTCCAGAGTATATTTTCCCTGTAACATTAAATTCATAAGCGTACGTGTAGGTGTACCTATTAGGTATGGTTTCATCTCTTTCCCCCAGTTCTCTGCGGAAGTTGGTTACTTTTGCCTGTGTTTTTGATCCTGCCAGCCACAAAGTGCTCAGAAAACATCCATATAGTAAAAAAAGTGTGGCAACAGCTCCCAAAATGATTTTTCCTGTTAGCGATTTCTTCTTTCTCATGTGTAGGTTTTTATTTAAAAAGTAACTATTGGAGTACCGATTAGCTTACTAATTACTAATTTAACTGATTCTAGGGTCTTTATGAATATCTTTTTTAGTATTTCTTCAATTTTTTTGTATGAATCGCTCCAAAATTTCTGCTAAAGACTGGATGAAGCTGAGTAAAGACTTTTAGTAGAACGGAGCTTGAAAAGTGACCATATTACAACCTAAAAGGGTGGGTAGACGCTTCAATCTAACATTCGAAATAAAAACGTCGGTTTATGGAATGAATAAATGTAAGAACAAGCCACATGAGGAAAGGATGTTTTAAACGAAAAGAGACGAATAAATATTTCCACAAAAGAAGGTGTTTGAAGTGCGACTTCTTTATGATACTTTTGAAAATTCTAAATTGTTTTACAAATGAAAATCCTACATACTTCCGACTGGCATCTTGGTAAACGCCTCGATGATTTTTCGCAAATGGAAGAACAACAGGCGGTATTAACTGAAATTTGCGAAATTGCTGAGCGTGAACAAGCAGATGCCGTTGTTATTGCCGGCGATTTATTCGATACATTCAATCCTCCCACCGAAGCGGTTGATTTATTTTATAAAACCTTAAAACGTTTGTCGAACAACGGGCAGCGTCCGGTGATAGCCATTGCCGGTAACCACGATTCGCCCGACCGTATTGAATCACCCGATCCGTTGGCACGGGAATGCGGGATTATCTTTGCCGGCTATCCGGACTCTTTAGTTACTCCTTTTGAATTAGAATCGGGGGTAAAAGTTTTACAGAGCACCAACGGTTTTGTTGAACTGCAACTTCCTGGAAACGACGCTTTGTTGCGGATTTTGCAAACACCTTATGCCAACGAATTTCGATTGAAAACTTGTTTGGGAAAAGCTAACAGCGAGGAGGAATTAAGGAAGGTGCTTGAACAAAAATGGAAGGAGCAAACTGAACAGTTTTGCGATAAAAAGGGTGTAAATATTATGGTTACCCACCTTTTTATGGTGAAAAAAGGCGATGTATTGCCCGAAGAACCAGCTGACGAAAAGCCAATTCTGCATGTTGGCGGAGCGCAGGCTGTTTATACCGAAAATATACCTGATCAGATTCAATATTCAGCACTCGGACATCTTCACCGTATGCATCGTGTCGATTCGGCGACTTGCCCTGTTTATTATAGTGGAAGCCCACTTTCGTATAGTTTTGGCGAAGCAAATCAGAAAAAATATGTTTTAATGGTAGATGTGCAGCCTGGCGAAACAGCAGTAGTAAAGGAAATTGAACTAACAAAAGGAAAGAAATTATTACGTAAACGTGCCCAGGGGTTAGAAGATGCCCTTCAGTGGCTGGAAAATAACCCGGATTGCCTGGTTGAGTTAACCCTGGTAAGCGAAACGTTCCTGACAGCAAAGGAACGCAAACAATTGAGTGCTGCTCATTCCGGAATTGTTACGATTATTCCCGAAGTAACAAATACCTCCGAATTGGTGGAGGCAAACAGAGCAAAAATAGATTTATCGCGCAGCATGAAAGAACTGTTTTGCGACTATTTTAAGCACGAAAAAGGGCAGGAGCCTAACGACGATTTAATGAATTTATTTACTGAAATTTTGGCCGAAGAATAATGATACCAGTTCAACTTACTATAAAAGGTTTGTATTCGTACCAGGAAAAACAAACCATCGATTTTTCAAAACTTACAGCAGCGAACCTATTTGGCATATTTGGTTCGGTGGGCAGTGGTAAATCCTCTATTCTCGAAGCAATTACTTTCTCTATTTACGGCAAAACCGACCGGCTCAACCTTTCGGGCGATAACCGAAATTATAACATGATGAATCTGAAGTCGGATGAATTACTGATAGATTTTATTTTCGAAACAGGGAAAGAACAAGCAGCTTACCGCGCAATGGTTCAGGGGAAACGGAATAGCAAACGTTTCGATGATGTTAAGAAACTGGAAAGAAAGGCTTACCGGCGAAAAGATGGGGAGTGGATTCCCATTGAAACTGCTGATTTGGAAGCTGCAATTGGCTTGAGCTACGAGAATTTTAAGCGCACAATTATTATCCCGCAAGGTCAGTTTCAGGAATTTCTGCAACTGGGTAACAAAGACCGCACACAAATGATGAAAGAGCTTTTCAATCTTGAAAAGTTTGAACTTTACTACAAAGTAACAGCACTCGAAACGAAAAATAACGCCCAAAAACAAAACCTTGAAGGACAGCTAAAGCAGCTGGGAGCCATTAATCCGGAGCAGATTAAAACATACCAGGGACAGTTAAAACAATACGAAGACCAACTGAAGGAGCAAAGTGCAAAGCTGGCTGATTTTCAAAAAACAGAAGAGCAACTTCGTCAATTGCAGGAGTTGAAGAAAAAGTTAGACGAAGCGGATAAAGTAGTGAAGCAACTTCAGGCTCAGGAAGCCGGGTTTCAGAGCCGGGAGCAGAAAGTTATGCGTTACGAGCAATGTGTTGTTCAGTTTAAACACCTGCTGGAATCGTTGAAGTTAAGTCAGAAAAAACTGGCTGAACGGGAAAAACAAATCAAGCAGGACAGTGAGAAGTTGAAAGATGAAGACGCAAAAATTCTGGAGCTAAATAAAATGCTGGAAAAGTTAAAACCAGCCTATGAGATGCGGGATAAACTGAAACAGAAAGTTGATGAATTGCACCGCTTATTGCGAATAAAAGAACTTGAAAAGACTGTTGTTTCTGAAAAAAAACGTTTGGAAAAAGGTACGGTAGTTTGTGAGGATACTATTCTGAAAATTAAAAAGTTAAAAGCGGAGAAACAAGAACTGGAAGGGGCGATAAAAGAACAACGCCTTAAATTACCCGATTTGGCTCTTTTGTCGAATGTAAAAGCCTGGTTTGTAGAAAAACATAACCTGGACAAACAAGTTTTGGAAACGGAAAAGGAGATACAAAAATATAAGAAGGAGGAAAAAGAAAACAGGCAGGAAGTTGTAAAAGTGTTGGACGAACCTGTTTTTAAGAAACTTCCTTTAACAGCAGACCATTCTGCTTGCATGCAGTATCTTCAGAATAAAACCACCGAAGTAAAAGCTAAGATTAAATTACTGGACCAACAAGCCAACCATATTCAGGTTAAAGCGCAACTTAAACGTTACGCCGAAGATCTTGAAGACGGGAAGCCCTGCCCCCTTTGTGGATCAACGCATCATCCTGATTTGTTTAAAACTGACGATATCAGGGATGCACAACAGGAAATGGCAAAAGAGCGTGAGCTTTGCGAAAAGGAAGCAGACCAAATTGGAAGCTGGAGTAACCGGCTGAATTTACTTGAAAATCAGCGACAGTTTCTCGTTCGGCATCAAAAAGATATAGCGATAAAAATAGCGGAGCAACAAAATAAAATAGCTGCACATGCTGCTCTTTTTGTATGGGAAAAATACAAGGAGGAAGCCGAGCTAACCAGAGCATTTGATGAGGCGAAACGCATTCAGCAGGAATTAAATAAGAAGGAAACAGCCTTGGAGGTAGTCTCTGCCAGATTTACATTGGAAGAAAAGAATAAAGAGCGCTACCAGAGCGAAGTTGAGAAAATAAAGAATACACTTACCGTTCATCAAACCGAGTTAAAAACCATTGGAGAGCAACTGAAATTTATTAATGCAGAGCAATATCGCGAGGTTTCGGTGGCAGATATTGAAAATGAAAAGGCACATTTAATAAATGAATACAGCCGGATTGAAAAAGAGTTTACCGAGAAATCGGCTTTATTGGTTGAGCGTACAAAACAAAAAGATACCCTGAGTGGAAGTTTGCTAACCAGCCGTAAGGAGTTGGAACAAGATCGCCTGACCATAGAAAACCTGAATAATCAGTTGGGTAATGAATTGGAGAAATCGTCTTTTCAATCGTTGGAAGAGGTTTCAAAAATAGTATCAGCACCAATTGATTTAAAAGCCGAAAAACAAAAAATAGTTCAATTTAAAGAACAATTATTGCAGAGTAAATCGCAGCAAGAGCAATTACTTGAGCAAATTGGGGCAAGGGTTTACGATGCGGAGGCTCACCGTAAATTAGTGGACGAAATTACGCTTTTAAAGGAGCAAATTACGCAGAAAAATCAGGAGATAGGAAAAATAAGCGAGCTGCTTAAAAAGCTACGGAACGATTTGGAAAACCAGGCAAAACTGCGGAAGGAACTGGGAAAACTGGAACTGAGGGCAGAGAATATAAAAACAATGAAGTCGATGTTTAAAGCCAGTGGTTTTGTAAATTACATCTCATCGGTTTATCTGCAAAACTTGTGTAATGCAGCCAACGACCGTTTTTTTCAACTCACCCGCCAAAAATTAAGTTTAGAAATTACAGCAGATAATAATTTTCAGGTGCGCGATTTTATGAATGGTGGAAAAGTTCGCAGCGTAAAAACCCTTTCAGGAGGACAAACTTTCCAGGCAGCTCTGTCGCTGGCTTTGGCTTTGGCCGATAATATTCAGAAAATTACCGAATCCAACCAAAACTTTTTCTTTTTAGATGAAGGTTTTGGCTCGCTCGATAAGGAAGCGCTATCGGTTGTGTTCGACACGCTAAAATCGTTGCGCAAAGAAAACCGGATAGTGGGCGTTATTTCGCATGTGGAAGAGATGCAGCAGGAAATTGACGTTCATCTTCGTATCGATAACCAGGAGGAAGCAGGAAGTTTGATTTATTCAAGTTGGAGGAATTAGCCATTTTTTTCTAAAAAGAGGGTAGCATTAGTTCCCGGATAAAAGGACCTCTCCTCATTATGGTGCATCATGTCACCACCTTTAATGGGGCAGTTTTATATGGGATTGGTGATTCTTCTATTCTCAGGAATCAAATAAAAAAACTATGCGTGTTTTATACCAAAGTTATCAAAAAAATGAGCCTTATAATTTCATTTAGTTGCGTTTGTGCAGCGTTAGAAAATTTTATCTCATAAGAATTAGTGTTTTATAAGGAATTCAATAGAACCCGGGTTAACACTAATGCCATTAACTAATCGGTATTGCTTTCGTTTAATTCCGCCCAGATTTTTTCTTTAACATAGTTCTCTAACCAGCGTTGTTTAAAATCGAACCAATTTTGGCGGTAGCTCGAGTTATCTATTTCCCACTTAAAATTGGCAAAAGGTTTTCGGTTGTTGAGTGCATAAAATAGCTGCTCCCTGAATTTTTCGTCTTCCATGGATTCGGCAAAAGCCTCCATAATTTTATACGATTCGTTCGAATCTGGCTTTTCAAACCTTATTGTGTTTTCCCAGTTGTAAAATTCTGGTTCGGTTGCCCAATCGCAGTCGCTATAATTAAGCTCAAACTCCTCAAGGTTCTCCATGTCGGGAAACACTTCTTCAATTTGCAAGGTGTCGAGGTTAATGTAAACAATTTGCCCGCAATCAATCGATTCGGCAATGGGTTTCAGTAGCTTTTTAAAATCCTCAGGAATTTTAAGCTGCTCTTCTTTGGGGGCTTCATAAATTTCTTCCAAAATAAAATCCAGAATTTTTTGAAGCTTTTTCTTGTCGTCGCTTATCTGCCGGATGTAGCCAAGTACTTCTGCTAAAATATCCTTCATAATCTTGTTTTTATGCTAAGTATAGTAATTCGATAGAAATTTACTCCATCGTTTTTGGGAAAACAATACTTCCTGATAAACTCTTTGATAAATTAAAAAATAATCTTTCATATTTTCGTTATTTTGTAGAAGAGAATGAATGATGTAATAGACCTTAATTATATTAATGAATTGACTCTATGTTGGATGTTTATGCGATGACAAACACAGTTTAAGTGCAAGAAAAAATTATCCAAACTATAATTACTCCTCTGCAAAAACTGATGCCAACATCACAAAGAACAAAAAAATAGCTTTTACCTAAAACTTTACAACAAATGGAATTTTCAATACTCTCCGATATTGTTACCATATTCGCCTTATCAACAGTGGTAAATTTAATTTTTACAAAGTTGAAAATACCAACGGTTGTTGGTTATCTGCTTACCGGTATTCTTGCCGGTCCTCATTTGCTTTCGTTGGTGCAAGGAGAACATGAGATTGAGGTTTTAGCAGAAATTGGTGTCATTTTATTGCTTTTTACCATTGGTTTGGAGTTTTCGTTAAAACATCTTTTAAAAATCAGAAAAATTGTATTTTTTGGTGGTTTGCTGCAGGTTTCAATAACCGCCGGAATATTTTATGTTGTATCAGTATTCTACGACCTTAGTTGGCAAACAAGTATATTTATTGGTTTTCTTGTCGCCCTGAGTAGTTCCGCACTTGTGCTTAAACTATTGCAGGAGCGTTCTGAGCTTTCGTCGAACTATGGACGAACTATTTTGGGTATTCTTATTTTTCAGGATTTATTATTGGTTCCATTATTATTGTTTACCAATCTACTTGGAAAAAACGATGTTTATCTTTCGAGGGAATTGTTACTTCTTGCACTAAAAGCAATTTTTATTATCGGTTTTGTCTATGCCGGGAACAAATGGTTATTGCCAAAACTTTTACAAATAATAGCCATGACAAAAAATCAAGAGCTATTTATGATGAGTATTTTCCTCATTTGTCTCTCAATAGCTCTTTTAACATCCATGTTAGGAATGTCGTTGGCTTTTGGTGCATTTTTAGCAGGATTGATGATTTCAGAATCGCCTTACAGCCATAATGCATTTTCAAACCTTATTCCCTTTAAAGACACATTTACAAGCTTCTTTTTTGTATCCATTGGCATGCTGTTAGATCTAACATTTGTTGTGGATAATTATCTCCTGGTTATTTTTAGTTTGCTTCTGGTTATTATTATAAAAACCATTATTGCCGGAGGAACAGGGTTTATTTTGGGGCATACCTTACGCGGTACGGTGTTGGTAGGGCTTGCATTAAGTCAGGTTGGAGAATTCTCTTTTATTCTGGCTAAAATTGGGCTAAACAATTCAATTATAAATGAATATTTCTATCAGCTATTTCTGGCGGTTGCAATTATTACCATGGCTTTAACGCCTTTTTTAATGAATCTTTCAAAACTTGTGGTAAATGTTTTGTTAAAATTACCATTACCCGATTTCCTGATAAATGGATTATTCCCCTTAAAGGAAACCGAAATCCCCAATTTTACAAATCATCTTGTAATTATTGGAACAGATACAAGCGCTTTAAAACTCTCTTTAATGGCCAAATTAAATAACTTGCACCATGTGTCAATTATTTTCGATCCTTTACTTGCAAAAGACAAAATTCAGAATGGTGATTCGGTGGTTTATGGAGATGCCGTTAATGAACCTATATTATTAAAAGCTCATGTTGATACAGCTGAAATTGTGCTAATATCGGTAGGGAGATTAATCCCATCGATGGCCATTATAGAAAAAGTGAGAAGCATTAATAAACAGGCATACATTATTGCGCGTGCGAAACATATTCAATATGTTGAACAACTCTACCGACTTGGGGCAGACCAGGTTTTGCCCGAGAAACTTGAAATTGCAATAGATTTATTCAATAGGGTTCTGGTTAAAAAATTATATCCTCAAAAAGAGGTTAATCGCATATTAACCCATATAAGAAATTTGAATTTAGGGGAATTTTCGGAGAAAGATATAATTAATCAACCAACAATGTTCGATGAACTTCGCAATATGAATATATCCGCAATTAAGTTGGAAGCAAACTCTCTTGCTGATGGAAAATCATTGGGAGACATTCAGTTGCGAAGTAAAACAGGCGTTACTCTTTTAGCCATTAAACGAGGTTCATCAGTGATCGAACATCCAAATCCCAATACCATTTTTCAGCCTAATGATACTGTTTATTTACTGGGTAATCCGGAGCAAGTTAATATGGCATTTGAATTGTTTAACAAATAAGAACCCGAGTTCGACTTAAAATAACGCTTCAGTTTCTACGTGTTTTTAGCAGGAATTAATGCCGATTTTAGTGGGAATTTGTACGTGTTAGAAAGTTTTGATTGGAGTTTACGAAAATCAAATGTTTTGAAACAGGACTCTGTGACGTAAAAATCTACTCTTGCTATTTTATTACCAAGGCTTTATCCGAATGCTTTTGAAAACCCGTAGGGCTTCTTTCGGGAATATGGTTGTTTTGTTGTTGGGTTCGAAAAGCTATTTTGCCCAATTACTAGGTGTTATTGGCCTGCTTTCGTGTTCAATTTGTCGAGAATACTATAAAGAAATTCCCAGTCTTCACGAAGCTCTTCTGCCTTTTTAGAACCCTTGTCAAGAATTGTATACTATTTTCTGGCTCGCGAGTTATCTTCAATAACCCAGTCAGATTTAATTAATTCCTGTTTTTCCATTTTCTTTAAAATAGGATATAAACTTCCCGATTGCCAGTCAATTCTACCTTTTGACACATCATATATTGTTTTGCTTATTTCATAGCCATAGCTATCTTTCTGCCTGAGGACACAAAGAATCATCAACATGGAAGTGGCACCCATTAAGCTTTTTGAAACCGGTCTAGTCATAATTATTTGTAAATAAATTATATTATGATATTCAAAAATATAAAAAGATTATGGCATTGCAATGCTTGTCGTTTTTAATGTTAGCCGTGAAACATAAAATCAGAAAGAACAGAACAATTGAATTGTAGTTACGAGCAACCATTATATTAATTATTACCACCTCTTTTTTTTTGAAGGTATTGATTGTTCGTTTATTAAAATTAGGAAATCGCACAAATGAAATTCAGGATTGCTATTTTGGTTCCCCTCATTTGCTTTGATTTGTCTGGAGAAATGTTGAAGAAATTTGAAAATGCCTGGTATTTGTAATTCTTTGTACCTTTAGTTTGGCTGTTTTGTAGTACTCATGTAAAATAAAAAAGGAGCTAAACTTTCGTCTAACTCCTCTATTTTCAATTGTCGGGATGACAAGATTTGAAACTAAAATTATAAATAATTGTTATAGAGGTAGTTAATTAAATATAAAACTAATTTTAATATTTTAAATAAAACTATCTTTTTTTACCTTTGTAAAGACATTGTATTCAGTTTGTTAAAGCGTATTTGTTAATTCTAGTTTAGGTTCAAAATCCGTACAAGAACCTCTATTTTTGTTCAAAAAATGTTCAAAATATTTCGTAACTTTGTAAAAATATTTAATGTATGGGAAAGCTAACGAAAAAAGAATCAGTTTTAAAGGTGTATCAAAGTGGTAAATACTCTTATATATACATTTACTATAAGCTTGGTAAAAACGCTATCCGTATTAATACAGGAAACCAATACGTAAAATCATATATGAATACTGATTATACGTATAATTCAAAGATGCCTGATTATGCTCGATTAAACTTTGAAACCAAACGTTTAAAGAATAAGGTTGATAGTTATATATGGCATATTCATAAGAACCGAAGAAAAGTTATTAGCCAAAAGGAGTGTTTAGATTTTGTGGATGGTAAAATGGTTATTTTCGAGGAAGAGTATAAAAAAAGGGCTGATGCGTCAAAGCCGTTACTTTCATATTATGAAGAATTCTATGCATATAAGGTTAAGGAGTTGAACAACCGCCCAAGTGTTAAGGATTATCTCAGTTTGCAAAATGCGTTATACGATTTTGAGCAACATTATGGGAGAGAACTTACGTTTAAAGACATCGATAAAACATTTTTTATCGAGTTCAGATACTACTTAACTATACCACATTCCAAAGAATCAAAAACTCGTGGTAATCTCAACGATAACACTATAAATAAAAGAATCAGCAGTTTTAAAACATTTATGAAATATATTGAGGAAGAACGAGACTTGTTCAGTTTTAAAAAGAAATTATATGATTTTAAAACGGATACCTATGAAAACGATGTTGTTGCGTTAACCAAGGATGAACTTAAGCAACTTAACGATTTGAAAATAGCAGAAAAGCATTGGAATAAACTTCGTGATATATTTATTTTTAATTGTTTTGTTGGATTGCGGTATGCAGACCTTCGCAAAATGACAAGTGCCAACATTATTAAAGATGATGAGGGTGATTGGTGCATTGAAATGGAAACCCAAAAGGGACAGGTTCAGGTTCTAATACCACTTCAAAAAACACCATTGGAGATATTGCAAAAATATAACTTTGAACTAAACGCACCATCGTCACAATATTTCAACAGAGATATAAAAAATCTACTTGAAAAATATGAAATGCTTACAGAACCTGTTGAAAAGAAAAGAAAACAAATTCGGGCTGTTCAAACTAATTCAACTCCCAAGTGGAAATTGGTTAGTAGTCACACTTGCAGACGGACATTTATAACACTGGCAATTGGTGAGAATGTCCCTCTAAATGCAATAATGAAAGCCACAGGACATAAAAAAATACAAACTGTAAAGAAGTATATGCAGTTGAAAACCGATAAAAAAGCATTTAAAAAGATTGATTTTTAAGCCTATTTTCGGTGTAATAGTTTTTGACTGGTGTTTCTAATTATTAAAAACAACAAACGGCTCACCACCTTCAAATACAATCTCAATAGAACCATCTTCCAAACCTTCCAAAAGATTTCCTGTTCTCTCAAACAATGTATCATCAGTCATAGTAAGCATACTTTGATACAGTTCCTCTTTAAGTTCAGAAATTTTATTCTGGTTTTCGTTTAGAACCTGAAGTCCATTTTCAGCTTTACCTATGCTGAAATAATCAACTGAAGTTGTGGCAATCAAACCGTATTTTCTGTAAACCGATTTTATTATTTCATCGACCTGGGTTTCTGTAGTATTTTTATTTTTTTTGGTGTCCAGCACTATTAGAGCATCGTGGATATTTACAGTTTCCATACCTTCATCCCAAGTCCGTTGTAGTATTTCTCTGAATATCTCACTTTCAAGCCTGGTCATTTTATGGGCGAGGTGTTCACCGTGTTTGGTCTTAGCTTCTTTACGATATTCAATAATCAAGGAATAAACGGTTGGATAAATGAGCTTAAATGCTTTGGCAAACTCACGTTGCCAACTTGTTAGTTTGTTAGAATAAAATACCTCTTCAAATAATTTAATTTTTACCAAAAAACGAGGTACGTGGCTGAATTCAGGCAGACTTTTAAAATGGTCCCAAAACTTTCCAATTGAACAGAAATATACATAAGCGATAACGTCACGGGGAATCCTTTTCTTTTTAATATAATCTTGGGACCTGGAAGTAAGCATCTTACAGAGATTGTTGCTATCATTAGGGTATATAATGGAGTTGGTATAGGGAATATTATAAATATCATTAATAATATAAAAATCAATATTGTATTTATTAATCAGAAAATATGAAAATAGCAATGGATGACTATTATTAATATCTGTCTGAAATCTAATATTAAGAAAGTTCTTTAATAGTTTAGGACACCTTGTTAGTGTACTGTATAACCTATTTCTATCATCCTCAGAAAGATTATACAACTTATTTTTAAATTTAATTATTACTTCGTGATAAGCCACCTTTGACCGTTCCGTATTTGGAAGTTGTTCAATAAATTCGTCATAGTGGTATTGCTGAAGTTTTACCTTATCCAATATTTTTTGATACAGATTAATAAATTTATCCTGTTGCCAGCTAACTCTGTTATTTGCTTCTTCTCTGCTAAACTTTTTCGATAGCTTTTCCAATTGCTTTTGCACATAGATATTTTTAATTGGTCTTCTTTTAACTTCGTACGGTCTGTTAATAGTGTACAAATAAGAGACTTTGCCAGGAACATAATAATCCGACTTAGTGATTATACCTTTGTGTGACATACTACGAAGCATTAGGTCGTATTGATGACCAACAATATCCTGTAATATCTTTGCATTTAGATTGCGGTTAAAACTGCTGTGGTTTCTTGCAACCAATAAATGCACTAATACCTTAAATTTATTTATGGTGATAGCTTCAGCTGGGATGCCAGGGTCCTTAAAATCAAAATCTCTCAGGTATTGTTCTGCAACAGCGTTAACCACAGCAGAATTACCAGGAACAAAATCTCTGATTTTACGCTGTTCTTCCAAATACTCAGCATAATTACGATAAAGTTGTTCGGGTTCTAATCCATCTATACTGTAAAATAATTGTTTTGTTTTCATGTGCTTGTATATAAAATATACACAATTTTATTGTTAAAAAGAAATCTGGCACCTTCTAAATGTCAGACACTTATAATAAATATCATGTTTTTTTGAAAATGTCTGACTTTTTCCAAAAAACGACATATTTATAGTATATGAAGAAGCATAAAAAGATAACAATACGGATAACAGAACAACAGTTGAGGACGATAGTGGACAATGCCATAGGTAACAATCAGACCAAATCATCTTATTTACGTCAAATTTTGGATGAAAACCTGAATAATTTGTCGGAGAGCAGAAAAGGTAAAGAATAATTAAAATAAAGGAATAAACACTTTATTGAACTGATAATTAAAACAATATAACTAATAATAAGTCAATCTTTTATTGATTTGGGATTGACACTTAAATTAAATTTAACTAAAAATGAAAAATAAAATTGAGAATAAAGATGTAAACTATGTTTCATTGGAAGATTTTGTGGATTATAGTAAAACCATTTCTGACATTGACAGGAAATTTATCCAAAGGTACATTAACGACAATAATTTAGATTCGGAAGATGGTGTAATTGATATAACGACAAATGAAATTGAATTGTCTTTTTTTATTCAGCACATTATTAATGCGTACTACAGTTACTTGTACAGAAAAAGATATATTACCACCAAATCCTAATAATTACTTTGGTGTAATTATTTTAAACTACAATGTAATTTAATAACGTTTTTTCTGGCATATTAACGTATTTGCTGCTACTTTAGTGTTATTATTTAATAATGCTAAATTAGTAACATTATGAGCATTGCATACTACATGAGAACCAGCCACTATTTGCAAAATATTGCAACACAACAAGACAAGGTTGAACAAGGTTGGAAAGTATTTGAAGATAAAGGTATAACAGGAAGAATGTCATTTGAAGACCGACCCGCTGGGAAAAAGTTACTGGATGAGGTTCGTAAGGGTACAATTAGCGAGGTTCGCATTTTGCGAATCGACAGATTAGGTAGGAGTGTTGAAAATATTCTCCAGACTATAAACACCATACACCAATACGGTGTGCCAATCGTTTCTATAAACGAAGGTATTACCACACTTGATGCCAACGGTAAACAAACCCCCGTGACAGGTCTGCTCGTAAACGTTTTATCCAGCCTAAGTGAATTTTTTTACCACCAAAACCGTGAAAAAATTCTGAATGGAATTGAACGGGCAAAGCTTATAGATGGTAAGTACCGAGGTAGAAAACCTGGTAGTGTTGAAAAACTCAGCAAATACAAAACCAAGCCCCAAACAAAAAAAATAAAAGAGTTACTGGAACAAGGTGTTGGGGTTCGTGCCATTTGCAGAACGTTGGAATGTTCGCCCAACAGCGTATATAAAGTGAAAAATGTTTTTGGAATGATGTGATTTTTAAGGTAGTGAATCTGGTTTTAATTTCTAATTTTATAGTTAATTAAAAAAAACCTTTATTTTCAACTTTATGGCTAAGCGAACCAAACAATCAAAGAGCATCGAGCATTACCAGCATAGTGATAAAAAACGTTTAAACAATCCACCAGTCGGGCTTGTAAATAACTCCACCGACCAGGAATACGGGCAATCAAAAAAACAGTACGATTACGACCCACATCTGGACCCGCAATTAATGTGGTCTGGAAAATCAGAACACACTTCGTTTGAAGTTCCAACGGTTTCGTTACACGTACACGAGCGGATTGACCCAAAAACTATTATAAACTCTGTTCAGAAGGAACATGCCAAACATCAGCAGATGTCGCTTTTTGAACAAGAGGAAAAACCGTTACGGGAAGCCATAGAATTTTACAAGCACAAGGAGGGATGGACTAACCGTTTGATAGCAGGGGATAGCCTTTTGGTTATGAATTCACTACTTGAAAAAGAAGGAATGGAAGGCAAGGTCCAAATGATGTATTTTGACCCGCCATATGGTATTTCTTACGGAAGTAATTTCCAACCATTCACTAATAAAAGAGATGTAAAAGATGGTAAGGATGAAGACCTTACGCAAGAACCTGAAATGATTAAAGCATTTCGTGATACTTGGGAATTAGGCATACATTCCTATCTGACATATTTGCGTGATAGGTTATTGCTTTCGAAAGAATTATTAAACGAAAGAGGAAGCATCTTTCTTCAAATATCTGATGAAAATGTACATCACGTAAAAGAAATTATGGATGAGGTATTTGATAAAAATAATTATTGTGGTATGATTATTTTTAGAAAGACTACAACCCAGGCAGGTAGTTTATTGCCAGGAACTAATGATTTTTTATTGTGGTATTGTAAAAACAAAAATTTAGTTCAGTTCAACCAATTATACTCTGAAAAAATGGGAGTAAATTGGGTGAATTATGACTATATCAAACTACCTGATAATACCTATAGAAAGCTAACTGTTAAAGAAAAGAATGGAGATAAACCCCTACCAGAAGGAGCAAGAATTTATAGACGTTCCCCACTTTCTTCTTCAGGGCAAAGCAAGACTACTTTTTCTTATAATTTTAACGGTGTTGAATATAATTGTGATAAAAATTCGCATTGGAAAACAACAAAAAAAGGTATCGAAAATTTGGATAAGGAAGATAGACTTGAAGCTTATGGTACAACATTGAGCTATAGAAGATTTATTGATGATTTTCCATGTGTGCCAATTTCTGACACATGGTTAGACACAGCTTCAGGGGGCTATGGAAGTGAAAAAAAATACGTTGTTGAGACCAATATTAAAGTTATTCAACGCTGTATTTTAATGACAACTAATCCTGGTGAACTTGTTTTAGATGTTACTTGTGGAAGTGGAACAACTGCAATGGCTTCTGAAAACTGGGGAAGAAGATGGATTACTTGTGACACAAGTAGAATTGCAGTAACACTTGCAAAGCAAAGATTATTGACTGCAAACTTTGATTATTTCCAATTGGCAAGACCTGAAGAAGGTATTAGTGGTGGATTTAATTATAAAAAAGTTCCACATATTACCTTAAAAAATATAGCTAATGATGAACCAAAAGGAGAAGAAACTTTATACGACCAACCATTTACTGATTCAAAGAAAACAAGGATAACAGGACCATTTACGGTTGAAAGCATTCCCGCACCTTTTGTTAAAGATTTGGAAGGTGCAATTGAAAGTGAAATGGAAGCGGATAAATCGGTTTCTCGCTCTGGCGAAACGTTAAGGCAGGACCAATGGAGGGACGAACTTTTGAGGACCGGTGTACGGGCAAAAGGGGGGGCAATGATGGAATTTAACCGCATAGAAGCACTTTCAGGAACAAAATACATTCAGGCACAGGGGGAAACAAAAGGAGATAAACCTGAACAAGTATTGGTCGTTTTTGGACCCGAACACGCACCACTCGAACAACGAGTAGTTGAATTAGCGATGGAAGAAGCCCGTTATTTAAAACCCGATATTTTGTTGTTTTGTGCATTCCAGTTCGATGATGAAACAGCCAAAGATATTGAAGAAACACCAGAGAAGCTTGTGGGATTCAGATTGTTAAAAGCACAAATGAACATGGATTTACAAACCGATGACCTGAAAAAGAAAAGAAGTACGAACCAAAGCTTTTGGTTAATTGGACAACCCGATGTCCGTGTTCACGATATTACCGAAGGTGAAGACGCTGGAATGGTTACAGTTGAAGTTAAGGGATTTGATTACTTCAATCCTAAAACGGGCAAAATAGATAGTGGTGGCAGGAAAAACATTGCTATGTGGTTACTTGATACTGATTATGACGGTAGAAGTTTATTTCCTTCACAGGTATTTTTCCCGATGGCTGGGGCAAAAGATGGATGGAACAAATTGGCTAAAAACTTAAAGGCGGAGATTGATGAGGACAAAATGGAAGCATTCCACGGAACAGAATCGTTGCCGTTTAAACCAGGTAAACAAATTGCTATAAAAATCATTGATGACAGAGGTATTGAAAGTTTAAAAATTATCAAGCGATGAAACAGATTGATAAGTTAATACTCTGTTCACCATATAGCGAGCCGCACCTTCATTGGAACAGGGATGAACAAACACAGGAGTTTTTTCAAGCTGCGGGCCGGAGGCCAGCGGGCTACACGATTGCCAATCCAAAATCAAAAAAAGGGGTTGTAGAAGGCAATGTCATCAGTTTACCATTGGTAAACCTTATCCGCAAACGAATCAAAGAATGGGAAGCCGATAAGCGACCAGGAATTACAGGTGTTACCAAAGAGTTACTGGAACATTGGGAAACAAATGAAAAAGAATATAGAAGGTTTCCATTTTTCTTTTGCCAACTGGAAGCCATTATAGCTATCATTTTTATGATTGAAGCCCCAGAACACTATAAAACAGGTATTAGTATCCCAACCGATGGTGGTGAGTTTATTCGCTGGTGCAGTAAAATGGCAACAGGTAGTGGAAAAACCACCGTAATGGCTATGTTGATTGCATACAACATATTAAATAAAGTTACTTACAAACAAGACGTTCGGTTTTCAAAAAACATATTGGTTGTTGCACCAGGTTTAACGGTAAAAAGCCGATTGTCTGTACTACAACCAGCAAATGAAAACAACTATTACCATGAGTTTAATGTAGTACCAACAACTTTAATGGACAAACTACGCCAGGGACAAGTGATGATTATCAACTGGCATATGTTGGCTTGGGATACACAGGAAAAGCTTAATAATAAGGTTGAAAAGGGTCAACTCAGAAGTGTAGATAAACGAAAACAAACGGAAATAAGCGATACTGCCTATGCCCGAAATGTTTTAGGAGAAATGGCTAATGCCAGCAACATACTGGTGATAAATGACGAAGCACACCACGCCTGGAGAACCGCTGCCGAAAGTAAGGTAAAACTGGTAAAAAAAGAGGATATCGACAATACCGTTTGGATTGGTGGTTTGGATAAGCTAAGCAAACAGGTAAATATTTTGCGGTGTCACGATTTCTCTGCAACACCTTTTGCACCAACGGGCAAAAAAACTTCAGAGATTGGTTTATTTGACTGGATTATCAGCGATTTTGGTTTAAACGATGCAATTGAATCGGGGTTGGTAAAAACACCACGTGTAGTATTTCGTGATGACGGGAAATTAACTTCAGATTACAAATCACAATTATATCACATCTATATCGATAAAGATGTAAAGGAAGATTTAAACCAAAAACAGGTCCCGAAAGAAACCCCATTACCCGACCTTGTTAAAAATGCATATAACTTGTTAGGTAGCGATTGGCTAAAAACCCGACAGGAATGGCAAAAAGCAAAAGGAATTGAAATACCTCCCGTGTTAATGTCGATTGCCAACACAACCATCACAGCAGACCGTATAAAACACTATTTTGATTCAGGCGAATGTGAGGTTAAAGAACTTTGTGATATCGAAAAAACGCTTCAAATCGACAGCCAGATTTTAGGAAAAGCCGAGAATGAAGATGAGAGTTTATCAGGGTCATTAAAGCAACAAGCCGAAGCACTTCGGGAAAAAGTGGATACCGTTGGTAAAATTGGTAAACCAGGTGAAAAGGTGCAAAATGTTATCAGCGTAAGTATGCTAAGTGAAGGATGGGATGCCAAGAATGTAACCCAGATTATGGGTTTAAGGGCATTTTCCAGCCAGTTACTTTGCGAACAGGTTGTTGGACGTGGATTGCGAAGGGTTAGCTACGAATTTGACGAAAACCTGATGTTGGAACCAGAATACGTTAATATTTTTGGTGTTCCGTTTTCGTTTATTCCACATGAAGGAGGTGCAACATCGCCACGACCACCAAAGCTCAAGTTTCAGATTGAACCGACTAAGGAAAAAGATAATTTTAAAATTTCATTCCCTAACATATTACGGATTGATACGGTGTATAAATCATCGTTACAGATTGATTACAATGCCGTAAAACCGATTATTATTGACCCAGAGAATACCATAACCGAAGTTGAACTTGGCGGTGTAATATCTAATAGTATTACCCCTGCCGCCATGAGCGATATCGACATTAAAAATTTTGCAGAAAGATATCGTATGCAGTCGGTAATTTTTCGGGTTGCGACCAATATTTTCGGGATGGAGAAAAATAATTGGAAAGGCAACCAGTACGACTTTTTATCGCAGTTATTAAAATTGACCGAAGAATTCTTAACCTCAGATAAAATAGTAATTTCAAGCAACTTGTTTAATCGGGATAAGGTTAGACGGAATATTCTTTTAACACTTAATATTTCAAGAATAATCCAACATTTTTGGTTAGCTATTAAAAAACAGCCAGGTGCTTTATTATCACCAGTATTTGATGCAGAGAAACCTATTCGTTCAACCTCGGATATGCCAACCTGGTATAGTTCGAAACCTAACGCATGGCACGAAAAATCGCATGTAAATTATACGGTGTTTGACAGCACATGGGAAGCTAACAATGCAAACATTATTAACAAACACGAAGCTGTCCGTGCATTTGTAAAAAACGACCATTTAGGGTTCTTTGTCAAATATAATTATCGGGGAATTTTAAAAAATTATATACCTGACTACATTATTGAACTTACGAATGGAGATAAGCTGGTACTCGAAGTTAAAGGTCAGGACAGCGATGAAAATAGGGTAAAAAGAGAGTTTCTGGACTTATGGGTCAAAGCCGTTAACGAAACAAAACGTTTCGGGAAATGGCATTGGGCTATCGTATTTAATTCATCTGAAATACATGATATACTAAACACTTACAGGGAATTTCCAAAAGAATCTTTCCTGCCAGAAAAGGAAAATATACAGACAGAGGAAATACAGGTACACGGTCAAGAACTATCGCAATTTTATCAGATATCAACTGCAAAGTTAAAGGTTGCCAACTCGCTTGAAGGTATGGTCAAAATTGTAATGAAAGAATTGCTTTCATCTAACATCACAACCATTTTAAGTACTATAAAAGAGGCTCTGAAAGGCTCTGATGAGGAATTTGTGGATAACGAGGAATTGCAATCAAAAATTTATGAATTTTTGGATGGTGTTACACCCACCGATACCAAAGTTTTTGATGCGAGAGTTCGGGCTATGTTAAAAGATGCCAAGAATTTGGAAAAACAAAGTTTCAGTTTTCTATTATCAGCGGAATACCTTAACGATACCCTGGTAATGCAATCATCTGATGATTTTAGCCCATATATTTTGCAGATGTCACGTGCGGTTGAAAGTGAGGTATTGTTAAAACTATTTAAACCGTTCACTAATTTTATAAGGGCTGAAAATCCACATACAGACATTACCTACGAATACGACATGCAAAACAGCAAAACTTCGATGTTTGCTAGTATGGTGGTCAATAACAGAACAACTTATACGCTAGGCAACATGTGCCACATACTATCTTCTCTTTCCGATAGATTTTTGTTGGAGCGTAGTGAGGTGATAAAAGATTTTTATGAATTTATAAATGAAAATTATTCACCTGATTTATACTCTAGAGAATTTATTTCGGAACTGGTTGAATTATCTAAAAAATATCGTAATAAATCAGCACATACAACATTGCTTTCACGAGAAAAGGCTACAGATTGTAAATATCTTGTTCGTAAGATATTGACCAGGTTTTTGGATGTAGTTTAAATATAATAGTCAGAAATTGAAGAGAGAATTTTGTTTTGTAATACAGAAGTAAAGCAAATTAAAATTAATTTTTGTAGATTTTTCTGACATGTGTTTTTGTTATACATTGGGTTCAGATATATATAATAACTTTAACTTTTTTATGTGTGTTTATAAAACCTACATGTATGTATTTAATAAATGGTGAAAGGCTTAAATACGATTGAATTTGATTGGTAATAAATTATTGGCTCATTGTGTATTGTGGCCACCTATAGATGCCTTAAAAAGCCCAGAAATAGACAGATATGGCATAATATCATAGAGGTTTGCGGGATATAATTTTTAGATGTGTGTTATGAAAATTATTCTTTCAGTCGGTAAATATTTCAAACAGTATTGGATTTTAAAAGAATATGAAATGCAGTTACAGGTGACAGAAAAAAACAAAATATTTTAACACCAGAAAACCTGGAACAGATACATTTTGTTGTACAAATAATTATTGTTAACCAAGTAACAAGAATTGTTGGTTACTTTAAAATACTACTGTGTGTTTACCATAATAATTCGTAAAACAATATTCAAAGCTAATCAAATTCGGCATCACCTGGGGAAGATTTTTTTAAAAGTTAAACCAACATCCAATATTATTTTTCTGTATTAACAAAGGGCGAGAGGCTTATTTAACAATAATTATTTGTACAACAATATTATTACTGACCCTTCCTTGGTCCGCCCTGGGGGGAGAGGCCTGGGGGTATCCCCTCTTTGTATGGAAAAATTATTGCTTAGAAACAGGGGGTCAGTACCGTGAAAAAAATATTTTCAATTTTTTTACCTGAAAACGGGTTGGTAAATTTTCTTAAATTAAGGGTAATAAAAAAGGCACATAACACTGTGCCTTTCTTTGGTTTGTTCCTTTTGTGTTCAAAATCGGTTCAAAAAAATCTTAATAAACTGATAATCAACACCTATATGTCGGGATGACAAGATTTGAACTTGCGACCCCTCGCCCCCCAGACGAGTACGCTACCAGACTGCGCCACATCCCGATTAAATGTGCTGCAAAAGTAATCTTAGATTTCTTTTTTGCAAAAACTTTTTCAATTGATTTCATTCAAAATTTTATTATTCGATCATAGAATGGAACTATCGTGCCTTAATTATTATCGATTGAATTTATTATGACCAAATCAAGATGTTTTATACTTTTGTTCGCAAAAAATATAAAGATATGTTTAAACCACTTGATATTAACGAAAGTAACGAGAATAAAAATGTTCAACCAACTGATGTTGAACAGGTAAAATGTTTGATTATAGGTTCCGGTCCTGCCGGTTATACAGCTGCAATTTATGCAGCCCGTGCCAACCTTAATCCGGTAATGTACGAAGGTCTTCAGCCGGGAGGTCAGTTAACAACTACCACCGAGGTTGAAAACTATCCGGGTTATCCCGAAGGAGTTACTGGTCCGGTTATGATGGAAGACCTAAAAAAACAAGCTGAACGTTTTGGTACAGATGTACGTTGGGGGATGGCTACAAAAGTTGATTTCTCGGGCGAAGTTCATAAAGTTTGGATTGATGATTCGAAATTGATTGAAGCCGAAACCGTGATTATAGCAACAGGAGCAACAGCAAAATACCTGGGCTTGGAAGATGAGAAAAAATACGCAGGCGGCGGCGTTTCTGCTTGCGCGACTTGCGATGGTTTCTTTTACCGCGGGAAAGATGTTGCTGTGGTTGGCGGTGGCGACACAGCTACCGAAGAAGCAATGTATTTGGCCGGTTTATGTAAAAAAGTGTACCTGATTGTTCGTCGTGATGAGCTGCGTGCTTCGAAGGTCATGGCAGAACGTACAGCCAATACCAAAAATATTGAAATTCTTTGGAAACATCAGACCAAAGGTTTGTTTGGCGATGGAGTAGTTGAGGGGGCTACACTGGTGAAAAATAAAGGCGAGGCTGACGAAGAAGAGGTGACAATTAAAATTGATGGGTTTTTCCTCGGAATTGGACACAAACCAAATTCCGAAATTTTTGCTGATTATATTGACACAAATGAGGTTGGCTACATTAAAACGATTCCGGGTACGTCGAAAACAAATGTGAAGGGAGTATTTGCCTGTGGTGACGTTCAGGATGATCAATACCGCCAGGCAATAACAGCTGCTGGTTCAGGTTGTATGGCTGCCATCGATGCTGAGCGCTACTTGTCTGAGAAACATGCATAAAAGTTTAAATTGCAATTAGTACCAAAATTACATGAAATGGGCCTTATTCTTTCATCATATTGTAATTGTTTGTTTCGAAGGCATAAGACAGAACTCGCATGGCTTTAGTTAATCGCCTGTGTGATTATGTCTCATGCTCATTTCGTTATTTTGAGTTTATCCTTTGTTGGAAGATTGCGTCGTAGCTTAGGCTAGCCCTTAATTTTCTAACTAGTCTGAACTAAAAATATTTAAAACTATTCAAGGTTTATATTAAAATAAAATTGATTAATACAACAAAAAAGGCGATCCTTGGATCGCCTTTTTTGTTGTATTAATTCTGGGTTTTAATCCGGCTCGTCACATAAGCTTTTGTAATACCACTTGGTATATAAAATGCCGCATTGGATACGCCAATTATTTTTTTGTATTATCGAGATGAAAAATTTTAGCATAGCCATAGCTGCGGTACAATTTTTCAATAAAGAGAAAATGAAAAAGTTTATAAGCTGCATTTCATGTTCTAAATATAATATCTGGTGATATGGCTATTCGTTTGGAATTGTTATGCTTCCCAGGTTAGATATCTGGTATTCATCGAGAGAAAATTTAACCTTCGAATGCTGGTCAACATCAGTAACCTTCATTATTGATTTTTCGCCACTTTGTTTGTCAACAGACGTGGCTTCCATCATATAGCCCCATCCCATTCCGTTCGATGCAACACTGGTTTTAAAAAGTGTACTCATATAATCTTGGGTATCCATTGCAATATCTTTGGTTATCCAATAGTTCGATTCGCTGTATTCATCGTTATGTTCATATTCCTCGCATTTATAACCCGCAATGGTTTTGGTTTTTCCTGTTTTTGAAATATTGGGGTTGGCAAGATACGTTTCGGGTGTGGCTGCTAGATCATTCTCTTCATTATACGTTTGCCCAAGAGATTCAAATAAGGAATTCATGCCGTAAACGATACCTTTCTTCTCTCCTTCCTCTGCGTTTAACATTATAACTGCTCCGTTTTTTGAATCTATAATAAACATTCCTTGTCCGTCGCTAACCATGTCGCCCGATACAAATTGGTAAGCCATACTTTTCGAGTTGCTGTCGAAATGCGTAATAAACTCTCCTTCATCAATTTTCTTTCCCGATTTATCGTATGTTTCAATTTGCATTTGTATCAACTGGTCGAACGAATAACTTGTTTCATAAGGAACCGGTTCAGATGAAATTCCAAATTTATTTAACAACTTTAAAGCTGCATCATTCGACGACTGGTTGCTTTCCTGCTCATCCGATTCTAAAGCGTCATCTATTTTTTTATTCGTTTCATCCTTCACTTTATCCTCCACCTTATCCTCCACTTTTTGTTCCGTTTTCTCTTTTATTTTTTTAGAGATGTTCTTGAGAAGCTTTTGTCCGCTAACTGGTTGAAGTACAAATAGAGACAGGAGGGTAACGACTGATAGTTTGATAAATAGTTTCATAGCCGTAAGAATTAAGATTTATACAAAATTCGACTATTTGCAGCAAAAAGGCAATAGATCATTTTGTTAGCAGCAGAAAAGTTGAGTATTTTGCTACAAGGAATTACAGGATTCCCGATAGTACAGGATAGCTTAATACAGTATAAAGATTTATTTTGTAGTTTCGTAAAAGAACCTAATTGTAGATATGAGCAAAAATTATTTTTTAGCCTTCGATCTTGGTGCTTCAAGTGGAAGGGCAATTCTGGGAACCCTGGAAAATGGTAAATTAGATTTGACAGAAATCCATCGTTTTAAAAACCAAATGACCCGTATTCATGGTAGCTACTACTGGAATATATACAGCCTTTTTGATGAGCTAAAAACCGGATTGAAAAAGTGCGTAACAGAATTTAATATTCAACCCGATTCAATAGGGATAGATACCTGGGGTGTTGATTATTCGCTGGTATCGCGTTCGGGGCAGTTGGTTGGTTTGCCATTCGCTTACCGCGATCACCGTACCGATAATGCAATTGAGAATTTTTTTAAGGTTATGCCCGCCAAAGAAACTTATCTGCTTTCCGGAATTCAGTTTATGCAGTTTAATACGCTGTTTCAGTTATTTGCTTCGAAACAGGAAAAGCATTCGCGAATAAATATTGCTGAAAGTTTACTTTTTACTCCTGATACTTTGAGTTTCCTTTTTACGGGAGTTAAGAAAAACGAATATACCATAGCAAGTACATCGCAACTTTTAAAACCCGGAAAACCGGAGTGGGAAACAAAACTGCTTAATGCAGCAGAAGTTTCTGAAGATTTGGTAAATGAAATTGTTCAGCCGGGAACAGAAATAGGCAAAATATTACCTGAAATTCAGGAAGATACTGGTAGTAAAGAAATCCCTTGCATTGCTGTCGCTTCGCACGATACAGCTTCTGCAATTGCTTCTGTGCCAGCTGATGGTGGCAACTGGGCTTACCTGAGCTCGGGAACCTGGTCGTTGCTGGGAATTGAAAGTCCAGAGCCGTTGGTTTCTGAAATGTCGATGGAAATGAATTTTACCAACGAAGGTGGGGTAGAAGGAACAACCCGTTTCCTGAAAAATATTATGGGTATGTGGCTGATTCAGGAATGTAAACGGATTTGGGACGAGGAAAAGGAATTGGAATGGCAGGAAGTTGTAGATTTATGTAAGGAAGCTGCCCCTTTTAAGTGTTTTATTAATCCCGATAATTCGGTGTTTTTAAATCCTGGGAATATGCCCAAAGCCATTCAGGAATTTTGTGCAAAAACCAATCAGCCGGTTCCGCAAACCAAAGGCGAAATTGCGCGGTGTATATACGAAAGTCTGGTGTTAAAATATAAATCAACAATAAAACAAATTGAATCGTTAACCGGTAAGCCGATCGATAAATTGCACATTATTGGTGGCGGGGCAAATAATAAAATGCTGAACCAGCTAACTGCCGATGCTATTGGAATTCCGGTTTTTGCCGGACCAACCGAAGCTACTGCCACTGGTAACCTGATGTTACAAGCGAAAGCAATTGGTGCTGTAAAATCGTTGGCAGAGATTCGAGAGGTAGTTAAAAATTCGTTCGAAGTAACCGAATATGTTCCTTCTTCGGAACGGGATTGGGAAGGTGCTTTTAAGCGTTTTGAAGCACTATCGTAACAGGAAGTGTAAAAAAGCATAGCTGCAATTTAAATTGCAGCTATGCTTTTTATGTTAAAACTAAAATGGGTAATTAATTCAGGCTGTAAATTACTGCAAAGAAATGCATGATACTGCCTGCCAAAACAAACAAGTGCCATATGCCATGCCCATATTTTAGCTTTCGCCAGGCATAAAAAATAACCCCAATCGAATACAATAGTCCACCCAACAGCAGAAAGAGCATACTAATACCCGGCAGGTTCTTCATCATTGGCCCTATGGCAACAACAAACATCCACCCCATAGCAAGGTATAACCCCACCATTAATTTTCTGAAACGCGTTAAATAAATTGAGCGGATAACAACTCCGGCAATGGCAACCGCCCATATTATGCCAAATAGTGTCCATCCCAAAGTTCCGCGTAATGCGGTTAAAAGAAATGGCGTGTAGGTTCCGGCAATTAATAAGAATATGGCTGCGTGGTCGAAACGAACGAATATATTTTTAACTTTTTCTTTTGTAAAGCTGTGGTAAAGAGTTGATGAGAGGTACAATAAAACCAGCGTACTTCCGAAAATTGAAAAACTAACAACGTGCCAAACATTCCCTTTTAAAGCTGCAAATACGATTAAAAGTACCAAGCCTGCAACGCTTAAAAGTGTTCCAATTCCATGGGTAATGCTGTTAAAAATTTCTTCGCCAATGGTCAAACGTCTGTAACCAGTATCTGCTTTTTTTTTCATCGTTTTGTGCTTTCTCGAATTAATTTAAATTCTGTTCGAAATTAAAAAAAAATTAGCTCCTATGGAATAGTGTATTCTCATTCCAAATAGTAATTGATATTAATTTGTTGTTGGTAAGCTTCTTGAGTGTAGAGGGAGATGTGTATTTAGAATTTTAAATGCCCATAACGAAACCTCAATTCATACACCAGATTTAATTGTTCAGCAAAAAAGGTTTTGAGGATTGGTTTCGGTGGAAATAATTTATTGATTCTTTTAACGAAAGTAATCTTTTTCGTAAAAGGTAGTATCTTTATCGAAAATACCGCATGAACTTCCCGCAAATAAATAACAAAAATGTTTCCAGTCATTTCAGTCAGGCTGAAATAGTTCGACAAACTGCTGAGCAGATAATGAAGGATTTCGGAATGTTTGGGGTGGAAATAAACTTCTCGGGAGATACCGACCATGCATACGAAGAATTGCATAGCCAGTTAATTCATCAAATATCGGTTTTGGTTGAACGAAACTACGATTTATTGCTCTCGGTTTTGTATCAGGTTGATATTACCGACCGAGAGATTTACAATGCCCAACAGGAATTGCCGCATTATTCGCACATCGAAATTATTGCCCACCAGGTGATTGTACGCGACTTAAAAAAGGTATTGCTTCGCCGTTATTTTAAAATGAAAGATGCCTCGAAAGGTAAAAATGCACTCGAGCAATAACAGCGAATTTCTTTTTTTTAATAATAGTCGAGAACGAAGCGAATATTAAAACCAAAACCTTCGGGAGAAAACTCCGTTTCGTTAATAATTTTATAGGTCGGACGCCAGTCGAGGCCCAAAACTACCGGAACGGAATCAAAGCGGTATTCCATTCCAATTTCGCCCGTGGTTCCCATAACAAATGGTTTCTCAAAAAGCGCATACGATCCCGCACCAGCGTAAACATAAAGTACTTCATCAATCAAAGGGCGGTGAATAAAATCCCAAAGCAAATCAACTCCAACACTTTCGCCAAACGATACGCAGGTATGAATCCGGGTAAAGTATCCAGTACTAAAAGCACCCGTAATTGCGATGTTTCCACCCGACAGGTCACCTCCTCTGATGCCAATTTCCTGGGCTTTACCAATTAATGTGCAGCTTATTAAAATAGCCAACAAAGCCATTGTTCTACAAAAGATTCGTTTCATGCGTTTAGCGTTTAAAGTTTGTACTTAATTTACAATTTTTTTTGTTCACTACGATTTCTGCACACAATTTTCTTTGTCCTTAGTCATTCCTCCCTTCAACCATTCGTACTACCATTACTCCAGTGGCATGGTTGCTGTCTTTCAAATAATCTTCAAGTGTTTTATCCGAAACAACAACTTTTTTAGCAGCCGACGAAGCATGCATCAGATGAATCCGTCCATTCTTTTTTACCAGTATTCCAACATGTAAAATATCCAAGCCGTCAATTGAAGTTGTTAGCCCAACAATGTCGCCTTGCTGCATTTTGTTTTCCATTTCAGCAATTTTGTTTTCAGGAATATAAAACATTTGTCTGGCACAAATTTCCTTTTCCTTTTTCGCCATTATCGAGACAAGGTTTGGATTCTTTTTTAGCTGTTGGTAACTATCGGGGTGGGTACTCATAAAATTAACGTCAAGCGGAAAGCGAATGTTCCCAATGTCTTTCGAAACAGACTTAATCAATCCTTTTTTTTCGTTCTCAAAAATCCAGTCGCTGAAATAGTGAAGCCGCGAAACATAGCCATCGATATGGCCATTACGGTAGCGGATTTTTGTCAACTCTTCTGCGAATTTAGTAAAAGTAAGCTGTCCTGATTTTATGGTAAGGGCAATTGCCAGGCAATTTTCGGCATAGGTGGTACAATCCAGCTCGCGCAAATTAACTACCAGTTGTTCTTTTTCTGATTCCAGAGTATGAGCAACGTAAGGTGTTTCAAGGAACAAGTTTCCGGCTAAAACGATTAACTCCGCTGTCGATTTATCCTTCTCATTTTTTAGTTGAATAAAAATATTCTCAAGAATCTGTTTGTCCTTTTCTTCGTATTTAATTTGGCAGTTAGCTGCGAAAGGTCCCAATAGAAAAAGAGCAACTAGCAGGCGTGATAATGTATCCATGTTATTAAATGTTAGGCTGTTTTTTTGCATAAACTGGAAAACTGAAGATTTTGTTTGTGTTCTAGTGCTGATGAAAAGTGTCGGAGACAAACTCTAAAACAAGGGGGAGCGATTCGCGCCAGTATGTCCAGTTGTGCCCACCGTTACGAACCCGGTACTCGTGCGGAATGTTTCTTTTTCTCATTTGGATATGCACCAGCGAATTGCCCTCGTACAGAAAATCATCGTCGCCGCAGTCGATAAACCAATGTACCGATTTTAAGTCTTCTTCGGGCATGGTTTTTACCTGTTCAATTACGCTGTATTTTTTAAACCATTCGTCCTTTTCTTTTTCTGAACCTTCAGTTATTCCCCGGCGTTTTAGTTGATATTCAACATCTTCGCGGGTTAGTGGTCCGGTTGATGCACTTAATGGGCAAGCCGACGAAAATAAATCGGGGCGATGCAGTGCATAGTAAAAAGTTCCGCCGCCACCCATCGAAAGACCGGCAACAGCGCGGTAACGTTTATCTTTTCGGATGCGGTATTTATTTTCAACGTACGGCATAAGTTCTTCAAAAAAGAAATCTTCGTATTGCCAGCCATTGGGGGCGTTGGTGTAGCCCATTTGTTTGGTGTCGGCATCGGGCATTACAATAATCATGGCCGTTGCAGAGCCTTCATTAATGGTTTTGTCGGCAATGTGTTTTATTTCGCCAAATTGTATCCATCCGGTGTGGTCGTCAGTGGCTCCGTGTAACAGGTAGAGCACGGGATAACTGCGTTCCGAAGTTTCGTAACCAGGAGGAAGATAAATGGCATAGTTGCGTTCCATTCCAAGAATTTCGCTTTTAAAACTCAGGTTGTCGAATACTTTCCCACTTTGGGCAAAGGTTGATATTGTGAGTAAAATACTAAGAGAGAAAATGGTTATTCGTCGCATTTGTTTTAAGTTTTGTTCATCTTATACCAATTTTATTTTGAAATGAGCTTTAAATTGTTTTGATGATTTTGGGTTTAGGCAAGTTGAAAAATTAAGGCATAGCAACAGCTACGGTGCAATTTTTCAACGAAGCATAAAGCCAAAAGGGCAAAAGAATAAGGTTCATTTCAATGTAATATTGGTATTTTTTTTGGTATCAAAAATATTAAATAAAATGGAAAGGGATTGTGTTTTTATGAAGAAAGGGCCTGGCTATGTGTCTGCCTTTTTGGCGTAGTTATGTTTTAAGTAGGGTGTATGAAAGAATAAAAGCAACAGTAAAATTAAGCATAAGAAAGTGCTTATACTCCGCTGTAAATTCGTACAAAATCTTAAGTTTGTAAAAGCAACAAAAAAGTGGATAAGTTGTGTTACATAAAGCAGTTTAAATTTAATATGCTAAAAAAACAAATTATATTCTCGGTGGTGTTAGTTTGTTTGTCCTTGCTGGGGAAAGGACAAGACCAAACTTATTTGGCCGATGTAGAATTTGAGAAAATTAATGAAGGAGCGGTTGAAGCGTATGTATACCGACAAATTGAAAATAATATCGAAACTTTTTCTGATGTAAAACCATCATTGACTCCGGAATCGAGTACGGCAGGATTTTGTGTAAATGAAAGAGAATATATATTAAAGGATAGTTTGGAAAAAACCTGGAAGCATTATTTATACACCAACCCGGCAAAAGCCTGGAATGCTGGTAAAATGGATTTTGGTATGTTGTTTTCGAAAAGCCAGAATGAACTTTATTACCCGAATCAGCAGGTTGATAGAATTGAACCCGGTCAGCTTATTTATTTAAATCTGAATATCTTAAAAGGAATTAAAAAAATTTGTACCGCTTTTGAAATAACCAAGGTAGACGATAAAACAAAAACAATTGAGTTCAGCTATTTGGAGGATAATCAGGCTCATGGAAAGCAACAATTGCAATTTGTTGAAACCAACAAAGGTTATACAAAAATAATACACCGGAGTTATTTTAAGAGTAAATCGAATTTACGCGACCACTTGTTGTATCCTTATTTTCATATTCGCATGACCAATAATTATCATCGAAATATGAAAAAAATGTATAAAGACACTCAGTTGAATTAATTTGTTCTAGTCTCTTGCTTTTTTTAGGTCGTTAAAAAAGCGTTTTTCCAGGTAACTTGTTTTATCCAGCCCACACAGTTGTTCATACATTTTTTTAGTTACAGTAAATGCAAGTATTTCAGAAGGCAGATATTTTCGCATGGCCATATCGGTTGCCCCAATCATTGCCTGGGCAATATCAAGGTTTTTAAATAAGGAAACCAGTTGCATACATCCCGAGCCAAAGGGAGCAATTACCGGATCGGGCTTACCCGGCGAATGGTAAAGCTGGGCTCCAATCGAAAGGATACTCAGCTGATCGGGATTAACAAAAAAAGTAACTGTTTTCAGGTAGTTGTACTTTTCTGATATTAATGGAGAAAGAATGAGGTAATCATGAGTTTGTTGGTAAGGATGTTCAAAATCGAGCCATTGCTCCATAAGCGTATGGTTTGCTTTTAGTCCTTCTTCGTCGGCAAGGAAACGTACAAAATCTTCTTTTGAGCGGGTACTAACATTACACAACCATTTTCCGGCTCCCCGGCATCCAAATTGTTTTTTCGAGAGCACCACAGCTTTCCCTTTTTTCCACTGGTTAAAATAAGCAAAAACACAGGCCTGTGCTTCCAGAACAGGTTCATACCCATCGGTGGAGGGCGTATCGTAAAATCCAATTACAGGAAATTTAATTCCTGTTTTTTCAATTAAATAGCTGTTGTCGGGTTGCATGGTGTTTTAATTTGTACAAATCAGTTTGTAAATTACGAAAATTTCCGTCGATGGGTAAGGTAAGTAATGTTTGTCTGAATTTATTTACTTTCGAACATTTTATATCCTTTTTACGTCTAATTTACAGTCATTTACTTTTTTTATTCACAGGTAGATCTTCAACAAAAAATGAAAGGGCCTAAACAGAACCACTTCTTTTTCGTTAATTTGCATTTTTTGAAATTAATTGAAAATGAAGAAAAATAAGTTAATAGCACCTTTTCTAAAATGGGTTGGCGGAAAGAGACAATTGATGCCAGCTATTAATGAATTTCTACCTCAAAAAATAACGAGTTATTATGAACCTTTTATTGGTGGTGGTGCGGTTTTATTTCATCTACAACCTAAAAATGCAGTAATTAACGACTTTAATAAAGAGCTAGTTAACGTATATCAGATAATTAAAGAGAATCCTGAAGAATTAATCGATGACCTAAAAATACATAAAAACGAATCGGAATATTTTTATAATTTACGTGCCTTAGATCGAGAAGAGAATTTTAGTGAGTTATCGGATATTAAAAAAGCATCCAGGGTAATTTACCTTAATAAGACCTGTTATAACGGACTTTACCGCGTTAATAGTTCTGGAGAATTTAATTCACCATTTGGTAAATATAAAAATCCGAACATAGTAAACGAAAAAACAATACGAGCCGTTAGCAGATATTTAAATACGAATAATATCGTTATTTTGAATGGCGATTTTGAGGATGCTGTAAAGGGGATAAGAAAAGGGGCATTCGTATATTTCGACCCTCCTTACCACCCGATCTCTGAAAGTTCAAATTTTACGGGTTATGTTGAAGGTGGTTTTAATGTTGAAGAACAAATTCGATTGCACGATTTATGCGTGAAACTAAACAAAAAAGGCATTAATTTCCTATTGTCAAACTCAGCCACTCCGTTTATTGAGGATTTATACAAAGACTTTGAAATTAATTATGTAAAAGCAAATCGTTCAATTAATTCAAACGCTAAAAAAAGAGGAGGAATTAATGAGGTTTTAATTCGAAATTATGAGTGACTCTAAAAACGATATTGCCTGGAATAAATTATTCGAAAAATATGAAATAGCAGAGAATATTGAAAAGAAGGGTTCCGTTATAATAAACTCTTCGAGCATCAACAAATATCGGGAAGCTCGGTTAATGACAAAATTTGATTACAGATCGCAACTTCCCAAAATATTTGCCAGGAACAATTATTCGATTCTACCAATTTCAAGAGGCGGTTATATTATTTCCGATTTCGAAACATTTAAAGATTTTGAGACGAACGAAATAGAAATCACTAAAATTAATTTCCCTAATTTCCTGGAAAGTATTGATTATAATAATATTACAAGCGAGTCGGCGGCGTTAAATTGTGCGTATGTTTCGGGAATTATCCAGGATTTTGTTCAAGAAGAGGAACTAAAACCAACATTGAACGGACGTATGAGTTCGTTATCATTTAATTTCAACATTAACACGCAAAGCAAGCCAATTAATATTAAAGTTAATAACTCTCAAATTGAAATCGATGGTGGTTATGAGGGTGTTAACTCATTAACTTTGATAGAGGCTAAAAATTCAATCTCCAGCGATTTTTTGGTTCGCCAAATGTATTATCCGTTTAGGTTATGGTCTAACAAAATTCAGAAAAGAGTAAGGCCGGTATTTTTAACGTATTCGAATGGGATTTTCCATTTTAGAGAATATTTGTTTCAAGAACCGACACATTACAATTCGTTAAAGCTTATACGTGAAAAGAAATATGCAATAAGAGAAGGGGCTATTCATCGTGAGTTAATTCGAAAGTTAGTAGAACAAGTTAAAATTATAAAGGAGCCGGAGGTGCCATTCCCTCAAGCAGATTCGTTTGAGAGGGTGGTAAATTTATGTGAATTACTTCATGAAAATGGGTTTTTAAATCGTGGGGATATTACAACGAATTATGATTTCAATGTCAGGCAAACGAATTATTATACCGATGCCGGAAGATATTTAGGATTAATAGGTAAAAAGAAGGAAAGCGGTGAGGTTACTTATTTTTTAACGAAGGAGGGTAAAAGTTTGTTTAATTTGTCAATAGCAAGCCGACAAGAAAAATTTATTGAACTAATTCTATCGCATTTAGCATTTAACAATACACTAAAATTATATTTTAAAAAAGCCGAATTACCAGGCAGAGCTGAAATAATTGCTATAATGAAAGCCTCCGGTTTATACCATGTTGATGCTGAATCGACTTTTGCCAGACGATCGTCAACTGTTTTAAGTTGGATAAACTGGATTTTAGACCAAATTGAAGAATAAAAGCATTAACATTCTTCTTCTTCTAAATCTTTTCGGATTAGGGATATTAATCTGCAGTTAGTTTTTTATAAATGTTGAAGTTCTCATCGTCGAAAACACAAAATATTATTTCTCTTATTTCAGGATGAAGGTTTAAAAATGCGCGAACTTCAGTTATTGCAATTTCGGCAGCCTCCTGTTTCGGATAGCCATAAACCCCGGTGCTGATGTTGGGAAAGGCAATGGTTTTTATCTTATTTTTCAAGGCAATTTCGAGGCTTTTCCGGTAGCACGAAGCCAGTTTTTCCGACTCGTTATTTTTTCCGCCGTTGTAAACCGGCCCAACGGTGTGAATTATATATTTGGCCGGCAAACCATAGCCTTGGGTTATTTTTGCCTCGCCGGTTTCGCAACCGTTTAATGTGCGGCATTCAGCAAGCAGTTCTTTTCCGGCAGCACGGTGAATCGCACCATCAACACCACCACCACCCAGCAGAGTTTTGTTGGCAGCATTTACAATGGCATCAACTTTTAGCTGGGTAATATCTCCTTTGTACAATCGAATTTGGTTCATTGTTATGCAGTTATATGTTACAATTTATTCGAATACTATGTATCTAAAAACTCGGCACGATGTTAGCCTGGCTGCCTCTTAACCGATTTCTCTATTGGTAAACATACGTTGTTTTTGCTGTATTGTTTACCAATTTTAGAACCTGTGTTTTTTCCTTTCAGCAGTCAAAACTTTTTCTGTTACCAGGCGATTATCTTGTTGTTTTATATTGAATCTTACAAACAGAGCGGCAATAACTACGGCAACCAAAACACCTGCAATTACCGATGGCAGATAGGCCAAATGGAATCCTTCGGGAGCAACCAAAATATAAGAGGTTACCACAGCAGTCATAAATGTTGCCGGAAGAAGCAGAAACACATATTTCTTTCCTTGTTTTGCCATGTATGCAGCGGCCGCCCATAGTACGATGGTTGCCAGGGTTTGGTTCGACCAGCCGAAATAACGCCAGATAATGCTGAAATTTATATTGGTAAAAACTATTGCGATTGCAAAAATAGGAATGGTAACCAGTAAGCGTTTAAGCAGGTTTCCCTGGTCGAGTTTAAACGAGTCGGCGATGGTAAGCCGCGCACTTCGGAAAGCTGTATCACCCGATGTAATAGGAGCAGCAACCACTCCGAAAACAGCAAGTATTCCACCAACCCGGCCAAGCATTGTGTTACAAATCATATTTACCACCCACGCTGCATTATGCCCTTCCTGAGCCATCGTTTCACCTAATTTTTCGACGCCACCAAAAAAAGCCATGGCAGCAGCAGCCCATATCAGAGCCACAATTCCTTCGGCAATCATGGCGCCAAAAAATACTTTCTTTCCATCTGCTTCGTTGGTTAAACACCGTGCCATTAATGGCGACTGGGTGGAATGAAAGCCTGATATCGCCCCGCATGCAATGGTAATAAACAGCATCGGAAAAATCGGGAATTTATCGGGATTTGAATGCATATTTACGAGGTTATGTGGCGTAAGTTCGGGGATCGAATAACCTCCAAATAATAACGACACAAATATGCCAACAGCCATAATTAGCAGCGATAATCCGAAAACCGGGTAAATTTTACCAATAAGTTTGTCGATGGGAATCATGGTAGCCAGCAGGTAGTATATAAAAATAATCACAATGAGTAAAGTTACATTAACGCCAGTAAGGCCGTTTAGAATAGTAGCAGGACCTTTTACAAATACTACACCCACTAAAATAAGCAGGATTACCGCAAAAAAGCGCATGAATTGTTTTATCCCATTGCCCAGATATTTTCCAACAATTTCGGGAATGCTTTCGCCCCCATGACGAATAGACAACATTCCTGAAAAGTAGTCGTGCACCGAACCCATAAAAATGGAGCCACAAACAATCCATATAAAAGCAACCGGCCCCCACAAGGCCCCGGCAATTGCACCGAAGATTGGCCCCAGTCCTGCAATGTTTAAAAATTGAATCAGAAATATTTTACTGGTTTTTAAGGGCATAAAGTCCACTCCGTCTTGTTTCGTAATGGCAGGTGTTTCTAACTTATTGTCTGCGCCGAATTTTTGTTCTATTAAACGGCCGTAAACAAAATACCCACCAACTAATAGTGCAATGCAAATTAAAAATGTAATCATGTCCGAAATGTGTTGATAGCTGTAAAATATTGACTTTTGTTTTTTTTCGAAAAAGTAGATTCTTTTGAAAATGAGCTCAAAAATAACCAATTTTATTCATCAACTGAACAGTTTTGAAATCAGGTAAACTAAATTTTAATAATAGTAACCGCTAGCTAATTTTACTAAGTCGCTTTTATTCTACTCAAACTCCACAGCTCCAAAAAACTCAGGACGATGATAGTCAGGGTTTTCAGTTTTTATAGGATTCCAGCTTACAAAATGAGGCTCTGAAGTGTTGTCGCCACACTTATAGAAATTGGCAGTGGCTTTTAATCCTGAAAAGGTTTTTAATTTGTCGTAAGCAAAGCATTTAATCGGGATACGAATCATCATTTCCCATTCGAAATCTCCCGATTTTTCAGCAAATGGCTCTTCGCCCAGCGTCGATTTAATCTCTATGAGTTCTACTATTTCAGGAGACACAAAATTCCTGTGTTCGCGACCCGGACCATGTGCAAGGTGTGTTGTTCCAATACAATTAAATTCGAAGTTGTAATAGTTCTTCCCATCAACCGAAATGAAAAATTCAACTGTACTGTCCTTGTATACATCCCCATTGGTGCGGGTTTCTTGTGCTAGTATATTTTTTTCGTTTACGTAATATTTTAACCAGATTTCGTTGCCCGTGTGGCCAATCCTGAATAGTAAACCTGGTTTGTACGGAAATTTTTGTTCCCAGTTCAGAATGTTAATCGAATGAGTAACGGTTTGCGTTTCCAGCAAATGCGCTGTTTCTTCAAGCGTAAGATCCTTGCTGTATTCTATTTTTTTTATGAATAAGTTTTTCATCTTATTAAAATTGTTTGTTTTCTATGGAATAAGATGGAACTCGCATGATTTTAATAAATCGCCAATGTGTGAATATTTCTCATGTTCGTTTCATCGTATTAAAATTGTTTTTTTTCTCTAAGCAATAAAATGGAACTCCCATGATTTTAATAAATCACTTATGTATGAAGACACTCTCATGCTTGTTTCATGTGCTGTTATTTTTTCAAAGATAGAAAGATTGCCCCGAATGATACTTCGCGCTTCTTACTTTTTGCTTCAGACTCCGAACTTCTGAATTCTTCTAACTTTTTTCTCTTTTCACTTTAACTTCAGGTATTCCCTTTCTATATTTGAGGTTCTTTTTGAACAACGAATTCTGTGCAATAAACGATGTTTTTTTAATTGGATTCTTCATTAGTAAGTTAAATGAACGACTATAGTTTTATAATAGCATTAACCGAACATCGGTATCTGGGAATGGTGTTTCAGCCTTTTCTTATTGAAAAGAAAGAGCGCTTTTATACGGTGGTAAGGTTAATTAAACCACGAGACCTTAAGGAGAACGATTACGATTGGAAACCATACGAGAAGGAACTGGTTAATCTTATTGAAAAGTACAGCGATGAAAACCTGGTGAAAAAATTTTCGCGGGCAAAGAGTGTTTCTGAGTTTTTTTCAACGCTAAATAAAGGTTATTTCGAAAAACATGTATTGCCGTACATTGAGAAGTGTATGATGCAGGCAAATTCAATTTTGATGTTGAGCCCGGTTCGTTTGTTTAAAAAGGAGGCTAAATATTCGAATCTTTACGATGAGGATGAAATTAAAGTGCCACCCTATTTTGCACGTCCCGAATTTTATTTCGAACGTTCGGAAAGTCAAACCCGTTATCAGCTAAAAATCTTTTTGGGAGAGAATGAAATTGTACTCTCACAACGGTTGTGCCAAATTGTTACCAACCAACCCTGTTTAATGCTCTACCGAAATCAGTTATTGGCCTTTGAAAAGTTAAATGCAAAAAAAATAATGCCTTTTCTCGAAAAAGACTTTGTGGTGGTTCCTAATACAATCGAAGATAAATATTACGCTGGTTTTGTGCTGAAAACAATTCGCGATTACGATGTAAAAGCCTCAGGGTTTGAAATTATTAAGGTTGAAGCAAATAAAAAGGCAGTGCTTTGCCTTGAGTTAAATTTGCAATACCAGCCATGTTTGGCTTTAAATTTTGAGTATGGTAACGAAAAGTTCTTGCCCAACGCGGTAAGGCGCATTGCAGTTAGCGTTGAAAAAAGAGACGATTCGTTTGTATTTTGTAAAACCGTTCGCGATTACGACTGGGAACAAGATATTCTGAAAACCATAAAAGCAGTAGGTTTAATCGACGATAATGGCTACTTTACATTAGAAGGAATTCCGCTCCTGGAACAAAAAAATGCGTTGTATTTCTTTGTGAACTGGTTAAATGAAAATCGCTCGAAGCTCGAAAAAAAAGGGATATGTGTAAAACAGGACCGGCTCGAGAAAAAATATTTTACCGGAACCCAACACTTGGAATTGAAACCGCAAACCAAGGGTGACTGGTTCGATGTGTATGCCGTAGTGCGTTTTGGTGAGTTTACCATTCCTTTTATCCGACTTAAAAAATACATTTTAAACGATATTCGTGAGTTTGAATTACCCAACGGGGAGGTGGCAGTTTTACCCGAAGAGTGGTTTGCCAGATATAAAGGATTGTTGCCTTTTGGCAAAAGTAAAGGCAATAATATTCAGTTTGAAAAACACCATTTTACTTTACTGCAGAATTCCATTCAGGGGGCCGATAAGGCGGTAAAAGAACAGTACCAGAAATTGGTTAATGCCGACAAAGAAGTGGTGGCCTTACCCTCTAATTTAAAGGCAAAACTTCGGAGTTATCAGGACGAAGGCTTTAGCTGGATGTACGGGTTATATAAAAATGGACTGGGAGGTTGTTTGGCCGATGATATGGGGCTTGGTAAAACTTTACAGACGCTAACCCTGCTGCTTAAACTGAAACGAATGAAGCAGGGAATTAAAGTCAGTAATTCGTTCGCGGAAAAGGGACAAATGGATTTGTTTGCTCAAACTGTTGATAAACAAGAAGCTGTTCAGGCTGCCAGCTTAATTGTGGTTCCTACCTCGCTGGTACATAATTGGAGTAACGAAATTGACAAGTTTACGCCAGCTCTAAAGGTGTTTAAATATGTTGGGACGCAGCGTAAAAAAGTGATCAATCTAGATCATATTACACGGTTCTACGATATAATAATTACTACATACGGAACCGTCCGGAATGACAGTAATTTGCTTTCAAGTGCTGAGTTTTTTTATTTGATTCTGGATGAAAGTCAGTCGATAAAAAATTCGGGTTCGAAAACATATAAAGCAATTATGGATTTGAGGGCAAAGCATAAATTGGTAATTACCGGCACGCCTATCGAAAATTCATTGTCCGATTTATGGTCGCAAATGAATTTTCTGAATCCCGGTATTCTAGGAAACCTGGCTTTCTTTAGGCGCTCGTTTATTACGCCAATCGAGAAACATGCCAGCGAGGAGCAAATGGAAAGGTTGCAATTAATGATTCGCCCTTTTGTATTACGCCGGAAAAAAGAAGAAGTGGCCAAAGACTTGCCTCCGTTAATGGAAGAAATCCGGATTTGCTCCATGGCCGGCGAGCAGCATAAAATGTACGAGCACGAAAAATCCATAATTAGAAATACCATTCTTTCGAGTATCGAAAAAGAGGGTTTGAAAAAATCGCAGTTTGTCGTACTGCAGGGCCTTACCAAACTCCGTCAGTTGGCAAATCACCCTTCGTTGCTTGACAAAGGTTTGGAAGAAAGTTCTGGAAAGTTCGATGAGATTTTTAGAATGCTGGAGAACCTGGTTGCTGAAAAGCATAAGGTGCTGATATTCTCTTCCTTTGTTACCCACCTTGAGCTAATTCAGCAGCGAATTGAAACAGAAGATTGGAAATACAGCAAACTAACGGGGCAAACGACCAAACGCGAAAAGGTAATTAAAGATTTTCAGGAAGATCCCGAGAATCGTATATTCCTTATTTCGCTGAAAGCCGGTGGGGTAGGACTTAACCTAACCGAAGCCGATTATGTTTTTATAATCGATCCATGGTGGAATCCGGCAGCCGAAAACCAGGCAATTAACAGGGCTCACCGCATTGGGCAAAGTAAGCATGTTTTTGTTTACCGCTTTATAACCGAAAATTCCATCGAAGAAAAAATTCAAAAATTAAAAGACCGAAAAAGTTCGCTGGCCGATAAGTTTATAAATTCGAATAATCCTTTTCAGGAAATTACACCAGACGAGATTATTGAGTTGTTTAAATAGAAGAATTATACGGATACCCCGAGTTCTACAATTAATTTTTAAGCGCAGAAATGCAAAATGTGCAAGTTTTGAATTTAAATTTAGTTGAGGCTGAGGATAGATTATTAATTGTAATCGGGTTAATAGAAATTAAACTGAACCTTTGGTTTGCTCATGCTAAAATCTTTTTTTATAGCCATATCAATGTTTTTCTGGTCGTTCAATTCTGAATTTGTATATTTTATCTGCCCTTGTTCCGAACATAAATTAATTTAAACTTACCCCGGTGGCTTTCGCGTTGATCAATTTCGTATTTGCCAATAGAATCGATAAGACGTGTCAGCTTTTCAAAACCGTAATTTCTGGAATCGAAATTAGGCTGTTTTTTTTGTAGAAGACTGCCTACATCGCCCAGGAATGCCCAGCCATCGTCGTCAGCTAAATCCGAAATTGTTTTCGAAATTAACCGGATAACATTTGGCGTAATTTTATCAACTCCACTTTTCTTTTCCGATTTCTCAGGAGTACTGCTGTTTTCGCTTTCTTTCGAACGGCTGCGAAGAATTTCAATATAGATAAATCGGTCGCAAGCGACAATAAATGGTTCAGGTGTTTTTTTTTCGCCAATGCCGATAACATGCATTCCCGCTTCACGTAAACGGGTGGCTAATCGTGTAAAATCGCTGTCGCTCGAAACCAAACAGAAGCCATTTACTTTTTCGCTGTACAAAATGTCCATGGCATCGATGATCATTGCCGAGTCGGTGGCATTTTTCCCAGTGGTGTAACCGTATTGCTGTATTGGGGTAATTGCGTTTTCAAGTAACAGGTTTTTCCATTTCGATAAAATAGGTTTTGTCCAGTCGCCATAAATTCGTTTGATGGTTGGATTTCCATATTTCGCAATTTCTTCCATCATCTCTTTTACATAAGCCGAAGGAATATTGTCGCCATCGATAAGAACGGCCAGTTTTATATCTTTCTCCATTTTTTTTATTAAAGATAAGACTTATAACTTTAAAAAGTTAAATAAGGTAGTTAAGCTGGCATGTTTTACCAACTCGGTTCTAGTATTTTTTGCGGGATTGTTCGTGCTATTTCGCTGTAAACATGAACTTTGAGGTGTTAAAATGAACGAAATACACAAAAAAATGGCATCCCAGTTTCTAAAAAAAATTAGTGAGATGCCATCCTTTAATGGAGATTGTATTTTATAATTTAGCCCCAATTCATCGTAGTTCTGTTTTTTGTTAAACAAACGACTGTTGCAGGCTGTATCGGAGTAGCTTGTTGCCAGGCTATTATTTCGATAATTTTACATTTACAGCTGTTGGTCCTCTCTGCCCGTTCTCTTCTTCAAATGTTACGCGGCTTCCTTCTTTAATTTCGCCTTCAACATTATTAGCATGAACAAAAATAGATTGATTATTGGATAAGTCCCTAATGAAGCCATATCCTTTATCGGTATTGAAGAATTTTACAATTCCTTCTTTCTCTTTATCCTCTTCAATAAAGCTGCCTTTCGGAACACTAATTGCAATGTCTTCTAACTTAATTTCTTCTTTTTGTGTTGGCTCCGGAGGTGTTGAGGTGATGTTTCCAAATTCGTCGACATAAGCAATCATGTCATCTCCGCCTGCGCTTTCTTCTGATTTTCTAGCTATGCGTCTGGCTTCCTTCTCTTTTCTCTTCTTGTCTTTGTTTTTTCTTACTTCTTTTTTGTTGAAAGATTCTTTTGATCTACCCATATATAATTTTTAATTAAACTCGTTATTGTATGAATTTTCAGAAGCTTCAACCTCTTTAACTGTCATAAGTTGTCGATTATGGAAGAATAAGATTGAAAAAAGAGAGCAATACTATACTAACAGAAGTGCGCGGTTAGTATCATGAGCACAAATTCTTAAACCTGAAAATTTACGCAAAGGTAGGAATTTATTTTGAAGAAATTTTTAGAACTGCATTTAAACTTAATTTTTAGCTTGTTGCTTGAGAAAATGAGATGGAAAATTCGTTAGCGAAAATGCTTGCTAATTTGATTTCATTGTTAATTATTTTGAATATATGTTTTATAGCACCTTTGTTGTCTTCTTATTATGTGTTATTGCATAACTCTATGCGGCGCAAATGGTTGAGTAACAAAAAAGAAATTTTTCTTTATTAATTCTTACAATTCAACGTTAAATCTTCTATTTTTCTTACAATTTGTTAGTTGATTATTTTTACAATTAATTCACAAGTTTAAATTTGCACACCTTTTTAACGGGAAATCTTTAATATATACTGAAATGACTGAAGCTTTAAAATTAATGTTAACAGGGATGAGTACTGTTTTCTTTATCCTGATAATGGTTGTGTTATTGGGTAACTTAATTATTAGAATCACGAACAAATTCGCAACAATCCCGGTAGCGCCCACGAACATAGGGGGCAAATTAAATTCGATTATAGAACCATCTAAAATGGCAGCCATTGTTACGGCGGTTGATATTTCAACAAAAGGGAAGGGAAAAGTCTCGTCAATTGAAAAATTGAAGAAATAAAGAGATATCCAATTAGAATTATAAAGATAAAACTGATATGAGTAAAGAAATTAAATTTAGCTTGCTGTATAGAGATATGTGGCAATCTTCAGGGAAATATGTTCCCAAGGTTGAACAGTTAGAAAAAGTTGCACCGGCGATTATCGAAATGGGGTGTTTCGACAGGGTTGAAACCAACGGTGGCGGATTTGAGCAGATTAACTTGCTTTTTGGAGAAAATCCGAATGTGGCAAACCGCCGCTGGACACAGCCGTTTAATGACGCGGGAATTCAAACCCACATGTTGGAGCGCGCATTAAATGGAATCAGGATGAGCCCGGTTCCGGCTGACGTGCGTAAGCTGATGTTTAAAGTAAAAAAGTTACAAGGTACTGATATCGCACGTTCGTTCTGTGGTTTAAATGATCCACGCAACCTCGAAAACTCAATTAAATTTGCCAAAGAGGGTGGAATGATTTCGCAAGCTGCCCTTAGCTTAACCATATCAAAGGTTCACACAGTTGAATATTATACAAACCTTGCCAATACTTTAATTGAAATGGGTGCCGACGAGATTTGTGTGAAAGATATGGCGGGTATTGGCCGTCCTGCTTTTATTGGAAGAATCATCAAAAATATTAAAACCAAACATCCCAAAACCATTGTTCAATATCACGGTCACTCTGGCCCTGGATTTTCAATGGCATCTATTTTGGAGGCGGCCCGTGCCGGAGTCGATTATATCGATGTGGCTATGGAACCACTTTCTTGGGGAACCGGTCATGCCGATGTTTTGGCCGTTCAGGGAATGTTAAAAGATGCAGGCTTCAAGGTGAAAGACATCAATATGAAAGCCTACATGGAAGTACGTTCGATGACTCAAGAGTTTATCAACGATTTTCTTGGTTATTACATCAACTCAAAAAACCGTCAGATGAACTCGCTATTGATTGGTTCTGGCCTTCCGGGAGGAATGATGGGCAGTTTGATGGCCGACCTTGGTACGAATCTGAAAAGTTTGAATAAGTGGCTTGAAAAACGTAACAAGCCTACATTGTCTCAGGACGACTTGCTTATAAAATTATTTGAAGAGGTAGAATATATTTGGCCAATGTTAGGGTATCCTCCCTTGGTAACTCCTTTCAGCCAATATGTTAAGAACCTTGCATTAATGAATGTGGTTCAGTTAATTAAAGGCCGCGAACGATGGAGTATGGTTGCCGATAATATTTGGGATATGATTATTGGAAAATCGGGAAAATTACCCGGAGAATTAGCTCCTGAAATTATTCATCTGGCCGAAACAAACGGGAAACAGTTCTATACAGGTGTTCCACAAGATTTGTATCCAAATGACCTTGAAACTTTCAAAAAAGAAATGAAAGAAAACAACTGGGATTTTGGTCAGGACGATGAAGAATTGCTGGAGTTGGCCATGCACCCGGAACAATATCGTGCTTACAAATCGGGAAAAGCGAAACAGGATTTCGAAGAAGATTTGGCGCGTAAAATAGAGGCAAAGGAGAAAAAACAGAAATGTGCTGAAGGACAAACGACGAGTGCTGCTGCTACTGCTTCTTTCGAGCCAAAATCAATGATTATTGATATTAACGGAGAGAAATTTAAGGTAGGAGTTAGCTATGATGAAATGACTGCAGCTGCACCTGCCGCTACAAATGGAAACGGATCTGCTGCTCCAGCCCCGGCAACACCTGCGTCGGCTCCTGCGCCAAACGGTAATGTTTCGGAAGTTATTGCACCGCTCGAAGGTAAATTTATGCTTACGAAAGATAATACAGAAACAGCTCTTAAAGTAGGCGACGAAATAAAAGAAGGTGATTTGGTTTGTTACATTGAATCGATGAAAACTTACAATGCCATTGTTGCTGAAAAGAATGGGAAAGTTGTTGGCATTTTAAAATCCAATGGCGACAATGTTGAAGAGGATGATGTTTTGGTACAATTAGCATAATCGCGTTTTATGAATATTCTATCAGAACTTTTTAATATGACCGCGCTCGGCGAAATCACCTGGCAAACATTAATAATGTGGGCGATTTCGTTTGTGCTGCTCTATCTGGGAATCAAAAAACAGTACGAACCCCTTTTGCTTGTTCCCATTGCATTTGGTGTTTTGCTGGCTAATTTCCCGGGCGGGCAAATGGGTATAGTCTCCCCTGATTTAATTCAGCTGGATGACCATCGATATATGAACCTTTTTGAAATTGCTCACGAATACGGGATTATGAATTATCTCTATTATTCGTTGATTAAAACCGGTTTGTTACCTCCTGTTATTTTCATGGGAGTTGGTGTTTTAACCGACTTTGGCCCGATGCTGCGCAACCTAAAACTGGCGTTGTTTGGTGCCGCTGCTCAAATTGGAATTTTTTCAATCTTATTGGCTGCAATTGCTGTTGGTTTTACACCACAGGAGGCTGCATCGCTCGGTATTATTGGTGGTGCCGATGGCCCTACAGCCATTTATACTACCATTAAACTAGCACCTCATTTATTGGGGCCAATTGCTATTGCCGCCTATTCGTATATGGCTTTGGTGCCTGTTATTGTTCCTCTTGTTGCTAAATTGTTTATTTCTGAAAAGGAATTTAAAATTAACATGAAGCAAATGGAGAAGAATTTCCCGGCAAAACATGAGATTAAGGATATGAGAACAGCTAAAATTATTTTCCCCATTGCTTTGGGAACTTTGGCTGCAGTACTTGTTCCATCGTCGGTGCCACTTCTGGGGATGTTGCTTTTTGGCAACCTTATTAAAGAAATTGGCTCAACAACAAGCCGTTTGGCGGATGCTGCCCAGGGGCCGATTATGAATACGGCAACTATTTTTCTGGGTTTAACAGTAGGAGCAACCATGACTTCCGAAGTTTTTCTTTCAGCAAAAACATTAGGAATTGTAGTGGGTGGTTTTGTCGCATTTGCCATTTCAATTGCCGGTGGAATTTTTGCAGTGAAAACGTATAACCTTTTCGCTAAAAAGAAAATTAACCCACTTATTGGAGCAACTGGTTTAAGTGCAGTGCCTATGGCATCGCGCGTTGCCAACGAGCTGGCCTTAAAATACGACAAACAGAACCATATTCTTCAATATTGTATGGCGAGTAATATTTCGGGGGTAATTGGTTCGGCCGTTGCTGCCGGGGTATTGATTTCTTTCTTGAGTTAGAAAGATCGCATTTTTGAGGATGTTTAAGAACAAATCCTCGTGCCTAAGGGCACATTTAATTTGAAACAGTCAAGTGTATTTATTGGTTATAAAATCTGAAAAGGGGAGAGTCTTAGGGCTTTCTCTTTTTTTTTATTTTATGAACCAGGTCTAACTCCTGCAATAAAAAAAGTTCTCCATTGTTTCCTGTTGCCCCTTTGGTCTACCAGGTATTGAAACTGAAGGTCGTCGAAACAATTAATTATCCGGATTCCCTGTTGTTCAATAAAGGCTGTTATTTCTGCTTTGTCGGCGGTATTTTCTTTATTGCTGTAGTCTGACCAATTTAGTGGCGAGGTAATTACAATCAGGCCGTTGCTTTTTAAAAGCGAAATCGAATTAAAAACTGCCTTTCGCCACGATTTTACCCGGTCTATCAGGAAGGTGTTAAGCACACAGTCAAAGCTGTTTTTTTTAAAAGGCATATCTAACACGTCTCCTTGAACCAGCGAAACATTCTTAAATTCGGTGCCTGCAAATGCTTTTGTGTTGAATCCGCGAGTGCTTAGATCAATTTTTACAGGTGCATTCGATTTCAAAATTTCTTTTGCACGTAACAGCATCTGTGTTGAATAGTCGAACCCCACAAAGTGAGCTTGTTTGTATACTGTGGCCAGATCGTAAATGCTCCGGCCAACACCACAACCTAAATCAATGCAGTTAAATTTTTTTGTTCTTTCGAAATGTTTCAGCACTTCTACATTAATCGAATTGTATAATCCTTCTGCCCCGCTGTAATTCGTAAAATGCGGAGCAAAGGCAATAGCACCTGTATAGAAATCAACATTTTCCGATAAGCTTTCATATTTGTCGTGTTCAATTTCATCCTGGTTTTTTTGTGCAAACACAGGAATGTCTCCATCTATGAAATGAACCGGCCACTCCCGGTTTATAAGCTTTTGCAGGTAGGTGCTGTTATTTTTTGTCATGGCTGTAAATCTCTTTTGAATATTTAATGTTGATAAAAGCATCTATCATCGCCTCCTCTACCTGAAGGAATTCTTTAAAACCCCTTGAGAGCAGTGAAAATAGCAATGGATAAAGTGCCAGGTTTATGCCTGTTAGTACAAAAAGGTCTGAAATAAAACCGGGGAAAAATGGAGCAATTGCCTTTAAACTTATTCCGGCAAAAAAGAACAGGTAAAACCAGTAATAGTAGCGGGGAAGTGCAAGGAAAGCTTTGTGCTTTTTTTCGAGTTTATATTTTTTTCTTAAAAAATGTTGAGATGAGGTTAAAAACAGGAGAAGAAGCATACCCTGAACGAGTAACAAAACCGAAAGATAACCTTTGGAATTGGTGTCATGCATAATGCCGGCCGGAAGGAAAAAGAACATAAGCAGGCATATTGCAATCAGCAGATTGTTAAATAAATATTCTTTGCTGATAAGGTACCAAAAAAGGTTGTTGTAGCCTTGATTTTGTTCAGCTATACGAAATTTTAGGAGGTTGAAAAAATTTCCCCGGTGCGAAATAAAACCATCGATACCAAGCGAACTTTTTACATCTTTATCGATTAGATGCATGTAAGCATCATATTTTTTGGTGACAATTGATTTTGCCAGGCCTCCGTAGTCGAGCAAATAATTATTCATAAAATGAAATAGCCCCTCAATGATGATGTTGACAATGAACGCTGCAATGAAGATAAAAACGGCAGCATTAATTTTTAGTGTTTCCCAAAGTTGCCCGGGAAGTTCAATACTAAAAAAATCTGGGAAATATTTTTGGGTCAGCAATAAAGCAGCTACCACGAAAAATGCAGCAGGGATTAAGGTGAGAAAAACGCGGTAGAAAAACCACAAGAGGTTTTCAATGGCTTCTGATAGTTCTTTCATTATGAAAAATAGGTTTTATGCTCTAAAGGTATAAAAATATTGAATTTTGAGATATAAACAGTCGCGACTTCGCCAGGCATCTTCGCAAGCGGAAGGAAAACAAAGTTAATGTTCTGAAAATATATTTGGGGGAAATGTCTGAAGGAATATTTTGATAGCTTTTTTTATGAGAAAATCTTACCGAAAATCAGATTGATTATTACTGTATCAATACCACTGGCTTTCATGTGGGCGAAGTCGGCATCCCATTCTTTTTCTCCCCAGTTTTAGTGTGGGATATCGTGCGAAATTTCATCGAGAAAGGTGCCTGTAATTTTCAGGGCATCTTTTGGGGGAACAATTAATTTTAATTCATTGTTTAAGCAGTTGGAAGATTCTCTTTCTTCTGGTTTTAGCTGGCTACAGCTGATGAAAACATCATCGTTGCCATTCTTGCAAATGTTGCATTCTTAAGGAAGCAATCTTTCATTTATTATTTTTTTTACTGGACAGTAATGAATTCTAATACCAAATGTATATTGAAATGATTGATAAAAAAATTGATTTGTTTTTGGCTTATTCGCGTCCAAAAATCCTTTAATAGCCTCCTCTATGTAATGATTATATTTTTGGAGGAAGAAGAAGGGATAAAGAAACACTTTATATCGTTCATTTTGATATGTTTTTGTATAAATCCAAAAATGGCACCCCCTTGTCAGAGATGCCATTTTTTTATTGTCTTAGCCTGCTCAATAAAAGTTAATAAACCACCGATTTTGGCCGGTCGTCCGCTTCTTTGCCAAACTCTTTGTTTGCTGTATTTCCCATGGTGAAAACCAATTCGCCACCCTCTAAAATTTGTTTGTGTGTTATGAAGGTTTTTGTGTAAGGCTCACCATTTAAAGTAATTGATTGAATATACAGGTTTTCTTTGCTGTTGTTTTTAGCAACGAAAGAGAATTTTTTTCCTTCAGACAAATTAATTTCTGCCTTATCGAATAATGGGCTACCAAAAACATAAGCGCCGTTTGCCGGGTTTACCGGATATATTCCCATCGAGGAAAGTACATACCAGGCCGACATTTGTCCGCAGTCTTCGTTGCCACATAGCCCGTCGGGTTGGTCGTTGTACATGGTGGTACATATCTCACGAACCTTTTCGGCGGTTTTCCACTGTGCACCGGCGTAGGCATACAAATAAGTGGTGTGGTGGCTAGGCTCGTTGCCGTGCGCATACTGGCCAATTAATCCGGATATGTCGCTCGAAGCACCTTCTACCTGGTCCGATGGCATGGAGAATAATCGGTCGAGTTTAGTAATAAATGCTTCTTCGCCTCCATGCAATTCTATTAAACCTTCTGGATTCTGAGGCACCAGCCATGTATACTGCCAGCTGTTTCCTTCGCAGAAATCATCATCGCGGTGAGCAGAATGAATTGGATTAAAAGGTTTTCTCCAGCTGCCGTCTCCCATTTTCCCTTTCATAAATTTATCAGCACTGTCGAAATAGTTTTTGTAATATTGGGCACGTTTCGAGAAAAGTTCGTAGTCCTCTGTTTTCCCCAGATCTTTAGCCATGGCTGCTATGCACCAATCATCAATTGCATATTCCAAAGCGCGGGCAACCGACTCAGGACCTGATTCAGCAGGAATAAAACCCTTCAATTTTATAAAATCAAGCCCTCTTTCGTCAAGCAAGGCAGTCGTTTTCATTGCCTCAAAAGCTTTTTCTGCGTCAAATCCACGGAAGCCTTTAAAGTAAGCATCAACAATAACGGGTACTGAGTGATAGCCAACCATGCAGTCCGTTTCGTTTCCTTTGAGGTGCCACACCGGAAGTTTGCCTTGTTGCTCGTAAGCAGTAAGCAGCGAATTAACAAAATCGTTGACACGATTGGGTTGAACCAACGTAAACAGAGGATGGGCTGCACGGTAGGTATCCCAGAGCGAGAAAACCGAGTAGTTGTTAAAGCCTGGATTTGGATAAACTTCTTTATCCGTTCCTCGATATGTTCCGTCGCTGTCATTAAACAGGTTTGGCGCAATCATGGTATGGTATAAAGCCGTGTAAAAAGTGGTTTTGTCGGCAGAATTTGTTGTTTCGATGTTGATCTTTCCCAGCTCCTTATTCCACTTCGTTTTTGCCATTTTATGAATTGCATCAAAATTCCACAGTCCAATTTCTTCGTCAATTTCGGCAAGCATATTCTTTTTTGCATTTTCCGAACTAACTGGTGAAATGGCGGTTTTGGCCATCAAAGTGCCGTTCCCTTCAAATTCAATTATAGCAGTAAGTTCTCCCATTTCCTTGTCTTCGCGAATGATTTCTATGCTTTTAATGTCTTTCGAGAACTGGGTGTGGTAAAATACGCGCTGGTCTTTTGCCCAGCCCTGAGAGAAGCGAAATCCTTCGATGCTGCTTTTGTCGACCTGTTTAATGGCTCCTTTTTTTACTTGATCCCAACCGGTTCCGTATTTCAGATCTACGAGCACTTTTGAGTTTCCTTCGCCTTTAAAATTGTATTTATGAAAGCCAACCCGCTCGGTAGTGGTTAATTCGGCTTTTACCTTGTATTTTTTTATGTCGATTGAATAATAACCCGGTTCAACCACCTCGTCGGCATGTGTGTATTTTGCCTGCCAGTGATAAGGATTTTCTTCAGAAATAGCAGGTGTGTAATCTCCTGCAAGCGGCATAAAAAGAATATCGCCCAGATCGCCAATTCCGGTTCCGCTTAATTGGGTGTGGGCAAAACCTATTAAAAGAGAATCTGAATAGTGATAGCCCGAACACCAGTCCCAGCCTTGCGTTGGATTATTTGGTCCTAACTGAACTGCACCAAAAGGCACATTGGCTCCCACAAAAACATGCCCATGGTAATCGCTGCCGATAAAGGGGTTTACCCACTGGGTATAGTCAATTTGGGGTTGAGATTCGGCCGGCTTTTCGCTCGTACACGAAATCCCAAAAAGGAAGATTGCAAGCATTGCAATTGTAATTAGCTGTCTCATACTTTTAGTTGATTTATTTGAAAGACCAAACATTGCCGGAAGTCTCAATCTCCGTTTTCAAATGGTTTGAAACGGGTTTGAGATTCTTTTGCTTATATACTGTCAGTCTTTTCATCTTATTAAAATTGTTTGTTTTCTATGGAATAAGATGGAACTCGCATGATTTTAAAAAATCACTTATGTGTGAAGACTCTCTCATGCTTGTTTCATTTGTTATTAATTCGCTTTTTTACTTCAGAGGTTGGTTTCCCATTACCAAACGTAATTCTCCGCCATTCATTATATCGGTATGTGTAATATAATGTTTCGTATAAGGTTTACCGTTTAATGTTATGGCTTGGATATAAACATTGTCAGAACTGTTGTTTTCTGCAATTATTCTGAAGGTTTTTTTACCGGGAAGAGTAATGGTTGCCTCTTTTAGCGCCGGGCTCCCCAGGTAATAAATACCGTTGGCCGGATTAACGGGATAAAATCCCATAGAGGCAAAAACATACCACGCCGACATCTGGCCGCAATCTTCGTTTCCGCAGTAACCATCGGGTTTATTCGAATATTGGGTGTCGATTATCTCACGTACGTATTTTTGACCTTTAGTCGGACTATCAGTAAAATTATAAAGGAATGGAACATGATGGCTTGGTTCGTTTCCATGTGCGTACTGACCAATCATACCGGTGCTGAAAATTGGCAACTTGTCATCGGCAGAAGGGTAATAGGTGAACATACTGTCGAGGAGTTCGGTAAACCGTTCTTTCCCCATTAAATCGCGGAATCCTCCAATGTTGTGTTGTGCTGCAAAAAGGTAATGCCAGGCATTGCTTTCGCAGTATTCGTTCGTATATTCTTTGGCAATAAACGGTTCGGTAAAGTTGCCGTTTGTGTCTTTTGCCCTAAAGAAATTGGTTTTCGGATCGTAGAGGTTTTTCCAGTTACTGGCTCGTTTCGTAAAAAGTTTATAATCTTCTTCTTTCCCCAGAGCTTTGGCAAATTCGGCAATACACCAGTCGTCGTAAGCATATTCCAGTGTTTTCGAAACCGACCAGTTTTCGTGGTGTTCGCCCACGGGAACATATCCGTATTTTCGGTAGAGCTGCATCTCCTCTGTGTTATTCATACCCGATGCTTTGCAGGCTTCAAAAGCCTTTTCTGCATCCATTGGTATTCCTTTAAAATATGCATCAACAATTACAGGAACGGCATGGTAGCCAATCATCATGTTGGTTTCGTTACCGGCGAGCGACCAAACTGGCAGCAACCCGGTTTCGTTGTAATGAGCCATCATCGACTGCACCATATTATCTACTTCATCAGGGCAAATAATTGTGTAAAGCGGATGCGCTGCACGATAGGTATCCCACAACGAAAAAGTGTCGTAGCGTTTGAACCCGGCTGCTTTTTGAGGCTTTTGGTCGGCTCCTTTATATGCCCCGTCAACATCGCTAAGCAGGCTAGGTGTTAAAAAGAGGTGGTATAGGTTGGTATAAAAAACTTCCTTTTGGTAATCGCTTCCATCAATGCGGATGGCAGCCAGTTCGTCCTCCCATTTTTTGTTGGCTTCAGCACGTACTTTATCAAAATCCCAGTGGTTGAGTTCTGCTTGCATATTTCTGCGAGCACCTTCAACCGATGCCGAAGAGAGCGCTACTTTTACTAAAACCTGTTCGCCTTCTTTGGTGCTAAAAGTTGTTTCAAAACGAGCCTTTGTGCCATTTACTTCAAGACCTTCTTTTGCATTGTCTTTCGGGGAAAGCAGAACATTTTCAATAGGTTTCGAGAATTCTGCCACAAAAAACACGTGCTGAACGCGTGCCCATCCCTGAGATTTTCGAACACCTGAAATGGTGTGATCATTTTCAATTTTTATAATTGTTTCGGTTGGCGCATCCCAGTTTAAAGCGTAACCCAAATCAAGTATAATTTTGCTTTCTGCATCAGCTGGAAATGTATATCGGTGCATACCCACGCGATCGGTTGTGGTTAATTCGGCTTCAATACCTGAGCTCTCAAGTTTTACTTTGTAATATCCGGGCGAAGCTTCCTCTGTTTCATGACTAAATTTTGAATAGGGACGATAACTCTTTTGTTCCGGCCATAAATCTTCTGTAAAACGCGAGTTCATCGGGAAAAGTAACAAATCGTACATATCGCCGGCACCAGTTCCGCTAAGATGCGTGTGAGAGAATCCTGCAATGGTTGAATCTGGCCAAAAATATCCGGCAATTCGGTCCCAGCCAGGCAGTCCGTTATCGGGACTTAATTGTACCATCCCAAAGGGAACAACTGCTCCGGGATAAGTGTTTCCCGGGCCATCGGTTCCAACAAATGTATTTACATACTGGGTAAGTTTTTCTGTTTGCTTCGGTTTTTCAGCCTGACAAGAAATCAGGATTGCTGAGATAAGTAATACTGTTATGCTTTTCATTTTTTTCTTTTTTGCGCTGTTATTTCAACGAGAAACTTCAGTGAAAATTTCCTTTTTAATAGTGAGCTTTCTCTTCCTGCATGGTAGAAAGTACAGTTTGTTTTTAATGAATGATTTCCAGCAGGCCTCCTTTCACCAAATCCGCATGATTTATAAAATACGATTTTTGTGTTTTTCTGTTCAGTTTTATTTCTTTTATTTTTTTGCCGGAACCAGTTTTTTTAATAATGATCTCTGAACCAGGGTAAAAATTTTGGTCAAGTTTAATTTTTACTTCATCAAAAACAGGTGCGGCAACGGCGTAATTCATGTCTCCCGGAATTACTGGGTAGATGCCCATCATCGAGAAAACTATCCAGGTCGACATGGTGCCGGTATCGTCGTTTCCGGGAAGCCCGTCGGGAGCGTTTTTAAAGTAAGTTGTCATTAATCGGCTTAGCTCTTTTTGAGTGCGCCACTCTTCGCCTTTTACGTAATTAAACAGCCAGGGATAATGCATGTCGGGCTCGTTGGCCATATCAAAATGCCCATCATCGAAAATGGCTTGTAGTTTTTTTGTGAATTGTTTTTTGCCGCCATTTAGTGCAATCATTCCATTCATATCGTGCTGGGCACAAAAAGTGTACTGGTAGGCATTTCCTTCGTGGAACCCAGGGCTTGGCTCGAAGTTTTCTCCCTGGCGTGGATTAAAGTTGGGCATAAACTCACCATTTTCCAACTTTGGACGAATGATGCCAAATTCAGAACAGTAGTAGTTTTTATAGCCTTGCGATTGTTTCAGGAAACGTTCGTAATCTTCTGTCTTTTCCAGTTCTTTGGCAATTTGTGCCAGATTCCAATCGGCTATGTAATATTCCAGAGCGTGCGAAACCGAGTTGTCGAATTCTTTTTTTAAGGGAACGTATCCGTGCGAAATATAATGATCTATATCGGGGCGTAGTTTATTTTCGGCACCGGGTGTTGTTGCCGATTTGTACATCCCTTCGTAAGCTTTTTCAATGTCGAAATCCTGTATACCACGAAACCAGGTATCTACAATTACTGGAATAGCCGGGTCGCCTTCCATAACATGTGTTTCGGTGCTGTTTAATTCCCATTTGGGCATCCAGCCGCTTTCATCGTACATTTCAATCATCGACTGTACCACATTTAATTGTTGCTGCGGAAAAGCCAGGCTCATAAAAGGGTGTAGGTTTCTGTAGGTATCCCAAAGCGAAAATACGGTATAACGTTCGCCATTCGGATGAGTTTTTATTTCGAACGATTCCATTGCCGGATATTGTCCGTTTACATCGCTTAAAATATTGGGGTGAATTTGAATGTGATATAACCCTGTGTAGAAAACTGTTTTTTGGTCGTCGGTGCCTCCCTTTACAGTTATTGTAGAAAGGGCTTCGTTCCACTTTTCTTCCGCCTTTTTTCGGGTGGTTTCAAAATCGAAATTGTTCGATTCGTGGTTCAGGTTCAAACGTGCATTGTCGATACTTACATACGAAACTCCTACTTCAACCAAAATTTCTTCGTTGGCTTTGGTATTAAAAGTAAACCAGGAGCCAATACTATCGCCCGACATTTCTGCCATAAAGTTTTCGTAGTATTTTATTTGGTTACTGGTAGTTGACCAGGCAGCTTCCGGACCCATTTTGGGCATTTTTTTCCAGGCTCCAAAACTTTCGGCAGCTTTGCTGAAACGCGCTACGAAGTACACCGGGCGTTCTGTTCCGTCGTTGTAACAAAATGTTCCGGTCATGCGCCATCCTTCAATTTCGCGGTTATTTACAATTTTTATAGAAGCCCCGCTTTCGTTGGTAAGGCCGTTCCCTAAATCAAGTAAAATATTCGATTTCCCGGCCGGAAAAGTAAAGCGGCTGATTCCGGTACGTTCTGTTGCCGAAACTTCAGTTTTAATGTTGTACTTGTTTAAGTAGGTTGAATAATAACCCGGATGAGCCACTTGTTCACTCATTTCTGAACCGTATTCTGAAACATTGGCATTTACATCGCCTGTGGTTGGCATCAGTATAATTACTCCTAACTCGGGGCAGCCAACACCACTTAAGTTTACGTGCGAATATCCTGTGAAATATTTATTATCCCACGAATAAGGTGTCGACCACCAGCCATCGTCTTTATCGCGTTTGTTCAACTCCGATTTGCCGGCAACATTAAACGGAACCACCGAAACCATTCCGCGAGGAACTACTGCTCCCGGGTTTGTTGTTCCATAATTGGTTGTTCCTATAAATGGATTTACCCAGTCGCTTGGCGACTGTGCAAAACAGTTTCCCGAAATCGAAAAAAGAAGAAAGAATATGAAACCTAACGATTTGAAGTGTCGTTTTAGTAAACTGTTCATTTTATTGATAGTTTTTAAAATTTTTCACAAAGTACAAATATAGTTATATATTTATTTTACAATTAAACCTTATAATCTTTTTATCATGTGTAAATTAATTAGCATATTTTTTCTGATAATGTTTACTTTCTCATGTGGTTTGAAAAAAACATCAGAAAGGACGATTAAAGATGTCCACGTAAATATTATGGCCTACTATGTTGCTGATAAAGAATATGCTCCGGAGGTGCTTCCGTTGGAGAAACTGACGCATATAATTTTCAGTTTCAGTGAGGTAATTGAAGGCGAAATGCAGTTTCGAAACGAGGAATCGGGGAAGAAGCTGGATGCATTGGTAGCACAAAAACAAAACTACCCAAATTTAAAAGTTATGATTGCCTGTGGGGGTTGGGGAGCCGATGGCTTTTCAGATGCCGCAGAAACCAAAGAGAGCCGCGATAAATTTATCTCAAGTACAATTACATTTATCGAAAAATACAAGTTAGATGGGGTTGATATCGACTGGGAGTATCCGGGTATTCCTGCTGCCGGAACCAAAGCACGCCCCGAGGATAAAGAAAATTTTACGGCATTAATGAAAGGTTTACGAGAAGCACTGGACAAACTCGACCGACCTCAAACCTTAACTTTTGCTTCGGCCGGATGGGAACCGTATTATAAAAACATTGAATTGCTGGAGGTGTTAAAATATGCCGATTATATGAATGTAATGACTTACGATCAGGTGGGTGCAAATAATCCGGTTACAGCACATCATACCGCATTTGGGAATGTGGAATTTGAAGAAATAGCCGATACACCTCTGGGAAAAATATTGGAAGAAAAAAAGGCGAGTATAGAAGAGCGTGGAATGAAAATTGGGCCTCAATCGGTAGAACGAATCATCGACTTTTGTATTGCAGAAGGAGCAAACCCGAAACAATTAGTGGTTGGCGCAGCCTTTTACGGACGCGCATGGAAAGGCGTTCAACCCCAAAATAATGGTTTGTACCAACCCAATAGTGGTCCGTTTATTGGTTGGAGTGCTTATCATCAAATTCGCGAGCAGTATGAAAATAAAAATGGATTTACCCGATATTGGGATGATTTGGCAAAAGCACCTTACCTTTTTAATCCAACCGACAGTATTTTTATCTCGTTTGATGATACCATGTCGGTAAAATTAAAAACACGGTACGCTATTAGGAAAAATATGGGGGGAATTATGTTTTGGCAGCTAAGCAACGATACTAAGGAGGATAATAGTTTGCTGGATGCTATTTTTGAGGAGGCTATAAATTGATGCCAGTTCATAATACAGATAGGGTATAAAGTACTTCTCCCTTGGTTAAAAAAGGAATTCTAGAAAGCGATATCTTATTGATTGGTTTCGATTTTGTAAAACCTGAAAAAGTATTGGAAACGGCCTACAACGATTCTCTTGGGGGAACAGAACGGTTCAACAAGAATATTCTGAACGTTGTTAATCGAATTATTAAATCCGATTTTAATCAAAAAGATTTTGATCACCTTTCGTTTTATAACATGGAGAAACCGAGAATAGAAATGCATGTGCCCGCGAATAAAGATTGTAGGTCTACATTACCTTTTTTTGATGATTCGGTTTTTCTGAAAATGGGCGATTTTATCCATACCGAAAATTCGCATAAATATATTTTAAAAAGTATTGGTGATTCGTGTGACGACACCAGACTATCGGGAAGAAATGGGTTTGTAGATTCAAACAATTGGTTTGCGCTGGTTGAGTTTGATCTAAAATTATGAGTATGAAAACTAAAAATGTAATAGTTTTAACTACTACTTTTAGCTTTTTAATATAATACCTTATGAAAGATTATTCTGAGCTGTATTCTTACTTCGAAAAGATTAATAAACGCAAACTAACTGATGATGAAATGATTGAGATAAGCGGTGCTTTCAGAAAAAAATCGTTTAAAAAGAAAGAGTTAATTATGCGGGCAGGAGACTTAAACACCCGGCATTATTACATCGAAAAAGGGCTTTTACGTTTGTTCATTATCGACCAGAATGGCAAAGAATTTAATGTGCTTTTTGCCAAAGAACACCAGTGGATTGGTGATTTAGGAACCCCGGCCGAAACCTCTTATTATTTAGATGCAGTTGAAAATAGTTCGGTATTTTCGATTGAAGAAGAGGGGTTTAAGAAAATTGTTGGCCACTACATGGATGTTGCAAATAATTTTCGACGTTCATATATTTTTCTGCAAAAACGATTTGTTTCTATTCTTTCGAAAACTGCTGAAGAGAATTACGAAGATCTGATTCAGCAGAATCCTGATCTAGTTCGACGTCTCCCGCAATACCATATTTCTTCTTATTTAGGTGTAACTCCTGTTTTTCTGAGTAAAATTCTAGCCAAACGTGCAAGGAAAGTATAAAATTTTATTAAATCCAATATTTTCGGTGCTAATCATTATCTGATATTTTTTATAATAAAATACTTAATAGTGTTTTTCTTAAACTAGTTTATTTTTTTTGATTGGGTGGAGCTGTAAGTTTGCACTATAAATAATTGTAAAAAAGAATACGATGAAACGATTAACAGGAATTTTAGCAGCAATAGCGATTGCATTGACAGCAGTTGCAAACGATGGTAACGGCGAAAAAACAGCTTTTAATGTCGACACAAAAGCAAGTAAGGTTTATTGGACAGGTAAAAAAGTTTCGGGAGAACACACCGGATATTTATCACTCGGAAATGGAACCGTTTTTGTAACGGGTAACCAAGTTGTTGGCGCCGATATTAACCTGAAAATGAGCTCGATTGAGGTGACTGATTTAACTGGTGCATGGAAGGATAAATTGGTAGACCACTTAAAATCGGAAGATTTCTTTTCTATAGAAAAATACCCGAATGCGACCTTTAAAATTAGTTCAGTAACAAACTCAGGGAGCCAACAAAAAGTGGTTGGCGACTTAACCATTAAAGGAATTACCCACGAAATATCTTTCCCCGCAAAAGTAATACTTCGTGAAGGAATGGTAACAGCAAGCGGAACAGCTATAATCGATCGTACGAAATGGGACATTAAATACGGTTCGGGGCAGTTTTTTAGCGACCTGGGGGATAGTATGATTAGCGATGAGTTTGAAATTAAATTTGAACTTGTGGCTAAAGAGTAGAGTAGTTTATAAGAGCTATTAGTTAGTAATGGATTGAGCGACAAGTTGTTAAGTTGGTTGTAAAAACTGCTTTTTCGGGAGCCAGAGTATTTGCGTTGAACGCAATACCTGGCTCCCGAGAAGTTTGAAAATTATTTTAGGTGGAAAGAATTATGGGCAGCATACTCTATAAAGCAGAAACGCGAGGCCAGGCAAACCACGGTTGGTTAAACGCCAGACACAGTTTTAGTTTTGCCAATTATTACAATCCCGAGCGAATGCATTTTGGTGTATTGCGTGTATTAAACGACGATACAATTGCTGGTGGAAAAGGTTTTGGAATGCATCCCCACGACAATATGGAAATTATAACTATTCCTATAGAAGGAGACCTCGAGCATAAAGATAATATGGGCAATTCGGCCGTCGTAAAACAAGGCGATGTGCAGGTTATGAGTGCCGGTACTGGAGTTTATCACAGCGAGTTTAATCCCAATGAAGACAAAGAAACGAAGTTGTTTCAAATCTGGCTTTTCCCAAATCGAAAAGACGTTGAACCTCGCTACGACCAGATTTCCATACGGAATATTGAAAAGGAGAATGAGTTTTATCAAATTCTTTCTCCGAATAAGAACGATCAGGGAGTGTGGATACATCAGGATGCCTGGTTTAGTTTAGGGAAATTTGACGCAGAAAAATCAGCAGTATATAAATTGAATAAAAAGGGTAATGGAGTTTATATTTTTGTAATAGAAGGAGACATTGAAATTGAAGGCCAAAAATTACATAAACGCGATGCTTTGGGGCTATGGGATATAACCGAAGTTGAAGTTTTGGCACAAACAATGGCTCATGTTTTGTTAATGGAATTACCGATGCAAAATGAACTTTTGAGGTGAATCCATCAGTGGTGGTTATGACTGTATTTTACCAGCTGCTTATAAAAGATGCATAACAAGTTTTGAATTTTAAGTAGTTTGCTGGGGGGATTCTTATTCCCAGGTTATTTCAAGGTTTTTAAATTCTACCTTTGTTTCTGTCTCTGTATCCTGAGAAGCTGCTGCGAGTCCTACAAGTAATTTATCAGGTAAATGTTGTTCGTGTACCGAATAAGTATACCAGTGGATATTGTCGTTACTGATGTACGATTTAAAAATATTTCCCCTTCGTTTTAATCTTATCCAGGAGTTTGGGTATTCAACCTTAAATTTATCTCCTGCTGTTTTCAGGTTAGGGTAAATAACTGTTGATTGAGTCCGGTTTTTGGTGCGGTAGTTCAGTTGACATGCTCCGGCGGATTTGTTTTTAGGATTGCTATTGGGGAAAACCATAAAAAATACATGTTGCGAGCCTTTGCTTAAATCTACCCGCGCCATAATACCTGCCATGCCTGAAATAGGACTGTCGGACAGGTTGTGTACCTGTACACTAATGTCAAAATCGCCTTGCATTTGTTTGAAGGCAAAATAGCAATTATCCTTCCTCTCTTTAGTGTTTTTTCCATTTGTCACAATTTCCAGATGGTTATTTATTGTGGAATGATTGCCCGATTTTGTTCCAATATTAAAACTTTTTAATTCATGGAAAGGTAAAAAGGTTCCCTTGCTGTATTTTCTTTTTAATGCATCAGATGAAAAATCGTTTACTATTTCAGGAACTTCGTCCAGGTTGACAAGCAGTTTATTATGGTATGTTTCCAGCAAATTTTCTTTGTCAATATTCTCAAGGTGTATTGTATGGCGCTGCATAAACCAGCTCCACATGGCACCTGTTTCTTTGCACTCGTCGGGGTCTGGTATTTTGGCGCATTGTTGATATGCAATGGGTGGGAGAATATCGGCACTAATTGTTCTGGTTTTTGCAAAAGTTCCTTGCCGTGGATATTTGTCGTTTTTGTATGAACTTGCACCAACTATGTCCACATAAGCATCTCCGGGGAACCACGATTTATCAGGCTCTTCGGAAAAAGAAAGTACCCAGATAAGGTTGTTAATCTCTCGCTCGTGTACAAAATAATTATACATGGTTTGCCAAAGCTTCTTAAATTGCATCGGGCCTTGTTTTCCCCACCAAAATAAATTTCCATTTGCCTCATGAAAAGGACACCAGATTACAGGAACATGCGCATCGCGAAGTGTTTCAAGGTGATTGGCTTTGGTTTTAAGCTCTTCCCAAAACCAATTAAACTCAGGAGTTCCTTCCTGAAAACATTTTTCAATTGAAACCTCATTGGTCTTCGCTGTTGAGGGAGCAGACCAGTTCCACATGATAACCGGTATTCCTCCCTTGGTCCACCAATCAATCGCATTTTTAATTTCCTGCTCGTTAGCCTGTTCATTCTCTAAATCCATTCCACGTAAGGCCGGTTGTTTGCCTGTAATGCTTGAAATATATTCCAACTCATTAATCCCGCGAGGGATACACATTTGGCCAGAAAGAATCTTTTCGCCTTTTATACTTTGTATGTATCGGAAAAGTGCTTCTGCTTCTATCGATGGCTCGGGAGTTGTTAATTGTTCATATGCAAACGATACCGAAGATTGTTTCTGTTGATTAGGTTTGTTTTTGGCAAAAGTTATTCCGGTAGCTGTAAACAGGAACAAGATCAGCATCAGTGCTGCTATTTTATTCATATAGTTTTTGTTTCTATTGTATTTTAACGACATACACGATTATTTTACACGTTTGCTAATATAAAGGCCAAATTCTATACCCAAATGACGGGTTTTACTTCCTTCGGTAGTTGTTACAGGATTGTTTATATAGCCGGAACGAAAAGTTTGTGTTTCCTGGCTTAACGAACTGTCGGTTAAACTGTCGGATTGTTTGTTGCCAAGGTCTTTTAAGCCCAGGTAGCCGGCAAAGCCCAGCCTGAAAATTAGTACACCCGACAAAGGAATTGTAATGCCAGCTCCTCCCCGAACAGAGAAGTTACCCTTCGGAAGTTCTGTAGATTCCTCTAAACTTTGTGCGGTGTAAAAACCTAATTCAGGAACGTTTTCCAGCGTTACCCCCCATTCCGGATAAGTTCCTTTGGTAGTGTACGAACCACTTGCTTTGCTATTGTCATTCATCAAATAAGAATACTCGATTCCAAAATCGATGTAATAACCTATTTTATTCAAACTTGAGAATCCAAACTCCAGAATTAACGGAACCGAAAGATAGATCGGATTAATTTGATATTCGGCGTTTATCAGTGTTAACGATTCTGTGTATAAATCATTGTCAATATCTGGTAACATAGATTGTTGAACTTCTCCGTTTCCGGATAAAGTAGTGCTGTATGATGAAACTCCAAGCCCCAGTTTTATTTTTGCCCATGGTGCTAGCGAATGGAAATAACCGACATTAAAATTATAGCCGAATTTACTTTCCAATTCCCATAAGTCAGACGATAGATTGTCGCTGTTTATAGTAGTCAGTCCCGGAGAAGCATTTATGAAGAATCCCCAAACCGGATAGATGCTATTTTTTTTCATTTTAGTTGAAAATTGAGGTGTTGTAGCACCGTTTTCTTCTCTGTTTTTTTCTGTTTCAAATTGTGGGTTAGCTGCACAATAAATGATGTAGAAAAATAGCAGACAGCTTGTTATGATTGCTTTTCTCATATTGTAAGGTCTTTAATCGTTTAGTATTTGGTTAGGGTTATTTTTGTTGAATATAACCTTCTGTTGGTCTCGAAAATTGCAATTGAATAAAGGCCTGGCTTTAAATGCCCGGTGTTGATAATTTGAGGATTTTGTGTTAACGGAATTTCCATAACGCAAGCACCTGTAACCGAATAAAGTTTTGCGGTGAGCTTTTGGGCATCTGTTAATCTTTTTGAATCGATGGCAATATTTAGCATGGAATTTGCCGGATTTGGATAAACGAAGAACGATTCGCCGAGCTCTGTCACAACAGAACCATCGGCTGCATTTATTGCAGTAGTGCTTGAGCTGCTGGTATATTCATAGTTAAATTTAGCTTTACAGCCATTCGGTAATTCAACTTCAACAGCGAATTTATTGCTGTTCTTTCTATCTGATTCAAAAATATAATAGAATTGGTTTGTTGCGTTAGTAATTTTATTGTCGTTTAAATACCATTGATATTTAAACGATTCGTTGGGAAAGATTAATACCGCCACATTATTATATGGTTTACCAACAATTGTAGTATCGGTGAATGCTAATTTGGGATTCGACTTAGTGGTAAGTGTTACCGGTATCCTTCCGGTGCTCGTACACCCGCTTAGTGTATCTAACGCTTCGGCATAGAAGGTTATGGTTCCAACTGTATCTAAAATGGGAAATACTTCATTCCCTCCTGAGGCTTTATCGTACCAGATAACAATGGTGTTATCCTCCTTGATAGTTGCTTCGGCAATTAGTGTTTGAATAGGTTCGCTGGCACAAACTTCTTTGTCGTAGCCTACTGGAACAGAAGGGATAGTAAATGGGCTTATGGTAACTGTTTTTGAGGGGCTGATTTGGTTATTCAGCTTTTGAGTAAAGGTGTATTCTCCTTCTTCTGTAATCGTTATCGTTTCATTTTTAGTACTATCGCTGGTTGTATTATATTGCCAGAAGAACCAGGCATTTTCGGCTAGGTTTTTAATGGTGATTGTTGATTTTCCACAATCGTTAGTTATTTCAATTTCAGGAGATTGCAATGAACTCGTTTTTGGGTTTGCCGTTGCCGAAGCTGCAGCACTAGTACATCCATTAACGGTTTGGGTAAGGGTGTATTCGCCTGCTGTGTAAACGGTAATCGTTTCGGTCGTATCGCCGGTATTCCACTCCAGGGAACCTGTATAGCCCGAGGCAGTAAGTATAGATTCTCCATAGTTGTCCTGAACCGTGATGGTTGGAGCAGGTGGTGCGTTAGGATCAGAAAGGCTTGCACTTACTGCCAAAGCAGAAAAGCATCCGTCTACCATAATTGTAAGGTTATTGTAGGCTTGGGCTGTAGACTCTACCACTGCAGAATTGTTTGAAACTACTACGTTAGAGAAGCTCCCTCCATCGTAAGCAATCGAGTATGTTCCGTTGGGAACATTTGTAAAAGTAAAATCCAGAATTCCCATCCCCTGGCATTCCTTGGGGTCGGTGGTAGTAACGGCAAGTGTTGGTATCAATTTTGGTGTTGCAGTAGCTTCTGCGGCATCGCTTCTGCAGCCTTCAACCGTTTGAGTAAGTGAATAACTGCCACTTTCAGTAACGATAATGCTTTCGGTGGTATCACCTGTACTCCATAATAACGTACCGATGTAATTGAAAGCGGAAAGAATTGATTCTCCGCAGCTATCTTTCACCAAAATATTTGGAGCAGCGGGTGGTGGTGGTTCAGCAATACTTGTATGTACTCCATTTGCAGAAGTACATCCGTCAACTGTAATTGTCAGGTTGTTGTAAATTCCATAAGGAACCTGGGCGTTTGCTGCATTTTCAAAAACCGTAATTTCCCAGGCACTGTCATCCGATTCTATCAAGTAGGTTCCGTCGGGTACACCTGTGAAAATAAAATCCAGATAACCATATCCCAGGCAGGTGGAGTAATTTTCTGATATAGATAGCGTAGGAATAGTTTTAGGAGTTGCGATAGCCGAAGCCGCGTTACTTGTACAACCGTTTACCGTTTGAATAAGTGTGTATTCCCGGGCTTCTTTTACTGTAATACTTTCAGTTATATCGCCTGTATCCCAGGTTAAAGTGCCTTCGTAATTTGACGCAGTTAGCACTGATTCTCCACAGTTGTTCTGGACTATAATGGTTGGGGCATGAGGAGCATTGGGTTCTGAAAGGCTCGTATTTATGCCTGTTGCTGATATACATCCATCCACCGAAATGGTCAGGTTATTGTAGGTTCTGGCCGTAGACTCTACCATTGCAGAATTGTTTGAAACCATTACGTTTGAAAAGCTACCACCATCGTAAGTAATAGAGTATGTTCCATTGGGCACGTTGGTAAATGTAAATTCCAGAGAACCCATTCCCTGGCATTCAGTTGGGTTGGTTGGTGTGACGGCAAGCGTGGGTATGGATTTGGGAGCAGCTGTTGCCGAAGCGGCATCGCTGGTACATCCGTTAACCGTTTGTGTTACTGTGTATATTCCACTGGTTGTAACGGTAATACTTTCGCCGGTTTCAGTTGTGCTCCATGTAAATGTTGCCCCGGTTTCACCGGAAGCGGTGAGAACAGATTCTCCACAGTTATTTTCAACCGAAATTGTTGGAGCAGATGGCGGATCTGGGTCAGCCAAAATTGCATTTATTCCAGTGATTGAAGCACATCCATCCACCGAAATGCTCAGGTTACTGTAGGTTCCGGCAGGTGTTTGAACCGTTGCCGCATTGTCCGCAACCTCTACGCCGGAGAAATTACCTCTATCGTAATCAATTGAATAATTCCCGTTGGGAACATCGGTAAAAGAAAAGATTAGCATCCCTTGTCCTCCGCATTCCGTTGGAGCGATTGGACTAACGGCAAGGGTGGGTATGGATTTGGGAGCAGCTGTTGCCGAAGCGGCATCGCTGGTACATCCGTTAACCGTTTGTGTTACTGTGTATATTCCAGCAGTTGCAACGGTAATCCTTTCGCCGGTTTCAGTTGTGCTCCATGTAAATGTTACCCCGGATTCTCCGGAAGCAGTAAGAACAGATTCTCCACAGTTATTTTCAACCGATATTGTTGGGGTATTTGGCGGGTTCGGGTCAGAAAGGCTCGCATTTATGCCTGTTGCTGATGTACATCCATCCACCGAAATGCTCAGGTTATTGTAGGTTCCGGCAGGTGTTTGAACCGTTGCCGCATTGTCCGCAACCTCTACGTCGGCAAATGTGCTGAAATCGTAAGAAATAGCGTAGGTTCCGTCGGGCACGTTGGTAAATGTAAAGCTTAGTTCTCCCATTCCCTGGCATTCAGTAGGGTTGGTTGAAGTAACGGCAAGCGTGGGTATGGATTTGGGAGCAGCTGTTGCCGAAGCGGCATCGCTGGTACATCCGTCAACGGTTTGAGTTACTGTGTATATTCCAGCAGTTGCAACGGTAATACTTTCGCTGGTTTCAGTTGTGCTCCATGTAAATGTTGCCCCGGTTTCACCGGAAGCAGTGAGAACAGATTCTCCACAGTTATT
>JBFHFE010000031.1:0-72645 GCA_041583785.1 Draconibacterium sp. | reverse complement strand
TTTAACTCAATAATCTGCTGTGCTTAATATGAAACTTAGGTTCTGCCTATCTTATTAATAAAGTTAGTGCAGCAGATGGAGCTTTTTCTATCGAAAGTAATTATCAGTTGTCATTTTCATTTATTTAGTGCCTTTAAAGAGTGAAATATTTCATATCTCTCTTTAAAGGCTATCAGTTACAAACTAACGATCTTATTAAAATTGTTTGTTTTCTATGGAATAAGATGGAACTCGCATGATTTTAATAAATTGCCAATGTGTGAATATTTCTCATGCTCGTTTCATTTGTTGTTTGATTAAGTATAAGTTACGTAATAAATGCAATGAAGGTTAAGCATTATTTTGTTTTTGGGATTACGGTTTCTGCCTAAATTGATGAAATATAGTTTTTTAGGTTTTGTGTCGATATTGAATTCTATAACCTGGGTTTAAAATATTTTCAAAGCATGCAATCGGTTGCATTAAATTTGCTATTTTTATTTCCTCATAAATCGGGAGATTCTCTGTGGCCTCCATTATTTAACTAAACCTAATATTTTTTGTATGAAGATTCTTCAACGTTTGATTTTTACCCTTTTCGTTTGCGTGGCTTTTTTACGTTTTGCATCAGCTCAATCAGATATTGAGACGATTAAACAAAGAATTGTAAAAGAGCTTATTTCAGGGGAAATTGATGATGAGCAGGTTAAAAATCTTATTGTAAGTATAAATCAGAATGGAACCTGGCCTGGGATTAATTATGCAAATGTTTCAAGAGAAGGATTTGAGCATCGTTTCCATCTGGAAAATATGTTGACACTTGCCAGGGCTTTCAAATTGCCGGCATCGGAATATAAAAATAGTACAGAAGTGCTCGAGATAGTGGAACTGGCTCTGTTAAATTGGGTTGAGAACGATTATTTCTGTGAAAACTGGTGGCACAATCAAATTAATACTCCAAAACAACTGGTAACGCTAATGTTGCTGCTTGGCGACGAGCTGGATAATGAATTAGTAGAAAAAGCTCAAGCGATTATTGGCAGGGCAAATATCGAAGCAGGTGGTGCGCGCCCCGGTGGCGACCGCATAAAAATTGCCGGAATTCAGGCTGAAAATTGTTTGTTTTTGGGCGATGATAAGATGTTCGATGAGGTAATTCGGGTAATTGAAGGCGAAATAAAATATGTGGAGTGGACTGGTGCAAAATATGGTTTCGGGTTTCGAAAAACAGTGGGAGGATTTGAAAATCGCTTTCCTGAGGGGCGTGGAATTCAATACGACAATAGTTTTCACCACCGGGTGGATGGCGTTAATAACACACTATCATACGGAATAAGTTACGCCGCAGCTTTTGCCGAGTGGGCCGCCTACGTTCACGGAACCAGTTTTTCTTTCTCGGAAGAGAAAACAGAGCAACTTATCGACTATTTTCTAGATGGAATTTGTAAAACAGAAGCCTTTGGCCGGGTGCCCGATCCTGGAGCAAAAAACAGGAGCATTAGCCGCGAAGGTGCTTTGACCCCTTACAATGCTGCTTTACCCGAAAAACTATTGTCGGTTTCGAATTACCGAAAAAGCGAACTGCAGGAAATTATCGACATCAGAACAAAAGGAATAAAACCAAGCCTTTCGCATGCTACATTCTTTTGGAATTCGGAACATTTTTCTTACCAGCGCCCGAATTGGTTTGCCTCGGTGCGCATGTATTCTACGCGAAATAACAATATGGAACAGCCCTACAATAGCGAAGGATTTTTAAATTACCACCGCGCCGACGGAACAAATCATATTTCGGTTGATGCCGACGAATATGTTGGATTGGCTCCGGTTATGGATTACCAGAAAATACCCGGAACAACGGTAATGCAGAAACCTAAAATGCTTGAAAATGAAGAGGTAAGCCTGCAAATGCTGGGGCTAACCGATTTTGTAGGAGCGGTTACAGATGGGAAATACGGAGCGGCTGCTTTCGATTTCAGAAGTCCTCACGATCCGCTGATTGCCCGAAAAGCCTGGTTCTTTTTCGAATACGAATATGTTTGCATGGGAGCTGGAATTTCGTGCAAAGAAAAGGAACTTCCTGTGGTTACTACTCTTAATCAATGCCTGCTTAAAGGCGGTGTAAGTGTTTTATCAGAAGGAAAAATAGTTGTACTGAATAAGGATGAAAGAGAACTGGAAAATGTCGACTGGATTTTTCATAACAAGGTGGGGTATGTTTTTACAGAGCCTTTAACCGTTAATTTGAAAAACAGTACTGAAAGCGGTTCGTGGTATCGAATAAACCGGCAAACCGATTCGCCAAAAGATAAAATAGAGTTGGATGTTTTTAAGCTTTGGCTCGATCATGGTCAATGCCCCAGCGAAGAAAGTTATCAGTACATTGTTGTTCCGGCTACCGATATTGAAAGCCTTCAAAATAATACTTCCAAAAATAATCTTGAGATTTTGATAAATACGCCCGAGCTTCAGGCTGTTAAACAGATGGATTTGGGAATTTGTCAGCTTGTATTTTATAAAGCAGGTGAAATCAAAATTTCGGAAAATTTGACCTTGAGTACTGATAATCCGGGAATTGTAATGGTTAAATTCGATGGCGAAAAGGTAAATGATATTTCGGTTACCGATCCAAATAGAGAGTTGCTAAAGTTTCATCTTTCTGTTACATCCAGAATTGAAAAGCAAGGCGAAAATTTTGTGAGCTCCTGGAATGAAAAGGTTAAACGAAGCGAAATTGCCATCGATTTACCTCAGGATTATTATGCAGGAAGCAGTGTAACTGTAAAATTGTAATTTCTATTCTTCTACTTTCCAAAGAGGATTAATTAGCTGGCTTGAGTGTATATCTGACAAGAATGAAACGGACAAAAGTTCGCAAAGAATTGGTGCTGTTTAATTTGTTTGTTACCGGTTGCAAGAATGGTTTAAATATTTATTTTTGAGATAAATATAACACTGGAAATTTTGACATGAAACCAAAACCTATCCTGCTTTTTCTTTTGCAGCTTGTACTTTTAAATAACGTTTTATCAAATGGAATTGAAAAGGAAAAAACAGAAGCCCAAAAGCCAAATATAATTTTTATACTAACCGACGATCAACGCTGGGACGCTCTGGGATATGCAGGGAATAAAATTATACAAACTCCTGAAATGGATAAACTGGCAGCGTCGGGTGCTTATTTTCAGCAGGCTATCGTAACAACGCCGATTTGTTCAGCGAGTCGTTCCAGTATTTTTACCGGTTTGCATGAGCGTACTCACAAGTATACCTTTCAAACAGGGCCGATTCGTTCTGAATATATGGAAACAGCCTACCCTAAATTATTAAAAGAGGCAGGCTATTACACGGGCTTTTTTGGTAAATATGGGGTGAGATTTCCGAATAAAGAAATCCAGTTTGATGTGATTGAGGATTATGATCGGAAAGGTCGGTTTAAAGATTACAGGGGATATTTTTATAAAATGTTGGATGGTGATACCGTTCATCTGACAAGGTATACCGGGCAAAAAGCATTGGATTTTATTGACGATGTGCCTGCCGGAAAGCCCTTTTGTTTATCGTTAAGTTTTAGTGCTCCCCATGCGCACGATAATGCTCCGGACCAATATTTCTGGCAGAAAGAATCCGATAAAATTTACCAGAATATGGAAATGCCCAAGGCAGATATTTCTGATGACAAGTATTTTAATGATTTGCCTTTGCCGGTGCGCGAGGGATTTAACAGGCTCCGATGGACATGGCGTTATAATACACCTGAAAAGTACCAGCACAGTGTAAAAGGATATTATCGTATGATTTATGGTATTGATTTGGAAATTGCCAAAATTAGAAAAAAATTAAAAGAGACAGGTCTGGATAAAAATACGGTTATCATTTTTATGGGAGATAATGGCCAGTTTTTGGGAGAACGCCAATTGGCGGGTAAATGGCTGATGTACGATAATTCAATTCGGGTTCCGCTAATTATTTATGATCCCCGTGCGAATAAACATCTGGATATTAGCGATATGGTATTGAATATTGATGTCCCCTCAACTATTCTGGATTTGGCAGGAGTTGAAATTCCGAAAACTTATCAGGGGAAAAGCCTGGTAGCAGTTGTTACCGGGAAGGCAAAATCACTCAATCGCGATACCATTTTAATTGAACATCTCTGGGAGTCTGAGAATATTCCGCCCAGCGAAGGCGTGCGAACAGCCGATTGGAAATATATGCGATATATAAATGACAAATCTTCGGAAGAATTGTACTATTTAAAAGATGATCCAAAAGAAATTAATAATCTTGCCGGTAAAGCTGAGTACAAACATGTGCTTCACAAATTTCGTGCGAAAAATGATGAACTGGGAAGAAAATACGCTGATCCTTATTCTGGAGTCCCAACAGGATTGACTGTCGAAAATAATCGGGAGCCCAGGTTCACAAAAATTATTGACAACAAACCTGAATTTAGCTGGATTGTTCCCAAAGAAGCTCTTACTCAAAAAGCCTATCAGGTTTTAGTAGCATCAAGCAAAAAGAATATTGACAACAACATTGGTGATGTTTGGGACAGCGGAAATGTAAGGAGTAACCTTTGTACTGAAATAGAGCTGGGAAGCGAACCTTTGCAAGCCAATAGCACTTATTATTGGAAGGTTCGCATTTTTGATAAAGACAACCGGCTGTCTGAATATTCAGAACCACAACAATTTACCACCAGCAAATTGGGCGATAACAAACTAATAAATTATTGGAAACTATTATTAAACAATTGGTTTTAACTTTTTGTACAGGTAACTCTTTTACTCCAGAAGCACCACCTTTAAAGCTACATTGCTAATTCGGATAATGTAGATACCGCCGGGCTGATTTGACAAATCAAGCTGACCAATACCAACTGCATCAAGAGTGGTGCTGGTTATTAACTGGCCTGAAATGGAGTAAGCTTTTGCAGTGTAACTTTCGTAGTCCAATGCTTTAATATAAATAATACCTGAAGTAGGATTTGGATAAATGCTGAAAGGATTGTCAGTAACGGTTTCTTCCGTATCTATTATTTCGCTTACAGAGCTCGTCTCCCAACTTTCGGCAAAGTGATTGTCGAGTTCCGGGCGAATCAATTGAAATGCATTACTTCCCGAAAAACCATCTTCGGGCCAGGTTGTTTCGTTGTACGTTAAAAAGTCAACCACCTGGCCGTAACTGTTCTCCAATTGTATGGTTTCACCAGTATTCGATAATTTACCATCTTCCCATTCAACCAGCTGATTGGTGGTTTCCCACCAGGCATTTGCTGTAGCATCGCTGGTGAGGTAGAGTATCTCTCCTGGATCTATATAGGTATCTTCAGGTATGGTGACAGAAACTCCATTTGTCATTGCATAATTTGATAGGTCAATGCTGTAGGACGAAGGGTTGTAAAGGGCAATGTATTCAGGAAGATCAAGACCATCAGGATTAATAAAAAACTGGTAAAACATTACATTGGGTTCGAAATACGAAGCATCGGTCGGGGTTCCTATGTTGATGCTGACATTATTTTCCCAACCGGCATTAATAGCCGGAGAAGCTGATAACAAGCTGAAATTATAAAAACCTGGACTCTCAAACAGGGGATTTCCTATGGTATTTGTAGTGCTTACACTATCTTCAAGCACATCGGTGAGGCAGTAATTACTTTTTAAAGTTGATTCCGAATCGATGTAAAAAGCCGCATCCGACGAATTGGAAAGAATACTGTTGCTTATTGCAGCATTTCCACCGGCATAGCCCAAATTCTTCTCGTAACATGCCACGGCATCCACATTGCCATAAAACACACATTTTTTTATGGTTGCACTACTGCTGTCTTTTACACCTATTCCTTTTGAGCAATTAATAAAGACGCAGTTTTGAACCGTCCCCGAGCTTTGTTGCCCTAGCGAAACGCCTTTGTCGGTAACGTTACAAACAATTACACTATCGATAAGAATGTTTGATGCTTTTTCACCAATATCGAAAGCATCACTATTGTCCCCATTAAAATCGGAGATAATACAGTTTCGTACCACTCCATTTTCAACTTCGTCATAATCAATGGCATCGGAGTCTGCTACATTGTTACCGGTAAATGTGCAATTTTCTATATAGCCATAACCATATTTTACATTGATATTATCGCCCGTAACATCGGAGTGAAGCGTACTGTTAGTTAGTGTAATATCTGAATACCGGGCCATTATTGGGCATCCGTAATTATTTTCCATTGTTATATGATCCAAAACCAAATCGGCATTAAAAGCTGTTATGGCAGCTGTTTCCATGGCCAAATCAGTACCGGTTGAAGCTTCTTGGATGGTTACATAGTTGAGAGTTGAAGTGCTGTCGGTATTTTTAAATGACATGATACCCCAACTCGTTGCATCTATTGTTGGATCAAGAAGGATTGAAATACCATTTTCTTCGGTACCTTTGGCATTAATTATTCCATTTACATAGATACTTGCATCTTTAGGCATCCAAATCTCTACCCCGGCATCAATGGTTAATGTAGCTCCTGAATCTACGGTAAAATCACCAGAAGCTAAATAGGGTGAGCAGTCGATACTCAGGGTTAAATCAGAGCTTATCTCTTCGGGAATAACGCATTGACCGGTAGATTCGTACACGGCAGTCAAAGCTGTATCAGAAGTGAGTATTAAGGTGTAATCGGTTGAAGTTGAAATATATGAGTCTGTATTTGTGCTGGAGCACGACAACTCCAGATCAAAACTTAAATCACTACTACTGGTTGAATATTGATGAACTTCAACAGCCAAAGTATTTTCTCCTGTTAAAAAATAGGTACTGTCAATACTATATGCAGTAAACGTAGATTCCGCCGTATTTGAAATATTTGAAGAGGCAGTCGTTTGATAAGTGACCGTTCCGCTATTCATATTGGCCCGAATGACTTCTTTGCCGTTCAGATAAACAATGGCTCCATCGTCTTTCAGTAAATTGATGGTTAACTGATTTGAGTTTCTTTGTTGCGCGGTAAGCGTAAAGGGTTTAATAAAATAGGTAGTAATATATTTATTGGTGCTGCTACTTCCATAGCTTACGTTTGTGCTTTCATCGCCATCGCCATATCCTAATTGAGCATTTCCCTGATTCCATGATGAGTAGTCGTAGCCAGTTTCTTTCCAGGCAGTCCCTAAGTTATTCCCCGAATCGTTATAGTACCAGCTGTCGCCACTGGAAATAATGGTTGCTGTAGTGGGGATCGACCAGCCTAAAAACGAATAACCAGGTTTGTTTTCGGCACTTAAAGTGGTTTCCAAATCCATTAAATACGGACCCGACCAGTTTGATTCGGGAATGGTTAATCCTTCTATGCTCAGTGTACCTGCTTCGTTGGGATACGTTGATAAACTTAAAGTGGCGGTCTCGCTAAATCCATAATCTTCTAAATCACTTAAAAGTTCGGCAGGCCTATCTTCAACAAAACTTTCTATATCCTCAATGGCATCTTCCCAATAGTCGTACGAAGGAATGGCATCGCCGTAATCGGAGCTTGTTCCTTCCCATCGGGTAATGTGGCTGGGCATTTCGGCAGATATGGCAGCTTTTCGTTCGGCAATTAAGGATTTCATCCTGTTTGGGTGAAAGCTGGTGTATAAATGCGCAGCCAATCTTTTCCCAAAATATTGCGTATATCCATCGTTCTCCAGCAAATCCGACAAAGGCAGTGCATCTTCACTGCTGTAAAAACTAATTAAGTATTTTGAGGCACTAAAAAATCCTCTGTCTAAATCCATTAAAATCCATTTCCACTGCCCTGAATATTTGGGTTTCCAGGCCATCACGTTATGCTCAATCGAGTAGTTGCCAACGCACATTTCTGTAATAACATAGTCTGTAAAGTTTTCGATATCCATCACTTCGGCAACAGCATTATAATTGGCTTCAACACTTAAATCCTTGTCTAAAAGCGAAAGAAATTCATTGTAGGCTGTTAAATCGCCATTCTCAGCATACGTTTCATTTTCAACCATATCAAAGCTATCTGTATCCATACTATAACTGCTGGCGATGTAATCTTCATTCACCTTTTCGCGAATATTATGAATGCCCATATATTCTCCGTTAACATACACAATAGATGGTTTAAAACCCATAATATCGATATCCATATTTAACAAGGTGGCTTGTTGTCCAAGTAGGTCTCTAAATAGGGTATAACTCCAATCGCTGCCCGATGCGCGTAGCGAAAAATCGTCATAGGAGGATCTGTTTCGCTGGTTGACTAAAGAATAGCTTAAACTGCCGCTTCCATATTGTTTTCTGAAGTAGATACCCAACATCTTTTGAGGAAGTTCCCAGGAGTAGAGACCGTTTATTTTGGTGCCTGCCAATTCGTTGAATGCAGCTCTGTCGCTTCCATTGTTTTCAAATAGTTCAATGTTTATTGGTACCTCCCAGTCGGGTTTATAATCCTGAACATATATTCCAATTTCGCTGTCCCAAAAATTATCCGGATTGGTGGCAATTGAAACTACCGGCAAAGCGGCATTTTCAGAATTTTCGTTTATAAAATACGAAGCGGTTGACACGTAGCCGGGTACACAATCATCCTTAAAAATACGTGCGCGCACAATGGTTGTTGATGAGATATTAATAGGTTCTGTATATTTTGTGGACGTAAGCTCTGGTTCTGAGCCATCTAAGGTGTAATAAATATCGCCGTCCAGATAATTCGTTAATTCAACATTAAAGGATGAAGTGTAAAATCCGCCGTTTACACTAAATTCCGGAATGTTACAAGCTAAATTAGTGTACGCGGTAGTGGTATTGCTTGCTTCTGGTGTCGCTTCATCAAAATAGCCCCAATTACTGCTGCCGTCGGTTTTCCGACCGTAAGAAACATCCGTTCTTTGCTCTAAATAGACCACGGAATCCTGGATAACAAGTTTTGAATTATACAACCCAATCTCCTCTCCGTCGGCCGACAAATTAAAACTGGTGTGCAATGCAGAGTCTTTACTGTCTGCCCAAATAAGGAGAAACCCTCCGGCAGCAATGGAAATTTCGTTCGTAATTTGCCATTTGTCCGGGTTGCTTAAATTGTCGGTAATATAATATCCTTTTAAACTAACCGATGAGTTTCCAGTGTTGTATAACTCAATCCAATCTGAATAATCCGAATAATCAGGATCTTCAATTTGAGTGGAATTGGAGGCTGAAAATTCATTGATTACGATTTGTGAAAAGGCGATTTTGTTCACAAATAGAAAGGTGAAAATCATAAAAAAGTAGCTGGCCTTTTTGCGAAAAGTTATGGGCATTATGCTTTTATTTACTGATTTGCTATGAGATTACTTACTAAGTAATTGACGTTTAAAGAGCAAATTTATTTTATGCTTGAACTAAGAAAAAATAGTTTCAATGAATATACTGTTTTTATCAACGTATAGACCATTTTTGTGCTTAACTCCGAAATCTGCCTTATAAAATCTATTCCGCATTGAAACTTCTTCATTACAAAACGTTTCACTAACTTGCTTCAAATCACCATAACGGTGGCTATGCCTTTCTTCGGCAAGTTATGGTCAGAAATAAAAAAGACCAACGCAAATGATGTTTGAAGGGTTTATAAATAATGATTTCAAGTTTCCTGTTGGTTATGAAAAGTTTCATAAAAAGCAGCTTTTTAATTTTCAATTGAATCGGCCTTATTCTTTTGGATATGCAAGATTTGAAGACATCAAAGCAGTAGGTTTAAAAATTAATTCCTTTACTTCCTGGAAAAAAGAAATGCTTAAACTGGCAGAGAAAGCTGCGAGTGAAAAAAGAGAAATGAATGCTGCATTTTATTACAGAGCTGCTGAATTTTACATAAAATCAAACGACCCCGAAAAAGATATTTTGTACAATAAATTTATAAAACTCTTTTACAAAGCTTTTAAAAACGAAAGGATTGAAAGACATCAGGTTCCTTATGAAAATGCCTTTTTATCAGCCCTAAAATTACCTTGTTCGAATAAAAATATAGGCACAATAGTTATTCATGGTGGCTTTGACTCATTTATTGAAGAGTTTTACTCCATGATGAAATACTTCTCAAATATTGGTTATGAAGTAATCGGTTTTGAAGGTCCCGGACAAGGTGCAACATTAAGGAGATTCGACATTCCTATAACCATTGAATGGGAGAAACCAACAAAAGCAATTTTGGATTATTTTCATCTCGAAGATGTTACATTAATCGGGCTGTCGATGGGTGGGTGGTTAAGTTTGCGTGCTTCTGCTTTCGAAAATAGAATAAAACGTGTAATTGCTTCTGGACATGCTATCGATTATATGAAAAGTATGCCTTCAATACTAAGAATGATTCATGTGTGGTGTATAAACCATATGCCAGATTTTATGAATCGTATGGCAGCTATAAAGTTTGAAAACAGAGAAAATGTAGCGTCTTGGATGGTTGACCATTTAAAGTTTATCACCAAAAAAAGCAAACCAATGGATGCATTAAATTTATATCTGCAACTAAATGAAAAGAATATCCATTCAGAATTAGTAAAACAAGACGTTTTAATTTTAAGCAGTAGAAACGATCATTTTATTCCGCTAAAAATGCACGAAATGCAAATTAAAGCTTTAATAAATGCAAAATCAGTAACGGGTAGAATTTTTACTAAGCAAGAACATGCAGAGAACCATTGTCAAATCGGAAACCTTGAATTAGCTCTTAAAACGATGTGTAAATGGATTGAAAATAAATAAGGAGCGACACTGAATGAATAGGATAAAAAAAATAGGATGTATTTTACTGGTTCTCTCAATTAGTGGAGTAAATTCATGTTCGTATAGTCAATTTACTGAAAAAGAAGTTCTGTTTACCAACCGTATCGATAATGTAACTCTTTCTGGTACAATAAGTCTCCCAATATCAGACCATACTGTTCCTGCTGTTGTTTTACTACATGGTTCCGGAGCACACACCAGAGACCTGGAGCTGTTTGAAAAACATAAAGTTTTTAAGGACTTGGCAAATCATCTTTCAAACAATGGAATTGCTGTTTTAAGATATGATAAACGTGGAGTGGGTAACTCTGGTGGGCGATATATTCCCTATGATTTGGAAAATTTCGTTGGTGATGGTTTAGCGGGCGTTGATTATCTGAAAAATATTGATGGGGTAGATGCAAATAGAATTGGAGTAATTGGTATTAGTCAGGGTGCAATAATTGCTCCCATGATGGCAATTCAAGATAAAGATATTAGTTTCACTATATTGTTGGCCGGTTCAGGAGTAAAAGCCGATAAATTGTTTTATTCATCTCAAATTGCACTATCAAAAACGGCTGGATTTACCGATTCTGATTTAACAAAAGTGACAGAATTATATAACAAGTTTTGGGCAATAATATCGAAGAAAGAAATTAGTACAGATGAAAGAAGAATTGGAATTGAATATCTGAAACAAATTTGGAAATATATTGATTTTGAAAGCAGGCAAGATTTTGGATTTCTGGAAAAGAATGCTGAGTTTATGTTTGATAATATGTACCATCATCCTAATGTCGTAGACTTTTTCGAGTACACTCCATCAGAGACATTATCACAAATTGAGTGTCCCGTTCTGGCTGTAAATGGCGATAAAGATGTTCAGGTAGTTGCAGAGATTAATTTACCAGCAATTAAAACAAGCCTTGAAAATGGGAAATGCAAAAGTTACAAAGTCGTAAAACTTTCCAATCACAACCACATTTTTCAACAATGCAAGACCGGGAAAATATCTGAATACAAAGAAATTGAAGGTACTCTATCAAACGAAACATTAGATTTAATAGTTGACTGGATAAATCAAATCGAATAAAATTTAAGCCCGTAACAATTTATAAAAGCAGAAGATTGTTTATACTATCCCAATTTCGAGTAATAATCTTGGCTTAGTTTCAACCTACTATTGGTAGAATTTGAAACATTTTTTTGAAAGACTGCTTTTTGCCTACAAGAAAAGTCGGTATTATGCGATAAAAATGTGATGATATTTACAAAAATTAGTGAAATGCAGAAATGAAGAATCTTTAAAGCAAGAAATTCTAGAAACTTCATTTTATAAATTTGTGTTTTTCAGAGAATAAAAAGTATTTTAGCTTTTCTCAATTTAATACGTAAAACATGGAAAGTTTATATACTCTAATCATGGCAGGCGGTTCTGGAACTCGTTTCTGGCCACGAAGTAAAACAGCAAAACCAAAGCAGTACCTGAATATTTTTGGTAAAGAATCCTTGCTTCAGGATACCATTAAACGTTTTGGTACTTTCACCGAAAATGAAAATATTTACATAGTTTCGAGTGCCACTCAGGCTAAGGTTTTGGAAGAACAAACGCCAATGCTTCCTAAAAAAAACCTCATTTACGAGCCAATTGGCCGAAATACCTTGCCGTGTATTGGTTTGGCTGCCATGTATGCCGAAAAAGAAAATCCAGATGGAATAATGGTCGTTTCGCCATCGGATCACTTGATTGAAAACAACGAACTTTTTAAAGACACCATTTTAGCAGCGGCAAAAATTGCCAAAGAACGCGATGGTATTGTAACCATTGGTATTACGCCAAATTATCCGGCAACCGGTTATGGTTATGTGCAAACTGCCGAAAATATAACCGAAGGTGAAGAAATTAGTCAGTTTAAAGTAGAACGTTTTGTTGAAAAACCCGACGAAGCCACTGCTACGGATTATTTAAAGCAAGGTGGTTTTTATTGGAACAGCGGTTTATTCGTTTTTAAAGTATCGGTTTTTCTGAAAGCTGTAGAAGAATTTGCTCCTGAATTGTATGCCGATTTACGCAAAATTCAGGCCGACCTTGGAAATCCATCGTATCCACAAACGCTTGATACCATTTATCGCGCAGTTGAAAGTATTTCGGTTGACTACGGAATTATGGAACACGCCAAAAATATTTATTTGGTTGAAGGTAATTTCGATTGGAACGATTTAGGGAGCTGGGAGTCGGTTTATCTGGCCGATAAAAATAAAGATGAAAATGGGAACGCCGGTTCAGAAGAAACAATTTTCCTCGATACCAAAAACTCATATGTTTATTCGGAAGATAGCCTTGTTGCCGTTGTTGGGCTGGACGATGTAATTGTAGTGCAGGATGGAAATACTACATTGGTATGTAAACGCGAAAATGCCGAAGACATTAAAAAAATTGTTGAGCAACTGAAAGCTGAGAAAAAATCTCAGTATTTATAAAAAAACAGACTTCGCTTAGCTTGTTGCGGCACCGGGCTAAAGCGAAGTGTTTTTACAATCAAACAAACTAAATTTTTAAACAAAACCAATAAAACGAATAATCAATGAATGACCTGAAAAAGATTGTGGTGGAGAAGAAGATTCTTGTCCCTTTCATAATCATTACAAGTTTATTTGCACTCTGGGGATTTGCGAACGACCTAACAAACCCAATGGTTGCAGCTTTTAAAACAGTAATGGAGATATCGAATGCGAAAGCTGCTTTTGTGCAGTTGGCATTTTATGGAGGTTATACAACCATGGCAATACCTGCCGCATTAATCATAAAAAGATACAGTTATAAGTTAGGTATTATTATCGGTTTGTCGTTATATGCCTTAGGAGCGTTGTTGTTTTTCCCAGCTGCACAATTTGAGGTTTTTGGTTTCTTTTTGCTTTCGCTTTACATCCTTACTTTTGGGTTGGCATTTCTCGAAACCACTGCAAACCCATATATCCTTTCAATGGGCGATCCTGCCACGGCAACACGCCGTTTAAATTTAGCACAGTCGTTTAATCCGATGGGATCGTTATTGGGAATGACTGTAGCCTCGCAGGTGGTACTACCCGCTTTAAAATCGGATGAAAGAGATGCTGCCGGAAACCTTCTTTTCGACACATTGGGCGTAGCTGAAAAGGCTGCCATACGTACCCACGATTTGGCCGTTATTCGCGATCCTTACGTTATACTTGGCTTTGTTGTTATTGCTATGCTTGTGCTAATTGCAGTAGTAAAAATGCCAAAACGCGAAAGTGCCGACCATGAAGTACATGCTATCGACTCGTTTAAACGCTTATTCAATAATAAAATATACCGCGAAGGAGTTATTGCTCAAATATTTTATGTGGGTGCACAAATTATGTGTTGGACATTCATTATTCAATATGCCGATAATTTAGGAATACCAAAGGCAGTGGCACAACGCTACAATATTGTTGCTATGGTTATTTTCTTAAGCAGCCGCTTTATCAGCACCGCAATGATGAAATATTTAAACGCTCGTTTTCTGTTAATGGTTTTTGCCATTGGCGGAATGTGTACCATTTCCGGAGTGATTTTAATTCAGGGAATGATGGGTTTGTATTTATTGGTGGCGACTTCGGCATTTATGTCGTTAATGTTCCCAACTATTTACGGAATTGCTCTTGAAGATATTGGCGACGACGCAACACTAGGTGCGGCAGGTTTGGTAATGGCAATTGTTGGTGGTGCTTTAATGCCTCCATTGCAGGGCTTAATTATCGATCAAGGTACCATTGGGCCGCTTCCTGCAGTGAATTTTTCATTTGTGTTGCCATTTATCTGTTTTGTGGTTATCGCTATTTACGGAAGACGGACTTATAAAGCGCTGAAAAACAGCTAAAAGAAAGAAGGAAAAGGAGGTGTAGTAGCCCGAGTTCGATTAATAATTCTGAGGTTAAAAATTAATAGTCGAACTCGTTTTAATAGTTTTTCCCTTCTTTATATTCAATTATTCGAACATAAATTGAACTTTTTAAAATAATAAACACAATGGACTACAAAAGATTTTGTAAGGCTCTGAACCTTGAAGACGATGCTGAATTAATTGAGCAATACAAAAAAATACATGGGCCAGGTGCTGTTTGGCCCGAGATTACACAAGGAATGCGCGATGTGGGAATTCTTGACATGGAAATTTATATTCTCGGAACGCAACTTTTTATGATTATGGATACCGTTGCCGATTTTAACCATGATGAGGCAATGAAAAAATTGGCCAAAAAACCACGTCAATCGGAGTGGGAAGCCTATGTTTCAAGGTTTCAGAAAACTTCTGCCAGTGCATCAGCCGATGAGAAATGGCAACTTATGGAACGTATTTATAAACTGGGACTTTAGTTTCAAATAATAGCAAATTGAGGATAAACTGCCGCCTTGGTTACAACTCCTGCGCATCATTAAAACAAAGGCTTTCCTGGTTTTTGTCTCGGAAAATAATAAAACCGATATGAGGTCTAAGATTAAATTGGTTTTTGTGGCTGCATTTTTACGTTTGCTTGCAGTACTTCAATAACTGGGAGAACTTCGGAACTTAAGACTCCAAAAAAGGAAGGAAAGCTGGAGTCCTTTCTGCAGAGCCGGTTGCCAAATCGAATGATGGTTACTCGATGCGATACCGTATAGTTTTATGCATGCTTACGATGAATCTTGGTGTTATGTGCGGTTAGTTTATACTTGGTTAAAAGTAACCATCAGTTTTTCGCCTTGCTTAAATTCAAAATATTTAAGTTATACAATTGTGTGTCCAAATGTTAAATGTGCAGGATGAAGGCTATGAAGTTGTAGTTTTTGGGAGATTAAGAGCAATAAAAAAGGTTGCCAATTGGCAACCTTAATATTCTTTATCCCAGATATGTTTTTAGTAATTTGCTTCGCGATGTATGTCGTAATCGTCTGATAGCCTTTTCTTTTATCTGTCTTACCCTTTCACGGGTTAATCCGAATCGTTCACCGATTTCTTCCAATGTCATTTCCTGGCACCCAATGCCAAAAAATAGTCGAATAATGTCGCTCTCACGTTCTGTCAATGTTGCTAACGCACGGTGTATCTCCCTTGCAAGTGATTCCATGATAAGGCTGCGGTCGGCATTTGGCGAGTCGTTGTTAACCAGAACGTCAAGCAGGCTGTTGTCTTCACCATCAACAAATGGTGCATCAACAGAAACATGACGGCCTGAAACACGCAAAGTGTCTGCAACCTTGTCGGCAGGTAACTCCAGTGATTCCGCTAATTCTTCGGGCGAGGGCTTACGTTCGTTTTCTTGCTCAAATTTTGAAAACGCTTTGTTAATTTTGTTCAACGAACCTACCTGGTTCAAAGGCAAACGAACGATACGCGATTGCTCTGCAAGTGCTTGAAGAATTGATTGACGAATCCACCATACTGCATAGGAAATGAATTTAAAACCGCGGGTTTCATCGAATTTCTCAGCTGCTTTAATCAATCCAAGATTTCCTTCGTTTATTAAATCCGGTAAGCTCAGTCCCTGATTTTGGTACTGTTTTGCAACCGAAACAACAAAACGCAGGTTTGCTCTTGTTAATTTCTCTAAAGCAGCTTGATCGCCCTTTTTAATCCGCTGTGCTAATTCTACTTCTTCCTCTACAGTAATCAGCTCTTCCTTACCAATTTCCTGTAAATACTTGTCTAAAGAGGCACTTTCACGGTTAGTGATTGACTTGGTGATCTTTAGCTGTCTCATATACTTTTCTTAAAATCGTGCAAATATAGAACATTAATATCTAATGGTCAAGGAGAAACTGATTGCATTGTTTAATTAATGTAAAGTTAAAGGTTCTTAATGAATATTTATCGGCTTACCCCAAAAACGTAATATGCTGATTCTCCATTTGGATAGATTCCCTCAACTAAAACTCCCCCTCTTGCATTTCCAATCTCTCTTTTAAAGTCGCTAACCTCGAAAATAGGCTTTTTGTTCACGGCTGTGATAATAAAACCTTCTTTTAGGCCTGCATCTTTTAGTTTTCCTTTTCCCAGACTCGAAATCATAATCCCATTGGAAATCTTCAAATCTGCTTTTACATTCTCGTTAACGGTTTCAAACTCGGCTCCTAAAACTGCAATATTGTCACGTACAATATCGGTGTCGCCGTGTTTGTTACGTAAGGTAACGTTAAATTGTTTCTCTTTGTTGTCTCTAATTACAACAATATTTACTTCATCGCCAGGTCGGTACTGACTAATTTTTTCTTGAAGCTCGGCAGCTGTTTTTGTTTTTTCGCCACCAACATTAATAATTACATCTTTTTCTTTTAGCCCGGCTTCTTTGGCTGCACCACCTTCTGTAACCTCGCCAACAACAACACCTTCTACCTTTTCCAGATTCAATTCTTCTGCAATTTCGGCATTTACACTACCAATTCTAACACCAAGTAATGCGCGTTGTACTTCGCCAAATTCTTTTAAATCTTCTACAACCTTTTTGGCAATACTAACCGGTACTGCAAATGAGTATCCGGTGTAGGATCCTGTTTTAGAGGCTATTGCTGTGTTTATTCCCACAAGGTTTCCTTGCTGATTTACCAAAGCTCCTCCACTGTTTCCCGGGTTAACAGCGGCATCGGTTTGTATAAACGACTCAATGGAATACGAATCCTGGTTAATACCGAGGTTGCGTGCTCTTGCACTTACAATCCCTGCAGTAACAGTCGAAGTAAGGTTAAACGGGTTTCCAACTGCTAATACCCATTCTCCGAGTTTTAAATTTTCTGAGTTGCCGTATGTCAGGTAGGGCAAATCTTTTGCTTCAACTTTTAAAAGGGCAATGTCGGTTGAAGGATCGGTTCCCACAAGGCGACCCTGGAATTCGCGTTGGTCGTTTAGTATTACTTTAATATTTTCTGCATTTTCAATTACGTGGTTATTGGTAATTATATAACCATCGTCCGAGATTATTACACCAGAGCCAAAGCCTTGCGAGATTTGTGGTTCTTGATTTCTTAATCCAAAGAACTCATCTAAAAAAGGGTTGCCACTCGACCACTGACCTGTGCGCACCGATTGTGTGGCAATATGGACAACTGCATGAATTGACTTTTCGGCTGCAAAAGTTAAATCGGGTAATTGTTGGTCACTATCGGCTGGGTAGTTTACATATTTAGCGGCCTGCTCTTCCTTAACTGTAATAACTTCAGGTTTGTCGAAAAAACTGCTGTAAGTCCATACTGCAACAAATGCTCCTGCTATAACAAGTAAAAATGTTAACGAAATTCTTCCTGCTTTCTTCATGGTCATTAAAATTAAAATTACGTATAAGATATTCTATAATGTTTATGATGAACACAAATTTATTGCCAGTGTTTCCTATTTACAAGGGTAAGCTATTCATTTTGCATTATTTAACACGCAAAATAGGATAGTGTTAAAAAGAGTAAATATATATATTGTTATACTGAAATATTGTCAGCTTTTATTGTCCTGTAGTTACCAATGGAGTGTAAATTACCTATTCTATCAGAATCGGATACAAAATTTATGTCTAAAATAACTCATTTTTCTGATTTCCTCCTTGTTCCGATTCTCCCTTTTAAGGAACAGATGCTGCAGGGAATCGGAAGGAGGATTGGACTTCTGAAATGAGCGATTTTTCTTTGGGTTGGGGTTTTATTTTTCGGGAACCTTAAACCATTTTGTATCCAGAACAACTTCTTCGTAATTCAAAATGTATTCCATGGCCTCTTTTGCGTCTTTTGCTTCAAAATATAAATCGCGGTATACTTCTTTTGCAAACTGTTCTTCGTACGAAAGTTCGAATTGTTTAAACAGGTTGTCGAAAAAATTATTGGTATTAATAAATACAATGGGTTTTGTGTGGTAGGAGAGTTGACGCAAAGTTATTACCTCCAGAACTTCTTCAAGCGTTCCAAATCCTCCAGGCAATGCAATAAACGCATTTGACATGTCGCGCATTCTGGCCTTTCGGTTCATCATGTCATCGGTAATAATTACTTCGTGTGAATTGTCGGAAGCAAGTGAGCGGCCAATCATTTGTTCCGGAATTATGCCAATGGTTTTGGCCCCGGCCCGGCTTGCCGCAATGGTTACAGCTTCCATTAAACCCACATTGGCACCTCCATTTATTAAGGTGTGGTTGCCTTCGCCAATTAATGTACCTAATGTATGGGCTTCATTAAAATAGGCATCGTTTATGGCGTTGCTCGAAGAGCAAAAAACACAGATATTCATTTTTTATAGGATATGAGTAGTTCTTATTATTATGTGTTTACATCAGTTACATGTCCCAAATGATTGATAAATGGATTGAAATGAATTTCGTCCACGGTCAATTAATTTCTTCTTATTTAAAACGAAAAAAGGAACAATTTATAGCGCTCATTTGGATGTAGTATTAGACATGAGTAAAGATAAAAAAATCCGGGATTTACCCGGATTTTTTTATCTTTTATGGAAAAAATAAGAATTCTGTTTTTTTATTGGTATGAGAACTTTGTTCTCAATGCGAAAAGCAGAAATTATATCTCTTTTTTCACTCAAATCTCATTTCTTTTTAGGCATCGATATTCGCATAAGTGGCGTGATCTTCGATGAACTTCCGTCGAGGTGGAACATCGTCACCCATTAACATGGAGAAAATGTGGTCAGCTTCAGCAGCATTGTCAATGGTAACTTGTTGTAATGTCCTTTGGGCAGGATTCATTGTAGTTTCCCAAAGTTGTTCGGCATTCATCTCTCCCAGACCTTTGTATCGTTGGGTGTGGACAGCGCTTTCGTTACCGTCGCCCCATTCCTGAATCAGTTGCAAGCGTTGTTGTTCGGTCCATGCATACGATTCTTTCTTCCCTTTCTTTATTAAATAAAGTGGTGGAGCTGCTATGTACAGATACCCTTTTTTTATAAGGTCTCTCATATAGCGGAAAAAGAAAGTCATAATAAGTGTTGCAATGTGGCTTCCATCCACATCGGCATCGGTCATAATTACCACTTTGTGGTATCTGATTTTTTCCATGTTCAATGCCTTTGAATCATCCTCGGTGCCAATAGTTACTCCTAAGGCAGTGAAAATATTCTTGATTTCTTCGTTCTCGAAGATCTTATGCTGCATGGCTTTTTCTACATTCAGGATTTTTCCACGTAAGGGAAGAATGGCTTGTGTTCTGCGGTCGCGACCTTGTTTTGCCGTACCACCTGCCGAATCTCCCTCCACAAGAAATACTTCGCATTGTGCAGGGTCTTTTTCAGAGCAGTCGGTAAGTTTCCCAGGAAGTCCTCCTCCGGAAAGTGCACTTTTTCGTTGCACCATTTCGCGGGCTTTGCGTGCTGCATGGCGCGCTTGAGCTGCCAGTATAACTTTGTTTACAATGGTTTTGGCATCTTTGGGATTTTCTTCCAAATAGTTTTTTAGCATATCGCTAACAGCCTGGTCAACCGAAAGGCTTATCTCCGAGTTTCCGAGTTTTGTTTTGGTTTGCCCTTCAAACTGAGGTTCCTGAACTTTTACAGAAACAACAGCTGTTAGTCCTTCGCGAAAATCGTCACCATTGATGTCAAATTTCATTTTTGCGAGCATTCCCGACTGGTCGGCATAGTTTTTCAAGGTTCTGGTTAGCCCTCTTCTAAAACCGGTTAAATGGGTTCCTCCTTCAATGGTGTTAATATTGTTAACGTAAGAGTGTATATTTTCGGAAAAGGATGTGTTGTATTGTAATGCAATTTCTACAGGAACTCCATTTTTTTCAGAAGAAATATGGATGGTATCCTGTATCAGTCTTTCCCTGGTTTCATCTAAATATTCTACAAATTCCTTTAGTCCTGCTTCCGAGTAAAACGTTTCTGTTTTAAAGTTCCCTTCTTCGTCGGTTGTTCTTTCGTCGATTATTTTAAGCGTAATTCCGGCATTCAAAAAGGCCAGTTCGCGCAAACGTGCCGATAAGATTTCGTATTTGTATTTGGTCGTCAAAAATATACTGTCGTCCGGAGTAAAGGTTACAAAGGTTCCTGTAATATCCGAATCGCCAATGATTTTGGCTTCGTATAAGGGTTTTCCAATCGAATATTCCTGTACCCAAACTTTCCCTTCGCGGTGAACTTCGGCTTTTAAGTGCTTTGATAATGCATTCACACATGAAACACCAACACCGTGCAAACCTCCCGATACTTTGTACGAATCTTTATCGAACTTACCTCCGGCATGAAGAACGGTCATTACCACTTCCAGTGCAGATTTGTTTTCTTTTGTATGTTTTTCGGTAGGAATACCACGACCGTTGTCTTTTACGGTAATGGAGTTATTTTCGTGAATTATTACTTCGATATTGTTACAATAACCGGCAAGTGCTTCGTCAATCGAGTTGTCAACTACCTCATAAACCAAATGGTGTAGTCCTTTCTCATTGGTGTCGCCAATGTACATCGACGGACGTTTTCTTACTGCTTCCAAACCTTCAAGTACCTGAATACTATCAGCTGAATAGTTTCCGTTTCCGTTAGTTTGGGTTTCATTTTTTTCAATTTCGCTCATCTCTTTCTCTAAATTTTAAATCCGTAAAAATAAAATAGTTCCCCATGCGAAAAAAGCAGCTTGGCTTTTAAAAGGAAACTAGTTGATTTTCAGAATCTTATGTTGCTTCAAAAATGACATTAAAATCACCTCACAAAGATAACAAAAATGGCGACAAATTGGACTAAAAACGAAGCTTTCAAGTGCATATTTTTTAACAAGATATAAACTTGAAAATGAGCGGTAAAAGCGATTATGTTTTAGGTTGAATTTTGAATTGCTTTTTAGAATTTTACTTACAAGAAATTATGTTTTTTGATTTAGCAGCATTCGTAACTTTTATGCTTTGAATGAGGCTGTTCCGTTGTTGTTTTGCTACCGGTTGGAAGAAACTAAAAAAGGAAGGCAAAATGCCTTCCTTTTATCCGAATTGATTGGTTAGTACGACCGGATTTTTTAAACTATTATTTAGAACGAATAGCTAATCCCGGCCAGAAAGTTAAAGCTTTGAACCGGGTATCCAAACCATTGCTCGTATTTTTGGAAACCCAGATTATTAAGTTGTGCAAATACCGAAAATTTGCTGGTAAACTGGTAATTGCCTTTTATGTTTAAATCGATAACAGCATCAAGCTCGCTTGTTGTTTCGTAGAACCCGATTGAGTTATAAGATGATGAATAGTTCATTAGAATTAAAGCTTTTCGTTGCCCCATTAAGAACAGATCGGCAGAAAGGCTCAGTTGCTTATTTGCTTTGTAACCGAAAGAAAGGTTTGCGTCCCAGTTGGGCATGTTCCAGGCTTCTGTTTGCTCATCTAAGGTATAGGAGTAATAATTTATCGATGCCAATACGTCGATTTTGTCCGATGACGCATGAAATACCTCAGCATTTAGTTTTAAACGCTTCATATTGTCGTAAAGTACGGCAAATGTATTATCAACTACCATTGCTGATGTACTTAGTGAAGAGTCGTCGTTGTAATCGCTTTCGTTAAAATAATAGAAAGTTTGATCGTCGGTTACGGAATATTCGGCAGAAATTTTAAAGTTGGTTTTTTTCGAGAATTTGCCATCGAAGCCTCCGTAGAAGCGAATTTTTTCAAAGGAGTTTTTTACGTCATGGTCGGGGTTTACATATGGATTTTCGTAAGCAATTTTTGAGTAATGGTTACTTTCATAATTGCCGTCGATACCTGCATAAATGTCAATAATGTCGGGTACGGGAGCCCAGTTTGCTTTGATGTTTGGTGTTATTTTCAGTTGCGAGTCTTCGTCACTTTCTGTAATAAACCAGGTATTAAAACCCACTTTTAGGTAGGCTGTTTCGTGGCCAATGTACCATGCCGGTTTTGCAAACAGCCAGGTTTCGTTTTTGACGCCAATGGTTGAGTCGCTTCTTGGGGTAATCTCGTCGGCCATGGTGTATTGAATTCCCGCATCTAATAATCCTATGCCCGTTCGAAGTGGTCTTCGTATATTTGCTGTAAAGTTGGCAAAATGCTCGCGTTGGTCGGTTTTGGTCCCAAAATAATGGTATTCAAAATTAAACCCAAAGGCATCTTCATCCATCTCTGCCGTAGGGTTTTTAAGCCCGATATTAAAGCCTCCTTTGTTAAAAGCCTGTTCTGTTCCGAAGTAATTGATGGTTTGATTGTCAGTGTCTAGATATTCGGGAGCCGGGTCGAGAGGGTAGCTCTCGAGGGGGTAGCCATAGTACTTAAAAGCGTCGTTTTTATAATCGAGGTTCACCGATAAAATCGAATTACGAAGCATGTATTTTATATAAAGATCAATCTCGTTTTTCATAAAAGGAGCATCCACTTTGTCGCCTCCTTCTAATTTTATATCGCCATACGATGAAAGGTGCTTTGCATGAATGCCAAAAATGGTGTTTTTCGCATCTACGTTATTAAAAAATACCTCTCCATAAGGTTTGTAGTAACTTCCTATTCCGGCACGAACAAGTCCATAGCCGCCGGGTTGTTTGTTTTTGGCTGTTTCAATCGAGGCAGCCTTAAGCGGAGTAACCGAAAAGGTACCAAAAACGGGAGTGCTGTTTATGCTGTAATTAAAAATTGGTTTTTTGTGCTCGGTTTCATCAATAGTGGGCATGCTGTTTAGCTTGTTGGCATCCAAAATGGTTGGTTGATAGGCTTTCGTAACCTCCACTTCCTGGGTGAGCGTGTCGCGCTGAGCATGGGCAGCCAAAGCTGCTGCCACAAAAATAATCAGGATAATATATTTTAATTGTTTAAACATGATTCTGAATTTTAGTTTTGTTTAATTTCCATCTGAAACGAACTGTCTACAGCATTTTGTTGTTGTTGAGCTTCTTTGGCAATAATTTGACTCAGTCTTTTTTGTGCTTCCGCTTTTATGCCGTCGGTATCGTTATTGTAGTTTTCGGCTAAACTTTTAAGGGTGTGTTTGGCCTGAAACTGGTCACCATTGTCGTTGTAAACATTGGCAAGCAACAAAAATGCTTTTCCCAGCCAGAAAGTGTAGGGGGTTCCTTTTTCAATAAAATCAACAATCTCCTGCTCGGCCTTAACCAATTTTTTGTCGTTGTAATAAATTTCGGCAAGAAGGTATTTGGCTTCAGCACCCTGTTCCAGTTTCGTGTCGCTTGCAACATCGCGCAAAGGACTAATGGCGGCACTAAAATTGCCCAATTCGTAATTCGATTTGCCGTCAGTGTATTCGGCTTCTCGTTTTAGCTCTTCGGTTACGACGTCCGAGTTTTTAACCTTTTCGGCAGCAACAAGTGCTTGTTGGTAGTTTTTCGCAATCATTAAACATCGCATTTGTCCGGTATATGCCCTCAATAAATTCCACTTACTGTTGGCAACTTGTTCCAAAGCGGTAAACATTCGAAGTGCATCGCTGTAGTTTTGGGCCGCAAAAGTCATTTCCGAAGCTTTTGCTAAAGCTGGTTCGCTGAAGATATTTTTGGGTTGATCGGCAACGTATGTATAATGGTCGTTTGCTAAGGTGTACTCACCTTTTTTATAAAGTATTTCAGCCAGATAGAAATGTGCATTTAACGCATAAGCGCCTGTTGGGTATAGTGTTAAATAATTTTTTAGTTGTGTTTCTGCATCCTCTTTTCCCTCCATATAGATATGTTCAGCAGCCATGTAAGTTAGTTGGTCCTGTTCCGTGGCACTAATATTTACCTCACCTCCCAGCTGTCGAACATAGGCAAAATAGGCATCCACGTTGTTAAGTTCCACGTAGCAGTTTTTTATTCCGGAAAGTGCTGATTGGGCTTCGGAGGTGCCTTTGTAATTTTCAGCAACTTCTTTGTATTGAGCCAGTGCTTTGTTGAAATCGCCGTTGTTGTAATTTACAAGTCCGAGTTGCAGCAAGGCTTTGCGGTAATAGTTGCTGTAGGGATAGTTGCTAACAATTTGTTGGTATTGCTGAACGGCATCGTAATTGTTCCCAATTCGTTCGTTGGCGCGTCCCAGCTCATAAAGTGCATCGTCTCGGTATTCCGAATCGCTAAAATCGGCCAGTAGTTGGTTCAGGCTGTTAATTTTCTCTGTATGTTGGCGTTGTAATCCCTGGCAGAAAGCCATTTGAAGCAGGGCATAGTCGGGCTCATGCATTTTCATGTTGTACGATTGCCGGTAGTTTTCAACGGCCTGGTTGTATTGTGTTTTCAGAAAATAATAATCGCCAACACGGTTGTAGGCATCTGCAACTTTAGGAGTGTGCTTGCCTTGCATCTCATTTACATATTTCTTGAAATGTATAAAAGCTGATTCTTTGTCATCTGTCTTCAGGTAGGCATACCCCAGGTTATAATCGGCACTTAATCCATCGGTACTTACAGATGCTGATGTTTGCATTAACTGATTGTACGAAGCAATGGAGTTGTTATAGTCGCCAATCCGGAATAAGGCTTCCGATTTCCAATAAAGTGCATTCGATTTTATTTCGCTGTTGTAGCTTCCATTTTGTAACGACAGATTGAAATATTCGATAGCCTGATCGTACGCCAGGTTGTTGAACAGCTCCAAACCATGATAATAGCTTACGCGCTGGTAAGCCCGAAGAATATCGGGAGTTTTGTTTTGAATTTTTTCGATGGAAGCAATGGCATCGGCGTAATTTTTAGTTACCATGTAAACGTCTACCAAAATTTTGTAAGCTTCAGTGTTTTTAGGCGAATTCGGGTATTCGGCAATGTAGCGGTCAAATGCTTTTATGGTTTCGTTAAAGGGCGAGTACGACAATTCGTAAGTAAGTTTGGCATAACTAAACAAAGCATCTTCTTTAATTTTCGGATTGAAATCGAAATCGGAAGCTGCGCCATAAGCTGTTTTTGCTTTTTCTTTATCGTTTAATTCAATAAAACAACCAGCTAAATGGTAGTAAGCATTTTGTGTCATTTCATCTTCTCCGGTGCTAGCTTTTTCCATAAAAGGTGCAGCTTTGGCAAACTCTTTAATGTTGTAATAGCAAAAACCTAAAATGTAGTTTTCTTCGCGCGTTTTTGGTCCCGATGATTCAAAATAAGTTTCTAAATACGGAATAGCATTTTCGTATTGCCGTAAATGGAAATAGGAGTCACCTATAAGTTTCGAAAGCTCTGGTTTTTGCTTGTCATTTACATCGTTTAGTACCGATGTGGTGTATTTTACCACTTCGCTGTATCTTTCCTGTTTGTGGTAAATATGACTTACATACAATGGAATAACCTGTGAATAAGCAGGATCGTTGTTTAGTTTTGTGAAATTTTCAAGCGAAGCCTCGTAGTCTTCGTTTAAATACTGAATATGAGCACAATAATAGGTCGCCGGTTTGCTGTATAAATTGTTTGTATTTTTAATCGAGCTAAATTCACTCAATGCCACATCAGTATCTCCCTGCATCAGGTTGGCATATCCGTTTTGGTATTGCAGTTCAATACGGTCGTTTTCTGCAAGGTCGTCTCTGTCAACATTCTGAAAACTTCTTATTACTGCGAGGTATTGCTTTTTTTCGAATTGATAAGTTCCAAGGTTATACCATGCTTGGTTAATGTAAGGACTTTCGGGGTGCGTATCGATAAAAGTTTGCATTAACTTGCTGCCTGTGCTATAGGCTGCTTTTAATGCCGAAGCTGCTTTAAAATATTCCGCTTCGGAGAAAAGTTCCGATTTTTCGTTAATATCTTCCTGGATTTTTTCGAACTGCCTGAAGGAGGAAACGTATTTTCCTTTTATGTACAGTTCTTTTGCCACATCAATTTCTTTCTGAACACTGCTGTAGTAAGTAGTTTGCTGCGCACTAATTTGTTCCGATATAAGAAAAAGAAGTAAAAGGGATATAAGAATTTGAATTGGTTTCATGCTTTTACTGTTTCATTTTAAGTGAATTAAAAGTAGAAATAAAGTTCTTTGTAAAATTTTAGAACCGAATTTTTATAAGGTACTAAATTAGGTATAATCGTTTTGTTTACCGGTTGTAAATAGTTGTAATTCTTAACAAGAAACTGTTTATTTCTTTCGTTTATTATGTGTGTGCATAAATTTTTTAAAACTACATTAGTGAAGAATAATTAAATATGGTGAAAAATATAGTAATTGAATTGACAGGTGCCGATATTTTTCAGCGCGAAAATCGCATTCTAACCGCTGTAAACCTTGAAGTTGTTAAAGGCGAGTTTATATACGTAATTGGCAAAGTGGGGATGGGAAAAACAAGCCTGATTAAAACCTTAAATGCCGAGTTGTCTCTTTTTTCGGGAACGGGCAATGTTTTAGGCTATGGCTTGTCGGGAATAAAAAGCCGCGAGGTTGCGGAGTTACGCAGAAAATTGGGAGTGGTGTTTCAGGATTTTCGCCTGCTCTCGGATCGTAATGTTTATGAAAATCTCGCTTTTGTTTTAAAAGCAACGGGCTGGAAAAACAAAAATGAAATAGAAGATCGTGTGAAAGAGGTGCTGGATATTGTTGGAATGATTAGCAAAAAGGATAAAATGCCGCATGAATTAAGTGGCGGTGAACAGCAACGTGTAGTAATTGCACGAGCAATTTTGAACAACCCCGAAATAATTCTTGCCGATGAGCCAACAGGAAACCTCGACCCCGAAACTTCGGAAGAAATTCTTGACCTTTTTATCCGCCTGAATGAAGAAGGGAAAACGGTTTTAATGGCAACGCACGATTATGCGGTTATTGCTAAAAAACCTGCCCGCACCCTGGTTTGTGCCGATGGGAAATTAAACGATTCGGCTAAAAACAAAGAAGAAATTGCTTTTGATAGTTTGTTGGAATCGAATGTTTAATTTTTTGAATTTACCCCATTTTTCAGGTTTGTGGCTAAAGAACCTGGAATTGTTACCGAATGACATAGCTACTCGAAGTGCTTATAATCAAATGCGTATAAATTAAGCTAATTTTGAATAAATTCTGCGAAGAACCTTTTCTTCTTTTTCCCAGGTAAGTTCTTTTGCTGTTACTTTTAAATTCTCGAGCCATTTTCTTCTTTTTAAAGAATCATGCAAAGCATCTTCAATTTTAGCCGCTAGTTTTTTGGGCTCCAAAGAATCGGTTATGTCCCCAATTTTATATTTTTTCACTATCGCAGCCATTTCAGGCAGGTTGGTAACCAACACCGGGACTTGTGCCTGAATGTAATCGAATAATTTATTCGGAAGGGCGTAGCGGTAATTTAGTCCAAGGTCTTCTTCTATGGAAAGTCCTAAGTTGGCCCGAACTGTAAGTTTTGAGAGCTCTTCCAAAGGGAGACGGCCTGCAAATTCAACTTTATTCTCAAGTTTTTCTTTTCGAACCAGTTCTTCAAGTTGCAGTTTAATATCACCGTCGCCGGCAATTACCAGTTTTGCACCATCGATAAAATGCATGGCAAGAATTGCCTGTTGCAATCCGCGTCCTATATTTACTGCTCCTTGGTATAGGATTGTTTTTTCTTTCGTTTCTTTTTTTTCGGAATTAATTTTTTGGGCTACCGGAATATTGCGAACTACTTTAAAATCTACGCCGTATTTCTCAGAGTAAACAGTAGCAATTGAATCGCAAACCGTATAAGCGTGTTTTAGGTTAGGAACCATTTTTCGTTCCAGCCATTGCCAAATTCGCTGTACCTTTGGCCGGTTGATTAATTCGGGCACTTCGGTGAAATATTCGTGGCTGTCGTAAACCAGTACTTTTTTTCTGATTTTGGCTGCCATAAAATTAGCCGTAAGCGAATCTAAATCGTTGGATAGAAACAGGTCAGCTTTAGAAAAAAGCAGATACACGAAAAGCCGGAAGTTATATTCAGCATAAAAACAAAAGCCCTTCTTGAAAAGCAGCTTCATCCGTTTTGTTTTGTAACTACGTTTTACAGGCAGACTTTTGGGAAGCAAACGCCCAACAAGCATAACCCGGAAGCCCATGTTTTCGAGCGATGTGCAAATTTTATGTACCCGGTTGTCGGAAACCAGGTCGTTGGTAACAGATACGATTATTTTTTTTGCTGATTTTGCCACGTGTTTTATTTCGGTCAAAGGTACTACTTTGCTTTTGAGAAAATAGGGTGTTTAAAGCCTTTATAAATTATACGAGAAATATATATTGTTCCAGAATAAAAATTATAACCCGAATCGTTTTATCGCCAAATCGTGAATACATGCTACAGTTTCATCGATGCCCAGAACGGACGAATTTATGCAAATGTGATACGAATTAGCGTCTCCCCATGTTTTATTACTGAAATAATTATAATATTCTGCCCGCTTTTTGTCTATTTTATCCACAAAAAAAGTGGCTTTATCCTGGGGTAATCTCTGAATTTCTGCAATTCGTTTAACACGTTCCGTTTTATCGGCACAAATAAAAATATTCAGGCAGCGGGGGAATTCTTTTAACACATAATCGGCACATCTTCCTATAAATAAACACGAATTTTCATCGGCAAGTTTGCGGATAACATCGCTTTGTATCTGAAACAAGTTTTCGTTACTCAAAAAATAGTCACTATAAATTTGAGACATTAATGAAGAACGCATTCCAAACATTCCAGCAAAAATACTATGGCTGCTTTTCTCATCAGTTCGTTCAAAAAACTCTTTCCCTAATCCACTTTCTTTTGCAGCAACTTGTATTAATTCGTTGTCGTAAAACGAAATTCCGAGTTGCGTGGCCAGTTTCTTTCCTATTTCGTGGCCACCACTACCAATTTGTCGTCCAATGTTTATATGAAATTTTTCGACCATTATCTGTTTTTATTGAAGTTCATAAAGTTACTTAATTTTTGTTTTCTGATATTCCCTGAAAAGTAAATATCCCGCATTTAAACTTGAGAGGGAATCTGAGACCGGAATACTCAGCCAAACTCCGTTTACTCCAAATAATGTTGGCAATATTAGTAAGCATGGAAGAAGAAAAAGAACCTGGCGTGTTAGCGATAAATAAATTGCTTTTCCTGATTTTCCTATACTTTGAAAGAAATTTGAGGTAACCATTTGAAATCCGACAATTGGAAATGTAATAAATACAATTCTCAGACCAGAGATTGAGGTATTAATCAGTTCCTCCTCGCTGGTAAAAACCGAAGCGACAATGCGCGGTAGAAATTCTCCAACTACAAAGCCAACTGACATAACGCCGGTAGCAAGTAGAATTGTATATTTTAAAACCTGTGTTACTCTGCCGGTTTGCCGGGCACCATAATTGTACCCTACAATGGGTTGCATTCCTTGGTTTATACCCATTACGACCATGGCAAACAGAAACATTACACGGTTGATAATTCCAAAGGCACCAACTGCCAAATCTCCACCATGGCGGGTAAGGCTTTGGTTAATAATAATAACGATAACCGACGAAGCAACATTCATTAAAAACGGGGAAACGCCAATAGCCATAGAATCAAATACAATTTTACGTTTTAATGAGAAGGTGCCTTTTTGCAGGTGCACAACATTGTTCTTGTTCAAAAAAATCTTGATTTGCCAGGCCAGCATTGCTGTTTGCGAAAGTACGGTAGCTATGGCTGCTCCTTTAATACCCATGTTCAATCCGAAAATAAAAATGGGAGTTAAAATCGCATTAATTACCACCGATAAAAGGGTTGTTGTCATTGCCTTTTTAGGTTCGCCCATTGCACGAAGCAGCGCATTTAACCCGAGGTACATATGGGTTATCAGGTTTCCCAGCGAGATAATCATCATGTAATCGTGTGCATACGGAAGGGTTTGGTTGCTGGCACCGAAGAAATACAGAATCGGGTCGAGGAAGGTTAATATTACCACAGAGTAAGCAATACCGAAAATTAAATTCAGAATAAAAACATTTCCTAAAATGCGGTTGGCAGTAATGTAATCTTTTTGCCCCAGCCGCATAGAAAGCAGTGTGGAGGCTCCCACGCCCACCAGCGACCCAAAAGCGGCGCCAAGGTTCATTAACGGGAAAGTGATAGCCAGACCCGAAATGGCCAAAGCTCCTACTCCGTGCCCAATAAAAATACTGTCGGTTATATTGTATAGCGACGTAGCTGTCATGGCAATTACCGATGGGATAGCGAATTGTAATAATAAACGCCAAATGTTTTGCGTCCCCAGGGCGATTGCCGATTTTTTCTCATCCATAGTTTTATTTTTCTGTCTCCTGTTTTCGTATTTTAATCAAACTATTGATTTCATAAATTGATGTTTAGGTTGCTGTTTAATTTTGTTTTAATGTTGTATTGGCGCTCTGGTCAGGAAAAGCTCCTTATTCAGGCCCGATTTTGTTTTTTTTAATTTTATGAAAAAAACTCACCAAGCAAGGCCCGCACACTCTCTTTTTAGGGTACAAAGGACAAGAAATTACAACGATTTAGCCAAAATTTTACACATGACTTGACATTGGAATAGTGGCTGCAAAATTAGTACTGTTCTTTCAAAAAACTCGTCATGCCGATTGTAATGCTTAAAAATGACAAAAGAGTTAATATATGTTGGGCAAGTTTTATATTTGCAGAAAACTATATTTCAATGATTTGTTTTACTGAAAACCATTCGCTCAAACCATACAACACTTTTGGAATTGATGTTAAGGCCAAATTCTTTTTCGAATTTACTGAACCTCAGGATTTGGAGGTTTTTCTGAACTCGAACCAAAGCTGGAAAGAAGAAAAATTGTTGGTGTTGGGCCAGGGGAGTAATATCCTTTTTTTAGATGATTTTGATGGATTGATAATTCACCCAATGGTCCCCGGGATTGCCTCGGTTTACGAGGACCGGCAAAACGAATGGATTGAAGTTGGTTCAGGCGAAATTTGGGACGAGTTTGTGCAACATGCCGTGGCTTACCAGTTGGGAGGTATTGAAAATCTTTCGTTGATTCCGGGAATGGTTGGAGCGGCTCCGGTGCAAAATATTGGCGCTTATGGACAAGAGGTTGGCAATGTAATTGAAAAGGTGAAGGGCTACGATCTTGAAAGACAAATACCTGTAGAATATTCGGCTAAAGAATGCCAGTTTGCATACCGTAACAGTACTTTTAAGAGCTTTTTGAAAAATAAATTTATCATCACTTCGGTAATTTTTAAACTCGATAAATTTCCTGAATTTAATCTTGGTTATGGCCAGCTCGAAGCAAAATTGAATGAAAAGGGTGATGTTAATTTGCGTAATATCCGCGAGGTTGTTGTCGAAATTCGTTCGTCGAAACTGCCCGATGTTAGAGAGCTGGGCAGTGCCGGTAGTTTTTTCAAAAATCCGGTTGTGGATGCCTGTATTGCAGATAAACTTCAACAAAAATATCCTGGAATCCCGATTTATAATACAGAAGGCAGCAAAATTAAACTGGCAGCTGGTTGGTTAATTGAGCAGTGTGGCTGGAAGGGCTTCCGTGAAGGCGATGCCGGGGTTCACGAAAAACAGGCATTGGTTTTGGTAAATCATGGGAATGCATCTGGAAAAGATATCTTTAATTTATCGGAACAAATTAAGCAATCGGTTATGGTTAAATTTGGAGTGGAGCTTGAACGGGAGGTGAATTGTATTTAGTAGGATGTTTGGGCGTTGCCCGATTAAACCGCCACGAAAAAAAATCCGGGCATTATCCGGATTTTTAATGTTTTTATTTCTCGAAAGCTTTTTCCTGGCTTTGTTTATTTCATTCCACCCACATTAACATTCAACGATTTGGTAATGGCGCCAATATCTTCGGGTCTAATTATTCCGCTGATACTAATCAAAACATTGTCATCGCCACCAACAACCAGAAGTAAGTCTGATATTTTTCCATCGCCGGCATCTTTTGCCAGGAAACGAACAACCTCATCTTCTTCGGTAACCTCCATCAAAACTTCAAAATTGTTGTTTTTAAAGAAGCCGTCAGCTTCCAGTTCTTTATAAAAATCCAATTGTTTATTCAGTTCATCGTCATCTACGGTAAGAACACGTATTCCGTTTAACGACGAAAGCATTTCGCTAACACCATCCTCTTTTTGTTCCATTTGAGCTGCAAATCCTAATAATTTACCCGAAATATTTACCGTGGTGAATCCTTTTTGGTTCGCATATTTGTCGAACAACTTATCGACTGGCGATTTTTGTGCAAGCACTGCCATGGGCAGCACAATTGCCAAGATTAATAGTAACTTTTTCATCTCATTATAATTTATTGTTTTTAATTGCATTCGATGTAACTCGCCCCGTTTCCCCGGACATCGTTTCATGATTTTTTTTATTGTTTTTTAAACAAGTTCCTGATATTATTTACCCCTCCTTTATCTTTTTTATTTTACTGAACATTGCTCATTCTGTCTATGCCTTGGTAAAATTCCACCACCGGAGCAGTTCCTTTTTTAACAGGATTGCTGGCTTTGTGTAATTTTTCAAAATCCGACAAATGTGCCAGGCCTTTGTTGTATTTTCCCGAAACAAACTGCAGGGTTTGCGTGGCGTAAGCATAAGCTTCATCGGGATTGTTAAAGGTGTCGTCGAAAGGCTTCTGCTGTTCCTGATACAATAAAAATCCTCCAAGAATAATAATAACCGATGCTGCAATTCCTGTAACTATTTTCCACATCGAGCGGTATTTTGTTTTCTCGCGGTGTTCGTTTTCCAGGATGTAATCCATCACATCTTCTTCAATGCTTGTATCGATGGCAGCATTGGCCAGCTCCGAAAATCCTCCGAAAAATTCGGTATATTCGGCCAACTCTTTAGCTACTTTCCCCGATTGGAAATAGTCTGTTAGAGTTCTTTCTTCTGCTTCGGTGCTTTCGCCGTTAAAATAACGTTGCAGTAATTGTCGTATGTCCTGAACTTCCATCATTGTTGTTAATCTTTATAAATTCATCGCGTATTTTTTTTCGCGCTCTCGAAAGGTTTACTCTAATTGCATTTACTTTTAGGTTGGTAGCCTCGGCAATTTCTTCGTACGACAGTTGTTCAATGTCTCTGAGGCATATCACCGTACGTTGTAAATCGGGCAATTCGTTAATTAGTTTTTTTATTTGGGTTGCCGATTCGCTTAACTCAACTTTCGAATGAACGTCGATCGTCTTTTCTTTCAATTTCCGGTCGGTTTCCTCATCAATCGGAATCGTTTTGTTGGCCCTGATTACGTCGATACAGCGGTTGCGAGTCATCCGCATTGCAAAAGCCTCTATGTTTTCAATTTCATTTAACGAATCTTTCTTTTGCCAGAGTTTCAGGAATACGTCCTGCACTACATCGCGCGCCAAGTCTTCATCCTTTAAAAAGTGCGCAGCAAATCGCAACAATTTCTTACTAAGCGGTAGTACATTTGCTTTAAAATATTTGGCAACCATGTGCAGTTAACTTGTATTATATTCCTGTTATGCCTCTTTTCAAAGGTAAGACGGGAGGAATGGAAATACATTACATCGGGATTTTTTTTTTGATGAAGAGCCCGGAGAGCAAAGGGCAGGGAGCAGGGCAAACTTTTATTGTTGTGCCATAAAAAGCAGTTGCTGTTCAAGTACTGCCACTTTTTCCATTTTGAAGCCCGACTTCTGCGCTGATAATATAGGTTTGGTGTAGATGGTCTCTATTTCCATGGGACGATTATTATCGAAATCCAGTTTCATGCTGGGTGCATAGGGAGTCATCGATTCGGTCATTTTTATCATCTGCCCAGCCACACTCTTGTCAATAACATGTCCGCAGTGGCAAGCAGCATCAATTACTTCCAGCATAATTTGATAAGCTAAGTCTTTTGTGGCTTGTAGTTTCATCATTCGGTCGGTAGTGGTATCTAAAATTACGGTTAGGCCATTAAACGGAATATTCCATATTAGTTTCTTCCATCGTGCAAGCCCCAGATTATCGGCAAAAACAGCTGGCACTCCGGCTTTTTTAAAATCGCTGCAGCACTGTTGTAGTAATTCTACTCCGCCTGAGGTGTATAGCCCCATTTCAATTCGTCCAAAATCGAGATGACGAATATGCCCCGGGCCAGTTTTGTGAGAGCAGATAAAGGCTAACCCTCCTGCAATATGAATGTCGGGCATTTCTCGTGCCAGTTCTTTTTCAATCTCCAGCCCGTTCTGTATGAGAATTACCAGGCTGTTTTTGTGAACAATAGGACGTAGTAATTCCGGGAGAAGATTATTGTTTGTGGTTTTTAGCCCAACTAATATTACATCGCACTTGGGCATATCGTTTACTGATGAATAGCACGAAATCTCCGGTAAATAAAAATTGCCTTTAACCGAATCAACTTTCAGCCCGTTTTCATGCACATGTTGATAGTCGCTTCGGAACAAAAAATGGACTTCGTTTCCGCTATGTGCCAGTTTTCCTCCATAAAATCCACCGATTGCACCTGTCCCGATTATTCCGTAGCGAATATTCATTCTATTTACTTTTTAAGTTTGTTCGTGAATGAACAAAAGTAAGCAGAAAAATTTGCTGAGTTGATATGCTCGGGCGAAGCTTATGCAGGTTTAACAATAATGTTAGAATGACGAAAAATTAAAACATGGATTTTATGGAGTAAAGAAATGATGTTGCAGGTTTTATAAAACTAGGCCAGCCTTCTTCCGAAAGGTGTTAATGCCAGAGATGCCATTTTAAAATGCTGACGTGCCCATGGAATACCAATGATTGTGATTCCTAGCAATAATCCAAACAGAATGTGGGTGAGCATAATCCAGATACCGCCGATAAAAATCCAAAGAATATTCATAATAGTCGACAGGCAGCCCGGAGCATAGTTCATGTATTCAATTTTTTGTCCGAAAGGCCACAGTGCAAGTACTCCTAGTTTAAACGATTGGAGGCCAAACGGAATTCCAACTATGGTAACGCATAGTGCAATACCTGCCAAAATGTATTCTAAAAATATGGCAAAACCACCAAATAGTAACCAAACTAAGTTTCCTAAAATTTTCATGTTGCTTTTTTTATTGATATAAGATTTAGGGCTAAGTTACAATTTCGTTGTTTTTTACAGTAAAAAGAAAAGGTGAATGATGGAAAAACAGCGATTAGGCTGAGGTTTAAAGAGATTAAGTTGTTTCGTATGAATGGCCAGTCGCTATTTTTTTTAATTTTGATTTTACACATTTACTTTTAACATGATTCAGCAAAAAGAGATTACACTGCCTGCAATGAGGCGCGGCTATCATTTAATTACCCGTTTAATTGAAGAAAAATTGCCTGACTTGCCCGAGAAAGGCTTATTGCATATTTTGGTTAAACATACTTCGGCAGGGATTTCTATAAACGAAAATGCGGACCCCACGGTTCGAACCGATTTCGAAAGTTTCATGAACAAAATGATTCCCGAAAACGACCCGGTTTATATTCATACCTACGAAGGTGCCGATGATATGCCGGCGCACCTGAAGTCGTCGGTAATTGGTGCCGAAGTAACTATTCCAATTACTGCTCATCGTTTAAATTTGGGAACCTGGCAAGGGATTTATTTTTGCGAATTTCGCGATTATGGTGGTTCAAGGCGTCTGGTTTTAACGGTTTTTAGTTGAAAAAAACGGTAGCCTAAGCGAATAGTCCAGTGGGGGTCTTCAATATTTTGTGATTATCGTTTGCCTGTGAATATACGGTATTGTTATGGGCATTATGTTTCTTTATTTTAGAATTATCATTACCCATTTTTACCGAAGTTACTTTAAACCAGAATAGAAATTAAAACTCACCAACCATTTCAATTTCATTCGACTGCAGGTACCATAAATAGCCTGTCACCTTTTCAAAACCAGTTTGTTTTAGTTTGTCGGCATACTCTAGCACTTGCCGGTTATACTTACTGTGTTTCTCTCCGGTTTTGTAATCAACCACAATGGCTTCGTTCCCCTTAAACATAATCCTGTCGGGACGGAGCAATCCATCGGAGGTAAGCAGGTCGCGCTCGTTTAACACCTGGTAAGTTCCATCAAACCAGTGCATCACTTCCGGAATAAGGAGGCTGGTATTTAATGTTTGCTGGATGTTTTCCAGTTCGTTTTTGTCAATTTTACCATCGAGAAAAGCCTTGGTGCAGGCTTGTTCAACATCGTTTGTGGTATCTATTTCAGAAAGAATTTCGTGGATTAGTTTCCCGGTGTTTTTAACCGAGTGGTGTTTCTCATCCTCCACCAGAAAGTCTTCGCCTGTAATGCGTAGTTTAATCTTATCCGAAAAATCATTAAACCGGTATTTGCTGATTGTTTTTGATTTTGAGACTTCCTTTTTTTCGGAGTTTAGCGGAATGGTTCCAAATTCGAAAACAGTATTTTCGCTGTTCCAGCTTTTTTCAAATTTTTTTTCTTGTGCCTGCGCTGTTAGCGCCCTTTGTAGAATATAGTTAAAGGGTTTGTCAGAAGGGCTACTGTTTTTTTTGGGTTCTTCGACTTCAGGGCTATGCATTATTAATATCGATTTGGCGCGGGTAAATGCTACATAAACCAGATTAAAGGTATCGACGTAATTGTTTAGCTTTTCTTCAAAATAACGGTGTTTAAATTCCGATTTGTCGAGCGACGAACCGTAACGCACGGGTAAGAGTGGAAAGCGGTTAAAGGGTGGATTTGCGGAGCTACACCACAAAACCGGCGCATTAAATCCCGAGGGGCCAGTTTTCCAGTCGACGTAGGGCAGAAGCACGGCTTTAAATTCAAGGCCTTTCGATTTGTGTACTGTTAGCAGTCTAATGGAATCTACCTCTTCGTTTACATTTACCGATGTGCCCGAGCCTTTTTCGTTCCACCAGAAAAGAAAATTGGAAAGGTCGTTCGACAAAGAACTTTTAAGTTCGCCAGCCTTGTCGATTAAGGTTTGCAGGAAGGGTAATTCAGTTTCAAGTTGAAACAGATTAAAAATTGAGCAGATTTGAGTGAGGGTTTCGTCTAAAGACGACAACAGCACTTTTTCTTTTGCCTGAGTGATTTTATCGCTTAGGTAGTTTTCAAATTCACTTTCAAAATTTTGTTGCAGTTGCCAGCTTTCCGAATCGGTAAAGTCGAGTAGATTCTGACCATTTTCCGAACGTGTGGCAATGCCCCTTTTTTTTAGTTCGGGTTTTAGCCAGTTTTGCCAGAGTTGCATAAGGGTTGCTTTTGTAATTTTGTTTTTTGGGTCGATAAGCAATTCGATTACACCCATTGCAAAAACCACGGCTCTGGATGCATGTAAAAACAACGATTCGTTCGATAAAACCGAAAGGTTGTAATTGTTATTTTCTTTTAGTTTTGCAGCAGCCAGGAATTGCTCAATTATGGGCCCTCCTTCTTTGTTTTTTCTGATGAGGATGGCAATTTCGCGAGCTTTTATCCCTTTGTCCTGTAGCGATTTAATTTGCTCAATTAACAGAGTTGTCGAGTTCCTTTCAAAATCGTCGTCAGGTAAAAAGCAGGCCTTAACATAACCTGTTTTTTCTTTGTCGGCTTTTCCGGGGCTTTGTTCGTACGATTCGTAAATCCGGTCGAGTTTCTCAACGTAAACTTTCTTATCGTCGATGCCGTTAAAAAGGTACTCTTCGAATTTGAGTTTTATATGTTTAAAAACTGCGTTGTTAAAATCAATAATGTTTTTATCGCTTCGCCAGTTGTATTCCAGTGTTACCTGCTTTTGTTGGTTTGGCGAAAAATCGGAATTTAACTGTTGTGCCAAAATGTTCCAGTCGCTGTTCCGCCAGCGGTAAATCGATTGTTTTACGTCGCCAACAATCAGGTTTGTATTCCCTTCGGCCAGCGAGTTAGTAAGCAGCGGTTTAAAGTTATTCCATTGTAAACCCGATGTATCCTGAAACTCATCGAGCATAAAGTGTTTGTAGAAACTACCAATTTTTTCGTAAACAAAAGGAGCATCGCTATTGCCGATAATTTTACTGAGCAGCAGGTTTGAATCGGAAAGCATTAAAACGCCTTTTTCGCGGGCAATATTTTTTATTTCTTCTTTTAGGTCGGTTAAAATTCCCAGCATCCGAAGTTGACTGATTACGGCAAGTACCGTATTGTAACGTTCCAGGTTTTGGTCGTAATAAGTAATAATTTCAATAAGTTTGGGTTGAAGTTCAGTTTCGGCAATTTGCAGAATATCATCGCGGCGTTTGCTGGTTTTTGTACTCCACTTTTCAATATTTTCTGCCGAATCGCAAACCGTTTTGGTGAAATTTGGAATTTGTGCGTTGGCAAGTTTTACAAAAAAACTGCCAATGCTGCGGCTTGCTCCTCCTGAAAAATCTGCCGGCCCTAAATTGGCGCTCTCCATTAGTTCAACAGCTGTTTTCCCTTTTGCCTTTAACTCATTTTCGAAATCGGTTTTAATTTTTCGTAGGTCTTTGTTAAAGTCTTCGAGGTTTTCTTTGTTGTAAACCGATTCTCCTTCTTCTGGAAAAAATACCTGAAAGCTTTCTTTAAATAATTCTTCGCCCAGTTTTTTAATGTCGTTTTCGAGGTGTTGGCTACGTTTGTTTTCAATTTTTTCTTTGCTGAAATCTTTTAACCATTGCAGTAACTTTTTGTCCTTGCCAATGCGTGCCATCAGGTTATCCACAGCCTCGGCCAATAGCATTTCGTTGTCGAGTTCTACCCCAAAATTGGGCGATATTCCCATTTCGCGGTTAAATGATTTTATTACTTTTTGCGTGAACGAATCGATAGTACTTACCGAAAACCGGTTATAATCGTGGAGGATATTTTTTAATACTTTTTTGGCACTGTTTCGTATATATTGTTCCGTATAATCGTTTCCTTCCTGCAAATGAGATACATAATCCGATTTATCATTGTTGGCAAGTTTATACAATTGCTCAAGAATCCGGCTTTTCATTTCGTTGGTGGCCTTGTTGGTAAAGGTAACCGCTAAAATATGTTGGTAATTGAACGGGTTTTCGAGGATAAGTTTCAGGTATTCAACAACAAGTTGAAATGTTTTTCCTGAGCCGGCAGAAGCTTTGTAAACGGTTAGCATATTATTTTTAGTTTAGAGTTCAGTGTATTTCGTTCAGGAGTTGTATTCATCCTGCATCCTTAAAACCCTGGAGGACCTTGTTGTTGCCCCACACTGATGCTGGTTTCGATGGAGATGTTTTTCGAAACTTTGTATTGCATAAACATGGTAGAACCATAGGTGCCAAAATAACTTTGGTTTGGGCTAGGATTTTGAGCTCCTACAATGGGTAGTGCTCCGTAACTGTAGCCACCAATTATTAGCTTGTCGTTTACCTGAAAGGCTTGCTCGCTAAAAATAGTTCCATTAAAAGAAAGTGGTGAATTGGCCATAAAATGCCTTGAAGAGATGCCTGTCGAGATTATGTTATCGACTGAAAGAAATTCAAAATTTACAGAATAACGTTTCTGGAATTCCTGTTGTAAATTCAAATTTGGTAAATCAATGTCCTGTATCAGAAAACTGCCATCGGGACTTCCGCTAATTAATTGGTAATATTCCAGGTTGCGTTGTAGCCTCATTTCGGAGGAGTCGATTTCTCCAAAATCCATTACCAACCCTTGTTGGGCATATGAGCCCAAACTCATTGCAAAAAATAATATTAGCAGAAATTTTCTCACAAACATACTCCAAATATTTCTTGTTAAAAGTACTAATATTTGGAGAATGCGAAAAATGACAATGGTTAAAAAGCTTTAAGTTTCAGGTAACACTCTTTTATTTCGTTGTAAGTGCTATCGCTGATTTTGTATAAAGGTAAACGCAGCACGTTTTCGATGGTTTCCTGAATATTCATTAAAGCTTTAACACCACCGGGATTTCCTTCTTTAAATAACAACTGACACATTTCAATAAGTTTGAAGTGTATTTCGCGGGCTTCAGCAAATTTTCCAGCCTGTGCTAAGTGTGTTAAACGACTCACTTCTTCAGGCATGGCATTCGCTAAAACAGAAATAACGCCTTTTCCGCCAATGGCAGCAATGGTAATGGCCAGTAAATCGTCGCCCGAAATTACGGTAAAATTATCGGGTGTGTATTTTCCAATTTTTGTAATCTGCGAGTGTTCGCCCGATGCTTCTTTTATGCCAACAATATTGTCCGACGCTTCGGCCAAACGAGCTACAGTTGTTGCTTCAAGATTAACACCGGTTCGCGAGGGGACGTTGTATAAAATTACCGGAACCGGGCTGGCTTTGGCCACTTCAAGGTAGTGGTGAAACATTCCTTCCTGCGAAGGTTTGTTGTAGTATGGTGTTACCACAAGAATGCCGTCGATTCCTTCAAAGTTGAATTTGTCGATTTGTTGGGTGATGGTGCGGGTGTCGTTTCCGCCCATACCAACCATAACCGGAAGCCCTTCCGACTTATCTTTAATGAGCTCAACAACATGGGCTTTTTCATCGCTTGAGAGTGTGGCAGTTTCGGCTGTTGTGCCTAGAGCCACCAAATAATCCATTCCCCCCTTAATCTGGTTTTCGAGAATGGTTTCTAGCGCGTTATAATCTACCTGGTCGTTTTGTGTAAACGGAGTAATTAAAGCTACTCCTGCACCTGTGAAAAGTTGAGTCATTAATCTGCTGTTTTATTTAGCTGCGCAAGATAGAAAATTTGTTGCTTGGCAAGATACATTGCATCCCTATTTTCGCCAATTTTAATATTCAGGTCGAAATGATTCTTATCGTTTTCCGAACATCCAATCTTAAATTTAGCCCGGCTTAAAGCTGTTACATATTCCACCGCAAAATTCATTTCCATTGCAATATTAAGCAACAAATCGAAATCCATTTCCAGAAATTCATTAACCTTTTCGGCTTTCGGAATTCCCCACCAATTTAGGTCGCTAATGGTTAGCGTGTTGGTTTCATTTGCAGGGTTCGAATCTTTATCGAAAATGCAATAGTCGCGAAAGATAGCGCCTTGCTTGTTAAAATGGTCGCGTAAGTATTGAACAACGGGCTTTTGCGATGGTTGCCAAATTACCACAACTTTACTGTGTGATTTCATGGCAGGAATAACCGGTGTTCTTCTTTGGGCGGCTACCAGTTTTGCCAATTTTTTATTTGCGTATTTTTGTTTTAATCCCATAAATGTTACAAATGTAATACGATTAAAAAAATTAATATCTTTTTTTTATTCCGGTATTTTAAAAAATGGGTTTTTGGAATAGGTTCGTATTTCAAGATTTTGAATTTTCATATTTTTAATAAGCCGGGTTTTCTTCTACAATTTTTTAAATCGGGTGCTGTAAAATTTAAGGTGTTCATTACAGGTCTATTATGAATTGCTTTTCGAATTGTTCTTTACTGACTACCTTAACATTCAGAGCTTCTGCTTTTTTTATTTTCTCAGGGCCTGCCTTTTCACCGGCAACTAAATAATCGGTATTTTTCGAAATTCCCGAAGCTACTTTTCCTCCAAGTTCTTCAATTTTAAGTTTAAGGTTCTCGCGTATCACCTTCGAGCCAAAATTTCCTGTTACTACAAAAGTTAATCCAGATAGCAGTTGTTCCGATGCGCTTTCTTTTTCCTGAATTTCGAACTGAAGGCCAGCTTTTTTCAACTGTTCGATGAGGTGCTGGTGTTTTTCATTCTGAAAATATTCCTTTACACTTTCGGCAATTCTTTCTCCTATATCTTCAACTTCTATCATTTCTTCAGTGGTCGCTTCTTTTAGCCGGTCTATACTTTTGAATTCTTTTGCCAGCTTTTTAGCAACAGTTTCTCCAACGTAACGAATTCCGAGGCCAAACAAAACACGTTCAAAAGGAACCTGCTTGCTTTTTTTAATTCCCGAAAGAATATTATCGAAGGTTTTTTGCTGAATGCTGACTTTGTTGATATGGTTTAATTTATCGTGGTCGATTTCCTTGTTATTGAAAAATACAGCAAGTTTTGAGGTTTCCATGAAGTTAATGAGCCCTTTCTCCTCAATTTCTTTTGGCCCGGCTTTTTTTATGAAATAGTAGAATTGATAGTGCGAGAATATTTTTCTGGCATCCTCCGCGTTGATTCCTGCCATCTTTCTTAAAATAACATCAGGATATGTCCATTTCTCATTCTCGTCCTGTTCAGTCATAAACTTTTTTAACAAGGGAGAATGCTGCAGAAAGTTAAATATTTTGCGACTCGTAGCATTGTTTGTTTTCAGTTTTGCGGAAATGGATTCAATGCTGATGTCCGAAATTTCACTGGGCGTAAATTCATTCGCCAATAGTTTACAGTGGTCGAGCTTTGGAGCGCCTTTAAAGGCATAAATGACTCTTTCCAAAGGAATTTTTAACGCTTCAATATACGCTTCACTTGTTTCGTCTTTTGGAATATTGAGGGTTTCTAACCCAACAATATTGCTTGTATTTTCTTCAATTTTATAAATGTCGGAAACATTGCCGAGCAAGTCTTTTTTGTATAAAAGTCGAATTGTTTCTTCGCCAATTCCTTCAATATCAAGAGCTTTTCTACTGACAAAATGTTCGATTTTTCCTTGGATCTGGGGAGGACAGCCATCTTCATTCGGGCAGTAATGCGCGGCCTCGCCTTCTTTTTTTATGAGGGGAGTACCACATTGAGGACAATTTGTTATAAAATATACAGGCCGATTAAGTTTGTTACTTTCTTCAGAAACCCCGGTTATCTTTGGAATAATCTCTCCTCCTTTTTCAACAAAAACAAAATCATTAAAATGCAGATTCAGGTTATCAATAATTTCTGAATTGTGTAACGACGCCCGCTGAACCGTAGTCCCGGCAATTTGAACCGGTTCCAGTATTGCAACGGGAGTAACTGCCCCGGTTCTCCCAATCTGATAAACAACATCAAGTAGTTTGGTTGTAACACTTTCTGCTTTAAATTTATAGGCGATGGCCCAGCGAGGCGATTTGGCTGTATATCCAAGGCTGTCTTGCAGTTTTTTCGAATTTACTTTAATAACAATTCCATCGGTAGCAACGGGCAGCTTGAAACGTTCGGTATCCCATTTTTTTATGAAAGCGAATACTTCATCCAGGTTCTTGCAAAGCTGCATATGTTTCGAGATTTTAAACCCCCACTCGTGTGCTTTTTGCAGGTTTTGGTAATGTCCGTCTTCCGGTAATTTATTGCTTAGTATGTAGTACAAATAAGCATCGAGTTTACGCGAGGCAACAACCGAGGAGTTTTTCATTTTTAATGTTCCGGCTGCAGTATTTCGAGGATTGGCCAATAGTTGTTCTCCAGCCTCTTGAAGTTTGGCATTTAAATCGTTAAAAACCTGAAAAGGCATTACTATTTCTCCGCGGATTTCAAATTGTTCGGGGTAGTCGTTTCCACGTAATTTTAATGGAATTGATTTTATGGTTCGAACATTCGTGGTAACATCGTCTCCTTTTACTCCATCGCCTCGGGTTACAGCGCGCACCAATTCACCATTTTTGTAGCTTAGGCTAATTGATGAACCATCGAATTTAAGCTCGCAAACATATTCAAAATCATGGGTTTCAATTATCTTTTTTATGCGGCTGTCGAAATCGCTGATTTCGCCTTCGTTATAGGCATTCGACAGCGAAAGCATTGAATATTTATGCTCTACTTGTTCGAAATCGCTGCTTAAATCGCTACCCACACGTCGGGTGGGGGAGTTGGGGTTGTTTATTCCATATTTCTTTTCCAGTTGTTCCAGCTCTTTTAGTTTCATATCGAAATCGAAGTCGGTGATTTCGGGTTGGGCTAAAACGTAATATTTGTAATTGTGCTCGGCCAGCTCGGTTTGCAGTTCTTTTATCTTTTGTAATGCTTCTTCTTTATTTTTCATCTTATTAAAATTGTTTGCTCTCTAAGAAATAAGATGGAACTCGCATGATTTTTATAATTCGCCATTGGGTGAAGGATTGCTCATACTTGTTTCATTCAGTAAACAAATCAACTCTTTGAATATTATTTTCCAACATCGTTGTTATTGCGAAGTTAATTAATTTGTTGGTATAAATACCTCAGGATTTAACTGAGAACATTCTCCCTCAGAACTATTTTTAATTCACTAGTCTTCGATACGCTTTAATTGTTTGCCCAGAAAAAGGCGCACACCAGCCAGGAGTTTTAATAAAGCCCAATTTTATTTTGAAATTCGCTTATAATTGGGTTGAATATAAGCAAGTTGAAAAATTGGGGGTTAGCTCTCCTAATGGGAGGTAAAGGTGTTTTTTTATCTTCAGAGGAAAGGGTGTTTCGGATTAAAATTGTCGCTTCCATCCATCTAAAAACGGAGCAGAGCAGACGACGATTTTAAACATTTTTAGTGGTTAAGCCTTTTATTATGAAAAGGAAATAAAATTAACGTTATGGCTTTTACTATTGAGATTGGCTCAAATGCTATCGATTTTAAGCTCCCTGCAACCGACGGGGAAGTATACTCTTTGGAGAGTTTCGCCCGGGCAAAATACCTGGTGCTGTTTTTCACCTGCAACCACTGTCCGTATGTTATTAACAGCGACGAAATTACCCGAAAAACGGCCGAGCAATTTGCCGGATTGGGTGTGCAGTTTGTTGCTATTAACTCGAACAGTAAAAATACTTACGAGGAAGATAGTTTCGAAAATATGGTATTACGCATGAAGAAATACAAATTCCCGTGGAAATACCTGTACGACGAAACTCAGGAAGTTGCGCTGGCTTACGGAGCATTGCGAACGCCACACTTTTTTGTGTTCGACGATAAACGGCGTTTGGTTTATACCGGTCGTGCAATTGATAATCCGCGCGAACCGGAAAAAATGAAGGTAAACGATTTAAGCCGTACCTTAAATGAACTCACATCCGAAAAAAATATTTCAGTGTCGGTAACCAATCCCATAGGTTGCAATGTAAAGTGGGAGGGCAAAGACAAAAAGTGGATGCCTCCCGAAGCTTGCGACCTTACCTGGTAAGAAAGAGGAAGGAATTTAACCCGTTTATATTAAAAACTGAAATAAGTCGGGTTTTTCGTTCAGGTATTCGTAAACGAAACCGTTTTCTTCCATCCGCTGCACCAGCCCCTTAAAATCTTCTTTCTTTTGAACTTCAATTCCTACAACAGCCGGTCCTTTTTCTCGGTTTGTTTTTTTCGAGTACTCGAAATGTGTAACATCGTCGGTAGGGCCAAGTATTACATCAACAAAAGTGTGCAATGCGCCCGAACGTTGTGGAAAACGAATGATGAAATAATGTTTTAAGCCTTCGTAAAGCAGCGAGCGTTCTTTTATTTCTTCGGTGCGTGTAATATCGTTGTTGCTTCCGCTAACCACGCAAACTACGGTTTTTCCTTTTATTTCTTCGCGGTAAAAATCGAGTGCTGCAATTGACAGTGCTCCGGCAGGTTCAATTACAATGGCATCGCGGTTATACAATTCCAAAATTTTGGTACATATTTTTCCTTCGGGAACTGCCTTAAAATCATCGATTACCTCTTTGCAAATTTCAAAAGTAATGTCGCCTACCCGCTGAACAGCAGCGCCGTCGACAAATTTGTCGATTTTCTCCAGTTTTACCACCTTGCCGGCTTCTATCGATTTTTTCATCGACGGAGCTCCGGCAGGTTCAACACCAATAATTTTAGTACCTGGGCTAATTTGCTTGAAGTAGGCGCCAACTCCGGCAGCCAAACCACCTCCGCCAATCGGAATAAAAAGATAATCGATTTTGTTTTTCGAGTCTTGCAAAATTTCCAATCCAACGGTTGCCTGGCCTTCAATAATCTGCGGGTCGTCGAACGGATGTATAAAAGCCATACCCGTTTTAAGGCTGTCTTCCATAGCCGCATTGTGGGCCGCATCGTAAGTGTCGCCGGTTAAAATCACTTCAATATGATTCTTCCCAAACATTTTTACTTGTTTTATTTTTTGTTTTGGGGTTGTAGCCGGCATATATATTTTCCCATTAATGCCTAAAACCTGGCACGAGTAGGCAACTCCCTGTGCATGGTTTCCGGCACTGGCGCAAACTACGCCCTTGCTAAGTTCTTCTTTTGTTAACGATGTTATTTTATTATATGCGCCTCTTATTTTATACGAACGAACAAGCTGCAGGTCTTCGCGTTTTAGAAAGATATTTGCCTGAAATTCATCCGATAAATTAAGGTTTTTTTGGAGTGGAGTTTGAAGCACAATCTCGTTAATGTTGAGTTTTGCGCGGGTGATATCCTGAAGCTGCGGATAATATTTTTTTATATCGGTCATCTGTTTCAAATTTTGCGCAAAGATAGGGGGGAGAACTTGATTTGCAAAACAATATGATGTTTGTTATTTTATGAAAGTTATGTTAAGTTTGAGTCGTTAAAACGTGCCTTAAAATAACTGTTTATGAAACATTTATCCCGAGCCATCGATGGCCAGAATCAAGGATGGAAATACTTAGTGGTTATTGTTGTTGCCCTTTTGGGAGGACAATTTATTGGAGCAATACCATTTGCCATAGTAATGGGTGTGACAATTGCAATGAAAGGGAGCGACTTTGTTCCTCCCGAAAATAAAATGGATTTTGCAGCCTATGGTATCGACCCTAGTTTGGGATTGGTGTTAGTGGTTATACCATTTATCCTAACATTAGTTTTGGCCGTTGTTTTGGTGAAATCGTTTCATAAGCGCAATTTAAAAGATGTAATTAACGGCGGAAGCACATTTCGCTGGAAACATTTTTGTTTGGGAGTAGGAGTGTGGGGAGCCATAATTGTAGTAATAACATTTGTTGGAGTGCTAATGGAACCGGATAATTTTGAATTTCAGTTTGCTCCATTATCCTTTTTCCCCTTGGTGTTTGTGGCTCTTATTTTCTTGCCAATCCAGTCGGGAACCGAAGAATATCTTGTTCGGGGATATTTGGCACAGGGAGTTGGCGCATGGACAAAGCGGCCTTGGCTGGTAATTCTTTTGCCATCGATATTCTTTACCCTGCTTCATGTTGCCAATCCTGAAGTTAAAGAATATGGTTTTTGGGTGATGATGCCCCAGTATTTTACCATGGCGGTAACATTTGCAATTATTACGATTCTTGACGATGGGATTGAGTTGGCCATAGGAACACATGCAATAAATAATTGCCTGGGGGCCATAATGATTAATAATAAAGATTCGGCGATTCAAACACAGGCTTTGTTTATGCAAAAGGAAGTCGATCCTCAAAATGAGTTTTGGGTTTTACTAATCTCTTCAGTATTAATGATTACGGTTTTTGCATCTATTTTTAAGTGGGATTTTAAGGTGTTACTGAAAAAGATTGAAGTACCAGAAATAACTCCGTAATTGAGTCTGGCTGAAGACAAACAGCAAATTTAAAAATGAATTTTCAGCTGACAGGCAGGAAGTGAATACGCAAAATAAAACCTTCAAGGGGGTAAAATCCTTGAAGGTTTTTTATGGCGTATCCTGCGGTTTGGAAACCGTATGTATCTTAGTTTTTAGTAATCCAATCGGCAATCCAGTCGCCAACTGCAGAAGTCGATTGTGCCTTGCCTTCAGCAATATCTTCGGTAACAAAACCTGCAGCCATTGAAGCTGCAACTGCATTTCGAATAATTTTACCTTCTTCTTTTAAATCGAAAGCATATTCAAACATCATAGCTGCCGAAAGAATGGTGGCAATTGGGTTGGCAATGTCTTTCCCTGCAGCCTGCGGATAGGAACCGTGAATAGGTTCGAATACCGATGTATGGATACCAACCGAAGCAGATGGAAGCAGGCCAAGCGAGCCGGTAATAACGCTGGCTTCGTCGGTAAGAATATCTCCAAACATATTTTCGGTAACCATTACATCGAAGTTTTTAGGCCACTGAATAATTTGCATGGCAGCATTATCAACAAACATAAATTCGGTTTTAATATCAGGATAATTTGGTGCCATTTCCTGAGCCACTTCACGCCATAAACGAGAGCTTTCCAAAACGTTGGCTTTATCTACTACCGTAAGCTTTTTATTGCGTTTTGCGGCAAATTCGTAACCCAGTTTTAAGATACGCTCAACTTCCATGCGTGTGTAAATGCAGGTGTCGTAAGCAGTATTTCCATTGTCTTTACGTCCTTTGTCTCCAAAATACATACCACCTGTTAGTTCGCGAATGCAAACAAAATCGGCACCTTCAACCAGTTCGCGGCGAAGTGGCGATTTGTGCAGCAACGATTCAAAAGTTTCTACCGGACGAATGTTGGCGTACAAGCCCAGTTTTTTGCGCATGGCCAGCAAACCTTGTTCGGGGCGAACCGTTGCTTTTGGGTTGTTGTCGAATTTTGGGTCGCCAATGGCACCAAAAAGCACTGCATCCGATTTCATACAAAGTTGGTGGGTTTCCTCCGGGTAAGGGTCGCCAACTGCATCAATGGCACAAGCTCCGGTAATTCCTTGTTCGTATTCTAATTCGTGATTAAATTTTTTAGCTACTGCTTTCACAGCTTTCATGGCCTGATCAACAATTTCCGGCCCAATCCCGTCGCCGGGAAGTAATGCAATATTCAATTTCATTATTGATTTTTGTTTTATTCTTCCGGTGTGTTATAAAAAAGATTGTTTCTCACAATCTCGAGAATAAATACCGGATGTAAATTAATGATTTTTATTCCTGCTTTATATATAGAGAAAATTGTAGTTCGTTCAGAATTTGAAATAGTACCCATATTTACTTTTATTCGTTTTTTAGGTGTTCCCTAACTATAGAGTCCATCTCTGAATTCTGAATTTTTTGATACTGCAACTCTGTCATCTTCATTAGTATACTTGCAACTATAAATGTCTGATGTGTGCCATTTGTTTAAAATTTTATTTCCCAAAATGGCTTCTAAACCAGCTGTATTTATGTGTTCGACTATTTTGTACATCGCTTAAAAATCTCATCAGGCAACCTTTTTATTGGGTTTCACGGAGAGGTTCAGCTTTGCGCAATGTAAACTTGCATAAACATCTTTTTTTTTCCAACTCCGGGAGGTCTTCAGGATTTGGTGTATTTGGTTTTAAATGTCTCATTTAGAGATTGTTTTGTATGCAAATGTACTGTTTTAAGTTTGTTTTTAATTTGAGAATTTAATTTGTTCCATTTTTTAGCTCTTCCAATTTTTCAATGCTATACTCATTCTCAATTACATTCAACATACGAATTGTAGCCAAAATAGCAGCGGCACTTTGGTCGGGGTGCAGGCCTTTTGTTTTAAATTCGTGACTGTTTCTCCAGGTTATTACTGCCTCAACAAGGGCATTTGTGCGACCTCCGGGAGGAATTGTAACAACGTAGTCAACCAGCACCGGAAATGGTTTTTCAAGCCTTGTGTAAATCTTGCGAAGGGCTTTTACAAAGGCATTGTACTGTCCGTCGCCATCACTGTAATCTTCGTAAAATTTACCATCTATTTCAATGGATACGCTGGCAACCGGGCGTAACCCCATGGTGTAGCTGATTGAATAATTCAGCACTTTTATTTTTTGCTCAATGAAATCGTTTTCCAAAACGTCGGCAACAATGTACGGAAGCTCGTCGCTTGTAATTGTTTCTTTGTGGTCGGCTAAATCAATAATTTTATCGGTTACCTTTTTTAGCGATGCTGCATCAAGCTCAATCCCCAGGTCTTTAAGGTTCTTTTTGATGTTGGCTTTCCCCGATGTTTTTCCAAGCGCATATTGGCGTGTTCTTCCAAAACGTTCTGGTAGCAATTCGTTGAAGTACAAATTGTTTTTGCTGTCGCCATCGGCATGAATTCCACTGCACTGCGTAAAAACAAACTCACCAATTAGCGGCTTATTGGTCGGAATCCGGATTCCGGAAAAGGACTCCACCAATTTTGATACCTTATTCAACTCCCTTTCGTTAACGCGAGTTTTCATATTCAGGTGATCCTTTATGGTCGCAATCACACTCGAAAGTGGAGCATTTCCTGCCCGCTCGCCCAAGCCATTCACGGTTGTGTGTACGCAACGAATTCCGGCTTTTATGGCATGGAAAACGTTGGCTATTGCAAGGTCATAATCATTGTGAGCATGAAAATCGAACTCCACATCGGGGAACGATGAAATCATGTCATGGCAATAATCGTAGGTTTCATCCGGATTGAGGATTCCAAGCGTATCGGGAAGCATAAAACGGTCAATATTTTCTTCTTTCAGGCTTGAAATCATAAAATAAACATAGTCGCGCGAGCTGCGCATTCCGTTGGACCAGTCTTCGAGGTAGATGTTTACCCTGATTCCCATTTCTTGGGCATTTTTAAGGACATTTTTGATGTCCGCAACATGCTGTTCCGGTGTTTTGCGTAGTTGCTCGGTAACGTGTTTTAGCGAACCTTTACAAAGTAGGTTTAACACTTTCCCTCCGGCATTGGCAATCCACTGAAGCGAAATTTTGTCATCAACAAAACCAAGAACTTCCACTTTTTCGAGATGCCCTTTATTGGCCGCCCACTGCATAACTTTTTGTGTACCTTTAAACTCGCCTGCCGAAACACGTGCCGAAGCTATCTCAATGCGGTCGACCTTGACATTTTCAAGAAGTACTTTTGCCACACTGAGTTTTTCCCCTTCGCTAAACGAAACCCCAGAGGTTTGCTCGCCATCGCGAAGGGTAGTGTCCATTATGGTCAATTTTTTGCCCGATATTTCTACTTTTTTACCTGTCATGTCTAAGTCTGTCTGTTAAAATCTGTTTGTCATTTCAAAGAAAAGAGGAAAGAGAATCGAAAATTAGCGGAGCTAAATCTATCCACAAAAAGCAGTCGATTTCTTCTGCCTCTTTATTGAAATGACCGTTAATTTGAATTTATGAAACTTCAAATTCAGCAATCTGCTCTTTCATTTCCACCAGATAGTCGATATCGTCTAATCCGTTTTGCAAACAATGTTTTTTATACGGGTTTATGTCGAACTCTACCGATTCGCCTGTTGCTGAAATTGTAAATGTCTGTTTTTCAATATCCACTTCAAAGGTTGCATCAGCGTTGTTTTCTATCGCATCAAAAATCTTTTGAAGGAATTCGGGAGAAACAACAACTGGAAGTAAGCCGTTGTTTAAAGCATTTCCTTTAAAAATGTCGGCAAAAAAGCTTGAAACCACCACACGGAAACCGTAATCGTAGATTGCCCAGGCAGCGTGTTCGCGACTCGAACCACTTCCAAAGTTTTTTCCACTAACAAGAATTTTTCCTGAATATGTTTTATTGTTTAACGGGAAATCAGCTTTTGGGCTTCCGTCTTTTTCGTAACGCCAGTCGCGGAAAAGGTTGTCGCCAAAACCTTTGCGTTCCACAGCTTTTAGGAAACGTGCCGGGATAATCTGGTCGGTATCTACATTCTCGATGGGCAGTGGCACTGCTGGAGAAGTTATTGTTGTAAATTTATCGTATGCCATTTTGTTTAATTTTTGTATTTCGCTAAGTGCAGAGGGCTAAGTGTCTGTTTTTAGCTTTGCTCCGTGCACTTGGCATTTTTGCTGTTCTAGATAAAGTCTCTTGGGTCACTAATACATCCATTAATTGCTGCTGCTGCCGCAGTTAACGGACTTGCCAACAAGGTTCTTGCACCTGGTCCCTGACGCCCTTCGAAGTTTCTGTTCGATGTGGAAACGGAATATTTCCCTTCAGGAATTTTGTCATCGTTCATGGCCAAACAGGCAGAACATCCCGGCTGGCGCAATTTGAAACCTGCTTCTTCCAGAATTTCAACCAATCCTTCTGCTTTAATTTGGTTTTCAACGGCTTTCGAACCCGGAACCAGCCATGCTGTAATGTTTTCGGCTTTTTTCTTTCCTTTAACAAAAGCGGCAAACTGGCGGAAATCTTCTATTCTGCCGTTGGTGCAACTTCCCAGAAAAACGTAATCAACCTTTTTGCCTTTCATGGCTTCGCCTTCGGCATAACCCATGTATTGCAACGATTTTTCGTAAGTTGTTTTGTCGCTGCCTTTCATCCCTTCTGTAGTCGGAATCATTTGTGTTACGCCAATTCCCATTCCCGGATTAGTTCCATAGGTTATCATAGGCTCAATGTCGGCAGCGTCGAAAGTAAGTTCTTTGTCGAAAACGGCACCTTCGTCTGATTTTAATTCGGCCCATTTAGCAAGGGCTTTGTCCCATTCTTCGCCTTTAGGGGCAAACTCGCGGCCTTTAATGTATTCAATAGTCGTGTCGTCAGGGGCAATCATACCACCACGTGCGCCACATTCAATACTCAGGTTACAAAGGGTCATTCGGCCTTCCATGGTTAATCCTGTAATTGCAGAACCTGCGTATTCAATAAAATGACCGGTTCCTCCGCTGGTGGAAATTTTTGATATGACGTAAAGTGCAATATCTTTTGCCGTAACTCCTTTACTCAATGTACCGTTAACGGTAATCCGCATTTTTTTAGGTTTGGGCTGCATAATACACTGGCTGGCCAATACCATTTCCACTTCGCTGGTACCAATACCAAAAGCAATAGCACCAAATGCTCCGTGCGTTGAAGTATGACTGTCGCCACAAACAATGGTCATTCCTGGTTGGGTAAGTCCCATTTCAGGGCCAATAATGTGAACCACACCATGTCCTTCAGAACCTAAATCGTGATGAACGATTCCGTGTTCGGTGCAGTTGTTTTTCAACATTTCTAACTGGTTGCGCGAAAGTTCGTCTTTTATCGACAGGTGCTGGTTAATGGTTGGTACGTTATGGTCGGGGGTAGCCGTGGTTTGCGCCGGACGGAATACTTTTAGTCCGCGGGTTTTTAATCCTAAAAAGGCAACCGGGCTGGTTACTTCGTGAATAAAGTGACGGTCGATGTACAATACATTTGGGCCACCTTCAACTTGCTTAACAACGTGTGCATCCCAAATTTTATCGAATAATGTTTTTGCTGTCATATTTATATTGCTTACGAGTTGTTTGTTTTAAGATTGCAGCTTAATATTACTTTAACAGATTTAAAAATCAATTTGTTTTAGCCTGCTTCCCGAAGGAGTTGATCGGTTTTAGGATTTTGTACTTCAGTGGAGAAGTAAGAATTCTAAAAATCATGATGACAGGCTAAACTGTTTAAGTGAAATTTAAATGCAACATAAAACCAGTATCTCTGAACTTTAAATTTTGATTTATATATTTATTACGCTACAGGTAATTTGTTTATCGCATCGAGGAAAGCTTCAACCGACGCAGTTATGATATCGGTATGGGCACCAAAACCGTGGAACCTCTGGTTTTCATATTCCACTTGCATGTGTACCTTTCCAATGTCGTCGCTACCACGGGTAATTGCCTGAACCAGGAATTCTTCGATAATCACATGGCGGTGGATAATTTGTTTTACCGCTTTAATGGCAGCATCAACCGGACCGTTGCCTGAAGTTGTTGCGTCGAACATTTCGCCGGCAACATTCAAACGAACCGAAGCCATCGGTTGCAGGTTTTTGCCGGTAACCACTTGCAGGTAGTCAAGTTTTATTCGACGTTCCTGGCGGGTTGCATCGCCAACTAATAAAGCGATATCGTCGTCGCGGACGTCTTTTTTCTTATCGGCTAGTTTCAAAAATTCTTCGTAAACCTCGTCCAGTTTTTGTTTGTCCAACGAAAAACCAAGAAGTTCTAAACGGTGTTTCAATGCAGCGCGTCCACTACGTGCGGTTAATAAAATAGCCGATTCGTTAATGCCCACATCAGTTGGGTTCATAATTTCGTAGTTCTCCCGGTTTTTCAAAACACCGTCCTGGTGAATTCCCGATGAGTGAGCAAATGCGTTACGTCCAACTACCGCTTTGTTGGGTTGTACAGGCATATTCATCAGTGTTGAAATCAAGCGGCTTGTACCGTATATCTTTTTAGTGTTGATTCCGGTATCAATTCCCAAGGTCTTGTAATGGGTTTTTAAGGTCATTACCACTTCTTCGAGCGAAGTGTTTCCGGCACGTTCGCCAATTCCGTTAATGGTAACTTCGGCCTGGCGGGCTCCATTCAGAATCCCCGACATGGTATTGGCCGTAGCCATTCCAAGGTCGTTGTGGCAGTGGGTAGAAATAACTGCTTTGTGGATGTTTGGTACATTGTCGACCAGGTATTTAATTTTTGAACCAAAATCGTGAGGAAGGGTATAACCCGTTGTATCGGGAATGTTTACCACTGTAGCACCGGCTTTAATAACCGCTTCAATTACACGGGCAAGGTATTCGTTTCCTGTACGGCCGGCATCTTCGGCATAAAATTCAACATCTTCCACATATTTTTTTGCGTATTTAACTGCTTCAACAGCGCGCTCAATAATGGCTTCGGGATTCGAATTTAGTTTGTGGTAAATATGAAAATCGGATGTTCCGATACCGGTATGGATACGTCCTTTTTTAGCGTACTTGAGCGATTCGGCTGCTACATCAATATCTTTTTGAACTGCGCGGGTTAAGGCACAAATTGTTGGCCATGTAACCGCTTTCGAAATCGCTACTACCGATTCGAAATCGCCGGGGCTCGAAATGGGGAATCCTGCTTCAATTACATCTACTCCCAAATCTTGCAATGCTCTGGCAACCTCAATCTTTTCTACTGTATTCAACTGGCAACCAGGGACCTGCTCTCCGTCCCTCAAGGTTGTGTCGAAAATGTAAAGTCTGTCAGTCATATCTGTTTATAATTTATTATTTATTTACTTTAAGTATTAGCCTCAATGTTTTTTTTATCTACGGCTTCTATTTATCAAAAAAGCCATCCTCGTTTTGAGAATGGCTTTAAGTGTTATCCAATATCGTTTTTCAACATACCATTCTCAATTCTGTCTTGTTAGAAGAAGAATACCAATAATGAGGTTTAGAATAGATATGTTGATATTTTTTATCATTTACTTATGATTTGCTGCAAATATCGAAATATATTTTTAAAATGAAAATTTATGTGACCTTTTTGTGCTAAAACTTTAGAATAATACCGGGAGCTCTGTTATTACTTAACGTTACAGTAAGATAAAGTGAGGTGTTTGCCTTTTGCATAAAGAGAGGGCAAAGTGACAGACCGCTAGTTTGTTAGTCAATTTATAGCTCAATATAAATTTTCTTCTTATTAAAATTGTTTGTCTTCTAAGGTATAAGAATGAAACCCGCATGATTTTAATAAACCGCCTATGGTGAATATTTCTCATGCTTGTTTCATTTCTGAGAAAAAAAATAGTAGTTAAACTCGGATTAGTAGTATATCGACAAACGTAATCCCGAAAATTAATTTCCTGAATTTCCAGGAGGCATAGCGTATTTTATGGGCATTGGAATAGGTTGCTATTTATTCGGACAAACTTAATTGTACAGCGATGTTCTTGTTTGTTTAATAGCATTCGGAAAGGAGAGGTTAAAATATCCTTTCAGGAAGGCGTTGGGTGAAAACCCAAGTTATTCCATTAATTATAGGACACAGTGCCTTGAACGAAAACAATGAAGGCTTTCAGCCGAAACTTTACTATATTTGATTGAAGCGACTTACTTGTTATTATTACCAAAGGTATGGGTGAAATTGATTTGAATTTTGCCATATATATGAAGTTATTAAAACTCAATAAATTCTTTAAAATGCATAGATTCATAAAATATTCCTTTTTTCTAATACTTTTTATTTTAACTGTTTCTTGTAATTCGGGAAGAGAAAGAGAAGAGCAATCTGTTTTTTTCCCCGTAACAAGGGTTGTTGACGGAGATACTTTTTGGGTGGATGATGGTTCTGAAAAGGGACTGAAAATTAGATTAATTGGTGTAAATACCCCTGAAATAAATCATCCGTATAAAGGTGCTGAATATTATGGGAAGGAAGCTTCTGATTATACAAAAAGTTTATTGACGGGTAAAAAGGTTAAACTTGTTTATGATATCGATCGTTTCGACAAATATGGAAGAACTTTAGCCTATGTATACTTGAAAAATGGGACTTTTTTGAATGCGGACTTACTAATAAATGGTTATGCAAAAGTTTTGACTGTGGCTCCAAATGTTAAATACGCGGAAGAATTTAAACAGTTAGAAAGAAAGGCAAGAAAGGAAAAAGTTGGATTGTGGCAAGAATAAATTAAAAAGTTTAACAGTTAAAGCAACCTAAGTTAGTCACGTATTGTACGGTTGATTACATCAATGAGATGTAAGTCTTGATACAATTGAAAATCCCTTCTTTTCTATTTAGTTTAAATTCGGACATTTTATTGGAGCATTAGCTTGTTTATGGGTTGGCGTGTAAATTTAGCGCGTTCTTCCATAAAAGAAATAAGTATGCATTCTGGTAAATAAATTGAAAACCAGCGAAGACTAAAAACAAATAAGAATACAATGGTTAATCCAGATTAGGCTTGTGGTTTTCTTTTTTGTCTTTTGGATTTTCCTTATGCTCCGGTACATTATGGGTTTCCGTTTTAATTTCGCGCTTATTATTTTCAGCAGCGGGTGATTGTTCATCTTTCCTAAAAATATCGTCTTTTGAGAGAGGGCGTAATTCTGCTTTCCAATCGAAACCCGACAGCTTTTTGTCTTTTTCGGTTAAATTAGCCAGCGGAATTAATGTACCTTCTGGTTGTTTTTTAAAGGCTATTTTATGGATTTTACCATCGTTAAAACTGATGAATATTTTGCTGCTTTGGGCATTATTCAGGCCAATTGTTGCAGCTTTGTCACGGGCATAATAAAGGGTCTGTCCGTTGCCGTTAACATTAACATTTTTAAGTTTGCCATTAACCACATAGCCAACCATTTCCTTTCCTTTTATCTGGTCGAAGCGGTCTGATTCCTGTTCCGAAATAATAAAACTGTTTTGTTTCATGTGTAGTTCATTGGGGCCGGTGCTGTGTTGTCGTAAATCAATATAATCGGCACTTAACTGGTGTACGTCTGACCACAATACTGGCTTACCATGAAGTTGAACCAGCGAATCTTTTGAAAAATAGATTAGCGAATCGCAAACACCCTGCAGGTCGGTTCTGAAAAAACGGACGCCGTAGTAGGCCATTACCAGGTTTTCGCCTTCAATGGAGTCGGGCACAGTGCGTAAAGTATCGGCATGGAGATATAAACTATCGGTGTTGTTATAAACGATAAAAACAGCAGAATCGGTAGCTGTCGCAATTTCGCTTGTCTCGTTAAAGGTAACTTTATTACCCTCAATAATGGTGCGTTTTTCATAATCTTCGAAGTGAACCGAACCTGTAGCAATCCCATCGCCTTTGGTTTTTGTGTAGCCAATGTAGTTGGCTTGTAAAAGTTGGGTCGCATTAAACACGCGTGGATTAAGCGTTAAATTTGTTTCGCCCGTTGTGGTATTATACCAGCCATCTTCCGAATAAAGAGAGTTTAATGAATCCTTAATTGTTGTTGGTCCTCCAAAATAAATAATTTCGCTTACTGTATTGTATTGGATATCGTCACTGTAAAGGGTGTAACTGCCATTGTATCCTCTCACACTGTCGGTAAAATGTACCATATCGGTATTGAGGTTATACTTTCCCACTTGGCTGGTAAGCGCATTGGTGCTGTCTATAATTTTGCCGGAACAATTGTAATATGCAATATTTTGTTCCAAATCGTAGTCCAGAGTGTCGGTGAATAGTGTGGCCTCTTTGTTTTTAAGCTGCACATCGTTAATGGCCTGCGCAAAGCTTTTGTCGCCATCGTAAAATATTTTTTTAGCATATAAATGCAGGGTGTCGCCTTGGTTAATATGTACTCTTCCGAAAGCGTCAATGCGGTTCGAATTTTCGTAAGTATAGGCACTGTCGCAATACATTAATATTTCTTTGTGCTTAATAATTACATCGCCTATTAAGCGGCGGGCATTGGCAATATTCTTGCTTTGTTTAAAAGAACCGGCTTGTATGATCTCCACTTTTTTTCGTTCCTGTGCATACGAAGATAAGCTTGCCACACAAAGAAATAAAAATAGAACCGGATGAAAAGTCCTGCTGTAACTTGATTGTATTTTTTTGAATATGAAATGCATTAAAGCAATTTTTCGATTATTTCTTCAATGGTTTTGTTTTCGGCTTCGGCCTTGTAGTTTTTGATGATACGATGGCGTAAAATCGATGGAGCTATGGCCTGCACGTCATCAATGTCGGGAGAATATTTTCCGGCAAGGGCGGCATGAGTTTTTGCTCCCAGTACCAGGTATTGCGATGCACGGGGGCCGGCTCCCCATTTCAGGTACTGGTTAGAAATATTAGCCGCGTGTTCACTGCCCGGCCTTGTTTTTGCAGCCAGGCTTACCGCATATTTTAACACGTTATCGTTTACCGGAATTTTACGAATTAAATCCTGAAAATACATAATCTCTTTTCCCGAGATAACTGTTTGTGGCTCTGCTTCTTGTATCGAAGTGGTATTTTTTACAATCGTAAGTTCGTCTTCGAGTTTTGGGTAGTCGAGCCATACCGAAAACATAAAACGGTCGAGCTGGGCTTCGGGCAGAGGGTAGGTGCCTTCCTGCTCGATTGGATTTTGAGTAGCTAAAACAAAAAATGGGCGGTCGAGTTCAAAACGCTGCCCGGCTGCCGTAACCGATCTTTCTTGCATAGCCTCTAACAGTGCCGATTGCGTTTTAGGAGGTGTACGGTTAATTTCGTCTGCCAAAATAATGTTCGAAAAAAGTGGCCCCTGAATAAATTTAAACTGGCGTTCTTTGTCCAGTATTTCTGTCCCGATAATGTCAGAAGGCATTAAGTCGGGGGTAAACTGGATACGGTTGTATTTTAAACCTAGTGTTTTGGCAATAGTTGTAACCAATAAGGTTTTTGCCAAACCGGGCACCCCAATTAATAACACGTGCCCACGGCTAAACAGCGAAATTAGTACCTGATTAACAACTTCATCCTGACCGTATATAACTTTGGTTATTTCATTTTTAAGCTCCTCGTATTTCCCGCGCAGGGCATCGAGGGCTTCAACGTCGTTTTTAAATTTCATGGGGCGCTACTTCGTTTATTTTATCCAGTTGTCGAACTCAAAATTACAGTTGGCGTATGTATTATCGATACGTATGTATGTTTGTGATTGACGTTCAGAAATCCATTTCTTCAAAGTATCGTCCTTCTTCTTAGCCAGAAACATATCGGCCAGCGTTTGATAATCGTTTTGAAGATCGGCTTTATGCGCTTCAGTATGATTGATAAGCTTTACAATTTTATAAACGTTCTGCTGGTTTTCCATGTTGATGGTTTCGAATGGTTTTGAAATTTCATTCAAATTCATTGTTGTGATGATTTTACTCACATCAGCATCAATTTCTTCAATGGAAAATTTCGATGACATGGTGTTTTGATTTAAGGCAATACCTCCGTTATTTCTTGAGTTTTTATCGTACGAGAACATCAGGGCTGCTTGTTCGAAACCAATTTCTTCTTTGCGAATAAGATTGGCAAGGCTATCTAGTTGGTTATAAGCTTTTTCTTTCTCTTCGACCGAAACTTTCGGTTTCATTAAAATATGTCGTGTATTAACTTTTCCTCCTTGTTTGTCGACCAATTGTATGATATGGTATCCAAAGGCACTTTTTACTACGTTCGATACCTGGTCGCCTTTTAAGTTAAAGGCTGCAGCTGCATAGGAAGGATCGAGTTGGGCACGTCCCGAGTAGCCAATTACACCTCCATCTTTTGCCGAAGGACCTTCGGAGTATATAACAGCCATGGCAGCAAAACTGGAACCGTCTTCGATACGTTTTTTGATTTCGCGAAGTTTAGCTTTTACACGGTTCTCTTCTTCGAGCGATATTTTAGGTTGAATAGTGATTTGTGCATACTCGTATTGAGTAGGAATGGTGGGGATCTCTTCCTGAGAAAGGTTGCGATAATGATAACGAACTTCCGAAGGAGTAGCGGTAACATCTGCAACAATTTTTGATTTCATTTGCTGGCTCAAAAGTTGCTCACGAATAGCATCTTTCATATCCGCTTTAATCATTGCAATTGGTTTATTGAAATACTTCTCAACGGCCGCTTCGGTTCCAAAGTGCTGCAGGTACATTTGCAACTGCCCGTCCATTTGCTGGTTAACCTGGCTGGGGGTCGTTTCAATAGTTGAGTCGAGTTCTGCTTCGGCAACCAAAAGTTTGTTTATTAGAAACTGTTCTAAAATTTCACATTTCATATCGCCATCGGAAGAAATTCCCTGTGCCTGTTGGTTAATGTTCATATTTTCTATATCCGATTTCAGGATAATATTACCTCCAACAACAGCCACTATTTGGTCGATGACTTTGTCCTGGGCAAGGGCTCCTCCTCCAATAAATACGAATAGCAAAAATATTCCCAGTATTTCTTTCATGTTATTAATCTTCATTTGTTTTCGTGTTATATATTCTAAATTTATTTTTTCTTACTCCTTCAGTGTAAATGTTTTCTTCTATTTCTTTTAAGAATTTAATTTTTCGCTGGTTCAAAATTAAATTTTTTATGTTGTTTTCCACAAATTCGATAGGAGCCAGGTCGTTTGTAAGTTTGTATTCGAGAATGCTGACAAGATAATAATAATTTGAATCATTCATTTCTTTCAGGCTGGTTGTGCGCAGAAAACGCTGAGGATCTTCGATCTCAATAGGAAGATTCTTTTGCAATACCTGAAAGTCGATCCACTTATCGACAGCAATTTCAACTTTTTTTGCGTATTGAACACTGTATTCGCGAAGTTCGGTCAAACCTTCGTCGGAAGTATCCTTAATAAGTTCTTTAATTAATTGGGGGTTAGCCAAATCGTTGGGTATAACGATAAAAATCACTTTAACAATATTACGGTTTAGGTTAAAATCGGTCGAGTGATTGTTGTAGTATTCTTCAATTTCCGAAGTTTGAACCACCGTATCCATACGCTGTTTTATAAGCTCATTTTTATACTTATAAATAATTAAGGAGTTGCGGTAAGCCTGTAATTCTTTTTCTACATTTTTTTGTTCGGGCGTAAGGTTTTCGTCTGCTTTCTGAATCAATAATTCTTCCTTAACCCATTTGTTAATATAGTCGTTTACCAGTCGGGCGCTGTCTTCTTTTGAATAGTTTTTTTGAAGGATTTCTGAAATATTAGACTGATACAGTATTTTGTCGCCAACTTTGGCAACAGCAGCATCCTTCGGCTCAGAAGAACAGGCTTCAATAAAAATTAAAGTAGCTACTAATAATCCATATTTTAAAACTGTCTTAAACACTTTCAATAGTTTTTAGCAATTTTTTATTGATCTTAATTTTGTACTTGTCTCTTAATTCTTTAATCCATTTCTTTTCCAGATAGTCTTGGTATAAAGATATGTATAAGCCACGTGCATCGTTTAGCTGCTTAGGCTCGGGAGCTATTTTATCACCCCTGATAAATGTTGTTTCGCTGTCGAAATTTTCAGGCGTGTTTCCGTTCCAAACGTAGTAATCTACAATGGGGTTACTTCCTTCTTCCCATGCTCCTGTTTTAAACTCAATTACTTTGTCGGAGGTATTTAGGTGTTCAGCAACTTCTGCGCATGTCATGCCTGCTCCCAAAAGTTCTTCCGCTTTTTCTCTGACTTCGGTGCTTTTTGCAGTAATAATGCATCCTTTAAAGCGTTTAGCCCAAAGGTGCTGCTTTTTATTTTTTTCGAAGAATTTTTCCAACCCAACAGAATCTTCGGCGGCATACTGCCATATTTTATCCTGCGAAATTTGGAACAAAAGAATGCCATCGTGGTATTCGTTTATCAGGTATCGAAATTCAGGGTATTTTTCTTCCAACTTCGAATCTTCCAATCGGGTGATTTCATAGTCAACCCATTGTGGGTAATATAAAAGATAAGTCCCTCTTTTTAGTTCGTTTTTTTGAATGTATGATTTTAAGTCGCTGGTTTTGTATTCGTGGTTATCAATAGTAAAAAGTACTGCTTCAGGAAGGTCTTTCTTCTCGCTAATACGAAACGTTTCAATTGCCTTTTTCCCTTCCGCATTTTCCGAAAAGTTATATTCTGTTTTTAATTTATCGGTAAAAACGGTTTTGCAGGAAGTATTTCTTTCCGGGTCTTTTATAATTCTTTTTTCAATTTCAGTTTTTGCGTCTTCGAAAGGAGGCACCTTGCGTTCGTCTATTTTTTTTATGATATGATAGCCAAAACTTGTTTCAACAGGAGCTGTATAATCGCCAATGTTTTTAAGGCCAAAGGCAGCATCCGAAAACTTTGGAACGGTTCTTCCCGCTGCTAACCAGAACAATTCTCCGCCTTTAACTGCTGAACGCCGATCTTGCGATTCTTTTTTTGCCAATTCAGCAAAGTCAGCGCCTTGCAGTAACTCCTGGTAAATAGAATCGATTTGCGTTTTGGCTTTATTTTTTTCTTCTGGCGATGCATTTTTAGGAATGTTTTTTAAAATATGAGCGACCAGTACTTCTCCTTTGTTTTTGCGTATATCGTGAACCTTAATCAGGTGGTAGCCATAGGCTGTTTTTACCGGTTCCGATACTTCTCCGGCTGGGGTGTTAAAGGCAACTTCTTCAAATGGGGCAACCATTGTAAAGGCCGAAAAATAGCCTAAATTTCCCTTATTCTTTTGTACCGAAGGATCTTCTGAATACTCTAGCGCTGCCTGTGCAAAATCTTTCCCTGCAATAATTTCCTTTCGGATGGCAATAATTTCATCAAGCACTTCCTGCTGCCGGGTAGGCGTAGCATTTCTGTCAACTTGAAGTAAAATATGACTGGCATTAACCTCTAGCTGCATGCGGCGGTACATTTCGTGTACCAAATTGTCGTTGAATTGTACATCTGTTAAATATGGTATGGCAAGTTCTTTCCGGTATGTGGACAGTTCGTTTATAAATGTCTGACTGGTGTCCAATTTTAAATTTTCCGCTTCAACAACTTTTAGTTTGAAGTTTATAAATAAATCGAGGTACTCTTCTACCGATTTTTTATCAGCTTCATTGTACAGGTTATTGTTGTTTTTATTGTATATGTATTCAAATTCGTTTTTACTGACAGTGTGATTGTCAATAGTTAAAAGAATCTCCTCTTCTTGTGCCCATAAATTTGACACAACACCCACGAGGAATACAAACGAATATAAAATCCTTATCATTTAAATGAAGTTTATGATTTTAATGTTATTGGAACGAATACTATTTCTGATTTTTTATTTTGTACCATGGTTTTATACGAAAAAAAATTATTACTGTACGATGCTGTAATTTGTAGCTTCTTGGGTAATACTAGTATCAATTGGAAGGCTTTTGGAAACACCTGCATTTGAAGTTTGGAAGAAAGTAGCTTGCTGCTGGGCTTTTCTGTTACCTGTATCACGATATCCTGTTGCGGCACGTTCTTCTATGGTTTCCTGGAGTGCCTGTCTCTTATTGCTCATGTTTTTATGAAAAATACAAATACCTCCTTCGCATGCAATTGAAATTGCCATTTTGTTTTCGCTATCGCTATTGTTAGGTGTTAATTTTAATGACAGATCAATGTCGCGAGGAAATAGCTCTGAATATGAAGATGTTAAAATAATATCACCGAAGGTTAAGCCTTCAAACTGAATTTTGTCTTCGATAAACGACATACCTGCTTTTTTTATTTTTATTAAAGCGCAAAACTACAAAAAAATGGCGGACTACTATCGATTAATTCGGCCTTACGGTTATTTTGAACAATAAAAATTGTTAAAGCATAAAATGATTTCTTAATTTGTATTAATGCGCGATTTCAAGCAAATATTAATAAAGTATTGGGGCTACTCCGAATTTCGGCCACTGCAGCTCGAAATAATCGAGTCGGTTGCGGCCGGGAAAGATACCCTTGGCTTAATGCCAACAGGCGGTGGCAAGTCGATAACTTTTCAGGTTTATTCGCTTTCGGCTGATGGAATTTGTGTAGTTGTTACACCTCTGATTGCTTTAATGAAAGACCAGGTTGAGGGACTGAAGCGCAAGGGAATTAAGGCTTTGGCCGTACACAGCGGGATGACATCAAGGGAAATTAAACTGACTCTGGATAATGCTGTTTGGGGGGAATATAAGTTTTTATACGTTTCTCCCGAACGGTTGAATTCCGAACGTTTTATTGAGCGACTGACACAAATGAAGGTTAATTTGTTAGCCATCGATGAGGCGCATTGTATTTCGCAGTGGGGTTACGATTTTAGGCCGAGTTACTTAAATATTGTAAATGTTCGTAAATTACTTCCCGATGTGAAAATGCTGGCACTCACTGCCACTGCCACTCCACGGGTTGCCGACGACATTCAGGAAAAACTGGGTTTTAAGGAAAAGAACCTGCAGAAAATGTCCTTTCATCGCGACAATCTGAATTACCTGGTTCGGTATGTCGAAAATAAAAATTCCTATCTCATTAATACGCTAAAAAAAGTAAAAGGCTCGGGAGTTATTTATGTGCGTAACCGAAAAGCAACGCGCGAAGTAGCCGAAGAATTACGGCAAAATGGAATCTCGGCCAATTATTATCATGCCGGATTGAGCAACCTGGTTAGAAGTACACGCCAGGACAACTGGCTTAGCGGTGAAACCCGCGTGATTGTGGCTACCAATGCCTTTGGAATGGGGATTGACAAGTCGAATGTGCGTTTTGTCATTCATATCGATTCGCCCGATTCGCTGGAAGCGTATTACCAGGAAGCGGGAAGGGCAGGGCGCGATGGGAAAAAGTCGGCTGCTGTTTTGTTGTTTAATAATGCCGATAAAACCAAATTAAAGAAGCATATAACGGTTAGCTTTCCCGATATTTCGAATATAAAACGAATTTACGACGCCCTATGTAATTATTTACAAATTGCTGTTGGTTACGGTAAAGGACAAGTGCGCGAATTTAGTTTGCAGGGGTTTGCACAGGCCTATAAATTACAGCAGGCAATGATTTATAGCAGTCTGAAAATTTTACAACGCGAGGGTTACCTCGAATTTACCGACGAAGTAGACAGTCCATCGCGGGTATATTTTACGGTTTCGCGCGATGAGCTTTATAAGTTTCAGGTGGCCAATGCAAAACTCGACGATTTTGTGAAGTTAATTCTACGCTCGTATACTGGGCTTTTTAGTGGTTATGTAGCTATCGATGAGGAACTTTTGTCTAAACGTTCCGGTCTTTCCTCGGAACAGGTTTATAACTACTTAAAACATTTGCGTAAATCGAACATAGTAGATTACGTACCAAAAAACCGAACTCCGTTTATCTATTTCAGCAAGGAGCGCATAAATGTTGAGCGTTTAAAAATTTCGAAGGAAAATTACGATGTTCGTAAAAAGGATTATTCAGCAAGAATTGATTCGGTAATTGAATATGCAAGCAGTTCGTCGCGCTGCCGCAGCCAAATACTTTTATCGTATTTTGGCGAATCCGATTCGCCTCCATGTGGGAACTGCGATGTTTGTAAGGCAAAAGAAATGATGAATTTAACCGATTTCGATTTTCAAAATATATGTAAACGAATAAAGGAAAATCTGAAATTGCCTTGCACCTACGAAAGATTGTTGCTTAAATTAGAAGGCGATCAGCAAAAAATGAGGGAAGTGATAAAATGGCTGCTCGACAATAGAAAAATTATTTATAGGGTAGATAATAATCTGGAGTGGAAGGGGGAATAGTTGGCTGCTGAAGTCTGAGTTGTTATCGCGAACAAAAGAGGGAGCCTTGTAGTTTCGGAGAGTGGAGGTGCAAATTGCAGGTGTGGCGTCTGGTTTATTGTTGTGCATTGAAAATCAGCTTTGTCGGAGTCTTTTTCTGATTGTGTTAGGGCATCAGGAAGCAAGTATCTGGTACCCTTTATCCAGCTTCTAAAAATCTTTACTACTTTTGCAGCAGTTTTTTATAAGGGAATAAAATGAGTGAAGCGGGCATTAATCAGGTGGTATATTCAAAAAATGTTATCGAGTTTGTTACTGTAGCCAATGAATATTGTGGCAGCATTGAAAATGTAACGTATCTTTCACCCAAAGAAAACCTGGAAAAATTACAAAAACTTTTACCACTGCTTTATTTAAAAGCTTCGGTTCTTTCTAAAATTGAAAGGGTAATGGATGATGAACTCGAAAGCTTTGTTTCGGAGTTCGATTACAATATGTTGCACCAGAAGTGGTTACAGCTATTGGGCGAGAATGATAGCTTTTACGAGGTGTTCGATCCGAATATTCAGTTTGGAGACGAAACAGTTCGGGCCAGCATTTCCGAAAACCTAATGGATGTTTACCAGGATTTGAAAAATTTTATTACGTCGTACAGTATTGGTAACGAGCAAGTAATGAACGATGCGCTGGCAGAATGTATTTATCATTTCGAAGAGTTTTGGGGGCAACAAACGGTAAATGTTTTACGGGCAGTTCACATGCTGTTGTTTAGTAATGTTGATCTGTCGATGGAAAAAAATAATAACGATGAGGTGGTACCAGGAGCAGGAAATCCAAAATGGCTGGATAATTTCTGGGGCACACACGAAGAAGATTAATAGATGTTTAAAGAAAGTATTTCAAACGAAGAGTTAACCGATTTGCCTTTAAAGTGGTTTGAAGGCAATATTGTTCTGGTTGATTCCCGGGAAAAGTTACAGCTGGCTGTTGATGAATTAAGTAGTCAATCGATTATTGGTTTTGACACCGAAACCAAACCATCGTTTAAAAAGGGTGTTGTTAACAAGGTTGCTTTACTGCAGCTGTCGACAAAAAATATGGCATTTTTGTTTCGCATTAACTGCATTGGCCTGCCAAAGGAAATTGCTCAAATTTTGGCCGACGAAAAGGTGATAAAACCCGGAGTAGCCATTCGTGATGATATTAAAGGGCTGCAGGTGATTAAAAAATTTAAACCGGGCGGATTTGTCGAGTTACAGGATCAGGCAAAGGAAATGGGTATTCAGAATTTTAGTTTGAAAAAACTTACAGCTATTGCCTGTGGCTTCCGTATCTCAAAGGGTCAGCAGCTGACCAACTGGGAAGCTCCTGAATTAACCGAAGCTCAACAAATATATGCGGCCACCGATGCATGGGCAGCACTCGAAATATTCGAAAATTTATCAAATAATTAATATGACAAAAGAGTTTGTCAAAATTGTATTAAAATCGGGCAAAGAACAAGCCTTGCTGCGATTTCATCCCTGGGTATTTTCGGGTGCAATAAGAGATATGTCTGGTTCTCCGGCCGAAGGTGATTTGGTAAGGGTTTATTCGAATAAAGAGCAATTTTTAGGAATAGGGCATTACCAAATAGGTTCAATTGCAGTGCGCATTGTATCTTTTAATGATGTAGTTCCTGATTCTGACTTTTGGAAAAGTAAAGTTGAAAGTGCCTGGAATTTACGAAAAATATTAGGATTCGCCGATAATGCGAACACCAATGTATTTCGTTTAATTCATGGAGAAGGCGATGGTATGCCGGGCTTGGTTGTCGATTTTTATAACGGAACTGCGGTAATGCAAATGCACTCCATTGGTATGTACCTGATTCGCGAAGAGTTGGTAATCGCATTAAAAGAAGTTCTGGGCGACAAGCTTAAGTCGGTTTATAATAAAAGCGAAAAAACACTTCCTTTTAAAGCTGAAATAAAGTCGGAAGACGGATATTTATTCGGCAACGACTCGGAAAATGAGGTGTTGGAATATGGCCTGAAATTTAAAGTTGACTGGGAAAAAGGGCAGAAGACCGGCTTTTTTATCGACCAGCGCGAAAACCGTTTGCTGGTTCAGCAATATTCGAAAAATCGCGATGTGTTGAATATGTTCTGTTACACCGGAGGTTTTTCGTTTTATGCCATGAAAGGTGGAGCAAATGTCGTACACTCCGTTGATGCATCGGAAAATGCCATTGCTTTAACCGATGAGAATGTGGAACTGAATTTTAAGGGTGATAAGCGGCACAAATCGTTTGTGGTTGATGGTTTCGAGTACTTGAAAGATATTCAGGATAAATACGATTTGATTATCCTCGATCCGCCAGCATTTGCCAAACACCGCAATGCTTTGGGCCAGGCATTAAAGGGCTACAAACGGATTAATACCCGTGCTTTCGAACAAATTAGAAAAGGTGGGATTTTGTTTACTTTCTCCTGCTCGCAGGTGGTTTCGAAAGAACGTTTCCGTGAAGCTGTGTTTTCGGCTGCTGCAATTGCAGGGCGTAATGTTCGTATTCTGCACCAAATGAGCCAACCCACCGATCATCCGGTAAATATTTTTCACCCCGAAAGTGAATATTTAAAAGGTCTGGTATTGTATGTGGAATAACACCCACAACCAACATCCAGTATTCAGAATCCATAATCAAAATCGAAATATATGAATAAAGAGCAACTTACAGACAAATACAACTCGCAGCTAACCGAAAAATCGATAGTTGCAAAATTGCAGTATCTGGCGGAGACACACCCTGGGAAAGTGGTTTTTACCACTAGCTTTGGTTATGAAGACCAGGTGGTAACCGATTTGATTTTTAAAAATGACATCGATATAAATGTAGTAACACTGGACACCGGAAGGCTTTTTCCTGAAACCTATAAGGTGTTTAATAGTACGCTCGAAAAATATAAGAAACCCATTAAGGTTTACTGCCCTCCGTCAAAAGAATTGGAATTTTTAACAAGCGAAAAAGGCCCGTTTAGTTTTTACGAATCGCTGGAGAATCGCAAAGAGTGTTGTTTTGTGCGAAAAGTAATTCCTTTAAAACGTGCCCTTGAAGGAAATGAAATTTGGATTACCGGTCTGCGTGCATCGCAATCGAACAACCGCAGCGAGATGAGGGAATTTGAATTTGATGAGGGCAACGATATTATAAAATTCAATCCATTGATGACCTGGAGCCTTGAAGAAACCATTGATTATGTAAAGGCTAAGCATGTTCCATACAATGTTCTTCACGACAAAGGTTTTGTTAGCATTGGCTGCCAGCCTTGCACACGAGCCATTCAGCCGGGCGAAGACTTCCGTGCCGGACGATGGTGGTGGGAGCAGGGTTCGGGTAAAGAATGTGGTTTGCACAGCCTTAAAAAAGGATAGAATATTCGAATAGATATTTTACGATAATCAAAAAAAAGCCAATCAATATTTGATTGGCTTTTTTAGTACCTGCTATGTCTATCCTATAAGTCTTTGGTTCTATTAATTAAGCAAAATAGAATTCAGTTATCCCTCATGCGGGTATCGAAATGGTATTAAAGTAATTCAATTTCAGGTTTTTCGCGTTCCTCGAGGTTAAAATATTGAAAGGCCTGAAAGGTAAATAGGATGATGAGCAGGATGGTGCTGATAGCTGCCGAAATCCCTGTTAAGACCCAATACAAGTTTGAAAAATTGGCAGGACTTACATCAGTTTGAGATAATAGATGGTCTGAAGCGCCCATTAGCATTGTTGGAATTGACAGTAACATACTTATGGCCCATGTTATAATTATGCCAATCAGGTTTAGAGCAAGAGTGTTCCACCATTGCGAGTTTACCAGTTTCCAAGAGCGGGAAAAGGTATTGCTGATACCTTTTTTTTCGTAAATGGAAATAATAACCACCAGCGAAAAAGTATTGGCAAAATAAATACCCGGAATGATACACATCATAACTCCAAAGAACGAAATACTGGCAAATACCAGATTCGCTGCCAGTGCCAGTAAACTGTTTGCGAAAAACTTTGAGCTGATATCGGTAAAGCTAAAATTACCTTTCCCCAATTTTGCATAAGCTTCAATATAGCTGTAAAAAGTCCCTATTAAAAGCGATTGTATAAACAGGCCGAAAAATAAAAATAGAAACAAGTTTTTGTAAAATGGGCCAATGTTTTTCATCAACATTTCCTGGTCGCTTATATCGATAGCACTTAAAACATTTCGCTGCATATATACTTGGCCAACTGCGTAAAGTATAACAAAAGGCAATACGTAAATAACAATTAAACGCGAAATTGTGACTCTCTCTTGTTTTAGAAACAAGAATGAGTCAGAAATAATTTCACCAAGTTCCCGTTTTTTTTGAAACTGGATTTCTTTTTGCTCCATAGAAAAAATGTGCTAGTCAAAGGTTTTTGATTCAATTTGGTATTTGTTGCGTTCGCTCGAACTTCTCGACACCAATTCTCCAAGAAAACCGCCCATAAAAAATTGGGCTCCAATAATCATCGAAGTTAGTGCAATATAAAAATAGGGGCTATCGGTTACCAGGTGTCCCTTTATGCCGTTGTTAAGTTGAATTAATTTTTGAGCACCAAGATAACCGGCTGCCAAAAAGCCAACAATGAAAATTATGGCTCCAAATACGCCGAAAAAATGCATTGGTCGTTTTACAAAACGTGAAATAAAGGTTACCGACATTAAATCGAGTGGCCCACGAATAAAACGTTCGAGTCCGAATTTTGTTACTCCATATTTTCTTTCGGCATGAACAACCACTTTTTCTCCAATGTTTTTGTAACCAGCCCATTTGGCCAGTACCGGAATATAGCGGTGCATTTCGCCATATACTTCTATACTTTTAATTACTTTTTTACGGTATGCTTTTAGCCCGCAGTTCATGTCGTGCAGTTTAATCCCCGTTATGCGTCTAACGGTCCAATTGTATAATTTACTCGGTAGGTTTTTGGTAAGTACCGGGTCGTGGCGTTTTTTCTTCCATCCCGAAACCAGGTCGTAACCGTCGTCTCTAATCATGCGGAATAGCTCTGGTATTTCGTCAGGGTTGTCCTGAAGGTCGGCATCCATGGTAATTACTACATTGCCTTGTGCCGCTTCGAAACCACAGAAAAGTGCGGCAGATTTTCCGTAGTTGCGCCTGAATTTTATTCCTTTAATTAACGGATTTTCTTTTTGAAGTTGTTGTACAACCTTCCACGAATCGTCACGGCTTCCATCATCTATCATTATAATTTCGTAACTGAAATTATTTTTATCCATTACTCTTTTTATCCAGGCAGTTAGTTCTGGGAGCGATTCCTCTTCGTTAAAGAGAGGTACAACTACGGAAATGTCCATTAAAATTTTATTATTGTTTACTATTAAATGGTATCTTCTTCTCTCTTTTTTACAATGGCCGAAACTATTAAAGCAATAATAGCTCCAACAATTAAACCGTTAAGAGCTGTTTGGCGGAGAGTTTTTCCGATGCTTGGGATATCTTCAAATTTTGCTAAGGCTTTATCCATCTGCGCTTCAGAAACTCCTTTCCCATCCATAAACATCATTGTTTTTTGTTGCATCACTGCCATAAGGTTTTCCATATAGTCGGGAGCAATAAAGGTGTTGAAGATATAGGTGTAAATAACTGAAATGATTGTTGAAAATACAACAACGAGCATTGTAAATTTGAATACATCACCAAAACTGATATAACCACCAAATTCTTTATTGCGATAATTTTTTGCAAAAATAAAGATTAATACAAAGGATATAACCAGCGAAAACACACCTATAATGGCACCTCCAAATAGGCCCATCGACTCGATAACTGCACCTGCCCAAATTACAACAGATATTAAAATTGAAATTAAACCAAGATAAACTCCATAGGTTAATGAAGATTTCATAAGTGGTGAAGATTTTTGTTCCATAATAATTGTTTTTTTTAGAATAGGTTCGACAAATATAATTCTATTTTTGATTGAAATGCTGTTTTGTCAGGATGTTATTGAATGTTCGCCTAAAGGTTTTCCGGGGGCTATGCTATCGTAATCAATTTCGCTTCAGAAACGTAAAAACAGTTTTTTATAAAAAATTATGTACTTAAGAGTACAGGTTATCAGTTGTATAAGTAAGAATTAGATGGTAAAGTTTACGGGATTCGGAAATTTTGTTTGGAGGGAACTTAATTTTTTCTACTTTTGTCGCCGGGTAAGTCCTGTGCGACCAGCTCCCGCTGAATCCCCCCAGGGTCGGAAGGCAGCAAGGGTAAGCGGTTGTAGCGGTGCGACACAGGTAGCTTACCCACTTTTTTTGAAAAGTAAATAGTTCTTGAAAATAGTGGTAAAAAATGAAGATTTTTTTTTGAGATTTGAAAAATAATACTTTCCTTTGCAGCCGCTGAATTTGAAGAGAAACGTTCTTAGATAACTTGATACAAAATATGCCGAATTAGCTCAGTTGGCCAGAGCACGTGATTTGTAATCTCGGGGTCCCCAGTTCGAATCTGGGATTCGGCTCATAGAAAAATATTTTGGGAAGATACCGAAGCGGTCAAACGGGGCAGACTGTAAATCTGTT
>JBFHFE010000030.1:0-75788 GCA_041583785.1 Draconibacterium sp. | reverse complement strand
TGCCTGAGCTGTGGTCTGTGACGATGCATCATCCCACAAATAAGTATATGGTGTGGTGCCGCCCGATACATTTACCGTTGCTGAACCATCGGAACCTCCGTTACAACTTACATCGATGCTACTTGTTATCTCCGCAAACAATACGGTTGGCTCTTTAATATCAAAACTAACTGTATAAGTACAGCCGTTGTTGTCCGTAATTAAAGCATTGTATTCACCTGCCGATAAATTAACAAACGAACTATCACTTTCTGACACTCCGTTTAACAGGTATGTGTACGGTCTTGTTCCTCCTGTTATGGATAAAATTACTGTTCCATCGCTCTCGCCTGAACAGCTTACATCCTGATGGCTCGCTACACTGGCAGATAAATCACTGTTTGTATTAATTATATTAAAACTCGTTTCTGCACTACAGCCGGTGCCTGTTGCTTCAAACGTTGCCGTGTAATATCCGGCTGACAATCCGGTAAAAGTAGCTGATGTGCCGCTTATCGAATTTCCATTTACGAAAAATGTTCCTGTTGTGCCGGAATCTTCGCTTAGCGTTACTTCGCCTACCGCTGCATTACACGTTGTATTTACAATAGCACTCGCTGTTAAACCTAGTGCGGCAGGTTCTGTCAATGTGAAACTTAAAGTCGCGCTACAACCGTTGGAATCTGTAACGATTACGGTGTAGGTACCTGCAGAAAGTCCGGTTGGATCTTCTCCATTATAGCCATTACTCCACGAATAAGAGTAACTGCCCTGACCTCCTGTTACTGTAATATCTATACTGCCACTGTTATCGCCATTGCACGTTAAATTCGTTTCATTTCCTGTAATTGTCAATGCTGCTGTTGCACCACCTATCGTTACCGGGATACCTGTAACGGTACACCCCTGCGCATCGGTTACGCTTACTGTATAAGAACCATCCGCAAGATTTACAGCCGTGGCTGTAGTCTGACCATCGCTCCATAAATAAGAGTATGGCGTGGTGCCTCCTGTAACATCTACTGTTGCGGATCCATCGGAAGATCCAAAACAACTCTCGTCTTCCGAACTAATAATTTGTGCTACAAGCTCGGTTGGCTCTTCAATATCAAAACTAACAGTATAAGTACAGCCGTTGTTGTCGGTAATCTTCACGCTGTATTCTCCCGCATCAAGATTATCAAATGCACCTGTGTTATTGGAGCCAACCAAAGTTGTACCATCAACTAAAACATAGCTATAAGGGGAAGTACCACCAGATGCAGTAACAGTAATTGAACCATCGTCACCATTGTAGCAACTAACATCGGTGTGAGCTGTTACCGAACCATACAAGTCGCTGTCGGTATTAGTAATTTCAAAATGAGTAGTGTCGATACATCCCGTTACGGAAGAAACAAATGTTGCAATATAGTGCCCTGCCTGAAGATTTGAAAAGGTCGCCGCGCTGGATGCAACAGTTTGAGAGATGCCATTTAGCGTAACCGTTCCGTCGCCACTTGGCGTTAACTCAACAACTCCGGCAGCATTTCCACACGTTGAATTATTGGTAACATTTGCAGTTAATGTACAAGAACTAATAACCAAAGGAGTTACTTGGTTATTATCATTCGGATTACCATTTCCATCCGGGTCGGGATCGCTACCATTTTGTGAAACATCACTAATATCTCCGGTTGAAGAGGAAGCAGTTACCTGATTTGAATATGTTCCGGACTGAAGTATCATTATACGCAAGCGTATATCGGTTGACGCATCAACCGCCAATGTATTAACAGTACCGCTATTGTTTAAGAGATTAATATCCGAGCTTCCATCAAAATTTGTATTCACATCAAACGACGTGCTCGACAGTCCCAGAACCTCATAAGTTCCTGAACCAAATTTTGCATCTAAATTTTCTTCAACCTGAACACTATCTAACAATACGTTGCCATAATTCTGTACCCGAATATTGAAAACCACCTCTGCGGTTCCATTTTCGTTATAATCGGTACTTACCAATTGTTTTGCTACACCAATTTCCGGCTCGCAATTTAAAACATTAACGACAAGAGAGAAATCAGGACCAACGCAATAAGTTGGTGCTGGACCAATTGGGGTAATTAAATAAGTAACGGCCCCATCGGCTGCGCTAGCATTCGTCAACACATCGCTTATAAGCGTATCGGTTGCTGAAGTATTGCTCGAGTATCCCAAAACAGTACCAACATTATTGGTTGCAACCCAACTGTAGGTTGCACCTGTAACTTCTGAGGTAATTGTATAATTTACTGATTCGCCGTCGCAAATGCTTATTTCGGATTCGCTTGTGACGATTGGATTTGGATTGACAGTAAGAGTAACCGTTTTTACCGGCCCATCACATTTGGTTGGAGCCGACCCCAATGGAGTAATATAATAGCTAACAATTTTAACATCTTGCGAGTTATTAGTAAATATATATCCGGGAATAGTGTCTCCGGTTCCGTTTGCAGGAGCACTTGAAGTAATATCCGAATCAGCCGTCCAGTACCAGCTGTAGGTAGCCAGTGAATCGTTCGGACTCGAAATAATCATATCAACACTTTCGTCGCCCGAGCAAATTTCCTGCCCTTCGTTTTCAACTTCTACGGAAGGAATTGGCTTAACATATACATCCTTACTAATCTCAGCCCAACATTGAGTTTCGCTATCGAAAGGTCCTAATTCAGGTTCAAATTCGGTTGTAACTTTTAGCGTAACCGTGTATCGTCCCGAATCGGCATAGGCGAATGTTGGATTTTGCTCAGTCGAAGAATTACCATCTCCAAAGTCCCAAATCCATTCAGTCAATGCATAGCGGGGATCATTAATAGAAGAACTGTCAACAAAAGTGGTAATTTCTCCAACACATAGAGTATCATCCACAGAAACCACATCAATACCTGCATTCGGTGGTTCACTGGTGTTTATACGATTATCAGTTCCATAATAATAGGCATAGTCACCACATGTCGAATCTCTTAATATTAAAATAGGAAGTCTGGTTCCCCAAGTAGTATATGTATGTTGGGTCGACATAGAATCAACACCTGAAGCGACCAACTCTGTCACTGTTTGACCATCTCCAAAGTCCCATGTTAAACCGTCGGTGCTTGTCATTCCAACAGCATAATACTCTTCCGTATGATCAATACAGCCGGGAGTATTGGTATATTTAAAGTCGCCATAAGCACCGGCAACAATTATTGTATCAGAAGAAGTCCTGGTACAACCTCCAATTAATGTTTCTTCGAGTGTTACAACATAGGGGCCGGGCATTGCAAAAATATGCCCAGGATTATCATCAGAGGAAGTCCGTCCATCTCCAAACGACCAGGAATAAGAAGAAACCACACCTGCATCGTCTGTTGAGGTAAATTCTACATAAACCGGAGCACAGCCAATAACATCAGGACTAACCGTAAAACCAGCATCCCCATCAACCACTTGAACATATTGTGTTGTAATATCTTCGCAACCTATACTGTTTAAAACTTTCAGTTTAACACTATCAATCCCAACAGAAGCGTAGTTTAGGGTGACACTTGAGGTAGAATCGTCATCGAATTCTCCATCATTATCCGTATCCCAGGCATAAATAGTTGCTCCAGTAGAACTACTTGAAAAAGTAATATCTTCGTTTATACAGACCGCTGAATTGGAAGAAATCCTTGCAATTAATACGGGAACTGCAACAGAATTGGATTCTGATTTAGAACTCTGACAACCATTTTCATCGGTAACAGTTAATGATACAGTAAAATTGCCAGCCTCAGTATAGGTAAAAAAAGGATTGGCCAGATTAGAAGTATCACTGGTACTTGAAGCCACTCCAAAATCCCACAAATATGTATCGTTGATGGGATCTGCACTATCGTTAGCAGCTTTGGTACTTGTATTTGAAAAATTAGTTGTGCCCCCCACGCAAAGAGCAGTTACATCGGAAGTAAAATCTACTACCGGCCCCACAATATTCATAAACATAGATTTGGTTATGCTATCTACACAACCCCGCTCTTCAGTTACTTTCAACTTCACATCATACTCCCCCGGAGTAGAATAAGAATGCGTTGCTGTATCCTCGGTTGAAGTATTCCCATCTCCAAAATCCCAAAAATACGAGGCAGCAACATAATTAGCAGAAGTAGTTAAATTACTTGTAAACTCAACTACGTCTGATGAACCTGCACAACTCGTAGTAGAATCTGCCAAAAAATCAATTGCAAGTGTCGTAATGTGTATAACCTGGGAACTTACATTATTGCACATCGTTGCACTATCTGTTGCTGTTAAGGTTACGATATAATTTCCAGCTTCTGTATAGGTAAAAGAAGGGTTAACAAGGTTAGAAGTATCACTGGTACTCGAAGCCACACCAAAATCCCAAAAGAAGGTAGTTGCACCAGAGGTATCAGTTACGGTTGTATTCGTAAAATCTATTGTAAACGGAAGCGAACAGCCAGTAGTCGACGAAGCCTCAAATGAAGTACTTGGATAATTAATTGTAATATTACTTAATGTATCGGCAACAGAAGGGCATCCATTGTAAAAGCCCTGAACGATTACGGATTGATTGGAAGCAGGATGTCGAAATGAATAATCAACCGAATCTACAGCCTGATTAGAAATTTGCTTTTCAATAATAGTAGTATCACTAAAAATCCACACAATAGAATCGAACGAGGTACTAATTTCAGCTCCAAATTCAAATGCTTCACCAAAACACGACACCCCATCCAGTACCCCCAAATTAGATACTGTATCCACGGAACCAACTCGTACAGTGTCAAGCGCGGTTAAGTCACAACCACTATTCGTTTCAGCAGATAACACTATTTCATATTCGCCAGCATTAAGATATGTATGAGAAGGAGATGCTGCTGTCGACGAATTTCCATCTCCAAAATCCCATGAATAGGAAGTAATTGGATCTGAAGAATAATTGTAACTAACAGAAAAATCAGTTATTAGCGGAGCACATCCTTCATCTTCAGAAATGTTAATATCAACATTTCTTGGACTAACAATTACCTCCTTAGCAATAGTACTTATGCACCCATTGCTGGTTGTAACGACAAGCGAAACAGTGTCCGTTCCATAATCATAAAAATTATAACTTGCAGATGCCGTAGTAGCATCAGTAGTACCATCATTATTAAAATCCCAGGCGTATCCTGTAATCGTTGAACCATCCGAAGTCGAAGTCGAAGTAAATTCAACAGGATAATCAGGAGCGCAAGCCCCGGATGCATCATAATCAAAATTAGCAGTTGCACCTACAATATTAATTGTTTTGCTAGTTGAAACCACGCAATGATCATCAAAAGTTACGGAGAGCGAAACCGTTTGATTACCACTAGTGCTAAAAGTGTGCGAAGGATTCTGGCTGAAGTCATCAACCAATCCGTCGTTATTAAAATCCCATTCCCAACTTACAACGTCTTCCGCAGCTGTTGAATTGTCAGTAAAATTTACAGGAACTCCTACACAAGAGCCGTCGTAAGTAAAATCTACAACATTTGCACTATTAAAACTTAATGTTTTTGTTTCTGAACTCGAACATCCTTTTACGTCGGTAACTGTAAATATTACCTCGTAATCACCAACAGCTGTAAAATTATGATCAAATGACAAAGCCGTTGAAACCTCTGTTCCGTTTATTTCCCAGGAATAAGTTGTACCAGACGATTCGGCATCTGTTACACCGGTAAAAGAAGTAACTCCCAAATCACAGTTGTCTTCTTTCACATAAGAAAAGCTCGCTGTTGGCGGATCGTAAATAGTTAAAGCATCTTGCACATAGATTGTCTTTGTGCAGCCATGAACATCGACTACGGTAAATAAACAACCGTACACACCGGCAGGAACATTGTTAAGACTGAGAACTGCAGAGGTAGCACCAGGAGACAACTTTTGCCCAACAGTAGGCAAATCGTTTTGAAAATTCCAGGTTACTGTATCCGGATCGCCTCCAGTAATGGCACCTACACTACTTTGCACAGAGCCGCTACCAATGGTAAATGCATCAACCTCAACCGGGCTTATATTAACTATTAACTCCCCTGACCATGGAGCACATGCTACAATAGTGGTATCAAAATTAGGAGCAGGAGTCGGATAAACTTCAATCGTTTGAGAAGCAGAAACTCCGGTTGTTACATCTTGCAATGTTACCGTATATGTACCCGGCTCGGCATAATTTGCTGATACACTTGGATCATAACCTGAAAGATCGGAGTAATTTGAATTCCCAAATGTCCATTTATAGGTATCACCTGCATTTGCGGAGGTGTTTGTAAACGTAACATTCTCGGGAGTACAAGCAGCATTTGTGCTCGCTGTAAATGAAACATCCTGAGCGAAAATTGCTGCCGGAAAACTAATGAAGGCAACAAAAATTACAAAACGCTTTATGCTTGATAATAAGGTAAATGGTTTCATAGTTCGGTAATTAATTTGGATTCTTTAATTAATATCAGAGGTTGTATTAAGGCATTAAGATTCGAGTTATCACACATAATTGAGTTCTTTTAAAATTTAAAAACCAATTGGAAAGAGATCACAACTCTGGAACAGGTTCAACTATTAAGTTATATAAAACAACTGTTACAGTGTACAAGTAAACAAATTTTCACCAATTTAACAAATTTTAAATCTTCTTATTTCGCTTATTGACAAGAGTTTTACAAAAAAAAACTTATTTAAAGAATTACAAGCAGGTATTCCATTTTGTTCAAGTTATACTATCAATTACAAGGCATAATTTTAAAATTAATAGCAGTCTGTTCTTTACGAATAAGATAATTCTATATTTTTTATAAGTAGTGTCTGGTAAAATTATAAGAATGAAACGAGCATGAGAAATATTCACACATAGGCGATTTATTAAAATCATGCGAGTTCCATCTTATTCCTTAGAAAACAAACAATTTTAATAAGCTGAAAAAAGATTTCTTCACTTACTTTCGCAATAAGGCCATTTAAAGGGGATTCGGGAAAGGGGGAGCCTGCCCGGCAGCCAAGCCCCTCCCTTATTTACAGTACATTTATTCTTCATCATTACAAACGTTGTGAAGTAATCTGTTTTTCTTTAACCGGACACCATTAATTCTTTATCTAACATTATTTTTAGAATTCGACAAAAAATTCTAAAAAAGACAAAAAATATCTAATTCTTAATTATCTTTAAACAATTCCTATTCGGGCAAAGCATGATACATTTAAATACTAAAAAATTAGGTTTATATACCGATTTCTATGAGCTTACCATGGCTCAGGGCTATTTTTATTGCCAAAAAAAAGACCAACATACTACTTTCGATTATTATTTTCGCACCAACCCGTATAAAGGAGGCTTTGTTGTTTTTGCCGGCTTGCAGGATTTAATAGAAGCTATCGCCGATTTTAGCTATTCTGATGAAGATATTGCATATTTAAAAACTCAGGGGCTAAAACCAGAGTTTTTGGATTTCTTAAAAGACTTCAAATTTACCGGAGATATTTACAGCGTAAAAGAAGGTGAGATTGTGTTTCCCAACGCCTCGCTGCTAAGGGTTGAAGGCAATATAATCGAATGCCAGCTAATAGAAAGTTTATTACTGAACATTCTGAACTTCGAATCGCTGATAGCGACCAAGGCCTACCGAATTAAACTTGTTTCGGGTAAAAAGATTTTTGCCGATTTTGGGTTACGTCGGGCACAAGGTTATGGAGCAGTACAGGCGAGCCGCGCCGCATGCATTGGAGGAGCAGCATCTACCTCAAATACGCTGGCAGGCAAACTATACAACATTCCGGTTAGCGGCACCATTGCTCACAGCTGGATTCAAAGCTTCGACTCAGAACTGGAAGCCTTTAGAGCCTATGCAAAGGTAAATCCCGACAATACGGTTTTGCTGGTTGACTCCTACAACACCTTATTATCGGGTGTGCCCAATGCCATTAAAGTAGGCAAAGAACTGGCTCAGAAAGGCTTTCGTTTAAAAGCCATTCGCCTCGACAGCGGCGACCTGGCCTACCTGAGTAAGAAAGCCAGAAAAATGCTTGATGATGCGGGACTAAACGATGTTCTGATTGTTGCTTCGAACCAATTAAACGAGCATGTTATTAAAACCATGCTGCGCGATCAGAATGCTGCGCTCGATGCGTTTGGCATAGGTACTGAATTAATTACCGGCAAAGCCGATGCTGCGCTCGATGGTGTTTATAAATTAGCACAAATAGATGGAGAAGACAAGATGAAATTGTCGGAAAACATTGAAAAGGTAACCCTGCCCGGAAGAAAACAACTGGTTCGCTATTTCGATGAAGAAGGCAACTTCTTCCGCGATGGGATTATATTGTGCGACGAGGCAATTGCCAGTGTTGAAACCTTGCATCATCGTGTTTATCCTGAAAAAAGCACCCAAATCGGTGGAATAAAACACGAAATACTGCAGCAGAAAGTAGTAGAAAAAGGGAACCCAATATTAGAATTCCGAACTCCAATGGAGATTCACCAATACCTGGAGTCACGTTCGGAGAAGCTTCCCGAAGAACACAAACGTTTTATTAGCCCGCATATTTATAAAGTTGGAATCTCCGAGAAATTAATGAACGCCCGAAACACGCTAGCAAAAAATTTAAAAGTGTTACATTAATTTAAATAGTTGTGATAAGTAAACCCACCCTGGTTGTAAACAAAGAGATTTGTCTGAAGAACATTGAACGAATGGCCCAGAAAGCAGAAAAACACAAACTCCTGCTCAGGCCACATTTTAAAACCCATCAATCCGCTAAAATTGGCGAATGGTATAAACTTTTCGGAGTGGAAGCCATTACCGTTTCTTCGGTACAAATGGCAGAATACTTTGCAGCCAACGGTTGGAAAGATATTACCATTGCCTTTTCTGTAAATTTACTTGAAATCGAAAACATCAATCGACTGGCAGCGGCGATAAAACTAAATGTACTTGTTGAAAACAAAGAAGCAGCAAAAGCGTTGAGCGAAAAAATTTCCAAGAAACTTGGCGTTTTTATTAAAATCGATACCGGCTATCACCGCACCGGCTTACCTTCGTCGCGAACAAACACAATCGACTCGATCCTTCAAATTCTATCAGCCAACAAATATTTATCGTTCAAAGGTTTTCTTACCCATGCCGGGCATACTTATCAAGCCAAATCGACCAACGAAATTTACAGCCGCCATTTCGACGCATTGCTAAAACTAAAAGCATTAAAAAGACGTTACAAAGTTGAATATCCACAACTACAAATAAGCATAGGCGACACGCCATCAGCCACCATCTGCGGAAATTTTTCGGACGTGGACGAAATACGCCCGGGCAATTTTATTTTTCACGATTTAATGCAACAAAATCTTGGCGTTTGCAAAATGGAAGACATAGCCGTGAAAGTGGTTTGCCCGGTGGTTGCAAAACATGCCTCGCGCAGCGAAATTGTAATTTATGGCGGTGCCGTTCATTTCTCGAAGGATACGTTGGTTAATACAGATGGAAAACATTTATTTGGTCGTATTATTATTCGGAAAGACGGCCAGGAAAAACTGCTCGACACAAAAAACTATTTATCGAAACTTTCGCAGGAACATGGAATACTAAAGGTTACGCCAACAATTTTTAAAGAAATAAATGTGGCCGATTTAGTCGAAATTATACCGGTACACTCGTGCCTTACCGTTAACTTAATGGGTTATATGCAGACTCTCAACGGCGAAATAATTGAAATGATGCCAAAGTATTAACTGGGTTAATATTCAAATTATAATTTAGCAGCAAATATTCTGGAAGTGCCTAACGAAAAGAAGCCGGCAATTACTTACCAGCTTCATTATTTTTTAAGGCATCACCCTGACTTTTGTCGGGCGATAACCTGGAAGAATCTACTTTTTAGGAATATTTTCCAAAGTATTCAGAAGAAAATCCCAATATTTCTTAACTGTTTCTACGTTTACCTTTTCGTCGGGAGAATGCGGAAATTTGATGGTCGGCCCAATGGAAATCATATCCCAGTTGGTATAAGTCGCCCCCAAAATACCACACTCTAAACCAGCGTGCATAGCCAGAAGTTTTGGTTCCTTACCAAACTGTTTGAAATATAACTCTTTCATTATATCTAAAATTTCAGACTCTACATTCGGCTGCCATCCCGGATAGCTGCTGTCGGAAATTGTTTTTGCTCCGGCCAAATTAAAAACGGATTCCAATCGGGATGCCAAAGCTAGTTTTGCCGATTCGGAAAAACTTCGAACCAAACAACTTACTTCAATGGTATTCTTTCCCGCTTTTACAATGGCCAGGTTCGACGATGTTTCAACAGTTCCTGCCATTGTATCGCTCATACGCACCACATCGTTTGGAGCCGCCCAAACCGCATTGGTAAGATTTTTTTGCAAGCTTTTTGAGTAAACAGTTTTTGGCATTTCCGCTTCTTCAACTTCAATCGTTAAATTAGGTTCGACATGTGCCAATTCCGCTTTTATAGTTTCGGCCAATGCAGCTACTTTCTCAATAAAAGCCTCTGCTTTTTTCGATTTAACAACCAGTAATCCAAACGTTTCCCGGGGAATCGCATTACGCAAACTTCCTCCTTTAATATCCGCTAAGGCAACACCATATTCCTTATTTACTTCCTTTAAAATACGGAAAAATATTTTGTTTGCATTTCCTCTACCCAAATGAATATCGACCCCCGAATGGCCACCTTTTAATCCGGTAACATTCAGATTAAATGCCAAAACTTTTTTAGGCATTTTTTTTCTTACTTTCGTTTTAAAGGTAGCAACCACATCGATACCTCCGGCACAGCCTATACTAAATGTACCTTCTTCTTCGGTATCGGTATTAATTAAAATATCTCCCTTCAAAAGGCCTCCTTTTAATCCATTCGCCCCGTCCATGCCAGTTTCTTCGGTTGCCGTTAACAACACTTCAACCGGTCCGTGTTTTATTGTAGTTGAAGCAAGTACAGCCAAAGCCGACGAAACTCCAACACCATTATCGGCGCCTAAGGTAGTGCCGCTGGCGGTTACCCAGTCGCCTTCAATAAAGGCATCAATGGGATCGTTAACAAAATCGTGTTCTTTGTCGCTGTTTTTTTGCGGAACCATATCCAGGTGACCTTGAAAGATTACACCTTTACAATTCTCCATTCCAGCTGTTGCCGGCTTTCGAATAATTACGTTTCCCACTTCATCTTTGAATGTTTCCAGGCCTAAATCTTCGCCGAATTTTACTGCCCAATCCTGAATCTTCTCTTCGTGACGCGAAGGACGTGGAATTTGAGTCATTTGATGAAAAATGCTCCAAACTTCCGTTGGTTGAATATTTTTTATTTCTTCACTCATAAAACATTGTATTTATTAGTTTTTCACCGCACAGAGCTAATTTTACTCTAATCAAGTCCGCAATTGTGCAGAAAAAAGTTATTCTGATGCTCAAAATTCAAAAAAATTCTTCAAAAAACACAAAATAACGACAGAAGAATCGAAAAGCTGACATGTTTCAAGAATTAATTAGCAGATAATTGATATTTTAGCCCACTGATTACAAAAAATTAATTTTTTATTATGAGTACAGATAAAGATAAAGCCTTCTTCGGACATCCGATTGGGTTATCAACACTGTTTGCCAGTGAAATGTGGGAACGTTTTAGCTACTATGGCATGAGAGCCTTGCTCGTGCTCTTCCTTACGGCAACTTTAGCTGCAGGTGGGTTCGAAATGGCAGAACTTGACGCATTTACTATCTATGGTATTTTCACCGGATTGGTTTATGTAACACCTATAATTGGCGGTATTTTAGCCGACAAAGTTCTGGGGCAACGCAAAAGCATTTACATTGGAGGTTTAACCATGGCCATTGGTCAGTTCTTGCTGGCGGCAAGTGCCTGGTTAGGAGACAGCGGGGCTGCTATGGAACTACGACAAACCGTATTCTATGCAGGTCTGGGAACATTAATCTGCGGAAATGGCTTATTTAAACCAAATATTTCAACCATGGTGGGCGAATTGTACGACAACAACGACCCGCGCAAAGATGGTGGATTCACCATATTTTACATGGGTATAAACCTGGGAGCTTTTATTTCGCCTCTTGTTGCAGGAAAACTGGGAGAACAAGTAGCCTGGCAATATGGATTTTTAGCAGCAGGTATTGGTATGCTTCTCGGAACCCTCTGGTTTTTTGTACGCAGCCACACTCTGGGGCACATAGGTATGCCTCCGAAGGTTAAAGCAGAACGCGTTCGCCTTATAGCAAAAGACTGGATAAGTATTTTAATATACACCGTTGGTATTGTTGGTGTTATTTTTGGCTTGATATTCGGATGGGGAATATTACCATCGGTTGTAAGTAAAACCATTATTTATGTGATTGCCATTGGAGGAACAATTTTCCTTATTTACACAATTGTAAAAGGCACATCGGGCAAAACAGAATGGGCTCGTGTGGGGGTAATTCTTGTTTTGGCGATTTTTAACATCTTCTTTTGGGGAGGATTTGAACAAGCAGGTACGACATTTAACCTTTTTGCCCGAGACAATACACAACGCTTAATTGGCAACTGGGAAATTCCAGCCTCCTGGTTCCAAAGTATTAATGCAATTTTTATTGTATTATTTGCCCCTTTATTTAGTATTTTATGGGTTGCGCTCGAGAAAAAGAAATTAAACCCGAACACGCCAATGAAATTTGCATGGGGAATGATATTACTGGCCCTGGGTTTTGTAATTATGGCCTTTGCATTCACAAAATCCACATCGGGCGATCAAGTAAAACTAATTAGCCCGCTTTGGTTAACCATGGTATTTATGTTGCATACATTTGGAGAATTGTGCCTGTCACCCATTGGCCTTTCGATGGTTACCAAACTATCGCCACCAAAACTGGCTTCAACAATGATGGGTATTTGGTTTGGCTCTACTGCTGCCGGTAACTTTGTGGCATCGCAAATGAAAGCCATATCGATGCACCTTGAAGAAGCTATGGGAAGAGAAATCCAGGTGTTCTGGCTCATTGCCATTCAGTCGGCAATTATAGCTGTGGTTATCATTATTCTTTCGCCCTGGCTGAAAAAAATGATGCATGGTATTAAATAGAACTACAATAATTTATAAAAGAAAACCCGGCCAAGGCCGGGTTTTCTTTTTTTAAGAAGACTTTGTTACGAATATTTTATGCCAGTAACAGAATTATACTAATAATCACATGAAATTAATACCAATTGAGATATAAAATGCCGCATCGGATACGCCAATTATTTTTTTGTATTATCGAGTTGAAAAATTTAAGCGTAGCCATAGCTATGGTACAATTTTTCAATAAAGAGAAAACGAAAAAGAATAAGCTTACAAGCGGGATTTCATGTTCTAATTGGATAACCTTATAATCTCATTCTTCTGTGATTTGGCTTCGTTACAAAATATTAACGGAGCTTTGGCTATGCTCCAATATAAGGCCTTTCCTAAACTCAAATTCCTTTAAAATTACTTTATACTGCCTGCATTGCACACTTGAAATTCGAGAAACGCTTTGTTTTGAAGCAGTTTCGTTGCGGAATAGATTTTCCAGGCATTTCCAGACAATATCGTTCAGTTAAAGTTTTTTATTCCCCTTTTGCCTACCGGCATTTCCTTGCATAAGAAAAACTACAGGATCGAAAGTTTGCAACCTTGATGCAACTCTGAAAATTAGTTCAGACCCTGCTCCCCTCATGAAGGGAGCTCACGAGAGGATAAAGAGTATTGTTTTTAACTAAACAACATTGATATTCCTGACACAATTGAACCCGGGTTAAGAACTCAACAAACAGAACTAGCGCCGGGCAGAAAATCGTCTACTATTAACCGGACCGTATTGTAACCCAAACCCCCTTTAATCGATGTAACTTACCGATTTTATGGCACCGGTTTCAGGATGAAACTCAATGGCACAATCACCTTGCAACATATCTTCAGGCAATGGAGCTACCACACCAAACTGAGCAATGGTTGCACGAGCCGAGGCAATCACATTCATTTCACTTATAATTTTTATGGTAGCCATTCCGGGCATGCGGTAATACACACCAGAACTTCCTGCATATGGGTTTTCCGAGGCAGCCTGGGCTGCATATTTTTTATTCAGATCAGTCACTTCTTCAAATTCAATCATTACCGGTTTGCCCGAAAGATCGGAGGCATCAACCACCCCATTTTCGTCGGAGATGCGGAAAATAACCTGGCCTTTTGCAGATTTCGAAGCCGGTACAAAATCGAAACTGTAACTTTCTTTTTTAAGGGTTGTGCGCCCCACAAACAACGAAATGTAATTTTTTTCGATGAGTTTTAATTCGGCTAAACTCACCTCGTAAGCTTTTCCATCGGGGTGCTCGCCATCCATCATCAGGGCGGCCATGTCGTACTGGTTCATCCGGCAATCTAAAATTCGCTGGGCAGCTTCAACCGCTTTTTGTTCGATGCTTACTTTTGTTGGACGAAAATTATTGCTCGAATCGCCCGGCAAATAGTTGGGATTATCGGTAAAATAGCTGAATGAAAAACCATCGTCGCAATCGGGCTGCTGAAAGGTCTTGTTCGACTTAACAGCCGGTAAAATTGAATTATTTTCCTTTGTATTTATTCCGGCCAGACAACCATTGGCTGCGAGGTTTACCCTAAAAGCAATTTCACCCATAGCTTTGTACACCTGCTCAGGATCAGGTTCCGAAAAGGTTTCTATTTGAACTTCAGCTACCGACCATTTTGTTGAAGGGCGTGTTTTTACATTACTAATTCCCAGCAGTTGGTCAGCATAGGCAGCATAAGGCCCCGGCTCAAATTTTTCGCGCACAGCTTGTACATGCACTTTAATTCCGGTGCGTGGCAAAGCATAAGTTATTCCTTCAACATATGTAGGAACACCCAATCCCTCATCTTCTTTTTTCTTCCTTTGGCCTAATGATGGTAGTACCAAAAATAAACAAACAAGTATTGTTAAATATTTCATGTTTTCTATATTTTTATTTTCCATTAAAATAGTGCACGAAATCAACCATTAAATTTTTCACTGACCATATCGCACATTCTGCTTATCGTATTAAGAACAGACCAAAAATATTAAAATTATTTTGATGTTGAGCCAAAACTTCAGGCAACAATTTTTCAGAAACTGTTTAAATTTGTGCTTTATGATAGAATTTCCTGATCCTAAATTAGCCAACGACGAAGGACTGATAGCCCAGGGAGGAGAACTTACTCCTGAGTTTTTGCTTTCGGCCTACTGCCAAGGTATTTATCCTTGGTTTTGCGAAGGCGAACCCATTTTATGGTGGTCGCCCAACCCTCGTATGGTATTACTGCCCCAAAACTTTAAACTCCGAAAAAGCTTGAAGCAAGTGATAAACAAAGGCACTTTCGAGCTACGTATTGATACGGCCTTTGGGGAGGTAATTACAAATTGCAGCCAAATTCCACGCCCCGATCAGGACGAAACCTGGATTACCCGCGAAATAATCGACGGGTATGTAAAATTACATCAGCTGGGTTACGCCCACTCTTTCGAGAGTTACTTTGAAAACCAATTGGTTGGTGGTTTATATGGTATTTCCATTGGTAATTGTTTTTTTGGGGAATCGATGTTTTTTACAAAAACCGATGCCAGTAAGGTAGCCTTTTACCACCTGGTACAGTTTGCTCTTAAAAATAACTTCGCGTTTATCGATGCACAACAAGCCACCGATCATTTAAAAAGTTTAGGCGCCCACCCCATTCATCGGACCGATTTTTTAAACATGCTTGCTGAGTCGCTAAAAAAAGAAACATTGCAAGGCAAGTGGACCGATTTACTATAAATGTTGACGCAGTTCCAGAATACTGTTGATACAACCGACAAACCATTTTCTCTCGTTTCCGCTGGAAATGAGAGGGAGCTGAAAAACCAGGGACGATTATTGATTTCGATGATTTGATCGGATTCCCAGGTTGGAAAGAGGGAGAATATAAGGCCATGTGTGAAACCCTTGGAGCAAAGGTAAAATACGAGCATATTGCATATTGCGAATTAAATAACTTCCCGAGGCCATACAAAGGGATTATTAAATCCGCAATACAGATAACTGCCATAAAATAATTAGCAATTATAAAGTGTAATACCAATTTTATTTTGAAATGAGCTTTAAATTGTTTTGATGATTTTGGGTTAGGCAACTACGTGAAAAACATTGAATATACAAGAAAACAAGAACCTATCCCAAAGAAGCGTAGCCCACGTTAGGATAAGTTGAAGCAAGTTTGCCAAACATCTTTTCTCCTACAATTCCTTACACCTGAACTTTCCGATTATCTCACCGGCAATACTTCTATCGAGAGGAGTTTCAGGTAAATTATTTCTCGAATACCACGCTGCCTCTACAATTTCGTGATTATCAATTTCTATTGTTTGCTCTTTGTCTGCTTCTGCGGTAAAACCGATCATCATTGAGCCCGAAAATGGCCAGGGCTGACTGTTATAATAACGTATATTCTTTAGGGTTAAGCCAACCTCTTCTTTCACTTCGCGAGCAACTGCATCTTCAATCGTTTCGCCAATATCGACATACCCGGCCACCAGCGAATAAAACCCTTCGGGAAAGTTTGCATTTCGTGCCAGTAAAATTTTGTCATCACAAAAAATAGCAACAATAATTGCCGGCGAAATATCCGGATACAAAATGCTTTGGCACGAAGGGCAAAAAATAGCTCTTTCATTACTTTTGTTAACCGTTGGTGTTCCACATTTTCCACAAAATTTATGTTGTGCATACCAATTTCGCAAATGTAAAGCAACCGCACTGGTATAATCAATTTCTTTTTGAACGAATGGATTCCTATTTTTTATCGGGTGGTAAATAAGTTCATTATTTTCCTGTTCGGGGCAATCCCGCACCAGGAAACAACGAACCTTATTTAAGGAAAACAGGAATATCCCTTCAGAGCAAATTCCTGCTAAATCTTTCTTTTGAGGCAGTTCCAGAGTTTCGCCATTGTGTTTCAATAACAGGTCATTTCCATTAAAATGAAAAATATAGTCGTTTTCGCAAATGCCATTAGTACACACAAAGCTATTGTCGAACTGGTGTGGATAAATATCTTGAATCATTAAAATACCTGCTTAAATCGTTAAATAAGAGGTGCAAATCTACACAAAAAGACAGTTCGTTGTCAGGCTTTATTTACGAACCTTAGTTCTAATTAAAATTACTACTCTGCATTCTCCATTTTTCACCAGAAAAAGATACAAAATTATGAAGTATTATTTTTTGCCTGCTGTAAGAAAAGCCGGGAGAATACAAGAGATTTTGGAGTGAATTTTGAATCTGACTAAGCTTACTATTTTACTTTGTCATTTTCCGGTACTGGCAAATATCTTCAATGGAAAGAACGGTCATTTTGTGCTCTTTTGCAAAGGCCACAATTTCGGGAAGTCGCGCCATGGTTCCATCAACATTTGTTAATTCGGCTAATACGGCAGTATCTCCCAGCCCCGCTAATCTTACAATGTCTATACTTCCTTCGGTATGTCCTCTTCTGTCGAAAATTCCATTTTGTTTTGCAGTTAACGGGAAAACATGTCCCGGGCTTGCCAAATCTCCCGGTTTTGCATTTTCTGCTATTGCAGTTTTTATTGTTGTTAATCTATCTTTAGCCGAAACTCCTGTTGTTACTCCATTTTTTGCTTCTATCGAAATGGTAAATGCAGTTTGATTTTTACTGGTATTGTTTTCAACCATTTGTTTTAATCCAAGTGCATTTCTTTTTTGTTCGGAAATACACAAACAAACGATGCCACTGCATTCGCGAATCATTAGTGCCATATCTTTTTCGGTCATTGTTCCTGCCGGAAAAATAATATCTCCTTCGTTTTCCCGGTCATCATCATCAACCAGTAAAATACCCATTCCATCTTGTAGTTTTGCAATAGCGTTGTCCACTCTTTCTTTGTAATCAATCCCAAATTCTGTAATCATCTCTGTTCGATTCTGTAATGTTAATAATCATTCAATAAATAATTTTTCGGGATAGAACGACCATGCAGGAAAAGCAGAAGCATAAGTAATAATCTTACTTATTTTATGCAGTCTATTCAATTTCCTCTCTCATCCAGACTTTAACTGTCGGTTATGGAGTTGCACCATATCAATCCTTTGTATTTGATAAAACGAAGCCAATAGAGGCAATGCTTATCAACGAATAAGGAGTCGCGGACTTTTACCGCCGATTGGGAATTTCACCCTACCCCGAAGAAATCTTTTACAAAAGTATTTTTATTTTCGACACCAATGCACTTGTTATTGAAAAATTGAGAAGGAAGACAGCTGCCCTGGAAGAGGGGAAAAGAAATTAGTTTGGGATGCGAAATCTGATTATTAACAATATCTTTTTCTTCTGTAGTTTGAATTGAACAACTTTCAGGAACATCTTTTAGAGCAGTTTTGCAGCTGCTTAAAAGGGCAAGCTTAATTCTATGGACGGAGCTTTGTTGCTACACTTATAGGCATCTAAACTAAGCAAATTTATAGTTTAAATTCACATGTATTACATATCCTCATCAACCAACTCTGTTATTATCTTTTACGCATAACATTCGTTTGTCGTTTCGCAAATGCTGTCAGCAATCTTTAGCCAGTTTTGTTTCTTCGTTTGTTCTAATCCACATTGAACAAAAGAATCTTACACTCACAAGTATCTTAATTGCAATATTTTAGATTCTTAAAAATAAAAAGGCTGAAAACACGTCATTTGCATAGATATTGCTATGTTCGCGTAAAAATTAAACGGGTGATTTCGGCTACGGAAAAATGGTTGAACTGAGTAAAAATCCTTCTATCACCATCAATACATTTTAAATTCTTTGGAATAACCCATTATTACGCAGAATTTAAAATACAAACCTATTGCAATTAGAACTTCCCGTAAAAACATTTTACAAGCAAATTCCTGTAAATAAAATGGAAAAGAAACTGAACAAACAATATTTAACAGCGATAAAAAAATATGGGCTTATTGAAAGCGGCGATAAAATTCTGGTAGGTATCTCCGGTGGAAAAGATTCGCTTCTTCTTTTGCATTTGCTGGCAAAAAGTCTGGCTTTCCCTCAATTGGACATTGAGGTAATTGCAGTACACATATCGATGAACAACATTGATTATGGTGTGAACCTAAAAGACTTAAAAGATTTATGCCACAGTTACAAAGTACCATTTTTTTATCAAGAATATAGTTTTGAACCCTCCGACAAAAAAGATATTTGTTTTCTTTGTTCGTGGACACGGCGTAAGGCTTTGTTCGAAATTGCCAAAGAACAAGCTTGCAATAAAATAGCGTTGGGCCATCATAAAGATGATATTTTGGAAACACTATTGATGAACATGATGTTCCAGGGATCAATCAGTACTATTCCCCCCAGCCTAAGCCTGGATAAATTTCCACAGACATTAATTCGCCCTTTGTGTTTAATGGAGGAAAAAAATATAATTGTATGGGCAGAAGAAGCAAAACTACCAAAGCCTGTAAAACTTTGCCCTTACGAAAAACAATCGAAACGGGTTGAAGCCCGCAAAATTCTGGAGCAAATGACAAAGCTTTCGCCGGGGGTAAAAAGTTGTTTATGGAATTCGATGGAGAATGTTATGCCTAACTATTTGCCCCAAAAAGCTTAGGGCAATAATAAATCCACATGAGCGATATAAAATATTCTTTTTCTCTTCAAATAAGAAAAAATAATTCAATTAACATACGCTATTTTGTAGGCAATTTGCAGACAATAAATACCACCAGAAATTTCAATAGCCGCATTAAAAAATGCGACTATTGAATATTAAATCCTATAAAATCAGCTACTAAAAAGTGACCTGATTTTACCTCAAAAAAAGTTGACGTTTGTTTTTTCTCCCAATGAGAGTTGGTATAAACTTAAATCCGTTTCTTTTAAAGTTTTTTGTGGCACAACCACCAGTCGAAACATTCGAACTCACCGTTCTTGGCTCTTTCCAATCGCTCGTTAGCCATGTCAACATCAGTTGCAGGAGGAATAATTACGCGATCTTTAAGGATTTCGTTATTTGGCCAGTTGGCAGGCATGGCAACACCATTATTGTCAGACACCTGCATAGCTTCAACAGCGCGCAAAATTTCATCCATATTCCTACCCAATTCTTGCGGATAATAAAATATTATTCTAAGTTTTCCATCTCCATCAACAATAAAAACCGCACGTACGGTATTGGTTCCTTTTCCGGGGTGAATAAGGCCAAGCGTTTCTGCTACGGCACCGGTATCGGCAATAATCGGGAACTGAATTTCAACATCCATATTTTCTTTAATCCATTGTTCCCATTTAATATGTGCAAATACCTGATCAACACTCAAGCCAATGAGTTCGCAATTTAACGCCCTGAATTTATCGTAACGTTGCTGAAATGCAACAAACTCGGTTGTACAAACCGGCGTAAAATCTGCAGGGTGGCTGAACAATACAAACCACTTACCTTTAAAATCACCTGGCAGATTCATTTTACCGCGTGTTGTTTGCACTGTCATTTTAGGGAAATCGTCACCCAATAAGGGCATTCCCTTTTTCTCTGTTGAATTTTCCATTTTTTTTATTTTTAAAAGTTCTGTTTTAAATTTTTAACAGTACCATAAACAAGCACAAAAAAAATTGGTTCAACCCTATGTTCAATATTTTTTTAATTTAGTGCCCCAAAAAGCACAAAAAAATTTAGCCCCTGACAATCTTTTTAAAGGCTTTCCCTAAGGTCTCAACAATATCGCCGGCCGTGAGCGAAAACTCCGATTTTTTGTTTGCCGCCAGGTCGCCAGCCAAACCATGTACATACACTCCAACCTGCGCAGCATCGAGAGAAGACATCCCTTGAGCCAGCAAGCCAAGAATAATTCCGGTCAGCACATCGCCACTCCCTGCAGTTGCCATACCCGGGTTACCACTTGAATTAAAAAACAACTCCCCAGAGGGTGAAGAAACCGAAGTGTGTGCCCCTTTTAAAACCACTATACAATTGTATTTTTCTGAGAATTCCTTTTGTTTTTGAATCGCTTCGTATGAATTCTTTGTATCGCCCACCAAACGCCTAAACTCTCCTGGGTGTGGGGTAAGAATAGTACCCTGAGGCAGTTTTGCCAGCCATTCGGCATTTTTTGCCAGAATATTTATGGCATCAGCATCGATAACCAAAGGCACTTTTGATTTTTCGAGTAAAGCACATAGAGCCTTACACGAGTTTTGTTTCTGATTGAGCCCCGGTCCCACGCCAATTGCATCGAAGGGTGTTAAATCGGGAAATTCGGTAAACATTGAGTCGTGTCGGTCGATACTGGCCATGGCTTCAGGAACCGCAGTTTGAATAATGGAATATCCCAAATGCGGCACATGGGAGGTAAGCAAACCTACTCCCGCCCGCAAACAAGCTTTAGAGGCTAAAACAGCAGCTCCCATTTTTCCATAACTTCCGGCTATCAGTAAAGCGTGCCCAAAAGTTCCTTTGTGATCGAACTTCGAGCGCATGGGCATTTTTGTAAAAACCTCGCTTACCTCGAGAATGTTACACAACGAAGGAATTTGCTCTATTCCAAGGGGATGCAGGCCAATGGGTAACACTTCCCACTCTCCTACAAACTCATCATTTTCGGCAAACAAAAAGCTAATTTTCGGAAACTGAAAGGTCAGCGTAAAATCTGCTCTTACTATATTTTCGGAGTTATTACTGGAGTTATCCTCCCCCATTAAACCACTCGGAATATCGATGGCCACCACCACATTCAGCCGCTGATTAATATTCAACACGATTTCGGCAGGTAGCCCTTCCAGCGGGCGGGTAAGCCCCGAGCCAAACATTCCGTCGACAATTACATCATCCTTTCCAACGGCAGGAAAATCGTCACTTTTTTTCATTTTCCCCAGTTTAACTTTTCCCTGTTCTTCAAGGCGTTTCCAATTTATGGCAGGCGAACCTTTTAAGTTTTTCCCAAAATCGAGCAAATACACTTCGCACTGGTAATCCAGGTCAGCCATTTGACGGGCAATTGCCAGGGCATCTCCTCCATTGTTTCCGGGTCCTGCAAAAAACAGCAACTTTCGCTCGGTAGAAAACTGTTGCACTAACCAGTTGGAAATTTGCATCGACGCCCGCTCCATTAAATCAATGTCTGCAACGGGTTCCCTTTCGATAGTAAACTTGTCGAGTTCGGCAATTTGCTTTGTGGTAAATAGTTTCATGGTAAAGAAATTGGAAGTCGGAAGACAGAAGATAAAAGCCTTCTCCTTACGAACTAAATTTTCTCTAAAATTATAAAAAAACGGATGGGTTATCACCGAACTCAGTAAAAAAAGGGGTGTTATTAACGACTTGAAACTGACCTTTATTAAATTGGACAAGCTGAAAAGATTTCTATATTTGTCGCTCCAACGGGGAAAATACAAAAATATTTGAAATTACTTTTTATGGAGGCAACAGAACATTCGAAATATCTTATACAAAATGATGCTGTAATATTGGGGATTCTAATAACACTTTTAGCCTTCATTTTTTATACCAGCAGTTCATCTAAACCTATATTTAAAAAATTCTACAGTGTAGTTCCGATGCTGTTAATGTGCTATTTTTTACCCAGTCTGCTAACCACTTTTAACATTGTTGATGGAGAAAGCTCACAGTTGTATTTTATGGCTTCGCGTTATTTGCTTCCGGCCTGTTTGGTGTTATTAACCCTCAGTATCGACCTAAAAGAGGTTTTTAAATTGGGAAGTAAAGCGCTTATTATGTTTTTAACCGGGACTTTCGGCGTTATTATAGGAGGCCCCTTAGCCATATTAATTGCGTCGGCATTTAATCCGGATTTAGTTGGAGGTTTAGGCCCCGATGCCATTTGGCGCGGAATGACAACCATTGCCGGTAGCTGGATCGGCGGAGGTGCCAATCAGGCTGCAATGTACGAAATCTTCAAACCCTCGGACAGCTTGTATTCGGTTATGATTACCGTTGATGTTTTGGTGGCAGAAGTATGGATGACTATTCTGCTACTTGGAGTTGGAAAATCGGAACAAATTGACAAGTTCTTTAAGGCCGATGTGAGCAGTGTTACCCACTTAAAAAACAAAATGCACGACTTTAGCACAAGAATTGCTCGTATACCAAGCACTACCGACATAATGGTAATTCTTGCCATTGGAATTGGTGCAACAGGTTTGGCTCACTTTGTTGCCGACTGGATTGCGCCTTTTATCGAGCAAAATGCTCCTGCCCTAAATAAATTTAGTTTAACCTCAAATTTCTTTTGGTTAATTATTTTATCAACCACAATTGGGATTGGTCTGTCGTTCACAAAACTCCGTATGTACGAGGGCGCCGGAGCATCGAAAATTGGAACCATTTTTATTTATGTTTTGGTGGCAACCATTGGTATGAAAATGGATGTTTCGAAGATTTTTGAACACATTGGGTTATTTGCCGTTGGTGGCATTTGGATGATCATTCACGTGGTATTATTGCTCATTGTAGGCAAACTTATTAGAGCCCCCTATTTCTTTTTGGCTGTAGGAAGCAAAGCAAATATTGGAGGAGCTGCCAGTGCTCCAGTTGTTGCAGCGGCATTTCACCCGGCACTGGCACCGGTTGGCGTATTACTGGCTGTTTTAGGGTATGCTTTTGGAACTTATGGCGCCTGGATATGTGGACTTTTAATGGAAGTTGCTGCTAAATAAAAAACTATCAACAATTTCCATTACTGCCAAACTGAATCCCTAATGCAAGCCAAAAACGTTAAAAAAGGTATGTAAAAAGGTAAAGGTTACAGCAACCATCATTACAATTAGCGCTGAAAGCATCGCACTTTTAAGAATCTTGTGCCTGCGTTGAATAATAAGCAGCTTCGAAATATTTTCAATCCCGGCTACCACTTTCTTTAGGGCTACATCGTTGTCCTTAATTATATAATCAAAAGCTCCAAATTTAATCGAATTAACTGCGACTTCCATATCTGTGTTTCCGGTTAAAAACACAAACTCCGATTTTTTACTGTGCTTCTTCACATTCATCAACACATCTATTCCATTTATGTCTTCTAAATGATAATCCTGAATAACAACGTCGGGCGACTCGCCTTCTTTAACGGTATTGACACATTCATTACCCGACAGGAAAGACTTTATATTTTTAAATCCTTGTTTTGAGAGGAATTCTACAACAATCTTGTTGTACATTTTATTATCTTCAACAACATAAATGAGAAGATTTTTATTAATACCCATATTGAATAATTTTAAGGTTATCTTATAAATGTACAATTTTGTTTCGAATCTTCCTATTCATAATAAAAATAATAAATACTGCATACCACTGAGCAAGAACAGACTAACTCTTTCAATTTAACAAGATAAACCATGTTTGTTATTCATTCAAAATTTTATCTTTAGTGCGTAAAACAACGATTTATGAAACAACTACTATTTTCTATTTATTGGGTATCTATTTTTCCCTTTCTGCTTCAATTCAATTGCAATGCCCAAAATAATGGAAGTAAGCAACTCGAAAAAAATATTTTATACCGAACGGAGGCCGAAGCTAAAAATAACGAATACATTAACAGTCGCTGCAGATTGGATATATACTATCCTCAGGAAAAAAATTTCACAACCGTGGTTTGGTTTCATGGAGGAGGCATAAAAACCGGCAACAAATTCATTCCCGAAAAACTTAAGGAAAAAGGAATTGCCGTAGTTGCTGTTAACTACCGTTTGTCTCCCATGGTAAAATGTCCGGTCTATATCGAAGATGCTGCAGCTGCCGTTGCCTGGACCTTCGATAACATAGAAAAATATGGCGGCTCAAAGAAAAAAATTGTGGTTTCGGGGCATTCGGCCGGAGGCTATTTAACAAGTATGGTTGGATTGGATAAAAATTATCTTGCGACATTCAATATTAATGCCGACAGCATTGCCATGCTCATTCCTTTTAGCGGGCATACCATTACTCATTTTACTGTACGCGAAGAACGGGGTATAAAAGGAACCCAACCCATAATCGATGAATTTGCACCTCTTTTCCACGTTCGCCCCGATGCTCCGCCATTGGTTTTAATAACCGGCGATCGAGAACTGGAAATGCTTGGTCGCTATGAAGAAAACGCCTACATGTATCGCATGATGAAAGTAGCCGGGCACACAAAAACCAAATTACTTGAGCTGGATGGATTTGATCATGGAGGAATGGTTTCGCCGGCACTAGAGATTTTGTTGCAGGAAATAAAGAAATTGTAACCATAAAAAAACAAGCTCATTTTTTTACGCCTTTAAATTTGCAAAAACAATTTGATGTGTATATTTGAGAAACGCTGCACAAACGCTTATGTCGACAAAAAAACGCATTCCTAATATTTTATTCTGGTCGGTAGTTTCGGCGGCTTTTATTGGCCCGGGAACTATAACTACAGCTGCCAATTCGGGTGCATCGTATGGAACCGGATTATTGTGGGCTCTACTATTTTCAACCCTTGCCTGTCTGCTTTTGCAGGAGGCAGCAGCCCGTTTAACCATTGTTTCAGGGAAAAACCTGGGACAGGCCATCAGCCATCAGTTCGAAAAGAGCAAAGCCAAACCGCTTGTATTGATTCTTGTATTGGGCGCAATAGTTCTCGGAGCAGCAGCTTACGAAATGGGAAATTTACTTGGAGCAGTTGCCGGTTTTCAATTACTATTTGACGTGCCTCCCCTGGTTCTTATTTTGTGTATCGGGTTAGTGGCTGCTATTATTCTGAATATTCCATCCTTGAAAATTATCTCAACCATTATGGGTTTTGTAGTGGTTTTAATGGGAATTGGTTTTTTAATTGTGGCCATTTTAGTTAAACCCGTTTTAAAAGAAATTTTAAACGGAGCATTCATTCCTTCCATTCCCTCTTCAACACAAGAAGGCGTTTTGATTTTGGGTTTAATCGGAACCACTATCGTTCCCTACAACCTGTTCCTGGGTTCGGGAATATCAAATAAAAATCAATCCATTAGCGAAATGCGCTTCGGGCTTGCCATAGCCATTATATTAGGTGGAATATTTTCCATGGCAGTGCTTATTGTTGGCACTTCGGTTGTCTCCGAATTTTCTTTCGAACAACTTTCTCTGGCTCTTCAGCAAAAAATAGGCCCGGCCGGAAAATACCTGCTGGGATTTGGATTGTTTGCCGCCGGATTCACCTCATCGGTTACAGCTCCGCTGGCTGCTGCAATAACTTTAAAAAGTTTGTTTGGTAATAAAACACCTGAGAAATGGGCGCCCAGTTCCCTTCGGTATAAAACAGGTTGGATATTTGTGTTGCTAATTGGGATGAGCTTTGCCCTTGGAAACATAAAACCGATTCCTGCCATTATTCTGGCCCAGGCCTTAAACGGTTTTTTACTTCCTTTTGTAAGTATTTTTCTTTTTATCGTAATCAACAATAAAAATATAATTCAACAAAAAACAAACCCTAAAGCACTAAATATATTAATGGCTATTATCATTTTTATCACACTCATACTAGGTTTAAACAGTGCCACAAAAGCGTTTTTCACCACCTTTATTCCTGCTACAACTGTTGGAAATAATGTGTTAACTGTTATTACAGTAGTAAGTGCAATTGTTTCGGTTTGGGTTTGGGTTTGGATAAAAGGAAAAAACAAAGATTAAAAAATGTCAGAAAAATATTTTCAACTTTACATTGATACAGGTGGAACTTTCACCGATTGTATCGGAACAGATGAAACCGGCAAACAATACCGGAAGAAGGTATTAAGTAGCAGCAGTTTGCGCAATACCATTAAAAATATCATTTCAGAAAAGGAATTCGAATGCGCCGATAACTGGAATTTGACACACGATATTTTAAAAGGATTCTTTTTCCGTTTGCTGGGTAACGATTACGGAGATTTGAAAATAGAGAATTTCGATACGAATAAAAATATCATTCGATTAAACCAACCCATACTAACTCCTGAATCAAAAGGACAGAATTTTGAAATTACCAGCCACGAGGAGGCTCCTGTTTTGGGAGCCCGCTTAATAACACAAACGGCACTTTCCGAAACATTTCCCGATCTACAACTCAAACTGGGGTCGACAAAAGGCACCAATGCATTACTCGAAAATAAGGGTGCCAAAACACTGTTTATAATTACCAAAGGCTTCGCCGATTTACTTAAAATTGGCAACCAGGCACGCCCTGACATTTTTGCGGTTAATGTGGTTAAACCCAGGCAGATTACCCACAAAATTATTGAAGTCGACGAAAGAATCGATGCCAAAGGCCAGGTTCTAAAATCTGTCGACCTGGAAAAATTAAAGGCTGACCTTGCCTCCATCGACAAAGGAGAAATCGAATCAGTGGCTATCACTTTAATGAATTCATACCTTAATCCGGAGCATGAAAAACAAATTGCCGACTTTTTCAGTTGCGAAGGTTTTCATTTTGTTTCCACATCTACCGGTCTTTCTCCCCTTATTAAAATATTGAACCGGGCAGAAACTACCGTCGTCAATTCCTATCTCTCCCCCATTATTCATAACTATGTAAACGGTATTACAAAGCGAATTGGCAAACACTCTTTTCAGATTATGACCAGTGCCGGGAGTTTGGTTTCTGCTACAAACTTTCACCCAAAAGACAGCTTACTTAGCGGCCCTGCAGGAGGCGTTGTTGGAGCAAAGAAAGTTGGTGCCGAAAGTGGCTATTCCAAACTAATCACCTTCGATATGGGAGGCACCAGTACTGATGTTTCGCGCATCGACCAGGAATTTGATTATTGCTACGAATTACAGGTTGGAGATGCCAAAATTAACAGCCCAGCCATTGCCATTGAAACCGTTGCTGCAGGCGGAGGTTCCATTTGTGGATTCGACGGCTATAAACTTTTTGTTGGACCAGAGAGCGCGGGAGCTTTCCCCGGACCAGCGTGCTACGGAGCCGGCGGCCCCCTAACCATAACCGATGTAAACCTGCTGCTAAACCGACTTGATACAAGTCAATTTGGAATTCCGGTTTTTAAACAGGCTGCCAAACAACGCTTAGCAGAACTGATAACGGAAATAGAAAAGCAAAGCGGCGAAAAACAATCGGCAGAAATTATACTAAAAGGTTTTATCGATATTGCCAACGAGATTATGGCCGGAGCGATTCGAAAAATTTCTATTTCGAAAGGATATAGTCCGAAAAATTTTGCACTGGTTGCTTTTGGCGGTGCTGGCGGATTACATGCCTGCGACATAGCCGAAATTCTAAATATTGATACCATCCTTCTCCCCGAAGATGCCGGTTTGCTCAGTGCTTACGGAATTGGCAATGCGGCAGTAGAACGTTTTGCTGAAAAACAGGTACTCCGCAATTTCAATCAGGTTCAACATCTTTTGGAAACATGGTTTACTGAAATAGAAAACGAAGCCACAAAAAAACTCGAAACAGAAGGATTTAAAAAAGACGATATTCACATTCGTCAAAGAATGGTGTTTCTTCGTTTTAAAGGACAAGATTCAAGCCTCGAACTTCATTATACCGGTGCAGAACAACTCATTAAAGATTTTCACGGGCAATACGTAAAATTGTATGGACACAAGGTTACCAATCGTGAAATAGAGGTGGAAATATTGCGCGTTATTGCATCAATAAACCATTCAAAAAACAACGAATCAAACGAAAATATTCCCAATTATTTTCCTCCTGTATCGCAGGTAATGGAAAATAATACCCCGGTATATATTCGTAGCAGGTTAAAAGCAGGAGCCAGCTTTGAAGGGCCGGCACTTTTCCCCGATAATTTTTCAACTACCTATGTAAAAAAAGGCTGGACACTGGAACTCAAAAAAGGAGGAACCGCCATTTTAACATGCGACCGGGAGAAAACGGAAGTAACAAAAGAGCAAACCCGTCAAACCGAATTAGAGCTGTTTACCAACCGCTTTATGGCCATTGCCGAAAATATGGGAGCCCTGCTGCAACGCACTTCTCTTTCTGTAAATATAAAAGAGCGCCTTGACTTTTCGTGTGCTTTGCTCGATGCCCAGGGCCGATTGGTAGCCAATGCTCCTCACATCCCCGTGCATCTTGGCGGATTGGGAGTTTGTGTACAAACATTACTTAAACATTTCGAATTTAACGAAGGCGACTCCATAGTCACCAACCATCCCAAATACGGAGGCTCTCACCTACCGGATGTAACGGTGGTGACTCCTGTATTTTACGAAGGCGAGCGAGTCGGCTTTGTTGTAAACCGGGCTCACCATTCCGAGATTGGAGGTATCAGCCCAGGCTCAATGCCACCCAATGCCAATAACCTGGAGGAAGAAGGTGTTTGCATTTCGCCATTTTATTTGGTAAAAAAAGGGAAGGTAAATTGGGAAGGTATACGCCACATCTTAACAAGCGGCAAATATCCATCGCGCTCAGTAGAAGAAAACCTTGCCGACCTGAATGCTGCCCTCGCGGCCAATAAAAACGGATCGGATGCCCTAATGAACCTAATTAAAACCTATGGCCCGGAAACAGTTAAGACCTACCTGAATTTGCTGCGCCGGCATGCTTCTTCGAAGATGAGAGCAACGCTGCAAAAATTCGGCGATGGCATTTATCAGGCTACCGAATATTTAGACGATGGTTCGCCCTTAAAAGTTAAGATTGAACTTAAAAACGGAGACTGCAACATCGACTTTACGGGAAGCTCTTCCGTTCATCCGGGCAATATGAATGCTACCGAGGCCATTGTTAAAAGCGTAAGTATTTATGTGCTACGATTATTACTAAATGAAGCCATTCCGCTTAACGATGGCTTACTGGAACCCGTACAATTTATTTTACCCTCCGGTTTGTTAAATCCGAATTTTGATGATAATCCGGCGAACTGCCCTGCCGTAGTTGGTGGTAATGTGGAAATAAGCCAACGCTTAACCGACACATTGTTAAAAGCATTTGGAGTTGTCGCAGCCAGCCAGGGAACCATGAATAACACCCTGTTTGGCAACGAAAAATTTGGTTATTACGAGACCATTTGCGGCGGTTGTGGAGCAGGAGAAAACTTTAACGGAGCAAGTGCGGTGCATCATCACATGACCAATACACGTATTACCGATCCTGAAATTATGGAACACCGCTACCCGGTTCGCCTCGAAGAATTCAGTATTCGAAAGGAATCGGGAGGACACGGAAAATGGCAAGGAGGTGATGGCATAAAACGTAGTATTTTATTTCTGGAACCGGTTAATCTTTCGGTACTCTCGCAACGACGTAAAACCGGCCCTTATGGTTTAAATGGCGGAGAAGACGGCTTGCCTGGGTGTCAAAAAATAGTGTGTAAATCAGGGACTGAGGTTCAACTCAAATCCATTGAAAATATTAATATAGAAGCAGGAGATCGTTTTATAATTGAAACGCCGGGAGGAGGAGGTTATGGCAAAAAATAGTTACATGGGCGCATTTGGTGTCTTTGCATTATCTCTTCATTCTAATATCTTTACCTGTTCATTAAACAGAACATAATTTTTATGGAAACACCATTTCTGGCGTTAATAATCTTATTTATAATTACTCCTGTTGTTATAATTTATCTTGAGGAACGTTTCTCAATCTTGAAAAAAATTGGAGCCGTGCTTATATGCTATGGCATTGGTTTAATAATTGGCAACATGGACGTATTGCCCCAAGGAGCCGGAAAATACCAAAACATGATAACCGATATTACCATTCCTCTCTCGTTGCCATTAATTCTCTTTTCGGTTGATGTGAGATCGTGGTTTAAAATGGCGCGTTCGGCTTTTGCTGCACTGATAACCGGGATTATTTCAGTTTTAATTGTAATTGTAATAGGCTTTTTCATTTTTCGGGGCAGCATCGAAAACATATGGCAGGTGGCGGGTATGCTTGTGGGGGTATATACAGGCGGAACGCCAAACATGGCGGCTATGAAATCGGCACTAAATGTTTCGCAGGAGCTTTACATAATGACCCACACCTACGATCTTACTCTGGGAGCTATTTATCTGGTTTTTATTCTGTCGGTTGGGCAAAAGGTGTTTTTATGGTTTCTGCCGCCTTTTAAACAGGTAAAAAAACTCAATAAAGAAGCTTCGTATATCGATCCGGAAGAGGAATTCGAATCGTACCAAGGTATGCTAAAAAAAGAAACCCTGTTCCCACTTCTTGGAGCGTTCGCAATTTCAGTAGCAATTCTGGCAACGAGTTATTCCATAAGCCTTCTGGTGCCCAAAGATTATGCTACAGCTGTTATTATTTTACTGATTACCTCTTTTGGGATTGCCCTTTCGTTTGTTCCGAAAATAAAAGCTATCAAAAAAACCTTCCAGTTGGGCATGTACCTCATACTAATTTTTTGTTTAGCAGTAGCTTCAATGGCCGATATCAGCAAACTGTCGAATATTTCATTTTCGCTGTTTTATTATGTGGCATTGGCAATTTATGGTTCTCACATTATCCACATTGCCCTGGCCCGCATCTTTAAAATCGATGCCGACACAGTAATCATTTCAACAAGCGCATTAATTTGTTCGCCACCCTTCGTTCCTGTAGTTGCCGGAGCCTTAAAAAACCGTGAGATAATTTTAACCGGGCTAGTGGTTGGAATTGCAGGCTATGCCATTGGCAATTATTTGGGCATTTTAGTGGCCTATTTGCTGAAGTAATAACCCAAGTTCGATTTAATAAACTTGCCTGAGGTTAAAAATCAATAGTGGGTACAGTCTTTGAAACTGGCAGATGAAGCCGCAGTAATTTCGCCTGCCAGCTTTAAACAATCGCACCATTCAGCTTACAACTTTCGAAAATTTGACATTATATCGGTCATCATTTCCTGCGAAACAGTTATAGCGTTGGTGCGCCATTTTTCCGAAGGAGGATAAAACATTTCGTAGTAACCGGCTTTGGATTTTAAGCTATCTTTTTCTGATTTGAAACCATAATGAGCTCCCTGGTTTTCAACAATTGAAATATGTGCCGATTTCACGGCTCCAATTGTAGTTCCCGTATTTAAGGTTCCAAATTCCATAAGCATGGGGATCGATGTTTTTTCAGGAAACAACTGACCAACAAATTCAACAAACTGGCCTTCAACCACATAAAATCCATCTGAGTCGCCCCAGTCGATCTGGTATCCCTCGAAAACCGCTTCTGTTTTTTGCTTCAACTCAGGGTCGTCGATGGGGTTGGGAAACAAATGCAAGTCTCCCCTGTCGCCAAAACCAGTATGCAAATCGAGGTTTAAAATGGTACTATAATTGGCAGCTCTTTTTTCTAATACTTCCGATAAAATAGCTTGTTGTTGTTCAGGCTGGAAGCCTCCAAAATAAATACCTTCCTGAAACTGATATTGTCCTTGAGCAAAAGCCTGCAAAAGTGCCGGCATTCCTTTTTGCGCAATTTGTCGAATGGCTTTCAGCATAAAAAAACGGTTACCTACGGTATTTAAATCTACTTCTCCTTTAGGCGTGAGCATATCGTAAAGTGCAACAAAACCATCATTTTTATTCTTATACAAAGAATTACTAAGGCTGTAATTCCTGTTCAAATCTACGTTATTCTCTGTAAAGCGGCGTTCGTTTTTAAATCCCCAGGCATTCAATCCATGAACCATTAAAAGCCCCACTTCCGACAACATCTCGGGTTGAAAAAACTCGGCCATCAACATTTGTTGCACGGCACTTCCCACAAAACCTTCGATCCCATGTATACCCGAGTTAATAAGTAAAAGCTTTTTTGTGGTATCGGCGGCAGGAATGTAACAAAAGTCGATGGTTAAATCGATGTCTGTATTACTGGCTACCGGCACAGCAAAAATTTCTACACTGTCGAAGCGGCTTCTCATTTGTTTAGCCTGAAAAACAAAGGCATCGCGGCATTCGAGCCAAGAATCGTGGTAATATTCCAGTTTCTCATAATCGATTTCTACCTCAGGATCTTCAGGACTATAATAATTAAAACTTATATAGGTGTAGCCCAATATCCCCAGCACAAAAACAGTAAGTACAATTCCGGTTATCTTCAAAAACTTCCTCATATCTAAACACTTAAAACAATAAAATACCTATCCCCCCGAGTTCAACAAAAAATATTCACGCTGTTTTTTTTGAATCGCACTACGGTTAATACAATTATTACCTTGAAATAAACCCTATTCTTCTGTTCCTGTTGAGTTTATTCTTCATCAATAAATTTCGCGATACTCAGGCAATGCCTCAATTTTTTGGCTAATCTAAACTCAACAAGATTCAAAGCTAATTTCAAAAAAATTGTAAGTTGTACAAATATACGTTTTGTTTAACAGCCTGTTTTTATTTTCTTCTTACAATTAAAACTTCACCCTACATACGTTCCTTGAAACTCGCTCAAAAATAGTTTTCATCTTATTAAAAATGTTTGTTTTCTATGGTAGAAGATGGAACTACTGTGATTTTAATACATCAATTGTGTGAGCAAACTTTCTCATACTCGTTTCATTTTGTGTTATACCTCTGTTAAAATAAACCTTTTACGCTATTCTGTAAGTTTATATTTCGCAAATATCTTGCGTCCTTAATTTGGCTCCCAATATAATTTAATACGGAATTATCATATTTTCTACTAGCCTAAAATCCATACAATTTCAAAATAAAATTGGGATTTAAAAAAGCGTCTAGAAACACTAATCATCTTCAATTCAAACACATAAAGCACTTCCGTTTATCAAGAAGAGCGCTTTATCTCTACCATTTATTACAGAAAAACAGCTGTTGTTTTTATTATGCGCACACAAATAGTACTTTTGCTGAGTTCTTTTCAATAAAAAAAATGAATATACAAACAGATAGGGTTGGAATAATAGGGAGTGGAAGCTGGGCAACTGCAATTGCAAAGATGCTTCTTGAAAATGTGGGTGAAATCAATTGGTTTTTCAGAAAAGAGTCAACGATTGAAGAATTTAAATACACAAATCATAATCCAAGGTATTTACGTGAAGTTGAATTCGACACTTCGCGAATAAATTTCTATCACGATGTTAATCAACTCGTTGAAAAATCAGAAATTTTGATTTTGGCCGTACCTTCAGCTTATCTTCCAAGTGTTTTAACTGAAATTAAAACTGAAATTTCGGGAAAATATATATTGTCGGGAATAAAAGGAATTGTTACCGAGGAGAACCTTCTGGTAGCCCAATATTTACACAGCCATTTTAATGTTAAGTACGAAAATCTGGGTGTTTTAGCGGGCCCTTGCCATGCCGAAGAAGTAGCCAAAGAAAAGCTTTCGTACCTTACCGTTGCTGCAATTAACGAAGAGCAGTCAGCAAAATTTGCCGATTTAGTTCGATGCGATTACATTTTCACTACTTTATCGGACGATATTTGGGGAACAGAATATGCTGCGGTACTAAAAAATATTATTGCCGTTGCTGCCGGAATTGCTCATGGTTTACGTTACGGCGATAATTTTCATGCTGTACTTATTTCAAGGGCTATTCAGGAAATGAAACGATTTGTTGACACCGTTCACCCTATAGATCGCGACATTAAATCGCCTGCCTATTTGGGCGATTTGCTGGTTACTTCGTATTCGCAGTTTAGCCGGAACCGCACCTTTGGAACAATGATTGGACAAGGCTATTCGGTAAAAACAGCTCAATTGGAACTGAATATGGTTGCCGAGGGGTATTATGCCTCAAAATCAATTCAGAAAATCAACAAAAAATATAAAGTAGATATGCCTATTTCGGATTCAGTTAATCGAATTTTATACGAGAATGTTGCTCCTGCCAAGGAATTTACAGAACTCTCTAAAAAATTGTGTTAACATCGCTTTATACAAAGACATCAAAAAAAACATCTTCTCCAAAAACAATTCACCCGGTAACTGTTTGTAAAAAACGATAGTCACCGGGTGAACAATAAAAAATGAACTTTATTTTATTTCATCTCTTTCCAGGCATTAATCAAGCCATTGGTTGAGGCATCGTGGCCTGTTACTTTTTTATCGGAAGTCAACTCGGGTAAAATGGCATTTGCCAATTGTTTTCCCAGCTCAACACCCCATTGGTCGAAGCTGTAAATGTTCCAGATAATTCCCTGCGTAAAAATTTTATGCTCGTACATGGCAATAAGCTCGCCAAGTACCTTTGGTGTTAATTTTTTCACTAAAATTGAATTGGTCGGAATATTACCCATGAAAACCTTAAATGGAGCCAATTCTTCAATTTCCTTATCGGTTTTACCTGCTGCTTTCAATTCAGCCACAACTTGTTCTTCGGTTTTACCTACCATCATAGCTTCGGTTTGCGCAAAGAAATTAGCTAACAATTTGGGATGATGATCGCTAATTTGGTTGTGGTTAATAGCTGAAGCGATAAAATCGCAAGGAATAAGTTTTGTTCCCTGATGAATTAACTGGTAAAAAGCATGCTGGCCATTTGTACCTGGCTCTCCCCAAATAATCGGACCGGTTTGGTAATCCACTTGCAGGCCATTACGGTCAACATATTTTCCGTTACTTTCCATGTTTCCCTGCTGAAAATAAGCAGAAAAACGGTGCATGTACTGGTCGTAAGGTAAAATTGCTTCGCTTTCGGCGCCATAAAAGTTATTGTACCAAATACCTATTAAGGCCAGAATTACCGGCATGTTTTTATCGAAATCGGCTTCAATAAAGTGTTTATCCATGGCGTGGGCACCTTCGAGTAATGCAATATAATTATCGAACCCAATACCAAGAACAATTGATAAGCCAATTGCCGACCACAACGAATAACGACCTCCTACCCAATTCCAAAAACGAAACATGTTAGCCGTATCGATTCCGAAAGCAGAAACCGCTTCGGCGTTGGTTGAAACAGCCACAAAGTGTTTCGCTACGTTTTCAATTTCTTTTGCCGATGCAAGGAACCAGTCTTTTGCCGAATTGGCATTGGTCATGGTTTCCTGAGTGGTAAAAGTTTTCGAAGCAACAATGAACAAAGTAGTTTCGGGGTTCACCGCTTTTAAAGTCTCGGCAATGTGTGTCCCATCAACGTTCGATACGAAATGTAAATTTAAATGGCTTTTGTATGGTTTCAAAGCTTCGGTAACCATTAGCGGGCCAAGGTCCGAACCTCCAATACCAATATTTACCACATCAGTAATTGCTTTTCCTGTATATCCTTTCCACTCTCCCGATATTACTTTTTCTGAAAAAGCCTTCATTTGGTCGAGTACAGCATTTACTTCGGGCATTACATCTTCGCCATCGACAATAATTGGAGTGTTACTACGATTACGCAAAGCTGTATGCAGTACAGCGCGGTCTTCGGTAACGTTAATTTTTTGCCCGGCAAACATACTTTCTATAGCCTCTTTTAGTCCGCATTCTTTTGCCAGTTCAATTAAAGTAGCTTTTACCTCATCGCTAACAATATTTTTCGAATAATCGAGTAAAATATCGTCAAACTTCAACGAGTATTTCTCAAAACGTTCTGGGTCTTGCGCAAAAAGGTCTTTCATATGCATGCCTTCAAACTCGAAGTACATTTCTTCCAGTTTATTCCAGGCTTCGGTTTCCATTGGATTGATCTTTGGTAACATGAATCTAGTTTTTTATTTGGAAGCTGAAAACACGAAGCTGGCAGTAAACTTTCGGCAAACCTGCTTGCAGCCATCCATTGATTATTAAAATATCTAAGCTTTAAAAACGACACCCTTTCTTTAACCAAGAATGTCATTCCGTAAGTTTTACAAAGATAATGGATTAATAAGATTGATGTTTGATGTTTGGGAAACGTTAATGTTGGGTTAAGAAAAATGGTTACACTTTTCGCCTAAACATGACTAATACCAGAGCGATAGTTGCCAATAAGAAACCACCAAGGGCTAATACACAATATACATTATTCGACCACACGCCAGATTTAGGTAAAAAACTTATAAGAATAAAGGCGGAGCCAATTATCAAGAAGGCAATAACAAGTGTCTTTCGGGTTTTCGACATAATAAGGTTTTAAACAGTTTGGACATTAAAGCTAATAAAATGAATGGATTACGCAATACTTTGCCGTATTTATTTTCGAGACAACACCCTTTAAATCCTTAAAAAAAATGTATTCCAGCAGCAATTTGGTTCAAATAAAACCAGCAGTATCAGTACTTTTGGACATTAATAATAGAAACAAGGAAATATTTATCGACTGAGTAGTTTTTTTATCTTTACCACATGAAATCGAGTACATTTAAAGGTTACTTTTTTGCCCTGGTTGCCACACTGGCATTTTCGAATGTTTATATTTTCAGCAAAGCAGCTCTCAACGAAGTTCACCTTACGCAATTTGGAATTTATTGGTGTGGTTTTGGTGCCTTGTTTAGTTTTTTGCTGGCACTAGGTAACAAAAAATTAAAAGAGATTAAAACACTAAGCAAAAAACAAATTCGCATTTTGCTGGTACTTGGTGTTCTCGAAATTCTCACCACTTCAACATTTTTTATATCAATAAATATTATTCCCGACCCTTCGGTAACTTCTTTCATTGGAAATATTTTTCCGGTTATGGTAACCCTTGGCGGTATTTTTATTCTGAAAGAGAAGTTTGGCTGGATTGAAATAGCAGGTGGACTTTTGGCCTTGGCCGGTACTTTTATTATTAGCTATACAGGCGGCACCACCCTTAAAACACTTTTTATTGCCGGAACTGGGGTCATTCTTATCAACGCCGCATTTGCAACCACAGCTACGCTCATCGTTAAAACGCATGTAAAAAACCTGAGTCCTGAATTATTTAACCTAAACCGCTACCTGTGGCTTTTCCTTTTTTCAACAGTCGTGTTTTTTATTTACAAACCTGCCATCCTTATTCCGTTTAAGGCTTTCGGGAATATCGCTATCGGAGGTTTTTTAGAGTTTCTGGCCATTATTACAGTATATTATTCGTACCGCCACATTGAAGCATCACGTTCTGCCATTGTTCAAAGTTTAAAAGGAATTTTTGTACTTATTGGAGCCTACTTTATGTTTCATACTTTTCCGGCCCAACACCAGTTTATTGGCGGAATGATTACAGTTATTGGCGTTTTAATAATGACGCTGGCAAAGGCAGGTATTGTTAAAAAACGCTGGTAGCTGAAAAATCCTTTTTTTTGTTGCAGGCTATCTGTTATAAATTTCAGGTTCAAAATCAGAGAAAATAGCATTCGGCTACTTTCGCCAGCGAAGCACTTCGCAAAAAAAGAAGAGAAATTAATCCCGTAACGACTTATGAGAAGCTATTTTCTAAAACGTTTTCAAACAAAATTTTAATTGGCCCCATTCACCACTTGTTTAATTTACCACAAATGCATTAGCGTTTAGTATGCTCTGTTGCACATTCCGGATTTCACCGAATAAAACTGTATAAACTCGAAACTTGACTCTATAAACTGAAATTTCAGTTAAAAAACTAATAATTTAGTTAAAAACTGTTTTGTTTAATAAACAGAATCTAAATATTTTCCCGAACTTTCGTAGCAAAACAAATCGAGGCATAGTTCTTGTTTAACAGGAAGCCGTATTAACCAAAATAAAAATTATCAAACCGAAAAATATGAAATCTGCGTTCTTCCTTTTCTAACACCCCAAAAATACCTAACGCATTTCTCATCAAAAACTATTGAAAACTAAAATCTTAATAAGATGAAACAAAAAACCTGGCTTATTGCCGCACTTGCTACAGCAATTGTGCTGTTAGTCCTCATTTTTTATCCCGACACAAAAAGCAAAAGCACCATGATTACGACAAAAGTGCAAAAAGGGCCATTCGAAATTCTTGTTTATTCGAGTGGTCAGCTGGAATCGGAGAACTCTGACAATATCTACGTCCCCGAGAAACTGAAAGATCGCCAAACCCGAATTTCTTCCTTAATCATTACCGACCTGATTGACGAAGGCTCCTATGTTGATTCGGGCGATTATGTTGCAACACTCGACCATCAGGCCGTTGAGGAACAGCTAAAAACCACACTCGATGAATTAGAAAAAACGCTGTCGGAGTACAATGACAGTAAAATTGATTCGAACCTTACGCTCAGCAATCAACGCGATTTAATTATTAATGCTGAATTAGATGTTGAAGAACGAAAGATTGCTGTTGACGAATCGATTTATGAATCGCCTTCGGAACAAAAAAAGGTGAAGATGGATTACGACAAAGCATCTCGCAAACTGAAACAAACCAAACAGGCATACAAGTTAATAACCGAACAGGAGGAAAATAAGGTAAACCGGAAATATATTAATTATAAACAAATAAAAGAACGAGTTGATGCCTTGGAGGAACTTATGGATAACCTTATTATCTATTCCCCAAAATCGGGAATTATATCGTATTATCAATACGAATGGGGTGGAACAGTAAAAACCGGTTCCAGAGTTTCGGCATGGAGCAATATTGTAGCCACCTTCCCCAACATGGACAACCTTGTTACCAAAACTTTTATTAATGAAATTGACATCGCCCTGATAAAAATAGGGCAAAAAGTTAAAATTGGCATTGATGCTTTTCCTGATAAAGAATTAACCGGCGAAGTTTTTTCCGTTGCCAATATGGGTCAGCTAATGCCAAAAAGCGATGCTAAAGTATTCGAAGTTAAAATCAGGGTAAATGGTTCTGATCCGGATTTAAAACCCGCAATGACCACCAGTAACATCATACAGGCCAATTACCTGGAAGACGCACTTTTTGTCCCCATTGAGGCTGTATTTAAAAACGATAGTCTTTCGTATGTTTATCCTTTGGGAGGGGAAAGAATAAAACAAATTGTTGAAACCGGCGAAGCCAACGAGAACTATGTAGTGATTTACCAAGGCGTAGAAGAAGGACAGGAACTGGCACTACTGGAGCCTGAAGATGCCCAGGAGCGAGAGCTTACAGGCTTTGACATATACGTGGAAACAAAACGTAAAGAAGCTGAGAAAAAGGCAAAAGAGGAAGAAGAACGGGCAAAAAGAGAGAAAGAAAAAGAAAAACCACAATTGCCTCAGGGAATAAAACTTCCTCCAGGAGTTGTAGTTTCTAAAGCCTCATAATTCATTCTAACCTAAAGAATCATGTTTATAAAACGATATTTACACGATATTTTAATAGCTGTTGAAGCCATTTTCGCCAACAGACTAAAATCTATTCTTACCGCATTGGGGATTATTTTTGGTGTAGCAGCCGTAATTTCTATGATGGCAATTGGTAACGGTGCCGAGCAGGAAATACTGGAGCAAATAAAACTGGTTGGGGTAAACAACATTGTAATTACACCAAGCTCCTATTCCATGTCGGAAGGAGGAACCAGTAACGACAGCGATCAACCTGGAGCCAAAAAATTCTCGAAAGGCTTAACACTGCTCGATGTAGAAGCCATACAACAAGTACTGCCTTGCATTGAAAAAATTACACCGGTTATTTCTTTTAACTACTCGGCTTTACTAAATGGCATTAGTAAACCTGTTGTACTTGAAGGAATATACAACGATTATTTCGATTTATTCAATATGCAACTAGCACAAGGAGAACGATTTAATTTTGGACAAACAGGAAAAGGATTACCTGTTTGTATTATCGGCAATAATATCAAAGAACAGTTTTTCCGCCAGCAAAATCCCATTGGTGAATATATAAAATGCGGACAAAACTGGTTAAAAATTATTGGAGTGGTAGAGCGTCGCGATTTTACAGCCTCTGCTTCCGATGAGCTGGGTATTAGCAGTTCCGACAACAAAATATTTATACCAGTACAAACCATGTTGCTACGCTTTAAAAACCGCTCGCTTATTCGTGCCGACGAAGTATTAAAAGCCAACCAAAAAAACGGAGAAGGAATGGTAGTAATTTTTGGAGGCGAAGAGAAAGAGGAAGAGGAGCCGGTTGATACCGACAACAACCTAAACCAGCTGGATAAAATAATAGTCCAGGTGAAAGATACCGAACAGCTTAACCAATCGGCCTCTTTAATCAAAAAAATGCTGCTACGACGGCATTCGGAATTATACGACTTTGAAGTAAGCATTCCTGAACTCTTGTTGAAACAGCAACAAAAAACTAAAAAGATTTTTAATGTTGTACTTGGTGTAATTGCAGGCATTTCGCTAATTGTTGGAGGTATAGGAATTATGAATATAATGCTGGCATCGGTTTTAGAGCGTATCCGCGAAATTGGGGTTCGGCAAGCGATTGGAGCCAAACAAAAAGACATTATTGCCCAGTTTTTGGCCGAGTCTACTTTAATTAGCCTAACCGGTGGAATAATAGGAATAATTCTGGGAGTTATACTCTCCCGAATAATTACGGCTATGTTCGATATTAAAACCATCGTTTCGGTATTTAGTATAGTCATTGCATTTGGGGTATCGGTACTGGTGGGAGTTACGTTTGGTTACTTACCGGCAAAACGCGCTGCCGAAAACGATCCGGTTGTATCACTTCGTTCTTAACCTTACACAAAAAAAACATAAAAGCATGAACAAAATATTTCTACTTATACTATTACTCATTGGATTTACATCGTGGGGGCAAAACCAGAATAAAATTACACTTTCATTGCAAAACGTAATTGATATCGCATCGCAGCAATCTATTGATGCATTTAAAAATAAAAACATGTACCTGGCCAGTTACTGGGAGTATCGCTATTATAAAGCGGAAAGATTACCAAGCCTAAGTTTGAGTTCGGATCCGTTAAACTTTTACCGTTACAACTATCAGGAATACAACTGGGACACTAACGAAGACGAATACATACAAAAGGAATACCTTAATTCCGATGTAACTCTATCGGCGGTACAGAATGTGTCGCTTACCGGTGGCCAATTTTTTGTTCAATCTGATTTAGAAATGATAAAAAACCTGAGCAGTAACGGTTCAAACTCCTATAGTGCCACGCCTATTAGTGTTGGCTATTTGCAGGATTTAAATGGTTATAACCAGTACAAATGGGAGTCGAAAATTGAACCCTTGAAATTTGAAATCGCCAAAAAGGAATTTATCCAGGATGTGGAAGATTTACGGGTAAGTTCGACCTACTATTTTTTTGAACTAATTGAGGCACAAATTCAGAAAGATATTGCTGAAATGAACTATACCAATGCCGACACCTTATATAAAATAGGGAAAGGACGTTTTCAGGTTGGAACTGTTACCCAGGACGAACTATTAGAATTGGAACTAAGCCTACTAAACAGCAAACAAGATTTAAGCTCGGCCAAACTGCAAGAAATGCGTGCCCAGCTTGAATTAAATTCTTTCCTCAGTCTTCCGAAAGAAACCATTGTTGAGTGCATTATTCCGGATGTGATTCCGGCTCTACAAATCGAACCAACACTTGCTCTCGAACAGGCATTAAACAATAACCCTGAAATAATGGAGCAAAAGCAGGAAAAGCTCGAACAAGATGAAAATGTAGCTGAGGCAAAATCAGAGAAGGGATTAACATCAAGTATCTACGCCAAATTCGGCTTAACCAAGACTTCCGACAATTTCCATGATGTTTATTCAAAACCTGATAAAAGCCAAATATTCACACTTGGATTGGATATTCCGATTGTTGATTGGGGAAGCGGTAAGGGTCAATATTTAATGGCCAAATCGGACCGCGAAGTTGCATTGGCCACCTTAAAACAAGAACGAATTGATTTTGAACAGGATGTTATACAGAGTGTATTAGAATTTAACTTAATGGCTGAACAGGTAAATATTTCGGCAAAGGCAGATACAGTTGCCCAAATGGGATATCATGTGACTTTTCAACGCTTTATGATTGGAAAAGTTGATGTTATCAAACTCAATATCGCCAGCAGCGCTCAGGAAACAGCCAGAATGGCTTATATCTCGCAATTAAACGATTACTGGACTTCCTATTATACACTGAGGAGTTTAACTCTTTTTGATTTTGAGACAAAAGAACCTCTGACAGTTGACTTCAATAAACTTATACAAAACTAAGTTATGGCAATCAAAAAGAAACCTATTATTATTTTGGCTGTAGTGCTTTGCCTTGTAATTGCAGGAGCTTTAGCCGCGATTGGATTGTCGGGTGAAGATTTGGAAACAAATTACGAAGTAAAAAGAGGGAAGTTTGAGGCAACTCTTTTGTGTAAAGGAGAAATAAACGGTATGGTAGCTACTCCAATTAAAGTTCCTAATGCCATAAGCGACAGGGATATCAGAATATGGGACTTAAAAATTATTGATCTGAGCCAAGATGGTAAATATGTGCAAAAAGGCGATTTTATTATCCAGCTTGACCCTTCTTCCATCATGTCGAAAATGAACGAAGAGCGGCAAAATTTTGAAAAAGAAGAAGCGGACCTTAAGAATGCAAAAATTGATAGTGCCGTTAATTTAACCCAAATGCGGGAAGAAATTAAAAATGCCAAACTCGATTTAGAATACAATAAAATTGATTTGGAACAGTCGGTGTACGAATCAGCTGCTTATCAGCGAAAAGCCCAAATGACCTATCAAAAGGCAGAAAACGAAGTGGCCAAGAAACAACGCGATTATTTGCTGGAACAAAATAAACTTAAGATGCAGGTAGCCCGTTCGGAAGAAAAGACAGAACGCAGTCAAAAGTTGCTGGATAAATTCCAGAAAGCTATTCAGGCAACCAAAATTACAGCCCCTGAAAACGGTATTGTAATTTTTGGAAAAGGATGGGATGGCAAAAAATACAGCAAAGATGGGACTTTATGGACCTCGGAATACGCCCCCCCAATTGCAACACTCCCCGATATGTCAAGAGTTATCTCAGAAACATATGTAAAAGAGATTGACATTGCGAAAGTACACGTTGGTGACGAAGTAAGGGTATCATTCGATGCTTTGGAAAATTTAGAAATTAAAGGCAAAATTTATTCCATCGCAAGTGTTGGCGAAAACCATAAAGATTTCGACATGAAAGTTTTTAAGGTTATTATCCATCTCAATGAAACGCATGAGGAACTAAAACCAGCTATGTCGAGCAATAACAACATTATTCTTACCAGTGAACCAAACGCCCTGTACGTTCCAGTAAAAGCTATTTTCAAAGAAAACAATATAAACTATGTTTTTGTAAAAACAAGCGCAGGTCCCCAGAAGCGGACTGTAACAACCGGTTTGGAGAACGAAGAATTTACTTTAATAAAAAGCGGCATTGAAGAAGGCGACATCGTTTTACTTAACCCACCGGAAGAAGAACTTATACATTCTCAAAAATAATCGAATAGAAACGGGCTGATAAAGGCCCGTTTTTTTATTTATTTTTGCAGCATGCAAGAATTGCCACAACCAAATGTTTACGTATTCAATCCCACCTGCGAATATGCCATTGCAAACGGCAACGCAAGCTGGCAACCCAATAAACTTTTGCAAAAAATGGAAGCCGACTTGGCCTCCTTGCCTTTATTTTTCGCAAAAAGTACCGACCGGTTAATTGTACCTCAACTTCCATCAAAACAGTATCTTTCATCCTTGCAAGAAACCGGAATTCACCTGCCGGAATTTATTACTCCTCAAATGCTTGTTAGTTCACCACCTAAGGCAATAAACGAATTAAGACCCTGGGGCTGGAGCCCGGCAATTCATAAACGGCTTGCTGCTCTAAAAAACAACTGTTCTCCCGATTTTAAAACATCGCCTGTTTTTAACTGGAAACCCGAAGCCCAAAACCTGTATTCAAAAAAATTCGCTCAGGAAATATTATATAAATTAACGCAGAAATTTCCATCCCAACATTTCATCGATAATTCGATGTTGACCCAAGTTTGCAAAACACAGCACGAAATTGAAACATTGCTGGAAAAGTGGGGCAAGCTAATGATAAAGGCACCTTGGAGCAGTTCTGGCAGAGGATTGCAAACCATTCGAAAAACACCTGTCCATCCGAAGATTTGGGACAAGGTACTGGGAATTATAAAAAACCAGCATTCGGCCATTGTTGAACCCTACTTAAATAAAGTAATTGATTTAGCATTTCAATTTGAACTTAGAAAAGGTAAAATCCAATTCCTTGGATTCAGTAATTTCTCAACCGACCACAAAGGACAGTACATTGGAAACAGCCTAAACGGACTATCCGAAAATCTTCCAAACGAGGTGAAAAACTTTGTTCATTTCGTTCCGTCAATCATATTATCTCCCTTAATCGAAATACTTGAAGCGAGTGAACTCGCAACAAATTACGAAGGTTTTTTTGGTGTCGACACCTTGATTTATAGTACTAAAGATGGAGAACTTAAAATTAACCCTTGCCTTGAAATTAATATTCGTTACAACATGGGCTTGCTTTCTCTCTATCTCGAAAAACTTATTTCTGACAACAAAAAAGGAATTTTCCGCACCTGGTACCAACCAGGTTCTTCTTTTTTTTCTTTCAAAAACGAAATGGAAAACAAACACCCTTTAGTACTAATTGATGGCAAAGTTGAATCGGGATTTTTTGCGTTAACCGAAGCCAGAAAAGATACGCTGTTTGGAGCCTATTTCCTGGTTTAAAATAATGCATTAAAATTTTTCTTATCTTTAAACAACTTCAAATAAGAACTTATGGAAAAGGCTAAAACACATGTCAACAAGAAAGGCAAACTAAGCTCTAAATTTTACCAAAAAGAACTAAACCGGCTGCAAATTGAACTGGTACGCTTGCAGGAATGGATAAAAATCGAAAAGTTAAAAGTTGTGGTTATTTTCGAGGGGCGCGATGCTGCAGGTAAAGGAGGCACCATAAAACGAATCATTCAAACTTTAAATCCGCGAATATGTCGGGTTGTTGCTTTAGGCACACCCACTGAAAGGGAAAAAACACAGTGGTATTTTCAACGATATGTGCCGCATTTGCCGGCAGCCGGAGAAATGGTATTATTCGACCGAAGCTGGTACAACCGTGCAGGTGTTGAAAAAGTAATGGGGTTTTGCACCAACGATGAATACTGGGAGTTTCTGCGATCGTGTCCCAATTTCGAGCGCATGCTTATCCGCTCAGGAATGATCTTAATAAAATATTGGTTTTCGGTAAGCCAGGACGAACAAGAAAAACGATTTAGAGCACGTATAAACGAACCCACAAAGCGCTGGAAACTTAGCCCGATGGATGTAAAATCGATGGAAAAATATGAGGAATATTCGAAGGCAAAAGATGAAATGTTTGCCTACACCGACACAAAAATAAGTCCGTGGTATATGGTGGATGCCGACGATAAAAAACGAGCCCGCTTAAACTGTATTCATCACTTGCTTTCCTCTATCCCCTATCAGGAATTGGAACAGGAACCTATTGTTCTTCCCGAGATAAAAGAGAAAAAAGGATATATTCGACCGCCACTGGACGAAATGACATATGTTCCGCAAATTTATTAATCTGAACAAATAAAAAGGAGAACTTAAGGTTCTCCTTTTTATTTAATTTTTTCCCTCCAACTAGTTCTCCCTTGTTTGGGTCATATCAAACAAATGCGTTGCTTGTTCTCCTAAAAATCCAGTAAACATTTTCGGCTTTCCATCCTCGATAATAATTCCACGCTCCGCCAATTCGTAATAGGCATAAGTCCATTTAATTTTTTCAATTCCATCTTCGACTTTAACAGGTACTTCTTCCTTAACAGCTAAAGTAGCCGACTGCTGCAATTTACTTCCTTTGGCTCCTTCAAGCGAATCTTTCATCGGAACACCAGCCGCAGCAAGTGCTTGGCAGGTGGTGGCCAAATCGGGCCATTCGGCAACATCCTGGTAATTAATAAAAGCGGTAAAATGGTTAACCGAATTACCATGAAGCAGCACCCATGCAGCGTATTGCGAAACATCGTTAACTTGTAAAACAGTATCTTTTTTGGGGATATCCCATGGACGGCGAAAATACCGGGTCAAATCTTGTACCAACGCATCTCCTGCCACTCTGGGCAATTCGCCCTTATCTTCTAATACACTTAACAATTCTATACTCCTGTCGGGAAGAATGTAGGTCGTATCTTTAACGGTATCATTAATTGCAATTTGTGCCCAATTAGGGAGTTGGTCAACTTCCAGCTGGCTCACAAATATTTTTGGAAACATGGTATCGGGATGCTCAAAATGAACTGCCTTAAGTTTTTTCTTGCGAAATTCGTATTTCCCCACTGGCCTATATTCCAAACACTTCAGGATATGCTCAATTGCCCGTATTCCCTCGGGTTGTTCTCCGGTGTGTGTATTTAATGTTCGAAGGGCAATATGGTCGTTAACAATTTTCCCTCCCTTTTTATTCACTAATTCGACATACTTCTGCGCATACGAAACGCGATTTAGATATTGCTTCCATAAACGTTCGAGAAGCAGCCTGGTAATTTCCTTTGCTGTAACTTTCATAACGCCTTTTTTTTGTTAAACACAAAAAGAGGTCCTTAGGTTACTAAATTACAGATGTTTAATAGTATTGTTTTATTCAGAAATCTTATTAATTGAAACGAGAAAAGCTTATTCACTCTTCGCTTTGTGCTGTATCCTCTATAAAATCCAACACATCTTGTTTGGTAAAATGAGAGGTAGCTCCACGTTTGGTTGTATTTAAAGCTCCAGCGGCGTTACCAAACTGTAATGCTTCTTTTATTGACTTACCATTCAAATAATAATGCAAAAAGCCGGCAGAAAAAGCCATCCCTGAGCCCACATTGTCGATCATCTCAATTTTATAGCCAGGTTCAAAAAACAAACCTTCCGTTTTATGAAAAGCCAGTATGCCCTTACTTCCGCGTGTAATAATTACCAGGTCGATTTTAAATTTAGTGGCTAAATGTTTAGCAAACTCTTCAATGCTTTTAAAATCAACTTTTAGTTTTTCGGCCAGAAAATTAACCTCTTTTTCTTTTACCCGAACCACATGAGCAGCAGTCAACAGCCGCTCAACAACATTATTATTAAAGAAATGCTCGAAAAGTTTTAAATCGAAAAAGTGGAGCGAATCGGGCGACTCCTTAATTAATTCCCGAAGGGTATTTTTAGAAATTCCGAAACGCTGAGGCAACAAACCAAAAGACAGGCAATCGGCTTTTCTGACCAATTTTAAAGCTTCGGCTGAAAATTCGATATGATCCAAAGCCACATCGGTTGGCACTTTATATATCGGTTCATTTCTTTCGTCGAATGTAATTTCTACAGTTCCGGTTTTAAATTCAGCATCAAACTGAACATTTCGATCTGAAATACCGAGTTGTTCCAATCTTACAAGTGCAGCATGTCCTAACTTGTCGTCGCCAAGACGCGATAACAAATGCCCATTTTCGCCAAAAGAATTGCAGCGAAACACCAAATTCGATGGGGTGCCCCCCAACACTTTCTCATTAGGAAAGATATCCCAAACAATTTCTCCAAAAGCCACAATTGTTTTAGCCATAACTTAATTTTCACCGACAAAACTAACGATAAATAAAGAGCTTTCAAATTTGATTCTAAATTAACTTAACTGGTTTTTTTGATGCCAAAAACACACACTTCACACAAAGCCCAACTTATATTCTAAAAAGTATTAAATTTTAAACATTTGCTCATTTTGGACTAATGTTGCGAAATCAGCGAAAAAACATTTCATTTGTTTCTTGTTTTTAGTTTTAAATAAGTTGCTGACATTTTTTTGATAGCTTATAAATAAACATCCATAAAATGCGGTAAGTAAATTGATTCTTTTTGTGTTTCTACTGCATTAAATAAATGCACGTTAGTTATACCAAACTTTTTTCTATTGTGTAAACGAAAAATAATTATAATACTATACGGCATTAAAAAATTAAATTGGTATTCTACCATCTGAAGGTTACAACAAACGATTGGCGAAATGAATTATTTAGCGCATTTATATTTATCGGGAAATTCGGAAGAACTAACCGTTGGAAATTTTATAGGAGATTATGTGAAAGGGAAAAAATACATGAACTACCCTGAAGAAATAGGGAAAGGTATTTTACTGCACCGGCAGATCGATTTATTCACTGATAATCATCAAAAAACACGAGAGGCAAAAAAATGGTTCCGCAATGAATTTGGGTTGTATTCCGGTATTATTATTGATTTCCTTTTCGACCATTTTTTGGCCAAAAACTGGAGCGATTATTCCGAAATTTCGCTTCGGACTTTTGCAAAAAGGATGCATGCCATACTCCTGACAAATTTTATTGTATTGCCAAGCCGTGTTCAAGTTTTTCTCCCTTTTCTCATTCAAAATAAACGACTGGAGTCGTATGCTTCAATCGATGGAATTATCCAATCATTAAAAATAATGGGAAATCACACTTCGCTTCCTGCTAAATCCGACAAAGCCAAAATTATTCTTGAAGAAAACTATTTGGAATTGGAAGAAAATTTCAGAGAGTTTATGACTGAAATGATGGAATTTATTCAAAACGAAAAAGGAATAATTCTAAAGAATTAAGCCGGGCCGAAGAACGCGACTCTATGCTTTATGCCAATAACTCCAAATATCGCTGTTCGAAGAAGAAATTGCTTTCTCCAAAAGCAGGCTCCAAATCGTCAATCCATATTGCATCCGGATTGTATTTGGCAAAAAATGGTTTTCCAACCCAGGCAGGGTCTCTCCCCTGAAGAAAGTTCAAGACAAACACCTTTTCTCCTTTTATTTCGCTAACGCCAACTACCTGTACTTTTCCGGGACTACACGACAAACTAGGCCCTTTCACTGTACGACAGATTCCGCTTACCTGGTTGTATGCATTTCGGTAAATTTGCCAGGCTCGGTTTAAACTAACCGCAAAATAATCCTGGGCGCCGGTATCACGTGCAATAAACATGTAGTAAGGAATTATTCCTTGTTTTACCTGCTCTTTCCAGTTCTCGGCCCAAATATCAGCGTGGTCGTTTATATTTCGCAGCAATGGCGATTGCGAGCGAATTTGTACCCCAACACTTAATAGCCTGCTTACAGCCTGTTTTACTGCATTGGTTTTCAGCTCCCCCGGATGGTTAAAATGCGCCATTAATGCAATGTTTATTCCCCGTTTTTTTACCTTTTCAAATAAACGTAGCAAATCATCTGCATCATCGTCGGTAGTATAGCGGTAAGGCCAGTAAGTTAACGACTTTGTTCCAATACGTATATTTCTCAAATGCGGAATATCGGCATCAAGTATCGCATTAATATACGTTTCGAAAAACCGGGTTTTCATTACAGCGGGGTCGCCACCTGTAAAAAGAACATCGGTAACTGATGGGTTTGCTTTTAAGTATCCAACAAGGATATCGGCCTCTTTAGTAGCAAATTTAAAATCGTTTAGAGCAAACTGAGGCCACCTGAAACAGAAGGTACAATAAGCGTGACAGGTTTGTCCCTGGGTTGGAAAAAACAACATTATTTCGCGGTATTTATGTTGAATACCGTTCAACCTTTTACCTTCAAAAACCGGAACATTACTATCTTGTTCGGCCGGATTCGGATTTAACTTTAACCTAATTTTATTAACTTCTTCCTGAATTTTGCCACGCGAAGCATTTGCTTTTAGCAAGGAAGAAACTTTTTTAAAGCTGCCTTCATCAAGCATTTCTCTCTGCGGAAAATTTAAAATAAAAAATGGATCTTTTTCGAAATTCGCCCAATCTATTAATTCATCAACAACGTAGTTATCAGTTTTAAAGGGCAGTACCGTCCCCACTACTTCTATCTCATGCTTCTGTTCTTCACTAAGAAATTCCATTTGCGGCAACTGCCTAAAATTATGAAGAGAATAAGGAATATATTTCATACAACTAAATTATTAGAATGAGATTTTGCTTGTTTCATAGCACATAAGAACGCACCCCAACAGTTATTCGCCTTACGAATAACAAAGTGGTTCTTTTTTCCCATTGGAATTTAAAGAACTGTTTTATTAATCTGTCTGTTTATTTCTACTATAGATAAAAATTGTCTCACCTAATTTTCACCAACTTTTAAAGATAATAAAAAGAAATCCCTAAAAAAATGTTATTGAAAAGCTTCACAAAAAGAAGACTATGCCGACAGCTGCTCCAATCTACTGGCATCCAAACGAATGAAAATAAAGAGAAGGATAGTAAAGGACCACAATGAAGAGCCCCCGTAGCTAAAAAATGGCAGAGGAATCCCAATTACGGGCATTAACCCGATAGTCATTCCAATATTTACCATAAAATGAAAAAACAGGATAACAGCCACTGAGTATCCATAGATACGCGAGAAGGAGGAGCGCTGGCGTTCGGCCAGAAAAATTAATCGCGCCAGGAAGAACATAAACAAAAGAATAATAGAAAAGGTTCCTGCAAACCCCCACTCTTCACCAACAGTACAAAAAATAAAATCGGTACTTTGTTCCGGCACAAAATCGAACTTGGTTTGTGTGCCATTCAAATAGCCTTTCCCCCAAGCTCCGCCTGAGCCAATAGCAATTTTACTCTGGTTTACGTGGTAGCCAGCCCCGTGGGGGTTCGACTCAATTCCAAGTAATTCGTTAATCCGAACCTGGTGGTGAGGTTCTAAAAAATGTTCAAACCCATAATCAACCGAAACGGTAAACAATGCAGAACCAATAAAAACCAGAGCAATAATTATATAATTCGAAATTTTCTGACGAATGCTTCTATACAATACAATAAGTGAAGCCAGTAAAGCCCCTGCCATAATATAATCGGCAAACTCGAATTTGTTTTCGAAAACCCTGCTTGCCAAAACAAAAACAGCAATACTTAAGGCATAAATAAGAAATACATTAACAAACTGCTTCAGCTTTGAGTTAAACAAAAGATACATTATAAGCCCCCCGGCAATTAAAACAATTGACAATGTGAGATTTGTTAGCACCAAAGCCAAAACAAATAGCACAGCAATTAAAGTTCCAAAAAACAGCACTACACCCGAAAGTCCTTCGCGGTACAAAACCAATACAAATGAAAAATATACCAGAGCCGAGCCGGTGTCGTTTTGAAACAGGATTAAAATTACCGGGGCAAAAATTATGACAGCAATTGTCATTAACGATTTCGGTCGTTGTAATTTAAAACCATAAGAACTCATGTACCTGGCCAGGGCCAATGCAGTTGCAAACTTGGCAAATTCAGATGGTTGAAAAGCAAATCCCCCCAATTGAATCCACGAACGCGCGCCGTTAATTTCTATTCCTACAACTGGAACAAGCATAAGAAACAACAAAAGAACCGCATAAATTATATAGGAAAAGAAAACATAAAAGTTGACTTCCAGCAGCATTATGGTAAGAGCCAATACCGATGCAGCCCCAATCCACATCAGTTGTTTCCCATACTGTTGCGACATATCGAGAATATTTTGATGCTCGTCGCTATACAGAGCAGCATAAATATTCAGCCACCCCAGAAAAACCATTACCAGGTAAAGCAAAACGGTTAACCAGTCAATATTCAACAATATGTTGTTTCTACGTAACATTTAGTTTTCGCGAGTTGGGTTTAATAAATTAGCATCCATCATTTGTTTCTCGTAAACAACACGATTAGCAGCAATTGTGTCATTCAGGTATTTCTCTATCAGTAAACTGGCCATAGGAGCAGCATAACTCGCGCCCCAAACACTATGCTCAACATAAACAAAAATAGCTATTTTAGGATTTTCAATGGGGCCAAAAGCTACATAGGCTCCATGGTCGATACCTTGATTGTTTTCTATTGTGCCTGTTTTCCCACAATATTCAATCCCGGGAATATTCCGGTTAAGCCGTCCTTTTGTTACCTGATTCATCCCTTGATATACCGGCTCGAAATGAATGTCTTCAATTCCGGTTTCGTGCCGAATAGTAACACTTTGTCTGATGGTATCGTTTTCAATATTCTTTAAAATATGAGGCTCGAAATAATAACCACGGTTGGCAAGGATTGCTCCACAATTTGCCATTTGCAAAGGGGTTACCCCCATCTCTCCCTGTCCAATTGCCAACGAGCGAATTGTAAGTGCATTCCAATGCCCACGTCCATATATGTTATCGTAAAGGGATTGCGAGGGCAAATCACCTTTAGATGCGCCTAAAAAATCGCTGCTTAGCCTTTGCCCTAAACCAAATTTTAATAAATAATCTCTCCACACATTAAATCCTGTTTCCGAATTTTGAAATTTTGAGATTATTAAACGAAAAGTATTCCAAAGATATGGGTTGCACGATTCCCTCACGGCATCAACTACATCGGTGGGAGTAACATGGTTATGTGTACATTTTATGGGACGGGAAGCCTTACCGTTACACACAAAGCGAGTTGATGTATTAATGGCTTGCTCTTGTAAACCAATTAAAATATTAAATGGTTTAAAGGTAGAACCGGGAGGATATTTAGCATAAAGCGCCCGATTAAAAAGCGTTTCCAGAGTATCTGTTCTGAGTTTTGAAAAATTCTCGCCGCGAACCCTCCCGACCAACAAACCGGGATCGTAGGTTGGAGCACTTAGCATTGCCAGTACTTCTCCTGTAGCAGGTTCAATGGCCACCACTGCTCCTTTTTTATTCTGAAAAAGCTGTTCGGCATATAACTGCAAATCTAAATCAATGGTCGATATCAGGTTTCTACCAAGTTCGGCAGGTTTATCTTCCTTGCCTTCTTTGTAGTTTCCCTGAATGCGGTTGTGCACGTCAACCATATACTTTTTTACCCCTTTTACTCCCCTTAGCTGTTTTTCGTAAGTTTTTTCGACACCACTTTGCCCAATATAATCGCCCGATTTGTAATAATTGTCACTTTTAATGTCACTGGCTGCTACCTCGCCAACATAACCCAAGACATGGGCTGCAATGGGTTCTGTATATTCTCTTAATGTCCTGGTTTGCGAATGGAGTCCTTTAAACTTATACAACTGCTCCTGCAGTATAGCAAAATTTTGTGGAGAGATTTGTTTAATAAGAATCGATGGTTTGTAACGCGAATATTTTTTGGCTTTTTGTATCCGCTGTTCTAAATCTACTTTCTCCAGATTTAGCAGATTACAAAGCAAGAGTGTATCAAATGTTTCGACTTCGCGAGGGGTAATTAAAAGGTCGTAGGCAGTTTTGTTGTATACCAAAAGTTTTCCGTTTCGGTCGTAAATTAAGCCCCGTGCCGGATATTGTACGATTTCGCGAAGCACATTATCTGTAGCATACTGTTTGTAATTTGAATCGAGCACCTGCAAACGAAACAAGCTGATAGCATAAATTATTCCTACCAGCATAAAAACCGCAACCACCACATAACTTCTTTTGGATAAATTATTCACTACTAAAATTTAATCGCGAAATACAATATACTGGCTTAAAATTATCACAAATATTGAGCATACAGAGCTTAAGAAAACACGATATAAGGTTTCCGGGAAATTCGAAAAAGTGAATACTTCAACTAAGAAAAGCACCGAATGATGGATTCCTACCATTAGAGAAGAGTAATACAGAAACCACCCAAAAGTATTTTGTTTCAATCCGGGATAATCGGTCATGTCTTCTTCACGATTTGTAATCAGCCTGATTATTATCGGTCGCAAATAAGAAACAAATACAGTAGCAAAAGCATGGATTCCTAACGTATTCGAGAAAATATCGACACATATACCTAAGGCAAAGCCCGAGAATAACACCACATACCTCGGCGAACTAATGGGAAGAAGCATTATAAACAGGATATAAATATACGGGTTAATAAAGCCACTAAACTGTACCTGATTCAGGAAAAGTACCTGAACCAGCACCAGCACAATAAACATTATTCCATATTTAATTAACAGCCTGCCCATTTCTACTTATGTCCTCAAGGTTTTCCAATTCATTCTTTTTTAGGTTCTCAATAACCTGAACATGGCGTATCGACTTAAAATTAGTCGAAAGCCTAACTTTAATTTCATAGTAATTTTCTCCTTCTGCTTTATCAAATTCCTCAACCACGCCGATCATAAGTCCTTCAGGAAAAATAGTAGAGTAACCACTGGTAACAATCGTATCTCCGGTTTCAATCTTTACGTGGAACGGAATTTCAAGCAAATCTACAATCTGATAATCTTCACCGTTCCAGGCCAGCGAGCCATAAAAACCACTTTTTTTAAGCTTAGCAGATACATTCCAGCGAGGATTAAGGAGCGAAAGACCAGTTGCAAAAGATTCGGAAACACTGGTAACAACGCCAACAATTCCTTCGGAACAAAGAATTCCCTGATCAGGTTTTATTCCATCTTTACTTCCCTTATCAAGCGTTATATAATTTTGTTGCTTGTTAACCGAGTTATTAATCACCTTTGCCGGCCTAAATTTAAAAAGAGAATCGGGACTACTATTTTCATTAATAATAGAATCGGGAATTACGTTTGTACCATAAGTTCCAAGTGCAAGCTGTGTCCGCAAAGCTGCATTCTCTTCAGCCAATTGCAGGTTCACCCGGCCCAGCTCAAAATATTGCAATACCGAACTTACCGTGTTATATAAACCCGCCGATACAGAATTTGAGGAATTCAGAAATTTTGATTTCTGAAAACTGTTGTAATTAAATACAAGCGCCAAAGAAACAACTTCTAAAAAAAGGAAGAGAAGAAAAGCATAATTTTTTAAAAGGAATCTTAGGAGACTACGCATTTACATATAAAAACTGTTGGTTAACGAATAAGGAAAGAGAATTTATCAACGTTCTTTAAGGCAATTCCAGTACCACGAACAACCGCTCTTAACGGATCTTCTGCAATGTGGAAAGGAATTCCAATTTTGTCGGTTAATCTTTTGTCTAATCCTTTTAAAAGTGCACCACCTCCGGCCAGCCAAATACCTTTTACTACAATATCGGCATATAATTCGGGAGGAGTTTGCTCTAAGGCACTCAATACCGCTGTTTCGATTTTCGAAATTGATTTCTCCAAACAGTGTGCAATTTCCTGGTACGATACAGGCACCTCAATTGGCAATGCGGTCATTTGATTTGGCCCTTGAACCACGTAATCTGGTGGCGGCTCTTTTAATTGCGACAAAGCAGATCCAACATGAATTTTAATCTCTTCCGCTGTACGTTCACCAATTTTAATATTGTGTTGATGACGCATGTATTCCATGATATCAGCCGTCAAGTCGTCGCCGGCAATCCGGATAGATTTATTAGTAACGATACCTCCCAGAGAAATAACGGCAATCTCGGTTGTACCACCGCCAATGTCGACCACCATATTTCCTTCAGGAGCTTCAACATCGAGGCCAATACCAATTGCAGCAGCCAAAGGTTCATAAATCATATAAACCTCTCGTCCGCCCGCGTGTTCCGACGAGTCGCGAACCGCACGTATTTCAACCTCAGTACTTCCCGAGGGGATACAAATCACTAATTTAAGAGCGGGGGAGAACATTCTCGATTTTGGGTTAATCATTTTAATCATCCCCCTAATCATCTGCTCAGCTGCATTAAAGTCAGCAATCACACCATCTCTAAGTGGTCTTACTGTCTTTAAATTTGCATGAGTTTTCCCCTGCATCTGCCTTGCTTTTTCGCCAATTGCGACCAGTTTCTCTGTTTTTAAATCAATGGCAACTATTGAAGGTTCGTCAACCACAATTTTATCGTTATGGATAATAATTGTGTTAGCGGTTCCAAGGTCCATTGCAATCTCTTGCGTTAAAAATGAAAATAAACCCATATAATTTCTTTGCTCTCTAATTTAAGCGTATAAAGATATATTTATTTATCAATGTCTGAAATGTCTGCGCCCAGTAAATGCCATTGCAATTCCAAATTCATTACAAGCTTCAATAACTTCTTCGTCGCGAATACTGCCTCCTGGTTCAACAATATATTTCACCCCGTATTCATTAGCCGCTTCAATGCTGTCGCGGAATGGGAAGAAAGCATCCGATATTAAAACTGATTTTTCAATATCCAGACCGCCTTTCAAATCGAAACGAGGCATAGTAAGGTAGCGCAAACTGTCTAAGCGGTTGGGTTGGCCCATACCTGCTCCAGTAAGCCAAAACGAACCATTTTCGGTTTCGGTTACTACGGCAATAGCATTACTTTTTAAATGCTTGCAGGCCACCGAGCCAAATTTGGCCAGATTCATTTTCGAATCTTCAAATACTTTTTTCGTAACGGTTTTGTATTCCATATCCAAACCTTCGTCTTCGTCTTGAACCAACATACCTCCACTAATTGAACGGTACACTTTTTCGCCGGTTTCTACCGAACGAATCGGAGTAACCAATACCCTAAGGTTCTTTTTCTTGCCTAAAACCTCAAGTGCTTCGTCGGTATAAGCTGGTGCAATTATAATCTCTACGAATTTTTTACCAAACCACTCTGCCACTTCGCGTGTAACCGTGTCAGTAAAACAAATTATACTTCCAAAGGCACTGATTGGATCTCCTGCCCAGGCCAACTCAAGCGATTCCATAATATTACCAGTAACAGCCAAGCCACATGGGTTAAGGTGTTTAACAACCGAAACAGCAACCTTATGTTCTAGATGATTAACTGAATGATAAGCATCGCCTGCTGATTTCCAGGCGGCATCGGCATCGAGCATATTGTTATACGAAAGAGCCTTCCCCTGTAATACTTCAGCATTAGCTAAAGATACTTCTTCAGGAGAATTTTTGAATTTATAGAAAGTAGCACTCTGGTGAGGATTTTCGCCATAACGTAAAACGTGCCCATTATTCAGGCTTATTCTTTCGGTTGCTTCCTCGGATGCTTCATTAAAATAGCCAAAAATAGCAGCATCGTAGTGCGATGAAACGCCAAATGCCCTTCCTGCAAACCATTTGCGGTCGGCTAAAGAAAAGTCACCATCGTTTTCTTCCAAATGTTTCAGCAGTGGCTCGTATTCATTTTGCGAAGGCACAATTACAACATCTTTAAAATTCTTGGCGGCGGCACGAATCAAAGAAATTCCACCAATATCAATTTTTTCGATAATATCCTGTTCGCCGGCACCTGAGGCAACCGTATCTTCAAACGGATATAAATCAACAATTACCAAATCAATTTCAGGAATTTCATACTCGGTCAACTGGCTGACATCTCCCTGATTATCTCGGCGCGATAGTATTCCTCCAAATACCTTTGGATGCAAAGTTTTCACACGACCACCTAAAATCGAAGGATAACCGGTTAAACTTTCAACAGCAGTTACTTCAACGCCCAATGACTCAATAAAAGATTTAGTACCTCCTGTACTTAAAATCTTCACACCCAGCTCGTTTAGTTTTGTAACTATCTTATCTAAATTTTCTTTGTGAAAGACTGAAACCAAAGCAGTCTTAATTTTTTTATTATCAGCCATTTATTGGATTTTTCGATTTCGCCTGCAAAGATAAAAAAAACAGACAACATAGTATAAAAAACAAGTAGCGAAAAAAAATATTGTTTTCGGTCAATAAAGTATTTGTAAACTCTTTGTAATCATTTCTAGCAAAACTACACTAATACTATAGTTTAAAAGCCTGCTTTAACTGCAATTTTCAGGTAATAAGTTGACAAAAACCATAAATACAATTCTTTGAAAAAAGATATACCTTAAAATTCTTCCATCAGTTTAGGCCTGCGAAATAAAAAACATGTACTATTTTTATATAAATTTTGAAACAAAAAAATGCTATTAATCCGTTTAATATACGAATCATTTTCGTTTGCATTTAACTCGTTAACAGCAAATAAGCTGCGCACTTTACTTTCGTTGCTAGGAATAACAATAGGAATTTTTGCCATAATTTCAGTTTTTACGGTTATCGACTCTTTAGAAAGTCGAATAAGAGAGTCGTTATCGGCACTTGGAAACAATATGATTTACGTGGGCAAATGGCCCTGGACGCCCCCCGAAGGAGAAACAGAATATCCCTGGTGGCGTTACCTTAACCGCCCCTCGCCCAACTACGACGAAGCAGAAGAAATCATCCGCCGGGCAAAAACTATCGATAACGCCGCGTTTTTATTTGGCTTCTCCCGCACAATTCAATCGGGAAGCGACAACATGGATAACGTGAGTATAATGGCCACCTCTCATGGCATGTTCGATGTTTGGGATCTTGATTTGGAAAAAGGCAGATATTTTACAAAATCGGAAATGCGCACCGGTGCCCCGGTTGCCGTAATAGGAGCTGACATTGCCGAAGGTTTGTTTTCCGGTTTAAATCCTCTCGACCGAAATATAAAGATCCAAGGGCACCGATTCAGAATAATTGGCGTTTACAAGAAAAAGGGACAAGATGCTTTTGGCACCAGCATGGATAAAAACGTACACATCTCAGTCGTGAAATCGATGTACATGATTGATGTTCGCAACAGCGACGTTGGCCAAACGATATGCATAAAAGCCAGATCTGGGGAAGATAGCGACAGGTTCAAATCTGAAATTGAAGGAATTATGCGCACACTTCGTCGGTTAAAACCTATGGAAGATAACGATTTTGCGCTAAATGAAGTAAGTATTGTGGCCAATCAGTTCGACCAATTTTTTACAGCTTTTAACCTGGCAGGTGCAATTATTGGAGGATTCTCTATTATAGTAGGAGGATTTGGCATTGCCAACATCATGTTTGTTTCGGTAAAGGAACGCACCCGAATTATTGGTATTCAAAAGTCGCTCGGAGCCAAACGTTACTTTATTCTTCTACAATTTATTTTCGAAGCCATTGTGCTATCGGTTATTGGCGGAATTATTGGGCTGCTCTTAATCTTTGTGGGAACTGTTATTGTAAGTCAATCTACCGAATTTACAATAATTTTAACCTTCAAAAATATAATTACAGGTTTGATAATATCGAGTGTAATCGGATTCCTTTCCGGATTTATGCCTGCGCGTTCAGCAGCCAAACTCGACCCGGTAATTGCAATGAATTCAGTTTAAAATAAATCGAAAAACACACCTGAAACCGACAGATAAATTAGCAATCCCACAATATCATTCATGGTGGTAATAAAGGGGCCGGTTGCCAAAGCCGGGTCTATTTTAAAACGATTTAAAATCAATGGAATAACTGTTCCAAACAATGATGCAAACAAAATTACTATAAACAATGAAATTGAAACCGAGTAGGTCAGGTTCATATTTCCGGATACAAAATAATTGTACAAAAATATCAGCATCGAAAAAATTGATGCGGTAAGAAAAGCAACAGAAACTTCTTTAAAGAGCTTTCGGGTTGGCGTTTCAATATCTTTTACCCCGCTGGCAATACTTTGTACCACTATTGATGACGACTGCACCCCCACGTTACCTGCCATTGCGGCAATTAATGGGATAAAAAATGCCAGTTCGGTCACTTTCGACAACGACTGCTCGTGCGACCCTAAAACCACGGCCCCCAGGATTCCCCCCAGCAATCCGATTAAAAGCCACGGAAGCCTGGCCCGCAACACCTCAAAAACTTTATCGCCGGGATCAACATCGCCAGTAATACCCGAAACCATTTGGTAATCCTTTTCAGCCTCTTCGCGAACCATATCAATAACATCGTCGAAAGTAATGCGCCCTTTTAAACGTCCAAGATTATCGGTTACCGGAATCGCAACAAGGTCGTACTTATCCATAATTTCGGCCACCTCTTCCTGGCGAGTGTCGGTGGTTACCATTTTAATGTCAGAATCGTAGATATTGGAAATTTTTGTACCAGTAGGGTTTAGTATCAATTTCTTTAACGATAAAACACCTTTCAGTTTTTCATCATCGTCGGTTACATAAATATAATATATCTCATCAACCTCTTCAGCTTGTTTACTAATTTCTTTCAGGCAGGTAGCCACTGTCCAGTTTTCGTTAACAGCAACCAGCTCTTTCGCCATAATACCACCTGCCGAATCTTCTTCGTACTCCAAAAGATCGACAATATCGCCGGCCTGTTCCACGTCCTCGATTTCATTCAGTACCTCTTTCTGAATTTCTTCATCCAAATCGGCAAAAACATCGGCAGCGTCGTCCGAATCCATGTATTCGATAAACTTGCTGGCAATAAATTCGGGTGGTAAAACTTTCAGAAATCGTTTCCGGTCGTGCTCATTAATTTCCACCAACACATCCGAAGCTTTTTCGCCATCCAAAAGCAGGTAAATAAACTTTGCTTCATCTGTGTTCAAATCGTCCATTATCTCGGCAATATCGGCCGGATGCAGGTTTTCCATTAAAGCGCTTACTTCCTCACTTTTCTGTTCTTCAACCAAAAATTTCAGCTGCTCAATGTTTTCTTTTGTAATTGCAAAGCTCATATCTTTTTTTCTACGAGGTTTTCAATTTTACACGTCAATTCAATAAAATCATTAACCGACATTTGTTCCGGGCGCCTTGTGGCATACTCTTCTGGCAGATCGGCACAAATATCTTTTAACGAATTACGAAGCATCTTCCGGCGAAGATTAAAGGCCGCTTTCACCACTTTAATAAACAGTGTTTCGCTGCATGGCAGTTCGTCCAACTTATTTCTTTTCAGCCTGATTACAGCGGATTTGACTTTGGGCGGTGGGTTAAACACATTTTCCGAAACCGTAAACAAGTATTCTATATCGAAAAAAGTCTGGAGCAAAACACTCAGAATCCCATACGTTTTTGAACCGTGAGGTGCTGCAATGCGTTCGGCTACTTCTTTCTGAATCATTCCAACCGTTTCGGGAATGCGATTACGTAATTCTAAAATCCGAAAAAATATTTGAGAAGAAATATTGTAGGGGAAATTACCAATAACATTAAAACTACCCTCAAAACGTGAGGCAATATCAGCTTTTAAAAAATCTTCAGACCATATGTATTTTAAATGCGTAAAATTTTCTTTAAGGTATTCAACCGATTCGGTATCTATCTCTACAACGTGCAAGTTCAGTTCAGGTCGCTCAAGTAAAAATTGGGTCAACACACCCATTCCCGGGCCTATTTCCAACACATCAGGAACTTCGGCAACCAGGCTGTCAACTATTTTCCGAGCAATATTCAGATCGGTTAAAAAATGCTGACCAAGATTCTTTTTGGGTCTTACAACACTCATTACTTTCACTTTCGTTCATTTCGAACTTTACTTAATTGTGTTTTTCTTAAAATTAATAAAACAAATTTATATTTTTGCTGCGAGAGAACAGCTAATGCCTAACGGTAATTTCGCGTCCCGAAAGTAATATTTTTTTTTGGAGAAACACGGACGGATAATAAAAGCTTTAAAAAACTGAACTTTGAAAAAAACGGTTATTAAGATTTTGCAATTTTTAGCATTCTTTATTTTGGGTGCTTTTATTTTTTGGCTCATTTATAAAGATCAAGATATTGAATATATTAAATCGGTATTAAAAAACAATGTAAACTACTGGTGGGTTCTTCTCTCTTTAGTAATGGGGCTTTTTAGTCACATTAGCCGAACATTACGCTGGGGATTAATGATTGAACCCATTGGCCATAAGCCTCGGTTTATCAACACGTTCCTTGCCGTCATGATAGGCTATTTCATGAATCTGGCCTTCCCCCGAATGGGCGAAATTTCGCGTTGCGGAGTTCTTTCGCGCCACGAAAAAATATCGTTTACAAAACTTGTAGGAACGGTAGTGGCCGAGCGTTTAGTCGACATGATTTCACTTCTCATATTATTGGGCGTAATAATATTGGCTCAATTTGGAAAGATGCTTCACTTTCTGAAAGAAAATCCTGAAATTCATGAAAAATTAAAATCAGCAATTTCATCGCCATACCTTATTATTGGGATAATTGTTTTTGCTATTTTATTTTTTGTTTTCAGAAATGCCTTTAAAAACACCAACATTTTTAAGAAAATCGTCCAAATCATCCTAAATTTTAAAGAAGGATTTATTTCCATAAGAAATATAAAAAAGAAAGGCTGGTTCTTTTTTCACTCGGTTTTTATCTGGCTAATGTATTATTTAATGCTTTATGTGGTATTTTTCGCGTTTGATTTCACCAGCAATTTAACCGCAATTGCAGGATTAACGACCTTTGTTTTGGCCAGTTTCGGCATGGTAGCACCTGTACAGGGAGGTATTGGGGCCTGGCATTTTATGGCAAAAGAAGCCCTTGCCTTATACGGCGTACCCAACGAAAACGGAATTATCTTTGCTTTTGTTGCACACTCTTCCATGACCGGGATGATTCTTGTACTGGGCGCAATCTCCGTATTTCTTCTCCCGTTTATTAACAAAACATCTGAAAAAAAACACGAGGTTAAGAAGCAAATGGCAGGTTAACCACCCTCGTACTTTTAATTGTATATTTGATGTTTGCTTATTAACAATATTCAATCGTTAAGCAAAAATTGTATTTTTTACTAACGCCGTTAATAAGCGACAGAAATAATTGTATGAACACCGAACTTTTTATATCACGACGACTGTTTTTCGATAAGGCAAATAAAAAGCTTTTATCGCAGCGCATTATTCGTATTGCGCTGGCTGGCATTGCTCTGGGATTAGCAGTTATGATAATTTCGGTGGCCGTTGTTACCGGCTTTAAAAAAGAAATTCGCCGAAAAGTCATTGGTTTTGGCTCCCACATCCAGGTGGTAAATTACGATTCGAATAACTCGTACGAAACACAACCCGTTTCCGAAGAGCAACCCTTTCTTCCGTTTATAAAATCTATTCGAGGGGTTAAGCACGTGCAACTTTTTGCTACCAAACCCGGCATGATTAAAACCGACCAATACATTCAGGGAATTGTATTTAAAGGCGTTGCTACCGATTACGACTGGACTTTTTTTGCCGAAAACTTACTTGAAGGAAGGCTTCCCGCAATTAACGACAGCACCAGAATAAATGAAATAATCCTTTCGGAACAGACTGCACAGCTACTGCAACTAAAAGTAAACGACCTTGCCGTTTTCTATTTCCTCAATGAAGATGAAAATATTCCGCGCCTGCTGCAGTTAAAAGTAAGTGGCATTTATCGTACTGGTTTTGAAGAGTTCGACAAGCTTTTTGTTCTTGGTGATATCAAACAAATTCAACGTTTAAATAATTGGCGCTCTAATCAGGTTACCGGTTTTGAAGTACTGGTTACTGACTTTTTTCAAATAGACGAAATCGAGCAAGAAGTGCGAAATAATGTCATAAAGTTCAGAGAAGAAAATACCGAAATATTACGTACCGAGAGCATTATACGGCAATACCCTCAAATTTTCGACTGGCTAACCATTCTCGACATGAACGTGTGGATAATACTTATTTTAATGGTTATGGTGGCTGGATTCAATATGGTTTCGGGACTGCTGGTACTTATCCTCGAACGAGCCTCAATGATTGGTGTACTAAAAGCTATGGGTAGCCGAAACTGGAGCATTCGTAAAATATTTGTCTACCTTTCAATCTTCCTTACAGGGCGTGGCATGCTCTGGGGAAACTTAATTGGTATAAGTATTATTGTGCTTCAAAAGGCATTTCATATCCTCACTCTCGACCCTACTTCATACTACGTAGCCTACGTTCCCATGAACTTTTCGTTGACACACCTTCTTCTGATCAACCTTGGAACCATTGCCATCACTTCGCTTATTTTAATCATTCCAAGCTATTTCATCAGCAAAATTTCACCCGATAAAACCATACGTTTCGACTAGCAGGCAGCCAAGACTATTTCCTAAACGCATTCACTCAGGCTGTTTCTGTTGTTCTCAATGTACTCGTTGTGACCAATGCTATTATCAATAATGTTTGACACTTTTATTTGTAGCGCAAAATTCATCTTTTTCGCGAACCCTTACAACCGATTTTCACCACGTTTAACCCGAAAGGAGTTCCTAGTGCATGTTGACTTTAAGGCAATAAAAAAAGCATACCCATAATAAAATAGATATGCTTTCTTTTATCACTCTTCAGAGCGCGCAAGAAACATCAGTTACTACCTCCTGCTCGTTTTTGAAACAACTAATTACAGAAGTCAACTCCTTGTTTTTTACACCTTTTAATTAAAGACATAAAAATGATGAGTTCGTTTGTATTGATGCTCTCAATAAATTATTTTTTCACTTCAGGCAACCATTTTTTTACCAGGTCCTGGTTTTCTGCAATCCAGGCTTTAGCTGCGGCATCTTTGTCGTCGCCACCATCTTTCATATGTGCTAAAAGTTTACCTATTTGGGCGTCGGTTAGATGGAAGTTTGCGAAATACCCCGCAGCAAACGGATCTTTTTCCTTAAACCCTTTACGTGCATAGGTTTCGACATGTTCGTTAGCGCCATAAACGTTTTTAGAATCTTCTAAAAACTTGATATCATAACGTCCAAACGCCCAGTGCGGAGCCCAAAGAGCTACAGCAATCCAGCGATTTTCACTCATTGCTTTTGTAAGTTCGGCAAGCATAGCAATACTCGACGAATTCATTTGCTCAAAATTCAACTTGTAATCTTCTATGGCCAATTCGGTTTTTGCAGTAATGCCAGCCCCTTTCTCTATGCCAATAAGCTTTCCATCGAATTTATCGGCTACGCTATTTAATTCTTCAATTGAATTTATTGTAACGTAAGATGGAACCACAAGGCCAATTCTCGCTTGATCGATATTGATTCCCAGACTTACGATTTTATCTCCGAATTTAGCCACTTTCTCTTTGTGTGTAATCGGCAACCAGGCATCCATAAAAACATCTACGTCGCCATTTGCCATCGATGCAAAAACCAGATCAACTGCTGCTTTTTTAGTCTTTACGGTGTAGCCTTGTTCTTCAAAAATATGCCTAGTTATATAGGTCATGGCTACCCCTTCTGCCCATCCATCTACATAAGCAATGGTAATTTCTTTTGCTTGTTTGTTGTCCTTTTTTTTCTGTGGAGCACAGCTGCTTATAACTATTACAAGTGCTGCTAAGATTAAATTTCTAATATTCATATCTAATTTGTTATGTATTTTATTTTTGTTTATTAAAAGCTGTTTTTAGTTTATCGAGCCTGCTATTTTTTCCTTTCTGACCAAATGCCTGTGTAATACGATCGAGAATTATTGCCAGGATAACCACAGCAAAACCACTTTCGAATCCTAAGCCAATGTCCAGGTTATTAATTCCTTCAAGCACTTTCTCTCCAAGTCCTCCTGCCGCAATCATTCCTGCAATAACGACCATCGATAAAGCCATCATAATGGTTTGATTTACTCCTGCAAGAATAGTTTGTGTGGCTAAGGGCAACTCTACCTTTGTCAAGATTTGCCTGTTGGTTGCACCAAATGCGCGGGCTGCTTCTACTACATCTTTAGGTACTTGTTGTATCCCCAATGTTGTTAGACGAACAGCAGGGGGCATTGCAAATATTACCGTTGCAAAGGCACCAGGCAGCTTTCCAATGCTAAAAAACAATACTGCTGGAATAAGGTAAACAAAAGCAGGCATTGTTTGCATAAAATCGAGTATTGGTCTTGCAACTTTATTTACGCCCGGTTTCTTTGCTGCCCATATTCCTAATGGAATTGCCTGTACCAGCGCAATTATGGTTGAAACAAAAATAAGAGCCAAAGTTTCAATTGTTTCAACCCAAAAGCCAAGAAGAAAAATCAGTGTCATTCCGAATGCTGTAAACAAAGCAACACCACGGCCTACCTTAAAATAGGCAATCGCTGTAAAAATGGCAATGGTTATATAAAAAGGAATCCCCAGTAATAACCATTCAAATCCTTCAATAAATCCGTTTCCTACGTTTTTTATGAGGTCGAACAACCCATCAAAATTTACAGTTAACCAGTTAACTGCGTCCTCAACATATTTTCCGATATCAATTATTTTCTTCATATTATTGCTCTTTAGCTTGTTCTTTCAATTCAACAATTTCTTCTTGATTAAAACGTGTAGCCTCAATAACCAGCGATGTTTGCGACACTATACCAAGCAACTTACCCTTATCTTTATCGATTACTGCAATCGGCGATTTTGTTCCGGTAATAAGAGGAAGCATTTCTTCAACCGTATATTCTATATAAACACTTGGGCATTCGTTTGTTATAAATTCGGTTATTGTATTTTTATTTTTCTTTATAGCTTCGAGTACACGAGGCAGCCATATAAAACCCATAAAAACTTTATGTTTGTCGATTACAGGAAGAACATTTGTATCTATAGTTCTCATTTTTCTGATAATAGACTCCGGCCCATCTTTTTCCAGTTGAACGACGGTTGGCTTAGTAAACATCATTGTACCAGCAGTAATAATGCATTTCCGGTCGACCTTCTCTACAAAAGCTTCTACATATTCACTGGCAGGGTTTTTAAGAATATCTTCGGCGGTTCCAATTTGCTCAATCTTACCGTCTTTCATAATGGCTATTCTATCGCCAAGTTTTATGGCTTCGTTTAAATCGTGCGTAATAAACACAATGGTTTTCTGCAGTTTGTTTTGTAAGTCGAGCAGTTCATCCTGCATATCCGATTTAATTAAAGGATCTAATGCTGAAAATGCTTCATCCATTAACAGTATTTCCGGATTATTGGCCAAAGCACGAGCCAGGCCCACTCGCTGTTGCATTCCTCCAGAAAGCTGCGCAGGTTTCTGATGTTCAAAACCTTTTAGTCCTACATTTTCAAGAGCTTCTTGTGCCTTTTTTAAGCGAAGTTCCTTAGCTTCTCCACGAATTTCGAGCCCAAAAGCAGCATTTTCAAGAACTGAGCGGTGAGGCAGAAGACCAAACTTTTGGAATACCATACTCATTTCAGAGCGTCGGGTATTGAGTAATTTTTCGTTTGATTCTTTTGTTATATTAACATTATTAACGACAACGTCGCCTGCTGTTGGTTCAATTAACCGATTTAAACACCGAATAAGAGTAGACTTCCCACTACCTGAAAGTCCCATAATTACAAAAACTTCTCCAGCCTTAACCTGAAAATTTGCCTTGTTTACGCCAACCGTGCATTTGGTTTTCTCCAGAATCTCTGCCTTGCTTTTGCCATTATCAAGCATTTTTAGTGCTTGCAATTTGTTTCTACCAAATATTAGGGTTAAATCTTTTACTTCTATTTTTATTTCTTCCGTTGACATTTGCTTATTTATTTAGTAAATCGTTACAGCTATCAACTAAAAATAATAGCCAATATTAATGTTGAACCTTGTTTCCCAATCCAGATCTTCCATATCAACAGGAGTTCCCTGCAAATTCGTATCTGCTACGTAATATTTAGAATCGATATCAGCGCTGTATAATTGCCCTTCTCCTAATCCTGTACCAAATGTAGATGTTAACCAAGGTTGATTTTTACCCATGGCAAAATCAACATAAGTGTACACATTTCCTGCTGAAATCATAAATCCGGGAATAAGGTGCTGCATATCGGTAAAGCTATCATTCTTCTTGTCAGTGTATGTATAATCTACATAGGCCTGAATGCTACTAATTGGTCCAAATTCTACGGGAATGTTATAGGCCAATCCTGCCACATACATCGTTGCTTCGCTTGCCACTTCGTATGGAAAACCATAGGCTCCCATTGTAACTGTTTCAAGCGTGTTGCCTTCATCGTCAAGGGCTGCATAGTTATACCGAACGAATTCTCCTTTAAAATTAAATTTTCCCATATCGGCCAAAACATGTGCGGCAAATGCAGAAGATGTTTTACTTTCATCGATTTCAGTATTATAAATTCCACCGAGCTGTCCACTTAGGCCAAGTTCCAGGTTTTCGCTTACATGGTAAGCTGCCCGTAAATTAAATTGGTTTAATTCCCGGTTAGAAGCACCATCGCTTGGCACTATATCGTAAGAATAACGACCAGAACCAGAATTGCCAAAAGTAACATCTCCTCCATAAATAGGTCCTTCCGGTTCCGATTGACGGAAATAGGCTACACTTAAATCAAGTTTGTCGATACTCGAAATATCAAATTTAATTCCCATGTCGTAGTCGTCTTCTAAACCTACATAATATGGTCCTTGAAACCACCACGAATGAGAGGCATACTTCGTTATACCAAATGGAACTTGCGACACACCAACTTTCATGTAAACATCTTCGCTAAATCCATAACCAATCCACCCCTGTTTCATAAAATGAGTGCCAAATGTTGGATAAAAGCGATATTCAAAATTGAGGTCGATACCTTTAGTTCGTGCCGTTACGTTTAATCGCCATGTATCAATAGAGAATTCGGGCTGAGTACTGTTTTCCACCCAACTTTTATCGGCGATATTAAAACGAACCGCTCCTCCAAATTTTACAAAATCTTCTTTTTTGTCCTGAGCATTTAACACTATGCAGAAAAGCAGCCCAATGGCTACCATACTAATTTTTAATTTCATTAGGTAATATTTAAAATGTGATAATAGATGTTTGTTTTCGCTTTCCGGGAATAAACAGGTAAATAACATTGTTTATAAGCGAGACTACGATATTGCACCGCCTAGATCCAACAATGGTTCAGACAGTTAGTCCTGCTGTAACCTGAAAATAAATTAAAGCACACCATTGAAAGGCAAAGATTTATTTATCTGAATAATTATTCATGAAAGCATTCACCTTTTTAATAATTGAAGTATTTTTTTCGAAAAAATTTTGATACTAATCGTATAAATCCGGTTTATTTAAGTTGTTTTTTCTTGTTTTTCATATTTTAAAAATTGTTCACAATTTTTCCAACCTCTCATTCCTCGAATACAAAAAACATTTTTATAAATGCTTAAAGAAGCAACGTTTGTTTCTTCCTTTCCCTGGTAAATAGGACATATTTTTATGTATTTGCAATAATTTGCAGCCATATTAAATGTGTTTAAAAAATATATTCATACTTTCAATCTTCCCGGCAATATTCGTATTCTTAATTAAAGTTCCCGAATACTGAAAATTCGCTCGTAAAAACGTAATATTCATAGGAATTGAATTTAACCGAGCAATCGTATAAAGGGTTTTTATCCCCCTGTTTTTCATCTCAACTTCCATTTCATTCAACAACATTGAAGCAATGCTGTTACCTGAATAAGCAGGAAGAGTAGCAAAATCTGTCATTTCAGCATTTCTCCCTTTCACATCCATTTCTGATGATGCTAAAGCGACAAGTTTCCCTTCTTTCCTGGCTCCAAAATACAGTACATTATCATCCATTGTTTCCCTTATGTATTCAGGGTCCTTTATGGGAAAAGGATAGCTTTCAAAAACTTCACGATATATTGCGGAGATTTCTTCAATATCTGAAACATTAAGTCTGCTAATTGTAAAGTCAGATGTAGGTATTTCCTTGTTCTTTGGCTTATTTTCTAAAAGTTTATTTAAACCTGAAAGCTGACGTGTCTCCACATTTTGCAACCTACCACCATTTAAAAATTTAGACACAAAAAACGCATCCTCATTGTTGTTATAAAACTTTGGGATAAAGGCCTCAAGAACGTAACCTCCGGCAAAGAATACGGGTGCCACATTTTTGGAAACTTTACAAAACAACTTTGTGTATTTATTCCTATTGGCAAGCGCTGAAAGCTTATCGATTATATGTTCGACATCCCTCTCATCGAGCTTCATTAAATAAATTCTATCATTATGTTTTCCATGTTGAATTACCGTTCCCTGTCCTACAACTTCTACTGTATCATACATTATCGTCCCTCCTCTGCAGCCTTTCGTTATCTTCTGGTATTAAAGAAATAGTGTCACAGGAATCAGAAAGAAGCCTTTCAATTCCTATAGCTTCTGATTCATCTGTTTCTTTTAGATTTAAATCTAGGTTACAATTATCACAGTCTAGGTCGCACATTTTAGGTTCGTAACTCCCGGGCTCGTGATAGGTTGTTATCACTCCTTCGTAATTGCGAAGAATTACCTTATTGGTTGACCACGAAAGCAAATAATTAGGCATTACCGGAATTTTTCCTCCACCGCCGGGAGCATCAATAACATAAGTTGGTCGGGCAAATCCGCTGGTGTGCCCAATAAGACTTTCCATTATTTCAATTCCTTTACCAATGGGTGTTCTAAAATGCGACAACCCTTCTGACAAATCACATTGGTACAAATAATAAGGACGTACCCTGTTTTGAACAAGTTTGTGTAGCAACGATTTTATTATTCTCGGACAATCGTTCACATTAGCCAAAAGCACGGATTGGTTACCCAGAGGAAAACCTCCATCTGCCAATTTTGCCAGGCACTCCCTTGCTGAGGCAGTTATCTCATTAGGGTGGTTAAAATGTGTGTTTATCCAAAGAGGCTGATACTTTTTAAGAATGGAAACTAACTTATCAGTAATTCGGTATGGCAAAACCACCGGCATTCTTGTACCAATACGAATTATTTCCACATGTGGAATTTGACTGATTTCGGAAAGCAGCCAGTCAATTTTTTCATCCGGCAGCATTAGAGGATCTCCGCCCGAAAGCAGTACATCTCTCACTTGTGGGGTATTTTTAATGTATTCAATGCCTGCAGACAACTGCGCTTTGGAAGGAACAAAATCAACATCTCCAACTTTACGCTTACGGGTACAATGCCTGCAATACATCGAACATATATTACTTACATGAAACAGTACTCTGTCCGGATATCGATGTGTAATGCCTTCCACCGGACTATCCTTATCTTCCGAAAGTGGGTCAGCAAGTTCTGAACTTAGGGTTGTAAGCTCTTCAATTCCTCCAAATGCCTGCCGAAAAACAGGATCATTTCTATAATTTGACTTATCTATAACAGATAAATAGTAAGGTGTTATGGATAATGGAAACTTTTGAAAGGTCTTTCTTAAATCCTCTTTTTCTTTTTCTTCAAATTTTATTCCAGTTAAATTCTCAAAGGTTTCCAGCGAGCGGATTGAGTGTCTTATTTGCCATCTCCAATCTTTCCATTTTGACAATTTTGGTTTTTCTTCAATCTTCCCTGCAATATCTTTCTGTACATTGTTATATATCATAAACGCTATTTCGTTTCTACGCGAACAAAATTACACAAAGGATATGACAATGCTGGTTATAATAGATTGTAACTAAAAATAATTAACATTAACCGCCTAACCCTGGCCTTTCTACAAATTCATTTCATCTTTATCAACCTCTTCTAAATCAGCGCTCAGGGCAATCAAAGGAGATGCTTTAACCTGTTCAATATCCAATAACCTTACAAGTGTCTCAAGGCTTTCTTCAACCTTATCAAGTTCAGACTGTTCAAGTTTTTGAAGTTTTTCTGACAATTGTTCGTGTAGAAGCGAAGGAATAAAACCCAGAAGCTTATCGCCTGCAGAAGTCAGCGCTATATTTACGACTCTTTTGTCGCCAGATTTAGGCAATCGAGCGAGAAGCCCTTTTTTCTCCAAACGATTAATAATGCCACTAACAGTGCTCGAATTTAAGTTTAAAAATTCTCTTATCTCGCCCTGTGTTGCTTGATAATTAGACGATCCGTGTAAGAAACTCAAACATAAAACCTGAGGAATACTAACCCCATACTCTTTTTGGATTTTTTTTGACTCAATATCTACGGAACGAACAATTTTTCTTATTTTAATTAATATCTCGGTTGTATCCATTTCGAAAAATTTTAGTGTAAAAATACAAATGTTTTTATAGAAACTATTAACCTTAGTTATCGTTAGAAATAGCCCAAAACTTTAGCTATCATTTTAGTCAGAAACTTTCATCTCTTTTCGAATTACTAAGGACTAATACAAGAAAATTGTGGGAAATTTAAGTAAAAAAGGGCTAAGTCGGAATGCTAAGACCTTTTCAAACCATCTTTGCATTTTAAATTCTTTGAAATTACCAGTTATTCCTGCTTTTAAAATGCAACCCTTATGTAATTATTCCTTCGGTAAAAATATTTTAAAATTGAATTTAGATTCATCGTATTTGCTGTAAGCACCCCATGCTTCCACGGCCTTATTCCCTGTATGATCCTTTTTATGTCTTAGCAGAGTGAACAAAAAGATGATTTCGATATTTTACCTTGTTTTCATTATTTTTACAGAATGACAAGTTATCCAATAAAAATTAAAGCAGCCTTGCAATCCAACCTACCAGGCGCGGCTTCACATTATAAAATGCTGCCCGCTGGTCGGGTATTAAAAGCAGGATTCAACGATAGAAACCAAATAAAAAACAGCAGCGTTCTGTTGCTTCTTTTTCAGAATAATAACACATTGCAGACCTGCCTAATTAAACGCCCTGCACACATGAAATACCATGCCGGGCAAATTGCCTTGCCAGGTGGTCGCATTGAAACAGGCGAAACACCAGTTGAAACGGCCTTGCGCGAAACCTGGGAAGAAATTGGGATTGAGCCGGAATCAATTGCGATTCTGGGTTCATTGTCAAAATTTTACGTAGAAGTAAGTCATTTCGAAATTTTGCCTTTTGTTGGTTGGCTAAACGAAATACCCTCTTTCAGAATAAATAAAGCAGAAGTAGAGAGAACTATCCTGTTCCCGGTAGAATTAGTTAAAGCACCTTTCCTTAATACCGAACTTGAAACCTCAACAGGTAAACTATCGGTTCCGTGTATAAAATACGACAACGAGATTATTTGGGGTGCAACAGCAATGATTTTATCCGAGTTTGCCGATGTTCTGAATGGAATGCTAGATTAATCATAAAATGCCCACGATACTCCCAGTCGGAAAGTAGCCCTGTTCATAGGATAATTATGGGTAGTCATATAAGTCCCATCAAGAAAATGGGTTCCAACGTTCATATACTTAAAAAATACTCGTGTACGTTTCAGCCTTAAACTGGCATATACATCGATGTATGGATAATTACCGTATTGAGTTTCATTCTGAAGATAGAACAGACCTGTTGATGGCGCATAAGCATCGGCATAATATTTAGTATTGTAACGCATATCAACGCCTATTTGTGTAAGCATTACCTTTGACCATATAAATTGGAAATAGGCAGAAACAAAAGTCGATAACTCCGGAACGTGTATAAATTCTTCGTTCGATGATTTTTGCCAGAGCAAACGAGTACGAAAATGTAGCGTTCGGTAATTAAAATCCTTATCGATATAAGCCGATAAAACTAGAATTTCATCGTTCGTTTGATTTGGAATGGACAGGGAATCGTTATAAATATAATTGTTAATAAGAGCATATTTGGCTCCCATCTCGAAATTTCGTTGCGGTATTTTTAAGCTTGCCCCTGCTGTTAACCGCTGCTCCATTTCCAGGCCCTGATTCCATTTAACGTGGTTCGAATAAAATTCTTCCTGAAAATAATCGGGGACCCTATTTTCTATTGCTCCGGTAAAGTTCATGGTAGCCAACGAATCTCCCCAAAACTTGAAAGGTTTCGAAATACTTCCGTTTATTTCTGTTTGCCCTGCATTTCTGCCGGTGAGATATAATTTTCCATCAAAATTCCAACGCCAGAATTTACCGGTTTCACGAAATATCCCCCCTCCAACAAATAAGTTTGAATATTTTATCTCAGTACGATTCCAAGTTGAGTCGTTAACTTCGATTCCAGGCATTGACCCTCTGTTTAACTCATGTCCAAGAAAAGCCCGTTTCCCGAAGCTATATTTTTTATCGGTATTTTCGTATTGCTTCAACTGCACAATATTGGTCAAACGGTTAAAACGAATATCGTCTTTATAATAATCGTCGCTGTAGTAGGTGGTATCAAAAAAGGTATTGTCATCATCCTCCTCTTCATAGAAACGTTGTCTGCTTCGTTCGTAATTAACCGAGTAGAGTATTCCTACCAGAGGCACAAATACTTCTTCCTCACTTTGCCTTTTCTGGGCGTTTTCACTCTGTTTCTGTGGCCCCCGGGTCCGTTCTGTTCCTCCCTGTTGAGGCAAACCATTTTGTGGCGAATTTCCTGGAGATTCAGAGTTTTCATTTCTTTCGGGAGGCCCCTCTCCTGCTGGCCTATCAGATCGTTGCAGTGTTTCGGTCTTTTCCGGAGCATCAAAGTTGATTTCTTGTTCAGCAACCTCCCCAATTTCAGGAGTTTCTGCAGTTTCAGACTTCCCAGCCTTATTAATATCTTGCTTATCGCCTTGCACATATCTCCCTAAGCGATATTCTGTATTTACATAAAAATGTGTATTATTAAACTTCGACAATGATTCATCAAGATTGGTACTCCAATATTCAGGATCTTCCCCATTGTGTAACCAATCGTCTTCCTCGGTAATTCCACCGTTTTCTTCGTTCTGAATTGAATTGGAAATAACTCCTCCGTAAACATTCCAATTTGCGCGGTTATAGCTTGTATAAAGGCCTACAAAATTATTTTTGGCTTCTTGATAATTATACTGTCCTTCCGATTTTTCCTGATTTGTTTTAAAAGTGAAATTCCAAAAAGGAGTTACATTTTGCGTATGGATTACATCAAATCTACTTTCACTATTATTCGATTTATTTTCACTTTGCGAATAGTCTAGCCGGGTGTATGGCGTATGTGTATTGTAATAAGCGACCTCCGAGGGCATTAAGAGATAGGCTTCGCGCGTATGCAGAAAGAAAAAACTACTTGAATAATTCCTGCCAAAAAAGTCATTGTCTAAAGCTGGAGTTCCGTAGTTCCCCAAATAACTTGCTGTAATCAGATTTTTATAAACAGGATGGTATATATGTACAACGTCGTGCAGCGTATCAAGCTTTACTGAATCCTGGAATGCACCATAACCCGACATTTTCCATAAACCGACACTCGGTTTAATTTCTTTTTGTTTGGTTTTTGATTCGGATTGCTTCCTTCCCATTCCTACTTCTCCTCCTTCTCTTTGAGCCATAGCCCCTTCGGAGATTAGGATTAAAAACAACATAATAATGAAAACAGAATATGTTTTATACATACCATTTAACTTTACTGCACAAAACTAAAAAAAGCATTTAAGCTTCACTTACAAGTTAATTACTTTTTAGCTTAATTAACAAGTATAAAAAAAGCCCGTGCTCAAAAGAACACGGGCTTCGGATTAAATTGGCAGCGACCTACTCTCCCACTTTTACGCAGTACCATCGGCGCTGACGGGCTTAACTTC
>JBFHFE010000029.1:0-79599 GCA_041583785.1 Draconibacterium sp. | reverse complement strand
CATGTCGTGGGTTCGTCGTCGTTTACGTATGATGATAATGAAATCATGGAAAAGTTGGAAGGGGCTGCACAAACAGTTAAGGCGTATGGGTTACAAAGGCAGTTTCGAGAAAATCTCGGTTACACGCTGGCGTAATTCAAATTGCCAACTGGCACATATGGCGCTTCCAAATCAATGGTTCGAAGAAATACACCTTTTCAACATGGAGAAAGTAAAGACAAATACGTTGCATCAGTACTACGAAGTACAGAATAAGGTTTAGCATGAGCCGTGTACGAGGCCCGTACGCACGGTTCTGTGAGAGGGATAAATATAGAATATGGTTTTATTCTATATTTACCCTACTCGATGTTTGGGATTATTGGGCTACTTTTTCTCAGTAGAAAAGGATGAGTTCAAATATCCCGTTGGCAATCGTCAGGTATCAGGTTTTCCTATTCCACAAGTTGCTCATAGTGCTCAAAGCGGTTAAAAATTTGCTGAACGTAGTTAAACGACTCGATGCCGCGCACATAACCATATTTAATGCCGGGTTTGTTGTAGTTTTCGGGATAACTAAGTTTTAAGATCATTTTCTCTACATTATCATCCCACAAGGTGGAGTCGAGCTCTTCTTGTTGAGCTAAAAACCGGGCATCTTTCACGTGGCCGTAGCCACAATTGTACGAAGCAATTGTGAATTTTATCCGCTGTGTAGTATCCTGTACATCATCAAATCGGTCCCACAATAGTTTCAATACGCCGGTTCCTCCTTTTAAACTTTCCTCAGCATTGGCGAGATCTTTTACACCAAAACGCTCGGCTGTTTTAGGCATCATTTGCAAGAGCCCTTTTGCTCCTGCCCACGATTCCGATTCGGGATTAAATTTTGACTCCTGGTAAATCAGCGCTGCCAATAGTCGCCAATCCCAATCCAATGAGTCGGCATACATTTTAATCAAGTCGTCATATTCACTTATTCTATTATTGTTTAAACTGTAATATTCACTATTCTCCCGCTGTCTGAAATAGCGTTCGTTTTTAAAATACTTGTTAAAAATAACGTAGTACTCGGCACCTTTCTTCATGTCTCTAATCCACATATTTAAGGCCTTAATCAAGGTTTTCGACTTGGGGTGTACGGCCCAGGCCAATCGTTGCGAAAAACTTACAGGAACCCGAATGTCGAGAACCGGATAATATGACGCCTGAATACTCGCGATATTATTATCGGCAACCGTATATTTAATTTTTCCATTGGCTACCATTTCAATAATCCGATCTGTAGACAAATTTGCGGGCAGCGTATCGATATAAATTTTACCGCCGATTTCGTCACTGAGGTTCTCTAAACGATTTATATATGACGAGTTTGCCCGCACAGAAACTGTATCTCCAATTAATTCGATAGCATCGTGAACAAGCGAACTTTGAAGGCTGCTCCACTTCATCTTGCGCCAGTTGTCGGGCTTTTTCTGCACCAAAACCTGGTGGGTTAAATATAGGTAATCCGAAAATTGCACCTTCTTTTTTCGTTTGCGTGTAACGGTTAATCCGTGCGCCACTAAATCGACTTGTCCCATTTCAAGAGCAGTAAACATAGTGTCGATATTGTTCGAAATGTGGATGTTGAGGGTTACGCCCAGATGCTCGGCAAAACGTTTTAACAAATCATATTCGTAACCCATAGGCTGCCCTTTGTACAAAAAGTAGCTGGTACTGCTATAGGTGGTAAGTACATTTAGAACGCCATCCTCTTTTATTTCATCTAAATCGCGCAAGGCATTTGCCTTTTTTGATTTATGTTGCCTTTTTTTTTCGTTTTTGGAGGAATTAAAAGTGCAGGAAGAGAAAAAGGCTAAAAAAATTAATGAGAGAATACATAAATATCTTTTAGTCATATAACCCAGTTGTTTAATGTATAACAGACCGCGTTACAATATAAAAAACAAATTCATACTAAAAAAACAGAGATGCAAAGATTGGCTAAGAAGTGGATATTCAAGAACCATTTTCCTAACTTTCGGCAATTTATTATAAACCATCGAATGATGAAATTCAACAAGGTCAGACTTACTGTTATACTTCTATTTATTGTTATTGGCGGGCATGCTCAGGTCGAAAGAAACTCGTTTACCAGCAATGCTATTAAAGAACTCCAGAAGTGGTATAAGCCCGAAACCGGGCTTTGGGAAACTACCAGCTGGTGGAATGCGGCCAATGCTTTAACCGCAATTGTACGATATTCAAAGGTTTCAAAAGATTCGAGCTACCTGTGGATAATTGAAAACACCTTTGATAAAACCAACGAATTTACGGTTGCAGCCACCGACGAGCAAGCCGAGCGGCTGGTAAAAAACTACATAAACGATTTTTACGACGACGAAGGCTGGTGGGCGCTGGCCTGGATAGAAGCTTATGATTTAACAGGGGAGAAGAAATATTTACTAATGGCGCAAACTATTTTCGACGATATGAAAAACGGCTGGGATGAAAAGTGCAATGGCGGAATTTACTGGAAAAAAGAGCGCCCCTACAAAGCTGCCATATCAAACGAATTGTTTATGCTCTTGGCCGGTAGATTGGCACTCAGAACAAACAACCAGGACTACTACCTCGGCTGGGCAAAAAGAGAATGGGATTGGTTTTCGCAAACAGGAATGATAGGCGAACTTGGGTTGGTACACGATGGAGTGCGCGATAATTGCGAAGCCAAAGGCAGGTTTTTTACATACAACCAAGGCGTTATACTGGCAGCTCTTACAGAGCTTGGCCAGCTTACTGGTGACAAAAAATTTGCCACACAAGCTGAAAATATAGCGTTGGCAGCCATTGAAAACATGTCAACCGAAGATGGAGTTTTAAAAGGTTATCAGCAAGAAGAAAATACTCCTGATGGCGTTCAGTTTAAAGGAATTTTTATGCGGCACCTGGCTTATTTAAACCGGTTTTATCCCAATCCAAGATTTGTGTCTTTTATCGAAACAAATGCAAATGCCATTCAAAGTCGGGCAACAAAAGAAAACAGCTTTTTAATAGGTTCGCAGTGGGAAGGTCCATTCGACAAAGCCGACGCAGGGCGACAAAGTTCTGCCATTGGCGCCCTTGTTTCAAGCCTGGAGGTTTCAAATTAATCTCGTTACACAATAAATTTGTAGAAAACAACGGCGAAATATGGGTTGAAAGCACCTGGGGAAGAAGCAGTAGCTTTTATTAAAACCCGAGTTCGTGAAAAATAAAAATAATATCAGAAATATGAACATCGAAGGAAAAGAATTTACAGCCTACAGTATTCCAACAACAAATACCTCTGTTTTAATAATTAGCGCCCCTAAAGGTATTTTAGGATGTGGCTACCTGAAGGTTGATGTAGCCAACCGGGTAAATGATGTGTGCGCCATTGTTACCGGCGTAAAAACTACTGACGATATGCTTGGCGCAAAAGTAGTTGCTGTAAGTGAAGCTGCTGCACAACTGGGTATAAAAGAAGGGATGACCGGGAAAGAGGCCTTGATTTATATGTCGTAGTTCAGCCCGGTTTATGCATTAGAACTTCGTTATAAGCTTGGTGACGGAACAAAACAGGACTTTGCCCAAAAGAGGCATAGCCTCCGTTAGGATGATTTGAGGTAAGTTAGCGAGCCCATTTGTTTTTGAAATAATTTCAATGCGTAATAGATTTTGTACTGCAAATTTCGGGGGCAAAATAGCCCGCTGGTCTTTCTTTATTTTTAATCCAAATCGTGCACATTTTTTGATTTAGCAGAGGAATATTTTAATTTGAACTCAGGTTATTAATTTTAATTGATTTTTTTACTTTCGCTGAGTGAAAGAGTCAATCCGAAAATATATCCTTTTATTTCTATTTCTTTATTTTACCCAATTGTCATTTGCTCAATTGGTTAAATTCCAGAATCTTACAATATCCGATGGTTTGTCGAATTCATTAATCCAAAGCATAGGGCAGGATAAGCATGGGTTTATGTGGATTGGAACGGCCAATGGATTAAATATTTATGACGGAACTAAATTTACACATTATTTTTCGGCACCTGACATAGCAACTACACTCCCCGGGAATTCCATTTCTGTTATGAGTTTCGCTAACGATTCGGTGTGGGTTGGCACACGTTCGGGTTTGTGTTTAATGGATGTAATTTCAAAACGATGCAGAAGAATTGACCTTGGCAACAATATTGATATTCGTAGCTTATTTCTCGAAAAAGAATCAAAGATACTTTGGATAGGCACCAATACCGGATTAGTAAAATACAACACAAATAATAGAACATATCAGGAATTCAACACATCGAACAGCAATATTAGTCATAATGTAGTAAGGGCAATACATAAAGATAGTGATGATAATTTATGGGTAGGTACTTTCGACAAGCTAAATATGCTTTCTCAGAATTCAACTGTATTTAAGGTGATTGATTTAAAGATGGATTACCGGCCTTCCATAAAAAATAACCTAACAATGAGTATACTTCCGTACAATGAAAATACGGATTCATTGCTGTGGATAGGTACTGAAACCGGACTTGTTTTGTTCAATAGGCTTACCAATTCAACGCAATTTTTTCGGGAAGAGAATTCAGGATTGCCGAATTCAACAATCAAAACAATTTCTTCAGCGAAATCGGGAAAAATATGGATAGGAACTGATTTTGGGTTGGCGAAGCTCAGCAACGATTTTGAAATTACAACTTATCATCACGATCCATTTAAAAGCAATTCACTTACAAATAGTATTGTTTGGGCAATTTTTGAGGATAGTTCCGGAGCCATCTGGTTCGGCACAAACAATGGATTAAGCATTCTTCCAACTTCCGTTAATCGGTTTCAGTTTTTCCCCATGACTTTTATCCGCGATAACAACATTGCCGGATATGAAATCCGCGACATAATAGAGGACTCGAAAGGTGATTATTGGCTGGCAACGCAGTTTGGCGTAATAAATTACAATCCTGAGAAGAAACTGTTTGAAACCTTTAACTCGAAACAACCCGCAAAAAGAAAGTTAGCTATTAATGGAACCCGCAGACTTTTTGAAGACAGACTCGGACGGATTTGGATTGCAACCAATGGCGGGGTAATAATTTGGAATAAAGCCACCGAGAAGTTAGAACGATACACAGCTGACTTTAACTCCAATAGCGGTTTGCGCACAAATTATATCGAGAATTTTCATGAACTCGATGATGGAACAATATTGGTAAGCACCTACAAAGGCTTGCATAAAGCAATTGAAAGCAATGATGAAATTAAGTTCGAATTTATAGGAAATGTTAATGCCGTAATTCAGGGTAAAGAGAATTTATGGTCGCACAGCAAAACAAGTTTATTCAGTATAAACCCTGTTACCTTCGAACAAAAAGCAGTGCTGGAACTGGCAAAAGAAAATATTTCTGCCCGAATTTATACAATGCTGCTAAGCAATGATAATACTCTTTGGCTGGGAACGAATAACGGACTTTTGCAGTACGATATAAAAACCGGTACAAACAAACTTTTTGAAGTAAAATCGAATAAAAATTACCCACTTATTAATCTCTTAGAGGACAAGGACGGTAATATTTGGGCTTCATCGTATTCTGCAATATTAAAATTTTCTACTATAAGCAAGGAGTATGAAATTTATCCAAACGACGATGAAATTCAGATTAGAAGTTTTACTTACGAGTGTTGTTCGAAATGTAAAAATGGCGATCTTATTTTTGGTGGACAAGATGGATTTATTCGCTTTTCGCCCGAAACAATTGCGAAGTCAGAATTTAATCCGCCGGTATACATTACCAAACTGGTTATATCAAATCGGGAAGTTAAGTCTGAAGAGCTTTTTAACGAACGGAAAATACTTAACCAACCCATTTCTTTTACCAATAGTATGAAACTAAATTATGATGAACGTTCCTTTTCGCTCGAATTTTCATCGCTACAATATGGTAACCGAAACGGTATCAGGTATGCCTACAAACTTGAAGGAGCTGATGCGGGTTGGAATTACATTAACGAAAAAAAAGGGAGTGCAAACTTCTCGAATTTATCGCCCGGCAACTATACTTTCCGGTTAAAAGGCTCAAACAACGATGGTGTTTGGAACAATAATGAAACCACGCTAAACATTAAAATTAAACCTCCGTTTTGGGCAACCCCTATTATAATTATTATGTACGGATGCTTGCTGATACTCATTACAATCGCTATAATTTATTACTATTCGTTACGGGCTCGCATGAAAAACGAACTAAAAATTGCCCACCTTGAAAATGAACACAGCGAAAATATTGCGAAAGCCCGGCAACAATTTCTTACAAATATATCGCACGAACTTCGCACGCCGTTAAGTTTAATACTGGGACCGGTTGAAAAATTGGCACAAAATACAGGACTTGATGCTAATGGGAAGAATTTTGTTCAGCTCATTGAAAATAATGCACGCCGCTTACTTTGGCTAAACAATCAACTACTTGATTTTAGAAAGCTTGAAAACAAAGCATTGAATTTAAGGATTAGCAACTTTGGAATTATTGAATTTACCCGAAAAGTAGCCGCATTATTCACAAACAAGGCTGAAAGGAATGAGATTAAATACACGTTCAATACCGACATTGAACACCTGGAAGTAAATATGGATTTGCGAAAAATAGAAACAATTCTGTTTAATCTGCTTTCGAATGCCTTTAAATTTACACCCAAAGGAGGCGAAATATCAGTTACTATTACGACAAGCGATTTTGACAACAAAAGCACTTTGTGTATTTCGGTAAAAGACTCTGGAATTGGTATTTCGAAAGATGACCAGAAAAGAATTTTCGAGCGTTTTTATCAGGCTGAAGAAGTCATTAAAATGGAACGTGGCTCCGGCATAGGGCTTACTCTGGTAAGCGAGTATGTGCAAATGCACCAGGGGAAAATAGAACTGATAAGCCAACCCGGAGAGGGGGCTGACTTTAAAATAATTCTTCCATTAAACGTGAATTATGAATCAGAAGACGGGGTGATTTCAGCCGAAGAAACCACCGAACCATCTTTAAAAACCCAGAGCAAGGAAAGCAGCGAAAAGCAAATAATACGTTCTATGACAGGCAATCCTGTAATTCTTTTGGTGGAAGATGATATTGAGATTGTCGATTTTATTCGCATTAGTTTATGCGATAAATACAACATACAACATGTCCTCAACGGAAAAGCTGCCCTACATTTTATTTCAAAACAGCTGCCCGAGATTATTATTAGCGATATTGTAATGCCCGGGATGGACGGAATTGACTTCACAAAAAAAGTAAAAGAGAGTTCAAAAACGGCACACATCCCACTAATTCTTTTAACCGGACAAGCGGAAACCGAAAAAAAGCTTGAAGGATTAAAAAGTGGTGCCGATGCATACATTACAAAACCTTTCGAAATGGATTTGCTGGAAGCTCGTATTGAAAATCTTTTAAAACGAAACCATAAATTTATAGAGTTTATTAAACACGATAACATTTCGCAACCCCATAATATAAAGATTGACTCGCAAGATGAAAAAATGTTAAAAAAGGTAGTTGCCTGTATCGAGAAACACATCTCCGATCCAAATCTTGATATTAACAAAGTGTGCGAAGAAACCGGTTTTAGTTATTCTATTCTTCTTCGGAAAATTAAAAATTTAACCGGGCAAAATGTAAATGAATTTATACGTTCGATACGAATTCGCCGGGCGGAACAACTTTTGCGAACCAAAAAATATTCGGTTTCGGAAGTCATGTACGAAACCGGTTTCTCCAACCATTCGTACTTCTCAAAATGCTACCGAAAATACTATAAAATGTCTCCCAAAGAGTATGTCAACCAAGTGTAGAAGAGCACCAATTTTTACTGTTTACTACAAAAATGGGTGTTAAATGTTAAAAAAACAAAAGGAGTGCGTATGTCTTTGATTTAGAGAGGAGTCGTGCATGGCGCTGCTATTTATGTTTCTATAATTACTAAATTATTTTCCATTTTTGCCCAAATATTTCGTCATTTTCATTCAAATTCCGACCCAATAAATAAGTTCAACACTACTACGTTAGCACCATAAAAATTAATCCAATGAAACGTAGTCAGCTTAAGCATAAACTTATTGTGTGGAGTATACTCATACTTCTTGTATGCACACTATTTCTATTGCTTAAATCTCTCTCCGTATTCATTTAAATTTTCAAACTGAATCAAATTTTACAAGTATGAAGAGAACTATTCAAATGTTATTCTTGACTTTTGGGCTTCTTAGTGCATTGTTTGCACAAGCTCAAAATGTAAATGTTTCGGGAAAAATAACCGATTCGAACGGCGAAAGTTTGCCGGGTGCTACCGTGGTGATAAAAGGAACATCGCAAGGAACTGTTACAAATATTGATGGAGAGTACTCCTTTTCTGGTATTTCGCCGAAGACAGTCCTGGTTTTTTCATTTGTGGGAATGTTACCACAAGAAATTGAAGTAGCACACCAAACAACCATTAACGTGGCAATGAAAGCTGATGCCATTGGTATTGAAGAAGTAATTGCCGTTGGTTATGGAACCATGAAAAAAAGTGACTTAACAGGTTCTGTTGCTTCCGTAAAATCGGAAGATTTAATGGAACGTCCAAGTTCAAACCTTGGACAAGCTTTGCAGGGTAAAGCTTCGGGAGTTATGGTTCGTACAACATCAGCAGCTCCCGGCGGTGGTGTTTCAGTTGTTATTAGGGGGCACAACTCTTTAAACAGCGACTCCGACCCGCTTTATATTGTAAATGGTGTTCCTCTTGCAAATATCAATACCATTCCGGTTGAAGATATTGAATCGGTTGAGGTTTTAAAAGATGCCTCTTCAACTGCTATTTATGGTGCCAGGGGAGCAAACGGTGTAATCCTGATTACTACTAAAAGAGGTAGTGCCAAAGCAAAACCGGAAATTACCTACAGTACACGTTTTACCCTTGAAACAATTCCAAGCGATTTGAATATGATGAATGGTGAGGAATTTGGTACATTCTACACTGAATGGGAAATGGGAATGGATGCCTCAATGGATGAAGCAGACGTTTGGTACAATGGTTCTTCTTACGACCGTCCTCTTCCATCGGAAATTGGTGAAGGAACCGATTGGTTTGATGCCATTACCAGAACAGGTTTTAAGCAAAACCATTTAATTTCGGTGAACGGAGGAAACGAGAAGACAACTTACGCTATGTCGTTAAGTTACTTAAATCACAAAGGTTTGATGATATCTGGCCAGTACGACCGCATCAGTATAAAATCCTCAGTTTCAACCAAAATTACAGACTGGATGGACACGGGTATGGATCTTTTCCTGAGCCACGATATTACCAAAAGTTCGGGTGAAAACACAGGCAGTGGTTCTGCAGGGTTAATTGGTCAAGCTATTCAAATGTCGCCTCTTTTAAACATTTATGCCGAAGATGGTGTGAGTTATCAGGAAAACACACTTCCTGCATCGCAAACGCTGGAAAATCCGGTTGCCACAGCAAAAGAGGTGGAAGATTATGATAGACTAAACCGGGCTTTTGGTAACGTTTTTATTACGGTAAGACCGCTAAAAGACCTTTCCGTAAAGTTTAGTGTTGGTGGCGACGTTAGAAACAACAAAAGTTACTATTACAAACCAACTACTACAATTTACGGTGCTTTATCGGGTGGTAGCGCAAGTTTGGCAATTACCGACAATTCGTATGTTATCAGCGAAAACATTGCTACCTATAAAAAGGAATTTGGTATTCACAAATTTGATATCGTAGGTGGTTTTACTTACGAACAACAAATTTATGAGAAATTGGGTGCCAGCGCTTCCGACTTTGTCTCCGATGTATATTTGTACAATAACTTGTCAGGGGCTTCTACCTTCAATTCTCCCACATCGAATAAAACAAAATGGTCTTTGGCTTCAGGACTTGGAAGAATAAACTATTCGTTGGCGAACAAATATTTGGTAACATTCACCGGACGTTACGATGGCAGTTCAAGGTTTGGCGATGGAAACAAATGGGGATTCTTCCCGTCAGCTGCCGGAGCATGGCGTTTCTCGGAAGAAGCATTTGCCAAAGACTTATCATGGTTAAGCTATGGTAAACTTCGCGCGAGTTGGGGTTCTGTGGGTAATCAAAATATTGGTTTATATGGTTCGCAGGCAACCTATTCTTCGGCAAACTATCCTTTAGGAGATGCCATTATATCAGGAGTTTATGCTTCAAGTTTAGGAAATGACGATTTAAAATGGGAAACAACCGAAACTCTGGATTTCGGCTTCGATCTAGGTTTGTTTGGCCTCCTTACCATGAATTTTGATTATTATCATAAAAACACCTACGATTTACTGCTAAGCACATCATTAATCGAGACCTCAGGCTTTGCCTCAGAAACCATGAATTGTGGTGAATTGGAAAACAAAGGATGGGAGTTTACTGTAAACGCAAAAATAATTGACAAAGCAATAAAATGGGACGCATCGGTTTCAATATTCCACAACACAAATAAAATTCTAAAATTAATTGACCCAACTCAGGATTGGAAAATCGGTCATTCTACTGGTGCTACCAGGGGTTATGTTCTAGATGGAATAATTCGCAATCAGGAAGAACTGGATGCCTACAGCGACCTGGATGGAGAGCCAATTAGTGGAGCTGTAATTGGAGATTATCGCAGAGTTGACCTCAATGGCGATTACATGATTACCACAGATGACTATGCGATTAAGTTCGAACCCGATCCTGATTTCTCGTTCAGTATGAACAATGAGGTAAGCTGGAAAGACCTTACTTTTAGTATGTTTTTATATGGAAATATTGGTGGAGAAATTTACAACTCAACCAAAGGCGATATGACAAGTATGCTGAACGTTAGAGCCAATTACACAAGAGACGTATTGTCTATCAACAACGGAGAAATTACACGTAATTACTGGACCGAGGACAACATTGATGCAAAGTATGGCAGAATTGGCGCTACCCCTTATGGCTACGATCTTGTTGAAGATGGTTCTTTCCTTCGCATTCAGAACGTAATGCTTTCTTACAACCTTCCTCTTAATAAAGTATTTACACGGTCGAGTATCTATTTTAGTGTTCAAAACCTATATACGTTCACTAATTATTCAGGCTGGGATCCCGATGTAAGTTCGTCAAGCAGCAATACCAGTTATGGAGTAGACCAATCTTCTTATCCGGTTCCAAGAAGTTTTACCATGGGATTAAACGTTACATTCTAACCAATAAATACTTAAAAAATGAAGAAATTAATATATTTATTAGCAATAATTACATCACTCACAGCTTGCGATTCGCTGGTTGACGAGGAAGTATATTCAACCATTACCGCCAGTAATTTCTACGAAAGCGAAGAGGATGTATACACTGCATTGATAGGAGTTTACGATGGCATTCAGAACAATGAAATTTGGTGGCGCGAATTTTATATCGCCGAGATGACTGGTGGTTTAATGAGGCATCAATGGAAACCTTGGGCTGAAACCTTGGTGTATGAAAACGATGACTCAAATATCTGGGCTTTATGGAAAAATTACTATAAAGCCATTAGTCGGGCCAATGCCGTTTTATCGGCACTCGACAAATCAACTCTCGACGAATCAGTAAAAAGTTCATACGAGGCTGAAGCCAGATTTATACGCGCTCATGTTTACTTTAACATGGTACGTATGTTCGGTCAATTTCCTTTGGTAACAGAAGCTGCCGAAAGCTTAGATGATGTTCTGATTCCTGATTCAACCGACACAGACGCTTTTACCAGCGAGTATCTATTGCAACGCGACCGCGAAGATATTTATGCCTTTATAGTTGAGGACTTCCAGTTTGCAGAAGAAAATCTTCCATCAAGCTATGATGATAGCGACAATGGTCGTGTAACAAGTGGTGCTGCCTCGGGAATGCTGGCCAAAGTATATCTTTTTATGGCTGGATACCAATACGATTATAATGCCGGTTCTTTAGTCGAAGGTGATTCAAATTACTACACTTTGGCTGCAGAACAATGCGAAAAAGTAATTAATTCTGGTTCGTATAGTTTACTCGATGATTATGCATCTATTTTCGAAGAAGAAGTTCCAACAGGAGTAATGCCTGAGGTGCTATTTTCTATTAAATACCTTCAGTCAGCAATAGCAGGAGACACAGGAGAAGGAAACCAGATTGTTGCAAGAACCGGAGTTAGAGGAACAACTGAATTTACTCCTTATGCCTGGTTGCAATGTTCTGTAAACGAATCTTTCTGGTACGACTGGGTTGACCACAATGGTAAAAACGACAACCGTTATGAGCGTACGTTTCTTGAATACTATGTAGAATCTGACGGAGATACAGTATGGTATGGTTCCTCTACTCCTTTCGCAAGGCCGATGGTACGTAAATTTTTAACCGATTTAGGTTCTGAAACCACTGCCCAGGGGTCAACCGATTATGGTTCCGACTGGATTGTATTACGTTATGCCGATGTATTGTTAATGCAAACCGAGGCATTAAACGAGGCCGGTGGAACTCCAACTGCAGCAACTTTAGAAGGAATTAACGAAGTTCTTGCTAGAGCCGGAAAAGATGCAATTGAAGTAGGTATTTCGAAAGACGAATTGCGCGAATTAGTTTGGAACGAAAGAAAATGGGAACTTTGTTACGAAGGACAACATTATTTCGATTGCATAAGAACAGGACGTTTACTCGAGGAGTTTGATTTAAATGAAAACCCTAACCGTAGTGTTACTGCTACAACAAGGCATTACATTTATCCAATTCCATATAACGCTATTGAAGCAAATCCTACCCTTATCCAAAATGCGGGTTGGTAAATAGTTTAGTTTAGTTAGATAATTAAAGGTGCTGCTAAATGGCGGCACCTTTATATTTTTAAAGTGGCAGTGTTAGAGTAACTTACTCCATTATAAATGCCTCACAACTTTTGATGACTGACAAAATACGGCCAGTATGGTTCAATTTACGAAACGAAAACTACTGTAAGCAGAACAAATTATTTATTTAATGCCATTGTTTTATGGAGGAAAGGAAGTTAAAAGCTGGATTAAAGAATAAATGTAACCGAACTTTCAGCTATGCTTTTACAAAATATTACCCGGAACTATGTATTTATTCAATGTCAATCGTCAAAAATAATGTAGTAGCGGAAGATATTGTGCAGGATATATTTATTGCAATATGGAAAAACGGAGATAAAAACGTTGTAAAAGGTTCTTTAAAGAATTATTTGTATACCTCAGTCCGGAATCGATGCATTGATTTCTTAAAACATCAAAAAGTTAAATCGAAATATTTTGAGTGTTTAACTCAAAACGAATCATACGATACACCGGAAAATAGGATGTCTGTGGAAGAAATACAAGAAACTCTTCGCAGAAGGCTAAACACCTTGCCTCCACGCTGTAAACAAATATTTGTACTAAGCAGGATGGACGGGCTAAAAAATCAGGAGATTGCCGTAGAACTTGGACTATCCAGACGAACAGTTGAGCACCATATATCTAATGTTTTAAAGGGACTAAGAGACGATTTGAAGCCATACCTTGCGGCATCGTAAATTTTGTATATAATTCATTAATTAATATAAATACGAATAAACTTTTTCAACAATAACTTTTAACAATCATGCTTGTTTTCTTCTGCAATCATAATTGTAAACAACAAAAAACTAGATGAAACGAGCATGAGAAATATTTACACTGGGCAAATTATTAAAATCATGCGAGTTTTGTCTTATGCTATTGAAAATCAACAATTTTAATAAGATGAAAATGTATTTTCTAATTATTATTTCAATTCTATTTTGTACTTGTTGTAGCAACATGGGAAAGGCAATCGAGGATGAGCCAGCAAGCGAAGAGTCGGGAGTTGCCATAACCATTGACCCTTCGAAAAGAACACATAAAGTTCGTAAAAATCCTGGAGGAGTAGTTGCCTGTTGGTTAATGGATTCCGATATTGAGCGCCCCCGAAATACATCTTTTACCAATGCCATGGCAGAAATGCGCGTAAAATACATTCGTTTCCCCTACGGACATTTGGCCGATAACTATTTGTGGGATGCTGACGGTGACTGGGGAAATACGCTAACGCCCAAGGTAGCTACTGTTTCCCAGGCCCCGGGAAGCTGGAGCTGGGCTGTTGATACTACCAGCGGCGAGTTTATAAAGGATATGGATTTTGATGAATACATTTCCATTTGCAATAATATTGGAGCCGAGCCAATGGTTGTGGTTAATATTCTTTCGTATAAATATAAAAATGGCCCTACCTACAAACAACTAAAAGAAAGCGCAAAAGAATGGGTGCGATATGCCAATATAACCAAAGGTTATGGTGTAAAACGCTGGGCTTTGGGTAACGAAGTCGACCATCATTCCGATTTAATTTCGCAAGAAGAATACAAAGCTCTTTATTCCGATTTTGCACAAGCCATGAGAGCCGTTGATTCTACCATTTGGGTTGGTCCAGGCTTGCTTGGCAACTGGCACACAGCCTTATTAAATCATGACCCCCAAAATATTGATTTTATATGCGTACACAACTATTTATATAAGTACGACTGGCGGGAAGAGGATTATGAAGGCTGGAAAAACTCTACAGATATTTTAGTTAATAACGTTGAAAATTGCCAAACTGCTGTCACAAATTCTTCCATTCCCGATATTGAAATTCATGTTACAGAAATGAACTCGCGCCCTTGGAGCGATAATTCTGACAACGATGATTTATTTCGCGCTCTGGCTTATGGCGAGATGCTTTTAAATGCCTGCAGTTTCGAAAATGTAACCGCTACTTACGCCTGGAACTCGCATGGTCCGTGGAGCGGCGAGGATTATAATACAACTTATAATATTCTTGATTTGGAGAATAAGCGCGAGCCTCGGGGCGATATTATTAAAATAATTAACGAAAATTTGTCGGGCTATTTTGTGGAGGTTGAAAGGGTAAATGGCTTCCTTCGTTTGTATGCCTGCACAGATGAATCAAACGAAAACCTTACCATGTTCGTGATAAATAAGAATAGCGAAGCCGAAAACCTTGAAATTGAAATTACTGATTTTGATTCCTTTAGTTCCTGTTCGATTCAGGAATACACAGGCACAAGCCCTTATGATGAGTCTCCGAAATGGTCAACTCAAACCGTAATAGAAACCGTGCCAGGGGATCTTTCAGTTGAATTAAAAGCCGTTTCAATGTCGGTAATTAAAATATCGAAGAGCTAAATGACGGTTGTTAACTTCATATTAATTCAAAAATTCGACGAAGCTGATTCCGTTGAAAATTGTAACACCAGAAAATCTGCTATTGACATTACGCCCGTAATTTTTAGCTTGCAAAAACGAAAAATATTTAAAATAGAAGTACAAAAATCACAGATATGAACCGATTAAACTATTTGCTTTTTACCTTATTGGCATTGTTTATTAGCATCAAGGCTTTTTCTCAGCGCGAGGACATTAGTCTCAACACCAACTGGCATTTTATCTTACAAGACGATTCGAAGTACTCCGAATGCGATTTTGACGACTCTAACTGGAAGAAAGTAAGTATTCCTCACGACTGGTCGCATGAAAAAGGAATTTCAAGAAATGGAGCACAGGCTGCCAATGGCGGCTACTTCGATGGAGGAATTGGCTGGTACCGTAGCAGCATTCAAGCTCCCGAAAGCTGGGAGTTTAAACAAGTTTATCTGGAATTCGACGGCGTTTACATGAACAGTGAAGTTTGGATTAACGGGCATTATTTAGGCAAACGCCCCTATGGTTATATTTCTTTTCGCTACGATATAGCAGAATTCCTGAAACCCGGTAAAAATGATATTGCTGTGCGTGTCGATAATTCAAAAGAACCATCAGCTCGCTGGTATCATCCCTGCGGAATTTATGCTCCGGTTAGGGTAGTGGTAACAAATAAACAAGGTATTCAAGCCAATGGAATTTACATAACATCCCCTGTAGCAACTACCGAAAAAGCAACCCTTCTAATTAAAACTGAACTTTTTAATGGTCTGCCGAACAAGGCCAATGCTATTTTAGAAACTTTGGTAAGCGATGCCTCCGGGAAACAAGTTGGATCAATCCGTATTCCTTTAAAATGGAAGGGCAATTCAGGGCTTGAAACCGAACAAGAAATAACACTAAATAATCCGGATTTGTGGAGCCCCGAATCGCCTTATTTGTATAAAGTAACCACTCGTTTATTTGTAAAAGAAACACTGGTCGACCAGGTAGAAACAAATTATGGAATCAGACAAATAGAATGGAAAACTGACTCTGGCTTTTGGTTGAATGGAAAGCAAACGAAATTATTGGGAGTTTGCGAGCATTACGAAGGAGGCCCCGTTGGCGGGGCATGGACGAAACCATTGTTAAAGTGGAAGTTGTCGTTGCTGAAAGAAATGGGAGTGAATGCCATTCGCACAGCACACAATCCGGCTCCTCCTATGTTTTACGATTTGTGCGACGAAATGGGATTTTTAGTGATGGATGAAATTTTTGACGGATGGAAACGAAAGGCCCCAAAGGATTATGGACAGCAAGCTTTTAACGAGTGGTGGGAAAAAGATATGACCGAATGGCTGAAAAGAAACCGAAACCACCCTTCTATTGTCATTTACAGCTTAGGAAACGAAACCGGGGGAGAAATAGGTAAAGAACTTGTTGCCAAATGCCATGAAATTGACCCAACGCGTCCTGTTACATCGGGGCACAGTGCTTCGGAATATATGGATGTTTTTGGGGTTAACGGCGGTAGCGAGAAGCAGGGATTTTACACCCAGAAACGACCTGATAAACCGTTTGTTGCAACCGAAGCTCCTCATACCTGGCAAACACGCGGATACTATCGTACCCAAACCTGGTTTCGCGATGGCTATCCGAATAAGGGGCAACAGCCTTTTGAATTACCTGATCTTACGGAAGAAGAAATCTTTCATTACGAATGGGCCGCTGAGGCTAAATGGGTAAACGGCAAACAGCATTTCAATTCGTCGTACGACAATGCAATGGTACGTATCTCAGCCCGAAAAAACTGGGAATTAATGCGCGATTTGCCGTGGTATAGCGGCCATTTCCGCTGGACCGGATTCGATTATTATGGCGAGGCGGGGTATGTGCACGGAGGCTGGCCTTTCCGCTTGTTTATGAGTGGGGCTCTCGATGTTGCGGGATTTCCAAAAGACCTTTTTTATTTTTACCAAAGCCAATGGACAGAAGAGCCCATGGTGCATATTTTACCACACTGGACACACCCAACCCTGGAAAAAGGAACAGAGATTCCTGTCTGGGTATATTCCAATTGCGATGAGGTGGAGTTATTCCTCAACGGAAAATCGCTGGGAAAAGATAACCCCGGGGAAAAATGGGACGAAATGCAGTGCGAGTGGATGGTGCCCTGGCAACCTGGAACTATAGTGGCAAAAGGGTACATCGATGGAAAAGAAGTTTCGAGCGCAGAACATACAACCGCCTCAAGCCCGGCTCTCATTCAGCTAAACTCTGATACAAAGCATCTGGATGTTAAAAAGGATAATACTGCCATTATTACAACTGCTATCACCGATTCAGCAGGCGTTTTTTACCCCTATGGCGAAAATAATATTTATTATCATATTGATGGTGCCCGGCTAATCTCGCTGGAGAATGGCGACCCCACTGATACCACTAAAAATGTAGGGGTAAATTACCGCAGGGCTTTTATGGGACTAACACGGGCCTTTCTGGAAGTAAGTAAAGAGGCCAAAAATACCAGCCTAACCGCCGGTGCCATTCTTGGTGAAAAACAATTTCTAAGCACAAATAAGGTGTACATCGATGTGAACACCATCGCTATTAAAGGAGAGCCCAAAAGATGGGAAACGCAAATTTATTATACACTGGATGGAACCCAGCCAACACAAAATAGCCATTTGTATACAGGTGCTTTCCTCGTTAATCAAGGCACAATTGTAAAAGCAATCGTGGTTCGCAAAGGTGAGATAATCTTAAATATGCAAGAAAGTTTCGATGAGGATTCAGGGCTTTGCTGGGACAACAAAAGCAATAATTCGTCAACTGAGAAAAGAATAAAAGGGATGAGAGCCGTTGATGCTGATTTCTCCGGGGCTTCTGTTCAGAATTATGAGGGAACGGCATTCCTCAATTTTAAAAACAGCGAAGGGAATATTGTTTGGTATCAGGAAAACGATGGTAGCGCCGGTGAATTTACTCTGAAAATAATTTATGCCAGTAAAGATGAAAAGTCGGAGCGGCCGATGCAGCTTATTATCAATAATAAAAAGGTGGCAACGCTGAATTTTGCAGCTGGTACTTCGTGGAATTCCAACTGGAAACAAGTAGTTACAAAACAAAAGCTGGAAGCCGGGGCGAATTATATTGAATTAAAAACTACGGGGCAGAGCGCACCGAATATTAGCGTATTGCAAGTTGAGTAACATCAACTTTATCGTATAAGAAGATATTTAAATAAGCATTTTAAAGTGGATATATTTTAATGAATCATGAGTACATTAAAAACGTATTTTTTAGGAATAACAATTGTTCTCTGCAGTACGATGTCTGTTTATGCACAGAAAAATAAGCCCAATGTAATTGTAATTATTGCCGACGATCATGGATATGCCGATATGAATCATCTGGGGATTCATACAAATCTGAAAACACCAAATTTAGATAAGTTAGCAGCAGATGGAGTTTCATTTTCCGAAGCTTATGTTACAAGTCCTATTTGCAACCCTTCGCGAACCGGATTAATTACCGGGCAGTGGCAAACACGCAACAATAACTACTTTTTTGGCGGACCGGGCATTGCCGAAGGGACAAAAACCATTGCTCAGGGATTTAAAGCGAACGGATACAAAACGGCCTATTTTGGCAAACTGCATTATGGTAAAGATGATAGTCCGGCTTCGTATAATTATCCGGCTAATCACGGTTTTGATGAATGTATTACAGCAGGCTATGGTGGACGTGTGCATTATTTGTACCATAACGAGCAGGCAATGGAAAAGAATGGTAAACCTGCTGAACCTTGGTTAAAGAATGGTGAGAAACTGGAAGAGGATGGTTTTTCCACAGAACAAATTTCACAGTGGTCACAGCAATTTATCGAACACAACAAGAACAAACCATTTTACCTGCAGGTGGCTTTTAATGCGGTTCATAATTTTACCTTTCAATTGCCCGAAGCGTATTTGAAAGAATGGAATTTACCTTACTATCCCGATTACGACGAACTGGATGGTTCTATAAAAGAACCGGATTGGTACGATCAGTCGATAATTCCTAATCTTCCCCATGGAAGGGATTATTATCGCGCCCAATTATACTATTTGGATAAAGAGATTGGGGCTATCCGCGCAAAATTAAAATCGCTGGGATTGGATGAAAATACAATTATTGTTTATACTTCCGATAATGGCGGTTCCAATTGCAGCGGTGGAGATAATACACCCTTAAAAAGCACAAAATATTCGTTGTACGAAGGGGGAATTCGTGTGCCCATGCTGATGTATTGGAAAAACAAGTTCGAAGAAAATACCATAAAAAATGAGATGGTTAGTACACTCGATTTAATGCCAACGTTGCTTGCTGCTTCGGGGGCAAATCCTTCAAGCTATAAAAACTCCGACGGAATAAATCTGCTTCCTAACTTGCTGCAAAATAAAAAAATTAAACGTGATGAGATGGTTTGGGATGTAGGGTTTGCCTGGGCTGTCAGAAAAGGAAAATGGAAACTTAAGGTGGTTACCGATCAAACAAAAGCCGACCGTATCTCAAAAAAGCAGCACACTGTCTTGGGTGAAGGAATAGAACTTTTTGATTTAGAAGCTGACGGTTCAGAACAAACGAATCTGGCTAATAAATACCCTGAGATAGTTGAGCAGTTAACCGCTATTTACAATGAATGGAAAGTAATGGTAACTAAATAAATTTGACTTTAAATCTTGAAAATCAGTTATGAAGAAATATAGTATAGTTTTCCTCGCATTATTTGTACTCTTGGCTTGTCAGGCTAAAAAAGGAGATGAGAATATTTCAAAACCCAACATCATTTTTATAATGGCCGACGATTTAGGTTATGCCGATTTGGGCTGCTATGGTCAGACTAAAATTCTTACCCCAAACCTGGATAAAATGGCGGCTGAGGGAATAACGTTCACCAATCATTATTCCGGGTCAACAGTTTGTATGCCATCGCGGGCAAGTTTGCTAACCGGCTACGATCAAGGTCATGCCTCGGTTAGGGGGAATCCCGTTTGGACTCAAAGTGGAAATCCCGTTAACCTTAAAGCAAATGAATTAACAGTGGCCAATGAACTCAAAAGGGCAGGATACCACACTGCCGTAATTGGAAAATGGGGACTTTCGGAAGGAAATTCAAAAGGGAATATGCCATCGGACCATGGCTTCGACTATTTTTTAGGGTACAAAACACATGGTAATGCGCATCATTATTATTGGGACACACTTTATTGCAACAACAAACCTTATATTCTTGAAGAAAATAACTTCGCCTTAAAACAAGGAAAATATACGCATGATGTATTTGTTAACGAAGCGCTTCAGTATGTGGAGAAAGAAAAGGATAATCCGTTTTTCCTCTATTTAGCTTTAACCATACCTCACCTTGAATTAACCGTTCCAAAAGAATCGAAAGAACCCTATCTGGAATTAGGCTGGCCCAAACGTAAAATGAATACAACTGGCCATTATAAAAACGATGAGGAAGGAAACACGACTTACGCTGGCATGGTTTCTCGTATGGATAGAGACTTGGGCAAACTTTTCGATAAATTAAAGGAACTGGAAATTGATGAAAATACCATAGTGTTTTTTACCAGCGATAACGGTCCTGAGTATGAAAAGGCGGATAAATTTTTTAACAGCAATGGCGAACTAAGAGGCGGGAAACGTGATTTGTACGAAGGAGGTATACGTATTCCGTTTATTGCACGCTATCCGGGTAAAGTTGCTCCCGGAGCTAAAAGCGAACACATTTCGGCATTTTGGGATTTTCTGCCTACAGCCTGTGCTTTGGCAGGAGTTGAACCTACAAATAAAGACATTAACGGAATTTCTTTTTTACCCGAATTGATGGGGGATACGAGAAATCAGCAAAAACATGAATACTTATACTGGGAATTTAACGAACGCCAGGGACCAATTCAGGCTATACGAAAAGGAGATTGGAAACTGGTTTGGAAACTGGAAGGTGAGCCCGAAATCTATAAGCTCTCAGAAGATATTGGTGAATCAAACAACCTGGCTCAACACGAACCTCAGAAGCTAAATGAACTGCTTGGTTTATTAAAATCAGCAAGAACAGAACATCCCGAATTTCCGCTGGCAACAAGAGAGTTGGCGCTTAAAAGACGGAATAACAAGAATTAATTAGACGGAAATTAAAAAGGAGTTTAAAACGATGTCTTTAAAAATAGTTATAACAGCGATAGTGTGTGTGGTGTTAACAGCCTCGTGTAGTAACACTTCAAACTCTAAGAAAGTAAAAAGTGTTGAAATAGAAGACTATGCCAGTCTGGCTTTTTCTCAATTGCCTGTAAGCGCAGTCGATAGTTTTTTTAATTATTCCAAAACGAAACAAGTTTTGGTAGAGCCCGATTATTTCGTTTGGGGATTATCTGTTGTGAAATGGAACGGAGAATACCATGCCTATTATTCGCGCTGGAAAAAGAAATATACATTTGATGGCTGGATGACCAATTGTGAGATTGTACACGCCGTTTCAGCACATCCTGAAGGGCCATTCGAATTTGTGAATGTGGTATTGCACGATAAAAATACAAGTGGCTGGGATTTTAATAATTCACACAATCCGTATGCAATTGTCGCTGACGGAAAAATATGTCTGTATTATATTTCCAACGATATTAAAGCGCTCTTTCAGCAAGAGAACTCCACAACTAATTATCCCGACAGTACCTGGTTTGTCGATAACAGAATAAAAATTAGGAATAGTCAACGTATTGGAGTTGCCATTGCCGATAATCCATCGGGCCCCTTTGTTCGAGCCGAGAATGCTGTTGTAGAACCCGACAATATTAAGTTTAAAAAAATTGCGGTTAATCCATCAGTGGTGTACCGAAATAATAAGTATACCATGATTATGAAAGGTGATGATGTAAACCATGAAAAGTGGTTTCGAATTCAATTGGTTGGCAACTCGGATAAGCCCGATGGGCCATTTCTTTTTGAAGAAAAACCCGTGTATGCCGAGGCGCAAACGGAAGATGCTTGTTTGTGGTTTGATGATGTTTTGAAGAAATACTTTATGGTGTGTCATGTAATTGGAAAAAGCGAACTTGCACTTTTTAATTCGGAGAATGGTATGGATTGGCAGCCGGATGAAAGAAGTATTTTTATGAAAAAAGAGTTTGAGCTTTCTGATGGAACGATTTGGAAACCCAAACGTGTGGAACGTCCATTTGTATTAACCAACGAAAAAGGCCAGCCCATAATGCTTTATGTTGCCGTTGCCGATAAAAATGTAAGTGGTAATATTGCTATCCCCATACATACGAATAGGGAATAGGCTATATACGATGCTTGGTCTATTAAAGATATTGGATCAGAGCAGCATGCGGTTCAAATCATTTATTTGTCGCATAACTCAAGAAAAATAATAACTCAAGGAAGGATGTAAGAGGCATGAGTTAACTTTGATTATATGCTAATAATGTCGATATAATCAAAGGTTTACATCGGAAAATAGTAAGAATTAAAAATAGATTTAGATGAAGAAACTACTTGTACTTTCATTAATATGCCTGCTTTTTACAAGCATAAATGCGCAAGAGAAAAAAATTTGGAACGAAACGGAATCAGAAAAAACAGAACGTATGGCCTGGTGGACCGAGGCTCGCTTCGGAATGTTTATTCATTGGGGACTTTATGCACAGGCTGCCCGTCATGAGAAAGTGAAAAAAAATGAAAAAATGTCGGATGAAGAATACCAAAAGTATTTCGACGTTTTCGATCCCGATTTGTTTAATCCTACCGAATGGGCAAAAAAGGCAAAAGCTGCAGGTATGAAATACGCGGTTATTACCACAAAACATCACGACGGTTTTTGTATGTTCAATTCGGAATACACCGACTACAATATCATGAATACTCCTTACGGGGAAGACATTATTAAAAAATGGGTAGAGGCTTTTCGGGCAGAAGGACTTGGAGTTGGTTTCTACTATTCGTTAATCGATTGGCACCACCCCGAATTTACCATCGACCGTGTTTATCCTAAAAAATCGAATTACTCGCAAGAAGAATACGACGAGTTGAATAAGAACCGCGACATGGGTGTTTACCGTGAATATTTGAAAAATCAGGTGCGCGAAATACTTACAAACTATGGTAAAATAGATATTTTATGGCTCGATTATTCGTACCCCGGCAAATTTGGAAAAGATAAGAACGATTGGGGAGCTGTGGAACTATTAAAAATGGTGCGCAAACTTCAGCCCGATATTCTGGTAAACGACCGTTTAGATTTAAAAGATTATGCGGGCGGATGGGATTTTACTACACCCGAGCAGTTTAAAGTACAAAAGTGGCCCGAAGAAAACGGAGTGCGCATTCCCTGGGAAACTTGTCAGACTTTCTCCGGATCGTGGGGCTATTACCGCGATGAGTATACCTGGAAAGATAAAAAACAGTTGCTGGTATTGTTAATCGAATCGGTAAGCAAAGGCGGTAACGTATTGTTAAATGTTGGGCCAACTGCACGCGGAACTTTCGATTATCGTGCCAATAAAGCCTTGGTAGAAATGGGTGAATGGATGAAATACAACGACCGTTCGGTTTATGGCTGTACACAAGCCCCCGACGAATTTGTGGCCCCCTCCAATACCTTATTAACTTACAATCCCAAAACCAACAGATTATATGTACACCTCCTCGATTACCCGATGACCAACTTTTTAATGCCAGGGTTTGGCAACAAAGTAAAATATGCACAATTCCTGCACGATGCTTCGGAAATAAAAATTGGTAAACCTCATGGTGCCTGGATTGAGCAACAAACCAACGAAAACGATATAAACCTGATACTTCCTACTAATAAACCCAATGTGGAAATCCCTGTGATTGAACTGTTTTTAAAATAATCGATGAATACCAAAATCTACGGAAGAAGCATTAATAAAGCATTTATTGTTTTTGTTATTTTCTATGGCTTGAATTCAAGCGCTTTGGGTTCCATTTATACCAACGACATGGATTATGTATTGGGCGATGTGAAACAAGCATTTATTCAGGACAAAATATCGACAGAAGAACAGGTTGATAATCTTTTGACAGGTTTTAAAGCCATGGCAGTAAATGGTATTCGTATACCTATTTTTGCCGAAGGACTTGAACCCAATAAAGCCATGTTCGATTATTTTTATTCTCAGGCAGTAGCTCAAGGATTTCTTATTTTTGCTAATCCAGCTCAATCAAGTGGTGGCCAGCGAATAGCCAATGGTATTCTTGATGGTACGATTATGTCTGTTAAAGATGACACTACTGCAACCAACAAGCTAATCAACAGAGTTAAAAATTTCGCACAGGAATACAAATGCACGTGGATTAATCCCTTTAACGAAGATGGTGCACCGGATGCTGCCTGGAGCACGAATCAAATGAATACCATTTATTCGTCTCTTTTCAATAATTTAAACGGAGCAGTGTTGATTGGACCTTGTGTTTGGGGAATTCCTGCAAGTATTAAAGTGCTGAACAATACAAACATAAGCAACTATATTACTGTAGCCTCAACACATAACCTGGGTTTTAATCATAGTTCGTGGTCTACTTTTATTTCTGCTGCTGAAGAAAAAAATCTACCTGTTTGGGATTCAGAGGTTAATCACTACGATAAGTACGGTACAGGAACCCGTTTGGAAGCTGCTTTAGAAAATAAAGTAGATGGTTTGGTTTTGTACAATTCGTGGAATACAATAAGTTTAACAGACGGTTCAATAAATGATAACGCAGAAGAATGGATGAGCTTATATTTAAAATCAATCGCAACGGGTATCCAATCTGTATCAAACGAAATAAATAATTCAATTCGTTTATATCCAAATCCGGTAAATACAGCTCTAACAATTACCAATGGAGAGGGGGCAAAATTAGAAATATACAACAACTTAGGTAAGTTAGTATTTCAAAATAATAGTTTGTTCAATGTGCAATTGGTTGATATGAGCAGCTTTACTAATGGCATTTATCTGTTAAAAATAAATTTAAACGAAGTTGTATCTAGCCATAAAATAATAAAAAAGTAGTTATGTAATTAATTGTAGAACAATACTCCTGTCATAAATTCCGACCATCTATTGTGTGCCAGCTTTACCAGTAGCACCGGCTAAAAATAGTATAGGCGCGAATAGGTCAGGAGTTTTTAACTACTCATGGGTAATTAAGCAAGTTTTGTATTAAAAATTAGAAGATAATGAAAGGTTAAGGCTTTAAAAGTTAAGAATGTGTTTTAGGATATGTGATTATTCTGTCGTTTTATGCAAAATTGTTCTCATATTTGTATTTTACCATACCAGTACCTACCAGTTAAAATGATTTAAATGAAGTCGATCTACTATTTTTTTATAAGTGCAATGCTTATACCCTTAGGATGTAACTCGAAGGATAAAACCCGTTCGATTCAAACATTGGAAGAAAACTGGCAATTTATTAACGCTGAAGTTACCGATGCCCAAAATCCGGAGACAAATACAATAGCTTGGGAAACCGTTACTGTTCCTCACGATTGGGCCATTAAAGGGCCTTTCGATAAAAGCATTGATGCCCAAATGGTACGGGTTGTTCAAGACATGGACGAAGAAGCTAAAATGCGAACCGGACGAACAGGGGCGTTGCCACACATCGGGGTGGGCTGGTATCGAAAAACATTTACACTTCCCGATTTTGCAGCAGGTAAAAAAGCCCTTTTGGTTTTCGATGGAGCCATGAGCAATGCTCAAGTATTTGTAAATGGTAAGAAAGTAGGAAATCATCCTTACGGCTATTCCTATTTTTATTTCGACATTAGCAATTTTATAAATGCCGGTGAGGAAAATCTGCTGGCCGTCCGTTTGGAAAATAAACCCTTCTCCAGTCGCTGGTATCCGGGAGCAGGTTTGTACCGAAAGGTTCAGATAATCGTAAAAGATGAAGTGAATTTTAAACAGTGGGGAACTTTTATAACCACTCCTTTTGTTTCGGATGAAGTGGCACAAGTAAACATAAAATCAGGAATAAACGGAGAAAATGTAAAAGTGGTATCCGAAATTAAAGATGCCGAAGGAAATGTAGTAGCTTCAAATACTACCCAAACTGTTTTTGGAAATAAGATAGAACAAAATATAGCAGTGCCAAATCCACAACTCTGGAATATTGAAACTCCTTATCTGTATACGGCAACCTCAAAAATTTACCAGGGAAACGATTTAAAAGATGAGCAAACTATCCGCTTTGGAATAAGAAGTATTGTGTATGAAAGAGGAAAAGGATTAGTGTTGAATGGTAAAATAACCAAGTTTAAAGGAGTTTGCCTTCACCACGATTTGGGGCCTCTTGGTGCGGCTGTTAACAAAGCGGCTTTAAAGCGACAACTCTCTATTTTAAAAGATATGGGCTGCAATGCCATCCGCTCGTCGCACAACATGCCATCGCACGAACAACTGGAGCTTTGCGACGAAATGGGCTTCCTTTTTCTGGCCGAAAGTTTTGATGAATGGGCAAAACCAAAAGTGAAAAATGGCTACAACCTCTTTTTTAACGAATGGGCCGAAAAAGATGTGGTTAATCTGGTGCGTGCCACCCGTAATCACCCTTGTATTGTAATGTGGAGTTCGGGAAATGAAGTGCCCGACCAAAGTGGTAGCATAGGAGTAAAACGTGCCAAATGGTTACAGGATATTTTTCATCGGGAAGATCCAACGCGCCCGGTAACTGTTGGTATGAACCAGGTTCAGGCGACAATGGAAAATGGTTTTGGTTCAATTATCGATATACCCGGACTAAACTATCATTTGAATTTGTACAACGATGCCTATGATAAATTTCCACAAGGATTTATTCTGGGGTCGGAAACAGCTTCAACCGTTAGTTCGCGTGGTATCTACAAATTTCCGGTTGAAGAGGCAAAAATGAAAAGATACGACGATTTTCAGTGTTCATCGTACGACATGGAAGCCTGCAAATGGTCGAATGTTCCCGACAATGATTTTGTATGGCAAGACGATTACGACTGGGTAATTGGCGAATTTGTATGGACCGGCTTCGACTATCTGGGCGAACCAACACCTTACAACGAAGCCTGGCCTTCGCGTAGTTCGTATTTTGGTATCTGCGATTTGGCAGGTCTGCCCAAAGACCGCTATTATTTATACCGCAGCCGCTGGAATACTGAGGACGAAACTCTACATATTTTACCACATTGGAACTGGAAAGGCCGCGAAGGAAAAACAACACCGGTTTTTGTCTACACCAATTACGAAAGTGCCGAACTTTTTGTAAACGGCGTTAGTCAGGGCATTCAAACCAAAACAAAAGAACTTACCAATCAACACCGCTACCGCCTGATGTGGATGGATGTGAAATATCAACCGGGAACATTAAAAGTGGTGGCTTTCGATAAAAACGGAGTAGCGGTTTCCGAAAAAGAAATTCGCACTGCCGGGAAACCGCATCATTTGAAGCTTGCTGCTGACCGTGCTATTATTTCAGCCGATGGAAGCGATTTAAGTTACATTACCGTTACCGTTGTTGACAAAGATGGCATCCCGTGCCCAACGGCTGATAAACAATTAAATTTTAAAGTTTCAGGACCCGGAGAATTCAAAGCGGCTTGTAATGGCGATGCTACCTCGCTTGAAATGTTCCACCTGCCAGACATGAAAACTTTTAGCGGGAAATTGGTGGTTACAGTACAAGCTTTAAAAAAAGCGGGCTTAATTAGTCTTCAAGTAAGCGGAGAGAATATTGAACCGGCGCAGATAAATATCAAAACAGAATAATCAGTAAAATCAAAAAAGATATGATATGTACATTCATGTATAGAATCGTCTTTACATAATCATTCGATAAACAAAATAGTATGAAACAATCCATTTTTCTTTTATTTCTGGCAACAATATTTTTATTTTCTTGCCAAACGAAACCAAAACAAGAAACTGCCCAAAGTGCAGCCGATAGTAAACTGCCCAACATCGTTTATATTCTTGCCGATGACTTAGGCTATGCCGATTTAAGTTGTTATGGACAGACCCATTTTTCAACACCAAATATCGACGCTTTGGCGGCACATGGTATGAAATTTACGCAACATTATGCAGGTTGCACCGTTTGTGCTCCATCGCGTTCTACTTTGCTAACCGGGCAACATACAGGGCATACTCCAATCAGGGGAAACAAAGAGCTTCAGCCTGAAGGACAATATCCTCTACCGGCAAATGAAGTTACCCTGGCCGAAGTTTTAAAAGAAGCAGGTTATGTAACCGGTGCTTTTGGTAAGTGGGGTTTGGGATACCCGGGCTCTGAAGGCGACCCAAATATGCAGGGTTTTGACGAATTTTATGGCCATAACTGCCAGCGCCTTGGTCACCATTATTACCCCTATCATTTATGGCATAACCAGGAAAAAGTAATGCAAAATGGCAACGAGGGCAAAGCCACCGGCGATTATGCACCGGAAGTAATTCATAAACAGGCCTTGAAATTTATGGAGGACAACAAAGACAAGCCATTTTTTATGTATTATCCTTCCATAATACCTCATGCTGAGTTATTTGCTCCCGAAGAATACATTGCTAAATACCGCGGAAAATTCGATCCTGAAAACCCTTACAAAGGTGTTGACGACGGCCTTGGATTCCGCAACATGGCTTATGGTTCACAACCAGAGCCACACGCCGCCTTTGCAGCTATGATTGACTACCTGGACATGCAGGTAGGCGAAATTGTTGCCAAACTAAAAGAGCTCGGCATATACGAAAACACGCTTATTATTTTCACCTCGGATAATGGCCCTCACCAGGAAGGTGGTGCCGATCCCGATTATTTTGAAAGTAATGGCCCACTGAAAGGCTACAAACGCGATTTATACGAAGGTGGTATTCGTGTGCCTATGATTGCTGTTTGGGAAGGTAAAATTCAAGCCGGCTCAGAAACCGATCATATATCAGCGTTCTGGGATGTTTTCCCAACTGTTGCCGAAATGACTGGCATTGAGACTCCTGATAATATCGACGGAGTTTCCTTTTTACCAACACTTATGGGCAAAGAACAAGCTAAACACGACTATTTATATTGGGAATTTCATGAAAGAGGGGGCCGCAAAGCTCTGCGCAAAGGCGAATGGAAACTGGTTCGCTACAATGTACTTGACCCTGAAAAAATAACTACTGAGTTATACAATGTAGTTAACGACCCCGGCGAAGAGCATAATGTGGCTATTGAAAACCCCGAGCTTGTTAATGAGCTTCTGGAACTAATGAAAGGCGCACGTACCGAATCGGATGTCTATAAATTTGCATCGAAAACTGAAATTAAATAATTCTACAGAGATATTCTCATAAACCTTTCGCTTTCGTATTGAAGGCGGAACAATGAGCTTTGCTTCCGCAAAAGGTGCTTGAGGAATCTTGAGCACCTTTTGTATTTTATGTGCTGTTGGTATAATGCAATTGGCAGGCAAGTAATTCATGACCGGCATACAGCTTAGTATCCAGTATTTTCAAAAGGTTCCCGAAGCCGCTACCTGTTGTATTTCCTTAACTTTTGAGCAGATAATATAAAACAACAAAATAGAACTTAACAGATATGAATCTCAAATTAAACACATTTATTTGCCTTATTTTTATGGCATGTACGTTTTTTTCTTGTCAACCAAAGGCAAATAAAAATGTCATCCCGGCTAATGAAAAAAAACCAAACGTACTTTTTATTCTTGTTGACGATTATGGTTACACTGATTGTAGTGTGATGGGTAGTAAATATTACGAAACGCCTAATGTTGACCGCATTGCCCACGAGGGAATGATTTTTACCGACGGTTATGCAGCTTGCCGGGTGTGCAGCCCTTCGCGGGCCAGTATTATGTCGGGGAAATTCCCTGCCCGCCACGGAATTACCGATTGGATTGGTGCCAAAACCGGCGAAGCCTGGCGTGAAAAAGGACGTCAATCACAACTGCTTCCTCCGGAATACGTTCATTCGTTGCCACTTGAATATACTACTTTGCCCGAAGCCATGAAAGAAGAAGGCTACACAACATTTTTTGCCGGGAAATGGCACATTGGCGAGAAAGGTTCGTGGCCCGAAGACCATGGTTTTGATATTAACAAAGGCGGCTGGGATGCCGGAAGTCCAAAAGGTGGTTATTTTTCTCCTTACCAAAATCCAACTCTTGAAGATGGTTCTGACGGGGAAAACCTATCTCTGCGCCTGGCAAATGAAACGGTCGAGTTCATAAAAAACAACAAAGACACTGCTTTTTTCGCTTACCTGTCGTTTTATGCTGTTCACGGTCCCATTCAATCAACGCAAAAAAAATGGGCAAAATACCGCGACAAAGCCGAAGCCATGGGGATTGCAAAAAGTGGCTTTAAAATGGGACATTTTTTACCCATTCGTCAGGTTCAGGATAATCCTGTTTATGGCGGCTTGGTTGAGGCCATGGACGATGCTGTGGGTGTTGTTTTAAATGCTTTAGATGATATGGGACTAGCTGACAATACAATTGTTGTATTTACCGGCGACAATGGCGGTGTTGTTGCTGGTGATTCTTATTCCACTTCGAACCTTCCATTACGTGGAGGAAAAGGATACCAGTTTGAAGGAGGGATTCGCGAACCATATTTTATAAAAGTTCCGGGAATGGGAAACGGAAAAACCTGCAGCGCACCGGTTTCCGGCACCGATTTTTACCCAACAATTCTGGAGTTGGTTGGTGCTGATTTAAAGCCCGAAGAACATATCGATGGGGTTAGTCTTGTTCCGTTGTTAAAAGGTGAAACCATTGCCGAACGTCCGCTAATCTGGCACTATCCGCACTATGGCAACCAGGGAGGCGAACCATCGTCTGTTATTCGCGAAGGCGATTGGAAACTTATTCATTATTACGAAGATGGCCACGAAGAACTGTATAATCTTATAAACGATTTATCGGAAACCACCGATGTGGCTGCCCAAAATGCAGAACGCGTAAAACAAATGAGCGAAAAACTTTTTAAGATGCTCGACGAAATGGGCGCCCGTTTCCCTGAAAAAGACCCGGCCTGGACTGCTGAGCGCGAAAAAGCTTACCTCCAAAAAATAATTGAAAAAAGCTGGCCTCAACTTGAAAAACAACGGCTGCAATTTTTATCAAAGGACTTTGATCCCGGAAATAAATGGTGGGGAAGTATGGTCGTTGAAGATTAAAATTGATGATCAATTCTACTATTATTAAGGATAACAGGCTTTTTGTTTTCATGTTGTTTGCAGGAAAACAAAAAGCCTGTTTGGCTTGAATCCAAATCACATAAGATTTAACAATATTCAGTTATTATTTAAATTCAATTGTTTAATCTTGCCGCCTGATTATTGAAATATTATGCAGTTGAAACAGACGTTTAGGGAGAAATACAAATATTTACAAGCACATGAAAAAACTATTTCTATTAGCTGTTGTTGCTGGAATAATATTTTCGTGCAATAATACACCATTAAAACAACGCAGGTAATGAATCCATTTTTTGAAAACTACTCGACACCATTCGAAGTTCCGCCCTTCGACAAAATTAAGAATACGCATTATCTTCCCGCTTTCGGGGAAGGAATGAAACAACAAAATGCTGAGATTGAAAGGATTACTGCAAATGCTGCAGTTCCCAACTTCGAAAACACCATTGAAGCACTAGAAAGAAGCGGCGATTTGTTAAGCCGTGTTTCGAATGTATTTTTTAATGTGAAAGAGGCCAATACAAATGATGCAATTGATGAAATTGCTGAAGAAGTTGCCCCTTTAATCTCGCAGCACAACGATGCAATTGTGTTGAATAATGTTATATTCGAAAGAGTAAAAGCTGTGTACAACCAAAAAGGAACGTTGCAACTTAACGCTGAACAGGCGCGACTACTGGAAGAACAGTTCAAAGAGTTTGTACGGGGCGGAGCTAATCTTCCTGCCGCGAAAAAGGAGGAACTAAAAAAGATAAACGAACAATTGGCAGTTCTTGAATTAAAATTCGACAAAAACCTTTTGGCTGAAACCAATAGTTTTAAACTGATTCTTGAAAAGAACAGCGATTTGGAGGGATTGCCGGAAAATGTAATTGCTGCAGCTGCAGAACAGGCGAAAGCCGATGGATTTGAAGGGAAATGGGTTTTTACCCTACAGAAAACAAGCTGGATTCCGTTTGTTACCTATTCAGAAAAACGCCAATTGCGCGAAAAGATTTACAAAGCTATGTTTAGTCGTTGTAATAACAACAACGAATTCGACAACCGAACCGTTATCAATCAGTTTGTAAACCTTCGTCTTCAGAAAGCAAATATTCTGGGTTACGAAAGCTGGTCGGCATTTGTGCTCGACGATTGTATGGCTAAAAAGCCTGAAAATGTGTACGACATACTTCAGAAAGTATGGAATCCGGCAATTGTTCGTGCCAAAGAAGAATTGGCAGATATGCAGACCATGGTGGATAAGGAAGGTGGTGATTTTAAAATTGAAAGTTGGGACTGGTGGTATTATGCCGAAAAAGTGCGCAGAGAAAAGTACGACCTCGATGAAGAACAACTTCGTCCGTATTTTGAACTAAACAAAGTACGCGATGGTGCTTTTGCCGTGGCCAGCAAACTGTATGGTTTAAAGTTCAGGGAACTGCAAAATATGCCATTGTACCATCCTCAATGTGAGGTTTTTGAGGTGAGCGATAGCGACGATTCGTTAATAGGTATAATCTATCTCGATTACTTTCCACGCGAATCGAAAAAAGGAGGCGCGTGGATGACGAATTATCGCGAGCAAAGCTCTTCCGCTGATGGTAAAAATATCCGTCCGGTTGTTTCGCTTACCTGCAACTTCTCGAAACCTGTTAACAACAAACCAGCACTGTTGAGCTTCGATGAGGTGGAAACCTTTTTCCATGAGTTTGGCCATGGACTCCACGGACTTTTGTCGCAATGCACATACACGAGTCTTGCGGGAACCAATGTCTCCCGCGATTTTGTTGAGCTTCCCTCTCAAATAATGGAACATTGGGCAGCCGAGCCCGAAGTCTTAAAAATCTACGCAAAACATTATAAAACCGGAGAAGTAATTCCGCAGCAACTAATCGATAAAATGGAAAAGTCAGGAAAGTTTAATCAGGGTTTCGCCACTTCCGAGTTTATTGCTGCAGCTTTCCTCGATATGGATTTTCATACCATCACAAAACCGAATGAAAAGGATGTGAAGGATTTTGAAAAACAATCGATGGATAAAATTGCTTTGATTAAGGAAATAATACCCCGCTATCGGCCATCCTATTTTGCACATGCATTTTCGTGGGGATATTCGAGTGGATATTATAGTTACACCTGGGCCGAAGTTCTCGATGCTGATGCATTTAATGCGTTTAAAGAAAGTGGCGATATTTTTAATCCGGATGTGGCTAAATCGTTCCGAAAAAATGTGCTCGAAACTGGAAACACTAACGAACCGATGAATTTATACCTCAAATTCCGGGGGAAAGAACCTGGAATTGAACCGCTGTTGAAAAATCGTGGATTACTGTAAAAGTTGCAAATAGGATAAACAAATACACAAAAAAAGGTGGCTAATTTTAGACCACCTTTCTTTTTTTTGCATTTAAGTTTCATTTAGAGGAGGCTGATAATTTAAGATTAGTAAAAAACACCCTAAGCTTAGAATTATCACATATTTTATAAAGTTTTTTACTGAAGCATCCTGCACAAATGTCGAAATTAGAATTAAAATAATACGGTCAAATCATAAAAACTTAACTCAAATGATAAAAATTAACAGGGAAATATAATTTTTATTATTTTTATTCATCGAACAAGTAGAATACGCATGATTAAATCAACAGCTTTGCTGTCTCCCATATTTGCAAGCTTATTTTGGGCTATTGTATTTTTCTCCCAACAAGAGAAGTCCATTCAAAAATCAAAAAGTTACCTGGGGATATTTATGCTACTTGCCTTTGTTCTGTATTGTTCACATGCTGTATTTTTCAACAAACTTTATAGCGTTTATCCGTATATCGAAAGTATTTATATTGCTGCAATGCTTTCTCTTTACCCCATGTTTTATCTGTATTTGACCAAACTAGCTACCGTAAAAACAATTGACAGATGTCATTTTTCACATTTTCTGCCTGCACTTATTTTTGGCATGGTTTCATTTATTACGGTATTATTTATGACCGAACCGGAGAGAATAACCTATATGCAGGATATTGTTACTAAGAAAAATATTGAAGGAATAAACATTAGCTCTTTAAACGGAAGTAAACGATTGATAATTTTTAGTGCTCGCCTAATGTTTTTGCTACAAGTTGTTTATTATGCTATTAAGGGAATAAAACTGATTAATTCGTACAACAAACAAATTGGTAATTATTATTCGAATGTTGAAAGAAAAAACCTGCAATGGGCCAAAAGCTTAATTGTTACAATTTTAGTGGTAGCTATAGCCAGCACTACGTTTACCTTTATTGGGCGGAATTATTTTACCCAAAACGAAGTTTGGCTCTTAATTCCGTCAGTAATTTTTACTTCGGTGCTTTATTTTATTGGATTAAAAGGAAACCAGCAAATTCCGATTAAAGATGGTATTCTGATAAGCTCAAACCTGGATGACGAACGGGGAAACATAAATAATGCTCCTTCCGAACAGTTAAAAGACCAACTGCTCACTTTATTTAAAATAAAGAAAATTTATATAAATCCTGATTTAAGAATTAGCTCTTTATGTGAACTTTTAGGAACTAACCGGACCTATATTTCGCGAACAATAAACGAAGAATTCCACATGAATTTTAATGAGTTTGTGAATAAATTCCGCGTTGAAGAAGCCAAGCATTTGCTAAGTGATAAGAATTATACGAGGTTTACCATGGAAACCATTGCCGAAAAATCAGGTTTCGGTTCTGTTAATTCATTTACCCGGGTTTTTAAAGAATCAGAAAGAATCACTCCCGGAACCTATAAAAGCAGGCAATTTGGTAAATTTGTTTAAGCCGGAGTTGCCCTAACAATTTGGTGATAAGCATTAAAAATGCAATTACATAAGTGCTTACCGAAAAGAGCTTGTCGCAATTGTTGTTCATTTAGAGGCAAATTAAGGTTGGTAACATCCAATTAAGGGCATAAAAAAGCGGGCCTGACAGCTCGCTTTTTCTACCTGGTCATTTCCATTAAATAACTGCAGCATTAGCGTGGTACGATTACATGTAGTTTACCAGTTAAATTTTATGGTCTGCTTCAGATCGGGATGCAGGCTAAGTGGCACCGGGCTTGTGCCTGCTACACTTTCAATAAGTTGTTTCTGGGCAGCGGTGTAGCCCTTTGCCGGAAAGGTAAACTCAACAACTACTTCTGCCACACGCCTTGGTTCTGAGGCCATAATTTTGGTCACTTCTATTTGTGTTCCTTCAATGTCTATTCCATTTTCGCGGGCAGTAATTCCCATAATCGTTAGTATACAACTGCCGAGGGCGGTAGCCAGTAAATCGGTTGGCGAAAAATATTCGCCTTTGCCACGGTTATCGGTGGGGGCATCGGTTATTACCTTATTTCCCGATTGCAAGTGTTCGTTTTCGGTGCGCAATTCGCCCAAATAGATTGTTTTTATTGTTGCCATACAGTAAAATTTTAGATTGTGTTAAAGATAAAGTATTTTAGCGAACCAATTTTGATGCTATGAATCTACCTGAAAAGCGTATTGTTGAATTTATTGATGAACACCATGTATTAACGCTGGCCACAGTTATTAACGACAGTCCCTGGTGTGCCAATTGTTTTTATGTCTACCTGGAAGAGGAAAATTGTTTTATTTTCACTTCCGACGATACTACCAAACACATTCAGGATGTACTTGTCAACAAGAATGTGGCCGGAAGCGTGGTCTTGGAAACAAAAACCGTGGGTAAAATTAGGGGGATTCAATTTCGGGGAACTCTGGAGAAACCAGATAAAACCCTGGAAAGCAAAGCAAAGAAAGCCTATCTGAAGAAATATCCCTATGCTATTTTGATGAAAACCTCGTTGTGGGTGCTTAAAATTGACTATTTAAAAATGACCGACAACCGGCTGGGCTTTGGCAAAAAATTGATTTGGGAGAAAGAGAAGTAGTTAAAGGTAAAAGATACTGTTCCTGGAGAACTTGGTGGATTCCAATGTGCAGTAAAACTATTTTATCGTATAATACAGACTGCCCTATGAAACATACAAATTTTTCATCTTATTAAAATTGTTTGTTTTCTAAGGAATAAGATGGAACTCGCATGATTTTAATAAATCGCCAATGTCTGAATATTTCTCAAGCTCGTTTCATTCTATTAAAATTATAGCCAGACGAAGTAATTTCTTTCTATCTTCGTAACACTAAATTTAAAAGAAGTAACACGATGTCGGTTTCACGTTTTGGAGTATCACTTGATGAAGATCTGTTAAAAGCACTCGATAACTACGTTAGGGAAAATGCTTTTGCCAATCGTTCGCAGGCCATTCGCCACCTTATCGAAAAAAATATGGTGGAAGAAAAATGGAAATGCGATAATATTGTTGCTGGTGCAGTAATTTTGGTCTTCAATCACGAAAAAAATGAAATCCTTCAAAAATCTTCAAGCCTTCAATATCACTACAAAAACTACATACTTTCCTCGCAGGGATTCTACCTGAATGATTTAAACTATATGGAAATTATTGCTGTTAAAGGTCCTTCGAAGGTATTAACCGAAATCTCCGATAAGCTAATTGGAATTAAAGGAATTCAACATGGTAAACTTGTAATGAGCAAGGCAGAATAATTTTTTTGCGCAAACAGTAACACGAAATATAAAAACGTAACACAGTTATTCAGGATGAGACAATTAATTCTACCTTTTACTCTCTTAATATGCGTACTGGTATTTGCCCAAACTACGGTAGCACAAATGCGCTTCGAAACAAACGATACCATAGCGATTAATGAAGTGGTTGTAACAGGTTCTCAGGTAAAAGTAAACCGTAATATTGTTCCAATGGCCGTTTCGGTTGTAACCCGCAGTCAAATACAAGAAAGCGATGAATCGGCTGTCCTGCCTATCCTAAATGGCCGTGTTCCGGGGCTTTTTGTAACCGAACGCGGTGTTACTGGTTTTGGTGTGGCTGCTGGTTCTGCCGGACAAATTTCCATCCGCGGTATTGGCGGGAGCCCAACCACCGGAGTGTTAATGCTCATCGATGGGCACCCGCAGTTTATGGGAATAATGGGGCATCCTTTGCCCGATTCGTATGTAGCTTCGGATGTGGAAAGGGTGGAAGTAATCAGAGGGCCTGCTTCGGTACTTTACGGCTCAAATGCCATGGGAGGGGTAATTAACATTATCACAAAAAAACCAACCGAAAGCGGGGTTCACGGAAGTTCCCGGCTTAGCTATGGCTCGTACAATACGCAAAAATACATGGGAGAAGCAGGTTTCCGAAAGGAAAAATTCAGCGCCTTTGTTTCTGCCAACCACGATCAAACCGATGGGCATCGTGATAATTCTGAATTCGAAATAACTAACGGTTACCTGAAATTGGGCTACGACATAAGCACCCATTTTTTTGCCTCCACTGATGTTAGCATTGCCGCCTTCGAATCGTCCGACCCGGGTCCCGATACCCTTTACGCCGAGGCAGGCGAGAGTATCGATATTCTGCGTGGTTACTGGGCGGCTACACTGTTAAACGAATTCAACAACTCTTCGGGGGCACTCAAGGTATATTACAACTTTGGCGAACACGATATAAGTGATGGGTTTCATTCAACCGATCATAACTATGGGATTAACTTATACCAGGCATTTCATCTTTTGCAGGGAAATACATTGACCACTGGAGTTGATTTTATGAATTACGGAGGTATGGCCGAAAACCTGTTGGCATACGGTGGGGTAGGGACGGTATTTGCCGATACTTCGTTAACCGAATTCGCTTTGTATGCCGTGATTCAACAATCGATATCCCCAAAACTTATGCTGAATACCGGGCTTAGGTACCAGCATCACAGCTCTTATGGCTCGGAGTGGATTCCCTCCTTAGGTTTTGCTTATCTGATAAATGGCTTAACGACCTGGAAAGCTACCGTGTCGAAAGGCTTTAGAAGTCCTACCATGCGCGAAATGTTTTTATGGAACTCCAATCCGGATCTTGAGCCCGAGTCGGTTTGGAATTACGAAACGGGCATAACAAAAACATTTGCTAACCAAAAAATGCAGGCCGAGCTTACGGTGTTTTGGGTGGAAGGCGACAATTCCATTGTTTATGTCAGTGCTTCGGAGGGATATACAAATACCGGTGAAATATCGAATAAAGGCATTGAGTTTGCCTTGAATGCAGAGCCGGCAAAAAACCTTAAGCTAAATGCTACTTACAGTTACACTAACATGAAAAGCCCGGTATTTGCAACGCCCGGGCATCATTTATTTTTTAATACCCGCTATCGTTTAAAAAAGCTGCAGCTAAACGCTAATATCCAATGGATTTCGAACCTCGACAACGATGCATCGACCTCGGTCAGCAATTTCGAAAGTTATACTTTACTCAACGCTAAGGCAATGTACAATGTATCGCGAAATTTGAAATTTTACCTAAGCGCCGAAAACTTGCTCGGAACTGATTATGAGGTGAACCGTTATTATCCCATGCCTGGCGCCACTGTCTTTGCCGGATTGAATTTCATTTTTTAAATGCGGGGAATAAAAATCTTGCGCAATTCTGGATTTCTGAGCGGAATATTTTAACTTGATTACTTATTCCTAAATCAAAACAGTTATGAAGAATACATCGCGCCGCAATTTCATAAAAAATACAGCATTAATATCAGGAGGACTGGCATTAAGTGGTCATGGAGCTGTTCAGGCCATAACTAATCCCGCAAAAATCAACCATCCCATTCATGCCTTTACCAAATGCCTGCAGTTTCTCGATTATAATGAGATGGCAGAAACACTTGCCAGAAATGGTTTTTTCGGGGCAGATTTAACCGTTCGTGAGGGTGGGCAGGTATTGCCCCCGAATGTACAAAAGGACTTGCCAGAAGCCGTTAAGGCATTGCGAAAGGCTGGTGTTGAAACCAACATGATTGCTACCAATATTAGCGGTCCTGATCATCCTTATACAAAGCCGGTGTTAAAAACAATGGCAGCGCTTGGAATTAGACACTACCGCCTGGGGTATTTAAGTTACGATGAGCGCAAAACGATGCCCGAAAATCTGGATGATTACCGGCGAACATTCGAAAAACTTGAAAAACTGAACCGGGTTTACGGCGTTACCGGCAACTACCAAAACCATTCGGGAAGTGACGTTGGAAGTCCGGTATGGGATCTTTATCATTTGCTGAAAAATTGCGACCCAAAATACATGGGCGTACAATATGACATTAGGCATGCCACTGTTGAAGGGGGGAAATCGTGGCCTGTTGGGATGAAATTGCTGGCTCCCTGGATACAGACCACTGTCGTTAAAGATTTTGTTTGGCATAAAAACGAAAAGGGCGCGTGGGAGATTAAAAACGTTCCTCTGGGTGAAGGGATGGTCGATTTTCAGAATTATTTCAGACGCTATAAAGCACTTAATTTAAAAGGGCCGGTTTCCATTCATTTTGAATACGATTTAGGTGGTGCAGAACACGGGAAAGAAGTAACCACTATGCCTCAGGAGCAAATAGAAACTTACCTGAAAAATGACCTGACGTTTTTGAGAGAGAGGCTGGGAGAATTTAACCTTGAGTAAAAAAGAATTATTGTTTTTGTAATTCGTTGCGGAATGAAGTCCGGACGCAACGGAACCCGATGTACGATTTCGCCGTATCCTGGTATTCGAAAGAGCGTGTCGCTGATTGAATAAAGTAAGCCACATCTTTCCACGAACCTCCACGAATCACTTTTCTTTTCATAACCGGTGGGTCATCGGGACGGGCATTGTATTCAATTTCAGGATTAAGATCGTTTATTATATTATAACCGGCTTCGTAAAAGGCCGTTGAGGTCCACTCGGCCACATTCCCGGCCATGTCGTAAAGACCAAAAGGATTTGGGTCGAACTCACCCACTTTCATAGTGGTAGTGGTTGTTGGACTATCGGCCACATAGTTGCCCCTTAATGGTTTAAAATTGGCAACAAAACAACCGCTAACATTTCGGGTATAATAGCTTCCCCAGGGATACATATTATTGTGCATGCCACCGCGGGAAGCAATTTCCCATTCTGCTTCGGTGGGTAGCCTAAAATCGTGGGCTGGCGTTTCATTGAGACGTGTTGAGGTTATTGATTTTAAGCCTGAGCGCCAGTGGCAGAAGGCATTGGCTTGTTTCCAGTTTACGCCCACAACCGGATAGTCATCGAAACCAACATGCGAGAAATACTTTAAGGAATAGGGTTCGTTGTAGGTATAGGTAAAGTCGCGAATCCATACCAATGTATCCGGGTAAACAGGTACTGATTCGTGCATTAAAAAAGAACTTCGGTTTTCTATGGGCACGAGTTCCCCTTTATTATTCATTATGTTTCCTTCGTATTTTTGTGTTTCAAAATTAAAACGGTTGGAGCGTTTAGCGGCTTGTTTGTAATCAATCCAATAATAATCGTAAACAAGTTTACGCGTATCAATTTCCTTTTTAAAATTAAAACGCTCCTGCTCGGGAACATACAGCTCGTCCATAGCCATTTGGTATTCCAGGTCGCCCCATTCTATGCGTTCGTCCCAATTGAGTTTTGGTTCTTTCAGCGGAGCACCGTACTCATCCTCCATAATTAAGAAATCGGTAAAGGTTTCTGCCAGCAATTCTCTGGCCTTTTTATCTCTCACCCAGTAAACAAATTGGCGGTATTCGTTATTTGTAATCTCGGTATCGTCTATCCAAAACGCTTCAGTCGATACTGTTCGGGCTGGTACTCTTTCTTGAATTTCGTCGTCGTTGGAACCCAGATTGTACGAACCGCGCTCAACATATGCCATTCCAAATGGAATGGGTTCAAACCATTTTTCCCTGTTTTCTTTCCCTAAGGTTAAATACTTATCGGAGAAATCTTTCTGGCAAGAATACAAAAGCATCACAAGGGCCAAAAATACGTATGTGATTGCTTTTTTCATCGAATTAAAATTGTTTGTTTTCTAAGGAATTAGATGGAACCCGCATGTTTTTAATAAATCGCCTATGTGCGAATATTTCTCATGCTCGTTTCATTTATTGAATTATCCGGCAACGATATTGAAAACGCAATTTGCGGTTTTAAATTGTCTAAAAAAGGCCTCATGTTTCCATAAGGCCAGAAATTATATTCTTGTAAGTTTAATATTCCCAGAGGTCTTGTTCGAAATTAAAGATCTTTTCTTCAATTCTTTTCGATTCCAACATGGCTTCTTTTCCTTGAAGGTATGCGCTAATATCGCGGTTGTTGTATACATTCGACTCTTTAACAACATAACTGCTGAACATTCTTTTAATAAAGATATCGTCGAATGAATGCTGACGTGCGTCGTTGTATGGATTTAAGACAAGGTTGGTTGCCAGTAACGGGCGTGCTTCGGGATAGTATACCCAAAATACTTTTTGGCGTGTAATCTGCCCCGAAGCATCGCCTTCGCGAACGTATTCGCGGATAGGACAGATTCCCAAAATCCGAACATTTAAAGTAGAGGTTTGCTTATCAAAATACCACTCTTCTTTTATCATGTACTGTTTAATCTCTGTAGGCCTTATATCGCCTTGCACCGTTACCATTTCCTTCTCTCCTGTATCGAAATTGGTTTTTTCCTGAACGGTTGCCTGTGCGCCAAAAATTTCTTTTACCTGCGCATAGCTCATTGGTATTTTAAAGTCATCATCGGAGCGGGCATCATAAGGTGTAATCTGTGCATTTTCTATCCCCTTTAAAAGCAGATTAATTAAATTAACCCTGTTATCCATTTCGTTTGTTGGATAATATAGCGGGATGTTCATTTTCTCGCGTAAATCGATGATCCTCCACAATTTTTTCGACCAAAATATGTCAGCTTCACGAACAGAAGCTAGCGGCATTGGTTTTTTTGCATAAATATCGTTTTGCTTATAAGCTCCGTTTACAATCTGGGCGTCAACTTTCTTCTGCCCAAAGCTAACAGTAAACAAAACTATTCCGAGATAAACAACTAACTTTCTCATAACTTATTACTTTACTTTAAATGATATCGGGTCAAGATCTCTGACTGATCCATCATCGCCTTTTGCTTTAATATCACCTATATAGACTATACTATTTATATTTACTCTTTTAAGTGCTTCAATTTGTTCCGGTGTAAATCGGTTCGATTTAGCCGGATAACGGTTTGTATAACCACCTGCTGCGGTTGTTTCAACAGTAAATTGAGTTATTGTATATTTAAATTCGAAATCAAAATCTTCCAATACTGCCATTACTCCGTCCTGAATTCCCAATATTTCTTTTCTTATATCACCTCCTGATTTTCCTGCAATTTGGGCTACCGGATCAGGAACCTGCTTTACGCGCCAGTTTGTTGAACCAACTAAACGACGAGCGCCGTCAAAATTGGAATATACGCTAACCGTGGTTTTTTTCCCCAGTTCGTCTAAATTGGTTGGCTCAATTATATAGGCATCGCCGTCTCTGGTAATTTTACCATTGGTCATTTCCACTTCCAGGTCTTCGTTAGGAATTGCTCCTCCGCCAAGGTCAAAGGGATTTTTTAAGCCCTTATAAAACACGTTCATTTTGGTAGCCGACATGGTAACATTGGGTTTCGACACCTGGTATTCCTGCTCGAAAGGGTAACTCTTTATCAATCCTCCCGGCGTTTTATACTTGATTAAACCGCTCCATTTAAATACACCTGGCTTATCGGTATTGCCAACGTAAATTGCCTTGCCATCCTTAACTACAGCTTCGCGATTATTAATAATAATAACTGGTTGCTGGGTTGTATCTTCGGCTGCAAGGAAAACTTCGGCTTCGTATTTGTTGCCCTGTAAAACAATATTGGAGTTGGCAATTACGCGGGCTCCCAAACGGTTAAATTTAAATGAACCTGCATCAATCTCCGAATACAAATACTTTATAAGATTTGCTTCTGAGTTTTTAATATCGATTTGAATTTTTGAAAGTAGTGCAAGCACCGCAATCAGAGGTTTATCCTCAAAGTATTCGGATTCCCATGTTTTATTATCCCCTTCATTTTTAACCTTTCTGCTAGGATCGGATGTGTCGAGTTCATTGGAAAGCATCTGTTTTAGCTCCGTATCTGTCTCGTCGACCTGAGCCACCAAAAAGTTACGATAAGTGATAATCGCCTGCTTTAGTTCTTGCGCTTTCTTTTGAGTAATCATTAATTCGGATGGCCCGTTAAGGTCGTCTTCCTTTTTAATTTCCAGGGTTTCGCCGTTTTGGGTAACGTGGTAATAATCTTCATCGTTTAATGGATTATCCTCTGATACAGGTTCACTCCCTGAATAGTTTACTATTTCATCTTTAAGTGTTGAGACGTAAGTGAAAATTTCATTTGTTTTTTGACGAACTTGATCGGCTTTGGTTTTCCATTCAGCTACTTTTGCAGGATTTTCGGCATAAGCCTGCTCGAATGAGGAATAAACCTGAGCATTTTGCATGTCAACAGCCTCGAGCGTTTGCAAAAGACTGGTGTCAACAACCCTAAAAGCCTCAAGTACTTCAGCTGCAACATTTAATGCCAACATCGCCGTAAGAACGATGTACATCATGTTTATCATTTTTTGCCTCGGGGTTTCCGGACAGTTCTTTGCACCCATACGCTTGCTTTACTTCAGAGTTTTACTTTTTGTAACTCATTGCCCCCAACATATTGCCATAAATAGTATTTAAAGCTTCGAGGTTTTTATTGAGTGATTCAGCATTTTCCTTATATTTTCTTAACTCATCAACCGAAGATGTTAAAATCGAATTCATTTCCGAAAGCTCTTTGTTAAATTGCTGACTTGCTTTGAATTGCTCTTTCGTGTCGGACAACTGGCTTTCGAAACTTGTATTTAACGTTGATAGATTTTTATTTAGTTTTTCAAGATTCGTGTTATAAAGTTTCGAGCTGCTGCCTATATTTTCCAATTCCCCTGAAATTACCTCGGCCGATTTGTCGTATGATTCTGAAAGCTTTTGCCCTGTTTCTGAAAGCTTAGTAGCTGCAGTTGAGTACGAATCGACAAGCGAATTAACCGATTTATTAATGGAATTATTAGCCCTGTTGTTAATTTCGGCTAAGGAATTCATCGATTCTGATGCTGAACTTAAGTTTTTAACATACATATCTGTTGCCAGAGTTGCTGAAGAAATATCACTAATTCCCCGTGCTGTATTACTTAAATCTGCCAAACCCTTGCCTACTTTATCCAACAAGTCCGGAGTAAGCTCCGAGCCGCTAATAAGTTTTTCAAGACCTCCTTTTTTCGAAGGCGATTCTTCAAATTCGGTTAGTTCGTAATCTTCCCGTAATTCCGGATAAACTTTATCCCATTCCGGAATTTCCACCGGTGGCTCAAAGGCCGATAAGAAGAAAATAAATGCCTCGGTAAGAAGACCTATGGTTAATAATTCTCCTGAGTATTGCCAGTGTTGTAGTTTGAATAAAGCTCCAACCATAACCACAGCAGCTCCCCAGCCATAGACATATCCCATAAACGTTTTCCAGCGTTTCGATTTAAAAAGTTCTCCTATATTCATATCGTTTGGAATAAATTGTTTTTAATACAGACCTAAAATTCCTGGCCAAAAGTTGAACGTACGCACCGGAACCCGATATACGATTTGGTCGTATCCTGGTATTCGTAATTACGGGTTGATACCTGTACGAACTGAGCAATGTCTTTCCACGAGCCTCCCCGAATAACTTTACGTTTCATTACCGGAGGATCGTCTTTGCGCGCATTGTATGTAAATGTTGGATTTAAATCGCTAAAATAGTTATAACCGGCTTCATCGTAGGCAGTGCTCGTCCACTCTGCTACGTTACCCGCCATATCGTATAAACCATATTCGTTCGGATCGTAGCTCCCAACTTTTATGGTTGCAATTGAACCGTCTTCCACATAATTTCCACGAAGAGGTTTAAAGTTGGCGAGAAACACACCTTTCTCGTCGCGGGTGTAATATCCGCCCCAGGGGTACATTGAAAATGATTTTCCGCCACGTGCTGCATATTCCCATTCTACTTCTGTCGGTAAACGGTATGACATCAGAGTAGCTTCACCGCGATCGTTTAAATAATCAGATTGAATTTTTGTACGCCAGTTACAAAAGGCATTTACTTGTTTCCAGGTAACACCAACCACCGGGTATTCGTCGAATCCGGGATGCCAGAAGTACCTGGTTGCCAGGGGTTCGTTGTAAGAGTAAGTAAAGTCTCTTATCCAGCATAATGTATCCGGGTAAACGTGCACCTGGTCGCGCATCATAAAAGAAGACCGGTTTTCAATAGGAATCAGGTCTCCCTCATTATTATACACATTTCCTTCGTAGCGTTGTGTTTCGTAATTAAAGCTATTGCTCCGTTTGGCTGCCTGATGCAGATCTACCCACCAGTATTCGTAAACAAGCTTACGGGTGTCGATTTCCCTTTTTCCAAAAAAACGTTCATTTTCGGGAACATACATATCCTCTATGGCCATCTGGTAATCGGGATCTTCCCAGTCTATCCTTTCATCCCAGTTAATTTCCGGAGGATCGAGAGGGTTTCCTTCCCTGTCTTCTGTAATTAAAAATTCGGGATATTGTTCTCCCAGCAATTCGCGTGCTTTCTTTTCTTTTACCCAATCCACAAATTGACGATATTCGTTGTTTGTTATTTCTGTATCGTCCATCCAAAAGGGATCCTGCGAAACGGTTTTTGTTGGAACACTTGCTGAACTTGCATCCTGATCGCTTGGCCCAATATTAAAACTACCTCTACGAATATATACCATTCCGTAAGGTTGTGTTTCCTTAAAGCGTTCCCTGCTTTGCACACCTACCAACTCCCCGTTACCGCCTGAGCCTCCGCTCAAGCAACTGGTAAAGAACAGTGCCAGCACAAATACAAATGCATTTAATATTGATCTTTTCATAGTATATCTTTTTTCTTTTCCAGAGTCTTGGTTTTATCTAAAAATACTTATAGTTAATTATAACATTGAAATATTACCCTTTCAACTAAAAGAATTATCACATTTAATATATCACAAAAATCTGATACTTTTATATTTTTGGCTTCTATTTTTCTCTAAATTAACCGAATAACGTACAAAAAACTCATGCGATGCAAAGGCACTGTAACTCATTGAAGAAGTGACCAGGTCGAATGAATATCCTATGCGTAATCCGTTAAACATTTCCATTCCCATTAACAATGAAACGGCATCTTGCACACGGTAAGAAATTCCTCCCCAAAACCGTTCATTGAACACAATATTTGCGTTTAAGTCTAACTGCCAACTACCGGAGGCAGCCTTAAACAAGAACGAAGGCCGTAATTCAAATAACGGATCGGTTAGTTTAATATTGTAACCTCCCATTAAATAATAATGCCTTACCAGAAAGTCAGTTGCACTGTTGTCGTACTCAATTTCGGGTCTGTTTATATGAGTTACCGACACTCCTGCATAGTACTTATTGGTATACAGGTAGGCCCCTAAACCAACGTCAATCGCCATTGCACTGGATTCTGATTGCGGGATTGCACCGTCGCCCGAGCCATCAGAAATTGTTCCGTCGCTATCCGTGGTTATCCATTCTTCAGGATTTATGCTAAAATTATAAATACCAGGAGAAATTCCTAACCCTAAGGTTCCAAATGTGGTATATAGTTTATAGGAGTAATTTAGGTTTATCCACGTATTGTCATAATATCCTAATTGGTCGCTAATAACATTTATCCCTATACCACCGGGAGCACCAAAAGCTTTTACCGGAGCATCAGCACTAAAAACCAATGTAACCGGAGCTCCTTCAGCCCCTGACCATTGGTAACGATTTAAGAGAATTCCGCTAATTGCATCCTCTTCACCAGCAGCTCCAGCATTTACACCCAACTTGTAAAACATATTGTTGGTATACTGAGGATCCTGCTGACCAAACGCTGCTAATTTAACTATTATCACTAAAAATAAAAAAGAAACAGTTTTTTTCATCCTACTTTCTTCATTCGGCAATTTAGCCTTTTCTCTCCCTGGTAATTTAATAAAACAGATATTATTTATAACAATCTACTGTTAACAAGGTATGCAAAGAACGTTGTTTCCGTTGTATTATTTTAATAATTCGTCGATTTTTTGAATATATTTTAACCAAAAACCGGGAATTTCGTCGTTACAGGCCGTGAGATAATCTTTTTTGGTACATGCTACGTAAATAATCGCATTGTTTAAGGCCTGTACTTGCACCCACCACTGCCCGGTTTCCATATTTTTATAAAAAATTATAGGCGAATTTAGCTCTGCTATTTCCACACGGTTAACCTCAAAACCATCGCCATTTTCAAGTGTTAACCGGCTACGCTTTAAATATCCATCGATAAAATACCAAAGCACCTGTGCGGCTGATTTCATTGTTAATTTGGTGTGCTGCACATTCGGGCTAATGCCAAACAGTCCAAAAACCTTAAGCCGGTTGCTTAATCCGGCATATTTAGCAAGCTGACAAGCCTCTTCGTTGCGCAATCCATTGGGTAAGAACTTTTCTCCGGGAGCATCGGAGTGTTTTATTGCCGAAAAATCGAAGCTGAGAAAATCGCTGTTTCGAAACACCGGATCGGCCAGGGTAAGATCGTCGCGCAGCTCCCCCAGCCGCAGGTGTGAGTTTAGACCTTTGGTTTTGGAAAAATATTCGTTCGCAACGTAATGACGCTGATAAGCCAGCAAACTAAATTGAAAGATGTAGGGTTGATTGTTAAAAATACGCGATAAATAATTGTCGGGGCTAAAGGTCTGATTTCCTTTTTTCACATCGAGGAAAGCGTCGATAGTGCAAAAGGAAAAGAATTTATTGTTTCTGAATGCCTGACAAACTCCATAACTAAAATCCTGGCTGCCGCCCAAAATCAGCGTAACAATCCCCAGTTCGTTTAAATAATCGATTACATCGCGTAAGGCCAGAAAATTTCCTTTTAGGCTACTTGCATTTTTCAGGTCTCCAAAATCAATTATATTCAGGTTTCCCAAACCGGCCAGTTGATACAGTTCTTTTCTGATTTGATTGGGCACATCAACTATTTGGCAGTCGTTATGGATAGTTTCGAAAGGGACTCCAACAATTGCCACCTCCACATCTTTAACCGTTTCATCGCAAAGTTTTAAGGTTTGTTTTTCGATGCAGGCTCCCAGGGAATATTTCCAGTTGTAGGAAATATCTTTTGCCATTGCCGGAAAATCAACAGCATCGAAATAATGAAGTAGGTTCATAGTTTTTTGCTTAAAAATAAAGGCAAATGATGAATTCACCTGCCTTTATCCTTTATTTTTTTCTGCCACGCCTTGCTTTTGGTGCCGGCGCCTCTTGTATAATCTTCATACAATCTTCAAACGACAGGTCTTTGGCTTCAACTTTAATGGTTTTAGGAATCTTCACATTGTTCTTCCCGTGTTTTATATAAGGCCCCCATCGTCCATTTAAGATTTGTACCTCGGCATCTTCCTCAAATATTTTTACCACTGCCAACCGATCTTTTTCGCGTTTGGCTTCAATCAGCTCTATGGCTGTTTCCAGCTCAACCGAATACGGGTCGTAGTCTTTTCCGAGCGAAACAAATTTATTGTCGTGACGGATATAAGGGCCAAAACGTCCGATAGCCACGGTAACTTTTTTATCCTCGTATTCGCCTAATGCTCGTGGTAACTTAAACAAATCGAGCGCTTCTTCGAGGGTAATTGTTTCAATATGTTGCCCGGCTCGCAAGCTCGAAAATTGTGGTTTTTCGGCACCTTCTTCCTGCGAAGCTTCTCCAATTTGTGCCAGTGGGCCAAAACGGCCAATTTTTACCGAAACTTCTTTCCCGGATTTAGGGTCGATACCTAAAATACGTTCGCCTTTCGAGCGCTCAGCATTCTCCAGGGCATGTTCTACTTTTCCATGAAATGAACGATAGAATTTGTCAATCATTTCATTCCATATCATTTTGCCTTCGGCAATGTCATCAAATTCTTTTTCAACACTTGCCGTAAAGTTGAAATCCATAATCTGATCAAAATTAACCATCAGAAAATCATTAACAACAATACCCACGTCGGTAGGGAAGAGTTTATTTTTTTCAGCGCCGGTAATTTCAGTTTTAACCTCCTCATTAATAGCACCATCCTTTAAAGTAAGTACGGTATACTTACGTTCAACTCCGGGGCGTTCTTCCTTTACCACATAGTTACGGTTTTGAACCGTTGTAATGGTGGGAGCGTAAGTCGACGGACGACCAATACCCAGTTCTTCGAGGCGTTTTACCAGCGAAGCCTCCGTAAAACGTGGCGGGCGTTGGGTAAAACGTTCGGTTGATATAATCGACGACATATTTACCGTGTCGTTTACGTGCATGGGTGGAATAAGGCTCTGCCCGTTTCCGTTGCTGCCGTTTTCATCGTCGGTTGATTCGATATATACTTTTAAGAATCCGTCGAACACAATAACTTCTCCTGTTGCCTGAAATTTCTCTTCAGCAGTTGAAACATTGATACTCACCGTAGTTCTTTCCAAAATGGCATCGGCCATTTGCGAAGCAATGGTTCGTTTCCAAATGAGTTCGTAAAGACGTTGTTCCTGCGAACTTCCATCCACCGTTTCATTATCCATGTAAGTAGGGCGAATGGCCTCGTGAGCCTCCTGTGCCCCTTTCGATTTGGTTTTAAACCGGCGTGTTTTTACATATTTCTTGCCATGTAAATCTTCAATTTTCTGTTTCGAAGTATCCAAAGCCAGGTTCGAAAGATTCACAGAGTCGGTACGCATGTAGGTTATTTTTCCACTTTCGTACAAACGTTGTGCAACAGCCATGGTTTGCGAAACCGAGAAACTTAGTTTTCTACTGGCTTCCTGCTGCAGTGTTGATGTGGTAAAAGGCTGTGCCGGTGTTCTTTTTGCCGGTTTCTTTGCTACGTTGCCAACCGTAAATTCGGCGTCTTTACATTTTTCAAGAAAGGCGTTTGCTTCGTCGCGGGTTTTAAAACGTTTCGAAAGTTCGGCTTTTAATTCCGTCAGGTTGCCATTTTTATCGGGTACCAAAAAGTAAGCATTTACCCTAAACGCTGATTCCGATTTGAAGTTCCGTATTTCGCGTTCGCGATCTACAATCAAACGAACAGCAACCGACTGTACCCTTCCGGCTGACAACGATGGTTTTACTTTTTTCCAAAGTACGGGCGATACCTCGAAACCAACAATCCGGTCTAAAATGCGGCGTGCTTGCTGTGCATTTACCAGATTTTCATCAATGTCGCGTGGATTTTGTACCGCATTGGTAATGGCATCTTTGGTGATTTCATGAAAAACAATACGCTTTGTATTCTCTTTTTTCAGTTTCAACACCTCTTTTAAGTGCCAGGCAATAGCTTCTCCCTCGCGGTCCTCATCGGATGCGAGCCATACGGTTTCCGCTTCTTTTGCCAATTTCTTCAGTTCCGTAACAATCTTTTTCTTATCGGGAGAGACAATGTATTTGGGTGTATAATTCTTCTCTAAATCGATGCCGAAGTCCTTCTTTTCCAGGTCTCTAATGTGCCCCATGCTTGAGGTTACTACAAACCCATCTCCAAGAAATTTTTCGATCGTTTTTGCCTTTGCCGGCGACTCTACAATAACCAGGTTCTCGTGCATATGTTTTCTGTTCCGTTCCTAAAATTTGTGCAAATTAAAGAAAATGAAACGCTAAGTTCAAAATTTATGGAATGAAATTTTGTTTTCTATTTAATTGATAATGATGAATTTATTTTGAAAATTGTAAAATATTATCGTCTTTCGCTGCGTTAAAGCAATGGTTGCCAAAGCAGAATCATATATATTTGTTGCCATATTAAAATCCACAAAATTCATGGACGAAAAAAAAATAAACTTTAAAAAATACATAATCTGGTTTTGGTCGATTGTACTGGTTTTTATTGCATCAACCATCTTTTTCTTCGTCTTAATTGCTCAAGGAAAACTTGGGTTTATGCCAAGTTTTGAAGAGTTGGAACATCCGAAAAACATTCTGGCCTCCGAAATTTATTTTGAAGACGGGGAAGCGATTGACAAGTATTTTATACGCGAAAACAGAACCTTTGTGGGGTATGAAAATTTACCCCCTCATTTAATTGAAGCTTTAATTGCCACCGAAGATGTTCGCTTTTATGAGCATTCCGGCATCGACCTGCGCGGGCTGGTGCGTGTTGTAAAAGGAATTGTAACCGGTGATTCGAGCTCGGGGGGTGGTAGTACCTTAAGCCAGCAGCTGGCAAAAATGCTTTTCCCGCGCGACCGGTTTTCAAGTAATCTGGAATTGGTAGTTCGAAAATTTAAGGAGTGGGTGATTGCCATAAAACTCGAACGCAGCTATACCAAAGAGGAAATTATTCTGATGTATTTAAATAAATACGATTTTCTGAATAATGCGGTTGGGATTCGTTCGGCTGCCGATGTTTACTTTAATATGCCTCCCGATTCGTTGAAGCTTCATCAAGCTGCCATGCTGGTTGGAATGGCAAAGAATTCGTCGCTATACAACCCCATAAGCCGCCCCGAGCTGGTTCAGAAACGCAGAAATACGGTGCTTAACCAAATGCAGAAGTACGACTACATTAGTAAGGTAGAATGTGATTCGGCCAAACAGCTTCCGCTCGATTTGGAATACAAAAAAGTGGATTATAAACTTGGGCCTGCACCTTATCTTCGCGAATATTTACGTTTGACCTTAACGGCCAAAAAACCCGAGCGTAAAAATTATGCCTCGTGGCAGGAACAGAAGTATATTGAGGATGCTGCTGAGTGGGAAAACAATCCTTTATTTGGCTGGTGTCATAAAAACAAAAAACCAAACGGGGAAAATTACAACATTTATTCTGATGGGTTAAAAATATACACCACACTCGATTCGCGTATGCAAAAATATGCCAATGAAGCGGTGGAAAAACATCTTCGCTACGATCTGCAGCCCTTGTTCGACGGAAGCCTGAAGGAGATGAGAAATCCGCCCTTTGCTGATAACATGAGCAAACAGGAAGTTGAAAGTCTCTTGGATCGTGAGATTAAGAAAAGCGAACGTTACCGGATTATGCGCCGCGCCGGTAAAAGTTTTCAAGAAATAAAAAAGAAATTCGACCAACCAGCTGAAATGACCGTGTTTAAATGGGAAGGTGCTGTGGATACCACCATGACTCCGCTTGATTCGATCAAATACTACTTGCGTCATTTCCGCTCATCGTTTATGGCTATGGACACCGAAACCGGAAAGGTTAAGGCTTATGTAGGCGGACCAAATTATCAGTACTTTATGTACGACATGGTAAAAGACGGGAAACGACAGGTGGGGTCAACGGTGAAACCATTTTTGTACACCCTTGCCATGCAAAACGGGCTTACGCCATGCACTAAGGTTCCCTATGTAAGTCAGCAATTTATTCAATGGGATGGCTCTATTTACGAACCCAAAGACTCGGACGTAGATCCTGAAATGGATGGTAAAATGGTGACTCTGAAATGGGGGCTTGCCAACTCTAAAAACCGGATTTCGGCCTGGGTGTTAAAACAATTTAATCCACAAGCTGTGGTCGACGTAATGAAAAGACTTGGTATTGTTAGCCCCATTGATCCGGTAAATTCAATGTTCCTTGGGGTTTCAGATGTTACGCTTTACGAAATGGTTGGTGCATTTAATACTTATGCCAACCTGGGGGTGTATACCAAACCGTATTTTGTTACACGGATTGAAGATCGCCACGGCAACGTTATTGCCCGCTTCCAGCCCGAACGCCATGAGGCTATTGATGAACAAACAGCTTATTTAATGCTGAATCTGTTGGAGGGAGTTATTAACGAAGGAACCGGGATTCGCTTACGTGGAACAAATATATACCGGGAAAGAGTAACAGAAGAGTATGGACGTTTTACCATGCCCATTGCCGGAAAAACAGGAACAACCCAAAATCACTCTGATGGATGGTTTATTGGAACTACGCCAAAATTAACTGCAGGTGTTTGGACGGGTGCCGATTTGCGAAGCATTCACTTTAAAACCATTAGCAGCGGGCAGGGGGCAAATATGGCCCTCCCAATTTGGGGCTATTTTTACAAAAAAGTGCTTGCCGACGAATCGCTGGGAATAAAGGAAGAAGAAATGGAATTTAAAAAACCTTTAAACTTTAATATCGACCTTGATTGCGACAAGCTCGAGAAAAAAGAAAGCTCGAAAGAAGACTTCAATGATTTCTTTTAGACGTAGAAATGCGAGAAATGCTTTTATCTGTGCTTACATTTTGTAAACGGATGAAAGCATTTTTGTTTCTAAGCGGGATTTTTTAAATCGGAAGAGGGTTAGTTAGTTTATAGAATATTCGACGTTTAGTGTGATATTGAGTCTGGCAGTCTGATATGCGATTTGCGCAGCTTCCCATTTTTGGCACCGGGTGAAAGAGAAAATAGGAGTGAACCTGGATTATGCTATGGAAAATTATTACAGGCGTTGTTGTTTCCTGCAATTAAAAGCTTACTTTTGCCAACGCTTTTAAGGCTTGGCTTCCACCTGCCTTAGTTGCACTGACTCTTATCATTTATTTGGTAAGGGTTTTTTTATGCCATAATCTCAAATAGGGCACTAGCGCGTCGGAGAATTTGTCGACAAGATCTTTTGTTAAATTTGAAGCAAAAGCACAAACCCCGGCTGCAACCACCGCCCAATCGTCCCTCGCTACGGGTAGAGAGGGAGAAGAGGGAGAGTCAAAAACAGTACCATCAACAAATAATTAACACCACGTTATTACGGCGCACACAAGGGGCAAACTTTGTTAAACATTCCACTTGCGCCGCTTTATTCGCTGGGCTCATTACCCCGGGTTAAAACCCGGGGCTATTAACATATAATCCCGCCGGGGTTAATCAAAACAAATTGCTGCGTAGAATTACAGACCGGGTCTGTATCTGCGCTGACTATACAGACCCGGTCTGTAAGCAAGCAAAAAGCCAGCATTGCCGCTGGCCTAAAGGAGAAAACCACCGCGCAGCGCAAATTAGCAGCAACAAAACCACAAACCCTAACAAACCCCACCGCACAATCGTCCCTCGCTACGGGTAGAGAGGGAGACGAGGGAGAGTCAGAAACAACACTAATCTATCTCTCTCTACCAATAGAAAAAGCCCCAAACTGCAGCAAAAGCCAGGAATACAGCTAGACGCAATATTCCGTTCGGCAATAGGAATCCCGGTCTTCATAACTTATTGGTTTTTATTCTCGTAATAGAATCTGTTTCATCAAAAAATTAGAATCATGAAAAATTTTGTAATGTGTTTTGTATTGTTCCTGTTTATTGGGGTGTATGGACAGGCACAGGAGAATGACGAACCTTCCATGTTTTTCGTAATAGAAGAGTTTGTTTCTCCTTCCGACTTAACTGAATTTCGAAAGGTGCAGTCCGAAAATCTGGACATATTCGACAAACATCTGGCTAACCTTAGCTTTTCTGCCTGGCAAACCGACAACAATTCTTTTCTTTGGACGGTGCCCATAAAAAGTTTTGCTTGCATCGATAAAATTTATGAAACCAAGATGCAGAATCAAAAAGTCTTAAATGAAAAGGGCTACGATGGGGCAGCTGAATTCCGAGATTTGTCGAAATTCGACATTTCTGTAGTGATGTGGAATGAAGAACTTTCTTTTAATCCTGACATGCCCGACAATGATGTCGATCCCAAATTTTACGAATGGATGTTTTTTTACCTGAAATCGGGACACGAAAAAGAAGCTGCAGCTATTATGAAGAAGTATAAAGATTTTTATCTTAACAATGAGGTAAGCTATCAGTGGAATACTTACGAAGTTGTTTTGGGAAACCAAATTCCTTGTTGGATTATTGGTACATCGGATGAAAGCGAAATTGCCTTGCGCCAAAATGAAAAAGCCTTGCAGGAAAAATTCGGCGAGGAATTTAATAAGCTTTGGATAGAGTTTAGTCAGCATCTCGATAAAACCAAAGTAATAAAAGGATGGTATTTGCCCAATTGGTCGCGCGAAGCTAAAGTTAGCGAGTAGTATTTCCTGGGCTGTTAACCCCAATTTGACCACAAAATGCCGCGTATAAATTAATTCGTTTCAGCCGACTTGAAAAGTGGGACTCTGGCTATTCTATCATTTTACGCCGGGTACAAACCTACAATAATCTGCATATTCAATGTGGAGTTTTGTAGTTGTATTGGGATTAAATGATGACTATTGCTACTAAGAATTTGCAGCCCCTTAATGCGGCAGCTTGTGCGGTGATAAATTTGCTTTGATACCTGTGAAAATTATTTATTATACCTGTTAAAAGATATTTTGATACCTGTTATACTAAAATTTATACCTGTTCTTATTTAATTCTGTGCCCTAAATTGTTTAACTTTCTGAGCATAAGAATTAAAACAAAGCAGATGTCTATTTTATTTAAAAGCGTTCGCCTGTCAAAACCTGGAGTAAAAGGCGGTACAAACTACCAATGGTATCCACGCATTTTTAATCGTAAGAAAGCTACACTCGACGATATGGCCACGCTGATATCGGAAAAATGTACGCTGCGCCGTGCCGATGTGTATGCCGCACTGGTGGCTTTAACCGACGAAATTCCGGAACTGCTGATGAACAACTATAGTGTACAACTGGGCGACATTGGCACTTTTTCCTTGCACATATCCGGAGAACCGTCGGCAACAAAAGACGAAGTAAGCGAAAGCAAGATAAAGCAAACCCGCATTGCCTATCGTCCGGGTACAAAATTTAAACGGGTACTTCAAAGTGCCAGCTATTGTTTAAGCTCCTCCTAAATTAAAAATACATCCATCCCTTATCATTACGAGTGCAGTAATCTCTTGTTTTTCTACTGACAACAGTGATTTTTGAGGTTGGTAATAAATACAATTGTTAAACATTTTTCCATCAACTCTTTCAGATTACAAAAGAGCTCTTATCTTTGAATAAAGCTTATAAACTATGAATATTTCTGTTGTTAAAAGAGATGGAGAACGGGTTTTATTCAATCCCAAAAAGTTAAAACGGGCATTGCAATCGGCAGGAGCCGAACCCGATGAGCAGGAACGAATTACAGAATCTGTGATTAAAAAACTCTACGACGGAATCCCCACAGGCAAAATCTACAAAATGGCCTTCGCTTTGCTGAAAAAGGAATCGCACGAAACGGCTGCCCGCTACAAACTCAAGAATGCAATTATGGAACTCGGACCAACCGGCTTTCCCTTTGAGAAGTATGTAGGAAAGATAATGGAGAGCATGGGATATTCGGTAGAAACCGGAGTTATCGTTCAGGGGAAATGCGTGCAGCACGAAGTAGATGTAATTGCCCGTAAACCGGGAGAAATGATAATGATTGAATGTAAGTTTCATAACGACAACCACAAAAAAAGCAGCGTTCAGGTGCCCTTATACATCAACTCGCGGTTCCACGATGTAAAAGCAGCCTGGGAACAAGAGTATGGCGAACATATTCGCTACCAGGGAGGTGTGGTAACCAACACCCGTTTTAGCGACGATGCTATGCAGTACGGAACATGTGCCGGGCTTTTGGTAATATCGTGGGATTATCCGCAAGAAACAGGGCTGAAATTTTGGATCGACAAAACCAAATTATACCCGCTTACTGCTATGATTTCCTTGACCAAAGCGCAAAAGCAAAGGCTGCTTGAAAAAGGAGTTGTGCTGTGCCGCGAATTGGCCGACAACCGGAACCTTTTGCAGGAAATGGGCATTACCGACCGACAAATAAATAAAATACTGCGCGAGGCCGAGCGTTTGGTTCGAAAATAAAATTGCTTGTGCGATGGTGTTGCCGGGTGTTGTTGAATCGTATTCGCATGCCTGTCGGATACCAAATTTAGCAAAGTGTTGGCAGAGCATACGTACCGAAGGGGAATACAGCGGGGTGTTACATTATCGTATTCACAGGAATCGGCAAATACAAGGGCTTTTTCTTAAAGATTCTTATTTTTGCATGCATAAACAAAATCATGCGTATTTTTCAAAATCTGGATTCACAGGAGAAACTCACCCTAAAGCTGCATCTGTTTTACAGCGGCATTGAAGGGATTGCTGCCGGGGCTTTGATATTAACCGAGTTTATTTTTATCAAATCGCTGAGAGGGAGCAATGTGCAACTGGCGTTTTTATTTCAGTTTAGCATGGTGGTGTTTTTATTTGCCATGGTAGCCAACGAAATTATGCGGCGCTATTCGAACCGGAAAGTGTTGTTACGCAGCATTGCCATTGCCTCAAAGCTGCCGCTGGTGGGATTGGCTTTTTTCCCCGATGTTAGTCATAATCAGGGCTTGCCGGTAACTTACCATACTATTTTTCTGGCCATATTTTTGCTTTACTATGTTTCCAAAATTGCCGTTATTCCATCCATCAATCAATATTTAAAGGGAAATTACAAACACGAAAATTTCGGGCGCTTGTTTGGTTATTCGGTTACGGTGCAAAAAACAGCAATGTTGCTTTCCACCTTCGCTGCAGGTTTATTGCTCGATTTCAATCCGAATTCGTACAAAGTATTTTACCCCATTGTTGGCGTGTTGGCCATTACCTCTATTTTTCAGCTCACCAAAATAACGTTTGTACAAAAAGAAAACACCACTGATGCACCTTTGTGGAAAGCCCTTCATCAGTCGTTTATACGGATTTTCAACATCCTAAAACACAACAAAGCGTTTCGGCACCTCGAAATAGGATTTATGATTTACGGATTTGCCTGGATGAGTACCCACGCCGTAATTACTATTTTTTATGAACGCGCCCTGCATTTGAATTATTCGAGTGTGGCCTTTTACAAAAATGCTTTTAACCTGATTGCCCTGGCCTTTTTGCCCTTCTTCGGTCGCTTTATCGGAAAACGCGACCCGCGCCGCTTTGGTATCATTACCTTTGGCTCGCTGCTCCTGTTTATTTTGTTTACCGCATTAACCCAATACTATGGCGGATACACCGAATTGTGGGGTATTAAAATTTACTACATGCTGCTGGTAGCCATTTTTTTTAACGGAATATTTATGGGAAGCATGCCCATTTTGTGGGGTATTGGCAGTTCGTACTTTTGTAAGCCACACGAAGCTGCCGATTACCAGTCGGTACACCTTTTTTTAACCGGTGTGCGCGCCCTAATGGCCCCCATAATCGGCATTAAACTGTACGAGTGGTTCGATTTTAGCTTTACCTATGCAGCCGGAATTGTGCTGCTGTTTTTTGCCATTTTATTGATGATTTATTCCGAAAAACGGTTTCCGAAAAAGGAGTAGGACTGCAAACGAAAGACCGGGTCTGTATCTACGTAAACCCTGCAGACCGGCTTCTGGTAAATTTTTCTACCCATCCTCGTATCCTTTCCTTTCAAAAAAGGACAGTACGATTAGCCGGTGGTTTTTATCTTGTTTGGAGGCTTTATCGCTCCTTGAATTTTATACAACCTGGTTTCTAAAAATTATAAGATATTAACGAGTGCAACGTGGTAAAATGGGTATAGAAAACACATGCCATTTCTGAATATTCTATTTTAGCAGGAGTCGTATAAAACGGCATAATATTTTTGTTTGTTTCAATCAGGGAGAGTTCGAAAATGAATAACAAATCGGTATTCGTAAAACAAAGAGCGGGTCTGTAGCATGTAAAATATACAGACCCGCTCTTTAAAAGACCACTGTTCCTGTGTCGGTTGTTTGAATATCGACACAAATTAAATTCTATTACTCAACATCATAACCCGCATTAGTCCAGGCTCCGTAATTGCCTTCCAGGCGAAATACGTTTTCAAATTCGGCATCTTCCATTAGCTGTGCTCCGGCCATGGAAGGACCATCGCCATGACAATATACCAGATACGATTTGGTTTTATCCATACCTTCAATTAAGTCAGCCAGAGCAGTCCCGCCACCACTAGCATTTGCATTTGTTGCTCCGGGTAAATGCCCTTCACTGTAAAGAGGAGAAACATCGAAAATAGCTTCAAAATCACCCGCATCAATTTTTGATTTTGCTGTAGCGGCGGCAACATCAACAAAAGAAATGTTGTCCCATGCGTCATAATTGCCTTCTAACCGGTGAACATTTATAAATCCATCTTCTATCATTAACTCAGCAGCTGCAATTGAAGGAGCATCGCCATGACAATACACCAAATAATTAAGGCTTTTGTCTAATCCGGCAAGCATATCGCCTAAACCATCAACACTGCCAGCATTTGTAGCAAAAGGCAGGTGTCCCTGGTCGTATGCAGGCGACACATCGAATATGGCTGCATAGGGTGAAATAGATGCATCGTCAACTAAATCGCTTTTTATCTTACTAGCCATCACATCGGTATATGATTTTGTTTCAACATCGTAACCCGCATCAACCCAGGCTCCGTAATTGCCTTCCAGGCGAAATACGTTTTCAAATCCGGCATCTTCCATTAGCTGTGCTCCGGCCATAGAAGGAGCATCGCCATGGCAATATACCAGGTACGCTTTGGTTTTATCCATACCTTCAATTAAGTCGGCCAGAGCAGTTCCGCCACCACTTGCATTCGCATTTGTTGCTCCGGGCAAATGCCCGTCACTGAAAAGAGGAGAAACATCAAAAATAGCCTCAAAATCACCCGCATCAATTTTTGACTTTGCTGAAGCAGCGGCAACATCAACAAACGAAACGTTGTCCCATGCGCTATAATTACCTTCTAATCGGTGAACATTCATAAATCCATCTTCTATCATCAACTCTGCAGCTGCAATTGAAGGAGCATCGCCATGACAATACACCAAATAGCTAAGGTTTTTGTCTAATCCGGCAAGCATAGCGCCTAAACCATCAACACTGCCAGCATTTGTAGCAAAAGGCAGATGTCCCTGGTCGTATGCAGGCGACACATCGAATATGGCTGCATAGGGTGAAATAGATGCATCGTCAACTAAATCGCTTTTTATCTTACTAGCCATTACATCGGTATATGTGTAGTTCATTTCAACATCGTAACCCGCATCAACCCAGGCTCCGTAATTGCCTTCCAGGCGAAATACGTTTTCAAATCCGGCATCTTCCATCAGCTGTGCTCCGGCCATAGAAGGAGCATCGCCATGACAATATACCAGGTATGCTTTGGTTTTATCCATACCTTCAATTAAGTCAGCCAGAGCGGTTCCTCCACCACTAGCATTCGCATTTGTTGCTCCGGGCAAATGTCCGTCACTGAAAAGAGGAGAAACATCAAAAATAGCCTCAAAATTACCCGCATCAATTTTTGACTTTGCTGAAGCAGCGGCAACATCAACAAACGAAATGTTGTCCCATGCGCTATAATTACCATCTAATCGGTGAACTTTCATGAAATCATTTTCTATCATCAACTCAGCTGCTGCAATTGAAGGAGCATCGCCATGACAATACACCAAATAGCTAAGGTTTTTGTCTAATCCGGCAAGCATATCGCCTAAACCATCAACACTACCGGCATTTGTAGCAAAGGGCAGGTGTCCCTGATCGTATGCAGGCGACACATCGAATATGGCTGCATAGGGTGAAATAGATGCATCGTCAACTAAATCGCTTTTTATCTTACTAGCCATCACGTCGGTATATAAGGTGTCAGGCATTTGTTCTTCTTCTTCTTTTTCACAACTGTATAAGAAGAGCATGAGTACAGCAAGCATAACTGGTAATGTTCTGATAATTTTTTTCATGATTAATTAATTTACGTTAGTACATTGTTTCTACTTGTAGTAAAGGTCATATATAACTATCACGAAAGTCTCACGAAAGAGTAAAGTTTTTGTGTTAATTGGTTTTATTTGAGGTGATTATGTGCGGCTAAATCCAACAGTAATTAAGCTGAAGCTTTCAGGTGGGATAAAGGTTGTTAGCAAGCTCTATTGCTGTTCACTTCAGTGAACGGCTTTGAGAAGAAGTAAAAGCCTTGGGCTTTAGCCCTATAGTTTGTTGGGTTGGTTTTTAACCCGTTGGCTGAAGCCAACGGTAATTATTAAGCTGAAGCCAACGGTAACCAGGGTGAAGCTTTCAGGTGAGATAAAGGTTGTTAGCAAGCCCTATTACCGTTCACTTTAGTGAACGGCTTTAAGAAGAAGTAAAAGCTCCGGGCTTTAGCCCCATAGTTTGTTGGGTTGGTTCTTTAACCCGTTGGCTGAAGCCAACGGTAATTATTAAGCTGAAGCCAACGATAACTAAGCTGAAGCTTTGAGCCGGGGCTAAAGCCAGTTCGCGTTTTGTTGTAGTATCCGGTTAGCCAGTGCTATAGTTACCGTTCACTTCAGTGAACTAAGTTGAAGCTTTCAGGTGAGATAAAGGTTGTTAGCAAGCCCTATTACCGTTCACTTTAGTGAACGGCTTTAAGAAGAAGTAAAAGCTCCGGGCTTTAGCCCCATAGTTTGTTGGGTTGGTTCTTTAACCCGTTGGCTAAAGCCAACGGTAATTAAGCTGAAGCCAACAGTAACTAAGCTGAAGTCAACGGTAACTAAGCTAAAGCTTTGAACCAGGCTATAGCAGCTTAGAAGTGCTATAGTTACCGTTCACTTTAGTGAACGGCTTTGAGCAAAAAAAAGAAAAGGGGCTTTAGCCCCATAATAATTGACTTTCGGTGTTTAAGTTGATTGTGTTTTGTAAGCTGATTGCGTAACTTTATAATACCGCACACTTTTTTTAAAAAGGAGAGAGTAATGCGGCAAGCTGCCTTTAACTAAAAATCAAATACTATGTCTTTTACCCGAATACTGGTACATGCTGTTTGGACTACCAAAAACAGAAAAAAAATAATTTCCAGTTCCTTTCGAACGGAGTTAATTGAACACTTTAAGGAATATGCAAAAGCAAAAAGCATATATATTTTAGAAGTTAATGCCTGGGAAAATCACTGTCATGCAGCCATTAGTTTAAGTCGAAATCAAACCATTGCCGACGTAATGCGGATGCTCAAAGGGGAAAGTGCACATTGGTTAAATCAAAATATAACAAAGGCTTTTAAATTTCAGTGGCAGGACGATTATTATGCTGTTTCAGTATGTGAATCGCATTTGAGTTCTGTTTGTCGTTATATTCGGAATCAGGAAGAGCATCACAAAAAGCTCAGTTGGGAAGAGGAGCTGAAACAGTTTTTAGCAAAGTATAAACAGGATTGAAAGTTTTTATGGGGCTAAAGCCCCTCGTACGCAACTGGTTAACCCGTTGGCTGAAGCCAACGGTAATAATTAAGCTGGAGCCAACGGTAACCAGGGTGAATCTTTCAGGTGGGATAAAGGTTGTTAGTTAGCCCTATTACCGTTCACTTTGGTGAACGGCTTTAAGAAGAAGTAAAAGCCCCGGGCTTTAGCCCTATAGTTTGTTGGGTTTGTTCTTTAACCCGTTGGCTAAAGCCAACGGTAATTAAGCTGAAACCAACGGTAACTAATCTGAAGCTTTGAACCAGGCTATAGCAGCTTAGAAGTGCTATAGTTACCGTTCACTTCAGTGAACGGCTTTAAGAAGAAGTAAAAGCTCCGGGCTTTAGCCCTATAGTTTGTTGGGTTTGTTCTTTAACCCGTTGGCTGAAGCCAACGGTAACTAAGCTGGAGCCAACGGTAACTAAGCTGAAGCTTTGAACCAGGCTATAGCAGCTTAGAAGTGCTGTAGTTACCGTTCACTTTAGTGAACGGCTTTGAGAAGAAGTAAAAGCCCCGGGCTTTAGCCCTATAGTTTGTTGGGTTTGTTTTTAACCCGTTGGCTAAAGCCACCGGTAACTATTAAGCTGGAGCCAGCGGTAACTAAGCTAAAGCTTTAAGCCGGGGCTAAAGCCAGTTCGCGTTTTGTTGTAGTATCCGGTTAGCCAGTGCTATAGTTACCGTTCACTTTGGTGAACGGCTTTAAGCCTACTCCTTTAAGCTACCCCATACAGCGGCAACTTAAACTCGAAGCGGGTTCCCTGATTAATTTTGCTGTAAACCTGGATACTTGATTTATGCAGGTCGAGAATTTTCTTCACAATAGCCAGCCCAAGGCCCGTACTGTTGGCTTCTTTCGTTTTGGTGCCTTTGTAATAACGTGTGAAAATATTGGGTAATTCCTCTTCCGAAATGCCCTTTCCTGTATCTGCAATTTTCACCAGTACACCATCCTTTTGAAGTTCAAGTTCGATGGTAACCACATCGTTGGGATTACAGTATTTTATGGCATTTTCCAGGATATTCTGAAAAACACGATCGGTCATTTGAATATCGGCATAAACCAGCGGTAAACTTTTCGAATAAATGGTATTTATACTGATGTTCTTTTCTTTGGCAATTATCTGAAATTTGTCTGTAACGTCTTGCACCAATTCGGCTACTTGTACCGGTTCTTGATGAAGCATCTGAGGGTTCGATTCCAACTTCGAAAGCTCGAATAAATCGTTTACCAATTTGCACAGGTTCTCCGAGTTCTGTAGTATGATTTTAAGGTATTTTTTACGCTCTTCATCCGAAATAGTTGACTCTTTTAACAGAATGGTTTCGGCAAAACCCTGGATAGAAGCAATAGGGCTGCGCAGGTCGTGCGAAACATTGGCAATCAGTTCTTTTCTCAACTCTTCCACACTTTTAAGCTGAATAATGTTTTGCTCAATGGTTTCGGCCATAATATTAAAGGTGTCGGCAACATTAGCCAGTTCGCTACTTGATTTCATGTTAATTCGAACCGAATGGTTTCCATCTTTAAAACTACGCACCGCCGCAATAATTTTGTTTAAGTTGCGGGTAATTATCCAAATGGCCAACAAACCCAAAAGCGTGGTAAACAGCAAGGCAACCAACAGGCTTCGCACACCCAGTTTCAGAATAAAACTGTTTTGCAGGGCCGCCATGGTTGAGGTATACTCGCTACTTGCCAAAATAATATACATATAACCTTTAAGCTCATTGTCTTCCACAATTTCGGCTGCCGAAAATATTTTTGAAGAGTCGGGGTTTCTTGGGTCATCGCCTTTAATAATGTGGTCGCTGGTACGTGCTAAAAAGCTTTTGATGGGAGCCAAAGAAACGGCATCGGTTTTAACATCCTTGCTGGGCACCACATAGGTAATAATTCTTCCTTCGGGGTCGAGCAGGTATACTTCAATACTGGGATGAACGGCCATCATGGAGTGCATCAGCACATGAATGGCTTCTTCTTTAACCTTTCCATCTACAAAAATGGGCGATACCTCACTTATGGCACCAACGGCAATTTCTCCATTAATTTTCTGTTGCGCTTCCTGGTTGTAATCCTCCGAAAACTTTACCGAGATAAATATGAAAGTGATGGTTAAAAGGATTGTAAAAACCAGAAATATTCCTGAAATTTTCCAATAGAGGCTATTAAATATTTTATTTTTTGTTGTCATAATTTTAAACCTGTTATAAGTTAAAATCAGCTTATTAGTTCATCGTTAAATTTATATCCTACCCCCCAGCTTGTTAAAATGTATTTCGGTTTATTAATATCTGGTTCTATTTTGGCACGCAAGCGGTTAATATGAGAGTTTACAGTATGCTCGTATCCATTAAAGTTGTAGCCCCAAATCTTATCCAATAAATCGTTTCGGCTATAAACCCTGCCTGGTTTTTGTGCGAGTAAGAGTAGTAAATCAAATTCTTTTGGAGTTAAATCGAGTTTAGTGTCGTTTAAAAGGACTTTGCGTTTTTTTAAGTCAATAGAAAGGTTTTCAATTTTTATGTTGTCAGAAAGATTTTGGTTTAAATCGGCACTGAGGTTTTTTAGGCGGCGTAAAATGGCCTTTACACGAGCAATAAATTCGCGAATACTAAATGGTTTGGTAAGATAATCGTCGGCTCCGGTTTCAAGTCCCAGCACCTTATCTATTTCTTCCGATTTCGCGGTAAGCATTAAAATGTGCGTATTCACTTTATCAGCTCTCAATAGGCGACACACTTCCAGCCCATCCATTCCCGGAAGCATAAGGTCTAAAACAATGAGTTTATAAGCTCCGCTGCTGGCTTTTTCGTACCCTTCGCGGCCATCGGTGCATATTTCAACCTCACAATTCAAATCTTTTAAATGAATGCTAACCAGTTCCCCAATGTGAGGGTCGTCTTCGATTAATAAAACCTTATTCATTTGATAATTAGTTTGTTTTGCAACAATAACAACAAAGTGTCACAAAAAGGTCACGAGGAAGTTGAATTTCTGTAAAAAAGGGGCAATCCGGTGTTTTATATTGCCACTAATAGTAAAATAAAGTCCGGTCTCTGGTAAATTTTTCTACCCATCCCGTATCCTTCCCTTTCAAAAAAGGACAGTACGATTAGCCCAAATTCCCTGACCTCAGCGAGGTTGGATGTGTATAGAAAATTAGTGTGGAACAGCACATGCTACTCCGGCCGGAGTCGAACGTAACTCCATGCTTTTTTTCTATAAACCTGTGAATCCGCTGGATTTAAAACCCAAACCTTTTCCGATGCGCACGCAAACTAATTGCCGACGGATAAAACCGGCTCTCTTTTGGAAGAATAATCTCGCGATTGGCATAGTGACGGATGCCCGTTCCGGGATTAAAATCTTTTAATTTAGTTCGTTCTAACCTCAAAACCATATCGTTTAAGAAGCTTTAAATTATTTATAGCATACTTTTTAGCCCTTTCATTAAGGGGATGTTTGTTGTTAGCCACGTTCCACATGAACCGAAAGTGATGATCTTGAAGCCTTTTGTTTTTTTTGTCCCAGGAAAGCATCTTTTGAATCAATTCAATTGTAATTTCCGGAATATCTTCATTAATATCTTCTTTATGATTTTCTATATCGTCAATTTCAAATAATAAATCAGGGGCAGATTCAATAACTTTGTCAATTATTTCAATGGCATTTTTTCGTTCATTATCTGAAATAAATGAATTGTTTCGTACTCTTCCTGACATGTTTAGTGCTATGCTAGCCTTGTACGAAGAAATTTCACTGGTTTTTCTACCCCACAATTCAATTTTGTTCCAGATCTGATAAGGTATTGCTTTAATCCTTCCAAGTTCTTCCTGAATCTCTAATTTAACTTGTTCGTCTTCCGTAATACTTTTTCGAACCGGCGTCTTTGAATTGATACAATCAGGTTTCAATAATTTAAAATCGATAACAAAATTGTTTGCTTTAACAGCACTCCAACATTCTTCTTTTTTAGCCCATTCACCAAACAATGAACCTGGAGCATTTTTTTTGATAAAGTTCTCCAACTGTACCATTAATTCAAAAAGAACTTTTTTAAAATTATCGCTTACAGACTGATTCTTCCATATCTTAAATAAATCAATTTTATTGTCAATTTTTAAATTCAATAATGCCAGTGCGTACGGTACTGTAATGTACCTCATGTCCCCGATAGAATTAGGTTTAACACCATACAGTTTTTCTGCAGATTTAAAAATAATTGCTTTTGCCACTAAATCTTCGTAAAAGATATTGTCAGGAGCTTCCGGCATATTGTAATTCAAAAACTGGACATAATTCTTCTGGCTACCCCTTACTACAATGTGAGGTCCAATAACTAATCTTTTACCTGACCACACTTCCTGATAATAATTTGCATATTTCGCCAGAAGTTCTTTTGTTATTACTTGGCTTCTTGGATTTTTTAAATCAAAAGCTTTTCTTTTAGATGGGGTGAACCCGTCTTTTAATCGAGCATTCTTGTATTGACCCCGTGCCCTTTCGTAAAACCATCTCGTTTGAATGTTGCTTCCTTCAACCGGCTGAGACCAAATAGATCTGGAGATTTTCTCCAATCCAATGTGGAAGGGTTTATTCGAGCTTAAATCAGATGTGGAAACTTTATTTTGCGTATTGGCATATTCGGCAATACTGTTAACAATTTCATTAAAGTTATCGCGCTTCTTAACTACAGTTAGTTTTGTCTGTACAAATATTTTGTCAATTTCCACCTTTTCTTTCTTCCATGTATGATATACTGAAGCAGTGGTCTGACCACCATTAACAATCTGAAAATCTTTTGCCCAAACGATTGCAGAACTTCCATCTTCCATATTTTTTATTTCCAACTCATCAGCTGTTGCTGCAATACCGTTATTGAATGCCAGAAACATATGGGGCTCATCCTTAATTGTTTTTCTTATACCTTTGTTTATTTTGCCTGTAAATTGCAAAAAGGATCGAACATTCTGTTCAAGGAGTCGTGCTCCATATTCTTCATAAATACTAGCTAAAGTTGCTCCTGGGATTAATGCAAGATAGGATTCGTAATCATCATTTTCTCCTGGAGCTTTTAAACAGGGAATTACACTTCCATAGTTTTCGAATTTAATTTCGATCGGCACGTGTGACTTATCAGAAATGTTAAATAAATACTCTATATCAATTATTCGGGTATAAATTGAATAACCAGAAATGGTTTTATTATTTTTTAAATCCGACTTGAAAAAGCCATTCGTTAGGATAAAAATATTTACTCTTGATAAATATTCCTTTATCTCTTTTACTTCAGCTAATGTATGAGCCAAGTCAAACACTTCCGACGCTTCTTCTAATTCTGTTACATACTCTTTGTAAACAGCATTTCTAAAAAATTTTTCAACTTGATTTATAGAAGACTCTGCTTCTTGCTTTGTAAGATTAAAAGGCGTATCAATCCCTTTAAAAACTGTTATGAAAAGATCAAGTGTCTCGTAATTTTCAGAAAGAGCATAACCATTTAGTTTATGCATTGTACGACCCAGTTTATCTTCTTTTCGGTCAAAACAAAGCATTGCATTTTCAGTTTCTCCTGCTTCTGATAATAAATCAATGGCAAGTTGTGTAAATATCTGTTCTTGGGCACCACCTTCTTCCTCTGAAATTTGTGTTGATTTTATTTCTTGCAACAGCTCATTATAGAATTCTTTAACAGTCATTTGATTTCAAGTTTTTGTATGATTTGGTTAAGATTGGTTTTGTATTTTTCTGTTTCCGACGAAAAAACAATTGAATATTTTACATCTCCTATTCCATGCATCAGATCTTTTTCCTCTATTCTTGGGAAATCATCTTTTACACAAAAGAATTCTTCATCCCGAATTAAATATGATATGTTTTGGTAATGATGTCTATGATGCTTAAAATAACCAGCAATAGTAAGTTTAAGCCTGAATAAATTCTGACAAGCTCGATCATTACCTATCACTAAGAAAAGCTCGTCAACTAATGTATTTAATGAAGATTCTTCGCTTTTACGCTGTTCCACAGATAAGTGAAATAGAAATAAATCATTCAGTAAAGTTGTATCTAATTGTCGTTCATTGTTTATATGAAGCTTTTGTTGATTATGCGTTTTAGTAGTTTTAACTTCTATTGCGCAGTTGTCTTTTTCAAAATCCCGGATACCATTCTCTGGTCCAATCCAAACATTCAGACAATCTTTTATCTGCTTGGTTTCTTCAATAAGTTTTTTAAGAAAAAAAATTTCTCCAAACAGACCCATTTGTTTTTCAGGAGATAATCCAGAACTTCTTACCAGTAAAAAGAGTTCTTTCCATTTTACAAAACGATTTTTAAGGGATCGAATAAAATCAGATTCTGAATCTAATAAAAAAACAGAATGAAAAAGATCCTCGCTTAAAACTGCAAAAATTGACGATAATGAATTATCTAAAAGACTAATGAGTATTAAATATCTTCCATTGTGGCTTTCGTCAGGTATTATATCTGTTTTGATATCATTCAGATCTTTGAGATCGGAAATATCAATGTCTTTATTTGAAATCCGAAATGCTATACTTTTAACTTTCTCGGGCATTCGCATTGAAATAAAACAATCCGGAATAATTTCGGCAGAATACCTTTTTAGTATAATACCTGATTTAGAACGGTTTTCTTCCTCAAAATTCTGCCAGATATTTTCAATCTTCGTATTCATAATCCTCAGGTGCTTCGTTTACTTCAAATTTTGACAGCAATTGCTCATGAACAGCATAGGTGACAGTTGTATTAGTTTTACTGCCAGGGAATCGGATTGCATAACCCACAATGGGAATATCAATATCTGGTAGTCCTGCTTTCTCAGGATTCAACAGATATATAAGCAGCAAAGGAAATCTTGCATTATTAATTTCCAAATCATTTCGAACTAAGTTTCCATTCGGATAGTTTGGTATTTTTGCATTTGGATCAACTTTTAGCTTTTGCTGAAATGTTTTAACTTTTGCTAATCTCAATTCTTCATCTGTTAAATCAATGAATTCATGGGAAGGACTAATGATGTGAGACTTTTTGATATAATAGATTTCATCGTTACTATTTGCTTTATCTTCTGACCGATCAAACTGCCAAATCTTCATCGATTTAGAAAAATTATAATCATTGTTTTTAGCTCTGCTTGACATTACTGCAACATGCCATTGATTCAGTTCATTATCTTTTTGTTTTGCGTTAATAAATTCTGCTATTCTTACAGGTGAAGCAACTGGATTGTCCGGAGTCATGAACCCATTCAGAAATGTAATAATTTTGGAATAACTAATATTATACCACAATAAACTACCTGTTTTATCAATGGGTTCATCTTCGATCGACTTAAGGAATTTTTTAAGGTTGTCAATATTGGATTCGATTAATTCTCCACTTTTGCTCAGCATATAGGATTCGATTAGTACACCAGACCATGAAATATTCACGTTAACAGCAGTTCGAATCTTGTTTGTTGCAGAAATTTGTAAAACACCAGGATGCGTTCTTACTTTCAATGCGTACTGTTCAGGGGTGCTACCCGCGATTTCCGACATATAGTTGAACTCATTTCTTAATTCTTCGGAAGCTAAGGTTATATGGCAAAACCATTCGTTTAATTCACGAGATGTAAATAACCTGCATAAGTCAACATATCCTGGTCTATAACCAAACCACCTGCCCATTTGCATTAATGTGTCATACATTTTTGATGCCCGTAGATAATAGCTTACCGATAAGCCTTCCAAGGTTAACCCTCTTGATAATTTATTGCCTCCAATTGCGATAACAGATAAACCTGCGTCCTCTCCTTCTTTTGTATATTTTTTATCGTAGGCTTGGTAATCCAGCACATCCTTTGCTCCTCCATGAATCTCTTTAACCTGTATTTTTGTTGCTGATTGATGCAGGTTTATTAGCACGTCTTTCCATGAATGGACTGCAATGCAGGGATCTAGCTTCGCTAAATCGGAACTTAGGATCTGTTTAGATGTAGTAATATAGGAGCGATAACCGTTATGATCATTTTCAAAATCTCTTTGAATTTCATCCAGAATGATAGAGTTATTGTGTTCAATGCCCAAGCGATAATAATTAAATACATTCTCAACTAATTCTTTAATCCTAGCCTGCCAAATCTGGAACCGGGAAACATGAATCAACATTGAATTGTGCTCATTTTGTTGTCCTCTTAACCTTCGTATAGAACAGGTAATTATAAAACATTTTATAGCAGTTTTTAAAGACTCCGGAATTTGATCTGGCAATTGATCGTCTCGTTGATGTCGATCAGGAACAAACGACTGATAATCGTTAGTACAATTGATTATTGGCAAAGTATCCAATGTCAAATCTTCCTCTTCCAAAGGTTCAAAACCAAATATTTTATCTGGACCTATATAGTTTGATGGTGCAGGAATATTTGTAATAAAATCTCGCGGAAACAAATTATCTTCATTTAACCGAATAAAGATATTTGCAAACGGTGTTGCAGTGTAACCAACATAGGCACTCTTCTGAAATAACCTTAACAAGTTTCTAATCTGTCCATTTATTCTAGTTGGATTTAAATCGTCGTTCTTTGTATTAATTGATGCATGGTCAGCTTCGTCGTCAATTAGTAACAAAGGGCGGCTAGTAATAATCTTATTACCATCTTGGATAGCTGATGTCTGTAAAGAAAGCCATTGTTCTAATTTATTAAGATTGCTTGCATTTTTTTTTACGACTGCAATAATCGGATCTGAGGTTTTGAAAATTGTTCCCAATAAGGCATTATTAGCTGTATGTGCATTAAAATCCCCATCGTCTGTGCTGGATGTAAGAGAATGGGCTATTAAATTTCTGAAACTCTTTAATTCTCCAACTCCTATCCAATGATTATTAATCTTGTTCACTCTTTCTTGTTGGGTATCAAATCCAAGGAAACTCTCATCTAGTCTTAATTGAGTTTGGCTTCTTAAACTTTTATGGATACCTGCTAGTACAATTATCATTTTAAAACCAGCGTCCGCGGCTTTGCAAATGAGCCCGGTATAATTGGCTGTTTTACCTGATTGAACTTGACCAACTACCATTCCTCGTTTATCAATTTGAATTTTTTGAGTTGGATCGAATAAAGCATCAAGAGTTCTGTCAGTTAATTTATCGACCGATAAGATAGTCTTTGGAGGGAACTTCTTTTTTTCTTCAAGATACCATTTATACCTATTCCAAAATTTCCACTCAATTTCTGCTTTTTTAAGAATAAGCCAAGGTCTTCTTGCTTCCTTTTTTTCTATGATTCTAAAATCGTCCACCCATATTTTATATTCAGATTCGAGATGACGTTTCAGTTCCGTTTGATCTACATCGTAAATAAGCAATGTTTTTTTTGTTGCGTCATCAATTTGTATTTCAGTTGCTGTATCAATGCATCCAGCCTGCCGCAAGAAAAATAGAGCAGTTTCTTTGGCTTGTTCAATCATGGTTTTCGATTAAATGTTCAACGTATTGGGGATATTGGTCAAATGGTTCAATGGATAATAGAATTGCCGCGGCCTGATCTTTTGAATTTCCTCTATCCAATAAAATTTTCAATGTTTTTTTCATTCTGGCAATTAGCAGTTCATGTTCAAGATTTTCAAATGGTTTCCCATGAGTTTCCGGTTCTTCACTTTCCTTTATTGTAATTAATGGAATGGGAATCGTTTCTTCAATAAATCGTATAAGTTCCTTTATATTTTGTCTATTAGGTTCTTCAAGAATTTCACTAATTACCGGATGTTGTTTGTTAATTGAATAGAATCGTTTACCGTGGCGTTGCTTTTCAACCCAAATAGGAGTATATTTAAATGAAGGATATTTTCGTTGCAGAACTTTTCCTTTATGCCTGTACACTTCTACTGCATGATTACGTATATTTTTAGCATAAGCTTTGAGTTGATTCTGTATCTTTAAAGGAGGTCTGGCCACCGACTTTTTTATGTCTATTTGCCATTTAGCATCTTCCGTATTTGGTAAGTCAATCATTATCCTGCACAGCTTGTAATGTTCCTCTTTTCGAAACATTCCAAGCCAACTTCCGGCAACCAATAATCTTTCATTGCGATAAATGTAAAATCCTTGTTGCTCATTCCAACCTTTGGGGCCTGCCGCCAGTCTAAAAGATTGTTCCGTTAACTTTGATTTATGGGGTAAAACATAGCCCTTAATGTAAATATTACCATTCCCAAGGAATTCTTCCGGATTTGACAGCATGCCATTTTTCCCTCGAAGGAAAGGATCCCAAGCTTTTATTTCTCTATCCTGAAACCAGATTTTAATTTTCCCCTGCTCTAAAAATCTATGAAAGACCATCTCCAGGTGCTTTTTTACACCTTCCATCATTTCCATAAATTTACCCAATGCTTCTAAATCTTCTTCCTTTGTATTTTTTAATGTACGGTCAAGTGAATACCAAATAACACTTGTGCCAGAGATCTGATTATTTAGTTTTTCGATTTCACTATCAACAGGTGTAAAACGGATGAGTTCCCATGATTTAGTTCTATTAACATGACTTAAATCCCATGCCCAGAATGTGGTATCATTATCCTTTTTCTTTGATAACACAGTGAATTTCTGCGTCTGGGAGAAGGAAGCCGTTTTAAGACCTAAGCCAAATCGTCCTAAATCTTTTGTAGAACGTTGATCGGAAGGATGCTTACTTCCGGGGCGCATGGCTTGAATTAACTCTTCATCATTCATTCCAACACCATCATCATTAATTGCGATTAGAGTATTTTCACCTTTCCAATCGTAATTTATTTTTATGTTTTTTGCATTAGCGGAAATAGAGTTATCAAGAATGTCAGCAATTGCAGTTTCGATTGAATAACCAATTGCCCGAAAAGTTTCGATCATTGAGGAAGCTTCCGGTTCGGCTTTAGTTGTTTGGTAGGAGGAGCAGTTCATTTGTAACTTAAATTTTAGTCAGTATATCTTTCACTATCTCTGCAAGTTGTCGCGCCAAATAAGGGGGCACTGCATTCCCAACCTGGTGATATTGCTGTGTTCGGGTTCCACAGAAATAATAGTTGTCGGGGAAAGTTTGAATACGTGCAGCTTCACGAACGGTTAAGCTCCTGCACTGGTTCGGATCATAATGGATAAAGTAATGTCCATCTTTTGAAATATGACTGGTAACTGTTGTTGCAGGCTGGTCAGGTCGTTGCGTACGAAACCTGTCGGCAAATTTCCCTCCCTTTGCATTTTTATGTGCAGGAAGCAACCACTCCGGGTAATCTCTTAGCTTTGGGAAGTCTCCGTTTTCTTTTAAGTAAAGCGCAGAAAACAGATAGCGGCATAAATCTTCTTTTAAATGTGTTCTGGTTTCATGATTTAATACTCCGTGTAATCTATCATCTTTAAACCAGCTTTCGTACAACTGATTTTTTTGTTCATCTGGTTTGCACTTTAGAAAATTATTTCCTTGCAATTCAGGAAATCCATTTATTTTTTTCAGGTCCAGATTTGGGAATTCATTCTTTAATTTCTGAATGGACTCTTTTATGGCTTTCTTCCAATTTTGCTGTGTATTTTCAATTTTAGAATATACGTGGTTTCCTTTTTCGTTAACATCAATAATTTCTCTTCCAATACCACTTCTTATTTTCGGGAGGTTTCCAATAACATTATCTAATATTGTTTGAGTTCCATGCCTCAATGTTTTAATAGTATCAAACTTTAAATCTTCTCGTATTCCTAGAAGAATTACCCGGTGTCTCCGCTGTGGAATTTTATATTTTTCTGTCTTAATTAAAAAGTCTCGGTCATCATCGTATATTGGGAAGTCTTTCTTGTCGTATCTATCAGGTTCTTTTACAAAAGAAAAAACTTTATACTTATGCGATTCCATTCCTTCGAAAACGGAATCCGGATTTTTAAGATCTTCTTTTATAAAGTCAAATACCTTTTTTCCATCCACTTTAGCAGAAAGCAGTCCCTTTACATTTTCCATTACAAAAACAGCAGGATGGTGTTTGGCAATTATTCTTAAATATTCTTTGTATAAATGCACGCGGTGGTCTGCATTTGAAATCCCTTGGTTTCTGGCTCTTCCAACTAATGAATAGGCCTGGCAAGGCGGGCCACCGATTAGTAGAAAGTTTTCCCCTTCGGGCAAGCTATCTTTTATTCTTTGATCTATCTCATTGTGTTTCGCCTCTATCTCTTCGGGAGTATATCCAATTGTATATTCCTTTTCTCCCTTTTTCTTTGTTTCTTTTTCAAAGGGGAGTTCACAACACCAAGCCTCATTTTCCGCATTTTCCCATTGTGTAGGGTAATTTGTTTTTAATTGCTTAAAAATTTCTTCTTGAGTTTTAGGATTATTTTCTTTGATATAATCGTAATACAGTTCAGGTATTTCTTCTTTGGGGAATTGTCGGTAAAAGCTCCTCAACCTTAAGGTTTTGTGAGCGTTTGGATCTTTCTCAATAGAAAGTTTTATATTGAATACGCCATTGCCATTATTATCGGTAATAGACGAGAATCCTTCACCCAAGCCTCCAGGGCCAGCAAAAAGATCAATAACGGGGATAGCCATAAATTCTGGTTTTTTTATATATCAAAATCCAGAAAAAATTCAGAAAAGGTTAATTCAAGGGCGTTAAGGAATTTATTTATAGTTTGAATCGAAACATTTCTTCTCCCATTTTCAACACTGGCAATGTATGTTCGGTCCAGGCCCGCTTTAAATGCCAGTTCTTCCTGAGAAAATCCTTTTTGCGTCCGGTAAAATTTAATCTTTTTACCAAATATTTCCTGTGGATTCATGGAGTCTAAAAGTAGAGGAATGTGACTCATTCGTCAACCGACTTTAAGTCACATCTGAAGAAATTATTGGTTAATTGAGTTTATCAGTAATTCTAAAGTTTCTTTTCGTTTTTCGGGTTTAAGTTCACATTCCCAAATGGTAATAACTTTCCATCCTAAAATATTCAATTGAATTTTGTTTTCGCGGTCGCGTTTTTGGGTTTCTTTAATTTTATTAAGCCACCATTCGGTTCGTGTTTTTGGCACTACAAAATATTTACATCCTTTATGTCCGTGCCAAAAGCAGCCATTAATAAAAATTACAGTTTTGTATTTGGGTAAAACGATGTCGGGTTTTCCGGGGAGTATTTTTGCATTCAGGCGATATCGAAATCCATTGGCAAATAAGAACTTCCGCACCAGCATTTCGGGCTTAGTATTTTTGCCTTTAATGCGGCTCATATTATACGAGCGTGTTTTTTTGTTATGTACATCGGTCATACAAAACAAAATTACCATTTTATGCGAAATCTATAAGTGTTTATTCGATGCCAGCGGCATTACATGTTTATAGAAAAATACAAGCAAAGAAACCTTCGGCTCCGGCCGGAGTCGCACCAGCTCCGAACCTTGTGCATTGCTATAGACCTTCAAATCCGCTGGATTTGGGGCGGAATTTTTTTACCGATATAAAAAAGGCCATTTGTAGTTTGCACAGACCTTGATGGTTTCAAAAACCTTTAAGGTCTATTGTGGAAATTTACTGTGCTTTCTTAATTCGTAAAGGCTTAACACACAGCTTGTTTAATCGATGCCGGCGGCATCGCATGTTTATAGAAAAATACGAACAAAGCAACATTCCACTCCGGCCGGAGTCGCATCTTCCCAAATCTTGTGCATTGCTGTCGCTCATTAAGCCTGGCGGCCGGCACTATTTATTTATCCACAACTTCCAATTCGTAATACCTTGTTTCCGGATCAACAACACGAGTAAAATTCATATCCTTACTGTTGAGAAGAACGATTTCGGCAGTGGTGTAAATGAGGCTGCCATCAACAAGATGCCCGCCAATGGTATTGCCTGTGCTATCGGACACCGAAATATGGAGGTGGTTGTGTTGTCCCTCGTCGGCAAAGGTTCCGGTAAGCGACACAATCTCGTAATGTCCACGCAGATGTAATAGCTCTTTTTGATTGGCAGGACGAATGGTTAATTCCCTTAAACTTCCCACACAAGAAGAAACCGATGCTGCCTGCAAGTGATGGCTGACAACGAATTGTGTTAATTCTTTTTTTATATCCATTCCCGGTCGTAATCGCAGGGCATAGCTTTCAACCCTATTATTCTTACAGGAAAGCAGGCCTATAAAAAGGACAAGAGCAACAAGTATTTTTTGTTTTAACATCGTTTTATTTTAAAGAAGACGTAAAAATATAAAATATTAAAGTGTATAAGCAGGGAATTGACGAGCTTTCGAAGTTGTACTATTGGCAATTTTAATTACATCCCCAATTGCAAGTTGAAACTGAATGCTAATTATATAATTCTTCGAGTTGTAGTTTTTTAATGCGTGAGCCCACAGCGCTTTTGGTGCGGCCAAAATGTTTTGCCATGTCGCGAAGGTTTACTCCTTTTGCAAACATTACGCTAAGCTCCTGGTCCAATTCTTTTGTCCACGGTTGGTAGGCTCCTTTGTGTTCTTCCTTTGCTTTGTGGTAGTACGCTGTTTTTTCTGTGGACTGTCGTGCTTCATTTTTTCGGGTAGAACTGCGGCCGTGGGTGGTGTTGGCATCATCTTTTACGGTTCGCATAATATATATTTGCGATGAGGAAGCCGGCGTTTTCATGGGGAATATTTTTTCGGGAATAAACAGACTGTTTTGCGCCCGGGTAATGGCAACGTACAAGAGGTTAATTTCTTCGTTCAGCTTATCAACCGGGTTATCGTCTAGCTTTTCGACTAAGCCAGCTTTGGTAATAAAATCGTCGGCCAGCTGCACATTGTCGTACTCCATTCCTTTACTGCGGTGAATGGTTGAAAAAATCATTTCGGCCTTGTCTTTTTCGTCATTATCAACATGTTTGTCTTTAATACGCTGAATAATTCCGGCAATGCTGTTTCCGTATTCTTTTACAATTTCGAGCATCATACCGAGCTGGACATCTTCTGTTTTTTTTATGTAATTCTCGAGGGCAAGCATGTCTTTCATGCTTTTTATAAGCTGGTCTTTTATCAGGCGGCGTTTGCCGTTATACAGGTTTAAAATATCGTACAGCGAAGCGCCTTCTTCGGCATAGGTATACGAATTTATATTGCCTTCGAAATAGATGTGTTTTACATTCTTTTTCTCGCTCATGTATTCTATTGCCTTTATTAATAAGCCATGGTTGGTGCGTGCCAACACTGCTTTTGTACCTGTTTTTCCCGACGAGCCTACCCCGGTTATTGCATGTCTTTCGGGGGTATTAATCAGGTTTTTCCAGTTTAACACCTCAACAGCCAGGTTGGCCACATCTTGTCCAAAACGAAAACTTTTCGACAGTTGGTAGCTTTTAAAATCGGCTTTCTCGAGGGCATTAATGGCATAACGCCAGCCATAAATCTGCTGGTGCTTGTCGCCAACAATTACCTTAACGGCCTTTTGTTTCATAAAAACATCGAGCATTACTGCCGAAGCATCCTGGCCTTCGTCAAATAAAATATAATCGTAATTCAGTCTGGGGTTTGCAAGCTGGAACTTTTTCAGGTAAAAATCGTGGATAATTTCAATTTCGCCGGTATTCATTTTTTTCAGAAAAAGGCGGGTTTGTTTTTCGATGTCCGCATAATTACCGATAACAAATTCTCTGGCTCTGGCGTCGGTAACTACTTCGCGGTAGTTTAAATCCTTAATTTTTCGTTTGTCGCTGTTGCAAAAGTAGGCCACAAACTTATTAATGTGGTTGGCAAGTATGTATTCCGAATGTTCTTCGCCGTTTCCCTCCAGATTTAAAAGCTCAACAATTTCGGAGGTTTTATAGCCATAAGCGCGCACCTTGTATGGGTTGCGAAACACAATTTGTTTGTAGGCCAGCGAATGTGCTGTTTCAACAATAACATTTGTTAATCCTTTGCTGGCAAACTTTTTTGCTGCTTCGAGCTTTACCGATTTATTAAAGGCTAAATAAAGAATTCGGCTATTGGCAGCCCTGGTTCGTGCATATTCAATAATGGTGGTTGTTTTTCCCGATCCTGCCACCGCGTTTATTTTAATATCGCCGGTGGAATTTATTATATCAAGCTGCTCTTCGGTAAGTTTCATCTATGGGCTGTGTAAAATGGCCGCAAATATAGGAGTTTTATTAATTGGCTGAAGGAAGGATTAAAGGTTTAATGGGGTAGTAGGTAAAAAGGTTAGGGTGGCAGAAATAAGAGACCGGGTCTGTTTTTACGCTGAAAAGAACTAGAGACCGGGTCTGTATCTACGCAGAAGAGAACTAGAGACCGGGTCTGTATCTACGCTGTATATACAGACCCGGTCTTTAGCCCTGCCTGCCTCTGACCAACAAATTGGGAAATTAGCAAGTAAGCAGTTTCAGAGGATGTTTATAAGCTATGCTATGGCTATTAACAAACAGGAAAGTAGAGTTGGTAGCCTGTTCGATGCCAAATTTAAACGGCTAGAGATTACAGAACAGAATTACCTGGAATATGCCATATTTTATACCCATTATAATCCTGAAAAACATGGTTGTTCGAATAATTACCGAAGCTACAAGTATAGTTCTTACCTGGCTTTAACCGAAAAAGGAACGACTAACCTAAACCGCCAATTGGTTTGGGATATATTTGGTGGGCGAGATGACTTTCTGCAGTTTCATAATAGGATGTATCATGAAAAAGAAAACATTTTTATGGAATAAGAGACCGGGTCTGTATCTACGCAGAATATACAGACCCGGTCTTTACGGTTTCTTTATTGATGTTATTTAGCGGATTCTGCTTATCTTTAAAGGGTTATGTCTTCAATAAAAACCAGGACGCCACTTGTTGGAGGTAGTTATTACCACATTTTTAACCGGGGTATTAACCGGGAAAAAGTATTTTTCACATGTGCTAATTACATTTATTTTCTGTCGTTATTAAAAAAATATCTGGTTAATTACATGGATATTCTGGCATATTGTCTTTTGCCGAACCATTTTCATTTAATTGTTAAAGTTCGCGATGAACTAGAGACCGGGTCTGTATCTACGCAGAATATACAGACCCGGTCTTT
>JBFHFE010000028.1:0-80104 GCA_041583785.1 Draconibacterium sp. | reverse complement strand
TGCCTACGTCAAGAAGCCAGCTTCAACGGTACCTCCGTTACAACGACTGGGACAAAATGCCATTCCGGCATTTTTTTTATTTTCAATACCATCCATAAAACATTTTTTCCATCCAAAAATACCGTAATCGTGGTTGTTTCTACATGCGCTGTTTTTTCAATTAAATGGAACTATATTATCTGTGTATATTTATGTTATAAATGCACACAATACATCCTCCCACGGGAAATATTGTACACCTTTTATGTATCTCATATTTTTTATAAATCATCAAATGGATTTATTATATTTTTTAAACTTTCGCTACTAACGTGGGTGTAAATTTCAGTTGTTTTACTCGATTTGTGCCCTAAAAATTCTTGTATATACCGAAGGTTTACTCCTGCCTCTAACATATGAGTAGCTATGCTATGTCGTAGCGAATGTATAGTGTAATGCCGTTTTATTTTGCTCTCTTCCAACTTGCGCTCGAATACTTTCTGCAGGCTCGTTGCCGATATGTTTCTCCCCGGATTTTGCCCTTCTATTAAATAAACGAGGGGCGTCTTTTCTCTGTAATATGGAATTAGCTTATCTAGCCAGCGCTTGCTAATCGGAATTACCCTGTCCTTTTTTCCCTTGGCGTTTATTATCGAAATCAATCCAGTACTCCGGTTTATGTGCTCCAGCTTAAGGTTAAGTAGTTCGCTACGGCGAAGGCCATAAGCGTAAATCGTTTCAAATGCCATAAGGTGTTTACTGTTTGTAATTACCTCAAAAAAGGTTTTTATTTCGTGTTTGCTCATAACCTTTGGTAGAGGAAATCCTTTTCGGGGCCGTTCAATTTCTTCCACATCTAAAATTTTGTTAAGCTGGTAATTATAAAATTTTTTAAGAGCACTAATGGTTTGGTTTTGAAAGGTAGGACTCAAATTATTTTTCAGAATAAACTCTTGGTTAAAAAGGTTAATGTCATTATTCGCAATTTCTTCAACTGTTTTTTTTGCGTAATATCCGAAAAAGATTTCAAGCTGATGAATATAGGTTTTTATTGTATTTTCGCTAAAACGCATTTGCTGCATCCACTTTTTAAATGAAGCAAGTTTTTCTTTTGTTTCCTGCGATAGTTGAGATTTTAGCGTTTGTAGTTTGTATGTATTTTCCCCCGATTTAATTTGTGTTGTTGATATTCTATTTTTGTTGTTTTTTAACGCCGAATAATTAATGAATGCTAATTCTTTAAAGGTTTCGAAAAATTGATGAAGATTAAAGTTTTCTTTGTTAATATACCAACACCCATTAGTTTGACTCCACCTGGCCAGCGTTGTCTCTTTTAACCGATTGGTAATTTTAAGATTAAATTCAACCCGTACAAATACAACAGCCTTTTGTCTGTGTTCACCTTTTTCAAGCGTTATTTCAGGGCGTGTATTCAAAGTGTTTTGGTTTTAGAGGCATAAATGTAAACATAATTCCAAAAGAAAACCACAGGGTATCTAAAATTATTTTGCGTTTTTCTTATTTTATATTCTTGAAAATAGTTTAGTAACTTAATGTTGTAGAGTGTATTGTGTTTGGGTTAGACTTGTTTTTCTTATTCCGCGGGTTTCAACCGTTATTGGCATAGGTAGTGCCTTATCTATGCGAAAAAATACATAAAAATAATTTTATTTCTGCTTTAACCGATTCAGCGAAACAAATACAAAATCAATCTGTTTTACCCTTATGATTTGACTATTTATCGGCATTCTACAGTGCAACTATTTTCTTTATGATGCCGGAGAAAGTATTCCTATTGATTTTTGGGGAGTCTCCCTTCAGGGACGAGATGAAAGTTCTAAAAATCATGATTATAGGTTAGTTTGTTAAAGGGAGACTGAAATTTAAAGCGTTACTAAATAATATCGTTTATTGAGAGCCAATAACCGGCGCAAACACAGATGAAATGAAATAGTTATCTTTGCGGCTTAAAACAAAACAACATGAGCAATACAACAACACTAAAAATAGGAACCCCATTTTCGCCAACTGCCACCCGTGTAGTTATGTTAGGCTCAGGCGAATTGGGAAAAGAAGTGGTAATTGAACTGCAGCGCTACGGCGCCGAGGTAATTGCTGTCGATAGCTACAAAAATGCACCGGCCATGCAGGTGGCCGACCGCTTTTATGAGGCATCGATGCTCGATGGCGAAACTTTAGCAAAGATTATTCGCAGCGAAAAACCTGACTATATTATTCCGGAAGTGGAGGCCATAGCAACCGATACTCTTATCGAGCTCGAAAAAGAAGGCTTTAACGTAATTCCAACAGCCAACGCTACAAAACTTACTATGAACCGCGAAGGAATCAGAACCCTCGCAGCTCAGGAACTGGGGCTTTCCACATCGCCCTATAAATTTGCTGGTTCAAAAAAAGAGTTCGAGGCAGCTGTCTTCGAAATTGGATTTCCTTGCGTGGTAAAACCTATCATGAGCTCGTCGGGAAAGGGACAAAGCGTGGTGAAAAATGCTTCCGATATTGAAAAGGCCTGGAAGTATGCGCTTGAGGGCGCGCGCGGAAACAGCGACCGCGTTATTGTAGAAGGTTTTGTTGATTTTGATTATGAAATTACTTTGCTTACAATAAGCCATGTTGGGGGTGTTTCGTTTTGCGAACCCATTGGTCATCGGCAGGAAGGTGGCGACTACCAAGAGTCGTGGCAACCGCAGCCCATGTCGCCAAAAGCCTTAAGCGAAGCTCAGCGCATTGCTAAAGCAGTGGTCGAAGCCCTGGGCGGTCGCGGATTATTTGGCGTTGAGTTTTTTGTTAAAAACAATGAGGTGTTTTTTAGCGAACTTTCGCCACGCCCGCACGATACGGGTATGGTAACTATGATCTCGCAGGACTTGAGCGAATTTGCCCTGCATGTGCGCGCCGTGCTTGGTTTGCCTATTCCAAATATCGTTTTTCACGGCCCTTCGGCAAGTAGTGTAATTATGGTTAAAGGAGACTCATCGAAAGTAGCTTTTTCTAATTTTTCGGAAGTATTAAAAGAACCCAATACTCAAATTCGTTTGTTCGGAAAACCGGAAGTAAAAGGCGAACGCCGAATGGGAGTATGTCTGGCACGAGCAGCTTCGGTGGAAGAAGCCCGCAAAAAAGCCAATAACGCCAGCGCTGCTGTTGTTGTTGAGCTGTAATTTTTTTTATTTAGCTAAACGGCATTTATAGTTAGGGTTTTACGAAAAATAAAAACACTTGCCTCTCGCTTGCAAACAAGAGGCAAGTGTTTTTTTATTTAGATGCTATTTTTATGCAGATATCAGTAACGAATCGAAAAAATTATATTTCGTTCAAATCGATTGCAAACCTTGTTTTATAGGTTTCTGTCAGGTAGCTATCAATCCAATCGTAAAAAGTTAGAACGTCTTTTTCCGATTTTGTTCCTTTTTCAAGTTCGAAAATCAATTTATTTGTGCGATCAAAAATCTCATTTTCTATGGGTTGAAGAAGCTGCATGTAACCCTTGTTTTCCTGGTTTATAACAGCCGATAAATTAATATAGTTATAGCCTTTGTCGTAGGTAATCGGAAAACAGTCGGCTTTTAGCTTTAAGGCTGCCTTGCAAATAGGGGCTTGTAAGCTGTCGTTTAACGAAACCACTTTAGGTAATTTTTCTCCTGCCGATATCCAGGTTGGAATGGCTACCGAGGTTAACGGAAATCCCAAAATTGTCCACATCATGGCATCTTTTATATGCGTTTGGTCTTTTGCTCCAACTATCATAATGGCCGATGCTGTTGATTTGCGTGGAATATAATCAAGAAAAAATTTGAATTCAGGCTCATCTCTACGCGCTGGTACATCGGCAAATAAATCTGTTTTTGTTCGCGAGTGATATAGGTTTCGCGATGTTGCATTAAATAGCTTTTGTGGTGTTAAATTCTTTTCCTCCACAGCTTTTTCGAGCGCTTCGCTTGCCGTATTAAACCGGCAAAAACCAAAACCTTTTGTAAGATCGGCCCTGAGCGAATGGTTTGTCCTTATCAATATTCCGTTAGGTGCTGTTTGGGCATCGTTGGCATCGTATTTCTTGTAGTTAAAGTTTCCGGTTTCGAAAAAGGCAGCTCCTCCATTGGCATCTATTACACCAAAATTTGCATCAACACCTATTGGCTTACTAATTGTATCGAGTAAGTTCTGAAAATCGTCTATTGTTTGACAACATTGCAGGGCTAGCTTCATAATTACACCTTCCTGATCCATTAATTTGGTTGTGTCGCCAATATTATTGTTGTAGGCTGCCGAGTTCATTATGGCGAAGCCGGCTTCGTTATATCCACCCCAAACCATTTTATCCCATGCCTGGTCTCCATTCACCAATCCAATGTATTTATATTTCCCATCGTTAAAATAGGCCAGCGAATTTTGCATTTCGCCCGTATCGCGGTTTTTAAAAAGTAATGGCTTGCCATCGGGAGTGTTTTTCCCTGAGATTAGGAACGTGGTACATGCGAAACTTTGCAGTGCTATAATAAGCAGTAAACCTAAAGTGGCGAATATTTTTTTCATCTTATTAAAATTGTTTTTTTTCAAAAGAATTAGAAGAAACCCAGCCAAAGCTATTGGGTCTCGGGTTATTATTTTTCAGGTTATCAAAAATAACAGATTTGTTGAAAGACTGGTAGGAAACAACATGTCTTTTATTGTTTAATTCACAAACAAGAATGATTTAAAACCATCGTGGGTTGCTTCAACTATAATGGTAATACAACAAGAGTTTGCCGAAAAGAGACATCGCTATCGATTCTGATTTGGTGTTAAACCCATTTATTGTGAAATTTGAATGGATAAAAATCAAATAAAAAGTCTGCGTTCATTAAAGCAGGCTGTCAAACAAAAAAAATGGTTTAAGTTGAAAACTACATTTTATTCCGATGCCGGCATAATGTCTATTAATTCAATGGAATAAATTAGTGGCGTGTACGCCGGAATTAATGCTGTTCCTTCAGAGCCATAGGCTAAATCAGATGGAATTATAAATTCGTATTTTGAGCCTTGTTTCATTATTGCCAGTCCCGCAGTTAGCCCTTCAATAAGAGTTGTGTCCGAATTCATATAAACAAAAGTCCAAATGCTGTCGGGATAATGATACGAAGATGCATCGAATACGGAACCGTTTACAAAGTAGCCCGAATATTTAATAGATAAAGTATCGGAGGCCTTCGGGTATTCTCCTTTTCCTTCTTTGTGAATAATATAGTAAATACCTGTTTCGCTTTGATTAACAACCAGACCTTTGCTTTCGGCACTTGTCAAAAGGTCGTTCAATTCTTCTACTTCGTCCTCTTCTGTTCTGGAAACTTCTTCATTTGTGTCAATGCATGAAGAAAAGGTAATTGATATTATGATCGATATTAGGGGAAGGAGTTTTATTAACCTGTCTATCATCATTAACTTAATCTCTAAAAATTTTATATGTTAACTTCGTATTTTAATATAATTTTCAGGTTTTGATTTCATTTCGAGGTTATAAAAAAAAACCAATCCGCCTCAACAGGCGGATTGGCAACCTAAACTGTTTCCGGTTTTCTACCATTAAAACCTCAAAATTAATTACAACTTATTCATCATAATCGGTAATAGTACAGGCCGGAAAATATTTACCCTACCTTTTCCTTTTATTTTTTTTAAGAATTTTAAAAATGTAAAACTTCTATTAGTTATTTATCCTTTCAAATGCCATGTGTATAAGGGCTTAGCTCTTTAATTTTAATCTTATTTTTATTTTAAATATTCTTCTCAGAAATTAATAATTATGCAATATTTGAGTGGGGAATTCTGACGAAGTAGAATGCTGTTACCCGAAATTTTAATACCAAGATTGTCCGATACAGGATTTTTATATGCATTTCGCCATTTTTTGCATAAATCACTCCAAAGTTTTTATACCAACCTTCGGCTTAAAATCATTCTGTTTTTTTTAATTGCGTTTTATACCTGCTCGATTATAAAATGCCGTATTGTAAATAATTCAACATTAATAAACCATCCATAAGGCGTAACTTTCGGCTGAAATTAAATTTGCACCCAGAGATTCTTTCCCCATCAATTGTTAATAAACTCTATACATAAAGCAACAATAGTTGCACACTTTTTATGTTGTAAAAAATAGTTTTGTGCTCAGAGTTTAAACTCAAAAATAATTACTGTAATAAAATTCGAATCTGAAAGTAAAAGCCCAATTTATGTTAAGAAATCAAAGTTGGAGATATAAAAGTCTCAGAACCTGATTTTTATAGGGGTTTTGCTGTGTTCAGTTTGTTAATTTTGTTAGAAAACATTAGGAGATATGGCAAAAGTAAAAGGAGCTGTAGTAGTCGACAAAGAAGCGTGTAAAGGTTGCGGAGTTTGTATTGAGGCCTGCCCGCATCAGGTATTGGCACTGCACAACGATGTAAATGGTAAAGGCTACCATTATTCGTACATGGAAAATCCGGATGCATGTGTGGGATGCTCGAATTGTGGTGTGGTTTGCCCCGATACGTGTATAACTGTTTACCGGGTGAACGTGTAATTAATTAAAAAATTGTAACTTTTTTATTCCTAATTTCTTATTCAAAAAAATAAACATTGCGACGGGATATTGGATTTGACCATTTCTGAACAAGCAGTGAGACAGCACAGAAAAACAGGCATAAGAAATAAGAATAGGGAATAACAAATAAGAAACGTAATAATATGGGAGAATTAAGATTAATGAAAGGAAATGAGGTGCTGGCCGAAGCAGCTATCCGCTGCGGATGCGACGGTTACTTTGGCTATCCCATTACACCTCAGTCGGAAGTGATGGAAACACTTATGGCGCAACAACCCTGGGAAACTACCGGAATGGTGGTTTTGCAGGCCGAAAGCGAAGTCGCTTCTATAAATATGGTATACGGAGCAGCTGCTACAGGTAAAAAAGTAATGACCTCTTCGTCGAGCCCGGGCATTAGCCTTATGGCTGAAGGAATTTCATACATTGCCGGTGCCGAATTACCCTGCCTTATTGTGAATGTGCAGCGCGGCGGACCTGGGTTGGGAACGATCCAACCATCGCAGGCCGATTATTTCCAGTCGGTAAAAGGTGGTGGCCATGGCGATTATAAATTAATTGTGCTGGCTCCTGCTTCGGTACAGGAAATGAACGATTTTGTTGACCTTGGCTTCGAATTAGCCTTTAAATACCGCAACCCAGCCATGATTCTTGCCGATGGTGCCATTGGCCAAACCATGGAAAGAGTGGAGCTGGCCGACTACAAACCCCGCTGGACACAGGAAGAAGTGGTTGAAAAGTGGGGCGACTGGGCTACTACCGGAAAAAAAGATCGCAAAAAGAATATTGTTACTTCGTTAGAAATGGATTCCAATAAAATGGAACAGAACAATAAACGTTTTCAGGAGAAATACCGGAAAATGCAAGAGGACGAAGTGCGTTACGAAATGATTGAATGCGACGATGCTGAATTTATAATAGTGGCCTACGGAACTTCTTCACGTGTTTGCCAGAAAGCAGTAGAACTAGCCCGGGGAAAAGGGTTGAAAGTTGGTTTGTTGCGCCCAATTACACTCTATCCTTTCCCTACAAAACCCATCCAGGATTTGGCCAAAAAAGTAAAAGGTTTCTTGTCGGTTGAGATGAGTGCCGGTCAAATGGTTGAAGATATTAAACTTGCTGTTTACGAAGCAGGAAGTAATGCGCGTGTAAATCATTTTGGAAGAATGGGGGGGATTATCCCAACACCAAACGAGGTGGTTGATGCTTTAGAAGAGAAATTTTCGTGGGAGTTAAGTTATGGAGTTAAAAGAAGTCACTAAACCGGAGGAAATTATGGATATTAAAGAAATTATAAAGCCGGAAAATCAGGTCTACGGAAGATCGGAAGTGTTAAACGACGATGTAATGCACTACTGCCCGGGATGTCCGCACGGAACTGTTCATAAGGTTCTTGCTGAGCTAATTGAAGAAATGGGTATTCAGGATAAAACCGTGGGAATTGCTCCGGTGGGTTGCGCTGTATTTGCCTATAATTATATTGATATCGACTGGCAGGAAGCAGCCCATGGACGTGCTCCTGCTGTTGCCACCGGGGTTTCGCGCTTAAATCCTGATAAATTTGTATTTACCTATCAGGGCGATGGCGATCTTGCTTCAATAGGTGCTGCCGAAATTATGCACGCCTGCAACCGTGGAGAGAATATTTTAGTGGTTTTTATTAATAACGGAATTTACGGAATGACTGGTGGCCAAATGGCTCCTACAACCCTCGAAGGCATGGTTACCGCTACTACGCCAAACGGAAGAAATGTTGACTTAAACGGTTATCCGATGAAGATTACCAACCTCATTGCTCAGCTTCCCGGAACTTCGTATGTTACCCGTCAGGCGGCGCATACAGCACCTCTGGCCCGTAAATTAAAACGTTCGCTTAAAAAAGCCATTCAGAATGTTCTGGATAAAAAAGGAACATCCTTCGTCGAAGTGGTTTCTTCCTGTAACTCGGGATGGAAAATGAGCCCTGTGGCAGCCAATAAGTGGATCGATGAAAACATGATTCCATACTATCCGCTTGGCGATTTAAAAGACAGTGTTAAAGGTGAACATTCGGAACAATAAAAAATTGCAGCTATGACAGAAGAAATGATAATTGCCGGATTTGGCGGACAAGGTGTGCTCTCGATGGGGAAAATTCTGGCTTATTCGGGTATTATGGAAGACAAAGAGGTAACCTGGTTCCCATCGTACGGCCCCGAAATGCGCGGCGGCACAGCAAACGTAACCGTAATTATTAGCGACACGCGTATTAGTTCTCCCATTTTGCAGGAATTCGATACTGCCATTATCCTGAATCAGCAGAGTATGGATAAGTTCGAAAGTACAGTTAAACCGGGAGGAACACTTTTGTACGACCCCAATGGTGTAATTCACCCGCCCAAACGTACCGATATTAATATTTATAAAGTGGAAGGCACCAAAGCAGCAGTTGAAATGGGTAACCCTAAAGTGTTTAACATGATTGTTTTTGGAAGCTACCTGAAAGTACGTCCCATCCTTTCGCTTGATAATGTGGAAAAAGGACTTCAAAAGTCACTGCCCGAGCGTTACCATAAACTCATTCCGCTTAACCTGGAAGCCATTAAGTTGGGGCAAGATATTGTAGAAGAAGTACAATTGGTGTAGAACTAACTATCTAATTATATAGTAAAGCCTCTCATTCGTTTCGGATGAGGGGCTTTTTTATTTCTATCGGGCGGGTAGAATAAATTTCCCGAAATAAATCAGCATCTAATTTTGCTGGTGACTGGTAAGCAGCTTAAGTAAACAGGTTTTAGTATTATTTTGAAATGAACCTAATCAGTAAAAGCAAGGATAAGTAATATTGCTACTTATTATTGGTAGTTGGAACCCTTTTGGAAAGGGGGTTTAATGAGTCAATGGCGAAGCATAAACAACATCGCGCTGGTGGACGATAGTGATATGTAATTATTTTTTGCAAAAAAACAATGTATAAAATATTTGACATTAGGTAAAAAATATATAACTTTGTGTCGTGTTTATTAGATATGAAGTAAAATATTAAAAACAAGTAAATTATGTCTTATCACGAAAAAGAAAACATCGTAAACATTATTAGCGGCATTGTAGTTGCTGCAATTTTGGGGTGGGCGGTTTACCAGCGCCACCTGAATGGAAGTTTCGATCTTACTGAAGATTTCCGGGCCTGGGGTATCATTTTCCTCGTTTTTATGGGAATTTCGGTGGTTGCGCGAATTATTATCTACATTATTTTCCATATTATTAATGCCATTGCCACGCGCGAAGAGAAAATTCCAATTGAAGATGAGCGTATAAAACTCATCAAATTAAAAGGAATAAGAAACTCGCATTATGCCTGGTCGAGTGGTTTTGTTTTGTCGATTGTGGGACTGGCTATGGGAATGCAGGTGTTTTGGATTTTTGTAATATTCGTTATCAGCGGCCTGGCTTCGGAGATAATTGATAATGTTACACAAATTTATTTTCACCGAAAAGGCATTTAAACATGGCGCAAAAGATTATTAAAAATAGTATCCGACGTTTGCGTTTCGATGCCAGCGAAATGACACAGCAACAACTTGCCGATAAAGTAAAAGCATCGCGGCAAACCATTGTAGCCATCGAAAAAGGCAAATATTCGCCGTCGCTTGAATTGGCCTTTAAAATTGCCGATGTATTTGAAAAACCAATTGGCGAAGTGTTTTGGTATGAACCGGAAATAAGTTGAAAAATAAAGTGTACCCAAAGGATGCAGAGGTTTCGCTCAGAGCATAATATTTCGCTTACTGTGCCTTAATCTCTGCCTCCTTTGGGCTCTTTTTTATTTTTTCCCCGAAATTTTATTTTTTACTCTTCAATTTGCCAGGCAATTATAATGCTGGTGCTCATTTCAATCTCCGACGGATTTAAGGCATTTGTACCTCCAATTTTACCGGAACCACGAATCATTATTTGTTCAGTTTGAAGTTCGTAACTGGTATTCGAAAAGCCTCTGATTAACTGCGGTTCGCCATATTGTATTTTGCTGATATTTCCCAATTTTATTTCCGAACTCTCAGCAATAATTTTTGCCTTTTGATGGGCGTCTTCCACTGCCAGCGAAATTAATTTGGCCTTTACCTCGTCGGTTTGCGCAGGAGTAAGGGCAAACGATAGATTAAAATTTGCTTCGAAGTTGTTTTTTATAATCTCAAAAATAATGTCGTTTTTTTCGTAATCAGCCACAGTTTTAATGATAATTGGAATTTCGGCCTGGTAACCTTTGAATTCCAATTTTTTCGTAACATAATCATGCTCCCGAATTTCCCTGATGGAGTAATTCTGAGTTTTTACAAGGTCTTTGTCGATCCCGTTTCTTTTGAATTCGCTGGCAATCTTTTCTGCTTCTTTAAGAGCCAGGTTCGCACAAGTTGTATAGTTTGAATCGCTTACCGAAATGCGCACATTAAAGATGTATTGCTCGGGTGCCATTTTTACCGACGATTTTCCTTCAATAACCACCTGATCGCACATTTGAGCAAATGTAGTGATGGCGAATAAGGCAAGAGCAATAATTAGTACAAGTTGTTTCATAATTTTAGTTTTTAATGATTTTAGACGTATAGCTGTTCATTGGAGTCGTAAGTATGACAAAATAAATGCCAGAAGGGAGCTTGCTCAGGTCGGTAGTGTGATGTGTGCCCTCCAGAGCCTCTAGTTTTACAATTTTACCCTGTATGTTTATAATAGTAAGCTTTTGAAAATCATCGAAATTGGCGACATGTAACAGTTGGCTTGCAGGATTGGGATAAATTTCTGATTTAACATTATTTATAAAACTGGCTGATGTTGGTTCCTCTAAAACGATTTCTTCCAGCAGCACATAGCTAAACGTAACATTGTTGGCCGATGCCCCCAGGTCGAATACAATTCTGGCCAGGTCATCTGTTGTGCTCATATCAAAAATAAAGGTGTGCACCGCAAAGGTGTCGCATAAATAAAATTCGTTGTAATTGCTGTAGGTAGCCCATGGCGAGCTGCTCTCTCCAACATAGGCCGTTACCGCTCGCGAAGCAGTCGACCTGGCTTTAAAACTTAGCCGGTATTTTTTCCCTTCTTCAAGCTTTATGTTATTTTTTACCAGCTGAATATGCCAGTCTTCGGAGCTTGTTTTGTTAATAGAAACAACTAGCTTATTATCGGTATTTAGCTTGTTTGATGAGGCATCGCCATTGTTATAAAGGCTCCAGTCGGCAACGGTTTCTGCGAAATTGGAACTGTAAATGGCTGTTCCCAGATAATAAGCCGGTTCTGGCATTTCATTATGGAGCAGGGCATTTACCAGTTCGTTGTAGTAAGTTTTCGAGTCTTGGTTGTAAATACCAAAGCCGGCACAAAATTCCCAGTAGGCCCAACTCCAGTCCTGAGTTTCCAGGTAACGGGCAATGAAGGTCGTCCATTTCTCGCGCGAATCCATGTCGGCAGCGCTGTATGCTCCAAATTCTCCAATATGAACGGGAATTTTGTTGCTTTCGGCAAAGGCTTTTAGCGGAGCAAATTCATTTTGTACCACCTGGCGTTCTGTTTCTGTGTCGTTCCATTCGGTTTCCAGCCAATCGTCGCTGCCGTCAACCCAGCTGGCTCCCTGATGCGTAAAACGGAAGGGATTGTAATAATGCACCGTTAGAATAATGTTGTCATCATCAGGTAGTTCCAGTTTCGAGAGCCCGCCCAGTCCTCCATATTCGGCGGTGCCAATTAAAACTATTCTTTCCTGATTTGATTCGCGGATAGCAGTTAATGCATCTGCAAGAAAATTATTCCATTTTTCAGCAGAAAGGTTGCCGTGAGGTTCATTTAATATTTCAAACAAAAGGCTGTCGGGGTAGTTTGAAAAGTACTCCGAAATTTGTTGCCATTGTGCCAGGAACCGTTCCTTTTGGTCATCCGGATTTTCATACAATTCTTCGTGGTGATGCATATTTATAATGGCATATAATCCATTTTTCAAAGCGGAATCAACCACTTGCTCAATCCGTTTCAGAAATTCTGGACTTATTGAATAGGGGAATGTATCTGAACTTCGTTCTTCGGTTTCCCAGCGGATGGGAATGCGTACATGATTAAATCCAGCTTCGGCCACCAGTTTAGTGTATTCGGGCTGCCATGGATTGCCCCAGGCTGTTTCCGAAGGAGCTTCAAACATATTTCCAAAGTTTATTCCGCGCCCAAGATTTTGGTTCATTTCGAACGCTTTTTCGCGATTCTGGGCTGAAGAAACCAGGATTAAAAACAGCAGGGAAAGTATGGTTGTAATTTGTTTCATAGCTTCGTTCGTGTCTGTATTCTTCGCTTCCTTCGTTAGGCTTGTCCGTAAAACAGTATTTTACAAAAGTAAATGCCTTTATTTTCAACTTCGAAAGCCTCGAACTCAACGATTATTATGGTTCATATACCAAATTTGGGGCTGACGTTAATTAGTAGTGCCTTATTAAAGGTAAAAATTACACCAACCAAAGTTAGTGGAAAATGGCATTGCAAACCATACGATTCGTAAACATTTGCTGTATGAAATTATTCAATGATTTTTTTTCGAGCAGTGCTTCAATTGCTCTTTTCTTAAAACTGTCATTGTTTCAGCCGCAATTAAAGTTTTATTTATTTTTTTGCTTAATTGCAGTTTGCAGTTTTATAGTTAAAATTATTACCATGTTAAAAATCATTTTCCTTTTTTTGCTGAGCCTGTTTTCTGTAACGGTGTTTGCCCAAAATAAGAGTAACGAGAAAGAGAAAGCCCATGTTCTGGCTTTATTGGATAAACAGTCAGAAGCCTGGAACAAAGGCAAGCTTGACAAGTTTATGGAAACCTACTGGAAGTCGGAGAAACTGGTGTTTGTTGGTTCGCAGGGGCCAACTTATGGCTGGCAGGCAACGTACAACAGATACAAAAAAAGTTATCCTGACAAAGCCGCGATGGGGCATTTAACGTTTAAAATTCTGGATATTAATAAAATTGATAAAAAAACTTTTTTTATAGTTGGGCGTTTCGAATTAACGCGCGAAATGGGCAATTCTGCCGGTCATTTTACGCTGGTCATTCAGAAAATAGATGGCCAATGGGTAATTGTTAGCGACCATTCGAGTGGCGAGAAGAAAAAGGTTAATCCTTCCTGAAAACAATGCGTAGTTTTACATGCGATTTAACTCCCTTGTCATTTTTGTAGCCGGGTTGCCATGCTGCTCCTTCAGCTATTAATTTACGAGTCAGACCGAAAATTTCGGAATCAACCTCGTTTGTATTTTCAAGCAAGGTTATTTCTCCTGCTTCATTTATGTGCAATACAACTTTAACTATTGCTTTATTTTTAGGATAGTCGTTTGGCAATTGTGCATTTTTCTCCAGGTATTTTTCGTAGGCTGGCATTCCCCCAACTGGCAAAGGATCTGATGATGCTTTCGCCGAAGTGGCTTTGTTTGTTGCCTGTTTTTTTTGCGAAGCATAATCATCCGGCACAACTGTGTTTAAGGCCTCTGTATGCGCACTGAGCGTTGGTAAAGTATCCGTGTCGATTTTGAATGCAGCAGTTTCCATTCCCTCAAAATTTGTCCGCTTCGTATTGGAATCGTTCTCCACTTTCAGCCCTAATTGCCCGGCAGATTTGGCTGCAATACCATTGCTCACTACCTTATTAGATATGCTTTTTTCGGCAATTGGCATACTATCTTCTGCAGATATAACTTTAGCGCTAATCGTTTTTTTAGCAGAAATACCAAGAACTTGTTTCGTCATTTTTACAGATCCTAAAGCTGAGTCCTGATTTTCAGCCGTATTGGTTTGTTTTTCGGCCAAACTCCTGGCTTGGGCTGTTGCTGCTACAAATTGTTTGGCGAGTTTATCGTCTACGTACAATTCTTCATCTTCAATTTCCTCACTACTTTCTTTTTTCTCCACATTTGTTGAAACCGGAACAGCTTCCGTGTGCCTTTTTGCAACGGCCATCTTCGATTGTACTCCTGACGCCGGAAGCTCGATATTTGTGTCGGTATTGTTTGTTTCCAATATACTGCTTTCTTCCTTCGTTTTAGTAGTTACTTCTTCTGTCTGCAAACTGATTTTGTGTTCTGTCATTTTAGGAATCGGACTCTCCTGATTTACTTGCATCCAAATAATACCTGCTGTAATTAGAAGTAGAACAGATGCTGCAGCTGCCCAGTAAAAAGTACGGTTATTCTTTTTTGTCGGCTGAATATTTTTGCGAATATCGCTTAAGTCATTCGATAAATTCGATAAAGAAGCAGCTTCAAATCCTTCCAGAGCCTCAGCTTCGAACGGATTTTTTTGCAGATTTTTCTCAAAAGCATTACGTTCGGTATCCGTCATCTGGTTAGCGAGATAACGACTGAAGGTGTTTTCATCGATATGATTCTTATTCTTGCTCATTTTTCCTCTCCAAACATATTTTCAGATTTCGTTTACCGTTTTGTATAAAGCTTTTTATCTTTTTTATTTCCATGTCTAATTCCCGGGCTATTTCGCGGTAACATTTGTTGTTGAAATAAAATAAACGAATGCATTTCTTTTGTTCCACTTTTAATCGTTCTATACAATCGGCCAGAGCCTTATCAGTTTCTTCGTTGTTTGTCTCTCTGTCAATAGGATGCAATTCCGGCTCATTTTCCATAAAACTCATTAGCTCTTTTTCGTTGGTCGCCAGAATAAGATTGCCTGGTTTGTTCTTCCGAAGTTCCATTAAACAATGGTTTTTGCTAACTACGTACAGCCAGCTTTTAAAGTTTTTCACCGAATGTTTATGGATATCAATTTGAATTTTTTCATAAATAGAAACCACCGCATCTTTCGCATTTTCAGTATCCTTAAAATATTTCAGGCAAACTCCATACACCAGATGCATGTGGCGTGAAAACAACTCTCCCAAATATTCCGAATTATTCTCCTTAATAAACCGATTCAGAAGTTCTTCGTCGTTCAGTTGCTTGATGTTTTTATGAAATAGGGTAAGCCGCATTGTGGTTTTAAAATCATTTAAATGTAAAACAAATCTATTTTATTAAAAACTTTTTATGGAATTTGGGTTTTCCCTGCATCCTGTTTACGAGTACTAATTTAAAATTGACATACCATGAAACGAGCAATTCTTATTTTCGCACTCCTGTTTTTATCGGGAGTTGTAATAGCAGCAGAGAGCAGAATTATTTCAGGAATCGTAGCTGATGAACAGGGAACTCCTCTTTCCGGAGTTACAATAACCGTTGAAAATACTACGCGCAGAACCAGCAGCAATAGCAACGGATTTTATCAGATTAAAGTTTTTCCGAACGATACGTACCTCGTGTTTTCGTTTGTGGGAATGGAAACCCGCAAAGTGAAAATAGGCAAGCTAAATTCGATTAATGTTACGCTAAAGAGTGTGCTTATCGATAGCGAAGACCTTGCAGAAGTGGGTCGCGTTCCCGAAAAATCGATGATGCCATTTGCGTCAGCTGTGCGCTCTAAACAAGCCAGTTTTAGTATTGGCGGCGTTGTGCCTGCTCAAAACTGGAATACCGAAAATTATGCAACCATTCATGAAAATGGTTTTAAGGATGTAAAAACCAATCCTCTTTCTACTTTTTCAATTGATGTTGACAATGCATCGTATTCAAATGTGCGCCGCTACATTAATTCTGGAACTTTACCTCCGGTTGATGCGGTTCGTATAGAGGAAATGATAAATTATTTTACTTACGATTACCCTGAACCAACAGGCGAACATCCCTTTAATGTGAGCACCGAATTGGCAAGCTGTCCGTGGAATCAATCGCACTACCTAATGCATGTGGGTTTAAAAGGAAAAAGCATCGATGTGAGTGAGTTACCATCGTCGAACCTGGTGTTTTTACTCGATGTTTCAGGCTCTATGAATGCGCCCGATAAATTGCCGTTGGTAAAACGTGCCTTTAAGCTGTTAGTTAACGAATTGCGCCCTTCCGACCGTGTGGCCATTGTGGTTTATGCCGGTGCTGCCGGAAAGGTGCTGGACTCAACCCCGGGGAATAATAAATCAAAAATACTGGATGCCATTCAGCGTTTAACTGCTGGTGGCTCAACTGCTGGCGGCGAAGGGTTAAAACTGGCTTACCGTATTGCTGAAGAGAATTTTATTGAAGGTGGAAATAACCGTATTATTCTGGCTACGGATGGCGATTTTAATGTGGGCGTTTCGAGTACATCAGAAATGGAGCGTATTGTTGAAAAAGAGCGCGAAAAAGGCGTTTTTATGACCGTGCTAGGTTTTGGCACCGGCAATATAAAAGACGATAAAATGGAAAGCATTGCCGACAAAGGAAATGGAAATTATGCCTATATCGACAATATTCAGGAAGCACGAAAGGTATTGATTACTGAATTTGGAGGCACTTTGTTTACCCTGGCAAAAGATGTGAAATTTCAACTGGAGTTTAACCCGAAACAAGTAAAAGCATATCGTTTGATAGGGTACGAAAATCGATTGTTAAACGATGAAGATTTTAACGACGACACCAAAGATGCCGGTGAAATGGGAGCAGGGCACTCTGTTACAGCTTTGTACGAAATTGTTCCTGTTGGCGCCGACAGCGAAACTCCTTCGGTTGATCCTTTTAAATACCAATCTTCGCAATTGGTTTCCGGCAAAATATCCAAAGAGCTGCTCACAATAAAATTGCGCTACCAACTGCCACATGAGAACAAAAGTAAGTTGATGGAACTGCCCGTTGCCAATAAATTAAGTAAAGAAACTTCCGATAATTTTCGTTTTTCGGCTGCAGTGGCTTCGTTTGGTATGCTTTTGCGTCATTCCGAATTTATGGGAAACAGCACACCCGAATCTATTTTAAAGCTTGCCAAAAGTGCGAAAGGAGACGACGAAGAAGGATACCGCTCCGAATTTATTCAATTGGTGAAGACTGTTGACGATTTGGTCGTGTTGGAAAATGAGACTGATACCACAAACGTGTTAAAAGGATGGCGATAAAAACATACCAAACTGTAGTTAATTTGCCGGGTTCGATTAATAAGCTTTCTAATTTCTGAGGTCATAAGTTTATAGTCGAACCCGGCTTATTACGCCAAAAGCGAAGTAAGCGATTTGTTTTACCCGGCTACATATAAAAACCGAAACGATGTTCAATCCAAATAAGTTATTGTTTTATTGGCATAGTTACGTAACTGTTTTTTTGTCGATGAATTAGGAAAAAAAAACAAATTTTAGTTCTTAGCCTGAGCTGTTTTTGTTAACAGTAGTGCAAAACAGAAGCTGTTCATAGAGGCAACAGGAAATAAATGAACCTACACTTGATTTGTAATAAATTATCCGTTAAGAAAGCCACGTCTTTTAAAACTCTCGGCAAAAAATCAGCCCAATTTCCGCAGTCTTTGTTAATTTCGCAGGCAAATTATGTAATCGTAAAAATGAAACAATTATTAATACTTTTTCTGCTGCTCAGCCAGATTGTTTTTGCCCAAACAAAAACAATGAGCCTCGAAGATGCCGTTTATGGGCGCTACTCCTATTTATACCCCGAGTCGTTGGTAGGTTTGCAGTGGAAGGACGATGCCACTTTTACAAAAATTAAAACCGATTCGCTGGTGGCCGAATCGGTAAAAAACGGAGAAACTGTTACCTTGTTTACATTGGATGAGTTGCAGGATATTTCAGGCGAAAAATTCAACTACTTTCCAGCGTACTCGTGGTTGAAGGATGGAAACTTATTGGTTCAGAATTTAAACACTTTTATTGGTATCGATGCCATAAATAAAAAGGAGTTATTCAAAATTGTGTTGCCTGAAAATGCTGCCAATATGGTTTTTAACGAAGCCGGTGGTTTTGTGGCCTTTACGCAAAACGACGACTTATTTGTAACCTTTACGGGGGGAGAAATAAAACAAATAACAAACGATGGGGGAGATGGAATAAAAAACGGCCAGACCGTTCACCGCAACGAATTCGGAATTTCGGGGGGGATTTTCAATTCTCCCAAAGGACATTTTGTGGCCTTCTACCGCAAAGATGAAAGTATGGTTAAAGACTATCCGCTGGTTGATTTTATGGCGCGCGAGGCGGAATATACTCCTGTAAAATACCCGATGGCTGGAATGGAAAGTCACCACGTAAATCTTGGTATTTACAATATCGAAACCGGAGAAACTTCTTTCCTGAAAACCGGAGAACCGCTCGACCACTATTTAACCAACGTGGCCTGGTCGCCCGATGAAAAATATATTTACATGGCCGAGCTTAACCGCGAACAGAACTTCATGCAGCTGAATTGCTACGATATTGTTTCGGGTGAAAAAGTAAAAACACTGCTCGAAGAAAAATCGGATAAATATGTTGAGCCGCTTTTTCCTATTCAGTTTTCGAAAGTAAATGCGAATGAATTTTATTACCTGAGCCGCAACAATGGCTGGTTTCATGTGTACAAATACAACACCGATGGCGAGCTTATTCAGCAAATTCCAAAAGGGGAGTGGGAAGTGAATAGTATCCTTGGTTTCGATGCCAAAGAAAAAAATATGTTTGTGGAAGGAACGCTGGACGGCCCGCTGCAAAAACACATTTATAAAGTTGAAATTAAATCGGGTAAGACACAGAAACTATCGAACGAAACCGGTTTGCATTCAGGAATTATCAGCCCCGAAGCCAACTATATACTCGACAAGTGGAATGGAAAAGATGTTCCGAACAAAATTGATTTGTTATCGACCAAAGGAAAAATAGTGCGCACTGTTTTTGAAGCCGCTAATCCACTAGCCGATTACGAACTGGGCCAGAACAAGTTGGTAACAGTAAAAACAAAAGATGGAAAAACGGAGTTGTTTGGTCGTTTAATTTTACCCAATAACTTCGATCCAAATAAAAAATATCCTGTGGTGGTTTACGTGTATGGAGGCCCACACTCGCAGCTGGTAACAAAAGGCTGGCAAAATTCAGCGCGCTGGTGGCAGTATTACATGGCATCGAAAGGTTACATTGCTTTTACGCTCGATAACCGTGGCACAAGTAACCGTGGTCGCGATTTCGAAACTGCCATTCACCGTCAGTTGGGTACCTTGGAAACCGAAGACCAAATGCAGGGAATTGAATACCTGCTTTCGTTGCCTTATGTCGATGCCGACCGTATTGGTGTGCACGGATGGAGTTACGGAGGTTTTATGACACTTAATCTGAAATTAAAATACCCCGAAGTATTTAAAGTTGCTGTTGCAGGCGGTCCGGTGGTCGATTGGAGCATGTACGAAATTATGTACGGCGAGCGCTACATGGATATGCCACAGGAAAATCCTGAAGGATACGAAAACAACGACATGACCAGATATGTGAACAACCTGGACGGGAAACTGATGTTAATTCATGGCGTTCAGGATGAAACGGTGGTGATGCAGCACAGTATGAAATTCCTCCGCGAATGCGTGAAACAGAACAAGCAAGTCGACTTTTTTGCCTACCCAATTCATCCGCATAACGTACGCGGGAAAGATCGTGTACACCTGATGCAAAAGGTAAGTTTATATTTTCTGGAGAATTTATAAAATTTCAGAAGATAGGTTTTTAGCTTCAAATTTATTAATTACCTTCCTGTTTTAAATGAACAGGCAGATTGTGTTTAGGATAACCTCTATCCTAATCTCCAATGGATATGAATTATAATCGATATCGAAACTAAAAACTAATATTATGAACGGACAAAATAGTGAAATCGCCATGAGGTTGCGTGGGTTGCGCGAATTGTTGGAAATATCGGAAGATGAAATGGCATCAGTGTGTAAGGTGACGAAAAATGAATATTTGGCCTACGAAACCGGGGAAAGCCATATTCCGATTACAAACTTGAAAGATATTGCAAAAAAATACAAGGTTGAACTCACCGCATTGCTGGTGGGTGAAGAACCGAATATGAAAAGTTATTTTCTTACCCGGGCAGGACATGGCCCGGCCATAGAAAGAACAAAAAGTTTTGATTACGAGGCTCTGGCAGCAGGTTTTGTTGGCCGCGAAGCCGAGCCTTTTATTGTAACAGTAAAGCCGGAGATTGATGAAAAAACCATGTCGCTGAATACACACAGCGGGCAGGAATTTAACTACGTTTTAGATGGGAAACTGTTGTTGAGCGTAGGCGGACATGAGTTAATCCTAACCAAAGGAGACAGCCTTTATTTCGATGGAAATCAGCCCCATGGAATGAAGGCTCTTGATGGCGGAGAAGCACGGTTTCTGGCTATAATTATTTGAAAAAGACTGAAAGAATTTGAGATGATATGATTGATAAATTTTTAAAACAGACGACTTATAACAATTTTGAAGATTTTAAAACTAATTATGAGTTGGTTATCCCCGAAGATTTTAATTTCGCTTATGATGTTGTGGACGGATGGGCCGCGACGAACCCGGATAAACGTGCCTTACTCTGGACCAACGACAAAGGTGAAAGCCATTCGTACACCTTTGGCGAGTTGAAAGAAATAAGCGATAGGGTGGCTGGTTATTTTTCATCTGCCGGAATCGGGAAAGGTGATATGGTTATGGCTATCTTAAAACGCCGCGCCGAGTTTTGGTTTACCATTATAGCTTTGCATAAAATTGGAGCTGTAATAATTCCGGCAACTCACTTACTTACAAAAAAGGATATTGTTTACCGTGCCAATGCGGCGAGCATAAAAGCAATTGTTTGCGATGGTGATGAATTGATTACAGGCCATGTTAACGATGCTATGCCCGAGTCTCCAACAATAGAAAAACTGATTTCTATAGGACCGGTAATTCCCGAAGGCTGGGACGATTTTAAAAAAGAAGTTGAAAATGCAACGCCTTTTAAACGCCCGGCAGAACCAACAAAAAACGACGATCCTATAATTGTAAGTTTTACATCGGGAACCACTGGCGACCCAAAAATGGTTATACTCGACAGTGTTTATCCGCTGGCGCATATTATTACCGCTAAATACTGGCAAAATTTGCACCACGACAGCCTGCATTTAACCATTGCCGATACCGGATGGCTAAAAGCTGTTTGGGGGAAACTTTATGGACAATGGTTGGTCGGTGCCTCGGTTTTTGTATACGACCACGAGAAATTTACCCCGGCAGACATATTAGACGTGCTCTCCAAAAATCGGGTAACTTCGCTTTGTGCTCCGCCAACTATTTTTCGCTTTTTAATCCGCGAAGACATGACAAAATACGATTTGTCGGCCCTGGAGTGGTGTACGATTGCCGGTGAAGCTTTAAATCCGGAGGTGTACAATAAGTTCTTCGAAATTACCGGGATAAAACTTCGCGAAGGTTATGGCCAAAGCGAAACAACCTTGTCGGTGTTTACCTCTCCCTGGGTAGAACCAAAACCTGGCTCAATGGGGCTGCCTAATCCACATTATGATGTTGATTTGCTTACGCCAGATGGGCGTTCGGCTGAAGCCGGAGAACAAGGGCAGATTGTTATTCGCTACGACAAAAAGTATCCTTCGGGTTTATTTAAAGGGTATTATCGTAACCAGGGGCTTACTGATGAAGCCATGACCGAAGGAGTTTACTATACAGGCGATTTGGCCTGGAAAGATGAGGATGGTTATTTTTGGTTTGTGGGCAGAGCGGATGATGTGATAAAAAGCTCGGGTTACCGCATTGGACCTTTTGAGGTGGAAAGTGCGCTAATGACACACCCTGTAGTGGTAGAGTGTGCTATAACAGGCGTTCCCGACGAAATTCGTGGCCAGGTGGTAAAAGCTACGGTGGTTTTGGCAAAAGATTATAAAGATAAAGCAAGCGATGAGCTGGCAAAAGAGTTGCAGAATCACGTAAAACAGGTTACTGCACCTTATAAGTATCCGCGTATAATCGAATTCGTGGACGAACTGCCCAAAACAATTAGTGGGAAAATCCGCCGGGTGGAAATCCGCGAGCGTGATGTTAAATAGATGACTATACTTTTAACCAGGGAGGCTGTTTAAAACGGCAACTTCCTTGTTGGAAGTCGCTACCAGAGGATTGGATATTTGTGCTGCATGTACTAATCCTCCGCTCACATTGGTGGCTTGTCCGGTTAAAAAAGCTGGACTCTTTTTACAAATTATTTAAAACAAGCCCTATGGAATTTCCACAGGGCCTGTTTCCTTTTATTTTTTACTGTTCAGTCGGTCGTTTATTTGCTGCGACCACTTATCTGCTAATTGCAACTCACCATTGAGTTGTACATTTTCCTGGTCATACAATTCAAATTGAGTTTCGGCTTTACCTTTATTTTTTGGTATAAAGCTAAGTTTTACTTTTTCTGTAATAGTAATATTTTCATTCTTGCTTTTAGCGGCTCTTGTGCTTTTTACAGCTTTGCTAATTTTAATTTCCGCAAGATCAACAAATTGTGAAATAGCTTCTTCTTTTTTTTGTTTAAAAAAGAAAACATAATTTTTGATTTCATCAATTCCTATCACAAAATCGCTGCAAATTTCATGTTTGCTAATAATACAATTATGTTCAGTTGCTATGCTGATTAGTGATTGTAATGCTTTTTTTTCTCTTTTTTTGTTGTTTCTGTTCATTAAAATTACAGGCACAACACAGATAGCTATTAAAATAGCTCCAATAATGGTACTACCTAAATCCATTTTTAAGTCTTTTAAAATATATAAATTGTTATTTGGGCATCGTCGTTTTACAATGCCTTGCAAGAATTTAAGTCAATCTTTTTTGAAAAGGAATGACTACTTAAAAATGAATTACCAAAAGTAATGGAAAGGAAAAATGATGTCGGCTTTCCGCTGGTGTATCAGACAGTTTATTGAAAAACTGGTGTATTGCGAAAAAACTGATTCATAGAATTGTTCAGTTGTTTTAATTACAGCCCAAAATCCGTCGGTTAACTTTTTAAAACCCGGAACCGGAAATTCGTTGAAATTACTTACTGAACTTTCTGATGGAAAAGTATGCGGAGAAAGTTGGGTAGAAATAGTTGAGAAATATTTCTCCTGTTGAGAGCTCTGGATATCAGAATTACTATACGACTTTGAACCAATGCCGATAGTAAAGCAATAAATTGCCGTTAATAATATTACGCCCGAAATTCTGATACTCGTTTTCACGCCGCGAAAGTAGTAATTTAATTAAAAATTATATGGAAGAGATTATTTGTTTAAGCATTCATTAACTTTATCTATTCCTTCCTTGCTGTCGGAAAGAATAAGTAAAGTATCATTTGCCTCCATTACTGTAGAGCCACTTGGCGTTAAATATTTGTCGTTTCTTTTAATCATGGCAATTATGGCTTCTTTCGGGAATCCTATATCCACAATTTTTTTATCCACGACATTACTGCCCGGTAAAACTTCAACTTCTTTCATCGCTGTTTTCGAAATATCCGAAATAAACTTATCAGTTTCTGAAATAGGTTTCACTTCTTCGGGTAATGAAACACGTAACCATTTAGCAAAGAGAGATAATGTTGTTCCTTGAATTAAAACCGATGTAACGGAAATAAAAAATACGATATTAAAAATTATATCTGCCTTTTCTATTCCTGCCAATAATGGATAGGTGGCAAATACAATTGGGACAGCTCCACGCAATCCGGCCCAGGAAATATAGAAACGCCTTCTTAATTTCATTTTGAAAAAAATCAAACTGATAAAAACACTTACAGGGCGAGCAATTAAAATCAAAAATATGGAAATGAGTAGACCGATACCTATAAAGGGAATAACCCGCGTTGGAAAAACAAGTAAGCCCAAAGTAAGGAACAATACGATTTGCATGAGCCAGGCTAAACCATCGTACATTTTTAAAATGGTGTTTTTGTGTATCAAGTCCTGGTTTCCCAAATAAACGGCACAAATGTATATGGCAAGGAATCCATTACCACCAACCAGATCAGTTAATGAAAAGGTAATAAACATTAGCGCAATTACTAAAACAGGATAGAGTCCTTCAAAACCAAGCTTGATTTTATTGATGATTAGTTTACTCAGTAATCCAAATGCAAAACCTGCAATACCACCCAAAATCATTTGTTGCAGAAACATGGGAATAATAGAAACAATATTTTGGTCTTGGTTAATTACCAGTGTAAGAAATGCAAGAGTCAATACATAAGCCATTGGGTCGTTACTTCCACTTTCTAACTCTAAAGTCGGCCTTAGGTTTGTTTTTAAAGCAAGACTTTTTGACCGTAGAATGGAAAAAACAGCTGCGGCATCGGTTGATGATACAATTGAGCCCAGCAACATACTCTCATAAATAGTAAAATCTGTAATCAACCAAACGAAAGTTCCCAGCGATAGCGCTGTGAGCAAAACTCCCAGGGTGGACAAAACAATACCTTCCCGCAGGATTGGTTTTACAGTTTTCCAATTCGTGTCGAGTCCTCCCGAAAACAGGATAAAATTAAGAGAAACAATGCCAATAAATTGGGCAATTTGAGGGTTGTCAAAATTAATTCCGCCAATGCCGTCAGAACCGGCCAACATTCCTATTGCCAAAAAAAGCAATAATGTAGGAACGCCAAACCTATAAGATGTTTTACCTACAACAATGCTTATAAACAGTAATAAAGAGCCTATTAATAGTATATTTTCAATTGTTAAATTCATGCTGGCTTTTCTTTGATCAGACGGTGCAAATATACGTTTACTTGCTTATAATAACTCCAATGGTTTCTTTGTTTTTGTGTCTTTTCGAACTGACGACTTGTGAAATTGAAAATTGTAGTTTTGGAGTCGTTTAACTTTGTAGCCAAGTCCCTCCCAAATTAAAAGTAAATCTATCCCTGGGGATTACGAGCGTAGTGTAGTAATCTCTTATCCTTTACCTGATAATATTGGTTCTAAATCTCTTGCGTTCTATGGCTTTATTGTTAAACCAATTTTGAGATGCGTTTGTCTTGTTTATTACTATTAAAGGTAAATGGCTGCCAGTTCTGCTATTTTTCGAATAGAGCCGCCTTTTCGAAACTCCGCTTGTGCCTTCTTTTCGACGTTTGCAAACTGAACCAACAAGCTTTGTTGCTCATCGTCGGTAAATGCCTGGTCGGCCATGCGAAACAGAATATTGTTTTCCTTTTCGATATGATCCTGTAAAAGATAGGCGTAGCTGCTCATGTTTTCGTAAACAGATAGAAGTGCGCCGGAATCACCTTTCTTAAAATTTTGAATGCCTGCAGAAGCTTGCTTTACGTAATTTCGTCCTTCTTCGTGTTCGTGCAACATAACTGCTACCGGTCCATTTTCTGGCGAATAACCTTTTTCGCCCATTAACGGAAAAAGCAGGTTTTCCTCTTTTCGGTGGTGTGTTCCATCGGCAAAATTGCGGATAAGGTTTATTACCAGTTCAAAATGGTCGGTGTTAACGACTTTATTTTCAACCATTGCCAATATTATATCTGTTAGGCGTAAAATATAAATATGGTCATTTTTTAAATTTTGTGTTGCAGTGTTCATCTTAATAATTATTTTAGTTTGTTGCAAGTTGTTGCGCCTTCGGATAAAGAATATTATTTTCTAAATGCACATGCACGTGAATATCGTTTTCGAATTGTTGTAACAACTTAAAAGCTACCTGGTAGGTGTTGCAGGCATCTTCAGGAGTTTTGTAACCATCTGTAATTCTGTTTATTTCATCCAATGTGCCTCCGGCAAAATCGTGCTCGCCCAACATGCGCTTTATCTCCGAATCGATTGTGGTTTTTGTTTTTTCTGATGGATTTACGAGGATTGATTTTATGGCAGGGAAGAGAACTTCCTCTTCCATTTTTAGATGCTGGGTTAATTCGACATTTACAGCTGCAATTTTTTTAGCAATACCTGGTAACTCGGGATGATTACCTCCATGTACCTCCGCAATTTTTGCCGTATAAAATACCAAATCGGGTAAGGTTTTAATAACGTATTTATGGTGGGTATTCACTATATAATCAATTAAAAAGGGGAGGTCCCATTCTTTAAAATTCAGCGACTGATTAATGGGTTGCGATTTAACCTCATTTATCGTTTTTTCGAATTCGGAAACATCCAGTTTTAAGTTTTTGCAGGCGTCTCCAACCGATTGTTTTCCTCCGCAACAAAAATCAATCCCGGCATCGGTAAATACTTTTGATGTTCTGAAATCATCGGCAACAATAGCTCCTATCTGCATATCTTTAAATTCTATACTGCTCATCTTTTTTACTTTTAAATATTAGGCAAATATAACACTATTTTATCAATGTGGACAAAAAGGTCTACTAATCAATTAATATTTTCCGTACTTTTGCAGAAAACAGAATTACCGTGTTTAAAAAAGAAACTGAATATGCTTTAAGAGGCCTGGTTTACATTAAGATGCAGAACCAGAATGGACGCAGTCCCGGAATAGCGGAAATTTCAACCGAAATTGAAACGCCTCAACATTATATGGCTAAAATATTACAACGACTAGTGCGGATGGGGTTTATTCAATCGATTAAAGGGAAAAATGGAGGCTACTCTTTTAATCCCGAAAAACCTGAGCTGACACTGAAAGAAGTGATTGTTTCGATAGAAGGAGAAGAGTTATTTAAAGGATGCGGTTTTGGCTTGAAACACTGCGACGAAGAAAACCCTTGCCCGCTGCACTTTTCGTATGCACCCATTCGCGATGCCATTAATAAGTTGGTAGAAGAAGAAACCATACAAAGTTTAGCGGGAAAGAATTCAACTCAGTTAGATTTTGTCCTTAGTAGAAAATAGAATACCTCGTAATTTACCTTCATATAAATAAACGCACTGTTAAGCTCACACATTTTTATTATGCCTTTTTAAAAGCGAAAAAGCACAAGAGCCATACAACTGGTAACGAGCGATAATGGATTTACCTATTCCTTCAGATGTTATTTGCCGTTTTGGATGAGGTGAGACGTTCATTTCTGAAGTTGAGCAATGAGAGGAGTTCCTCCGGGCTGCCTGGGTTATCTTGTTTTTATTTGTAATCAGCAAGCCTCACAAACTTTTTACATTTAATTCTTCATACGTACGTGCTGTTTTAAATGAAATTCTATTTTTGCCTACAAATTTTAATTATTGTTTAATTGAAATCTATAATAGTAAATATCCGGTGTTTAATTACAAGGCTTGCGTTTTGTTTGCTCATGGTTTTCCCTGGCTTGGTAAGGGCGCAAGACAGCTCCTTTGTGTCTCGGGCACAGAGTAACCTCGCCGAATTAGCGCATTGGCAGAGCTTGCGTAATTTGCCGGAAAGTGATTTTACAATTAATCAGGAGTTTTCTTTTTCTGAAGCCTTCAGTAAAAGTCAGCTAAGCTTTTTTAAGGGCGCTTTACCCGATGCTCACTACTATTTTAATTTTCTGAGTACCTTAAACTCCATCGACAAACAGCACTTGCTTTTTTGTTTTGCCGAAATTGAAACCGATTTAGAGCAGGAGTTAACAAAAGCCGGACTTTCTGCTGATTGGAGATATCTTCCTGCCGCTTTGTCGATGTTGAATCCAAACGCAAAAGCCAGTTACAAAAGATTAGGAATCTGGCAATTAACGCATTTTCAGGCCGTGTTAGGAGGCTTACAGCTTAATCGCCTGGTAGACGAACGACTGAATTGCCAAATGGCCAGCGCAGCGGCTGTTAAGCAGCTCGTGGCAAATAAATTGATTTATTCATCGGAAGAATTGGCAGTATTGGCCTTTGAAGTGGGAAATACAAAACTTAAAAATACCTTGGCATGTTGCGGTGAGGAAAAGTCGCCGGAACAAATTCTTGCTTTGTTGCCCAATGAAGTACACAGCACAATTGCGATGTTTCAGGCCTTTGCCGCTTTTTTTAGTGTAAATAAAGCAATTCTGCCTCTTCAAAATGCTTCACCCGATACGGTTTGGGTGAACCGCCAAACGCATTTTAAACAGATTGCCCAAAGTATTGCGGTTTCTGAGAATGAACTTTCATTTTTAAATCCGCAGTATCGCTACGCTATTGTTCCTGCCAATGAAAAAGGATGCCGTTTGCTTCTTCCCAAAGGAAAACACGACGCGTTTGTATTTCATGCCGATTCTATTTTTTATGTGCGCGATTCGAGCTTGTACGATGTGCTGGCGCAGAAAATTGAATACCCGCCAGCCCCTAACCGACAATATGTTGGAGAAAAGGTTAAGGAGCTACAAATTGAGGGCAAAACCAAATTAAATTACACCATAAAATCGGGCGATGTGCTGGGCTTTATTGCCGAAGAGTACGATGTGCGCGTTGCCGATTTAAAATACTGGAATAATATTTACAACGAAAGGAAGATTCAGGCCGGAAAAGTACTCGATATTTTTGTGGATAACGCTAAGGCAGATTATTATCTTGCACTTCAAAAACAAGAGCAAAAAAAGGAAACTTCAGTAAATAACGTACCTGATTTTTCCCGCAGTTCTTTGCCAACCTTTGAGGTTCCGAAATATGCAAAAAAAGTAGAACACGTTGTAAAAAGTGGCGACTCGCCATACCTAATTGCCAAAAAATACAAAGGCGTTACTGCCGAAGAAATTTTGCAGTGGAACGGAATTAAAGATGCCAGAAAAATTCAAATAGGTCAGAAATTAATTATTTATTTGCAGCAATGATAAAGCCGGTTAAAACATTATTTTTTGTTCTGGGAGTATTTGTGCTCCTGGCTACTGCAATGTGGATTACACCGGACGAAGGGATCGAGATTGGCGAATTTACGTTCCACATGCCAACATTTAGCGAAATGATTATGATTGACAAGGTAGAGTATGCCGATGTTTCTCAGATCATTAATAATCAGTTTGAAATTGATTCGCTAGTGGAGATTGACGTGGACACTACAGCCGGTGACATAGGCCAGGAGGTGATTCGCCAGGCAAGTTATGATTCCCTTATTCAGTCGGTTTTGCGAATCGATATAAGCGAACAGGGGCGTCAAAATCTGGCCCGCTTTTTTACTCATCTAAAAAACGATACGCTAACACGCGTCATGCATTATGGCGACAGTCAGATTGAAGGCGACCGGATTACTTCCTTTGTGCGCAATAGGTTGCAGTCGCGTTTTGGCGGTACAGGGCTTGGGTTGCGACCTGCCTTACAACCTTACGATTACGTTTTTAGTGCGGTTCAGGTAAATTCTGACAACTGGAAACGATATCCTATTTACGGGAAAATAGATTCTACGGTTGAACACCGTAACTATGGTGTAATGGGCGCTTTCTCGAGATTCGCTCCCGTGGCCAGCGATACTATTCCGTTTACCGATTCGGTTTTTTACGAAGCCGAAATGAACGTTTCTCAGTCGGGGATTGCTTACAAACGCACCCGCGAATACGATTACATGCGTTTGTTTTATGGCCATACCAAAAGTCCGGTGGTGATGCATTTAACTGCCCGCGGCGATACCATTTTAACCGATACCCTGAAACAGGAAGTGGATTATGGCGTTGTTGAATGCGCTTTGCCCGATTCAACGAGCGGTGTTTCGTTGAAATTTGCAGGCTATGATAGCCCCGATATTTACGGTATTGAACTGGCATCGCGAAAAGGGGTGATTGTAGACAATATAGCGTTGCGCGGAAGTTCGGGAACCATATTTACACGTGCCGATTTTCAGCATAGTCTGAAAATGTACAAGGACCTAAATCCATCGCTGTTTATTTTACAGTTTGGTGGTAATGTAATTCCTTACATTAAAAAAGAAAAAGCTATTCAACGCTATGGGCGCTTGTTTACCAGCCAGATTAAAAGAATTCAATCCCTGTGCCCGGATGCTGCAATAATTGTAATCGGCCCCAGCGACATGTCGACTAAGCATAAGGATAAATTTGTAACCTATAAGCATTTGCCTAAAGTTGTGGAAACCTTAAAAAAAGTTTCAATTGAAAATGGTTGTGGATACTGGGATTTATATACGGCCATGGGGGGCTACAACAGTATGCCGTCGTGGGTGAATGCGCAACCTGAACTTGCTCGTCCGGATTATGTGCATTTTTCGCCCAGAGGTGCGCGCCTGGTTGCCAATATGTTTTATAATGCGCTTATTCTTGAGTATAATAATTATTTGGAGGAGATAGAATGAGAGAAAACGGAAAAGCCGTGGCGGGATGCAGGATGCCGGTTACAGGATGCATGCAGTTGGAAGCTGCCAGTATTTGTCCTCCTTTTTTCCCGCTTTTAAGTTCAGGCATCTTGTGTATTCATACTTGTGTCTTCGGATTTTTATTCTGTCTCATCTTTTTTCTCAGCCCGAATATTCAGGCACAGGAAGAATCCTATTTTTACCATCTTAATCAATACAATTTTGTTCGCTACGATTTAAACCAGATGCATTATCCGGGAGGACGAGAAAATGCCGACAGCTTTAATGCGAAACTTGAGAAGTTGATGACAACCGGAGAGGGAAGAATCAATGTCGTTCATATTGGAGGTTCGCACATTCAGGCAGGGGTATTTTCCGGGCAAATGCGTAACCGGTTTCAACAAATGAATGGCGACATGAATGCCGGTTGGGGCTATATGTTTCCGTACCGGATATCGCGCACCAACTCGCCATTTGGTTATTACATTCGTTATAACGGGCGCTGGCAAAGTTTTCGGAATGTAGAAAAACGAAAAACCGGAACGCTTGGAGTTGGCGGTATGGCGGCTACAACTTCGTCGCCCGTAGCCGAACTTACCATTCTCCTGGAAGCCGAAAATCAACTGGATTATAGTTTTAATAAGTTTCGGATTTATTATGAAAACAAAGGCCAAAATTATACCGTTTCTGTTGATTCTTCTTTGTTTGAGAATTGCGTAAAAACCACCGATTATATCGATTTTGAATTAAATGAATATGTTGACAGCCTGAAGATTACAATTACGAAAGATTACAATTCGCATGGAAGTTTTACGCTTTTGGGGATAACAAGCGAATCGGCACCCAACGGAATAATGTACCATAGTATTGGAGTAAACGGGGCACATGTTCCCGCCTTTTTGCGTTGCCAGCTTTTTTCGCAGCAACTGGCCGAATTAAAACCTGATTTGGTGATTTTGGGACTTGGGATTAACGATGCCTACGGAAATAATTTTTCGCAAAGTCGTTTTGAAAGTAATTATGGTCAGCTAATAGAGGAAATCAGAAAAGCTGCACCCGAAACTGCAATTATCTTTACCACCAATAACGACAGTTATTTGTACCACCGTTACGTGAATAAAAATGGCGTAAAGGTAAAAGACAGTATGTTTAAAATGGCTGAAAAATACAAGGCAGGCGTTTGGGATATGTACTCGGTTATGGGAGGGCTAAATTCTATTGTATTGTGGCAAAATAACGGACTGGCCCAAAGCGATAAGATACATTTTACACGCGAAGGTTACCTAATGGTGGCCGACCTGTTTTTTACAGCTTTAATACAGGATTTTCAGGACTATTTACGGGGTAAAAACAAGCTAAGCATTAACAGTAAAACCAAAGGTAGATTGGACGAGAAATTTGTTTCAGCCAAAACAAACGCTCTCTTTCATTCTTCAGGAGCGGAATAACTATAAAAAAACAAGGGCATTTGGAATTATTAAAACAAATAGATTTTACAGAAGTTTTACGGAATATTTTTCTGTACGATAAGGCGGCGCCTTTAATCTTTACACGTTTCTTTTTCTGGAGCTTTTTTGCCGTCGTGCTCATTGGTTTTTCCCTGGTTTATAAAAGTAAAAACCGCAGTTTGCGAGCAGGCTATTTGTTTCTGGCCAGCTTGTTTTTTTACTACAAATCAAGTGGCTTTTTTTTCTTTATTTTACTCTTCAGCACTTTAACCGATTATTTTATCGGACGAAGAATTTATAAATCGAAAAACAACCTTTACCGAAAGGTTTTGGTTGCAGCAAGTGTGGTTGTTAATCTTGCTTTACTGGCGTATTTTAAATATACATATTTTTTCACCGATAGTTTCAACCTTCTTTTTGGTACCAATTTGCATGTTGTTAACCACCTGGCTTTGTGGGCAAACGAGGCAACAGGCACACATTTCGAAGTAAACCAGATTTTGCTTCCGGTGGGTATTTCATTTTTTACCTTTCAAACCATCAGTTATTCAGTTGATGTGTACCGTGGCGAAACCAAACCCGTTAATAATTTAATTGATTTTGGCTTTTACGTTTCGTTCTTTCCGCAATTGGTAGCAGGGCCAATTGTTCGGGCTTCGGGCTTCGTAAAACAGATTTATGAAGATTACCATGTTTCGAAAGCAGAGTTTGGCTGGGCCATTTTTATGATTCTGAAAGGCCTGATAAAAAAAATATTCATAGGCGATTATATTGCTGTAAACTTTGTCGACCGCGTGTTTTCCGACCCAATTACCTATTCGGGTTTCGAAAATTTGATGGCTTTATTTGGCTATTCGCTGCAGGTTTATGTCGATTTTTCGGGGTATACCGATATGGCCATTGGCGTGGCTTTGTTGATGGGATACCGCCTTCCTCAGAATTTTAACGCACCCTACAAAGCCAAAAACGTTGGTGAATTTTGGAAACGCTGGCACATGTCGCTATCCTCGTGGCTAAAAGATTACCTATACATTCCCATTGGTGGAAACCGCGAAGGTTCGGTGTTTAGCTATATTAGTTTGGGAGTAATATTGGCAATTATAGTTCTGCTAGCCGGAAAATTTATTCTTGTTCCGGTTTTTGCCGGGATTGTCGTTACTTTTGCTGTTCTGTCCCGCATTTTTCCTCAAATTAAACGTGGCATCGATACCAATATTAATCTAATGTTGACCATGCTTTTAGGAGGTTTGTGGCATGGGGCCTCCTGGCAGTTTATTATTTGGGGAGGTTTAAACGGTATAGGTTTGGTGGTTTATAAGTTTTGGCGAAAAATTAGCCCCTGGGAAAAACGAAGCAACTGGGCGGTAAATATTTGGAAAATTACCTTCACCTTCACCTTTATAACCTTTACCCGTGTGTTTTTCCGTTCGGCAACTATGGAAGTGGTAAACGGTATGCTGCATCAAATAGGCACCGATTTGAAACTTTCAATTATTCCGGAGGTTGTGCTGGCCTATAAATGGGTATTTCTTGTAATGGGCTTTGGCTTTTTTATTCACTGGCTTAGCGAAAGATGGAAAGAGCGCATTAAAAACTGGTTTATCGCCACACCGCTTTGGGTGAAAGCTGTTATCTCGGCCGTTGTAGTAATTTTTGTTTACCAATCGATTTCATCCAAAATGCAACCGTTTATTTATTTTCAGTTTTAGGGAAGTGATTGTGGTAACCGAAATTGCCGGAGTGAGGAGTTCTATGCGCTATAAACTCTTTTTTCTATTTGTTTATAAAACACTTTATTCAAATGACAATGGTGTTGGCGCGACGGGTTCAAAAGTGTTAAATTCTTGTTTTGATTGTTCATTGAGTGAAAAACCGATTAAACGCATGTCACCGGGGTGAAAAGGATAGTAGGCGAGCCTGAGGCGTAATGTTTCAAATACCAGGTTTTCGTTGTGTAACCTGAGCCCACACCCAATTCCACTGTAATACTTCTGATTTAGAATAAATTTATGGTTTGAGCCAATAATGCCCAAATCTGCAAAACCAAACAGAGCCAGATTAAAATTGTAAAATTGCCGTGGAAGAAATACAATGTGTTCAAATTTTAAACTCAATCGTTGCTTTCCAACTGCTATGTCGCTATCGAAGCCTCGAATAAGTTCGTTTCGTCCCAGCGTAAGATTTTCAATATCGTAACGTCTGATACCAAGAGTGTAACTCATATCGATAAATGTCCTTACTCGCTTTGCTCCGGCAGTTTTGATTTTAGAAATAAATCGCATTTGAGTCTGGACCTGCCCCTCTTCAAAATGTTTATCATTAAAATAACCTCCAATTCCTGCCGAGCAATAGAGATAGCCTCTTCGACTCATGAGCAGGTTTCCGTTCGAAGTAAAAAAATGAATGTAGTGACGGTCTCCATATTCATTGGCATCGTAGCCATAAATAATTTCAGTTTTAAAGCCTTCGGGAATATCTTCCGTAATACCATAGCTGTAAATTAACTGGTCTTGAATAAACCGGCGCTGCGAAAGGGTAAGCCCGGCCAAATACAAGGTGTGGTTGGCAAAAAAGTGTTCGTTTTCTTCCGAAACAATGGGAGCTTCAAAATAATTCCAATTGCTAATTGAAGAGGAAAAAACGAATTGAGTATAATTGTTCTGCTTTGGGCTGATGTTAAAGCTCCTGCCTCCCCATATGTTGTTATACGACATGTTTAATGGATCGTCCACTTCTACAGGGTCGTTGCTCGAAATTCTGAAGGTACGAAACATCCTGTACCAGGATGTGCCGTAGCCCCATTTGGTAGTTTGGGTATAAAACGGTTTGTCTGCTTTAAATATGTATCCTTCGGTGCGGTATGTATTGAGGTAGCCCAGGTCGATGTCAAGAAATTTACCGGCAACGTTGTTGATACTATAGAAGGATTCAACGCCCATATAAGGCTCTTTGTTAACATGTCCTACAAATTTTACCGATACTTCGTGCCCCACACCAAAAATATTTCGGTCGTATAATTTAATGTCGCCCGAGCTAGTGCCGTTAACTCCCCCCGATACCCCGAATGAAAACCGGTCCTGGGTAAGCACAAGTATGTTTACAAATCCTGCATAAGTACTGTCTTGTTCAATCAGAATTCGCGTGTCTTTTATGTACGAAAGGTTCCTGATAAGCCTTTCGTTTTCGTACATTAATTCAGGATTGAGCAAATCGCCAATTTGAAACAGCAACTGTTTTTCAATGGTTTTTAGGTTCGACTTCGTATGTATGGTGTTGGCCGAACGTTCTATCCACTTTTGTGCTTGCTGGGTTGTATCGACTAGTGAAGGGCCAAATACATCGAGCGATTTGATTTTTATGCTGGCAATTACTTTGCCTTCGTAAGGACTAAAATAATCGAGAGCAAGAGCTTTTTTGTCAACATAAGGGCGTGGGGGAGAGATTAAACGATTATATATCCATTCGGTAAATTTCTTTTGGTTTGCCTTGTGTTCCAGGCTATTATAAAACTGCTGTTGCTTTTGTATTTTAAGGGTGTCTTGCAATGTATATTGGGCATACGATTGGGCATATTGTAATAAGCCCAAACAAAGAAGAATGATTATTCGTAAGAATTTAAACATTAATTAACCCTTTAATACACATTATTGTTTAGGTTGCTGATGATTTAGTTAAGGAAAATAACAACTTTATTGGTTATCTTTTTAAATTTTAGCTGTTAAATTTAGTTAAACAGCTATTTTATTTGATTTAAATAAAAAAATCAAAAGAGGATGAGCCTATATAAGTGAACGGGGGTAGTATTCTTAATTTATCTTTTCTTGCGTTTCATTTCTTTGTAATGGAATAAAAAGTGACTGAGTTTGAGGGTTGGGCAGCTTCCCACAACAATATTTTTCGAAGTTGCCAGAAATTTATAACTCTAACGATATTAAATAGCATTGTATAATTGGATAGTTGTTGCGAATAAAAAAAATTTAATTTGCTGTAGGGTTGTAATCGAAGGGATACTTGCTCTGGAAATGGCAATTCCGGCATTTGGTATTTATCTGAAACGCCTGTTAAAACGAGCATTTGTTAGTAAATACAGAGAAGTGCTTTTGGCTGGCGAAATTCATTTGGAGCTCGCTTGGGTGTAAGCTGTTTTTTTACGGTATTAATACAAAGTACCAGGGTACTTCGAGAAAATTTTAGAAAAGCTTTTGGCATTATTCTTTATAATTACTTGTTTTGTAATAAGCTGACAAATTTATGATTCTGTTAAACAATATTCGAGAAGTAGAATTAAGCGGGAACGAACTAAAAAACTACCGCCGTAAAAAAAAGATACTAAATCTTTTATACCAGAACGAAACATTACCAGCTACAACTCTTAGTAAAAAAATTGGCGTTAGTTTGCCAACGGCAATTTCGTTGCTTAAAGAGTTAAGCAGTAACAAATTGGTTGAGTCAAGAGGTCCGGGAGAATCGCAAGGAGGACGAAAACCCATGCTTTTTGGATTGAAAAATGATTCGATTATGGTGGTGGCTTGCGAATTGGGGCATTTAGATGGAAAAATTGGCATTTATGATGCCCATAACCGTTTGGTGGCTCCTGCTGTTGAGTTTGAAACTTCCATCGATGATCCGGATTTGGTTGAAAAGGCCTATGCGATAGTGAAAGAGATTATCGTAGAAAATAACATCGACCATGAAAGAATCTTTGGTGTCGGAATGGCCATGCCTGGTCTTGTTGATAGCTCAAAAGGTTATAATTACAGTATTAAAAACGAAATTTACAGAAATATTCAGCAATTGCTGGAGAAAAAATTTGATCGCCTGGTTTATGTAAACAACGATGCCCGGATGCAAGCTTATGGCGAATTTATTTTTGGCGAAGCTGCAGGGTATAATAATGCCTTAATAATAAATTGGAACTGGGGACTTGGTATGGGAATGATCCTCAACGGTAAACTATATAACGGAGCTACCGGTTTTGCAGGAGAGCTGTCGCACATAAAATTTGTCGACAACGGAAAGTTGTGCAGGTGCGGAAAAATAGGCTGCCTCGAAACGGTTACATCGGCTTATGTTTTAATTGAAAGGGCTAAAGACGCCGTAAAAGAAGGCCGAATATCGCAACTGACACAAAAGTTTACAAACCGCGAAGATGATTTGACCGTTGAAGCTATTATTGAAGCAGCAAAAACAGGTGACGAATTTTCTATTGCCCTGCTAAACTCGGTTGGACTGGCACTGGGCAAAGCTTTGTCGAACACTATTCAGTTGTTAAATCCCGATGTCATTGTGATTGGAGGAGTTATTTCGGGCGCAGAGAAATATATTTTAACTCCTATTCAACAAGCAATAAATCAATATAGCCTTGAACAAATTTCGGGTAATACAAAAATTGTTATTTCTAAAAACTGGAAACATGCAGGTCTGCAGGGCGTAACCGCTATGCTCTACCGGAAACTGTTTGGAAATATGTATAAATAAGCTGATAATTATCATATCTGTAAAAAGTGGTCGAAAAACATCAATTTTTTTATGCTTTTAAAAATTTGTACCACATAATACAAATATCCCTTATAAAGACCTGACATTCAAAATATTTTCCTTTTCGCATAGATTTTGCTCACAACTTTCTCCTCAATACTTTTTTCAAAATCTACTTTTTTCAATCTTAAATTTTAATGCATTTTATAAAAAGAATGCATAACTTGTATGTGTTCAATTGCTAAAAATGCATGAAAATAGGTGATATGAACATTTGAAAACAACTTAACTTGAACTTAAATTATCTTTTTTATGTAAAATAAACTATCCACCTGAAATAATTTATCATCGAATAAGGAGCGAATTAAGTTATTTCTAATTAACCAATTTAAATTATTATCTATGCGAAAGATTTTAATCGTTTATGCGATGTGTTTTGCTATGCTTAGCAGTGCTTATGCGCAACAAAGGGTAACCGGTACGGTTACTGATGAAAACGGAGTCGGAATTCCCGGAGCAGCCGTTATTCAAAAAGGAACCACTAATGGAACAACTACCAATATCGATGGTAAGTACGTACTCTCTGTTCCGGAAGATGCCACTATTGTTTTTTCGTTTGTGGGTATGACAACGCTCGAGGAGGTCGTTAATGGTCGTACAACTATTGATGCAATAATGATTGAAAGCCGGATTGGCCTGGAAGAAGTTGTTGTTACAGCTCTTGGAATTTCTAAAGAAAAGAAATCGTTAGGTTATGCAGTAACTGAAGTGGGTGGCGATGACATTGCCACAGTAAAAGATCATAACCCGGCTAACTCGCTTGTTGGTAAAGTTGCCGGAGTAGTTGTTACTCAGGGTACTGGAGGCCCCGGAGGAGGTTCTCGTGTTATTATTCGGGGGAACAACTCTATTACAGGAAATAACCAACCTTTAATTGTTGTTGATGGGGTTCCTATTGATGCAACCGGACAGAACAGTGGCGGAAGTGTTTATAACAGTACCGTTTCCGGTGGTGGTATTACTGATATTAACCCTGATGACATTGAGTCAATTTCGGTTCTGAAAGGACCTAACGCTGCCGCCTTGTATGGTTCGCGTGCAGGTAATGGAGTGTTATTAGTTACCACTAAAAAAGGTAGAAAAGGAAAAGGTATAGGTGTTTCATTTAATTCGAATATTACTTTCGATAATCCTTTGGAACTTCCCGATTACCAAAATGAATATGGTCAAGGTACACAAGGATATGTTCCTGGCAATTTAACCGATTTAAAAAATGCATCTGGCTCATGGGGACAAATCATGGATGGAAGCCAACAGCTTTACTATACCGGTGAAACAAGAGCTTATGTGGCGCAACCCGACAACTTTAAAGATTTCTTTGAAACCGGTGCAAAATACGTTAACTCAGTTGCACTGGACGGAGGTGGTGAAAATTATTCTGTTCGTTTTTCTTATACGAATAATTATACCGAGTCTATGATTCCTAATTCTGATTTAAAATCGCATAATTTTAACTTACGCAGTTTGGTTGATCTTAGCGAAAAATTAAAATTAGATGCAAAGGCAACCTATTATTGGCAAGAAGTTAACAATACTGTAAACCAAGGCTCCGAAGGTATTCTTGCTTCAATTTTAACCATGCCCCGTAACGTGGATATTGAAGATTTAAAGGATTATCAAGATGAAGAAACACTTAATTCTGTTTCTTTTAGTGCCTTGGGGGCTAACCCTTACTGGCAGTTGTATAACGACAGTAAATTGAACCGCAGGGAACGTTTAATGGGCTTTGCAAAAATTTCTTATGAAATTACTCCATGGTTGTCGGCTTTTGCACGTGTTGGAACCGATGTTACTAACGTAAAGTATGAAACAATTTATCAACCTGGTCACCATTATTACACATCGGGCCGATTAACCTTTGGAAACAACCGTGTTTCTGAAACCAATGCCGATTTTTTATTTATGTTTAATAAGGACTTGACAGAGGATTTTAACCTTTCAATAAGTGCAGGAGGAAACCACTTGTATCGTACGTATGAGGCGCAAAGTATTTATGGCGAAGATTTTAAAATCCCAACCCGCGCAACCGTTGCCAATACGGTAACCCAAACTCCAAGTTATACTCCCCTGGAGGAAAAAGAGATAAATTCATTGTATTTCCAGGCCTCGCTTTCTTTTCAGAATTTTGCCTATTTAGATATTACCGGACGTAATGACTGGTCTTCAACTTTACCCAATTCCAATCGTTCGTATTTTTATCCATCGGTTACCGGTTCAGTACTGCTGGATCATTTTATCGATCCTGAAAATGATATTTTCAATTTGCTGAAAATTCGTTCAAGTTGGGCAAACGTGGGTAACGATACCGATCCGTATCAAATTTATTCGTACTATAATCTGGCAAACGATGGCTACCTGGGACTTACCCAATTGTCACGCCCGGGAACAAAGTTTAACGAAGATTTGAAACCGGAGAATATTGCTTCTTTAGAAATTGGTTTGGAAGGAAGCTTGTTGGATAACCGACTATTCTTCGATTTTTCGTGGTACGACATTAAAACAACCGACCAGATTTATGATGTGCCAGTGCCTTCTTCAACTGGTTACGACTATTTCCGCGAAAATATTGGCGAAATGACGAATACCGGAGTTGAATTACTGGTTGGAGGTATTCCTGTACATAGCGGTAATTTTACCTGGGAAGTTTCGGTGAACTTTGCTAAAAACGAAAACAAATTAATTGAGTTAACCGAAGATTTGGACAGTCATATCTTAAATAGTACCAACTCGGGTAACCTTAATATTCAGGCAACTGTTGGTGGAGGGTTTGGTGACTTGTATGGTACTACATGGAGAACCAACGATGCGGGGCAGATTGTTGTCGATGCAAGTGGCCGCCCGCAAGCTTCTACCGATAAAGTTTATCTTGGTAACTCTCAACCCGACTGGAATGGAGGTTTGTCTAACACATTCACTTATAAAGACTTTTCATTAAACTTTTTAATTGATGCCCGCGTTGGTGGTAAAATCTATTCGCAAACCAATGCTGCCTTAGCTAGTTCTGGTGTTTCAAAAGAAACTCTTCAATACCGCGAAGGTGGAATTATTGTAGATGGTGTTGTTCTTCAGAGCGACAATTCGTACGCTCAGAATTCAATCGAAATTAGTGCCCAGGATTATTGGCAGGCCATCTCTGGCATTGCTTCTCAGTATGTATTCGATCAGACTAATATTCGTTTACGGGAGTTGGTATTATCGTACAAAGTTCCTCAATCGATTTTGGGTAATACTTTCATACAAGGTGCTACAATTGGTTTGATTGGGCGAAACCTCTTCTTTATTTATAAAGATATCGACCATGTTGACCCGGAAGCCAGCTTGGGAACAGGTAACGGTGGTCAGGGAATTTTATCGTACAACATGCCAACTGCACGAAGTATTGGGGTTAACGTGAATATTAAATTTTAAAGGAGGGCAGTAAAATGAAAAATATATTCAAAATATTCATAGTATTAGGAACGGTATTTCTGTTAAACAACTGTACCGACGATTTTGATGAAATGAACACAAAACCGGACTCGTTTACCGTTGAAGAAGTTAGTGCAAAATACTTCTTAACAAGTCCGCAGTATCTTTTATATGCTCCAGGCAGGTATGCATACTGGCGCGCACATTTGATTCATATGGATCGGTATTCTGGTCAGGTTTGTTTTGGCCACAACCAGAGTTGGTGGTCCGACGAATTAGGGTATTCATACAGCAGTGGTTACACCGATGCTGCATGGGGATGGATGGAAGGTTATATTGGAGACCTTGATAATTTTATGCAAATGACCATAACCGGAGGAGAGTTTGAAAACGAATACATGTATGCAATTGGTCAGATTATTAAAGGCTTATATTTTCAGATGTATACCGATGTATTCGGAATGATTCCTTATACAGAGGCAACAGATCCTGATATTGTGTTGCCAAAATTCGATGAACAGAGTGTTATCTACCAGGGTGTTATTGCTGAATTGGATGACGCAATGGCTACTATTGGAGATGCAACCGCAACCGGCTCTAGTGTTGATGACGTTGGTGAAAACGATATTTACTGCGGTGGCGATTTGCAGCAGTGGAAACGTTTGGCAAATACTTTAAAATTGCGCATGGCATTGCGTTGTTACGGTGCTGATGGTGCAAGTTTTGCTGCAACTACAATTACTGAAGCTCTGGCAGACGGATTGCTTTCCGGAGATGCGGATAACGTTACAATGGAAAAAGACGAAGAAATTTCGCAGTGGAGTAGTGCCTGTTACGGTGATATCTGGTACAACTTTGGCGCTGGCTCCGACTGGACAATGAGTAAAGCCATGGTTGATGCCTTACGTGATAATAACGATCCGCGTTTAACGATTTATGCTCAGCCTGCAGTAGGAGGAACGCAGGTATTGGAAAAACCAACAGAGGGTTTGGAAGTTGAGCTATTTGAAAAACGAGTAAACTATATTTTGGGCATCCTGGATGAGGCAGAAGTTGAATACACTTCTGAGGAAGATTCCGAAGGTAACATTACCGTAACCATGCCTGAAAATATGTATTATGTAGGACAGCCAACCCGTTTAAACAGTAAGATAAAACCATATGCGAAGTATGTTTTCTTCTCAAAACCGGCAGAAGTTGTAATTAATAAGAAGAATAATGGAGAGATTCGGGAAGAGTTGATTATGTCTTCGGCTGAGGCAAGTTTTTTACAGGCCGAAGCAGCTTTGAAGGGATTGGGAGGAAGCGATGCCCAGGCACATTACCAGGAAGGTATCCGCCAGGCAATGAAACTCTGGGATGTAAATGATGCTGATATTGAAACATTCCTTGCCAACGAAGATATGGCTTTGTTAAATGGAACTCAAGAAGAGAATCTTGCAAAAATTGCTACTCAACGCTGGTTAGCACTTTTTACCGATGGGTTTGAAGCATGGTCTGTTGTTCGTGATATGGGCTATCCTGCTGAACTTGCTGAGGGCGTTGATGACAGTGAGATTTTTGGATTAGGAGATATTAATGGAAATTATCCGCAACGTATGCGCTACGGAAATGCAGCATCGAATCAAAATGGAGCTAACTACAACGCAGCGGTTGCTTCGCAAGGTGCCGATGTGCAAGACACGAAATTGTGGTGGGCAAAACAATAAGCCTTACATTACATAAAGTTTGATTAGTTAATTTGAAAATTACCGTCTTTCGAAAGATTGACGGTTTTTTTGTTTTATAGCACGTAACAACCCTTTTATATTATTTATTAGTTCTACAAATACGACTTACAATTTTCCACTCAGAAATCCGGAATTGTGCAAGAGCTGAATTAAAAAATGTTCATTTCTGGATTTTTCTGAGGCAATTATTTAAAATCGAACTCGGCTTACTAAAAATAACCGAAACTGAGGTAAGAGTCTTAATCGGCTTGGGTTAATAAGTTTTTCAACGTCTTAAAAATATGTAATGCAGAATAAAAAGGATAGAAAAGGGAATGTGATTGTTCAGAAATAGAAACAGATTATATATTTCAGTTTTATTTTGTCTATATTCGTTTAGGTAATCTACAATGTTTATCATCAGAAAATGCTTCAAATAGAACAACACTCTAACCAAAAATTTAGCTCATGAAACGTATTTTTATTTTTATTGTACTGCTTTGTTTTTGCCTGGGAATAAAGGCGCAAGATGAACTTATTAAGCAAGGCTGGAATTTTGGAGCTTTACCTACCATTACTTTCGATACCGATCTTGGTTTTCAATATGGTGGTTTGATAAATCTTTATCAGTATGGCGATGGAAGCCGGTATCCAAAATACGACCATTCGCTTTATCTCGAAATTTCGAGGTTTACCAAAGGAAGTGGAATAAATCGCATTTATTACGATTCGGATAAGTTAATAAAAGGTTTACAAACCTCGGTGGATATTAGTTATTTGAGCGATAAAACCTACGATTTTTATGGTTTTAATGGCTTCGATGCGGTAGTAAACGACGATTGGTTCGACGATGAAACAGAGGGGTACAAAACCCGCATGTATTATAAGTACGACCGAAAAATGTTTCGTTTTAAAGTTGATTTGCAGGGAAAACTGACCGGCGAAAAAATTAAATGGGTTGGGGGAGTTAATCTGTTAAATTTTAATCTGGATTTGGTGGATATCGACAAATTAAATAAAAATCAGGATGACGATAATATACTGCCGTCGCATGAGGAGCAGCCCGGATTATACCAAAAATACCAGGAATGGGGAATTATTTCGGAAGAAGATGCCAACGGTGGTTTTGTTCCAACCTTAAAAGCTGGTGTAGTTTACGATACCCGCGATAATCAACCCAATCCAATGAAGGGAATGTGGACCGAAGTAGTTTTACTGGGCTCTCCCGAATTTCTGGGAGGCGAGCATAGCTTTACAAAGCTGAGCCTTATTCATCGGCAGTATTTTACAGTAGTCCCCGATGATTTATCCTTTGCCTACCGTTTGTCCTGGCAAACAACACTGGGTGGCGAAACTCCCTTTTATTATCAAACTCAAATGATTACGTCGGTTTTGAAAGGTTCCAGCTCCGAAGGCCTGGGAGGAGCTAGTTCGTTACGCGGAATCAGAAGGAACAGGGTAGTGGGCGATGGTTATTTTTTAGCAAACATTGAAGGCCGCTGGAAATTTGCGCGTTTTCAGTTTATCAATAATAATTTCTACCTCGGATTAAATGCTTTCGCCGATTTTGGCCGGGTAACGGATAAAATTGATTTTACCGAACCGCTCGTATGGACTGATGATATGCCACGTGATGAATATTTTGATGGAAATGCTGAAGAAATGCACTATTCTTACGGACTTGGGTTGCGGATTGCCATGAATGAAAATTTTATAATTAAATGTGATTATGGAATGGCAGCCGATGAACGTGACGGTGATTCGGGACTTTACATTGGTTTGAATTACATGTTTTAAAGCCTGTCTGCATTGCCGTTTAAAAGAATTTGATGTTTTACGAAATTACAAAAACGGTTTTTGGTACCAATTTATATACGCATTTTGACGCTTAATTTAGATTCTGTTCTGTTATTATTTTAAGTGATTTTACCTGTTTCGTCGACATAAATCTTCATTTTAACGAATAAAATGTGGAGCCAATAAGTTCCGTTTACTTTTGAGTTAGACATTAAAAATTAAAAATCATGAAAACACGAAATTTTACTATCGCATTTATTATGACGCTGTTCCTTTCGGGCTGCGTAGTGTATTCTTTTTACCCGCTTTATACCGAGAAAGATTTATTCCCAAACGATATTTTAACCGGAGAATGGTATGAGGAAGATGAGCCGAGGGGTGAATTGGCTAACGATTTAGGGTGGACCTTTAAGCATCCAATTACGTGGAAAAACGGAGTAGTGCATAAAAAAGAGAACGGAATTGTTGATAGCACGTCCTATATTTTAACCTTGAAAACTGAAGACAAACAAACAAAAAATATAATGAGTTCGGAATTCAGAGTTCATGTAATTGAATTAGGTGGTTATTATTTCCTGGATTTTTATTTGGAAGAACTACCCAGTGAAGGCGAAGTTACATTGGCATCTTTTCATGTTATTCCTGTACATACCTTTGCAAAATTAACTGTTGAAGAGGATAGATTAAAAATTAACTGGTTTGATCAGGATTGGATGGAAGATCTTATTAAAGAAAATAAAATCAAGATTCATCATGAAGCAAATGATGATTTAATTTTACTAACAGCCCAGCCTAAAGAGTTGCAAAAATTTGTAACAAAATATGTAAATTCGGAGGAAGCATTCGAAGATGGACTTGAAGTTGTTTTACTCAGAAAATAATGATTCGAAAATTGAAACGAAGTTCTACTCAAGTCAAATTATTTCTTTTCTCAAAAGCGAAAAATCGTTTCATAACTGCAGCTGCGCGAGTATTTATCAATTGAAAAAAGGGGGAAAGAGATAATTATTGTGATTAAAGAGTGCTGAGCCAAGCTTGCTTAAGCCATGACAAACGCAGCAATATTTATATGATAAATTTAATCAGTTATTTTAATGCATTATTGGTCTAATTCTCTCCTTTGTTTGAAAAATTCAAGAGGCACAAACCAACTGGTTTGTGCCTCTTGCTAAATTATGTTTTGTTATTAAAATCTGAATCCAAGCGAAAAAATAACGTCATGCTTCATGGTGTTAAATTCTATTGCATCAGGTTGTGGATAGTAGCTTGTGGAAGGAGCAGAATAGGGTAACTCGTATTCTTGATTGTCGGTTAAACGATAAGCAATATCGAAGGTGAAATTACTAAACCGGTAACCCAATCCGGCAGAATAAGTCATTAATTTATCATCCGATTTAAATTGCACGTTGTCAAATGATTCTGATTTGTAAGCTGATGGGTAATATTCAAAACCAGCTCTCAGGCTTAAGGCATTGTTTGCCCTTAGTTCTCCACCAACACGAATATTTCCAACCGATCTGAAGGCCTCGCTGATTTCCTGGTTTTCGGTTGTGAAATTGTATCCATCACCCCCTTTTCTCAGTTTCATGTTGCTGTAGTCAACGTATTCGTAATCAATACTTAGGATGCCTTTTTTTGCAATAACGAAAGCTCCGCTAAAGGTTGCCCTAAGCGGACTGTCAAGATTATAATCGTAATTGTTATAGGACGAGTGTCCTTCATCATTGACAATACTGCCGTCAAAGTTATTTCTCGAATACATTGATGTATGGAAGGCATCGCGTATATCGTAGAAAGTTGGAGTATGCAACGAAACACCCAAACGAACCTCATTTATGGGTTTATAAATTAATCCTATTTTAAAATTATAACCCGTTCCGGTTGTTTTCAAATAGCTATCGAATTCCATACTTTCAAAGTTTGGAATATCGCCATTGGCATCCCATTCTTCGTAGGTACTGGTTTCTTTGTAATAAATATCGGTAATGCCTAAAGTAGCTCCCAGGTAAAGTTTGTGGTTAAAGTTTAAACCCACAGCAAATAAGTATTCATCAATAGAACCTGTTTTTGAAATACTTTTTAGTTGCGAAACCGGATAGTTTTCTACATTTTCTGGATTTTCTGGATTTATTTCAATATCACTAACCCAATAACCCAATTCTTCGTCGTAATACATTAAATCGGCTCCTGAATTAGTATCTGTGTTATAATAGGCAAGTTCTTCGTAAAAATCGCTCCACCCGGCATTTGCATCTTCTCCGTTGGCATTTTCAATTAAATCGTCAAGGAACGAGCTTGTAACACCTGAAGCTCCGGCCAGAAAATTGCTGTTAAAATCCTTTAAGCGGTTGTAACCAATTCCCAGATTTATACTTACTAAGCCAACTTCGCTTCTGTTTAATGTTGGAATGGTGCCAACGTAGCTTATGTTGTTCAACGCAAAACTGTATTTATTATCCTCCATTGTGGTATTCATATAATTTCCCTCAATTGTAGAATAGCTTAATTTTGGAGTAAAGGTAAATTCAGCAGAACGGTATAAGCCTAAACCGGCCGGGTTAATCGAAACAGAAGTAAAATCGCCACCAAGCGCACCATAAGCGTTTCCCATACCTCCTGAACGGGCAGTTCCGCTAACCTGAACATTTGAATATCGTAGTGCATCAACCATGTCTTGCGCCTGAATCAGAAAAGGAACAAGCATTGTAATTGCAAGAATTATTATACTTTTTTTCATCTTATTAAATTTTGTTGTTTTCTAAGGTATAAGATGGAACTCGCATGATTTTAATAAATCCCCAGTGTGTGAATATTGCTCATGCTCGTTTCATAGCTAATGTTATTAAATTTTTATGGGTATATGTTTCATCTCTGCTAAAAGCAAAGCTGTAACACTACAAAGCCGTTTTTGTTTTTCTATCCAAGTATTTAAATGCCGCTAAGATTAGCGTCTTCTGTTGCTACTGCTACTGCTCTTGCTGCTACTCGATGACGAGCGGGAGCTTGAACTACCGGAAGAAGAAACTGAGCTGCTTCTTGAACTCTTTGAGTAGGAAGGGCTGCTGCTTCTTGAACTGCTTCTGCTCGATGAACCGCTGCTATAACTGCTGCTCGATTTTGTTGATGACGGAGCACGGTAACTTCTTGACGAACTGCCGCTGCTTGAACTACGGTTGTAAGTAGAACTTGACTTGTACGATTTATTGTAGCTTGATGAAGAACGCGGTGTTGCGTAGCTTGACCTTGATGTCGAACTACTGCTTTTACTCACAACTCTTGGTGTAGAGTATGAGCTCCGGTTACTTGAACTACTTGGCCGGGTGTAAGTTCTGCTTTGTGTTGTAGTACCAGTGGGGCGGGTGTAACTTTGAGTACGCGAACTGTTCGCTGTACCGCTTGTACCCGTTACACTTGTCGAAGATGTTGTTGTTCTTCTTCTTTCTGTTAATACCTGAGCATTGTCAGTTGTCGATTTTGTTGTTGTTGCAGCTCTTGTTCCTGTTGATGTTCGTCTACTTGCGGATATGTCGGAATTTACATCGGTGCTGGAACTTCTTCGTGCATTGGCCGATGATGATACAGCTGCCGATGATGAGCGTCTATCGCTATCGCCACGGTAAACATTAGTTCCGGATGACCTTCTTTGGCCGTAGGAGTAGTTGTTGTTATGGTATATGTTGCCACTGTAGTAATGATGTCCGCCACCATAGTAAGCTCCACCCCAATAGCCAGGATAATGCCCATAGTAAGGATATCCCCAGCCCCAACTAACGCCATACCAGCTTCTGTATCCCCAACCCCAGTTCCATGCTAACGACCACGATGGGTAGTACCATGAAGAAGCATAATACGGGTTGTAGTAATACGGGTCGTAGTAATTCCAGCTGTCCCAGTAAAATGGGTCGTAATAGTATGGACGGTGGAAACGGCGGATGCGATAAGCATAATCTATCTCGTCGCCATCGTAGTAATTATTAATGACGTACTTCATTTCGTCATCGTTATAATATACAGTAGTGTCGCTGGCTTCCATTTCCATTTGGTCCATGTTGTAGCGCAATACATCGGCGTCTTCCTCGGTTCCCTCAAAAATGTAATTGTTCATGGTATTCGAACCATCCGTATTTTTGTCGATGTTGCTAATGATCATTGTGTTTGCCGATTTTTCAACCGGTTCTTCAACCACCATTACTTGTTCTTCTACAATAACTGGAGGAGGTACATCTCCCGGATTGAAGTAAATATCATCGGAATATGTGCCGGAAACATAGCCTCCGGTTGTGCAGGCTCCCAGTAATATTGCCAGAATGCCTAAAAATGTTAATCTTGATTTCATAACCTATCCTCCGTTTATTTAATGTCAATAATAATTACTTTATTTGTAAGCTCAAAATATTAAAATATTTAAAACAAAATCTATACCAAAATATAGTATATGGCTAAAGAATTGACTTCGCGCAGCGAAAATTATTCACAATGGTACCAGGACCTTGTAATAAAGGCTGATCTTGCTGAAAATTCAGCGGTAAGAGGCTGTATGGTAATTAAACCTTATGGTTACGCTATTTGGGAGAAAATGCAGGCTCAGTTAGATAAAATGTTTAAAGAAACCGGGCACGAAAATGCGTATTTCCCTCTTTTTATTCCTAAATCGTTTTTTAGTAAAGAAGCCGATCATGTGGAAGGTTTTGCTAAGGAATGTGCAGTTGTTACTCACTATCGTTTAAAAAATGACGAAGAGAACGGTGGAGTAGTGGTTGACCCGGATGCAAAGCTTGAAGAGGAGTTAATAGTAAGGCCAACGTCAGAAACAATTATTTGGAATACCTATAAAAATTGGATTCAATCGTACCGCGATTTGCCAATTCTTTGTAACCAGTGGGCAAATGTTGTACGTTGGGAAATGCGTACGCGTTTATTTCTTCGTACTGCCGAATTTTTGTGGCAGGAAGGTCATACTGCGCATGCTACAAAAGCAGAGGCTATTGAGGAAACCGAAAAAATGATTAATATTTATGCCGAGTTTGCTGAAAACTACATGGCAGTACCGGTTATAAAAGGTTTAAAATCGCCTAACGAACGTTTTGCAGGTGCACTGGAAACCTATTCGATTGAGGCATTAATGCAAGATGGAAAAGCTTTGCAGTCGGGGACCTCTCATTTTCTGGGACAGAATTTTGCCAAGGCTTTCGACGTGAAATTTGCCAATAAAGACGGAAAAGAAGAGTACGTTTGGGCAACCTCGTGGGGCGTTTCAACCCGTTTAATGGGAGCTTTAATTATGGCTCACTCCGACGATAATGGTTTGGTTTTGCCTCCAAAACTGGCTCCATTTCAGGTAGTTATTGTTCCAATTTACCGCAAGGAAGAGCAGTTGGCAGCTATCTCAGAAAAAGTGGATGTTATTATTTCCAAACTGAAGGCAAAGGGTATTTCGGTGAAGTACGACAACCGGGACACCAGAAAACCGGGGTGGAAGTTTGCCGAGTACGAGTTAAAAGGTGTTCCTGTACGTTTGGCCATGGGACCCCGCGATTTGGAGAACGGAACTGTTGAAGTAGCCCGCCGCGATACTTTGGAAAAAAATGTAACAGAACTCGAAGGAATTGAAGACTATATTGAAAATCTGCTTGAAGATATTCAGAATAATATCTTCAAAAAAGCCTTTGATTACAGAGCAGAGCATATTACTAAGGTTGATACCTGGGATGAGTTCAAAGATGTACTAAAAAATAAAGGTGGTTTTATTTCGGCGCACTGGGATGGCACGCCAGAAACAGAAGATCTGATAAAAAATGAAACAAAAGCAACCATCCGTTGCCTGCCACTGGAATACGAAGAGGAAGAAGGTGTTTGTGTTTATACCGGAAAACCTTCTACTCGCAGGGTTTTATTTGCATTGGCATATTAAACAGGGATGCCATCTGTCGGTGTTGAAGAAAATGCAGATGGCATTCTTTTTTTTTGAAAAGCAGCTCAAAACGGGCTGCTTTCTTTTTTTAGCAGTATTTGTGTACTTTTAGAGGAACAATAATTTAAGCAGGTGAAAATTACAAAATGGAATGTTTAATTTCATTGGCAATTGTACAATTTTAAAGGAACTACATACAGTTAAAATTTATGAAAGATAAAGAAGTACGTGCATCTTTTTTAGAGGCATTGGTGATAAAAACATCGGTGAAACAAGAGGTGTATAAAAATACAAGGCAGACATTTAAGATATTAAAAAAGGTTTTAAATCAGCTCGAAAAAGATTACAATGAGGATGTAAAAGGAAAGCTTACAGAAGATGCTTTGCCTTACTACAAAGAGCGTGGCCCCTTTGAGGTGGAGTTTAAGGTTGGCGGCGATCTTCTTATTTTTAGCATGCATTCGAATGTTTTCGAGTTTGATGATAAACACCCACTTTGGAAAACAAAATACATTGAGGAGGATTCGTTGCGTTCCTATTGCGGGGTAATAAATATCTATAATTTTTTAGCCGATTCGTTTAAATATAACCGTATGAATGATATTGGCTACCTGGTTGCGCGTATTTTTGTAAATAAAGACAATCACTTTTTTGTTGAAGGGAAACGCCAGTCGGATGGAGTAGTTAAAGATTTTGCCACGGATACAATATCTCCTGGAATTGTCCGTCAAATTGTGGAAACAGCCATTCAATACAGCATCGAATTCGACCTGCTGGTGCCTTTGTACGATCAGGTAAAAGTGGCAAGTGTTGAGCAGATGTATCAAAAAGTCAGCCATTCGAAAATGATAACCGGCAAACGCCTGGGCTTTGGGTTTAACTCTGACGACGTTTAATTTAAATCTTGGTTATCGTACAACTTTGCTGTCAGATAAGATTAATTACTTTTGTAGCTGTTTTATCGTATTTCGGAAACTTAAGCTAAAATATGAAATGGAAATTATCTATTTATGGATTATTAGCTCTGTCCCTTTTTAGTTGCAGTAAGCAAACACTTTCTCCGCTCGAAGAGTTAAAACAAATTGGCGAAACAATGAAAGAGTTTCCGCATGTTGAGTACGCTCACAAAATTGATGTATTTAGAAACTACTCGGGCAAGAGCCCTACCGAGGAGGGAAAAATATATTTCGAAAATAATCAGGCTGATACTATTATTGGTATGAAATTTTATTCAAGTGGTGATGATTATACCAACTTTTACAATGGGGAATTTCTTATAAATACGAATAAAGCAGATAGCTCTGTCTTTAAGCGACCATTGGTTAGTTTCCACGATGGTCATGGTACAATGCATCCTGACCAGCTTCCGTTGTATTACTCGCAATACAGACCGTTGCCTCGGAATGATAAAATCGACTATCATTTTTGTTCAGATAGAGGCATGGATTATAGTAATGTAAGGAATGGCAGTTTAATATCTAAAATTTATCGGGTTAATGCTGCTCCAATTTATTATTTACTCGATAAGCAAGGAAAAATTGTATATTCTCAGATTGGGCACGACAGCGAAAAGCTGATTAAGAATGTTGAGCAATATCTGAATTAATGCCCAGTAATTGAATGAAGATAATAAAATTGGCGCATCCACTTTGGTTTTCTGCAAAACTGACCTGTTATGCGCTTAAAAACGAATAATAGATAAAAGAAATAAACAATGGAAAAAGTAGTAGAAAGATTTATCAGTTACGCTAAACAATACACCACTTCCGATCCTAAAAGTGAAACCTATCCAAGTACCGATCGCCAGTTGGTTTTTATGAAGAAATTGGTAGAAGAACTGAAAGAGATTGGATTGAGCGAGGTTGAAATGGACAATTATGGTTATGTAACTGCTACAATTCCTGCAAAGGGAGCTGAAAAATGTCCGGTGGTAGGATTTTTTGCACACGTTGATACCAGCCCCGATTTTTCAGGAGAAAATGTAAATCCTCAGATTGTGAAAAATTATAACGGCGAGGCGATACATCTTAAAAATAATGTAGTAATCGATCCGCTGGAATTTCCTGAATTACTAAATTATAAGGGGCAAGACTTAATTACTGCCGACGGTACTACGTTGTTGGGTGCCGACGACAAGGCGGGATTAGCTGAAATTGTTACGGCTGCCGAAATTTTATTAAATGCCAACGATATTCAACACGGAAAAATACGTTTGGCTTTTACGCCTGACGAGGAGATTGGAAAGGGAACCGATTATTTTGATGTTAAGAATTTTGGAGCTGATTTTGCCTACTCTTTAGATGGCGGGGAAATTGGAGAATTGGAGTTTGAAAACTTTAATGCTGCCGGGGCTACAATAAAAATCAGCGGGCAGAGTGTGCACCCTGGCGCTGCAAAAAATAAAATGGTAAATGCCTTGCTTGTAGGTTATAAGTTAATTGGTATGCTACCTCCAACACAACGTCCCGAGCATACCGAAAAATACGAAGGATTTTATCACCTGTTAGCCATGAATGGCAGTGTTGAAAAAGCTGAGTTGAAATATATTATTCGCGATCATGACTCTGCAAAGTTTGAGGAAAAAAAGAATTTGTTGAAAGAGGTAGTTCAGCTAATTAATCTGGAGTATGGAAAAGATATAGTTAAACTGGAATTGGAAGACCAGTATTTTAACATGCGCCAAAAAATCGAACCTGTTATGTACGTGGTTAGAGTGGCGCAGCAGGCGATGTTAGCAGCAGGCGTTGAGCCAAAAATAAAAGCCATTCGTGGCGGCACCGATGGCGCACGACTTTCATACAACGGGTTGCCTTGTCCGAATGTGTTTGCCGGAGGCCATAATTTCCATGGACCTTTTGAGTTTGTGCCTATTCCATCGATGCTAAAATCGGTTGATGTAATTTTGAATATAGTACAGGGGGTGGGGAAACTAAAAAAATAGTTTTCATAGAACTTTGGTGAATACAATGCTCTTGTGTGGTTAAAAATATTTAAACGGAAACCCAATCGCGTATTTTACAATGAAGGATTCACTATGTTTATAAAAATTTTATGCTCGATAAATTTATTCAAAATATAAAAGAAAAACGGCTTTTTGATCAGCACCAAAAGGTGTTGCTGGCGGTAAGCGGCGGAGTCGATAGTATGGTGCTTTTGCATTTGTTCGAGCAGTCGGCTTTCGAATTCGGGATAGTGCATTGCAACTTTAAACTACGTGGTGCTGAGTCCGATGGCGATGAGGAGTTTGTAAAAAAACAGGTGCTCGACTATGGCGTACCGGTTTTTTTCAAAACCTTTGAAACCAAAGAATATGCAAAGTTGAAAGGCATAAGCATAGAAATGGCAGCCCGCGAATTACGCTACGAATATTTTGAAAGAATACGAAGTGCTAACAACTTCGATTTTATCGCCACTGCTCATCATCAGGACGATTTAATTGAAACATTTTTTCTGAATCTTACACGGAAAACAGGAATTAAAGGGCTGACCGGAATAAAAGAAAAATCGGGAAAATTGATTCGCCCACTGCTTTTTGCCGGGCGTAACGAAATTGAAACGTATGCCCGCAAAGATTATATTGAATTCCGCGAGGATTCCACCAACAACGAAGTGGTGTACCAACGTAATTTCTTGCGGCATAAAATTTTACCACTTTTTTCGGAGCTGAATCCGGCATTTAAAAAAAATTTTCTGGCAAGTGTTGAAAATTTAAAAGACGCTGAAAGGGTATACCTTGGCACACTGAATGCCGAAAAAGAAAAAGTAATATGGCAGGAGAAGGAAAATACGGCGGTTTCCATTAACGGGGTGCAAAAATCGAGCTATCCGAAAAGTTTAATGCTAGAGATTTTGACGGAGTTTGGGTTTAACCCAACTGTTGTCGACGAGGTTTTTCAAAGTCTGGGCACCGAATCAGGCAAACAATTCTTTTCGAAAACTCATCGGCTGGTTAAAGATCGTGAAAACCTTTATATTTCAAAGTTAGAAGCAGAGGAAGAAAAAATTTATTACATCGAAAAAGACGACACCGAATTGTCTGTACCTTTCGAAATGCAGCTGGAAAAAATCGATGCAAAAGGTTTCGAGATTATTAAAAAAGCAAACATTGCCTGTATCGATTTGGCAGCAATTGAATTTCCGCTTTTGATTCGAAAATGGAGGCAGGGCGATTATTTCCAACCTCTGGGAATGACCGGGTTTAAAAAGGTAAGCGACTTTTTTATTGACCAAAAATTGCCTCTTCATGAGAAAGAAAATACCTGGCTTTTGTGTAGCGGAAAAAAAGTTGTTTGGATAATGGGTCAGCGCCTTGATAACCGTTTTAAGATTACGAAACAATCGAGAGAGATACTAAAAATTAAAATATTATAATTATGATTCGTTTATTACTGCTTGCAATATTATTAACTGTTGGCCAACTTGCTTTCGCACAAATTAGTGCCACCACCGAAACGGGGAGTAAAGTATTATTGTTTGAAGATGGAACATGGAAATACGTGGAAAAAGATGGCGATAAAGTCAGTCAGTCAATTTCTGGTACTGTGGATAAAATAAAAAGTAAGGTTGCTGTTGACTCTACACGCGAGTTTGAAACACCGGCAGAGGAACTTATTTATATGCCAAGCCCTCGTTTGGCCCGCTATTTTGGAGAAGCCAAGTCGAATGTACGTTGTAAACTAAGTTGTTCCAATAATAGAGGTAATGTTCGCGTGCACTATCAATGGGATATTCCCAATGGCGAAGCACATCGTTATTTCGGATATTTTAAAGCAGAAAGTAAAATTACCATCCATTTGCTTACTGGGCAGATAGTGGAACTACTCGTGGGTGACGATAGCCAGGTAAAAGCCGTTGGGAAATATAACTTTACAACGATATCGGGAGCATCACAGGCACTTACTGCTGAGCAGATTGTAGCTTTGACATCTCAACCAATGATAAAGATAGAGGTTGAATGGAAGAAGAACCCGGAACTATACGATGTTAAAAACACAAATTATTTTACGAACACCTTGCCGCTTGTTTTTTAGCCGTACAGCACCTACTCTAAACATCAGGTGATTGAGGGATTATAACAACGGTCACCTGATGATGTAAAATCCAGTTTCAGCGATAGAACTTTGCGCATTCGGTTTTTAATGAATATTGTTCGTTAAACTGTTATTTAGGCAGGCAGGGCATAGTGAATGCTGGAATTGGGGCCAAGGGGAATGCCCAGGAGTATCCAAATAACCAGAAGGATTATCCAAACTACCAGAAAAACCATTGAATAGGGGAGCATAGTAGCAATTATTGTCCCAATACCTGCTTTGGCGTCGTATTTTTGGAAATAGGCTATAATCAGCACAAAGAAACTCATCATTGGCGAAATTACATTGGTTACGCTGTCGCCTATGCGGTAAACCACCTGCGATAATTCGGGAGAGTAGCCCATAATCATAAACATGGGAATAAAAACGGGGGCAAGTATAGCCCATTTTGCCGATGCGCTGCCCATAAGCATGTTTATAGCTGCCGAGAGCAGGATGAAAAGAATCATTAAAGGAATTAGACCGATATTGAGGGAGAGGAGCAGATCGGCCCCTTTAACGGCTAAAATTATGCCCAGGTTACTCCATTTAAAATAGGCTACAAACTGGGCGGCAAAAAATACAATAACAATGTAAGAGGCCAGGGTTTTCATCGATATGGCCATTCCCTTTGCCACGTCAGCATCACTTTTGTAAGTTCCTACAACATAACCATAGCTGATGCCAATTGCAGCAGCCGAGATAAACAACATGGCTACTACCCCGCGAATGAGAGGTGAACTGAGTAATCCACCATCGGTGCCTCTTAAAAAACCATTTTGTGGAATAATGCCAATTAGCGTTACGGCTACAATTCCGAGCATAACCATTAATGAAATGCGCAAACCTTTTTTTTCAATTTTCGAAAGCGGATTGAAATTGTTGTCAGTTTCGTTCGTATTTGTTTTGTAGGCTCCAAGGCGTGGCTCCACAATTTTTTCGGTAACCCAGGTGCCGGCTATGGCAATAAAAAAGGTAGATGCAGCCATAAAATAATAGTTGGCCGTAGGATTTACTTCGTAAGCAGGATTAAGAATACCGGCGGCTTCCTGCGATAATCCGGCAAGCAAAGGATCAATGGTTCCTAACACCAGATTGGCACTATATCCGCCCGATACACCGGCAAAGGCAGCAGCCATTCCTGCAATAGGATTTCTGCCAACTGCAGAAAAGATTACACCCGAAAGAGGGATGAGCAAAACATATCCAATGTCGGAAGCTATATTCGATAAAATTCCGGTGAAAACAACCACAAAGGTTAACAGGTGTTTGGGCGAGTTTAATACCAGCAGGCGAATCACTGCATTTATCAATCCGCTGTGTTCGGCAATGCCGATGCCAAGCATAGCCACCAGCACAATGCCCAGCGGAGCAAAATCGGTAAAATTAACCACCATTTCGAGCAGGATGCGATGTAGTCCTTCTTTTGATAAAAGGTTTACCGACCGAACAAGCTCTTTGGTCCCCGGGTGAATAACCTCCCACCCGAAGGCTGCGCCAATGCCCGAAAAAAGCAAGGCTGCCAGGGCAAATAAGGCAAACAATGTGGCAGGATGCGGCAAAGCATTTCCAGCTCGCTCTGTCCAGTTCAGTATGCGTTGAAATAGTTTAGTCTTTTGTTGTGACGTATTGTTTTTATCCTTGCCCATAAATTTTGGCTGAAATAAGAATAGTATCGGTTAGCAATTGTATTACGTATTAAATTCGTTTTCTTTTTAAGACTGTTTTATTTTAGTTCGGCATTGACTGTTGCAATCAAGGAGTTGTGCTAAAACTCATTTTTTTATCCAATAGGTATAACGGAAAAGAACCAGACAGAGTTTAGCTTCCGCGCCCATTTCTGTGTGGTATGTTATGGCCAATTGGTAGAACTCCTGCTTGCATAGGCAATGTTTTTTACACTAAAACATTTTCGAAATCAGAATCAGCACAAAAAATTGCTGAAATACGAGATTGATTTACAATTTCAACCATATTTTCAACTGTCATTCCTTCTTCAATACTAAAGATGTTTACATCCGTATTGCGTTCCCGAACAACATTAGTAAGTAATTCCCCCTGTTTTACAGCTATTGTAGTATTCTTTGGGAATCTGACCATTGTGTGTAAATCTTCTATATCAGTTTCCGTAAACTCAAATTGCTTATTGTTATGCAGAATATGTACCTCTATACTTCCTTTCCAATTCCTACAGATTAACAAAGAAATCAAGGTAGATAAATCGTTATTATTTATGTTGAACGATTCTTTCCAGTTTGCAGGGACATTTGTAATCCATAAATTAATACTTTTTTCTATGGCCAAACTGGCTGTTGAAAATGGAATATACATTATAAGACCAAAATTGTTCTTTTTTGCATCGAATAAAAGGTTGTTGTAATAATTCAAATTCGAGGTAGTTGTGTCGATACTTGCAAAAATTATATTTGGCTTAAAAAAAGCGGCATTTAATGACTGCATACTAACGTTTACAGTGGTATTAAAATCTGTATTGTCAATGGTTGTATAAGAAACCGATAGTTCACTTTCTTTAAACTTTTTAACTGCACTTTTAAGAAAGTTTTCTAAATTTTTTTGTTCCATTTCATTTTCATTGCGTAACGCCAATATTTTAATAGAACCTTTAGGATAAATTATTGAGTGAATGAGTTTAAACGAGCTTCGGAGCTCTTTTTGCATATTAACAGGCATTAATAAATCAGGTCGCCATGAGCGAACTTCTCTTTCTTGCCTTAAATTGTTTGTTTTTTTTGTTGCCCACTCAGCCAATGCAGTAAAAAGACCACTTCTGGAATCTCCGGCCGCTGATTTTATATTCATTTTAACCAGATAGAGGTAAAACAATACGATAAACACCAATGAAAATAAAGCGACAATTACATTCATCACAAACATTATTGCAATAGACCCCAAAGCTCCTATTGCAGGTATAATTATTGGAATCTTCAGAGTAGGACGGTAACTTGGCAACCCTAATGACTGCTCAACCAGCGCAACAACGTTTACCATTGCATATGTAATCATAAAAAACATGGTAAGAATAGGAGCAATGGTGTTCAAATTTCGCAATGAAATACCAATAACTACAATTACTGCGGTAATTAACATGGCATTAACGGGTTCTCCTCTTTTTGATAGTTTAGCTAGTTTCTGACTTTTGGGTAATATTCTTTTTTCACCAAGAGCTAATAAAATTCTTGGGGCTCCTACAAATGACCCAAGTGCGGAGGAAAGAGTTGCGCCTAATAAACCAGCTAGTACAATGGGTGCATATAATGATTTGTCGATAAATATATTGTAATTACCAGCCAATTCTTCAGGAGTCGCAATCAGGGCTGCTACAAAAATCAAACTTAGATAAATTAATGTGGTAAGAATAACAGAAGAAATTGTGCCGTAGGGAATGCTTTTTCGGGGATTTGTTAAATCGCCTGACATATTTGCCCCTGCCATTACACCCGTTACAGCAGGAAAGAATACTGCAAAAACAACCCAAAAGGAAGAGCCGTCAAAATTATTTTCTATCGAACCCGGATACTTTCCAAACCATTCAAAATTATAATTTAATTCATTGGTAAATAGCGATCCATAAATTGATACTAAGGAAAGGACAATAATACCAAGGATGATGTACTGAATTTTAAATGCAAAACTTGTGCTTATAAAAGCGATAAGCATAACCAGGGAAAAAATACTTACATCAAGAATAAAAGGATTTATACCGGGAGCAAGGGTTTGTAGCCCTTCACGAAATCCGAAAATATACATAGCAACAGCAATTGCCTGGGCAAAATAAAAAGGAATTCCAATTGCACCGCCTATTTCTAAACCAAGAGATTGCGATATCAGACTAAAGGCACCACCACTTCCTATCCTGACATTAGTAGTAATAGAAGACAGACTTAGTGCAGTTGTAAATGTAATAGCCACAGATAATATTACAATTGTTAACGCTCCTATAACCCCGGCATTCCCTACAACCCAAGGTTGTCTGATGTACATAATTACGCCAAGGATGGTGAGTGTAGTAGGAGTAAATACACCTGCAAAAGTTTCAAAAGTTTTCTTAGTTGTACTTTGTGTCTCCATATGTATCTAAAATACATTATTTTCACGATTTCTATAGTATACTCCGGTGCAAATTCGCACTTGTTCCGAACGAATAATTCAACTCAACAAAAATATTACATACTCAGGTTCAGTCTGCTTTTTGCAGAAAACGGGAATTAATTTTGAAGTTCTGTTTTCTTGTCTGCTGCAAGAAAAGTAGCGATGTTACTAGTAAATTGGAGTGTTTTGTTCAGGAATTAGTTAAAACTGAGGCAGTAGTATTGTACTTATTTGGGGTGTAACAAATTGGTCTGAAAGGTATTCCGCGGATTTCGCTTTTGAGAGTTTGTGAGGGGATTAACCAACAAAGATGCCATCCGTTTGTGTTGAGATAAATGCTGATGGCATCTTTGTGTTAGTAAAACAAATTGATGGTTTTACTCTTCATTTGTTATTGAATACGGAAAACTATCGGGCGAAGTTCCTCGTTCCTTGTTCGGCAAATTGGTCATGGAAAACGTCAAATCCCCTCCATCTTGAATGGTCATATGTTTTATGAAGTTTTTATCGTATTCTGCTCCGTTTAACTGAATGTTGTCCACATAAAAATTAACCTTCGAGTTGTTTGCAGCATTTATTACAAACTCATTTCCATTTTCCAGTGTCATGGTAATTTTATCGAAAAGAGGTGCACCCAAAACGTATTCGTCGGTTCCCGGGCAAACGGGGTAAAAACCCATCGCGCTAAAAACATACCAGGCCGATGTTTGGCCGTTATCTTCGTCGCCACAATAGCCGTCGGGATGATACGAGTACAATTTATTCAGCACTTCACGCACGTGTTGTTGTGTTTTCCAGGGCTGGTTGGTATAGTTGTATAAATAAATCATGTGCTGAATGGGCTGATTTCCATGTGCATAATTTCCCATACCCGCAATCTGCATTTCGCGAATTTCGTGAATCACCTGTCCGTAGTACGATTCGTCGAAAATTGGAGGAACCACAAATACCGAGTCGAGCATATGCACAAAACTATCGTTTCCTCCCATCAATTGTTTCAGTCCTTCAATATCCTGAAAAACACTCCATGTATAATGCCAGCTGTTTCCTTCAGTAAACGCATCGCCCCATTTGTACGGGCTGAAGGGAGTCTGGAAGCTCCCATCTTCGTTTTTGCCACGCATTAAGCGAGTTTCTTTATCGAACACATTTACATAGTTTCGCGCCCGTTTTTTGAACAAATCGATTTCATGCTGTGGTTTCCCAAGTTTTTCGGCCAGTTTCCAAATGCAGTAATCGGCATAAGCATATTCCAATGTGCGGGCTGTGTTTTCGTTGATGCCAACATTGTAAGGTACATAACCAAGTTTATTATAGTATTCGGCACCATAGCGTCCCACCGAATTAACCTCGGCGTTATAACCTTTGGTGTTTTTTATAATGGCTTCGTACAAAGTTTCAATGTCGTAACCACGAATTCCTTTTAAATACGAATCGGCAATAAGCGATGCCGAATTCGAGCCAATCATACATCCACGGTGCCCCGGGCTGGCCCACTCGGGCAACCAGCCGCTTTCGTTGTAGGTATTTACCAGCCCTTCCATTATGTGTGCGTTCAGTTCGGGATACATTACGGTAAAAAATGGAAAAACGGCGCGGAAAGTATCCCAGAAACCGTTGTCGGTAAACATGTATCCGGGCAAAACTTCTCCGTTGTAGGGGCTGTAATGAACAATTTTATTGTCTTTATCAAATTCATAAAACTTGCGGGGGAAAAGCAGTGTGCGGTATAAACACGAGTAAAATGTTTTTTGCTCGGCTTCGGAGCCACCTTCTACTTTTATTTTAGCCAGTTCATTTTCCCAGATGGCTTCTCCTTCGGCTTTCACTTCATCGAAAGTCTTGTTACCGATTTCGCGTTGTAAATTTAGCTCCGCTTGTTCGGGGCTTATAAACGAAGAAGCTATTTTTACATTCACCACTTCGCCTTTTTTTGTTTTAAACCCAACAATTCCGCCAACATGAAAACTTTTGGCTTCGTTTGTGTCCTGTAATTTATCGTCTTTCCAGGTTTTTACTTCCTCAAAATCCTTATCAAAAACTGCCACAAAATGATTTCTGAAATTTGCAGGAACGCCTCCGCTATTATTTTGGCAGTAACCAATTATTTTTCGTTGTTCAGGAATTATTTTCACCATCGAACCACCATTAAACCCATCGAGCAATATGTACGAATTATCGTTTTCGGGAAAGGTAAAGCGGAACGATACAGCGCGTTCGGTAGGCGTAAATTCGGTAGTTACATCGTAATCGGCTAAATATACTTTGTAGTAATGTGGTTTTACAATTTCGGCTTTGTGCGAAAACCACGAGGCACGTTCGTCTTCGTTAAACATCAATTCTCGAGTAACTGGCATCAGCGAAAAAGCCGCATAATCGTTAATCCAGGGGCTGGGTTGGTGGGTTTGTTTAAATCCGCGAATTTTGTAATGGTCGTAGCCATAACACCAACCATCGCCCATTTTTCCGGTTTGAGGTGTCCAAAAATTCATTCCCCATGGACGCGCAATAGCAGGGTAGGTGTTTCCGTTCGAGAGTTTAAATTCCGAGTCGGTTCCCATAAGTGGATTTACCAGGTCGACAAGTTTTTCTGAAGTTGTTTCCTTACTGTTGGAACTGTTTTTTAAAGAACAGCTAAAAAGGATTGCAGCTAAGCAAACAAATAAAAATGGCTTCATGGTATTTTATTTATTAATTGTTGAACTGATATTTATACTTAAAAGTAGTTCATTTTTACAAATGATACAGTATTAGTCTGCAGAATGGGGGCGGTTTTCAGTGCCTTTACCAAATTCTTTATTCGGTTTTGCACCCATGGTTATTTCAAGTTCACCGCCTTCAATTATATCAGCATGAGAGATGTAACTCTTTTTGTAAGGTTTGCCATTTAGTTTAACCGATTGAATATAAATGTTAGCTTGGTTTCTGTTGATGGTTTTAACACTGAATGTTTTACGTCCGGGAAGGTTTATTTCAGCAAAATCGAACAATGGGCTACCAAAAACATAAACACCACCGGCAGGGTTTACCGGGTAAAAGCCAAGCGATGAAAAAATATACCAGGCCGACATTTGCCCGCAATCTTCGTTGCCGCATAATCCGTCGGGGGTGGCAAAATACATATTGGTAAGGATGAAATTTACTCTTTCGGCAGTTTTCCATTGTTGGCCTGCAAAAGCGTACATATACGGAATATGGTGCCCGGGTTCGTTTCCATGTGCGTACATTCCTATTAGTCCCGAAATATCAACAGAAGCACCTGCTTCCAGCTTTTCCTCGGTTATAAACAGGTGGTCTAATTTTTTGATGAACTTTTCATCGCTTCCAAAAAGGTTTATCAGTCCGTTAATATCTTGCGGAACCAGCCAGGTGTACTGCCAACCATTTCCTTCGCAATAATCGTCGGCACGATGTTCCGATTTAACCGGATTGAACGGAGTGCGCCAGCTACCATCGGCTAGTTTGCCACGCATAAATTTGCCTTGTTTTTCGAAATAATGCGTATAATATTTTGAGCGTTTGGCGAACAGCGCATAGTCTTCTGTTTTTCCCATTTTTTTTGCCATGGCAGCAACACACCAGTCGTCAATGGCATATTCAAGCCCAATGGCAACCGACTCGTGCATGGCATCGGCCGGAATGTATTCGTTTTCTTTTACGAAATTAAGTTCACGTTCGTCCATAAGCATGGTATTCTTTATGGCAGCAAAAGCTCTTTCTGCATCGAAGCCCGTATATCCTTTCAGGTAAGCATCAACAATTACAGGAATGGCGTGGTTGCCAACCATAGTGTTGGTTTCGTTACCATGGAGGTGCCAAACCGGAAGTTTGCCTTGTTCGTCGTAAATGGCAAGCATGGTATTTACCATATCGTTAACGCGCTCAGGTTCTGTTAACGTAAATAGGGGATGTGCTGCCCGGTAGGTATCCCAAAGCGAGAAGGTTGTGTAAGTATTGTACCCTGGATTTGCGTAGTTTGCTCCATTGGCTCCCCGGTATTCGCCACTGGCATCGTTAAATAACGATGGGGCAAACATGGTGTGGTAAAGAGCGGTGTAAAAGGTAATTTTATCTGATGTGTTATCGGTTTCAATTTTTATTTTTCCCAGTTCGTCGTTCCATTTTTGGCGAGCCTGGTTTTTCACTGCCTCAAAGCTCCAGTGATTGAGTTCGGTGTTGAGGTTGTTAAGCGCCCCTTCGGTACTAACTGGCGAAATTGCTGTTTTTGCCAATAGTTCACCGTTACCTTCAAATTCGATTAGAACGGTGTTTGGGCCTTGTTCATTTTGTTTGAGAATGGTTAGGGATTTAATGTCTTTCGAGAATTCGGTGTGGAAGTATAACTTTTGGTCTTTGGCCCAGCCTGTGGAATAACGGAATCCGCCAATGCTGTTTGTACCGGTTTGTTTTAGCTCTGCCTTTGTTAAGGCATCCCAGCCGGTGCCGTATGTAAGGTCGATAATTAGTTTTGAATTACCGGAAGCCTTATAATTGTATTTGTGGAATCCAACGCGTTCGGTGGCGGTTAGCTCTGCGCGAACATTGTATTTATCGATATTAAGGGAATAATAGCCTGGTGCAACAGTTTCATCGTTGTGGGTATACAGAGCGCTCCAGGGGTAAGCTTGGGTATTGTTTTGGGGATAGGTAAATTTATCGGATACGGGCATAAAAACAAGGTCGCCCAAATCGCCAATTCCTGTTCCGCTAAGTTGCGTGTGTGCAAAACCAATTAATACTGAATCGGAATAATGGTAGCCAGAGCACCAGTCCCAGGCTTCTTTGTCGTTGTTTGGGCCAAGCTGAATGGCTCCAAAAGGAACATTAGCTCCAACAAAAACATGGCCGTGATAATCGCTGCCAATGTAAGGATTAACAAAAGTGGTAAAATCTTCGTTTTGGGTTTGTTTTTTGCACGAAGCCAGTAAAAAACTGGCAATAATAGCAAAGAGCAGGATGCGGTTCATGTTAGTGGAGAAATTTATTTTGAAATTGTGTGGTGTAAGAACCAGAAGTAAAACATTAGCTTGAAACTTAGGTTTATATGGGATAAGCAAGCCAAAAAACAGGCTGCTTATCCCATAACCTAAATATAATCTATGTGGTTGTTATAGCATTCATTTACGTAATGAATCTATTTAATACCATACATTTTTAGAAGTTACTGCTCATTAAACCGTCGTCAGACTTGTCTTTGGTATCGGCGGTATCCCACCAAACTTTAATGTCCATACGGTCGGTTTCGGTGGTGTTCATATCCGAAGGCATATACTCTTCTTCTTGCTCGTGGGCGTTGTCAGGATACCTGATACGTTTTACCCATGTTCCCGAAGCAACTGAGGCGTTACTACTAACTCCGTCGTAGGGTAGAGTAATGTCTGGGTAATCCGTTCTACGGAAGTCTGCCCATGATTCAACACCATTAGGGAAGTTACCTATCCATTTCTGGGTAATCAGTGTTTTTAGGCTGCTTTCGTCAGCACCAGTAATTGATGGTACTCCGGCAATGTATTCTGCTGCAGTGGCAGCGTCAACACCTACATAATCCATCGATGCCTGAATACCTTGTTTGTAAAGGTCGTCAGCATCTCCGCTAATGTAACCACGCATGGCAGCTTCTGCTTGTAAGAATAATACTTCAGAGTAGAACATAACAGGAAGGAACATACCGTTGGTGTCGTCGCCAATAAAATCCTGGTAGCCACCTTCAAGGTTAATGGTACATCCGTTAGTGTTGGCATCAGAAGGAACTGTATTGTATCCGTTCAAAACACCAGTGTATTCGTCGAAACCTGCTTCTTCTTTAGTTGCGTTTTCGCCATCTACTTTATAGGCAAGCCAGATAGGAGTACGTGGGTCTTCACCAACTGAAGACTCGCTGTAGCAGTAATTGGTGAATGTTTGTGAAGTGCGACAGTTGTCCCAGTTCCAGGCCATTTGGTTTAGGTAATCGTACCAGCGTGTTGCATCCATACCAACTTTAGCCACGTCGTCGTTGTCAGTCATTAAACCACCAGTTCCGCTTACTGCTGCTGCAGCTTCGGCCGCTGCTGTTGTAGGATCTACATTTGTTAAACGCATAGCTAAACGCAAACGTAATGAGTTACCAAAACGACGCCATTTATCGATATCGCCAAAGTAAACAAGGTCGTATTCTCCATAACTTGCTTGTGCTTCATCGTCAACTAAAGAGTTTACTGCCGATTCTAGTCTGTCAAAAAGATCGTTGTAAATTTCTTCCTGTGAAGTATAATCTACCGATTCTCCATAACCTGCATTCCAATAAGGAATGTCTCCATATGTGTCAGTCATTCTCGACCACATATAGCAAATCCAAATTTCAGAACATGCTACTTGGTTAACTGCATATTCGTCGTCTGCGTTTTGGTCAGAAATAGCTAACGATTCAGTTAAGTGGTCAGTATAAAATTCTTTCCACATATTTCCAACCCAGCCATTTACATATTCGTAACGAGGCGATTCGAAGCTCGAAACTGTATTCGCCCAGTACTGAGAATAAAAGTCAGGGTATAAGTTAATATTACGCTGGTAGTTTTGATAAACACCGTTCACCATATTAACAAAGAAATATGACGGATCCACTGTCTCAACAGCGTCTGAAGGGGTGTTCATGTCACCAAAGTCGTCGGAACAACTATTGCCGATGAACAGAATCCCCAATGCGAGTAATAAAATATTTATTTTTTTCATGGTTGTCTAAATTTTCAATTAAAATTTAACGTTTAAAGAGAATCCAACAGTTCGGGTTGAAGGCATTGATGAAAAATCGAATGCTTTTGCAAAATAGCCAGAGCTATAAGTTGCATCGGGAATAGTACCTGGTGTATTTTTATGTAAGTAAAACAGGTTACGACCAACCAAAGAAATTCGCGCAGAAGAAATAGATTTGGTTGGAAGCAAATCGAGTACAGTTTTAGGAATGCTGTAACCTATAGCCACTTCTTTTAATTTCAGATAAGTAGCATCGTAAACGAATTCCTCGTCAATGTTAGAAACAGTTCCCCAGTATTCTTGTGCTGTTACCGAGGTTGAATTCGTGCCACCGTCTGACAATACTCCATCAGCAATCAAGTCAGCACGACCATTTGCAGCGGTGCGTTCAGCGTTACCTGAGCTGGTTGCAAAAGCTTCGGTTACCGAAACAATGTCGCCACCAATTTGGCCTGAGAACAAAGCTGACATGTAAAGGCCTTTATAGCTTGCATTGAAACCGATAGATCCGGTAAGGTCGGCTTGTACATCACCCAATTCCTGGTTTTCTTCGTAGGTTGGTAAACCATCAGAGCCGATAACAACGTCGTTATTGTCGTCGCGAACGTATTTCGAACCACGAATAATACCCAGTCTTTCACCTACAATACCCATAACTTCGGTTCCTCCGTTGAAGTTTCCGAATTCGTATTCTGTCAGGTCATCAGTTAACTCTTTCATAATACCTTCGTTGGCTGCTACGTTGAAGTCAACACCAAACTGAAAGTCTTTAGTTTTAATTGGAATGGTTGTTAATAATAGTTCAAAACCTTTATTGGTAATTAAACCGGCGTTAACCACTTTCGATGTATAACCAGTGCTATAAGCAACCTCAACATCTAAAATCTGGTTTTTGGTTCTTTCGTAGTAATAAGTTGCATCTAAACCAATACGTCCTTTAAAGAATCTGATATCCAAACCTGCTTCATACGAAGTTGACATTTCAGGTTTTAAGTCCTGAATTACTTGTTCGTCTGGCTGTTCAGAAACTAATAAGTCGAATTTACCTGTTGATACAGTGTAGTCAGTACTTGTTTGGTAAGGCTCGGCTGATTTACCTAGCATTGCCACTGAACCACGTGCTTTTGCAAAAGAAATCCAGCTAGGCATTTCTACCATTTCTGAAATAATACCACTTAAACCTACTGAAGGGTAGAAGTAGCTGTTATCGTAGTCACCCGTTGATGATGTTAAGGTAGATGACCAGTCGTTACGGCCGGTAACATCAAGGAAAAGCATGTTTTTGTAAGCCACGTTTACAAAACCGTAAAGTGAACGTACTTCTGATTCTGTCATACTTTCTGAAGCAGAAATGCTGGTTCCGTTACCAAGGAAATAGTCTCCTTCAGAGGCTAGCTCGCCAGAAGATGCTGAAAGTGTTTCGTAATACTGATTCATGTTACTACCACCGAAACTTGCATCGAAACTTAAGTCGCTGTTAATTTCTTTGGTGTAAGTAATTAAGTATTCGTAGTTTTCTTCTTTGAAATACTTTTCGCTTGTGTTGTAAGATGGATTTGTACTGCTTACATTATCAGCATACAAGGTTCCATTTGTACTTCCAAAGCGATACGTATCTAAACCGTACTTAAGTTTTGCAGTAAGTCCTTTTGCTAAATTAAGGTTTGCCGAAATGTAACCAAACAATCTGTCTTTTTCGTCTTCGTTGGTTCTTTGCGCTAACAAGAAGTATGGGTTGCGGTAGTTGGCATTGGCTGTAGTGTACAGCGTTTCAACATGCTCACCATCTACAATTTCGTAACCTGGAGATAAATCCTGGTTTCTAATGTTCATTGGCATATTGTAGTAATAGTACAAAGCACTATACTGTCCCAATTGCGGTCTTTCATTACCTTCTGTACGGAAATAAGAAATTTTGGTATCTACATTCAGCCAGTTGTTGATGTCGTAATCAGTTTTCAGGTCGAAAGTTAGTTTTTCTACTTTGTTGTCTTCATAAATTCCTTCGGTAATATTTTTACCGATAGAAGCTCTGAATGAACCATCGTCGTTACCACCTGATACAGAAACGTTGTGGTTTTGAGAAACACCAGTGCGGCAGAAATCTTCAATTCTGTCTTCTTGTGCTTCGTAAGCAATTGTTTCACCAGTCCATGATTCAAGTAACTGGCCTTCCATAAGTGGTCCCCAAGAGTCGGTTGCGCTGCTGCTATACACACCATCGTTTCCTTGTCCGTACTGGTTTTGCAAATCTAAAAGATAGGCAGCTTTCGAAATGGTTACGTTACCGCTGTATGAAATACCCAAACCTTTGTTGCGAGAACCTTTTTTAGTAGTAACCATAATTACTCCGTTACCACCGCGTTCACCGTAAAGTGCTGCAGCGTTTGGTCCTTTCAGTACACTAATTGTTTCAATGTCTTCGGGGTTCAAATCGAACGAACCACCAGCACGTGAAGTTCCACTCCAAATACCAGCATCCGAACTGTTACCACTGTCGAAAGGTACACCGTCAACTACCCAAAGTGGGCCATCGCCACCAGTAAGCGAACTGGTACCACGAATTTCAACGCGGCTGTTAGAACCTGCTCCACCTGACATTTCAGTGATTTGCACACCTGCAATTTTTCCTGAAAGCGCTGAAGTAACATTGGCATCACCGGTTGCCATTAAATCTTCCGATTTAACGTCTTGTGCGGAATAACCAAGTGCTTTCTTTTCTCTCTTAATACCAAGAGCTGTTACAACTACCTCTTCCACTTCCTGTGTGTCCGCAGCTAGTTTTACACTTATTGTGGCTTGCCCGGTATAAGGAATTTGCTGGCTTACCATTCCAATAAAACTAAAAACAATGATGTCTCCTTCATTTACACTCTTAAGTACATAATTACCGTCAAAATCGGTAATGGTTCCGTTAGTGGTTCCCTGAACTAATACTGTAACTCCCGGAAGAGGGGCGTCAGATTCATCTGTAACTTTTCCTGTTAATCCTTCTTGGTCGGCAGCAAAACCCATATAGGCCGATAAGGTTAGAAGAAAAATAACAGCAATTTTTGTCATCGAAAGCAGGCTTTTTTGGCTGCAACGATTTTTACAAAAAAAAGAATTGCTCATAAAATTTGTGTTAAGTTAAAATTTCCAAAAATTTTCGGCAAGATTAAATGCCAGGGGGCTATTTTCAGATTAACATTTAGTTAATGTGTTAAAGAATGTTATTAATTACGATTAATAATCGATTAATTATTCTGCAAGCATCATGTTATTAGATGAGTATGGGATTATGTCGTAGAACATGTTTTGTGAAAATTTATCCAGAATGGCTTAAATAATGTAAATAAATTGTAAAAGATAATCCTGTTTTTCTTGTGAATTGTCGTGTATACTCCCTTAATAATTGATTAACGAGTAGTTATCTTTTTAATTTTTTTAATAATTACTTGAGTAGAATATTTTTAGGATAAGGCTAAAGTTTTACATTTGCAGAGATACAAAATCGCCGATGAAAATACTTTGTACGATACTTTGTTTATTGTTAATTATAGTTTCCTGGAATGCTTTTAGTAACGAGCATCGAGGGGTATATTTTAAATCGAAAGAAGTTGGTGTGGAAAACCGTACAGGTATCGATCTTTCTCGAAAAGGGGCCATCCCGTATAAAAATAAATTTTCCATTGAATTTGATATCGCTTTCAGGGATTTAACCATTCGTTACGGATATATTTTTCAGTTAAAAGAAATTGCGGAACAACATCAGCTCGATGTTATTAGCCGGGACGAAGAGGTTTTTATTGTTTTAGACAAAAAAGAAACAAAACTTAATCTCCCCCATGCTAAAGAGCACGAGGGATTAGTAAATCAATGGTTATCCTTTAAACTTACGGTTAATGCGGTTACTGGCGAAGTTGAAATGTATTTCGATGGACAAAGTGTGGTGGATAAGATTGAATTTCCGGTTGAGTCGGAGCTGCAGTGGACTTTTGGGGTAGTTAACAGATACGGTTTTAATATTGATGAAGTGTCTCCAATGTCGGTGCGTAATATTCGTTTTTCGGATCAAGACGAATTAAAGCATTACTGGCCTTTCGATTATTCGAAACGCAGCAGGGTAAAAGATACAATAGGAGGAAAGGTTGCTGAGATTATTAACCCGGCGTGGGTGTTGGAACAACACCAGGAGTGGAAGAAAATACGGTCTTTAGTATTTTCCGAACTACCCCAGATTGTCTTTAAGCAAGAGTCGGAAGAAATTTATTTTGTGCAGCGAAAAGCCGGACTTACCAAATACTCTTTAAGCAGTAAGTTGCTTACGCATGAAAACTACAAGACAGGAAACCCGTTTTATGAAGACGCCCAACAAGCCTATTTCGATAAAAATAAGCAGTTGAAGGTTTATTCCGATTATAAAAAACTGGTATCAGCCTTCGATGAGAAGAACGGTAGTTGGAGCAACTCTTTCGACTCGCTCGCTTTTCTTCCAAAATATTGGCACCATAACAATTTGTTACACCCCATCGACAGTAGTTTGGTTTCGGTGGGCGGCTATGGCTATTTTACCTATTTTAATTCTATTCGAAAACTGAACAAAAACAACGAATGGGAAGAAATGGAACTAAAAGGAGATCGTTTTGAGCCACGTTATCTGGCTGCGTTGGGGCAGAGCGAAGCGGATAAAAATGTTTTTTATCTGTTTGGTGGATTAGGAAACGAAACAGGAAAGCAAATACTTGGGAAGAAATTTTTCTTTGATTTGTATAAAATTGATTTCGAAGCAGGCTATATTTCTAAGGTTTGGGCACTGGAAGATGAGCCTGTAAAAGAGAGTTATACACCTGTAAACTCGATGATAGTAAACGAAAAAGAAGGTTGTTTTTATACCTTGTGTTTTGCACATGGTCGCAGCCAAACCGATCTGCAGCTTATAAAGGCTCAACTGAATGAGCCTACCTGTAAATTTATTGGGAGTAAGATTCCCTATACATTCAACGATATTTCATCGTATGCCGATTTATACCATTGGAAGCAGCATAATAAATTGGTGGCTATTTTAATGAAACAGATGGATGATACCCGTTTCGAAGTGGAGTTGTATGCACTGAATTATCCTCCATCGGAGATTGAACCTGTGCTAAAGTCGAAGGTTGCCCCAGCAAAATTTTCGTTACTATTTTGGTTGGCTGCAATTGTTGTATTTTTTGGGGCAGGAATAACCCTGCTGTTGCTTCGAAGAAAAAGAAAGGGAAAAGTTAAGCTGCCAAAAGCATCAGAATTAACTATGGAAATTCCTTCGGCTGATGAAGAACAATACAAAGGAAAGGTATTGACTTTTGGTGGTTTTCACGTATTCAATAGAAATGGAGAGGATATTACTTATCGCTTTAGCCCAACGTTAAAAGAGCTGTTTTTACTTATTTTATTGCATACCATTGATGATAATAAGGGAATCTCCTCGAGGAAAATTCAGGAATACCTCTGGCCCGATAAAAACGATAGCCAGGCAAAGAATAACCGGGGAGTTAATATAAAAAAGTTACGTGTTATTTTGCAAGATGTTGGTAATATTAATATCTCATTCGATGGTAGCTACTGGCGGATTACCCATGAACAAAATGTTTTTTGCGATATTGAGTTTATCAAGCAGAGATTTCAAAAGAAGTTTGATGTTGGGCAGCCAAAAGAGTTTGAACGTGTTATTTCGGTTCTTAGTCGCGGTGGATTTCTTACAAATATAGAAGCGGAATGGCTGGATAATGTGAAAGATGATTTTTCTGGTCGCATTGTAACCCGTTTGGAAGAAGTGTGTCATGTGCTCGAACAGCATAAAAATAAAAAGGCACTGCTCGAAATTTCAGATGTACTTTTTACTTTCGACCAAATGAACGAAACAGCCCTGCGGTTAAAATGTAATATTCTCAACCGTCAGGGAAAACATAGTCTGGCGCTTGAAGTGTACAATCACTACACTAAAGTTTACCGAAGTATTTATAATGAAGATTTTGGCAGAACGTTTAAAGATTTAACAAGCTAAAGCTCGATAAATTTTTGGGGTTCTACCTCACGCATCATTTCATACACATTTCTGAATAGACGTTCAACATTTGGTTTCGAAAAATATTCGCCATCAATTCCATAGGCCGGGCGATGTTCGTATGCAGGGAGTGTCCTCGGAGCTGTGTCGAGATAATCAAAGGCCTTTTGTTCTTCCAATACTTTTTGCATCATATAGGCTGTTGCCCCGCCAGGAACATCTTCGTCCATAAAAATTACTTTGCCGGTTTTTTTTACCGACTCCAAAATTATATGATTAACATCGAAAGGCATTAGTGTTTGTACATCGATAACTTCAATGGAAATGCCCTTAAAGTCTTGCAATAATTTAGCTGCTTTTACTGCGTGATGAACATTCCATGCATATGTAACCACTGTAACATCGGTTCCTTCCCGCATAATTTCCGGTATACCTAGTGGAATTTTGTACTCGCCATGATTGGAAGGAAGCTTCTCTTTTACATTGTAGCCTTTTAGTGGTTCTATAACCAAAGCCGGATCGTTGCCTTCCAAAAGAGTGTTGTAAAAACCGGCTGCCTGTGTTAGGTTTCGCGGAACACATAAATACATGCCGCGTAGCGAACCTAGTAACATTTGCATGGGCGAACCCGCATGCCATATTCCCTGTAGTTGATGTCCACGGGTACGTACAATTAGCGGAGCCGCCTGTTTTCCTTTTGTGCGGTATTGCAGGGTTGCTAAATCGTCGCTCAGCTGCGATTGGGCGTAAATCAGGTAATCTAAATATTGAATTTCGGCTATCGGTCGGAAGCCGCGCAGTGCCAAGCCAATTCCTTGCCCGATTATGGTAGCTTCCCTGATTCCGGCATCCGAAACACGCTCAATGCCATACTTTGCCTGCATACCTTTCATTCCCTGGTTTACGCCACCTAGTTTTCCGGTATCCTCACCAAATGTTAGCAGGTTCGGGTACTTTTCAAAAAGTGCATCAAAATTCTTATTGACTATTTCGGAGCCGTTTACTTCTTGCGAATCTTCATTGTATTTTACCGGGATACTTTCAACGTTTAGTGCCGAGTCAGTTCCGGAGCGGTGCAGGTTGCTATTGTAAAATCCGGCAGTTCGTTCTTCAAATTGTTTTATCCATACTTTTAATTCTTCTCTTTCATTCCGAAGTTCAGGTTTTAACTGAATTTCCAGGTTTAAACGTTTGGCAAAACTTAAGTGAGAACGCCGGGTAGGAAATATTTTCTGTGTTACTTTTTCAAAACGGCGCATACTTTGTAACTCTGTTTTTTTGTCCAGCCGATGAAGAATATCTTTCAATACCGCGCGTTCCGAAGTAAATCCATTGGTGTAATTTGCCCAGGCTGTTTTTTTTGCATTTTTTGCACGTTGTGTTGCCGACTTTTCAATTTCTGCGAGCGTTTCAACATCGGCAATTTCCGATTCTAACAGCCACTTGCGCATTTGTTTTATACCGTCGTACTCGTTTTCCCAGGCTAATCGTTCGCGGCTTTTATAGCGTTCGTGCGAGCCAGATGTCGAATGCCCCTGGGGTTGTGTAAGTTCATAAATATGAAACAGAACAGGTACGTGGTTTGTACGGCAGAAATCAATACCTTTTTTAAACGTTTTTAGCAGGTCCGGATAGTCCCAGCCTTTGCATTTGTAAATTTTAATACCGTTTGTATCGGCTTTTTTTTCGAAACCCTTTAACGCTTCCGAAATGCTTGACTTTGTAGTTTGCAATTCAATTGGAACGCTAATTCCAAAACCATCGTCGTACACCGCAATCGCTAGTGGTACTTGCATAACCCCGGCAGCATTTATGGTCTCGAAAAAAAATCCTTCCGAAGTACTTGCATCGCCAATACTTCCAAAAGCTACTTCGTTTCCGGTAACATTGTTGTTTAAGTGCTTTTGTAAATCAGAACGGTGGCGAATAATTTTCGAAGCTTGCGCCAATCCCAACAAACGGGGTATTTGTCCGGCTGTTGGTGAAATGTCGGAAGCCGAATTGTACTGTTCTGCAAGGTTTTTAATTTCTCCGCTGTCTGTAATATTTTGAGTGCTGAAGTGGTTGTTAAAGTTTCGTCCGGCAGTTGAAGGGTTCATTTCCTGGTCAGTATCGCCATAAATCATCGAAAAAAACTCTTCGGGTTGCAGCAAGCCAAGTGCAAGCATAAAAGTTTGGTCGCGGTAATACCCCGAGCGCCAGTCGCCTTTTCTGAAGGTTTTGGCATAAGCTATTTGGGCCACTTCTTTTCCGTCGCCAAAAATGCCAAAATGCGCGCGCCCATTATGAACTTCGCGTCGCCCAATTATGCTGAGCTGACGGCTTAAATAGGCGGTGTAATAATCGTTAAGTGCTTCTTTGGTAGATATATGGTAGCTGGTTGCCAATTCTGTGTTTTCTATGTACATACATTAAAATTTAAGACTTCCTGGTCTTTTACTTAATAGGTAACATTTTGTATGAAGATTTGTTCTTTGTTTTTATTGAAAGTGGAGTATTTTTGAATTTATTATGAGCGACCTTTTACTTTTTACCGACGGAAGTGTAAATGTTCAAACAAAAGTTGGATATGGAGCCTGTCTTGGAATTTTTGCGGATGAACTTTTTGTGCCCGATTTAGCTTCGCTGGTAAAAATAAAACGATTTGAAAACACCAGTTCAACGAAACTTGAGTTGCAAACCTTGCTGTGGGCTTTCTCGCAAATTAATGCTCAAGCGGAGCGGGTGACTGTTTATACCGACTCGCAAAATATTACACAATTATTGGAACGCAGACTTCGACTGGAACAAAAGGATTTTCGTACGAAAAAGGGTGTGCTTCTGAAAAATTTTGAGCTGTACAGGGAGTTTTATCAGTTGATTGATTCTGTTGATTGCGATATTATTAAAGTTCAGGGGCATCAACCAACGCGAAATAAAAATGACATTGAGCGTGTTTTTGGGTTGGTAGATAAGGCGTCGCGAAAGGCCTTAAGAAATGGGGTTTAATGGGGTCACGACAAAAAGTCGCAGCCCCATTAAAAGTAGTTTATTCAATAACAATTTCATCAACAAACAACCAAGCAGGTTTTCCTTCGCCTACATGGCCTTTGGGGCAAGTACCAAAGTTTTTAAGCGTTACTTTAACAAAGCGTGCTTTCGCTTTCTTTTTAATTGCTAAATCCTGAATCTGGCGCTCACTATCATTTGAAATGACATTGTTTTTTAGCGTTCCAATATTTGTAAAAATATCTCCATCAATTGAACCTTCAACCATCATTTGCGTTGGGTAGAAAATCCATGATCCTGTATTTTGAAGTACTCCAACTTTTACCATTGAAAATGATTTTGTTTCTCCTAAATCGATGGTAGCAACAAGGTCGGTGCCGTTAAAACCTAACCAGTTTCCGTCTCCATAATTTTTGGTTCCTTTAATTCCATTTACCAGAGCAAATTCTCCGGTTGAATTGTAATCCTCGCTATTTGCAAATTTTAAGCTAAGCGGGCAGGCTATAGCTTTGTGAATAAAAATGTTAGTAGCCAACGCTTCCGACAATGGTTTTCCATTTTTAACCGATACAGCTTTTACTGTTGCTGATTCTGTTAGTTTAATAGGTGTTGTGTATCTTTTTGAATTTGCATTTGGTTCTGTATTGTCGGTTGTATAATGAATTTCAGGCTCCCATGCTTCTGTAACCAGCGAAACTTTTACGGTTTTGTTAACCGGGTCAAGCATGGGTTGTGCTGTTACCTGGAAAGCACTCGTGGCATAATTAATCCCCATTTTATCGTAGCGACTGAATTGCGCATTCATCCGCTTCGAAAAATAATCCCAGTTTTTCGTGCCTTTAGGCGACCACAGAACTTCCGAAAGAGCTGCCATTCGTGGCATAATCATATATTCCACATTTTTACCGGCGGGAATGTACTCTGTCCAGATGTTGGCCTGGGCTCCTATAATATGTTTCGCTTCTTCAAACGAGAGCACTTCTGGAACTGGTTCGTAGTCGTAAACTTTTTTTAGTGTTGTTAATCCTCCTATGGTTGTTGGCTCAAGTTCGGGATTGCCTTGGTAAAAATTAAAATAGCAGGGCGTTGTTGGCGACATAACTACATCGTGTCCCAGTTTGGCAGCTTTGGTGCCAGGTTCTGCTCCGCGCCACGACATAATTGTTGCCGAAGGATTTAGCCCGCCTTCGAGAATTTCGTCCCAGCCAATTAGCTGTCGGCCATTTTTGTTCAGAAATTTCTCAATCCGTTTAATAAAATAGGCTTGTAATTCATGCTCATCTTTTAATTCTTCAGCTTTCATCCGTTTTTGGCAAAGCGGACATTTTTCCCATTCGGTTTTAGTTGCTTCGTCGCCACCAATGTGGATGTAGCTTGACGGGAAAATTTCCATCACTTCGCTTAAAACATCTTCCAGAAAATTAAATGTTTCTTCTTTTCCTGGGCAATAAATATGTGTTATTGGCCAAACTCCTCCCGACGGAACCGGTATGTATTCTCCGGTACATGAAAATTCGGGGTAGGCCGCCAGTGCCGACATTGCGTGAGCCGGCATTTCAATTTCGGGAACAATAGTAACGTGTTTCTTTGCAGCATAAGCCACAATATCTTTTACTTCCTCTTGCGTGTAAAATCCTCCGTACATGGGTTCGTCTCCTTTTACCGGTTCTTTCCTCGAGTCCCATTCGAGGTCTTCACGGTCGGTACGGAACGCCCCAATTTCAGTAAGTTTCGGGTATTTTTTTATTTCAATACGCCAGCCCTGGTCGTCAATTAAGTGCCAGTGGAAAACATTCATCTTGTGCAAGGCAATGTAATCGATGTATTTGTAAATAAAGGTGGTTGGCATAAAATGGCGCGACACATCGAGGTGAAGACCACGCCAGCCAAAACGCGGATAATCGGTAATTTCCATGCAAGGCAATATGTTTTCTTTTTCAGGAGTTAATAACTGCCATATTGTTTGCATGCCATAAAATAAACCGGCGCTGGTGTTGGCGTTTAGTAAAACACGGTCGTTTTGAATAGTAAGCTTGTAACCTTCGTTTCCAATCTTCGAATCAAACGGGCTGTTTAATTGTACCAGAATATTTCCTTTAATTTCTTTGGCATTATTTAAGTGTTCAACTTTTAATCCGCAGCTTTCGTCTAGCATCGCCTGTGTTAATTCAACAAAATCTTTTTCTTGCTGACTGGAAGCATTAAATAAAATTTTGGTGTCGGAGGTAAGTCTAAAGTTGCCTTCCTTTTTATGAATCTCAGCAGGCTGGGGAATAATGTTTGTTTCTTGTGCAAAAATCATGTTGCTGAATATCAGCAGAATTAAAATGGTTACCAGTTTTTTCATTTCTAATTGTTTCATTTTTGGATATATGTATTAAAACATGTGTCTTTCTAACTTTTTTTATCGGGGAGGTAGGAATAATTTTGTAAACGAAAATATAACTCTCATTAGTTTTGTAAATATTTTAAAAGTACAAGTAGTTTTTGATATTAATTTCCAAAGGTAAAATTTCTTCATTTAGTTTAGTACTTTCCGAAGTAAAAGTTGTGGGAATGTCTGCTTTTAATTTTTTTTGGTAAGGCTCACTTTTTTACGAATTAAGAATGTTCCTGTAATGAGTTTTCGCTATGCAACTTAGAGTTCCAAACAGATAAACAACACCGCAATTTATTTGTGATATTCAAAATATAATTCTACTTTCGTGCACGTACACGGAAAGTCGTTTTCACAACAATTTAAAACTAAACTAAACGTTGAATGGAGTTCGCAAAGCACAGCTTTGGGGTGGGCAACTGCTTCAATCAAGAAAGAAAGACGCAATTACGAGCCTTAATTAATGCAGGCGAAAATGGAGTTGGAGTTTCGGCAGTGTCGAACCAATCCAAACACGGTCATCAAATTGTGCATTTCGAGCCCAAAGAAAAGTGGGTTACAGCTGATTTAGGGGTGAAAGCATCTGGCTGGAAAAACCCATATTATGTGGATACTGAAACCATTACGATTTCGAACGTTGACAAGTATTTATCAGAGATATTTAAAAAGATTATTTGAATTATAAATTAGGCAGAAGACGAATGAATTTGGAAAACTTCCGACTTCGGTCAAATTTCCCTCATTTCGTGCTTATTGCTACTAATAAAAATATTATGAAGAAATTTATGGATAAAGATTTCCTGCTGCAAACAGATGTTGCAAAGGAACTATACCACAAACATGCGGCTCTTATGCCGATTTTCGATTACCACTGTCATATTAATCCGCAAGATATTGCAGAAGACAAGCGATTTGAAAATATTACAGAAATTTGGTTGGCTGGTGACCACTACAAATGGCGTGGAATGCGTTCGAATGGTGTGGCCGAAAAATACTGTACCGGCGATGCCAGTGATTGGGAAAAATTTGAAAAATGGGCAGAAACTGTTCCGAATACGCTTCGTAATCCCTTGTTTCACTGGACGCACCTGGAACTCAAAAAATTCTTTGGAATTGACAAAGTGCTGAGCCCGGCAACAGCAAAGGAAATTTGGGATGAATGTAATGCGAAGTTACAAACTCCTGAGTATTCGTGCCGTGGTATAATTAAAATGGCAAATGTTCACACCATTTGTACGACTGATGATCCGATTGACTCGCTCGAATATCACCGGGCAATTAAAGCCGATGGCTTCGAAACTGCCGTGCTTCCAGCCTGGCGGCCTGATAAAGCAATGGCTGTTGAAAACACGAAACTCTACAATGAGTATATTGATAAATTGGAAGAGGTTGCGGGATTTAATATCGGTAGTTTCTCAGCATTAATGGACGCATTGGATAACCGTCATGAGTTTTTTCACAAGAATGGATGCCGCTTAAGCGACCATGGATTGGAAACATTTATTGCTGAAGATTATACAGAAACTGAAATTACTCGGATTTTTGCTAAAGTTAGGGGGGGAGCTAAGTTAACTGAAGAAGAAATTCTGAAGTTTAAATCGTGCATGTTGTATGAGTTTGGAATTATGGATCATTCGCGTGGATGGACACAGCAATTCCATTATGGTGTTATAAGAAATAACAGTTCTCGCTTGTTTTCAAAATTAGGACCCGATGTTGGTTTCGATTCTATTGGCGATTTCGAGGTGGCCAGGCCCTTGGCGAAATTCCTCAACCGGTTAGATACTACCAATCAATTGGCAAAAACTATTTTATATAATATCAATCCACGCGATAACGAATTGATAGGAACCATGATTGGAAACTTCCAGGATGGTTCTGTTCCCGGGAAATTACAGTTTGGTTCTGGCTGGTGGTTTCTCGACCAAAAAGACGGTATGGAAAAACAAATGAATGCTCTTTCAAATCTTGGTTTACTAAGTCGTTTTGTTGGAATGCTAACCGATTCACGTAGTTTCTTGTCGTACACACGCCACGAATATTTTCGCCGTACACTATGCAATTTATTGGGAAATGATGTTGTAAATGGCGAGATTCCTTACGATATGGATCTTTTGGGAAGTATGGTCGAGAATATTAGTTTCAATAATGCCAAAGAGTATTTTAATTTTTAGTAAAAATGAATTGATATTTAGGGAGTGAGCCAATTTTTTGGAATGAAATTATATCTTTGCAATCGATTGCATAAAAATATTAAAAGGATATCATGGCAAAAATGAAAATCAAATCAAAATCAGAATGTACTTATGATTGTATTTCTTTGGGAGAAGTAATGTTACGACTCGATCCGGGAGAAGGACGAATCAGAACTGCACGCCAATTCCGTGCCTGGGAAGGCGGAGGCGAATATAATGTT
>JBFHFE010000027.1:0-81157 GCA_041583785.1 Draconibacterium sp. | reverse complement strand
GTAAAGACGAATACGTTGCATCAGTACTACGAAGTACAGAATAAGGTTTAGCATGAGCCGTGTACGAGGCCCGTACGCACGGTTCTGTGAGAGGGATAAATATAGAATATGGTTTTATTCTATATTTACCCTACTCGATTGGTATGGATTTACTTGAAAGCTATTTTTGTTTATTTTCTAAGTTTTTATATCCGTAGAGATGGTTGGCATAGCCAGTTTTCTTAATAAGTTTTGCCTTTAATAAGTCGCTGTAACTTCGCGAATTAAACCGAGCAGTGCTTTAATTCTTAACCTGTTGATTTGTATCAATTGCAACGAGCATTAAATAGTATATTCTACTCTAGATTTATATAAAACCATTGGTTAATTGTATTGCTCCAGGTGCTCATTTCATTTCGCATGTGGTAACCCAATAGGTTTGGCTATGGTACATTTTACTACTGTAGCTGTAAATTCTGCCTTATCTTTGTAAGTGCCTGTTTCTTTGCCATCTTGCTGTGTTCTGGATTTGTTAGGCCTCACTCTAAATTAACTGGAAAAGGATGAATAACTATGGCAAATGGGAAGCGAAATAAATTTTATACTTTTATAAGTACAGATGAATAAGAAAAACGAGGTGGGAAATAAACTGGAGACAATTTATGAAAAGATACCGCTTTTTAATATTCCGTGGAATATTGAAACTCCTCCGGTAGCACTGACCGAATTGGTTGAAAAGAAAATTATTACTCCTTGTAAGACACTCGACATAGGATGTGGTTTCGGAAACTATGCACTTTATTTTTCTGGCTTAGGTCACGAAGTCACCGGGATTGACATTTCTGAGACAGCTATCAAAAAGGCACAAGAGAATGCTAAAAGAAAAAATATTGCATGCAAATTCGTTGTGGCGGATATTTTGGGCAGCCTTTCTGAAATAACGGAAACATTCGATTTTATATTCGATTGGTCGCTTTTGCATCATATTTTTCCTGAACATCGTCGTCGGTATGCCGAAAATGTCGACAGCCTGCTTAATCTGGGAGGAAGGTATCTTTCAGTGTCTTTCAGCGATAAGGATTTGGCATTTGGAGGCAAAGGTAAATATCGCGAAACATCGCTGGGAACTACTTTGTATTTTTCTTCTGAAGAAGAGATTGCGGCATTTTGTGCGCTTCATTTTAGAATGCTTACATTAAAAACCATTGAAATTGAAGGTCATCCAACACCGCATAAGGCTATTTATGCATTTATGACGAAATAATACAATGTTCTCTGTTGGAAAGTTCTCAGTAATCAGCAACAGGCATCGGAATACTAGCTTGTAATACCAGGTGGATTTTTCTTTTTCTGTCACCCTGTCATGATTTGTGTCATGTGGTGTAAGAGGGTGAAAGTCAGGCATAAGTGGGAATAAAGTAAGGCGTTCGTATTTTTGTGGTGTAATTTTGTCTCCGTTTTTTTATGTAATGCAGACTTTTATTGCTTGGCATAGTATATGATATAGAAAGTGCGATAATTCAAAAAATATATAATAATTATAAAACAAAAAAAATGGCAGATTTAAAAGGAAAAATTCTTGCTGGCAAAATCTTGGTTCAGCCTAAGCAAGCCGAAGAAAAGACAGTAAGTGGAATTATTATTCCAGACTCAGCAAAAGAAAAACCGCAGGTAGGAACAGTTGTTCTTGTTGGTGCTGATAAAGCAGATGAACCAATGGAATTAAAAGTTGGTGATGTCGTTTTTTACGGTAAATATTCAGGAACAGAGTTGAATATCGACGGAGTAGATTATTTACTGATGTCGCAAACTGATGTTTTATACATTAACTAGTATTAATAATAGAAATTAGGAATAAGATGGCTAAAGAAATTAAATTCGATATTGAAGCAAGAGATTTGCTGAAAAGCGGTGTTGACCAACTGGCAAATGCTGTAAAAGTTACATTAGGCCCTAAAGGTCGTAATGTGGTTATAGAGAAAAAATTTGGTGCACCACAGATTACTAAAGATGGTGTAACTGTTGCAAAAGAAATTGAATTAAGCGATGCATATGAAAATCTTGGCGCTCAAATGGTAAAAGAAGTAGCTTCGAAAACTGGCGACGACGCTGGTGACGGAACTACAACGGCTACTGTTTTGGCTCAGTCGATTGTTAGTGTTGGTTTGAAAAACGTAACTGCAGGTGCAAATCCAATGGATTTGAAACGTGGTATCGATAAAGCGGTTGAGTCTGTTGTGGCAAATATTGCTGAGCAAGCCCAAACTATCGGCGACGATTTTGCAAAAATTGAATCAGTAGCTAAAGTGTCAGCAAACAACGATGCTGTAATTGGTGCTTTAATTGCTGAGGCTATGAAAAAAGTGAACAAAGAAGGTGTTATTACTATTGAGGAGTCGAAAGGTACTGATACTTATGTTGATGTAGTAGAAGGTATGCAATTCGACCGTGGATACATTTCTCCCTACTTTGTTACCGATGCTGAAAAAATGGCTGCCAACCTGGAAAACCCTTTCATCTTGATTCACGATAAAAAAGTGAGCACAATGAAAGACCTTCTTCCTGTATTGGAAGCAACAGCTCAAACTGGTCGCCCGTTAATGATTATCGCTGAGGATGTTGATGGTGAAGCATTAGCTACTTTAGTTGTTAACCGTTTGCGTGGTTCTTTAAAAGTATGTGCTGTTAAAGCTCCTGGTTTTGGCGACCGTCGTAAAGAAATGTTGGAAGACCTGGCTATCTTAACTGGTGGTACAGTTATTACCGAAGAAAAAGGTATGAAGCTGGAGCAGGCTACCATTGAAATGTTGGGACAGTGCGAGAAAATTACTGTTGATAAAGAAAATACTACCATTGTTAACGGTGCTGGCGAACAAGACACAATTTCTGCGCGCGTTAGCCAGATAAAAACACAAATGGAAGCGACTACTTCTGATTACGACAAAGAAAAACTGCAAGAGCGATTGGCTAAACTAGCCGGTGGTGTTGCAGTAATCTATGTTGGTGCAGCTTCAGAAGTTGAAATGAAAGAGAAAAAAGACCGTGTTGACGATGCATTACATGCAACTCGTGCAGCAGTTGAAGAAGGTATTGTTGCTGGTGGAGGTGTTGCTCTGGTTCGCGCTATTGAGGCCTTGGATTCGATTGTTACCGACAACGACGATGAAGCTACTGGTGTTGAAATCGTTAAAAGGGCTATCGAAGAGCCATTGCGTCAAATTGTTGCCAACGCTGGTAAAGAAGGCGCCGTAGTTGTTCAGAAAGTAAAAGAAGGTTCGGCTGACTTTGGTTACAATGCTCGTACCGATAAATACGAAAATTTGTTTGGTACAGGAGTTATCGATCCTGCTAAAGTTACTCGTGTTGCTCTTGAAAATGCAGCATCTATTGCAGGAATGTTCTTAACTACTGAGACTGTAATTGTTGATATAAAAGAAGACGCTCCAGCAATGCCAATGGGTGGCGGTATGCCAGGCGGAATGGGTGGAATGATGTAAAATCAGCTCATAATTGATTATAAATATAAAGGCTCTTTCCTTCGGGGGAGGGCTTTTTTTGCCTTTAATTTTCCTGCTCATTTCGATATTTCCTGGAAATATGTACTTATTTGAAGTTGTGTGCTGATGCTGAAATCAATTATAACAACGTTTTTTCATATTGAAAGTAAAATGCCATCATCCGATTGCAACTTGAAACATAAATGCCTGCTATGATTTTTAAATCGAAACAGGATTGTGAAAAACATTTACAGATGTCTGTTTTTGAGGTGTTTTCGTGTTTGCTGCTTAAAATCCTGATTTCTGTCACATTCTGTTTTTTAACATCTTTTGCATGTGCGTAATGCTCTGGTAGTGAAGTTTTTAATGTCGTTTATTTTGTGATGCAAAGCTTGTTTTTTCATGCTTAAGTTGCATATCTTTGATTTGTTAATAAGAGGAATTTTGAAGGATAAAATGTTATGCTTTTAAGATTCAAAAAATTTTAATCTGCGGTCTCCGGACCTCGTTTTTCCGACTTCCGGCTTCCGACAAATTTTAACTATATGAAAACAGATATAAACGAATTCATTACAAATTTGGAGAGAAGAACTCCGGGCGAAAATGAATTTCACCAAGCGGTTGAAGAAGTAATAGGGTCAGTTTGGGATTTTTATAGTAAAAATCCTCGTTTCCAGAAAGCTAAAATCTTGGAACGTATGGTAGAACCCGAGCGGGTAATTATGTTTCGGGTTTCATGGGTCGACGATCGTGGAGATGTGCAAATCAATCGTGGTTACCGTGTTGAATTTAACTCAGCGCTTGGTCCTTACAAAGGCGGTTTGCGTTTTCACGCGAGTGTTACCTTGAGTATTCTAAAATTTTTAGGTTTCGAGCAAACTTTTAAGAACAGTTTAACTACACTGCCAATGGGTGGAGGCAAGGGGGGAGCCGATTTTAGTCCGAAAGGAAAAACCGACGGTGAGATTATGCGTTTTTGTCAAAGTTTCATGAGCGAATTGTATCGACATATCGGCCCCAATACTGATGTGCCTGCTGGTGATATTGGAGTTGGTGGCCGCGAAATTGGCTATTTATTTGGGCAGTACAAAAGGCTTAAAAACGAATTTACCGGTGTGCTAACCGGAAAAGGCCTGGCCTGGGGCGGAAGTTTAATTCGTCCTGAAGCAACCGGTTTTGGTGCAGTTTATTTTGCTCAACATATGCTGCACCGTTTAGGAAAGGACATTGATGGGCAAACGGTTGCTGTTTCAGGTTTTGGGAACGTTGCCTGGGGTGCCATTTCTAAAATAAATGAGCTGGGAGGTAAAGTGGTCACGATTTCAGGCCCCGATGGATATATTTACGATAAAGATGGAATCTCCGGCGATAAGGTTGATTTCTTGCTTGAGCTTCGTGCAACCAATAACGATATTGTGGCTCCTTATGCTGAAGAGTTTGGAGCCGATTTCTATGCCGACAAACGTCCGTGGGATGTCCCGGTTGATTTGGCAATGCCTTGCGCCTGCGAAAATGAGGTGGGTTTAAACGATGCTAAAGCTTTAGTAAAAAATGGTTGTACAATGTTGGCTGAGGCATCAAATATGGGTTGTACTGCCGAAGCTGTTGATTATTTTCACCAAACAATTGATTATGCACCTGGAAAGGCGGTAAATGCTGGAGGGGTTGCTGTTTCGGGGTTGGAAATGTCGCAAAACAGTATGCGTATAAATTGGCCTCGCGAAGAGGTGGATTCCCGCTTAAAAGGAATTATGAAAGAGATTCACGAAACGTGTGTAAACTATGGTCAAAATGGATCTAAAGTTGATTATGTGAAAGGAGCCAATGTAGGTGGTTTTGTGAAAGTTGCTGATGCAATGCTGGCGCAGGGTGTAGTGTAGCCTCGTGTTAATATATGAATATTGGAATAAAAAACTGCAGGGCACTCCTGTGGTTTTTTATTTTTAGAGGCTTAGTGTGCTAAATCAGGAGATAAAAGTTCTTTCTGGGGCATATAGTCAAGAATCATTTGTAGAGGGCGTGGGGCTTTCCTCGGGTTGTAACCGACGAAAGCCTACGATAAATTTCCGGACTGGTAAAGTGAGTGTCATCCGTAAGAATAGCAGGATGGAAGAGTTGAAAAATACAAAGTTCAAATTGGGGTAGCCTTGGTGTGGATTCTCGTGCCGATTGGAGCGGTAGTTTTGTTCGTGAAACAATAAATGATCACATTTAATTATTTGCCTGATTTAACGTAGCTAAGTGAAATTGGAATTGAACAATGTTAAATTTCATTTTTTGGTAAAGTAAAAAAGGTACTCTGTACCAAACACTTTTCTACATTTGTGGAAATATTTTATCCTGATATGTTGATCGATACTCATTCTCACATATATTCTGAAGATTTCTTACAAGATAGGGACGAAGCTCTGCAAAGGGCTTACGATAGCGGAATTAAAAAAATTATTCTACCTAATATCGATTCTGGATCGATAAAGCATATGCTTGACTTAAGCGATGCTTATCCGCATCTGTGTTTCCCATTAATAGGGTTGCATCCAACGTCGGTTGATGAAGAGTTTCGCGATGAATTGCATGCGGTGGAGTACTGGCTGGCAAAACGTAAGTTTTATGGAATAGGAGAAATTGGGATTGATTTATATTGGGATAGCAAATTTATTAATGAGCAAAAAGAAGCTTTCCGACATCAAGTAAAATTGGCAAAACAACATAAGTTGCCTGCTGTTGTTCACGTCCGAAATTCGTTTGAAGAAACCTACGAAATCTTAAAAGAAGAACAGGATGGTTCATTGAAAGGTATTTTTCATTGTTTTTCGGGAGATGAAAATGAAGCCCGTAAGATAATTGACTTAGGATTTTTTATTGGTATAGGTGGCGTTGTAACTTTTAAAAACAGCACTCTCCGTGAAGTCCTTAAATCGGTAAGCCTTAGCAATATTGTGCTTGAAACTGATTCGCCTTATTTAGCACCAGTTCCTAAACGAGGAAAACGGAACGAAACTTCGTACCTTATTTATATTGCACAAAAAATTGCTGAAGTTTATTCTGTGCCTGTAGCAGAGGTTGCAGAAATAACTACCGCAAATGCGCGCAATTTGTTTGGAATTTAATAAATTGCGCTCGTTAATTTATTAGCAGGATGTGCTCAAATTCAAATAAAAAGACTTCTATTCTTATCGTTTATACTGGAGGAACCATCGGGATGGTGCAAGATCCTAAAAATGGAAGCCTGGTACCGGTACGATTTGAAAAAATTCAGGAGGTCGTTCCGGAATTAAAAAAGTTCAACTTCACAATAAAAACCATCACTTTTAATCCAGCTCTCGATTCGTCAAATATGAATCCGATAAACTGGATTAAAATTGCCCGAACGATTGAGCGTAATTACAATAAATACGATGGCTTTGTGGTGCTGCACGGAACCGACACGATGTCGTATACCGCATCGGCATTAAGTTATATGTTCGAAAATATCGACAAACCAATAGTTTTAACAGGTTCGCAATTACCAATTGGACAGATTCGCACTGACGGTAAAGAAAATCTCATTACGGCTGTCGAGATTGCGGCAGCTCAAAGGGATGGTGGAAGTATTGTTCCGGAGGTTTGCGTGTATTTCGATTTTAAATTGTACAGAGGAAACCGTACCGTTAAACGCGATGCTGAAATGTTTAGCGCCTTTCGTTCTGTGAATTATCCCGACCTGGCGGTTGCAGGCATAGATATTAAATATAATACCGAGTTTATTCATTATCCTGAAAATAAAGGAATATTAAAAGTTAATACCAATTTCGACGATAATGTGGTTATTCTAAAAATTTTTCCGGGAATCAATCAAAATGTATTAAATTCGATATTAAATACTCCCGGATTAAAAGGAGTGGTGCTTGAGACATTTGGCTCGGGGAACGTGCCTACCTCAAGATGGCTCATTAATTTAATTAAACAGGCAATAAAGCGAGGGGTTATTATTCTAAACATAACTCAGTGCGAGGGAGGAAAAGTTGTAATGGGGCAGTATCAAACCAGTTTAGAACTGTTGAATGCAGGTGTAGTTTCGGGAAAAGATATGACCACCGAAGCTGCAATAACCAAGCTGATGTTTCTTTTGGGACAAGGCTTAAAACCTGCCGAAATTAAAATGCATCTCAATAAAAGTTTGCGGGGGGAAATTAGTGAATAGCAAAGTTTTTTTTTCGTATTTTTTTATTAATTTGCACCCCTCATTTTGGGAAGACCGGTAAACATTACTGGAGAGGTGCAGGAGTGGCTGAACTGGCACGCCTGGAAAGCGTGTGTACTGCGAAACGGTACCGAGGGTTCGAATCCCTCTCTCTCCGCTGTGGCCCGGAAAAACGTTCTGTGTACTTGTTCTTTTTTCAAACGAAAGAACAAGGCATATTTTTTGTGAAAAGGAAGAATTATTATTTTAAAATCAATACAAAACAAATTCAAAAAGATTATTAATTAAAAATTCAGATCAATTATGAAAAGACTATTCGCGTTAATAGCCGTATTTGGGATGCTGTTTTTTATGGCATCAAATGTAGCGGTTGCTCAGGAAGAAGAAGCAGCTGCAACGGAAACTGCTACCGAACAGGTAGATGAAGCTACCGAAGAGGTACAATTAGCTGCAGATGCTGAGGAAGAAGCAGCAGCTGCTGCAGAAGAAGGAAAATCTTTACACAGCCAGTTAAAACAAAAATTTATTGAAGGTGGACCTACTTTCATGGCATTCGTTTTGGTTTGTCTTATTTTAGGTTTAGCTTTTGCAATTGAAAGAGTACTTTACCTTAACCTTTCAACAAGCAACACTAAAAAATTGTTGGCTAAAGTTGAAGAAGCTTTAGAAAATGGTGGTGTAGAAGCTGCAAAAGAGGTTTGTCGTAATACTCGCGGTCCTGTTGCAAGTATTTTCTATCAAGGTCTTGATCGTTTTGATCATGGTGTTGATGTTGTAGAAAAGACAGTTATTTCTTATGGTGGTGTTCAAGCCGGCCTTTTGGAAAAAGGATTAAGCTGGTTGGCATTGTTTATTGCTCTTGCACCTATGCTTGGGTTTATGGGTACTGTAATCGGTATGATTGGTGCTTTTGATGCTATTGAAGTAGCTGGTGATATTAGTCCTTCACTTGTGGCTGGTGGTATTAAAGTAGCTTTGATTACAACAGTAACAGGTCTTGTTGTTGCTATTATTCTTCAGATTTTCTACAACTACTGTGTAGCTAAAATCGATAGTCTTATTAATAATATGGAAGATGCTTCTATTTCATTATTAGACTTATTAGTAAAACACAACCTGAAAAAATAAGGAGTAGAAAAAATGGGTAAAACAGGAAAAATAGTTACTATAGTACTGTGGGCACTACTCATTGTCTCATCGATTCTTGTCGTATCACTTTTTGTTAACATTAGTGATGTAGAGACCGATCCTGCAATGAATAGTTGGATTAACACCAACTTAATATGGGCTTACTTACTTACTGCCGTTGGTGCAGGTGTTGCAATCCTTGCTGGATTAGCACACACATTCACTGATAAAAAGGCTGCAAAATCAGGAATCATTTCCCTCGTTTTTATGGGAGTGGTTGCGTTAATCGCATATGTAATGGCTTCACCAGAAATTCCACAATTTGTTGGTGTTGAAAAATTCATTAACGATGGCTCTCTTAACGAAGGTGTAGCTAAGTTAGTAGACACTGGATTGTATGCAACTTATATTCTGCTAGGTTTAGCAATTGTGGCAGTTGCGTCTTCTTCAGTAATGCGTTTGTTTAGATAATGTTAATCGTGGTATAAAAAAAAACAGGAAATTAATTATGGCAAGAAAAACACCTGAAGTACCGGCAACATCATTAGCAGATATTGCATTTATGTTGTTGATCTTTTTCCTGGTAACAACCACGATGGACGTTGACAGCGGTTTACGTAGAAAACTTCCACAATGGGCACCAGAACAAGAACAAAATGACGATCAGCAAATTAATGAGCGAAACGTTTTTGTTGTTCTTGTGAATAAAAACAATGACCTATTGGTAGAAGGAGACTACGAACGTATTGATAACTTGCGTGAAAGGGCGAAAGAGTTTATGGCTAATCCATATAACGATAAAAATTTGCCCGAGAAAGAACCTGTAGAAGTACCATACTTCGGTGAAGTAATGGTAACAAAAGGGGTTATTTCATTACGTAATGACTTAGATACGCAATACGGAACGTATTTGGCTGTACAAAACGAACTGGTTGCTGCCATTAATGAGCTAAGAGATGAATTAGCTAAAGATAAATGGGGAAAAGCTTACAATGATTTAGATAGTGATCAGCAAAGCGCTGTGAAAAAAATCTATCCTTCAAGAATCTCGGAAGCTGAACCAAAAGGTAAAATTTAAAAGAGTATAAGATTATGAGCAAATTTAGAAAAGATGATGGCAAAGAATTGCCACCAATATCAACAGCATCGCTGCCTGATATCGTGTTCATGCTTTTGTTCTTTTTTATGGTTAGTACTACTATGCGTGAGGTTACTGTGAATGTAACACAGAGATTACCTGAAGCTACTGAATTAAGTAAATTGGAAAAGAAATCACTGGTTAGTTATATCTATATTGGTGAACCCAAACCTGCTTTTCAGAAAGTTTTCGGTAAAGCTCCACGTATTCAGTTAAATGATCAGTTCTCGGAAGTTGCCGACGTGCAAGATTTTATTCTTGCAGAGCGCGAAGCACGGGATGAAGCAGAACAACCTTTTATGGTTACCTCATTAAAGATCGATGAGAATACAAAAATGGGTATTGTAAACGATGTGAAGCAAGAATTGCGGAAATCGGCTGCATTAAACATTAACTATTCTGCAAGACAAAGAACGGAAAGATAAATTCTATTGAATCTATATAACAAAAAAGGGAAGCATTTGCTTCCCTTTTTTGTTGGTTCATAGTGTTGTCTATCTTCTTTTCTTTCTTTTCTGACGTTCTTTAGTTCTTGAAAAACGATCCTCAAAAGAACGTTTTGACGAGCCTTTTCTTTTCTTTTGGTGGAATGCCCCCTGATATGTGGGATCATCCAGTTTTCGTTGGCGGTCGATTTCCCGTAACTGCTCCTGGTTTTCTTTAAACGTTGTTTCTGTAACTGCTATGCCTTCAGGCAATTCCTGCAGAATAATATCCTGGCGAATTAGACCTTCTATTTTGCGCCAGTGCCATTCGTCTGATGGATCAATTAAAGTAATGGCATCACCTTTATTCCCTGCACGGGCTGTACGCCCAATTCGGTGAATGTAGTCTTCGTAATCGCTGGGAAGATCGAAGTTAATTACATGACTTACCTGGCTAACATCCATTCCCCTTGCCGAAACATCGGTAGTTATTAAAATACGTACGTCGCCGCTTTTAAAAGCCTGCATGGCGTTAATTCGGGTGTTTTGTGCTTTGTTCGAATGTATTAATCGTGTTTCCCCTTCTGTTTTGCGTTCAATTACCTTAAAAACGCCATCTGCATGTTCTTTGGTTTTTACAAAAATTACAACACGTGTAAAGGTTTCTTTGTCTTCCAGCAGATGTTGAATAAGATTCAGTTTTGTCCGGTAGTTTGGAACCTTGTAGGCTATTTGAGTAACTAAATCTACTGGCGTTGCCGAAGGTGCAATTTCCATCTTATCGTAATGGTCAAGAAATTCTTCAGCCAACTTCTCTATACTTTCCGAGAATGTAGCAGAAAATAGCAGGTTCTGTCGTTTGGGAGGAATAATTTCCTGTAACTGGTTCAGCTGGGGCATAAATCCCATGTCGAGCATGCGATCGGCTTCGTCTATAACCAGGTATTTCACCTTTTTCAAGCGGAGTGCCCCAACCTGGTATAAGTCCCACAAACGACCAGGCGTTGCTACTAATACGTCGATGCCAGGTTCCAGGAGTGCAGCATGTTTGGTCCAACCAATTCCTCCATAAACGGCAGCATGACGTAACTCGGAATAGGCGGTTAATTCTTCCACATCCTGTCCAACCTGAATAGCGAGTTCGCGAGTTGGTACAATTATCAAAACTCTGGGATCGTTGCCTTCGGGTTTTCTTAGTTTTGTAAGCAAGGGCAACAGATAGGCTGCGGTTTTACCTGTTCCGGTTTGAGCGACACCTACAATATTCACGCCCGAATTTATTTTCGGAATGGCACGCTGCTGTATGGGTGTAGGTTCAACAAAGCCAATGTCATCTAATGCTTTTAGTATTGATTTTGCGACCTTTAGTTCTTCGAAAGTATTTTTCATCCTTATTGTTTTTACAGGTTATTACTTACCTGTTTCAGCTGCAAAAGTAGGAATTTCAATTGATTATATCGTTTTGCCGGTGAAATGTCGTTTATATTCTCTGTTTGCAAATATACTTTTACTGATGTTTTGCTTTGCAATATTGTATTGTAAATCAGAATACGAGCATTTTTCTTACCTCAGCTTATACATATTTCCGGGAAGGGCAAGCACTACATTCTTAAACTCCAGGTTAAGCAGCATCGCTGAAATGCGGCTTCCCGGCAGCTCCATTTTTGACGAAATTTGGTCGATAAACAGTTTGTCTTCCTTTCGGAGTATGTCTACAATTCGTTGCTCATTAGCATTTAGTTCCACAAATAAACTCGATTGAACAGCATCTGTCTTCGATGAATTTTCCCAGCCCATAAAATACTCCAAGTCTTCGATCCCTTCAATTAGTGTTGCCGCATTGTTACGTATTAGCTGGTTGCAGCCCTTAGAAAAAGTATCTCCCGAGCGCCCGGGGAACGCAAATACATCGCGGTTGTAGGATGATGCAATATCTGCCGTTACCAATGCTCCTCCTTTTTTAGCCGATTCGACAACAATGGTCGCATCTGCCAAACCAGCAATAATTCGGTTACGTTTAATAAAATTAGAAGGATCAATTTTAGTGCCGCTGACAAAATCAGTTACTAAACCTCCGGTTTCCATCATATTTTTTGCTGTTTCTTTATGTAATGAAGGATACAGGATGTCAAGCCCATGAGCAATTACGCCAACCGTTGGAATATTATTTTTCAAGGCAGATCGATGTGCCTGAATGTCAATTCCATAAGCAAGGCCGCTGACTACTACTATTTCATATTTCCTGACCGCAAATTCTTTTATTAAATTGTCAACAAGACCTTTCCCATAATCGGTTGCATTGCGGGTGCCAACAATGCTAATCACCCTTTGCTTGTTTAAATTCATTTTTCCCTTTGTGAAAAGTAGCAGTGGTGCATCTACACAGTTTTGTAGTCGTCTGGGGTAGGTGGTATCGGTGTAAAAATGTGCGTCAATGCCATATCTCTCCATGAATTCGATTTCTTTTTCGGCATTCGGAAGAACGTTGCTGTTTTTTATTTGACGTGCATTTAGTTGCCCAATACCCGGAACTTTCATCAATGCCTTTGCCGACTGGGAAAATATACCTTCAATACTGCCAATATAAGCTACCAGATTACGCGCAAGTATACCACCGATTCCGGGAAGCATAGAAAGTGCGATTTTGTATTTCAGGCTATTATCCATAAAAATCGGGGGATTGTGGTTTAGTTACCAAGAATTTCTTTTAACGATTGTTGAATACGTTTTCGGTCGTTTAATGAAACTGCTGCCAGACTAATAGTCGGGTATTCGGCAATTCCTCGTTTGGTTTTAACAATAAAAGTAAGATCAGCTAATTTACCAAATACCGAGTCCTCGAACATAGCTTTTTTTAATATTGATTTCGGGAATTCGATGGAACTAAATTCTTTACTCCCAAAACTAATCGCTTTATAATATCGTAGCAATATATTTTTCCCGTTATCTGAATACTCAATGTACAGGTAATTGGCCACATTAAAGAAGATGTACCATAACGAAAAAACGCCGACACATAAGAGCGCATAGAAGGTGTGGTCGAGTAAAAATAGAGCAAGCGCAGCCAATGCTATTGCAATACACACCAGAAAAAATATTTTTTTTATTCGTGCCACTTGTTGATTATTCTTAATTACCATGCTTCGTTATTAAATATCTAAAAGTGCTACAGGATGCAGTTTATAAAAATTCGCTTATCAATTTTATTGTAACTTTAGCGCAATTTAGCAGCTACATATGGGAAATTCAAAAATTTACTCTAAAATTATTTATAGCCGGTCATTAGAGACCGAACTTCTGCCCTTTATTGATATGTATCCTTCAGGGAAGGTTTTTCTGGCAACAGAAGAAACGGTGAATGAAATTTGGGTGTCGAAACTCGATAATTTTTTCGAGTCGAAGAAGATCCAAAAGGTTGTGATTCCTGCCGGCGAGAGCAATAAGAAAATCGAATCGGTAGCAAAAATCTGGGAGTTTTTGTCGGAAAACGGAGGCGATAGAAAATCGCTTTTGATTAATATTGGCGGTGGAATGCTAACCGATTTGGCAGGATTTGCGGCAACAAGCTTTAAACGCGGAATCGATTTTTTGAATGTGCCAACCACATTACTTTCGCAGGTTGATGCATCGGTTGGCGGTAAAACCGGGTTTAATTTTAATGGCTTAAAAAATGAAATCGGTAGTTTTAAAGAGCCTATTGCCGTTTTAATCAATACCAATTTCTTGAAAACCATAGATAGCGAAAATTTTATTTCGGGATATGCCGAAATGATTAAACACGGGTTGATATACAGTCCAGAACATCTGGAAGAACTAAAAGCTTTTGACTTTGTAAACATCAATTACGATTTATTGCAGGAAATTATTCGTCATTCTGTAAATGTGAAAGAATACTTCGTTTCCAACGATTTAACTGAAAACAATATTCGTAAAGCATTAAATTTAGGTCACACTGTTGGGCATGCTTTCGAAAGCCTTGCAATGGAACAAAAGCGTCCGATTCTTCATGGTTTTGGGGTCGCCTGTGGAATGATTACAGAACTTTTTCTCTCGGTAAAAATGTGCAATTTCCCCAAAAGTGATTTTCTGGAATTAACCAAGTGGATGTTAGAAGTATACGGAAAATTTGAAATTACAGAAAACGATTTCGAACGATTGTTTCAATTTATGACGCACGATAAAAAGAACGAATCGGGTAGAATTAACTTTACTCTTTTGCCTAAGATTGGAGAAATTGCCATTAATCAGAATTGTGAAAAGGATTTGATTTTTGAAGCTTTGGAATACTACATGAATTTACAATCATGTTAAGCCTTAGTGTTTTTGTGTAATCGCAACAATACGAAGCGGTTTCACAAAAGTTTTAAGACATAAAGATTCACAAAGAGGAAAAGGCATATGAAACAACCATGATAAAAGTTTAACACTTATGCAGATTTATAGAATTCATGGAAGTTACATCTTTAACCACAACGAATAAAGGATTTAAATAGGATGAAATATCAAATTTCTGCTAACATAAAAACGGTCTCAGGAAGCATTAACCTTCCAGCATCGAAAAGCATTAGTAACCGGGCATTAATTATAAACGCGTTGAGTTACAGTCCGTATCCAATAAGAAACCTTTCGGATAGCGACGATACCAAAGTTTTGGAGGCGGCACTTTTTTCGAATAGAACGAAGTTCGATATTGGCCATGCCGGAACAGCCATGCGTTTTATGACCGCTTTTTTGGCAAAAATTGCAGGAGTATGGGAGATTACCGGCTCGGAGAGGATGCAGCAACGACCAATTGCAATATTGGTAGATGCATTAAATCAGCTTGGGGCAAAAATTGAATATTTAAAAAATGAAGGTTGTCCGCCATTGAAAATCTATGGTTCGCACCTAAAAGGACAAACCATTGAACTCGATGGAAGTGTTTCGAGCCAGTATATTTCAGCGTTGTTGCTAATTGCTCCAACGATTGAAAACGGTTTAACGTTGAAACTGAAAGGTAACATTACTTCAAAATCGTACATTAAACTTACGCTCGAGTTAATGGCAAAATTTGGAATTCAGTATCAATGGAACGAGAATGAGATTTTTGTGCCGGAACAAAACTACTTTGCCCGCGATTTTACCTGTGAAGCCGACTGGTCTGGCGCATCGTACTGGTATCAGATAATGGCTTTGCTCGAATCGGGTGAGGTATTGTTGGAAAACCTTCAGTTGGATAGTTTACAGGGCGATGTAAATATAGCAGCCTGGTTCGAACAGTTTGGGGTGGTTTCCACCCAGAAAAAGGATGGTGTTCTGCTTGCAAAAAAGGAAAATATTCAGCCCGGGAAATTGGTTTTAGATTTTATTGAAAATCCCGATGTAGCTCAAACAATGGCTTGTTTATGTGTGGCAAAACAAATTTCCTTTGATTTTACCGGATTAAAAACGTTAAAAATAAAGGAGACCGACCGGATTGCTGCGCTTCAAAGCGAACTGGCCAAATTTGGGGCAGAATTAACCGAACCCGAGCCCGGAGAATTATCGTGGGATGGGAGTTTTAATTCAGCCTTAAAAGAAGAAAATCCAACCATAAAAACCTATCACGACCACCGAATGGCACTGGCTTTTGCGCCAATGGCAATTGCCGGATTGCAAATGAAGATGGACGACCCCATGGTGATCACCAAATCGTACCCGGGGTTTTGGGAAGACCTTGGGAAAGTGGGGTTTGAGATTGAGGAATAAATGGATGATTAACCTAATCAGAGTTTTATGAAGATTTTCTTTTTATAAAGTATCCATGCCGGAATAAAGTTGAAGCAGATAAAAAGTGCTGCAAAAAGGAAGCTTCCAAGTTCCATGCTCCATCCAAATTTTTCAAAGAGGTTTAACCAGTGTGTGTTTAAACTCTCTCCGCCAATTTTAAAGACATAAAAGGGGAGGCGCCAAACACTGGCTAAAACATAAACGGCAATGGCGTTCGAGCCAAAAATAATTCCAACTTTGGTAAATCTAGTGCGTCCCAGAATATCTACAAAAAAGACACTGGCTGCCAGTACCATTCCTGCCAGCCCCGAGGTAACCAATACAAATGAGCTGGTCCAGATGCTTTTGTTTATCGGGAAAATATAATTCCAGAAAAAACCAATTATAAAGGCAAAAAATGAAAGCGAGAAAAGGTAGATGATTTTTCTTTCTTGTTCCATTTTGCTTATAATCAAATGACCAGCAAGCATTCCGCTAATACCGGTTGCAATGGCAGGTAGGGTACTTAAAATTCCTTCAGGATCCCATGTCTTTTGCCACATGTAACCAGGCAGGTATTTGCTGTCTATCCATGCCGCAATGTTTGCTCCCGGCTCCAGCATTATCTTTCCGTGCCCGGGCGTGGGAATAAACATCATTACCAACCAGTAGCCTAGTAACAGAATGGCTGCAATTATAGCTTGTGTTTTCCATTTTGAATTCAGAAAAAGGAATGCACACGTTAGAAATACAATGGCTATTCGGGGCAGAACGCCGGCAATACGAATGTGCCCAAAATTAAATTTAGGAAACAGCCAAAGAAAAATTCCTACGGCAAATATGTTAAACGAGCGGATTACTATTTTTTTGTACATGGGGCCTTTGGCAATGCCCGCATTTAATCGTTTCGTATAGGCCAGTGCAATGGAAACGCCTACAATAAAAATAAAAAAAGGAAAGATTAAATCGGTGGGAGTTAGCCCGTTCCATTTTGCATGTTTCAAAGGAGGGTAAATGTAGCTCCAACTCGCCGGGTTATTTACCAATATCATAGCTGCAATTGTGAATCCACGAAAGGCATCTAAGGAAATTAGTCGTTTAGTTTCATTCATTTTATTATTTTTTTGTTTTCTAAGGTATACGATGGAACTCGCATGATTGTAACAAATCGCCAGTGTGTGAATATTTCTCACGCTCGTTTCATTTTATAAATTTAGTTATGAATACCTTTCATCATCAGCGTATACTTTACAACGAAATTAATATGTCAAGTATAGATAAAAAATAGCTTGCGAAAAAGGAAAGTAGTTCAATATTTTAACTGACTTTTTTAAGCAGGGAAAGGCGATTGTTTTGTTTTTAAGCTATTGCTATTGGTGCTTTAAAACTAGCGTTTATTCCTGAAAAATTCCTGTATCAATTCCGCACATTCGGTTTCAAACACGCCGCTAACAACTTCGGTTTTTGGGTGAAGCGCTTTTTCTGCAAATTTACGGTAGCCTCGTTTTGCATCGGAAGCCCCAAAAACAATTTTTCCAATTTGCGACCAGCCCAAAGCTCCGGCACACATTACGCAGGGTTCCAGCGTAACGTATAAGGTGCAATCGTTCAGGTATTTTCCGCCCAATAAATTTGCTGCTGCGGTAATGGCCTGCATTTCGGCATGGGCGGTAACATCATTTAGCGTTTCGGTAAGGTTGTGTGCGCGGGCAATAATTTTATTCTGCGAAACGACAACTGCTCCCACAGGAATTTCTCCTACGTCAAAAGCCTGAACTGCCTCCGCAAAGGCTTTCTTCATAAAATATTCGTCGTTAAATGGTTCTATCATAGGCCTCAAAATTGGTAAAATATCCTTATTTTCGCAATCAAATTAAAAGAAAGATATCATGTACAGAACTCATACATGTGGCGAGCTTCGTATCGACAATGTAAATACCGAGGTAATCCTTGCTGGCTGGGTGCAACGCATCCGGGATTTGGGCGCCATGTCGTTTGTCGACCTTCGCGACCGTTATGGAATTACACAGCTGGTGATTGATGAAGAAACTGATAAGTCGGTAGCAAAACAATTGCATGGATTAGGAAGAGAATTCGTGATTCAGGCAAAAGGAACCGTTCGTGAGCGTCAGAGTAAAAACAAGAATATTGCAACCGGTGAGGTGGAAATCGCTTTGTCGGAAATTAAAGTGCTTAGTACTTCGGAAATACCTCCGTTTACCATCCAGGACGATACAGATGGAGGCGACGACATAAGAATGAAATACCGCTACCTGGATTTGCGACGTTCTACTGTTCGCAAGAATCTGGTGCTTCGTTCAAAAATGGCTCATGCTGTTCGCTGCTACTTAAACAGTCAGGATTTTATTGAAACAGAAACGCCAGTTCTTATCAAATCGACTCCCGAAGGGGCACGCGACTTTATTGTTCCATCGCGCATGAACGAAGGACAATTTTACGCTTTGCCACAATCGCCACAAACCTTTAAACAATTACTGATGATAGCTGGCTTTGACCGTTATTTTCAGATTGTAAAATGTTTCCGCGACGAGGATTTACGTGCCGACCGTCAGCCTGAGTTTACGCAAATTGACTGCGAAATGTCGTTTGTGGATCAAAAAGATGTGCTGGCAATGTTCGAAGGGTTAACAAAACACATGTTTAAAGAAACCTTAAATATTGAGGTTGGAGATTTTCCATGGATGCCGTATTCCGAAGCCATGGAAAAATATGGTTCCGACAAGCCAGACATCCGTTTCGAGATGTGTATTAACGATATTACAGAAACAGTAAAAGGAAACAATTTTGTGGTGTTCGATTCGGCAGAATACATTGGGGCAATTTGCGCCACAGGATGTGCCGGCTACACCCGCAAGCAACTTGATGGATTAACCAAATGGGTTCAACGTCCGCAAATTGGTGCCAAAGGTTTGGTTTATGTGAAGTGCAACGAGGATGGTACTTTTAAATCGTCGGTTGATAAATTTTATTCGCAGGACGATCTTAAGGTTTGGGCCGGGAAAACAGGTGCCAAAGCCGGGGATCTTATTCTTGTAATGAGTGGCGATAAAAGCAATATGCAAAAGGCCATTGGCGAGCTTCGGTTAGAAATGGGTAATCAACTTGGCTTACGCAAAAAAGGTACTTTTAAACCATTGTGGGTAGTCGATTTTCCACTGCTTGAATGGGACGAAGAGAGTCAACGTTTCCACGCCATGCATCACCCGTTTACATCTCCAAAAATTGAAGATATTCCGCTTATGGATACCGACCCCGGAAAGGTACGTGCAAATGCCTACGATCTTGTTATTAATGGAGTTGAAATTGGTGGTGGTTCAGTTCGTATTTTCGATTCGGCACTGCAAGCAAAAATGTTTAGCCTGCTTGGTTTTACGAAAGAAGAGGCCGAAGCACAGTTTGGCTTTTTGATGAAAGCCTTTAAATACGGTGCGCCTCCACATGCTGGTATTGCCTTCGGTTTCGACCGCCTGGTTTCCTTATTTGCCGGCCTCGATACCATTCGCGATGTTATCGCCTTCCCAAAAAACAATTCGGGGCGCGATGTGATGATAGACTCTCCTTCATTTGTTGCTGATGCGCAGTTGGATGAGTTGAATCTAAAACTTGATCTGAAAGAGAAAAAATAGCAAAATAGTTACTGTGAAATGAATAACATAAAAAACAGATAATTTTGCAGATATAATATAATTTAAAGGAGCTTTCGGGCTCCTTTTTTTGTTTGCAGAGGCTTTCCCCGTGTCGGCAAAAAGAACATTAACTGGGATTATAAAGTAAGAAAAAGGCCTTTTTATAGAATTCAAGCTAATTGGGATTTGTTATTGGTATAGATAAATGAACTCATTGGATTCATTTTGGAATGGCGGTGTAATAAGTACGGATTTGGTAAAAAAAAAGGCTTCCGTAAAAACGGAAACCTTATTTATTTTGATTCGAGATATTACCTTCGAAAAGAAGATCCCGACTTCTCACTTTCTGTTCAGGAAACGTGAGTGGCTATGAAAAACTATCCATTTTTGCCGGTGCCTTCCGAAAATTTGCAATGTTTTTTTGATTTTATCTGAAATCAGGCATTCCTTATTTCATCAAAAAATCATTAACACCTTCAGCGGCAATTTTACCGGCCTGTATGGCATGAACCACCAAGCTGGCTCCTCTTTCGGCATCGCCGGCTGCAAATATTTTTTCTTCTGTTGTTTGTTTGTTGTCGTTTACTTTTACGTTTCCGCGAGCATCGTATTCAACACCCAGAGTTTCGAGTAGTCCCAAATGTACTGGTTGTGTGAATCCCATCGATAACAATACCAAATCAACGTCAATTATTTCGTTTGTACCTTCCACTTCGTTCATTACCCAGCGTCCGTTTGCATCTTTATCCCAGGCTACCTGAACAATTTCAGCTTGTTTTAAAACTCCGTTCTCCCCAATAAATCGTTTGGTGTTTAAACTCCAGCGGCGTTCGCATCCTTCTTTGTGTGAGCTCGAAGTACGCAAGGTATTTGGCCAGTAAGGCCATGGATTGTTAAAGTCTCTTTTTTCAGGCGGTTTTGGAAGGATTTCAATTTGAGTAACTGATTTTGCTTTTTGACGGATAGATGTTCCCACACAGTCGGAACCAGTATCGCCACCACCAATTACCAGTACATTTTTTCCTTCTGCCGAAATTCTTTCTTCGTTAGCGATTTCCTGTCCGGCAACAATTTTGTTTTGTTGACTCAAAAAATCCATGGCAAAATAGACGCCTTTTAACTCGCGGCCTTCTACTTCCAGATTACGAGGCTGTTCGGCACCAATGGCTAGCACAACCGCATCGTATTGCTTCAGAAGTTCTTCTTTGCTAATATCAACGCCAACGTTTACATTGGTTTTAAATTCAATACCTTCTTCTGCAAAAATAGACAAGCGCCTGTCGATAATGCCCTTGTTGAGTTTGAAATCAGGAATTCCGTAGCGTAACAAACCACCAATTGCATCGTTTTTTTCGAATACAGTAACTAAGTGACCAGCCCTGTTTAGTAGGTCTGCGGACGAAAGTCCGGCAGGACCGGAACCAATAACTGCTACTTTTTTACCAGTACGTGTAAGTGGCGGATTCGCTTTAACGATACCAGCCTCAAAGGCATGTTCTACGTTGGCACATTCGTTTTCGCGAATGGTTACTGCTTCTTCGTGAATAGCGAGTACACACGATTTTTCGCAGGGAGCAGGGCAAATTCTTCCTGTAATTTCAGGAAAACTATTGGTAGAGTGTAAAATATAATATGCTTCTTCTTTGTTTCCGCGGTATAAGGCATCCTGCCATTCAGGAATTTTACTTCCTACAGGGCAGCCCCAATGGCAAAATGGTATGCCGCAATCCATACAGCGCGAAGCTTGCAGCTTTCTGTCTTTTTCATTTAAGGTTTGTTCAACTTCCCCGAAGTCACGAACCCTGTCTTCTTTTGGACGGTAACCCGCTTCGGTGCGGCTAACTGTCATAAATCCTCTTGGATCTCCCATATCTTGTTTTACTTTTTTCTGTTAATAAATGAATGTTACCAAATTTTACTCGTGACGAGAAGGATCATCTTCTGTCATTTGTAACTTCTTCTGTAATTCCTTTAATTTTTGTTCTTCCAATACTTTTTTGTATTCGAACGGAATTACTTTCACAAACATTGGAAGATAGGCTTCCCAATTAGTCAGAATTTTTGCTGCTATCGAACTCTGAGTATGCGTCAGGTGCTTGCTAATCATCTCCTGCAGCTCTTTAATGTCGACTTTGTCTTCCACCGGAGAAAGTTCAACCAGACCTTTGTTGCAATAATAATCGAAGTTTCTTGTCTCATCAAGAACATAAGCAATTCCGCCGCTCATACCTGCAGCAAAGTTTCTACCTGTTTTTCCGAGGACTACCACACGGCCACCGGTCATGTACTCGCAACAGTGGTCTCCGGTTCCTTCAATAACGGTTTTTGCTCCAGAGTTTCTTACACAGAAACGCTCGCCTGCAACCCCTCGAATATAGGCCTCACCATTGGTTGCTCCATAAAACGAAGTATTACCGATAATGATGTTTTCTTCGGGTTTAAATGTTGAACCAAGTGGTGGAACAACAACAATTTTACCACCCGATAGTCCTTTCCCGATGTAGTCGTTGCAGTCGCCTTCCAAACGGAACGAAACCCCTTTGGTTAGGAACGCTCCAAAACTTTGTCCGGCAGTTCCGTGGAACGTACAGTTAATCGTATCTTCAGGAAGGCCGGCTTCTCCATAGCGTTTTGAAATTTCGCCAGAAAGCATGGCTCCTGTGGTGCGGTCAACATTTACAATATCGTGCGAAATCCATACTTTTTCGGCACCATTCAGGGCTTTTTTTGCATCGCGGATTAAATCATGGTCGATATGCCCTGTTGTATCTTGTGTATTAGGAGATGTATTGTGAATGTCAACTTCTTCTGCCCCTTTAGGAACATATAGTAGTTTTGCAAAGTCGACATTTTTCATTTTCCAGTTTGTAACCTCTTTATTTACTTCAAGCAAATCTGTGCGTCCTACAATTTCATTGAATTTGCGGAAACCCATTTCTGCAAGATACTCGCGAATTTCCTGAGCAATAAACTTGAAAAAGTTAATTGTGTATTCCGATTTACCGATAAAACGTTTTCTCAGTTCTTTGTCCTGTGTTGCGATACCTGCAGGGCAGGTGTTCATATGGCATTTACGCATCATTACACAACCTAAAACGATAAGAGCAGAAGTTGAAAAACCAAATTCTTCACCACCCAAACAGGCAAGAGTTACTACATCTCGACCGTTTTTCAGCTGGCCGTCAACCTGGAGTTTAACCCGTCCGCGCAGGTTATTTAATACCAGTGTTTGTTGGGTTTCAGCAATTCCAAGCTCCACTGGCATTCCTGCATGTTTAATAGAGCTTGCAGGGCTTGCTCCTGTTCCTCCGTCGGCACCGGCAATAATAATTACATCGGAGAATGCTTTCGATACTCCTGCAGCAATGGTTCCAACACCATCTTCTGAAACCAGTTTTACCGATACTTTAGCTCGCGGGTTGGTGATTTTTAGATCGTAAATTAGCTGAGCTAAATCCTCAATCGAATAAATATCGTGATGAGGAGGTGGAGATATCAAGGTTATCCCCGGAGTAGAGTTACGCGTTTTGGCAATAATATTATTTACCTTAAAGCCGGGCAGCTGGCCTCCCTCACCGGGTTTTGCTCCCTGCGCAACTTTTATCTGTAGTTCTTCAGCATTGGTCAGGTAGTTGTTGGTAACCCCAAAACGTCCTGATGCAATTTGCTTAATTTTACTGTTTTTTAATGTTCCGAAACGGGCAGGATCTTCGCCTCCTTCTCCGGTGTTGCTTCGTCCGCCAATGGTGTTCATTGTGATAGCGAGGGCTTCGTGTGCCTCTTTACTAATGGAACCATACGACATTGCTCCGGTAACAAAACGTTTCATGATTTCTTCAATTGGCTCTACTTCATCAATGGAGATAGGATTCCTTTTGAACTTGAAACAGCTTCTGATAAAGGCAGGCTTTTGGTTTTGTTTGTCTACCAAAGCACTGTATTCTTTAAATTTCGCGTAATCATTTGTGCGGGTAGCCCATTGTAGCAGACCTATTGTTTCCGGATTCCATGCGTGGTGTTCGCCATATTTCCTCCATGCGTAATTTCCCGAATTTTCGAAGCGGAAAGGCTCAGGAGCATTTTCTGGTGAAAAAGCTTTTTCATGGAACATAACAGCTTCCTTATAAATCTCTTCAAAGCCTATGCCCCCAATTTTCGATGTAATTCCAGTAAGGTATTTGTCGATTATTTCTTGTCCAATACCAATGGCTTCAAACATTTGAGCTCCATGGTAGCTTCGAAGTGTTGAGATTCCCATTTTCGAGAATACTTTCAATAAACCTTTGCCAATACCTTTTATGTAGTTTTTACGGGCTTCTTTATATTCAATATCAATTTTGCCTTCTTTTACCATGTGGTCGATGGCAGCAAAAGCCAGGTATGGGTTTATTACACTTGCTCCAAAACCCAGTAGTAAGGCAAAGTGGTTAACTTCGCGGGCTTCTGCTGTTTCTACAATTATACCAACCTGCATACGTTTTTTATTCTTTATCAGGTGGTGGTGAACTGCAGCAACGGCCAAGAGTGAAGGAATTGGTGCCATGTCTTCCGAAATATTCCTATCGGTAAGAATGATATAATTCTTTTTGTCTTCAACGGCTTTAACTGAATCCTCGAGCAGCTTGTCGATAGCGGCTTTGAACCCTTCTACTCCGCCATTTACAGGGAACATCATTGGTAAGGTTCTGTGCGAGAACATCTCGTCTTTTAGATCCTTAATTTTCCCAAGGTCGGTGTTGGTCAGTATTGGTTCTTTAAATTTGATAAGCTTGCAGTGTTCCGGGTTTTCATCCAGAATGTTCGAATGCAGCGAACCAATATAGTTTGTGAGTGCCATTACCAGACCTTCGCGAATCGGGTCGATTGGAGGATTGGTAACCTGGGCAAATACTTGTTTAAAATAGTCGTAAAAACGTTTGGGTTTGTCCGAAAAAACAGCAGGAGGTGCGTCGTTACCCATCGAATTGGTTGGTTCTGCTCCTGTTAAGCTCATGGGCTTAATCAACTCGTACATATCTTCTTTCGAATAACCAAATACTTTCGAGTAAGTCTCAAAATTTTCAATCGATGAAGGTACGCGTTGTTTAACATTTATGTCATTCATTATCATGCGGTTTTCTTTCAACCACATTTGATAAGGATTGCGTTTGCTTAGTTGGTCTTTTACTTCTTCGTCGGGAATAATAATTCCGAGTTGGGTGTCGACCAATAAAATTTTACCCGGACGTAAACGACCTTTTTCTTTTATCTCTTCGGGAGCGAAAGTTTGTACACCAACTTCCGAGCCCATTACAATAAGGTTATTTTTTGTAATAACGTATCGCGAAGGGCGCAAACCGTTTCTGTCGAGTGTTCCTCCTATGTAGCGTCCATCTGAGAATACCATTGAAGCAGGGCCGTCCCATGGTTCCATAATGGTTGAATGGTATTCATAAAACGCTTTTAAGCTATCTGGGATCGGGTTTTTCTGGTTAAACGATTCCGGAATCATCATACATAATGAATGAGGAATGGAACGTCCGGTCATATGCAGAAACTCAAGCACATTGTCGAACGAAGCTGAATCTGATTTTCCAGGTTCGATTACCGGAAGTAGTTTTTTCAGGTCTTCGCCAAACACTTCCGATTTCATGAGAGCTTCGCGGGCCTGCATCCACAAGCGGTTACCTTTTACTGTGTTAATTTCGCCATTGTGTGCTACAATACGGAATGGCTGTGCCAAATCCCAGGTAGGGAAGGTATTGGTGCTAAAACGCGAGTGAACCAAGGCAATGGCACTCTTGAATTTTTCATGCTTGAAATCGAGGAAATAATCACGCAACTGCTCGGGCGTAAGCATTCCTTTATAGATGATAGTTTTTGCAGATAAACTTGGTTGGTAGAACGCATCTTTATGTTTCAGCTTCGAATCGCGAATTTCTTTTTCGGTTAATTTCCGAACAATATAAAGTTTTCTTTCCAGTGCATCTGGCTCAAGACTTGCTTTAATAAAAACCTGCTTGATGGTTGGTTCTGTGGTTTTTGCAATTTCTCCGGGCGCTGATGCGTCAACAGGGACATCACGATAGCCAAGTAGGGTTAATCCTTCAGCTTCAATATTTTTTGTTAGAATATCTACACACACGTTGGCCTCGAGTTCTTCCTTGGGAAGAAATACCAAACCGGTTCCGTACTGGCCTTTTAAGCCGACATTAAGTTTTAAAACTTCGGTAATAAATTCGTGTGGAATTTGCATCAGCAAACCTGCACCATCACCTGTCGAATCGTCGGCACCCGTTGCGCCACGGTGATCCATGTTTCTGAGAACTTCCAATCCCCGTTTTACTATATCGTGTGAAGGTTTTCCTTTAATGTGGGCCACAAATCCAATCCCACATGCATCGTGCTCATTCTCAGGGCTGTATAATCCCTGAGCAACAGGTAATTTTGTCTGCATTGTCTTTCCTTTTTTTTAGATTTCGCAATAAGCAATTAAATGGCGCTGTCAGAAGCCATCTGTCTGCAAATTTGTAAGTGTAAATAAAATTTTACTTACGAAATGAAACCAAAAATAAGAAAAGAGATTAAAATTGGCAATCTAAATCGGGGAAATTTGTGTTAAATAACACACAATTAACCTTGCTTTTTTTGTTCAAACAACTTATATAGAAGGTTAAAGCCGTCAAAAAGAATGACATTTGTCACATCCTTGATGGCTTTTGTGTTTTATGAAAGAAGTTTTTCTTTCGCTTTTTCTATTTTGTTGAAATCGAATGATTTCACAATATTTTCTTTTTTGATTAAAATATCGTTTAAACGCAAATTTCCTATACTGCCTTCGTGTACATGTTCTACTTTTTTCTCGGGGGTGAAATCTCCTTTTTCAATTTGAGCACCAACTTGTTTGTAGGCCTCGCGAAAAGGAATTCCCTGAAGAACCAGTTTGTTTACTTCTTCAACACTAAATAGGAAATTGTATTTATCGTCATCCAGAATTTTTGTATTCACCGACATGTTTTTAACCGCTAACCTAACAATGCTCAGACAGTCGTTCAATTCTTTAAAGGCAGGAAGAAAAATTTCTTTCACCAATTGCAGATCGCGGAAGTAGCCGCTGGGCAAATTGTTGATGATAAGTCCGATTTGAGCAGGAACACCCTGGAGTTTGTTGCACCGGGCGCGTGTAAGTTCAAAAACGTCGGGATTTTTTTTGTGCGGCATAATGCTCGAACCGGTTGTAAATTCTGCGGGCAGGCTCACAAAATTAAAATTCTGGCTCATAAATAAACAAACATCGTAGGCCAGTTTTGATAATGTAGCTGCCAGGTTTGCCAGCGCAAATGAAACGATTTTTTCCACCTTTCCTCTACCCATTTGTGCATAAACTACATTGTAATTCATATTATTAAATCCGAGAAGTTCGGTTGTCATCTGGCGGTTTAGCGGAAATGAAGATCCGTAGCCGGCTGCTGAACCAAGCGGATTTTGGTTGGTAATTTTAAATGCCGATTGCAGTAGTTCCAAATCATCAGAAAGACTTTCGGCATATGCACTAAACCAAAGCCCGAACGACGATGGCATGGCTATTTGCAGGTGGGTGTAACCTGGCATTAAAACATCTTTGGTTTCTTCGGCGCGGGTTATCAGAGTTTCTATTAAGGGCGATGTAGATTCTACAATTTCCTTAATGGCATCGCGTGTAAAAAGTTTTAAGTCGAGTAGAACCTGATCGTTACGCGAACGCCCGCTGTGGATTTTTTTACCCAGGTCGCCCAGGGTTTGGGTGAGTAAAAATTCTACTTGCGAATGAACATCTTCTACACCATCTTCAATAATAAAATCACCGGCCTCTGCTTTGGCGTAAAGTTTTTTCAGTGCATCGAGTAAAACGGGAAGTTCATCTTTTGCGATTAGTCCAACCGATTCGAGCATGGTAACATGTGCCATTGAGCCCAGAATGTCGTGGGTTGCCAGGTGTAAATCGAGTTCGCGGTCTTTGCCTACGGTGAAGTCTTCAATTGCTTTGTTTACAGGTGTCCCTTTGTCCCAGAGTTTCATTGTTTCTTTTTTATTATAATAGCCAGAAGACCGTAGACCGAAGTCAGTTAGCACTTTGCCTTCTGTGATGATGATGTTTATAAAATAAGTATTGTCTTTTAAATACCGATTACAAAGATAAGATTTCAAATGAAATACATTCTACTGGCTTTGTATCTGGCCAAAAAAAATGATTAAGGTAGGTGTTTGTTTTTATTGATATGCACGATTTTACACTTCTTAACACTTCTGGAATATTAACTAGTTTTTACTAGAATAATATTCTTATTTTTGCAGCCGATTTTTGAGGAGCAGTGTTTACGTAAAATTATACGATATAAGGAGATTGGGAATATGGAGAGGATTTTAAAAGTTACATTATATATTATAATGGCTTGCGTTTTGATGGCTGCATCGTCGTTTTATTTTGCAGAAGAATTTTACCATAAGATGGTTGCTGAGGACGGGCCTTTTGAAAGTCTTACAGCTCTTGTGTTGTTGGGCATTTCACTGCTGTTTTTTGTACGTTTTATAAAAACTGCCAAAACGCGTAATAAATATTGGATTGTACTTAATGTTTTGATAATTCTTGGTGCTTTTTTTGGTTTTGGAGAAGAAATTTCGTGGGGACAAAGGATTTTTTCTATCGAATCGGGAGAATTCTTTTCGCAAAATAACCTGCAAAACGAAACTAATCTGCATAATCTGGAAGTTGGTGGAGTTAAACTGAATAAGCTTATTTTTTCGCAGGGGTTGGTGTTGGTTTTTGGATTTTATTTTGTTGTGTCACTTGTTCTTTATCGCAATGTGAATTGGTTTCAAAAACTTATCGATTTGTTTGGGGGTCAGCTTCCACGTTACCGACACACTGTTCTCATGTTACTTTTTACTGGATTTGTTACAATTATCCCTGAAGCCAGAATATGGGAGTTGTGGGAAGCTGTTTTTGTAACTCTTTTACTCTTGGTTTTTGTTGAGCCCTGGAATCAAGAGGAAAAGCTTCTTGTTTAATTCGAAATAATATTTCTTTCAATTGGTTTCCTTATCTGCTAAAAATAGCTATTGCCGGAATAGGAACGTTGTACACCTTGCCCTTTGTAGATTTAGTTTGCTTATTTTTTCGTTTAATAAAGATGAAATTAAACATACTTTTCTGCTGACGCCTGTGTGGCAATGATTTAAGTAGTTTTGTCTCGGTTTTGTTTTTATGTGTCTTAAAAAGTATGGTTTGGGATGCCAACTATGTATGGAGTGGTAACCCTGAGGAAATATGCACTACAGTAGTATTTTATTAAATGATAAAAAATTACGAAGTTTGCGGCACTTTTCTGAATATGGAGTTTTGTGAGACATGTATATTCAGAGTTTAGATTTCTAAAAATATGAGTTTATCCCGGTTGCAAAAATATGCTTTTCTAATTATTCCAATTTTCTTTTTATTTTATTCAGCACCAAGTGCCTTGGATTATATTTTTTTTCATGCCGATGAAAAGAGATATACCGATGCTGTAATTCACATGATGGATAAGGGGGAACTTTTAACGCCCTACAAAGCAGATGGAGAAACGCCTCGTTTTAAAAAACCAATCGTTACCTATTGGCTATTAATGGCTGGTTTTAAGGTGTTTGGCATTTCTCCATTCGGAGCGCGTTTCTTTTTCTGGGTGGCTGGTGCTTTGTTGGTCGCGGTAACTTACTTAATGACTAATTCGCTGTTGAAAAATAGGAGAGTGGCAGAGCTTGCTGCTTTTGTTGCTGCGGCTAACCCCTTGGTTCTTATGAGTGCTAGTCGTACAATTCCCGACATTTTACTTGTGTTGTTTCTAACTATTAGTGCCTGGGGATTCCTGGAAATTATGGTGCGTAAAAATCCGTTAAAAATTAATTATTGGATGGCTTATTTAGGGGCGGCTCTGGCGTTTGAAACCAAAGGTCTGCCTGCGGCGGCTTTTGCAGTCGTTGGCATTTTGTTTTTATTGCTAAATACATGGAAGCGTGTACGTATAAGAAAATTAATTCATTTGCCTTCTATATTGATTTCTGTTGTGGTGGCACTTTCGTGGTTTGTGATAATGTATGTGCAGTATGGGAATGAATTTCTTGGCGGTTTTTGGGCCGATCAGGTAGGAGATCGAGTCTCTTCAAGAGTTTTGCAGGTGGTAAAGAATGGTTCGCTCGGAATTTTCACGTTGGTGCTTTTCTTTGTTCCCTGGGTATTTGTTCTGTTTGGAGGCCGAAAGCAACTGAAGGCGACTTTGTCGGATATAGGTAATTCCGAAAAAGCTATTTTTGGCTTTATTGCAAGCTGGGTTTTGTTGGTTGTGCTAATGTCGGCTTCGGTGTTTAAGTTTTACGACCGCTATGTTTTGCCTTGTATTCCCCTTCTTTCAATTGTTCTGGCGTATTTTATATATCAGATTAAAACTGGTGGACGAAAATTAATTCTAGCTATTTTCATTAGTCTAAATATCCTGTTGGTAGGTATTTCCTTGTTATATGGGGTATTTATCTCTCATCATCCGCTTCTTATTTTTGGAGTTTTGGTGGCGCTATTATTTAATGTTTTGTTTTTTTCAGGATATTTTCGGAAAACATCGAAAGATATTCAAATCGCCAATATGTTGTTGTTGGTTTATTTTAGTGTCCATACTTTTTTGTATGCATTTTTAATGCCTGTGCCAGCCCGTCAGCTTGCCGAAAGCTTGCACCATGCTATAAAAAATGAAACGGATGAGGTTTTCTTTTACGGGCATATTGGAATTCCTGCGAAAGTGCGCGTGCAAAGCCATAATGAACTTCATATTGTAAGTATGGATAAGGTATATGTTTTGCCCGAAAAATCGGGTCATGTAATTGCTTTTAAGGAAGAGGAAAAGAATAAGCTGAATCTTGAGGGGTATACACTGTTGCCTGGCTCTGTAGAGTTGTCAGGTGTTCCTGTTGAAAAATTTCCTGTATTTATGCAAAAATATATTCGAAAGCTAAAAGATCAAGGTACAAGGTATTATATAGGGGTGCCCAAATAGAACTGCCCCATTGCAGGGCGAATCTTTGGCCTCATTATAGGTTGAAGTGTCGATAATTTCTTCTGCATTCATACAACATTATACCTATTTCTTTTGTGAGGATTATTGTTATTACTTGCCTGCTTTTTCGAGTTGAAGGAATTCTTTAAAAAAGGGATTGCTGAATTGTAGAATATAGATACATTTTTTTTGAAAATAATTTCTGTAGGCAGGGCTCAGACTTCTCATAATGTTGTGGTACTTTCTTTGTTTCTGGTTGAGTTGCTGGAAAAATATACGGCACAATTTTTTGAAAAGGGGAGTTTTGGGGGATACAAAAAATAGTCGCTATGCTTCAGTATCCTGCAATTAGAGGTATTTGGGTAATTAAAACCGTTTTCGGTGCACAAATTGTGCGATTCCGAAAGTTCCGAAGGATATAATTAAATTTTTGCATAGATTATTTCATTTTTTCGCGCATTATCCCGACTTTTTATTGCAGCAAGCAAAAAAGTAGTTCTTCAAAAAAAATGTATTCATTTCTGCTAAAAACTAGTTGAAACAGAGGGAAGAGGATTAATTGAACCTTGGCTATTATTCCTGATCAACGAAAATAGAATTATGGGGAAGGGCGTTTAGAACATTTTCTTTTCTCGTTTTTATAGAGTAATAAAATTAACAGGAAAATCTCCTTGATAACCGGTACAACATTCCTTTAAATAGCCTTCTTTTAATTAAAACAGTTAAATGAATCTTTAAAAATGAACCGAAAAGTATTATTACTTTCTTTTTAAAGGTGTCGGTATTGGTAACTTTATACTTTTGTAAAAATAAAATGCACCTTATCTGTTATATCAGTATAACATGTATTTATGCTAAGTAGTTTCGTAGTTTTTTTGTCAGAAACAGTCGAATTTTGATATATTCTCATTACTAAAATTGCATTGATATGTTTGAGTTTAAACCTGGTAAAATCGTATTTTTCGCAATTGTGGCAGTAGCGCTGGTAAGTTATGTTGCCGGATTGTCGGTTGATGTAACTCGTGATGCGAGTAAATATGCTACCATTTCGAAAGAAATATTTCAGCATGGCAACTACATTAATTTAACGATTCATGGAGATGCCTATGATCAGAAACCTCCACTTTTGTTTTGGCTGGGAGCACTTGGGTTTTCAATTGGAGGCATTTCTAATTTCTGGTTTAAATTACCGGTATTGCTGGTGGTTTTTGCGGGATTTTATTGGGCATTTAAACTGGGAGAGAGTTTGTATAATAAACGAATTGGTTCGATTACTTCATTTTTAATGGCTTTTTCGCTTATCTATTCGATGTATAGTATGGATATACATACCGATACTCCGATGCAGGCTTTTATTACTTTGGCATTGTGGCAGTTATCCGAATTTGTAAAAACAAAGAAAACGATTCATTCAATAATCGGATTTGGTGCTGTTGGTTTAGCTATGCTTTGCAAAGGGCCGGTAGGAGCAGCCATTCCCGCTTTTGCTGTAATTGGCCATGTTTTGCTAAAAAAAGATACCCAATTTTTATTCGATTATCGTTGGTTTCTGGGCATTCTAATTGCATTCGTTGTTGTCAGTCCGGCAGTTATTGGATTGTGGAATCAGTTTGGGTGGGAAGGTATTCGGTTTTTTATATGGGATAATAATGTTGGGCGAATAAGTGGAAGTTATGTTAAAGCGGAGAACGATCCTGTTTTTTATGTACATACTCTTTTGTACCTCTTTTTACCCTGGAGTTTGTTGTTTTTTATTGCAGCTTTTTATGAGTTTCGTTTTCTCTTTAAAAATAAGTTTAAAACTCACGAATTTTTCACCCTTTCAGGGATTTGGATATTTTTTATAATTATCAATGCCTCGAAAAGTCAGTTGCCTAACTATATTTTTGGTATTGTACCGTTAATTGCTGTATTAACAGCCAAATGGATTGATAACGTAGTTCTTGCAGAAGGACGCAGATTTGCAACATTTGTATGGGTTCAAGCCGCTATTACCTTTTTGATTTGGATTTTTATTCTCTATATGGTTTTCTTTGTTTTTACCAATTTGGCATGGTTTAATTATGTTTTAATAGTTTTAGGAATTGGTGTTACTTTATTGATTTATTCATTCTCCTCATTGAATTTGGAGAAGGTGTTGTTACCTCCTGCTATAGTCTTTTCAGTGTTGATTTTTATGTTGAACACATCCATTTACCCCGAAATGTTTGGCCTTCAGGCTCCCCCTCAGGCAGCCCGGTATTTTTCGAATCATGCCGATAAAGAAGCCCGCTTGTTTAACTATGACTATGGTCAATATGAATTGTTTTTTTACAGTGAGCCTCAAGCTTTACAGGTTGATGATGATGATGATATTAGTGCAATTGCCGCGAAGAAAGGGAACTGGATTTTTACCACTGAAGAAGGCTTAGTTAAGTTGCAGAACCTGGATTATGAGCCTGATACGACGATTCGGTACGACCATTATTCAATGCGGAATGCCGCTCTTTATTTTTATCCAAAAGCAAGGGGTAAAATGCACAAATACATGTATCTGCTAAAATATTAGTTATGGTGAGTACTTTAAAACGTAAGTTGTCTTTTCTGGTAATTCCCCTGTTGTTTTTACTTTATTCAGCACCTGGGGCTCTTGATTATCTTTTCTTTTTCCCTGATGAAAAATATTATACGGATGCGGTAATTAAAATGATGGAAAAGGATGATTACTTTACTCCTTATCAGGCGGATGGAGCTCCACGATTTAAAAAACCTATTCTTACCTATTGGGTGTTAATGGCCAGTTATAAAATGTTTGGAGTAAGTCCGTTTTCTTCGCGTATTTTTTTCTGGTTGGCAGGAGCGGCACTGGTAGTGCTTACTTATTTTATGAGCAAGTCGCTATCGGGAAGTAAAAATATTGCAACAATGGCAGCCTTTATAACTGCCGCCAATCCGCTGGTGCTTATGAGTGCCAGTCGGTCGATTCCTGATATTCTGTTAACTCTTTTTTTAACGGTAAGTGCCTGGGGTTTTTTAGAGCTTTTGCGCGCCGACAAACCTAGATTATTGTATTCATGGATGGCCTACCTTGGGGCGGCTTTGGCTTTCGAAACAAAAGGACTTCCGGCAGCTGCCTTTGCCGGGATTAGCATCTTGTTTTTGCTTTTTAATCCTTGGAAAAAAGTAAAAATAAGGCAACTTGTTCGTCCTTTCCCAATAATTATATCAGTTTTTGTTGCAGCAAGTTGGTTTCTTATTATGTATGCGAAACATGGGGCATCCTATTGGACTTCGTTTTTCGACGATCAGGTGGGAATGCGGGTGTCTTCAAAAATAATGCAGATAGTACATAATGGAGGATTGGCGCTGGTAACTCTTCTGGCCTTTTTAATTCCCTGGGTGTTTATTTTGGTTTCAAAAATACGCACAGTAAAATGCTATCTGGCAAAAAAAGATAATTCTGAAAAAGCAATTTTTGGTTTTGTATTTTCATGGGTCGTCCTCGTTATATTAATGTCGGCAGCCGTTTTCAGATTTTACGATCGCTATTTGCTGCCTGTAATTCCATTGGTTTCTCTGTTTTTAGCTTATGTTTTCTCTCAAACAAAAACTTCTTATAAGAAATCAATACTTCGTGTTTTTCTTGTACTCAATATCCTTGTTATTGGGTTATCGTGTACTTATGCTTTATTTATTGCCCGCGATGCAGTTTTGATAATTGGAATTTGTGTAGCAGTTCTTATTATTGCTGCATATTTTAAAGGTATTTTTAATAATGTACCCAACGAAATTATTATTTCCAATTCGATTACTCTGCTTTATTTTAATGTTTTTGTATTGTTATTTCCATTTCTGATGCCCAATGTAGGGAAACAAATTTCAGAGAAATTATTAGAAAAGGGTTTAACTCGCGAGGAGCAGGTGTTTGTATATGGTAATATCAGAACGGCAGCAAATATACGCGTGCAGAGCAATAATACAATTAACGTGATTGGCATGGATACTGTTTTTCAATTGCCTAAATCACCGGGGCATTATTTGGTCATTAATAAAAAGGACCTCGGCAAACTCGATTTAAGTGACTACGATGTTATTGTTGGCTCGGAAGAATGGAAACGGGTAACGGCAGAGAATTTTCCCTCATTGCTGCAGCCGGTCATAAACGATTTAAAAGATAATGGTTCGAAGTATTATATAGCTACTGTTAGAGAGAAAAGATAAGGGTAGTAAATACTATTGAGTTATACCAGATTGGCCAATAAATGCCGTATGTATATTGATTATTTTTCCGTCTACGGCATTATGACCAGGGCAGAACTTCATTTCAAATAATAACCTGAGTTTTCTGTTATAATTCTAACGATTATATTTTTTAAAACTCAGGTTAATATATCAATCATTTGGACATGTAATGGGGATTATAACGGGTTAATCCTAATTAACTATAGCAGCAATAGCAGCACCAAGCAAGCTCGAGTTTTCTACTTCTACAATTTCGTAGTACCGTTGATTCTCGCCTGAAAGAAATTTTTTCAGGTATGCTTCAAACATCTTTTGGAAATTGTGCAGTTTGTAGAATGTTGTTCCTTCAATAGTCATCAGTACAGGTTTATCAGCCGATTTTGCTTTGCCCGTTTTAATAATAACAGAGGCAAGGTTGGCAGCCACCAGTTTTGCGGCGCGTTCAATTAGTCCATCAATAATTTCGGCAGCAAGTAATTTATCCGATTCGTCTGCAAAAACTTCGGGTAAAACACTTTTGGCATTGTCAATTCCTTGAACATATTTGTTTACTTGTTCCGAAGTTAGTTCTTCCAGGTTTTCGAACACCGGAGCGTCGGCAAATACGCCTTCTGCAGCCGCTGTTTTTAACGCTGTTGTGCAAAGTCCGCCAAAGTATCCGCCCGAAAACATTTTTTCGAAAGTATAGCGTCCCGGATTTTCGGTAGTATTATCGAAGGCAATGTCGATGTCGGTGCGCGGAGCCAGGCTAAATGCTCCCGATTCGATGTTGATAATTTGGTTGCCTTCCATGTTGAGGCCTTCGGTTTTTGTAATGTTTTTGTTGGCTTCAATGTAACTGGTGTTAGTCCCGGTTCCTAAAATAAAACCAATGTAAGTACTGTATGTTTTTACTGCGCGTGCAGCCTTTCCGGCCAAAAGTGTCGAAACAGTATCGTTCATTAAAACCAGCTGTTTCTCGGGCGTTCCCATGGCTGCCAAAAGTTGCTCGCCAATCATGTGCCCAATTACTTCGGGTGCTTTTACTTCTTTGCTCCATTCCAATAGTTTTCCGTCTTTGTTCGGAAATATTTCTGCCGGATACGAAAAACAAAAACCTATTTTTTCAGAAACCGTTTTGTAATCTTTTAAATAAGAGGCAAAAGTGTTAAAGAATTCTTCTTTTGAAAGTTCTGTTTCTACGCCCGGCATTTTAGCCTTTTGAATGTTTTCGGTAACCAACTTCAGGTTATTGTCGAAAAAAACTTTTGCAGCACGGAAATTTGTACCACCGGCATCGATGGCAATAACAGGTCTGTTGGCTTTTACCTCGCCATCGGCTTCAATGTAGGTTGGAAGCATTAAAAGCGAGCTTGCTTTTCCTGCTAAACCCTTGTCCATTTCTGATAAAAAAGTGTTGACCAGTTCTTTGATGCTTACATCATCGGCAGTCATTTTGTGGGACTTTAAAAAGTCGCTTGCTTTAGACATTTTATTAGTTTTTAGGTATAATACTATTTTTTGTTTTTCAGATAAGAAACCAAAACTAACTTTTTTTCAGGAATTTATGGGAACGAATTGCGGCTGAAAGAAGATGTTTTTTGTTAAATTTTCTGAAAATAAGGACAGAAGTTTGATTTCCGAAGAGATTTTCAGATGCATATTTTGGGTTAAATTTCGTAAGCGAATTATGCAAAAGAACAACTTCCAGGTAGGGTTAATACTGTATTGTTTCTATTTTAGCAGTTATGAAAATTATTCTAAAAACGGCTTTGCTGTTCCTTTTATTTTCCTGTCAAATTTCCAGGCAACCCAAGCCCGATGTAAGTTTTGTTGAATTTGAAACCAACACCGATGCTAGTTTACGCGGACTTTATGTAGTTAACGAAGATGTAATTTGGGCGAGTGGCTCCGGGGCTTCGGTGTTGCTTTCTGTTAACGGAGGCGAAAGCTGGAAGGTAAATACTGTTTCCGGAGCCGACGGAAACGACTTCAGAAGTATACATGCCTGGGACGAAAAACGAGCGGTGGTTTTTGGTGTTGCCGGCCCCGAATTTGGGTATAAAACCGAAGACGGAGGAAATACATGGCAAGTGGTTTTTCAGGATACAACAAAGGGCTTGTTCTTTAATTCAGTAAAATTTGCCGATGAGTTGAATGGTCTTGCCGTTAGCGACCCGGTTGATGGTAGATTTTTTGTTTTAAATACAAAAGACGGTGGTGAAACCTGGGAGCGAATAGAAAACCTTCCATCAGTTGAAGATGGAGAAGCTAACTTCGCAGCATCGAATACTTGTATCGAATTTTTAGCAGGGGGGAAAGCCTGGATTGCCAGTGGCGGAAAGGCGGCGCGTGTATTTTATTCTGATGATTTTGGTCGTTCGTGGCAGGTGACAAAAACACCGGTGATTCGGGGATTGGCATCTTCCGGTATTTTCTCAGTCGACTTCAAAAACGATAATATTGGGATGCTAGTTGGTGGAATTTACGACCAGCCCGAATTAAATACAAATATTGCTGCCTACACCTACGATGGGGGAAAAACATGGTTGCCATCGGTTGCCATGCCCAAAGAATATCGCTCGTGTGTACAACAAGTTTCTGATGAAGAAAACTCCTTTTCCTTTGCCATTGGAAAAACCGGCTGCGATATTTCTTTTGATAATGGTATGAATTGGCAATTTATAAGCGAAACAGGTTTTTATACGTTTCGGGCAGTGCCTGGAAAATTGGAAGGTTTTGTAGCAGGCGCTGATGGAAAGATTGCTAAGGTGAGCTTTAAGAAATAAAAAATAGAAGCTGTGGTTGCTGGTTTGTTTCAGAACGGATTTTGTAAGGAGTGAGTGATGGAATATTTTGTTTGGCAGACACTAACAAGAAATAGAAAGAGCGCAAAGTATTTAACCCCTTTGCGCTCTTTCTATTTATATAAAATACCGGGTATTTATTCCTCCCAGGGAACTCTCTTCGAGCGGTAAAAATCAATGCCCATGGCTTCGAAACGTTTGCCGTGTTTTGCCAATCGAATTTTATAATTGTCCCAGTTTCTGGCTTCTTTGGCCGTCCAGCCAATCTCGCTGTATCCGGTTAATCTGGGGAAAACCAAATATTCGGCTTCGTCCAGATTAGAAACGGTTTCCGACCACAGCGGAGCCTCAATACCCAGAATCCTTTCTTTTGTTATTCCTGGCACCTGATCTAAAGGATCCCAATTGTATCCCTGGTCAACCTCAATATAAGCTGCCCAATGCAAACCGTAAATTGAAGATGAATCGTACTGCATGTCCAGGTATGCCTTTTTCGCCGGTGAAATTAAAACGTTGGCACCCTTTTCAAGGCCTTTGTTGGTATTTTCCAGGTCGGCCCAGAATTGCACGGTAGCTCCTTTTACCGGAGTGGCATTGGCAATTTCGTCCCAGCCAAGTACTTTTTTACCGTGCTTAACCACTATCTCCTGAACACGGTTTATAAACGGAATGTAATCCTCAATTGCTGTAACATGCGATTCGTCGCCGCCAATATGAATGTAGGGGCCGGGAGTTAATCCTGCCAGTTCGCGAATAACATCGTCGATGAATTGGTAGGTAAGTTCTTTATCGGTGCAAAGTGTGCTGAAACCCACTTCGGTGCCGGTATATAATTCGGTTGCTTTGCCGTTGCAGTTTAGTTCGGCATACGAAGCCAGCGCAGCGTTGGTATGTCCGGGCATGTCAATTTCGGGCACAATGGTAATGTTACGTTGCTGGGCATAATTAACAATATCGGTGTATTGCTCTTGTGTAAAAAAGCCTCCTTTGCCACCGCCAACTTCGGTGCTTCCTCCAATTTCGGTAAGTTTTGGCCACGATTTTATTTCAATTCTCCAACCTTGATCATCCGAAAGGTGAAGGTGCAGTACGTTCATTTTGTATGCAGCCAGATAATCAATAAAACGTTTTACCTCATCAACCTCGAAAAAGTGCCGTGCCACATCGAGCATTGCACCTCGATAGGCATAAACCGGATAATCGCGAATTTGTCCGCTTGCAATAATAAGAGGCATGGTTGTTTTAACAGGAATCGTTTGTAACAACGTTTGGATGCCGTTGAAACAACCTGCAGTTTTATTGGCAGAAATGCTGAGCAACTTGCTGCCGATGGATAAATTGTATCCTTCGGAGCCGAGCTCTGGGTCATTGTCGTTTAATGCCAAATAAATACCTTTTCGGGGTGTGGTTTCCGAAGTCTTCATTGCAGGTTTTAAGCCTGAAATTTTTTCAATTTCGTTTGCCAGATATTGTCCGGTCTGCTCAAGGCCTTCAGCAACAACAATGGTTGTCGATTTGTCGATTATAAATGCTTTGCCTGTGGCAGTTACCGAAACCGGTTTCGGAATAAAACTGGTTTTTGTTAGATCGGTGGGTGCTTGTTTTGAACATGCTATCTGTAACATCATTGTAGAAATTAAAATTACAGCGAGCTTTAATCGGTTTGTCATTTTTAGCATAACTCGTATTAATTAATTGAGGTTCTAAAACTACCGATTTGTTTTCAAGAATAAAATGACATTTTAAAATTTTTTAAAAGTAGTTCTTCCTCACTATTAATCTAATTTCGACATAAAATCTTTGGGAAAATATGGTTAATCGGACACAGGTTATTTCTTACCTATTGTCAATCTTCTCCGGATTTAAATCGTGATTTTGCATCCGGTGCCACGCCATATCTTCGTATTTGGTTCCGGGCTTTCCGTAATTGCTGTACGGATCGATGCTGAGACCACCACGTGGCAGGAATTTCCCCCAGACTTCAATGAATTTAGGATTCATCAGCTTTATTAAATCCTTCATTATGCTATTTATGCAATCTTCATGAAAGGCACCATGGTTGCGAAAACTAAACAGATATAATTTCAGGCTTTTGCTTTCAACCAATTTCTCGTGGGGGATGTAACTGAGGTAAATGGTGGCAAAATCGGGTTGTCCGGTAATGGGGCACAAACTGGTAAATTCGGGGCAGTTAAATTTAACCCAGTAATCGTTTTCGGGGTGTTTATTATCGAATGCCTCCAACACTTCAGGTTGATAATCGAATAAATAATTGGTCGCTTGTCCCAGGTTTTTAAGTTCGCTCATTTTTTCGATGCTAAATAGTTTTGTAATCCTTTGTTGCGTAATTCGCAGGCCGGACATTCGCCGCATCCTGTTCCTTTTATGCCGTTGTAGCAAGTAACCGTTTCGTTTCTAATAATTTCAAATACGCCTAGCTCGTCGGCAAGTTGCCAAATTTGGGCTTTATTCTTCCACATTAGTGGCGTATGAATTTTATATTCGCAGTCCATCGACAGGTTTAGGGTTTGATTGAGTGAGACGATAAAATCGTTTCTGCAATCGGGATAGCCGCTAAAATCGGCTTCGCCAACTCCTGTTACTAAATTTGTAATACCATGTTCTTTGGCAAAAATAGCAGCATACGTCAGGAAAAGCATATTTCGGCCTTCCACCAAGGTATTTGGCGGTCGCTCGCCTGGCTTCTTTTTTTCAACTTCAATTCCTGATGAGGTTAGCGCATTTGACGTTAATTGCGAAACTAAATCCATGTTAAAAATTTCGAGATGAACTTTTGCCATTTCTGCAATACTTTTAGCTGCATCTAATTCTACCGAATGCCGCTGTCCATAGTTAAAAGCAATGGCAAGCACTTCATCAAATTTTTCTTTTGCCCAGAAAAGACAGGTTGATGAATCTTGCCCACCAGAAAAAACAACCAGTGCTTTATTATTTTGCATTTTCGAATTGTTTTAAACGGAATGGATTGTAAGAAACCGAATAATCGAAGGTATCAATTCCTTCAATTTTTTTGACTTTGCTAACTACCCAAATGGTAAGGGGAAGAATAGCAATTTCGTACACTGTTTTAATCAGTGCCTGGGTTAAAATCATTCCTAAAATTACTTTTACAGGGAATATTCCGGCAAAAGCGATAGAAATAAAAATCATTGAATCGGCACCTTCGCCAACGAGTGTAGAAACAATAGCGCGTAAGGAGAATCCTTTTCCTTTGGTAAGAATCTTAAATTTGCTCATAATATAGGCATTTAAGAAGGAGCCTAAAAGGTAGGCCAGCATACTTGCTGCTACAATTCGAGGTGTGCTTCCTAAAACCGTGGCAAAGGCATCCTGGTTTTGCCAAAAAGGTGCAGCAGTTACCGAAATTGCCAGAGTGAAGAATACCACGGCCAGAACATTTACTCCAAATCCGGCCCATATAATTAAGCGGGTTTTTTGGTAGCCCCATACTTCTACAAGTACATCGTTAATGATGTAGGCAATTGGAAAAATAAGCACGCCCGCCGGAGCAGACCAGGGGCCAATCATCATAATTTTTGATGCAAGGATGTTTGAAAGGAGAAGACAGGCTGCGAATAGGATACCTGTCAGCATAAACAATACCGAAACTTTGTTTTTCATACTCTTGTTTTTAACGTGGTTATCAAGAACACGTGGTTACTAATGGCGGCAAAGATAGAAAAAAGTTGCAATAACTTATTCTTTAACCAGCCTGTATGCCTTTACCCTATTTTTAAAAAATGTTGGCAGATAAAGAGTCTGGTTTTCAATACAGAAGTCGCAATCGGCGGCATTTTCTTCCTTGTCAAGTGTGTTTAAAAGTTCGGAAACATTTCCTTCCGGCGAAACATAATTTACAGCGCCTTTCCAATTTGTTGTAATGTAGCCGCCGTCGCCAACCGGAGCAATAGCATCGCCATGTCCCATGTTTTCAGCAATAGTTGTTGCTTCCATTGTTTCCCATGGAATTTGGTAAAATATGCTGCTGTTGCTTGTAAGTAACAGCATTCTTTCTTTCTCCCACAACAATCCGTTAAAGCGTTCGTCTGCTTTCCCTTCAAAAATGGGCTCCAGGTTGCCATCTGTTAATTCGTAAATGGTGTTTGTTCCTGAGCCGGAAACAAAAACAGTTCCATCGTCGGCAACGGTAATGTCGTTCAAGTCGGGCTTGCCTTCCAATTCAAATTTGTTGATTATTTCTCCCGTTTCAATATTAGCTTCTACCACGGAGTTTATGTCAGCAATAAACAGCGAATTGCCATTTATTCCCATTCCTTTCGGACCATCCAGGCCTGTAATCCATTCCAAATCAGTAATTTTTCCCTTCTTGTCCATTTGGGTAATGTAGCCGTTGCCATCTTTTTCCCATGGATTTTCGTTTATGCAAGAAACATAAAGAACATCGCGTTTTCGGTCGAGTAAAACCGATTCTGGAGTTCTTACCGTTGTATCCGATTCCCAAAGCAGCTCAAGCTTGTAACTTGCAGTTTTAGTCGATTTCTCTGGATTATTATTTTTTTTATGAGTTTGATTGCAGGAAAACAGAGAGAACACCAAGATGATTAACAGTAGATTTTTCATGATACTATTTTTAGTTGGAAATTGTGCTACCAGTTGATAGCTTCAGTTCAGTACTAAATTACTATTCATTTTTGTTAAGTTCAAATTTTAAATTATCGAATATCTACTATAATGCAATAATTAATACTGTACTTTTGCAAACATAAACATGGGTTTAATTTTATGGACAGAAAATTTAAAAAGCCTTATAAAAAGGCAAATGAGAATATAAGAGGTGCTGTTTTTCAGGTTACAGAAAATGCCCCGCTAATGGAGTTTCTAATGGCGCAAATGCCGGGGAAAAGCCGAAGTAAAATTAAGATTCTTTTAAGTAAAAAGAAGGTCTTGGTTGATGGAGAAGCGATATCTCAATATAACCATCCGCTGGTTGTGGGCCAGAAAGTTCAAATTAGCAAAGAGAGTGTTTTGCCGGAAAAAAAAGTGCGTAACTTCTCCATTGTATATGAAGATGATGATTTAGTTGTTATCGATAAAGAAGCAGGACTTCTTACCATTGCTACCGATAAGGAAAAACGTGCCACAGCATACAGCTTGTTGAGCGACCATGTAAAACAGCAGGATCCTGATAATAAAATATTTGTTGTTCATCGTCTCGATCGTGAAACGTCAGGATTATTGTTGTTTGCAAAAAGTGAGGAGGTGAAATTGCATCTTCAGGAATCATGGACAGCAACAGTTGTCGATAGAACTTACATTGCTTTGGTTGAAGGAAAGGTGGATAAAAAGGAAGGGGTAATTACTTCGTATCTGGTGGAAGGAAAAACCTTTGTTGTGCATTCGACCCAGGATCCTAAAAAGGGGAAAAAGGCCATAACAAATTATAAGGTGTTTAAACAGAATAGAAATTACTCTTTATTGAAGGTGAATCTGGAAACCGGGCGTAAAAACCAAATTAGGGTACACATGCAGGATATTGGGCACAGTGTTGTTGGCGACAGAAAGTATGGGGCTGCTGGAAGTCCGTTGCGCCGACTGGGACTTCATGCTCAGAAACTGTCGTTTATACATCCAACTAATGGCAAAAAAATGGAATTCGAAACAGAGGTTCCTGAGATATTTTTAAAGTTATTCAAATAGTAAAGACATAAAGGGTATTGCCTCTACTGGGCTTCAGAGTTTACCGGCTCTGGGTGTATGGTTGAAATATAGCCGAATTCATTTTTTATTGTTTTTTCGATTTTTGTACATATTTCATGAGCCTCTTCCAGCGACATGTCTGGGGGGAGTTTTATGTGGCAGCTCATTTCGGTATGCTGTCCGTAAACATGCAAATGAATATGGTGCAGGTAAAGTGGTATTTTGCAACACGTTTGTGCTTTTTCTGTGATTGCCTGTAAAATTTCGTCAGAAGGGCTTTCGCCAAGTAACGATTTAAATTCTTTTGAGAGAATTTCATAGCTTGTCCAGCCAATCATAATCGCAACAATAAAACCCAGAACAGCATCGGTCCACCAGAAATACTTACCTACAGCAATACCAACCAATATAACAATCGACGAAAGAGAATCGGAGCGGTGGTGCCAGGCGTCGGCTTTTAAAATGGAGGAGTTTGTTTTTTTTGCCGCCCAGAAGGCATATTGGGCAAGCCCTTCTTTGGCAATAATTGATAGTATGGTTACTGCCCAGGCAATGGTGCCAAAGGAGGTTTGTTCTTTGGTGCCAAATTTTTCAACCGAGCTAATAACAAAATCGAAAGCAACTATGGCCAAAAGTACACCAATAATCATGGCTGCAATGTGTTCGGCACGGCCATGACCAAAGGGGTGATCGTTGTCGGCAGGTTTGCGCGAAATTTTGCCGCCGATTAATACGATTACCGACGACACTGAGTCGGTAAGGGTGTGCCAGGCATCAGCAATTAAAGCGATTGAGCCTGTTACTATTCCGGCCCAGTATTTTAATATAAAAAGAATAATATTGGCAATTATCGAAATCCATCCTTCACGGATGATGTATTTGTTGTTGTCTTTCATCTTATTAAAAATGTTTGTTTTCTATGGTATAAGATGGAACTCGCATGATTTTAATAAATCGCCAATGTGTGAATATTTCTCATGCTCGTTTCATTGTATTCAATCTGTATGTATTCCACGGAATAATGCCAATTAGTTTATGACATTAGCTTAAATTCTGCTTTATAATTGTACGGGTCATGTATCAATCGTCCTTTAAACCGGGCGCTAATTTTTTGTTCGGAGAGGTATAAGCAGTAGCGCACACCGCTATAAAATTCGTGGTTTGTGTCAAAAATTTTGTCATGTCTGTTTCATTTCACTTTAAAAGTAAAAAAAACGTTTCAGAAAAGTAAAGGTTTAACCATTTTCCATCAAATCGTTCAACGCGGGTTTATAATATCGACCCACCGGAAGCTTTTTTTTATTGATTTCGACAAAACCCGGACCTACCGATTCTATTTTGTTAATGGAAACAATGTAGCTGCGATGGATTTGAATAAATTGTTTTTGAGGAAGGGTTTGAGCTAAATAGCTAAGTCGCTCCTTGGTAATAATTTTATTGTGGGTAGTAAAGGCTATTACATAATCGCCCAAACTTTCGAAATAAAGCAGGTTGCAAAGATTAACCTTATAATGTTTTTTATCGGCTTTCAGAAAAATAAACCCGCGGGAGTTTGATTCCGTTTCTTCCGGATTTGTTCTGCTTGTTCGATGTGCTTCCGATTCTAAAAAGTGATTAATGGCCTTTGTAAAGCGTTCAAACGAAATGGGTTTTAACAAATAGTCGATTCCATTTAATTCGAATGCATCAACGGCATAATCGCGGTAAGCCGTTGTAAAAATAACCTTTGGTGGGTTCGAGAGCGAACGTACAAAGTCTATTCCGGTAATTTGGGGCATTTGAATGTCGCAGAATATGAGGTCGATTTTTTCTTTCAGCAAAACCGGCATAGCCTCGAGCGCATTGGTGCATTCGGCAACAACCTCGAAATTGGGAAAAGCCGAAATATGATTGCGTATTACCCGGATAGCAATGGGTTCGTCGTCTATAATTATGCAGCGGTACATTTTTATTCTTTTAATTCTAAAGTTAAATTTACAGAAAAAGTATCCTGCTTGTCGTCAATTTTTAAAATGTATTTTTCAGGATAAATCAGGTTCAGCCGTTTTCGGACATTTTGTAAGCCAATTCCTTTCGTATGGTTTTCTCCGTTTGTTTTAAGCGGGTTTTTCGTGTTTTCGATGGCGAAAACCAAGGTATTGCTATGCACTTTTATGGAGGTTGTTATAAACGCAATCCCGGGGAAGCTGCTAACTCCGTGTTTAAATGCATTTTCAATAAACGGAAGAATAATAAGTGGTGCAATCCTCAATTTTTTTGTTTCACCCGGAAAATTGACTTTCATACCCAATTTTTTTGAATACCTGATTTTCTCAATCTCGATGTAATTTGTCAGGTTGCTGATTTCGTCGGAAAGCAGCACACTTTGTTCGTTACAGCGGTAAAGAATATAATCGAGGATGGCGGATAAACGCAACACCAAGTCGGGCGCATTATCCGACTTTTCCAGCGCCAGCCCATACAAGTTGTTCAATGTATTAAACAGAAAATGGGGGTGGATTTGGGCTTTTAACAGTTTTAGTTCGGCTTCTTTTAGTTTTAGTTCTGCTTCTATCTTCTTTTGGTTTAATTCTGCATTTTTTCGTTGGATTTTGAATGAATTTCGGACGAGCTTTAAAGCCGTTGCCACGAGTATAATAAAGTACAAACCAACGAATAGAAACACCGCGTCGAACGATGAGGGGTCCATTTTGTAGATTTCGTAGTTGCTAATGAAAATAAAGATGGAAAGAGATATTAAAAGTTCGAGCCATATGGAAATAACCAGGGTGTAAAAGGAGAATAGTGTAAAACTTCCGTATTTTTTGGTGAGAAGGAAGCGTGGAAACAGAAAGTAATTTATAAAATAGGTTGTTGCAATTGAAAGAGGGAAAAGCATTGATGCAAATACGATGGTTATGTTATAGTCGCGGTTTGCTCTGCCGTAGAATACAATGAAAAAGCAATATGCCAGCACCCAAAATATGGTGTGGAGTACTATTCTTCTGATATTTATTTTTGATGTATTCACTCTACTAAAGATGCTACCTTTTTCAGTGATATACAATATTTGTCGATGAACAACCTGGTTTTTAAACCAAACAGCAAAAAAGAAAGATTTTATGCATAATGTTTGAAAAGTGTTGTTCCGATGCTGTTTTGTGCTGTTTAACGATTAAATGGTGTTCGCCAGTGGGTTTTGTGGTAAACTTGTACAGGAATTAATTTAAAAACCGGAAAAAATGAAACTTATCGAATTGTTTTACATGGGAGGTAGTCTGTTTATGACTGCTATTACATTTCTAGGATTTGCAATGTTGTTTGTTACTGTACGCAGCTACCTAAAAGTTTTTTTTAAAAAGCAAGTAAACGGTGTTGGAGTTAACTACATTATCATGTTTGGCAGCCTGGCTTTTATAATTGGGTTGCTAGGGCAGGCGATAGGTATGTTTCAGGCCTTTGGTGCTATTCAAGCGGCAGGCGATATTTCTCCAGCACTTATTGCCGGAGGATTAAAGGTAAGCATGATTACTCCACTTTATGGGGTATTTTTCTTTATTATTTCTATTCCGCTGTGGATGATTGTACGCGAAAGAATTAAGAAAATATCAAAGCAGTCCTAAACAATTGGTTGATTCTGTTTTATAAGGTATAAGCTGGTACTCGCATGATAAGAATATGTCGCTTATGAGTGAGTCTTTCTCGTGCTCATTGATTTGGATCCTTAATTGGGACTGTTTTTTTCTTTTTGTGCCAATAAAATTCCCCTAGTCAAATAGCTTATCTTCTACATAAGTGATTGCTTCTGGTGGTCTAACTTTTCTGAATATTAAGCTTTAAGAATCAGGCTGGCTTCTGCTTTGGCATCGCCGTTTATAACCACCACAAACTTGTGTTCTCCCGGATAATGTTTTCGCGTGCTCATATTTTTAAATGAGTGTTTTTTAGTGATGGAATGATTTCCGGCAATCATCTCCGCCTCTTTTAGCTGAAAGACTTTTGGCGATGGTTTTCCGTTGGCTTTTATATAATGAACGATGTATTCAATCCGTACTTTTTGTTTTTGCTGAATGTCGAGGTTCAGGATGAAGCTGAACGTTATATCCTCACCAATTTTGGGTGCTTTATTCGAGAATTGTAGCTTTTCAACTTTCATTAATTCGGTATTTGCAAAGCCAAACAGTAACATGGCGCGTTTGTTTCCTTGTTTTAAAAGGGTGCGGCAGCCATGTTTAATAATCCAGTCGGTATTTTTAGTGTTTCCCTGCCAGCGATCACAAATGTCGAGAACCAAAGAGGGGTGGTCTTTAGAAATGTCGTTAAGGTTGTTGGCTACACTTTTACGTACAAACTCTTCGGGATCGTTTTTTAATTTTTCAAGGATAGGCAAAATCAGGTTTGGGTCTTTTTTTAATTCCGGAACTCCCAAGGCCCACGGCAGGCGTGGTCGGCATCCTTCGCTGGCAAATCGTCGTACCCTGAAATTTTCATCGTCGGCCCAACGGTTCATGTATTTCATGGCCCCTTTCAAATTGGTATTCAGAAATGGGCGTATGCCAAATTCGGAGCTGCCACATTTGGTGAGTTCTCCTAAAGCTGGTAGTGCAATGTCCCAGTGTTCCTGCCCGAAAACCTCAACGTAATCGGGCAAAACAATGGCTTCGAAACCGGAAACCTTTGGTACGATGGCAATTAGTATTTCAACCGCTTCCTTAAAATTGGTTGGCAGAAACTGGTGTAAGCACAAGGTGGTATGCCGCATTTTTTCCTTAAGTTCACGGTCGGCCCATTTGTCGTCGCAAACTTTATCCACAAACTTTTGGGTTTTAAATTTGGGATAAACTTCTTTTAAAACAGTTCCAAAAAGCTCCACTTTGTGGCGCGGGAACAGTGTGTCTTTTAGTTTGTCGGCCATGGTGTTTTAGCTTAAAATTTTGTCCAGTTTTTCGAAAAGTTGCTCCTTTTGGTTCTGTAGCTTAGTCCAGGCTGTTTTGTTGAATGTCTGTATTAAAAACAAACGGCCACGACCAATGGTTTTAAGTAAAAGAATGTACCAGCGGAAAGCAATTTTGCCGGCAATGGGCAAGGAGAACAGAAATAATAGTTTTATCCAGAATGAGTGCAAAAACGACGATACTGCCCAAAGTTGGAGCAAATAAACCAGAGGGAAAAGTAACATGCCCAGACCGAGAAAAAATGTACTGTAAAAAGATTTGTCTTTTACTTTTTTTCGTACCACTATATCGATTGCAAAAAACGGAATAACATTAAACAGAAACCCATACAAGAAAATAGGTAAGCTTAAGGTTAAACCCAGTTTGTTTGCTCCAATTTTTAAAAAATTATTTTTCGGGTTTTCAACCAGCCAGTTTCGCAAACCGTTTTTGCGCACAAGTGTATGGTAGCTTTTTACCTCTGCCAAAATATTCTCTATTTCACCAAGCTGTTCAATTCCCAATTCATCAAGCCTTTGAGTAAGTTTCTGGTCGGTTTTAAAGCGGTTTAGTAATGTTTCTTTTTTTCTTTGCCTTTTTAAAAAGCGTTTGCCGTAAATTTCACGGATTAATTCAAATTCGTCGTAAAATTTTTTGCTTTTTATATTGATGGTCAATGGCTCAATAGCGCTAAAAATGGCTTCGCGCAATGATATTGTTGCCGAGGCAGGATTGGCTTGATATTCTTCCAGAAAATCGTTCACCAAAATTGGATTTCCAAAATTTACGATAACCGTGCGGTTAAATTTCCAATAACTACTGTAATAAATTCCGGTTGGAACAATATGAATGTCGAGATTATTTTTCGCCTTTTCTTCAGCCATAAAAACAATGCGCGGCACCGCTTTTTTATGGAGTAACATCTGGCGTTTTCCTGAGTGGGCAGCCTCGGGGAACAGGGCCAGCGCAAAATTGTTTTCCAGAACTTTTATCGAATCTGTAAAAGTTTTATCGTTCTTCGAAAGCTGGTCTTTCCCGTCGCGCATGCGGTAAACCGGCATAATTTTCAGAAAGCGAAGAATGAGCGAAATTATTCTATTTTTAAAAATATCGGCACGAGCCAGCCAAACCGGTTGAAATCTTGTATGTAGCAGAATTGCCATGGGATCGCTCAACGCATTTTGGTGATTGGGGGCAAAAAGAATGGGCTTGTTTTTTGGGATGTTCTCTTCTCCTATAAGAATCGTTTTATGATGAATAATCCAGTCAATAAATCGGATGTATTGCTTCAAACACCAATAACCCAACGACCACTTTTCGTATTTCATAAAAATAAAAATGTTTAATTCAAAATTGTTTTATTTAGTTTTGTTTTTATAGAAATTAGATAACAGTTAAACTCTTTTTAATAAGAGGTTTCGGGGAGTTTTTTTCGTGCCCAAATCGACGCGATGGTTAACCCGCTGATTATGTGCCAAACCCCCCACCATGCAGCAATAATTGTCATGCCTCCCAATTCAAGTTCGGGAGGAAATATTTTTGGGTTAAACATTAAAACCAGTGCCAGTCCTGAGTTTTGAATTCCTGTTTCTATGGTTACCGATTTACGATCGATTGACGGCAAATGAAATAAAGTACTTATTGCATAGCCGGTTAATAATGCGAGTGCATTATGTATCAGAACAATTATAAATACCAGATGAACAAACTTCTTAAAGTTATCGAAGTTGGCGCTTAATAGTACAATTACAAAACCGATAAATATTACGATGGACAGTTGCCTGATGGGTTTTTTTATTTTTGCGGTAATGCGTGGAAAATACTGAGCAATTAAAATCCCTGAAACCACCGGAATCCCAAGCAGAATAATTACAGTTTGAACCATCTGATAGAAATCAATTTTTATAGGAACTAAAAAATTATTGGCTCCGCCAGAATTATAAAAACGAATAAAAAGCTCTCCCCACAATGCAAAGTTTATGGGGGTCATAAAGGTTGCAGAAAGGGTAGCAATGGCAGTTAAACTTACCGAAAGAGCAAGGTTTCCTTTTGCCATGGCGCTCATGAAATTTGAGATATTTCCGCCGGGGCAGGCGGCAATTAGTAACATGCCTAAAGCTACAGTTGGGGTTGGATTAAGTACAATAATAAATAAAAAAGTAACCGCCGGCAGCAAAATAAATTGCGAAAGAACGCCAACAATTACTGACTTTGGGTGCATGGCAAGTTGTTTGAAATGAGTTGCTTTAATATCGAGCGCTACGCCAAACATAATAAAAGAAATGACAACATTTAAAGCAAATAATCCTGCTGGTGAAAAGTTTAACCTGACGTGGTTTAGAACGGTTAATGCTTCTTTCATCTAATTATAATTTAAAATTTTCAAGGGTGTTTGATGCAACTTGCTCAAAATAAAAGCTCTGTGTGCTATATGTCTTATATGCTTGTTTCATGTGTAATTAGTCGTTTATCCTTTGCGTAAAATATTCCTGCCGGCATCAAGGAACTTCCAGTTATTATCGTTTTTGGATGCGTGAAAAATAATATTAAAATCGATTTATAGTCTGAAAAATTGGAAGGCAAGTTAAAAAACAAAGCCGAAATTCCATAAAAAAACCGGTACTGAAACTGATGTTCAATACCGGTTCGTATTTACGTTTCTTCTTTGCTATTTGCCGAGTAATAATTTTTTAATCTTTGCATGAACTTCGGTATTCTCCATTATTCCGGTGAATTCTTTGGCACCAGGGCCGTAGGCAAAAACCGGAACCATAACCGCACTGTGACTATTTGTTGGGTAGTCAGCTTTTACCATTCCTGAATTTGAATCGCCTCCTGTAATTGCCATTCCTCCTGTTTCGTGATCGGCAGTAATTACAACCAGAGTTTCACGGTCTTTGGACGCAAATTCGATGGCCTTGCCAATAGTACGGTCGAAATCGAGCATGTCCTCAACAATATAAATCGTGCTGTTGGCATGTCCTCCCCAGTCAATTTGCGAGCCTTCAACCATTAAAAAGAAACCTTTCCGGTTGTTGTCGAGAATATTTAAGGCAGTTTCTGTCGCTACCGGAAGCATATCGCCTCGTTCGGCTAGTCTTCCGTTATGAATAGGGGCTGTTAAACCAGCTAGCTTTCCTTTTTTTACTTGTTTTATTTTTTCAAAATCGTTTTCAACTGTGTACCCTTTGGCTTTTAGCTCATTTACCAGGTTTCTTCCATCTTTTCGTTTAGTGAAATGGTCGATGCCGCCGCCAATAAAAACATCAATATCGGTTTTTAGGAAATCAGCAGCAATTTCTTCATACATATTACGGCTTTTTTGATGGGCAATATAGGAGGCTGGTGTGGCATGAGTTATCGCCGACGTTGAAACCAGTCCGGTTGCAAGTCCTTTGGCTTCGGCTTCTTCAAGTATTGAGGGAACAGGAATCGTATCGGTATCTACACCAATGGCACCATTAAAGGTTTTAACCCCGCAAGAAAGGGCTGTTCCTCCGGCTGCCGAGTCGGTAATATAATCGCTGGCTGATTGTGTTTTCGAAAAGCCAATGTGTTGGCAGTTCTCGATAAATAATTTGCCGTGATTTGCTGTTAACCCCGAAAAAACCTGCGAAACTCCCATTCCGTCGCCAATAAGGAAAATAATATTTTTAGGTTTTTTGTTTTTAAACTTCTGAGGGTACATTGTTACGCTGTATGCTTCGCCGCCGGTGTACGTTTTTTCAATTTCTTTTGCATTGGCATCCATGTACGCATCTTGTGCTATTGAGCAAAGGCTCATCCCAGTTAGTATAATCAGGATAAATATATTTTTTAACATTTTGTAAATTGGTTTTTATGAATTTGTAAATGTACTATTTTTAAGATAAACGCTAATCCCAGGTGAATGTTTTGGTCACCTAAATTTATCCAATTCCTTTTGATCGAAATTTTCATTTAAGAAGAATAGTGTTCCTTGGTTTGTGGTAACAATTTTAAGAATATCCATGATAACAAAATTGCTTAGAATATCTTCGGCCGTTTTTCTTGAAATGTGCGCCAATCGTATGTACTTCGAAAATGAGATACATTTGTTCTGCTGAAGGTATTCAATTAAACAGCGTTCGTTGTCGGAGTAGGAGACCCATATTCCTTTTGGGCTTCTTTCCTTTTTCCAGACCTCGATTTGTATTTTGTGTGCCAAAAAATTTTCATCATCAACTCTTATATATGCCAGCCATTTGCCGTTATTGTCTTTCGCGAAGTATGGTTTTTGCAAGCCTGGTTTAATCTCTATCTCCAGTACTGTTTTCCCCTCAATATTCCATTGCTGGGTTGTGAAATTAATAACAGGGTTGCTGTAAATTTTGGCCGCAGCTTCAATCATGTAAAACTCTTCGTCGCTGCTTATGCCGGCAATTTTACCGTTATCTTTTACGCCAATAAGCAAACGTCCGCCGTCGGTATTGGCAAAGGCCACCAGCGATCTGGCTATTTTTTTCGAATCGTTTATGCAGTATTTAAAATCCTGCTGCTGATGTTCGCCCTCTTCAATTTTTCTGTATAAATAATTACTCATGCCTGTTTCGTTCCGTGTTTACTCCATAAAAATAAGGACAGAGGAATACTCTGCATTATTTTCCGGCGTACTGGGCTCACGTGCCAAAAACTATAATCTCACTTCCAGCTCTCCTTACTTTAGCCACTCAAACGTAATGTAATGGTCCTGATTCATCCCCAGAGTTTCGTAAGTTTTTTGTGCGGGGAAATTCGATTTGTCGGCGTACAAACGAATTCCATTTAGTTCGTTGTCGTTTAAAACCATATTTTTAATGTGCGAATACATGTTTCGGTAAATTCCTTTTCTTCTGAACTCGGGAAGTACATATACTGATTGAATCCATAAAATTGTACCGTTACGCCAGTCGCTCCATTCAAAAGTTGTGAGCAACGAGCTTACAACTTCACCGTTTCTCTCAGCTACGTAATAATTTCCTTTGTTTGGATCGGTTAAAACTGCCTCAACTCCTTTTTCTACTGTGGGTTGATTCAGGTCAATTCCTTCGGTTTCGTTAGCCATTGCCAACTGAAAACTTACAATTTTTTTGAGGTCGTTTATGTTTGCTTTGCGTACTGTCATTTTATTTTTTTTATTTAAGGGTAACGAAAGTACAAATTCCTGTGAAACTATCTAAAATTTAACTGGCCATTTGTTTTTGTTAGTTTCTGGATTAATCTGCTTTTAAAAAATATCGGGCTGCTTACCTCTATATCTCAATCTTTAGCCAGGCCCAAAATCAAAATATTCAAAACAGTTTTCATACACTACAGAAATAAGATCGAGTATTCAAACAAATGAAACGAGCATGAGAAATATTCACATATTGGCGAGTTATTAAAATCATGTGAGTTCCATCTTATTCCTTAGAAAACAAATAATTTTAGTAAGATGAAATAACAAAATCATTTCAAAAATAAAATTTAGTCTGTTTCTGAGAAATGGTTAAATTTCGAAAAAATTGGTTTATGAAAATTGTTGTTGCCTCGAAGAATCCTGTAAAAGTGGAAGCGACCCGTTTAGGTTTTAATAGTTATTTTTCTGATGTAGAGGTTGTTGGTGTTGGTGTTGAGTCGGGAGTTGCCGACCAGCCAATGAGCGAGGAGGAAACCTTACAGGGGGCACGCAATCGCTCCCAAAATGCCAAACGTCTTTTTCCTGATGCCAGTTTTTGGGTCGGAATTGAAGGCGGTATTCAATCTTTCGAAAACAGCTTAACTGCTTTTGCCTGGATTGTTGTCTGTAATCTTGAAAAATCAGGAGAATCCAGGACTACCAGCTTTAAGCTGCCACCCCGTGTGGCCGAGCTGATATACCAGGGTTACGAACTCGGAACGGCTAACGATTTGCTTTTTAAAAAAGAAAACTCGAAACAAAAATCCGGAGCGGTAGGCATTTTAACCAATAACAAAGTAAGCCGCACGAGTTTGTATAAACAGGCCATACAACTTGCCTTAATTCCGCTAATAAATACCCATTTGTATTAGCGACTAATCTTGTTCATAATGTCTTCAACTTTAATGCGTTCCTCTGAAAGCAAAACCAACTGAAATTTGTCTTTTTCGAGCTGGGCGCTTACCATGGGGCCAACTTCGCCAGTTATAATTGTTGTAACTCCTTGCTTTTTTAAATAGTCAACCATCTTTATACCACTATGGTTTTCCCCGATAAAGGGATTCTCAGTAATTGAATATTGATTTTTGTCAGCATCAAAAAGAACAACATATTCGCATTTCCCGAAACGCACATCAAGAAATGATTTTTCAGTTTTTCCAGTTGAAGTGATGGCATATATTTTTCCCATATTTTTGAAGTTTTAATTTATAATATTAGCAAATTATTTCGAAAATGGTTATAAACTGGCTCTAAATGTTTAACTCTTCCCAGTATTCAACCGCCCTTCGGGTGTGTGGAATGCATATTGTTCCTCCTACTAAATTGGCTACCGAAAACACCTCAAATATTTCTTCGGTGCTTACACCTTGCTCATAGCATTTTTCGAGGTGGTATTTTACACAGTCATCGCAGCGAAGTACCAACGATGTTGACAGTCCCAGCATCTCCTTAACCTTCGAACTAAGCGCTCCTTCCTTATAGGTTAAGGTGTCGAGCCCATAAATTCGTTTCATTACTTTGTTTCCCGAACCCAGAATTTTTTCGTTCATTTTTCCCCGGTAGGAATTAAACTCATCAACTAAATTTCCCATGTTAGATTCTAATTTTGTGCACGACAAAGTTATTCCATATTTAGATACTAAAAAACGGTGTTTAAACACTTTTTTAAAAAATGGTAAATACTGATTCATATTACCTTATAATTAAAGGCAGTGCCAAGTGTATAAAATGGTTGTTCTTTTCTGTGTTTTTAAATTATATTTGCACACTCAATAAAAAGGGAAGAATGAGGATACTTTTGTTGTTTTTTGTAGGCCTTTTTAGCTGCCAGCTAGCGTTTTCGCAGGTTGACTATACTGAAAAGATTCCGAAGGATTCGACCGGGATTGGTATCTTGGACGGATTGGATGTGAACCGTGATGCCAGGTTGGATAAGATGTTAAAGTGGCATGTTGAAAAAAACAAACAGATAGACGGGGTTGATGGTTACCGGGTTGAAATCTTTTTCAGTTCGAAAATGGATGCAAAAGAACAAGCCCTGGCTGTAAAAACCAAATTCTTGTCAATATACCCCGAACATGCAGTTCACGTCAAATTTGTTGCGCCTAATTTTAGGGTGCGTGTTGGCGATTTCAGAACAAAAAATGAAGCATGGAAATTATACAAAACAATTCAAAACGATTATCCGGCAGCCTTTGTTGTTCCCGATGTAATTGATTTTCCACTGTTGAAACCAAATTAATATGAGCGACCAGATTAAACATGAGTGCGGCATTGCACTAATCCGATTATTAAAACCGCTTTCTTATTACCAGGAGAAATATGGCACGTGGAAATACGGGCTGAATAAACTATACCTGTTAATGGAGAAACAGCATAACCGTGGACAAGATGGTGCCGGCATCTGTTGTGTGAAAACCAATCTCGAACCGGGTAATCCGTATATAAGCCGTTTTCGTTCGGTAGAACAGAATCCGATAAAAGATGTTTTCGACAAAGTAAATAAACCTTTAAAGAAAGCAAAGCGTAATGATTTTGATATAAATGACCCGGAGTGGGCAGAAAAAAACTTTCCGTTTGCAGGTTCGCTTTACCTGGGCCATTTGCGTTATGGTACTTTTGGTAAAAACAGCATCGATTTTACGCATCCCGTTATGCGGCAAAACAACTGGCGATCGCGAAATCTTGTGTTGGCCGGAAACTTTAACCTTACCAATACCGAAGAGCTGTTCGATGTTCTGGTAAGTTTGGGACAACACCCCAAAGCCTATACCGATACGGTAACAGCACTCGAAAAAGTGGGGCATTTCCTCGATGAAGAAAATCAGCTTTTATTCCGAAGATACAAGAATGAAGGCTACGCAAACAACGAAATTTCACCTTTAATTGAGAATAACCTCGATATCCAAAACATCCTGGAACGTGCTTCGAAAGATTGGGACGGAGGTTATGCAATGGCCGGATTAATTGGTCATGGCGATGCTTTTGCTGTACGCGATCCCTGGGGAATCCGCCCGGCTCATTACTACCTCGATGATGAGATTGTTGTGGTAGCATCGGAACGCCCGGTAATTCAAACCGTTATGGATGTGCACATTGACCAGGTAAAAGAAATAAGCCCGGGAGAAGCTTTGGTTATTAAAAAGAATGGTGCTGTAACCAAAGAGATGATTCGTGTGCCGCATAAACGTTCATCGTGTTCGTTTGAACGTATTTATTTTTCGCGTGGTAGCGACAAGGCAATTTATGAAGAACGCAAAGAGCTGGGCCGTTTGCTTACGCCTGTTGTTTTAAAAGCCGTTAACTACGATTTCGAGAATACAGTATTTTCGTATATTCCCAATACCGCCGAAACTGCGTTTTACGGATTGGTGGATGGAGTTCGCCATTATTTAGTTGATTGGAAAATTGACCAGATTCAAAAGAAAAATGGAGGGCTGACCAATGAGGCAATTAAGCAAATCCTTTCGTTTGAACCACGTGTAGAAAAGATTGCCATTAAAGACGTTAAACTGCGTACTTTTATTGCCGACGATGCCAGTCGCGATGACCTTGTAGCTCACGTATACGACGTAACGTATGGGATCATAAAAAACAACGAGGATACGTTGGTGATTATTGACGATTCTATTGTTCGCGGAACAACACTGAAAAGCAGCATCCTGAAAATTCTGGATCGCCTGAATCCGAAAAAAATTATTGTGGTTTCTTCGGCTCCTCAAATTCGATATCCCGATTGTTATGGAATTGATATGGCGAGGCTCGATAAGTTTATTGCTTTCAATGCAGCTATCGAACTGTTAAAAGATTGCGGCAAAGAGACAATCATTCATGAGGTATATAAAAAATGTAAAGAGCAGGAAAACCTCCCGAAAGAAGAAATGGTGAATTACGTTAGGGAAGTTTATAAACCGTTTACTGCAGAAGAGATTTCGCGCAAAATAGCCGAACTATTAAAGCCTGAGGATTGTAAGGCAGAGGTGGAAATTGTTTATCAGTCGATTGAAAATTTGCACATGGCCTGTCCGAACGATTTGGGAGATTGGTATTTTACCGGAAATTATCCAACACCGGGAGGAAATCGCGTAGTGAATGGCTCGTTTATAAATTTTGTTGAAGGGAAAGACGAAAGAGCTTATTAGATAATGGCCGGTTGGCTTGAATTGCTTCTTAAGTAACTCTTGGAATATCGGCTCGGTGTACCTGATGATTTTTGTTGTCAATAGCGTATGTCCAACAAAAAAAATCCTTTTGTTTCAAGAACTTTATTGTTCTGCTAACAAAAGGATTTTTTTATGTAGATATTTTTATGCCGGTAAATTCATGGCAAGCGCTTGCCTTATTTTGGCTCCGGCCATTCGTTACTATCTTCTTTGCCTTTTATATAGGTTTCAATGTGTCGATCTACTTTGAAATCATAAATGTCCTTAATTGTTACTATGATTCCGGTTTCGAGCACATTTCCAAAATGATCGTTCTTAATGGTGCCGAAAGTTTTCATCGAAGGCGATAAATTCATGTAAGCATTCACCAATGGAGGGATGTTTTCGCCATAAGCCCTTACTCCCTGAACCAATATTTTGTAATCTTCGTTGTAATTCTTGCCAACGAATATTTTTCTCATTGCCTGTAGGTCAATGTCAAATTCCACTGGGTCTTTTGGATAAACCAGGTTTTCTTTGTCTCTGAAATATTTCGTGAAGAAATATTGTATCAGGTTCCTGGCTTCGTTGTGAAAATGCTGGTACATGGTGATCTTGCCAAAAAAGTATTTCATCTCAGGGTGATCAACGGTAAGAGCGCCAAGACCGTCCCATAAATTATCGAGGGCAAAAAGTGCTTTTGCACCGGCTTTACTCGATTGGTAGGCTGGTTGAACAAAAGAACGCCCTAGTTCAAGCGTGTATGGCAAGTAATTATTTACAAAGTCTTTTGAAAAATGGAAAACCCTTGATGTTGCCATTTTTATGTCGCCGTTTTCGTCCTTCGGAGCTTCGTTGCAAAGCATATAACGGTAGCCTCCAAGAATTTCTTTTGCATCAGGATCCCAAACAATTAACTGTTTGTAAGGATTTTCGGATGTGTCGTAGTTGTCGATATCGGTTTCTTTACCAGTTCCTCCGCCTGCATCGCGAAAAGTTATTTCACGTAATCTTCCCAGTTCATGCATAATGGCTGGAGAGTCGAGAGCAGTAACGATATAAATCTCGTTGCCTCCTTTGTTTGTTTTTCTAAGAAGCTTATCCGGGGTAAGTTCGGCGTAAATCTCTTCCTTCGGTAGAGGTGCGATTATGTCTTTCATGTGTAATCTATTTATTTCACTGAAACTCTAGTGCCTTAATTTATTGTTGTTTTAGTCTGTAATATAACGTTAATCGTCAATGTTTACATCAAGGCTTCTGTCTGTTTCGTTAGAAAAATGGAATACAAAATTAAAAAAATCCAGTTAATGCCTGCTTTATAAAACATTTAAATTATCGCTTTCTGCTTTTTCTTTTAATTTATAAACTTCCTGCTTAAACCAACTCGCCCATTCCTTGTGAGTTTTCGAATTGTCGAAAGTGGTATAGGGTATTGGTTTTCCAAAATACAAATGCACTTCTGTGTTGCGATGCCTCATCGTTTCGTCAACAAGAAAAAACATTTCCAGGTTCCATTTAAGCCTCAGGAATTTTCTGATTTTAGCCACCCGGTAAAAGCGGTTCGAATTTTTGCCACTAATAAAAACAGGTATAATATCTCTTTTGTGTTGAATTGCCTTTTGAATAAAATGTTTTTTCCATTCCAGATCGATTATCTTTCCTTTTATTTTGCGGCTTGCAAGCCCCGAGGGGAATATCAGGATTTGAAGGTCTGAATTGTATGCTTCGCTTAGCTGGCGGGCTGCTTTTCTGGGATGTCCTCCATGCTTGTTTACCGGAACAAATACCGGGCTAAGATTGGGGACACTCATTAAGATGTCGTTGGCCAGAAACTTGAGTTTGCCAAGTTTTTTATCCACATTTTTCATTAGCAATAGCGAATCGAAGCCTCCCATAGGATGGTTGCTGGCAAAAATATAACGGCCCGAGTCTGGTATGTTTTCGGGGTTGTGTATGTGTTCGGTAACATTAAAGTCTTCTACTACTTTGTCTACGAAATCAATTCCTTTTAGGTGGCCGTGTTTCTGAAGAAATGCGTTAATGTAGTCGAGATGAAGAATGCGCGTAAAGTACCGGTAAATAAAACCTGGGATTAGCCTGGCCAGGCGTGGGTTTTTTTCGGTAAATATTTGCCTTATGTCTATGGGCTTAAATGCCTTGTCTTCCTTTTCTTCACTCATACCATAAAATTTCAAAAGCAATTAACTAAAAAATGCTCAATCTTAAAAATACTTGATTAATTCGTTATAAAAAAAGTTTAGGCAGGTGTTTCTTTTTTGTTAAAAATGTTCTGCGGTGGCGGGGAGATTAATTTGCACGTTTCTTTTTTGGAGTTCAGAGTTATTAACGTTGGTTGATAAATTTTATTGAATTTAGAATGTGCTGAAAATCTGGCTCTTGGATTTCGCTTTTAACAGTATGTTTGTAGTTTTCAACAAGTTCTGCCTTAGTTATTAACAGAAATGTGTTTTTTAGTGGTGGAATGATTTGGAATAGAGTGGAATAAAATGGAATAAAGTTGTATTTTTACATTTAATAATTAGGCAATGGCACTTTTTGCAGGAATACATAACGCAACCATCGATGACAAAGGGCGTGTAGTCCTTCCTTCTGCTTTTAAAAAAGCATTGGGAGTGATGAAGGTCGATCAGGTTATTCTCGAAAAGAACCGGTTAGGGAAGTGTTTGGATATTTATCCTGTGGAAACCTGGGAGAAAAAAGTAGAAGCATTTCAGGCGAAATTGCGCCCCAATACCAATCCCAAGCATTACGAAATGCTAAAAAGATTTTATCGAAATTTTACACAGGTAGGACTCGCCGCCAACGGAAGAATAAATATTCCGGCAGGATTTTTAGCCTATGCTGACTTAAAAGATAAAGTGACTTTCCTTGGAATGGGCTCTTCAATAAGTTTGAGCTCTGCTGCAGCGTTCGATGTTGAGGACGTTTCTGATGACGATTATGTAGAAATGTTGAAGGAATTTGACGATTAAATGAAAAAAATGAATGAAGCATATCACATACCGGTTTTGGCAAATGAAAGTATCGAAGGATTAAATTTGCAGCCCGACCACGATGTTGTTGATGCAACGTTTGGCGGCGGAGGCCACTCGCGGCTTATTCTTGACCACTTAAGCAGAGGAAGACTTTTTGCCTTCGACCAGGATGAAGATGCTGCCGGGAATGCCATAGTGGATGACCGGCTTTTTTTTATAAGACATAATTTTCGTTACGCAAAGAACTTTCTCCGTTACTATGGAGTACAGCAGGTTGATTCGGTTTTTGCCGACCTTGGTGTTTCGTCGCACGATTTTGATGTGCCCGAACGTGGATTCTCATTTCGTTTTGAAGGAAAACTTGATATGCGAATGAATCAAGAGGCAAAGGTTGATGCCGCACAGGTGGTAAACGAGTATCCGGAAGATAAGCTGAAAATGGTTTTTCGAATGTTTGGCGAGATTAAAAATGCCGGACGCCTGGTTTCGGAAATTGTAAAATACCGCAACAATAAGCCCATTAAAACAACCACGCAATTAAAAGAAATTGCAGCAGTGTGTTCGCCTAAGGCTATTGAAAATAAATATTTGGCACAAGTTTTTCAAGCTCTTCGTATCGAGGTTAACGAAGAAATGGAAGCACTGAAAGAATTTCTGGAAGCTTCGCTAGACCTTCTAAAGCCAGGAGGACGACTCGTAATTATAACGTACCATAGTTTGGAAGATCGTTTGTGTAAGAACTTTATGCGGGCCGGAAACTTTGAAGGAAATGTTGAAAAGGATTTTTACGGGAATATTACATCGCCATTCAAATTGATAAACCGTAGGGTGATTATTCCGGGGAAAGAGGAATTGGTGACAAATCCAAGGTCGAGAAGTGCAAAATTAAGAATCGCAGAAAAGATCTGAAATGGCAGTACAAAATAAAAATACAAAAAAAAGGCCTGGCGTGAAGTCGTTTATCGGCGGCACAATTTTAACCGACGAGCGGATTACCCGTCAGGTGCCGTTTATTTTGGTTTTGGTTGGATTAGGTATTCTGTTGATAACCAATAGAAATTGGTCGGAACGTACACTGCGTAAAATTGTCGAACTGCAGGCAGAGATGTATGAGTTGCGCTCTGAATCGGTAACCTTATCTGCCAAGCTAATGGATGCAAGTCGTCCGTCGGAGGTGGTTAAAAAAGTTGCCAAGGCCGGAATAGGTCTGCAGGAACCTGTAAGGCCTCCTAAAAAATTAATTGTTGAAAAAGAAAAATAGAAAGTGGGGATTCGGAAAACCATATTGTCGCGCATAGTCATTGTGTACTTCATGCTTGTTTTGTTTGGAGTGGTGGTGGTGGCTAAAATGGTTTCGGTACAGCAAATTAAAAACGACCGGTGGGAAAAAATTGAGGAAAACCTGAATAATAATACGGTTATCGTTCCTCCGGTGCGTGGAACTATTTGTGCCGATGATGGAAGTGTTTTGGCAACTTCTGTTCCAGGCTACAAGATTCGGATTGATTTAGTAGCACCAGGTGTACAAAAGGTTTTCGATGAGAAATGCGACTCGCTGGCTTATTGTCTCGCTGCATTCAACAAAGATGCATCCAAACGCGAATACCTTAGAAGATTGAAATCGGCCCATAATAATGGCGACCGGGGTTTTTTGCTTACACCTCGTAAAATTGATTACAACGAACTTCAGCAATTTAAAAAATTTCCAATCCTGCGTCGCGGACGTTTTGGAGGAGGAATGATTATTGAACAGGAAAATAAACGTATTAATCCGCTGGGGATTTTGGCATCGCGGACAATTGGTAGCATGAACAAAGCCAATTCCTTAACCCCGGTTCCTGTTGGTCATAATGGCTTGGAACGCGCTTTCGAAATGTATTTAAGGGGTGAAGAAGGAATTAGCTACAAGCAAAACATATCGGGAAGATGGGTGGAGCGAACCGAAATTAAGCCTCAAAACGGAATGGATATCATTACCACCATCGATGTAAAAATGCAGGATATTACCGAAACCGCCTTGTATAATCAAGTTGTAAAATCGAATCCTGAATGGGCTACCGCAGTTTTGATGGAGGTTAGTACCGGCGAAATAAAAGCCATTGCCAACCTGGGAAAAAGCAGGGAAGGTTATTTGGAGAAAGATAATTATGCCTTGGGGTACAGAGGTTGTTACGAACCTGGTTCAACGTTTAAGCTGGTTTCGTTAATGGTAGCTCTCGAAGATGGGGTGGTAGATACCAGCGATGTATTTGACACCGGTAATGGGTACTGGGCAAGCGAGAAAATATACGATGACCATCCGTGTGGAAAGATAACAGTTAAACAGATTCTGGAACAATCCTCAAATATCGGAACGGCGAAAGTTATTCTCTCAAACTATAGAAATAATCCGCGTAATTATGTCGATAGGGTATATAGCTTTGGAATTCATAAACCTCTTGGGCTGGAGTTGCCTGGCGAGGGGCAGCCATATATAAAATATCCGGGAAATGCTGATTGGTGGGGAACCACGCTTGGGCGTATGTCGTATGGTTACGATTTGCGGTTAACGCCACTTCAGATTTTAAACTTTTACAATGCTGTTGCAAACGATGGTAAAATGGTTAAACCTCAGTTGGTAAAAGAAATTCGCAACAATGGAGCATTGGTGAAAAAATACCAACCCGAATACATTAACCCAATGATTGCTTCGAAAGAAACCATCTCAAAGGCTCAGGCCATGTTGAAAGGTGTTTGTCAGAATGGTACAGGACGACATATGCAGGGCGATCATTTTAAAGTGGCTGGTAAAACGGGTACTGCCAGGGTGGCAAGTGAAGATGGGAAAGGGTATGAGCAAGGTGCATATTATGCCTCTTTTGTGGGCTATTTTCCGGCCGATAATCCGAAGTATTCGTTGATTGTAACCTTTAAAAAACCGCGAAATTCGATTTATGGTGCTGCGGTAGCCGGACCTGTATTTAAAGAAATTTCAGAAAAAGTTTTTGCCAGCCAGATAATGTCTGGTGAAATAGAAGAAAAGAAAGGGGATAACGAAAATGTACCGTCGATAAAGTCAGGAGAGTCGGACGACATTCTGCAACTAGCTGAAATGTTAAACCTCGAAAATGTGCAAGGGACGCCAAACTCAATAATGGCATCGGTTTCTACTGAGGATGACGGAATTGTTTTACATGAAAAAGAAATTTCTGCAGGAATCGTCCCCGATGTGCGCGGAATGGGAGCCAGCAATGCAATTTACCTGATGGAAAACGCTGGTTTAAGTGTGAAAATAAAAGGTATTGGGAAAGTTAAACAACAATCGTTAAATCCGGGAAGTAAATATAAACCCGGGCAAACGGTTTATCTCACTTTGAATTAGAATGAATTTACAGGAATTATTAGAAAATATTGAAGTGCTTGAGTTGGTCGGAACTTCCGATAAAGAAATCAATGGAATTGAATTTGACTCGAGAAAAGTGAGTGCTGATTCTGTTTTTGTGGCGCAACACGGCGTTCATGTCGATGGTCATATGTACATTGCAAAGGCCATCGAGTTGGGAGCATCTGTTGTCTTTTGCGAAAATATTCCCGATGAAATTTCTGAAGGAGTAACTTTTGTGAAGGTTAACGATTCGAACCAGGTTTTAGGAACTCTGGCAGCTGCATTTTACAAATTTCCTTCAAAAAAAATGAAAGTGGTTGGCATTACCGGAACCAATGGTAAAACGAGTATTGCCACTTTGTTGCACAAGTTATTTATGCAGCAGGGGTACAATGTTGGTTTAATTTCTACTATATCGTATAAGATTAACGAACGCGAAGAAACTGCCTCGCATACTACACCAGATGCCTTGAAAATTCAGGAGCTGTTGTCCCAAATGGTTGATGAAGGATGCGAATTTTGTTTCATGGAAGTGAGTTCGCATGCAGTTCATCAAAAACGAATTGCAGGAATCGATTATGCCGGAGGCGTTTTTACCAATATTACCCACGACCATCTGGATTATCACAAAACTTTTGCGGAATACATAAAAGCAAAAAAGAGTTTTTTTGACGCGTTGCCAGCCGAAGCCTTTGCAATAACCAATATCGATGATAAAAATGGTTTAGTAATGTTGCAAAATACCAAAGCTAAAAAGCTGACTTACTCGAACCGGGCAATGGCTGATTTTCGTTGCAAAGTTTTGGAAAGTCATTTCGATGGCATGCTGCTTAATATCGACGGGCAGGAAACCTGGACCCGGTTTGTTGGCTTGTTTAACGCTTCAAATCTTTTAGCGGTTTATGCTACTGCCCTTCAGTTGGGGCAAAATAAAGATGAGGTTTTAACAATAATCAGTAATCTTCAACCGGTTAAGGGTAGGTTTGAAACCATACGTAGCCTCGATGGGAAATTTGCCATTGTCGATTATGCCCACACTCCCGATGCTTTGAAAAATGTGCTCGAGGCAATTTCTGAAATACGAACCAGAAACGAGCAGGTAATTACCATTGTTGGTGCCGGTGGCGATCGGGATAAAACCAAACGCCCCGAAATGACAAAAGAAGCATTGCTTGCCAGCGATAAAGTAATACTTACATCGGATAACCCTCGAACTGAAGATCCTGCCGATATTTTGAAAGATATGGCTGAAGGTGTGGAGCCACAATTTAAAAATAAAGTGGTAACCATCGAAAACCGCCGCGAGGCTATTAAAACCGCCGCCCTTATCGCACAGGCGGGAGACATTATTCTCATTGCGGGAAAAGGGCACGAGAATTATCAGGACATAAATGGTGTGAAGCACCATTTCGATGATATGGAAGAGATTAAGAAGTGTTTTGGAATTGAAGATTAAAAACTAAACTATGTTTTACTGGTTGTACGAATTATTTGCAGAATACGATATTCCGGGTATGGGAATGCTCCCGGGGATTTCCTTCCGCTCTGCTGCGGCAATTATTCTTTCGCTTTTTATTACCACCGTCTTTGGTAAAAAAATGATACGAATATTGCAGCATAAACAAATTGGCGACGAGGTTCGCGACCTGGGTTTGGAAGGCCAAATGCAAAAGCAGGGAACACCTACTATGGGTGGCATTATTATTTTGATGGGTATTGTTATTCCAACACTCCTTTTTGCTCAACTCGATAATATTTATATCCTTTTAATGCTCATAACTACGGTTTTCCTCGGGCTTATTGGTTTTATTGATGATTACATTAAAGTCTTTCTGAAAAACAAAGAAGGATTGGCTGGTAAATTTAAGATATTAGGTCAGGTTAGTTTGGGGATTTTTGTGGCAGCAGCACTTTTTATTAGTAACGATGTTAAAGTGCGCGAACATGTGAAAAATGAAAAAGGTGAAAATATAGTAATAACGACCACCGACACACTTACCGGAGAAACCATAAGCAAATTTGTTACACAGGATGTTAAATCGACAAAAACTACCATTCCTTTTGTAAAAAAGAACGAGTTTAATTACGAATGGCTGGTGGCTTTTACGGGTAGTGCCTCCAATTGGTTGAAGTGGGTGGTTTATGCTATCGCAATAATTCTAATTATTACTGCAGTTTCGAATGCTGCTAACCTAACCGACGGAATTGATGGGCTGGCAACCGGCACCTCGGCAATTAGTGGGGCAACACTGGGTATTTTGGCTTACGTAAGTGGTAATATTATTTATGCCGATTATTTGAATATAATGTATATCCCCAATATTGGAGAATTAACGGTATTTATTGCCGCATTTATTGGAGCAACAGTTGGCTTCTTGTGGTACAATTCGTTTCCTGCCCAGGTATTTATGGGCGATACCGGGAGCCTAGCTTTGGGGGGTATTTTAGCGGTATTTGCAATCATTATACGTAAAGAAATTTTAATACCGCTGCTGTGTGGAATATTCCTCATCGAAAACCTTTCGGTTGTGATTCAGGTGAGTTGGTTTAAATATACCAAACGAAAATATGGCGCAGGACGCCGGGTATTCTTAATGAGCCCCATTCATCATCATTTTCAGAAAAAAGGTTTCCCGGAGCCAAAGATTGTTACGCGGTTCTGGATTGTCGGAATTATTCTGGCGGTTATAACAATAGCAACTTTAAAAATTAGGTAATTTGAAACAGTTGATAGCCATATTAGGAGCAGGAGAAAGTGGGGTTGGAGCAGCCATCCTGGCACAGAAAAAAGGATTCGATGTGTTTGTGTCCGACCTGGGTAAGATAAAGCCGAAATATAAAAAGGTTTTATCAGAATATGCCATCGATTTTGAAGAAGCGCAGCACTCGCAAGATAAAATTTTACGTGCACAACTGGTGGTAAAAAGTCCAGGCATTCCCGAAACCGCTCCGCTAATTGTGCAGTTAAAAGAAAATGGGATTCCGGTTATTTCTGAAATTGAATTCGGGGGACGATTTTCTTCGGCAAAAACAATTTGTATTACAGGAAGTAACGGAAAAACAACAACTACATTGCTTACCTACCACATTCTAAAAAACGCAGGAGTAAATGTTGGGCTTGCTGGAAATGTTGGTAAAAGTTTTGCCTGGCAAGTAGCTGAAGAGAAACACGACGTTTATGTGATCGAATTAAGCAGTTTTCAACTGGACGGGATGTTCGAATTTAAAGCCGATGTGGCTGTTCTGATGAACATTACTCCCGATCATCTCGACCGCTACGGATACGATATGCAAAATTATATCGACTCCAAATTTAGAGTGCTTCAAAATCAGACAAGCTCCGATTACTTTATTTATTGCGCAGATGATGAGGTAATTAAAAACGAATTAACTAAAAGAGAAATAAAACCTGTTCTCATTCCTTTTGGGTTGGGAATGGCATCCGAGCCGGGAGCAGGTGTACACGAGAATCGGATAATTATAAATTTTAATCAAAAACAGTTCAGCATGTCTATTCTGGATTTATCATTACAGGGAAAACACAACACGTACAACAACATGGCGGCAGGAATTGCAAGTATGGTGTTTAAAATTCGGGACGAGCAGCTTCGTGAGAGTATGTCTGACTTTACCGGAGTAGAACACCGTTTGGAGCGATTTCTTAAAGTACACGGAATTGAATTTATTAACGACTCGAAAGCGACCAATGTAAATTCAACCTGGTATGCACTCGAAAGTGTTCATAACCCGATTGTATGGATTGCAGGTGGAGTTGACAAAGGTAACGACTACACAATGTTACAAGGTTTGGTTACTAGCAAGGTGAAAGCCATTGTTTGTTTGGGCAAAAGCAATGCTAAATTGCACGAAGCTTTTGGCGATTTGGTGCCAGATATTGTGGATGTAACAAGTATGGAAGAAGCTGTAAAAGCCGCCTATTATCTGGCGCGTAACGGCGATGCTGTTTTGTTGTCACCGGCGTGTGCCAGTTTCGATTTGTTCGAAAACTACGAAGACCGTGGAAATCAGTTTAAAAAAGAAGTAAGGAATTTATAATGGAACTTTCCGTAGGGAAAATATTTAAGGGCGACCGTGTAATCTGGATGGTGATAATGTTGCTGTCGCTTTTATCGTTGTTAATTGTATACAGCGCAACCGGTGCATTGGCTTACCGGGTGGCATCGGGCAACACCTTAAAATATCTGATTCGTCAAATAGGTTTTCTGGGCGGAGGTATTTTTGTAATTTTATTAATGGTTAACTGGTTGCCTGTTAAGCTTTACTCAAAACTCGCGTTTTGGGCTGTTTGGGCAAGCATTGGCTTTTTGCTATTTGCCTTCGCAATGCGCGGAACGCAGTTTGTTTCGTCCAGTGGAAGAACCCTTAATTTCTTTGGGCTCACCTTTCAACCGGCGGAGTTGGCAAAAATATCCTTGGTTTTATATGCCGCTAAAGTGCTGGGCAAACGGCAAAAAACGCAAGCCGATTTATGGGATGCATTTAAACGAATAATTCTTTTTACAGGGGCAATTTGCGGCCTTATATTTATATCCGATTTTTCTACTTCGGCCCTGCTTTTTGCAACTATAATGACCATGATGTTTGCCGGACGTATTCCTTTAAAATATTTGTTATCTGTAGTGGCAGCCGGTATCGCATTGGTTGTTGTTATTTATTTTACTGCCGATGTTCTGCCTTCTGGTTTAGGGCGGGTTCAAACAATGAAAGGACGTATAGAGCGTTTTATAAAAGGTGATCCGAGCGCTGAAGAAGGTATTACGCAGGCCGATTATGCCAAACTTGCCATTTATTCGGGCGGCATTTTTGGGAAAGGCCCGGGGCATTCCGATGTGAGTAATTATATGGCCGCAGCATACAACGATTTTATTTTTGCGATTATTGTTGAAGAATATGGCTTGTTGGGAGGGGTATTTGTAATCCTGCTCTTTCTTATATTCTTTTTCCGCGGAGTTATTATTGTTCGGCGGGCAACGCGCACATTCCCGGCATTTTTGGTAATCGGATTAACCTTGGTGTTGGTATTTCAGGCCATGATAAATATTGGTGTTTCGAGCGGGGCACTTCCGGTTACCGGACAGCCTTTGCCTTGGATTAGCCTTGGAGGAACATCCTTGCTGTTTACTTCGGTGGCTTTTGGCTTAATTTTAAGTGTGAGCCATCAGAACCAAAAAAACAGAGAAGCAGTAGAGCAACCTATTATGATTAAAGCACCCGACGAAGATTACGAAATTGAAAATGAAACAAAAGATAAATAAGGTAATATTAAGTGGCGGCGGAACCGGGGGGCATATTTTTCCGGCGCTTGCCATTGCAAATGAAATTAAAAAGCGGAATCCGAAGGCCGATATTTTGTTTGTAGGTGCATTGGGGCGCATGGAAATGGAAAGAATTCCAGCCTCCGGTTACAAGATTGTGGGCCTGCCTGTAATGGGTTTTCCGCGTAAACCCAGCCTGAAAATTTTCACTTTTTTCAAAAAATTGTTACAAAGCTCCTCTATGGCGCGAAAAATAGTTAATGATTTCAAGCCGGAGGTGGCTATAGGTGTTGGAGGTTATGCCAGTGGTCCGCTTTTAAGGGCTGCGGCTAAAAAGAAAATTCCAACACTCATTCAGGAACAGAATTCGTATGCCGGAATTACCAATAAATTGTTAAGCAAAAAGGTAAATGCTATTTGTGTAGCTTACGATAAAATGGAGCGTTTTTTTCCGGCCAATAAAATAGTTCTAACCGGAAATCCTGTTCGCGAGAATTTAATTCAGCAAAAGGATAAAAAGGAAGCGCTGAAATATTTTGGATTGAACGGAGCTGATAAAGTAGTGCTGATTGTGGGTGGTAGTCTCGGCGCGCAGTCAATCAATAATGCGGTGCTGAGAAATATAGTATTAATTGCTGAATCGGGAATAAAAGTTATTTGGCAAACCGGAGGCATATATTTCGACCGAATTCAGGAAGAACTAAAAGATACAAAGCCGGAGAACCTGCAGATTCATAAATTTATTACAAAAATGGATTTGGCATATGCTGTTGCCGATTTGGTAATCTCGCGAGCCGGGGCCGGAACCATTTCCGAATTATGTCTGGTGGGGAAAGCATCCGTTTTGGTGCCTTCGCCAAATGTGTCGGAAGATCATCAGACAAAAAATGCCATGGCACTGGTTGAAAAAGATGCCGCTTTAATGGTGCACGATTCGGAAATCGACGAGAAGTTATTTCCGCTGGCATTTGAGGTGGTGAGCAATACACAAAGGTGTAGAACCTTAGCTGCAAAAATACTGGAGCTGGCAAAACCCGATGCTACAAAAGCTATTGTTGACGAAGTTGAAAAGTTATTAGGATGAAGGACACTCAAAATATAAAAAATGTTTATTTCCTCGGAATTGGAGGAATTGGGATGAGTGCGCTGGCACGCTATTTTAAATATACCGGGCGAAATGTTGCGGGATACGACCGAACTCAAACGCCGCTAACTGATGCGCTTCAGGCCGAAGGAATTGATGTGCATTTTGAGGACGATATAAAACATATTCCAAAAAAATGGAATCCTGCAAATACGATTGCAGTTTATACACCTGCTTTACCCGACGACCACGAAGAGCTGGCCTGGTTTCGTAACCAGCCCATAGCTCTGTTTAAACGTGCTAAAGTATTGGGGATTATATGTAACGAAAAATGGGGAATTGGCGTTTCCGGGACTCATGGAAAAACGACTACCAGTACCATGGTTGCCAATATTTTAAATAAAACTGAAAAAGGTTGCGGCGCATTTCTTGGGGGCATTTCGAAAAACTTCGGTAGCAACTTGTTGTTGCCCAAAAGCGATTCGCAATGGATTGTTGCCGAGGCCGATGAGTTCGACCGTTCGTTTTTGTATTTAAACCCAACACTCGCTTTAATTACATCAATCGATGCCGACCATCTTGATATTTATGGCGATAAAGAGAGTATTGTAGAGTCGTTCGAAAAATATATCTCTCAAATTAAGGAAGGCGGAAAACTGGTGATTAAAAAAGGCCTTGAAATCGACAAGTCGAAAACCAAAGCCAAAATTTTTACCTATGCGCTTAACGGAGATGCCGATTTTACCGCATTGAATTTAAGGCTTATCGAAGATTTTGGATTTTACCGCTTCGATTTAAAAACACCTGATGGAATTATTGCCAATTGCCAAATGAATTATCCGGGTATGGTAAATGTTGAAAATACGGTTGGAGCAAGTGCTTTAGCTTTTTTGGCAGGGGCAAGTGCCAATGAAATTAAGGCTGGTATTCAGGATTATCAGGGAGTTGCCCGAAGGTTCGACATACAGTTGAAATCAGATACGAAGATTTATATTGACGATTATGCACATCATCCGGAAGAACTGAAAGCATTTATTACTTCGGTAAAAGCATTGTTCCCCACGAAAAAAGTAACCGGTGTGTTCCAGCCGCATTTGTATTCGCGTACTCAGGATTTTGCTGCTGAGTTTGCACAGAGCCTCGACCTGCTGGATAGGGCTATCTTGATTCCGCTTTATCCTGCACGCGAAAAACCTATTCCGGGAGTTTCATCGGAAATTATATTTAATAAGATGAAATTGGAAAATAAAGCACTGGCAGAAAAGCAGGAAGCTTTGGAGTTGCTGAAGAACGATACGAATGAGATAATAGTGACCATGGGGGCTGGCGACATCGACCGAATGGTAAAGGAAATTGTTGGATTATTAGCAGAATAAGATATGGTTCGTAGGTTAATTAACATAGGAGGTCTTGTTTTACTGGCAATGTTTATTGTTACGACTCTGGCTTTTACATCGTTAAGATATAAAAACAATGTTTGCCATAAAATTGAAATTAACTACGAAAATGATGATGTTATAAAAGTAAATAAGGATGAATTGGTGCGCTTGGTGACGGGTGCCGATAAGAATATTATTGGCAAAAAGTTTGAACAGATAAATGCCGAGCAAATAGAGAAGGCAGTTGAAAAACATGACGCTGTTTTAAAAGCCGACGTTTATAAGGTAGTTACCACAACCGATAGTTCAACATACAAAGGGGTGTTGGCTGTTAAAGTTAAGCACCGCGAACCGGTCGTTCGTATCATTGCGGGAGCCGAAAGTCATTATCTCGATAGGTTCGGTGGAAAAATACCTGTGTCTATAGATTATGCAGCCAACGTATTGGTTGCTTCGGGCGCTATCGACGATGAGTTTGCTAACGAACAATTGCTGCCTTGTGTGCTTTATATTCAAAATGATGACTTTTGGAAGGCACAAATTCAGCAAATTTATGTTGAAAAAAGCGGTGATGTAATTTTAACACCTCTGGTAGGCGATCATTTTATTGAATTGGGAAAACTTGATAGTTACCAGGAGAAATTCCAGAACATGAAAGCCTTTTATAAACAGGTATTAGCCAATAATAATTGGAATAAGTATGAGTCAATTAGTTTAAAATTTAAGAATCAGGTAATAGCAAAAAGAAAGTAGATATGGCTTCAAAAACAGATCTTGCAGTTGTTATCGACATAGGTACTTCCAAAATGGTGGCAATGGCTGGCAAAGCTACCAACGATGGGAAAATGGAAATCCTGGGAATTGCACAGATTCCCTCGAAAGGGATTAAACGAGGGGTGATATTTAATCTGGCTGATGCTACGGAGTCGGTAATTCGTGTGCTTGAATTGCTCGACGAGCAGATTGAAGAAGAAATTACCGAGGTAAATGTTGCCTATGCCGGAAAACAAATGAAAACCATTGACTACAAGGCATCGCGTTTTACCGGAGAAGGAAGCATTGTTTCAAATTTCGATGTTGAGGAATTGTACCGCGAAGCGCAAAATGTAGAATTAAATAATGGATTTAAAATTCTTAAAGTTATTCCAACTTCGTTTATTATCGACGACGAAATTGAGGCAATTAAACCCATTGGAGTAAGTGGAAAGAAGATTGAAGCACGCTATAAATTATTGGTTATTCCTGAAGTCGATTTGCTCAACTTAAAACGGGTGTTCGAAAGTGTTGAAGTTGATCTGGCTGAGGTTTTCCATTCTTCGCTTGCTGTTGCTGCTGCCATTATTCCAAAATACGAAAAAGAGATGGGCACGGTGGTGCTCGATATGGGAGCCGGAACATCTAACCTTGCTGTGTTTCACGATAATGTGCTGATTCATACTGCAGTAATTCCTTTTGCTGGCGATGTGATTACCCACGACTTAAAGTGCGGGTGCGCTACTTTTCTCGAAAAAGCAGAATTGCTAAAAGTGAAATACGGGCAGGCGCTTGGCGATCAGATAAAACATGAAGATACCATTACCATCGCAAAAAATAATGGGTGGGAGCCTAAGAAGATTACCGTAAAAAGTCTGGCCTATATTATTCAGGCACGCTTAGAAGAAATTGTTGAATGTGTGAATTCAGAAATTGAAAAAACAGGTGTAAAAGATCATCTGGGAACCGGCATTGTTTTAACAGGCGGCACCTCAAAACTCGAAAATATTATTACGCTGGTAAAATATCATACAGGAATGGATGCTCGAAAAGGGCATTCAATAATTCACCCGGTAAATTGCAAAGATGAGGTAAAGGACCCGGCTTTGTTTACTGCATTGGGCGCTTTAACATTGAGTCTAAAAAAAGCAGAAGCCCCGGTAAGAGTATTGCCTGAGCCCAGAAGAGACAAGAAACCCGGCTGGGGGATTTTTAAGGGGGCATTGCAAGGTGCACTCAATTTATTCGATGATGGAAACGATGATTTAGAATTCAATTAAAACAGAAGGATATGACCGAAGATCTAGTAAATTTTCAATTTCCCAAGGCCTCATCTTCAATTATTAAAGTAATTGGGGTTGGCGGAGGGGGCTGCAATGCGGTCAATCATATGTATGAAGAGGGAATTACCGGTGTTGATTATATTATTTGTAACACCGATTCTCAGGCATTGGAGAATAGCCCTGTTCCCATAAAAATACAACTGGGAGTAACTCTTACCGAAGGACGCGGAGCTGGTAATAAGCCCGAAATGGGAGAGGAAGCTGCCCGCGAAAATTATGAGGACTTAAAAAATGTGTTGAAAGACAACACTAAAATGTTATTTATTGCCGCAGGAATGGGTGGTGGCACTGGAACAGGAGCTGCCCCTGTAATTGCCAGCCTGGCTCGCGAGCTCGATATATTAACCATTGCTGTAGTTACAATTCCTTCGCCCGCAGAAGGCCGTAAACGTCACGAACAGGCACAAAAAGGACTGGAAAAGCTTGGTAAATTTGTCGACAGTATGTTAGTAATCAGTAACCAGCGTTTGCATAATATTTATGGCGACTTGCCTGCAAGTCAGGCTTTTAAGATGGCCGATAATATTGTGTCGACAGCGGTAAAAGGAGTCGCCGAGATTATTACAGTTCACGGCAATGTAAACATCGACTATACGGATGTACACACCGTAATGCACCAAAGTAGGGTGTTTATTATGGGAACCGGATTCGCATCTGGCGAAGGGCGTGCTATGGATGCGGTTAACGTAGCCCTCGAGTCGCCGCTGCTCGACAGCAACGATATTTTTGGAACCAAGAATATACTCTTGAATATTATTTCAGGAAGCGAGGAAATCAGAATTGGCGAAATTGGCGAAATTATTGAAACACTGCAGGAAAAGGCCGGAAAGGAAGCTGATATTATATGGGGGAATGGTTACGATGAAAAATTAGGCGACAAAATTAGTGTTACCATCTTGGCAACAGGTTTTGCAACTAATCCAAACCAGGAACTACAGCCGAAAATAGAAGTGCAGAATTTCGATTTGGAAGACGAAGCCGCCGAACAAATAGAAACGGTTGAAACTCCATATAGCCACAGGTTTTATGAGCAGGAAGAAGATTTGATTGAAAAAACACAACCGGACCCTGTGCCAGAAACGGCTGTAGAAGAAACGATAATGTTTACGCCGCCTAAGAAAACTGCGGAAGAAAAACAAAAGAAAAAAGGATGGAGGCACAAAGCAAAGCCGCCAAAAAACAAAACCAAAAAGAACGCTCCTTTGGTAGAGTCGAACATCGACAATTGGTTTTATAAAAATTTTGGAAGCAAGATTTTTAATGACGACGAGGATCAACCTCTGGATTAATAGTAGTTATAGAGAGTAAGAAAATGGAGAAACTGGCAAACTTTATAATGGATAACAGCCCCGGTGCCGAAATTAAGGTGATTGGTGTTGGAGGTGGAGGTGGTAATGCAGTTAATCACATGTACAAACATGGCATTCGTGATGTCGATTTTGTAATTTGCAATACCGATGCTCAGGCTATGGATTCGAGCGATATCCCCACGAGAGTGCAGTTAGGCGAGGCTTTAACCGAAGGACGGGGAGCCGGTAATAAACCGGAAGTGGGAAGAGAAGCTGCTCTCGAAAATATTGGTAATGTAAAAAAAGTGCTGTCAGAAAAAACAAAGATGGTTTTTATAACTGCCGGAATGGGCGGGGGAACCGGAACAGGAGCAGCGCCGGTTATTGCGGAAATGTGCAAAGACTTAGGTTATCTTACCGTGGCAATTGTTACTATCCCATTCCGAAACGAAGGTCGTCGGCGTATACGGCAGGCATATGAAGGGATAAAGGAGCTGGCGGCTTTTGTCGATTCGCTTTTGGTGATTAACAACGAACGCATTCGCGAAATGTTTGGCGATTTTGGCATCTCCGAAGCTTTTGCAAAAGCCGATAATATTTTGGCAACTGCCGCAAAAGGTATCGCCGAAATTATTACTGTTCCGGGATACATTAATGTAGATTTCGCAGATGTAGAAACGGTAATGCGTAAAAGCGGTATGGCTGTAATGGGAACCGGAATTGCCGAAGGTGCAAACCGGGCAGAAGAAGCCGTTGAAAAAGCTTTAAATTCGCCATTATTGAACGATAACGATATTAGAGGAGCACGAAATATTTTAGTGAATATTACCTCGGGCGATACCGAAGTTACAATGGACGAGGTTGGCCGAATTACTGACTATGTTCAAAACAAAGCCGGTTTCGATGCAGATTTGATTTGGGGTAACGGGAAAGATGAAATATTGGCTGGTCAACTCTCTGTTACTGTTATTGCAACAGGTTTTCCTACCAGTATTATTTCCGAACTATCCGATAAAAATCAGACAAGATCGGTAAATCATACGCTTGAAAATTCAGAAGTAGTTAAACAGGAAAGTGCAGAAAGAGAACAAGTTCAGGCAGAAACGGTTAGAGGGACAGGGCAAAAAACGTTCGAATTTGATGTGAGTCAGGAGAAAAACTCCGATGATTTTGAATCGTTGTATCCGGATACTGCAAAAAAACGAGTCGTAGTTGAAATTCCCTTTAAACCTGGTGATTACGATTTAATGAGCGACGAGGAAGTGGATGCTCTTGAGAATATTCCTGCTTATGAACGAAGGAAAATACGAATGAACGACCCAAAATACGAGCGTAAAATCTCGGGCTATTCCGTGACTCGGGAGAATCGGATTTCCGACAGAAACAGCTATTTACACGATAACGTAGATTAAAATAAAGTACAATGACATTATTTGAACAAATAAACAACGACATTAAAGCGGCAATGAAAGCCCGCGAAAAAGAGAAACTCGAAGCTCTTCGTGGAATTAAAAAAGTTATGATTGAGGCCAAAACATCAAAAGGAGCTGATGCTGAACTTTCCGATGCGGAGGCTTTGAAAATAATTTCGAAACTGGCAAAACAAGGAAACGATTCTGCAAATATTTATAAAGAACAGGGGCGTGCCGATCTTTATGAACAGGAAATGGCGCAGGTAGCTGTTTTCGAGCAATACCTCCCTGCAAAAATGTCGAATGAGGATTTAACTGCTGCGGTAAAAGCCATTATTGCTGAAGTTGGCGCTACAAGTATGAAAGATATGGGAAAGGTAATGGGTCTGGCATCGAAAAAGTTAGCCGGACAGGCCGATGGAGCTGATATTTCGCAGAAAGTAAAAGCACTTCTCGCTTAAAAATAATTTGAATTGCCTCTCCATAGTAGGCAAAAAATTAAAAGGCTTGCATTTTGCAGGCCTTTTTGATTTTATTTATAGGTCGTCGTCTAATTTATCGGCAATGTGATCTAAATCAGAATATTTGTCCTCATAATCCTGTTTTACATCATCTTTCAAAAAGCCGTCATCGTCGTAATCGTCGTCTTTGTCGATTAGTGTAATTGCCTCATTCTCGGTCATCTTTATCATGTAATACTTATCTTCTGTTTCAAAGGGAAGTACTGTAATATTAATCCCGTTTTTATCGAAAAAATGAATTAAATTGTCGGCAAAACCATCGTCATAAATCAACTTAATTTGCTGCTGCAAATGCTTTTCCAGTTTGCTGTAGCTTTTAATAACTCTTGGTTTATTATTTATCATCTTGTTTTTGTTATGTAATTGAATATTAATAAGTAAATGACATTAATAACCAGAAATAAGATTCTTTAATTCCTGGCAAGAACAATAATTATATTTTCAACAAATAAATGTTTTCAAACCGACATTTGCAATACCCTAATGTTAAATTTTGCAATTTTAAAAAACTCTAATTTTTGAACAAAAAAGTTGAATTTAATTCCAAGATGAATATTAAATGCAGTGGTGTGTGTGCAGATTACTTTTTCTTTTTACAAGGTAAGATTATTCCAATTGTATTTTCAAGTAATTGAAACAATCGGGAGAAATATTCACACAAAAGCGATTTGTTAAAATCATGTCAGTTGCATCTTATTCCATAGTTGGCAGTAATGTAGACTGAGCTCTTTCTACACTCAAATTGAATTATCTTTTTCGGACTTGTCGCTAAAAATTTGTTTCCTATGATTTATACCCCAATTATGCAATTCCAAAATGACTTTTTTAAGGGTTTTGGAGTGTTCCGTAGGTTTGTATTCGGTTCTAACCGGAAAGCCGTTTAAGATAGTTCTTGTAATCAACTGATTTGCTTCCAAATCTTTCAATTCTTTTGACAAAACTTTAGTGCTTAACTTGGGAATGCTTCGTTCAATTTCCCGAAAATGCTTGTTTCCTTCCCAAATTGAAATCAAAATTAAAAGCTTCCATTTACCACCTATCACATCCAATGTGTCCCTTACTGGTAACAAAGCAGACGTGCACTCTTTATGTTCTTTTTTCTTCATATCTGTTTAATCGATTACCTAAAAGTAAGTGATTACCAAAAGGGAACTGATTACTAATAGTAATCAAAAATAGTTAATTTTGGCATATTATTATTAACAACTATATAAAATGAAACGAGCATGGGAAATATTCACACATAGGCGATTTATTAAAATCATGCGAGTTCCATCTTATTTCTTAGAAAACAAACAATTTTAATAAGATGAAAAATAAAATTCTTACAGGTCTATTTATCCTATTCGGATTAATGATGGTTAATTCGGGTTTAAACAAATTCTTCAACTATATGCCAATGCCTGAAATGTCTGAAGAAATGATGCAAATAATGGGCGGATTTATGACTATTAAATGGATTTTCCCACTTGTGGCTATTGTCGAAATCATTGGTGGAATTTTAATAGCAATTCCAAAAACAAGAGCATTGGGTGCAATCATAATTCTTCCTGTTATGGTAGGTATTTTTGTGCATCATCTCGTCCTTGATATGTCAGCTATTGGAATAGTACTGGTATTATTTGCAATTAATATATGGGCAATTGTAGATAATTGGAATAAATACAAACCAATGATAGAAAATTAGCATAGAAAATTTAAATATTGGTAGTAGTAAACTGTAAACCTTTGTACATTTAAGGTCTGTGCTAAACCGAAAAATTAGTGCATAAAATCTGCTACGGTTCATATACGAGACTGAAAACTATTATTTTAATTAGAAATATCAACTGAAACGACATTCGACCCAAGTTGCATTTTAATGCACTAATCCCAGGAATGAATACAAAGCGATATACAAGGGTGAGCCTCTAAATATAAATTTAGATACAAAATAGAATTGACCAGAATTTTAGAGAGAGCCATAAAAAGGCTTTGTTTCGATTGCAGTTTTTATGTTTCTGTTTGTTAAAAACAAAAGGGGAAATGCATCGCACTTCCCCTTTTAAATATCTTTCAAAAACGCCTTTACTCTTCAATAACTGCTATTTTATCAATTTTATCGCCTTGTCTTATGTCGTCAATAATATCTAATCCTTCAAATACTTTTCCGAAACATGTATGATGACGATCAAGATGCTGTGTGTTTTCGCGATTGTGGCAAATAAAGAACTGCGAACCTCCGGTGTTTTTGCCAGCATGAGCCATCGAAAGAACACCTTTGTCGTGGTATTGGTTGTTTCCGTCCAATTCGCAATCTATAGTATAGCCCGGGCCACCAGCTCCTGTTCCATCGGGGCATCCTCCCTGAATTACAAAATTTGGTATCACCCGGTGAAAAGTTAACCCATCGTAAAAGCCCGAATTGGCAAGTTTTATAAAATTAGCTACTGCTATTGGCGCGTCTTCTTCGTAAAACTTAACTTTCATTACTCCTTTCGAAGTATGAATTTCTGCTGTCTTCATATTCATCTACTTAAATTTGATGACAAAAGTAAAAAAATTGAGCATATTTCATAAATCAGAGCTTTTTAAGCTTTATTTTCAGGCAGGTAAGATGCTGGTAAAAGGTTGTGTCGGATAGAAGAAGGAGAAAAAAAACAAAACATTTATAAGAAAAGAAGGAGACTCAACAGTCTCCTTCCTAAATGTTAACCCCCAAACACACAATATGGGATGAATCCCAAATGCAATACAAATATAGGTAAATTTTATTTCGCAGAAAAATTATTTATTTCATTTAACTTCTTTAAATATTTTTTTTACGCTTCTAAATTATAGCTCGTTTCATATACTCTAATAAATTACAAATTATTAAGCCACTTTTTTAGAGGAGCTGTTACTATTTTTTAATTCTCTCGGGTCTGGACATATGTAGTCCAAAGTGTATGGTTCTTTGTTTTTCACTACACTATAAATTGTTCGTAGCATTTTGTTTGACACATTATTCATTATTAGGTAATGGGGTTTTCCCTCTAGTTTTTTCTTTTGATAATACAAACGGTATTCTGGATTGTGCTTTACTGCCGATTTTGCCCCCATGTACAAGAGTGCTTTTAGTTTTCTATCGGCAAATGGGCTTGTTTTCCTCTTTCCAACCATTTTGCCCGATTCGTTAGGAAATGGACAGACTCCAGCATAGGAAGATGCTTTACGGGCCGTATCAATGACTTCGAAGTTCCCCGTCTTGATTATCAAATCGGTTGTTATAACAGGGCCTACCCCTTTTATACTCACCGATAGCTCATAGTTCTCGTTAAGTTGGTGGTCAGCTTTTATAATGCCTTTGATTTCTTTCTCAACTGCCTTGATTTCTGCATCAAGATATGCCAAAGCTTGGTTTGTATGCTTTTTTACACTTAGGCTCTGCATTGGTACATTTGAGCGGCTATGCTCTCCTGTACGTAAAATCTTACGGGACTTCACCAACTGCGAACGTAAAGAGTAAAGAGACTTTAGCTCAACCATCTCTTCCCTGTCGTATTGTTTGAACACCAGTTTGTCCTGAAAGCGTTCTCCGTACTCCCTTATCCTACGGGCATCAACAGAGTCTGATTTTCCTTTCACCATTCCCAGGCTGTGCTTGATGGTGTAACCTGGAACCAAGGCAATACCCACCCCTTTCTGATTGCTCAGGAAAACCAACATATCACTATAAGTCCCTGTGTTTTCTGCACACAGGATGGCACCGGACGGAACCGTTGCCAAAAACTTTGATATGCCATTTAATTTGTTCTTCACTTCCGTTTTTCTCTCTTGCCCGTTTTGGTCGATGTAGTTTACATCGAACTTTTCCATTGATAAATCAATTCCGTATACTTGCATAAACTTTTTATTTATGCTCCGTATTGAGTGGCTGACATCGTGATAATGGGTTCTGCCCTAAATACTCTCTAGCTTTAACTCAATAATCTGCTGTGCTTAATATGAAACTTAGGTTCTGCCTATCTTATTAATAAAGTTAGTGCAGCAGATGGAGCTTTTTCTATCGAAAGTAATTATCAGTTGTCATTTTCATTTATTTAGTGCCTTTAAAGAG
>JBFHFE010000026.1:0-81998 GCA_041583785.1 Draconibacterium sp. | reverse complement strand
GCCAGAATCGGTTTACTAACGCTACGTTCCGCTAACTTACTAAGCCTTCCTTCACACCCTGCCGTTGCCAACAACGCACTTGGCTTCGTATTGTCTTCCCCCCGATTAGGCGACTCAGTTTTCTTTCAAACTGACGGATTAATTTGCATGCGAGGCAAACAAAAAAGGGAGCTGTTGAGCTCCCTTTGCCTTATCTGGAATGAATTTGTTTTTATTTGTATTCTACTACAACATCGGTAGTATTCTTTAAATTATCTCCTACCGGACAACGGTCAATAACGGCAGCCAGCCATTTTTTCATCGTCTCCTCGTCAGCCTCACAATCAGGTTTAATGGTTGCTTTAATTTCTTTGTAACCAGCACGTTCTTCAAACGATTGCCCCATAAATCGAGCAGGATTAAGATTACCTGCTATCTCAATTTTTACACCTTTAAGTTCAATCCCTAATTCTTTTGCACAAACATGAGACATTACATTTAAACAACCGGCATAACCTGCCAGAATATATTCTACCGGATTTGCTCCCCCATTTGTGCCACCTAAATTCTGAGGTTCGTCTACTATTAGTTCAAATTCCCTTGCTTTTACTACTAATTTTGTCGCATTTTCACTTTGAGCTTTAACTCTAAATTTTACATCTGCCATTACCTTCTGTTTAGTTTAAAAATTAAAAAACAAAAATACCGTTAACCACTATCAGATTGCTAAAAATTACATACATGTATTAGATTGATTAATGATGAATATTTAATGCAATAAGATGTAAGTTTGCATCATTATTGATTTAATTTAATTATTAGTATGGCAGCGGAATTTGACAGAGGAGATAATGTATTGAAAAATAATATAGTAAGCGCAGTTGGCTTGCTGGAATTTTTGACAGAAGAGGAAAAAGTTGAACTTATTGAAAATAGAGTTGAAGTAGAGTTTGCAGCTGGTGAAACAATAATAAGAGAAGGATTTGTTGCTGGTAATATAATGTATATAGATGAAGGTCTTGTAAAACTGAATGTTAATTCAGGTAAAAATACTGCAACAGTTCGTTTATTGTCTTCTGAATCGTTTATCGGAATAATATGCACATTTACAGGCAGCAACATTAATTTTTCTGCAACAGCAATAGAGAAAACAAAAATTAGTCTTTTCGATATAAGTTTATTTGAAAAATTGATTAAAAACAATGGGGAATTTGCATTCCATTTAATAAAACATATGTCAGAAGTGACAAATGATATTATTCGTCATGTTTCCAAACTTACGCATAAAAATATAGCGGGGGCTCTTTCTATATTACTTTGCGATTTTAGTGAAATCTATAAAACCGATTCATTTATTCTTCCTGTTAGCAGAATAGAAATTGCGAATATTTTGGGGTATTCCAAAGAGAGTGTTATTAATACTTTATCTAAGTTTAATAAGGACGGAATTCTTCGCATTCGTGATAAGAAGATTGAAATCCTGGATAAAAAAATGTTAAAACAGATAAGCGAAGTTGGTTAATTAGACTAGAAAAAAGAAACTCAGTTGAGTTGATTATAAATGTGCTTCAGTGTGCTTATTATTAGATATTTGTGGTCGTATATTTGTTTTTGTCAACTACAAATACCCACAGCATAAACTTCTGAGTTAACGCACAGGTTTGCTCCAAAAAAAAATCTGCCAATAACAAACGTTGTGGTACTTAAAGGCTCGAACAAAAAGAATTTATTTCGAACTTTTGCATAACCTTAAGCAAGTTAAGATACCGGCATATGGGAGAGTTCAACAATCGATTCGTTTGAAATGAGATTTATTCGACAAGAATAAATGAATTGAACCAATGTCGCAAAATATTTCCATTTTTGGGTTCAGAAAAGATTTATACCTTGAAGATAATTATGGTTAACCAACAAGCACTAAAAGTAAATACCCGTGCTGCCTCTATTTATTTTCGATACAGAAATAAGGGATGAACAGAAAACAGATGCTCCCTGGATAACTTTTAGTTATAATTTATACCAAATTAACTTTGGAATGAGCCCTAACTATTTTTAGAATATTTGCATTTAAACAAGGCAGAAAACTGAGGCATAGCACATTCGTTCTGTTGAAGTTTTCTAGCCAAATATAAACGCAAAAAAATAAAATTATAAGTCTCATTTTTGATTTAACTTTGCTATTACCTTCGTCAAGCATCAGCATTTATTTCTTTTAATTAAAATGCTAACGGAAAACAACAGGAACAAAAAAAGGGGAACCAAACGGCTCCCCCATATTTTAAGATCTTTAAATCAATTATTTATCGACTTCAACTTTGGCAACTTCGCCAGTTTTATAAACGCCCGATACCAGTTTTTCGCGAGCTTCTTTAAAGGCTTTTAATGTGTAATCAACATCCTCTAAAGTGTGCATTGCTGTAGGTATTAAACGTAAAAGGATTTCGCCTTTCGGAATAACAGGATAAACTACCATTGAACAGAATAGATTGTAGTTTTCGCGTAAATCGTAAACCATTTGAGTAGCTTCTTCAACGCCGCCTTTCATATAAACCGGAGTTACCTGGGTGTTTGTTTTCCCGAGGTCGAAACCTGCTTCTTTTAATCCTCCCTGAAGAGCATTTACTACGTCCCAAAGTCTCTGACGAAGTTCGGGCATTGTGCGTAACATTTCCAAACGTTTTAATGCACCAATAGTCATTGCCATTGGCAGCGACTTGGCATAGGTTTGCGAACGCATGTTGTAACGCAGGTAGTAACAAATGTCAGCGTCGCAAGCAATGAAAGCACCAATTCCGGCCATTGCTTTCGCAAATGTTCCAAAGTGCAGGTCAACACCATCCTGAACACCAAAATGCTCGGGAGCTCCGGCACCAGTTTTACCCATTGTTCCAAAACCGTGTGCATCGTCAACCAATAAGCGGAAGTCGAATTCTTTTTTAAGGGCAACAATTTCGTCGAGTTTTCCAACCTGCCCGGTCATTCCAAATACTCCTTCGGTAATAACCAAAATTCCACCACCTGTTTCAGCAGCACGTTTTGTAGCAAAACCTAACATTTTGCGACATTTGTCCATGTCATTGTGTGCGTATACAAAACTTTTACCGCCTTTTGCTTTATGAAGGAATACTCCGTCCATAATACAAGCATGTGCTTCTGAATCGTAAACAATAACATCGTTGCGGCTTGCAATGGCATCAATAATAGAAACCATCCCCTGGTAACCGTAGTTTAACAGGAATGCATCAGGTTTGCCAACAAATTCGGCCAGTTCGCGTTCCAGTTGTTCGTGCTTAACCGTTTGACCCGACATCATGCGTGCTCCCATTGGGTAAGCCATTCCATATTGACTGGCAGCCTCAGCATCTGCCTTTCTTACTTCCGGGTGGTTTGCTAAACCCAGGTAGTTGTTCAAACTCCAGGTTAATACCTCTTTCCCACGGAAAGTCATTCTTGAACTTATCTCACCTTCAAGTTTAGGAAAGGCAAAATACCCATGAATTTGATCCATGTACTTGCCTATATCTCCCTTATCATCTCTGAATTTTGCAAATATATCCACGTTGATTTATTTTAAATATTTTATTACAAGGGTGCAAATGTAAACTTTTTTAAAATCTCAGCAAATGTGTTAAATAATACTAAGCAATTAACTTAACATTAGAAATGATACTTACATTCACGGTCGATAAATTTAAGTATTTAAGTCTACGGAGCTAAAAATGAATGTAATAAGCATATTTTTTAAATCGGAACATCTGTAAAAAATTGCTGTTCATTTAGTTTCAGATAAGTAAAAAAAGTATATTTTTGCGCCATGTTTATGAAAATGAGATTTTTGGGATTAGGATTCGTGCTTTTAGCCGTTATCATGAGTTCGTGCGGCGACTATAATAAAATAGTAAAGAGCACCGATTATGAGTTTAAATATAAAAAAGCCATTGAGTATTACGAAGATGGTGAGTATGTAAAGGCCGGTACATTATTCCGGGAGTTGGTAAATATTTATCGCGGAACAACCAAAGCCGACAAAATTTATTATTACCATGCCAAAAGTATGATAGGCCAAAAAGACTATTTAATGGCTGGACATTATTTTGGCTCTTTGGTTCGGGAATTCCCTACCAGCGAATATTCCGAAGAAGCTCAGTTCATGATCGGATATTGTTCGTATTTGCTTTCGCCCAAGCCAAGGCTAGACCAAAGTGTAACCCAAGAGGCAATTGATGGGTTGGAGCTTTTTATTAACCTTTACCCATTTAGCGAAAGGGTCGATGAAGCCAACCGTCTTATTGATGAAATGCATGATAAATTGGTGTATAAGTCGTATTTAAGTGCTAAATTGTACTACGATTTTGAAAATTATAAGGCCTCTGTTATTGCCTTAAATAACAGCCTGGAAAAATATCCGGACAGTAAATACCGGGAAGATATTAAGTATATGTTGTTAAAATCAAAGTATCTGTTGGCGTCTAACAGTGTGCCATCAAAACGCACCGAAAGATTCTCCAATGCACTCGACGAGTATTTTTCGTTTGTTGACGAATACCCGGAAAGCAGATATACTAAAGAGATAAGCAAATTTTACGAAAAAGCTACAGAGGTATTACATTACAAAGAAGAAACAAACAATAATTAGAATATGGATTACAAGAAAACAAAAGCTGCTCCGTCAACTATTTCACGCGATTTGGAAGTATTGACTCAAGAAACCGGAAATATATACGAAACCGTAATGTTACTGGCAAAAAGAGCTAATCAAATCTCTTCAGAATTAAAAGAAGAGTTGAACCAGAAGCTGCAGGAGTTTGCTTCATATACCGATAATTTGGAGGAAATTTTTGAAAACAGGGAACAGATAGAAATTTCTAAATTCTACGAACGCCTGCCAAAACCAACATTAATTGCGTTTGAAGAATTGAAAAATGGTGAAATCTATCATCGTAACCCTGCACGTGAAAATAAACAACGCATTTAAATTGCTTGCCCAATGAGGAGGCTCGAAGGGAAAAATATTATATTAGGAATAACAGGAAGCATTGCAGCTTATAAAGCCGCAATGCTTCTTCGCCTTTTTAAAAAAGAAGGTGCCGAGGTTCAGGTGGTAATCACTCCGGCAGGAAAAGAATTTATTACTCCTGTAACTTTGTCTGCACTGTCGGATAAACCGGTAGTTAGCGAATTTTTTGGAGCCAACGATGGTAGTTGGAACAGCCACGTTGATATGGGCCTTTGGGCCGATTTGCTAATTATTGCCCCGGCAACGGCAGCAACTATCGGCAAAATGGCCAATGGGATTGCCGATAATATGTTAATAACAACTTATCTTTCGGCCAAATGCCCTGTTATGGTCGCTCCGGCTATGGATTTAGATATGTTTGCCCATCCATCGACTCAACGAAATATTTCAATTTTAAAAGAATTTGGAAATATTATTGTTGAACCCGGCGAAGGAGAACTGGCGAGTGGGCTGGAAGGAAAAGGGCGGATGCAAGAACCGGAGCAAATACTCGAAACTGTAGTTAAACAGTTTGCAGTAAAAAAAAAACTTCTGAATAAATCATTTTTAGTTACCGCCGGACCCACTTTTGAACGCATCGATCCGGTACGCTTTATTGGTAATTACTCTTCCGGAAAAATGGGATACGCTATTGCCGAACAACTTGCCGCCCAGGGAGCACAGGTAACCTTAGTGTCGGGTCCCGTTTCGGTTACAACACAAAAAAAAGGCATAAAGGTTATTTCGGTTGAATCAGCTGCAGAAATGTTTGCCGAAAGCACAAAACATTTTCCGATCTGCGACGGAGCAGTTATGTGTGCTGCAGTAGCCGATTTTACTCCTGCGGTTAAAGAAGAACAAAAAACCAAGAGAGGTAAAGACAACTGGAGCATTGAGCTGCAACCTACAAAAGATATTGCCGCTGAACTGGGGCGTATGAAGTCTGCGAAACAGTTGTTGGCAGGTTTTGCCCTGGAAACCAACAATGAACTTGAAAATGCCCAAAGAAAACTTACGAATAAAAACCTCGATTTTATTGTTTTAAATTCGTTAAATGATAAAGGGGCTGGTTTTGGTGGCGATACCAATAAAATAACAATTATTGACAAAGACAATAAACGGGAAGATTTTGAGTTAAAAATTAAAACAGAAGTGGCAAAAGATATTGTTGCCAAAATAGAAGAGCTTCTGGCTTAAATATTTTAATAAATACCCGACCATTACAGTGGGCACAAATATGAGGAAACTATTTACAGCATTATTTTTAACATTTGTTTTTGCAATTTCAGGAAAGGCTCAGGAACTGCGTTGTAATGTAACCGTTTCTGCCTATAGTATTCAAGGAGCCAACCAAAATCTGTTTAAAACGATGCAGACAGATTTGACCAGTTTTATGAATAACCGTAAATGGACCGATCACGTGTTCAGCTACGACGAGAAAATAAAGTGCAACATTATAATCCGTTTAACAGAACAGGTCTCTACCGACGAATTTAAGGGTACTATTCAGGTACAGCTAACCCGCCCTGTTTTTAACTCGAGTTACACATCTACCATATTAAACATTAAAGACAACGACTTTCAATGTGCCTATCAGCAGTATCAGGCTATTGAGTTTAATGAAACCTCTAGTCGCGATAATCTAACCAATATACTGGCGTATTATGCCTACATAATTCTGGGTTTCGATTACGACACTTTTTCGGAAGAAGGTGGAACTGAATTTTTTCAGAAGGCACAGGCTATTGTAAATAAATCTCAAAATTTTGATGAGAAAGGATGGAAATCGTACGAAAGTGAAAAAAACAGATACTGGCTTGTTGAAAATATCTTAAATAAATCTTATTCGTCCTTTCGTTCCTGTATGTATAACTATCACCGCAATGGTCTGGATATAATGGAATCGAGTGTGGAAACCGGTAGAGCAACAATTGCCACAGCATTAAAAGACATACAAAAAGTTTTTCAGCGTAAGTCATCAACTTATATTGTACAACTGTTTTTCGATGCAAAAGCCGACGAGCTGGTGAATATATTCTCCAAGTCCTTCCCCGACGAAAGGAAACGTGTAATGACTATTCTTAACGAGGTTGATCCTTCCAATGGAACTAAGTACGAGAAAATAACCGAAAGCGACAGCCTTTAGTTATTATTTATCAGCTTAAAACTAAAGGCTTTTTATGTTAACATGAACACCGTTTCATGTAAGCTGTATCAATTTCCATACATCGTACAACTTTTATTCCTTTCGGAAGTGTTTTCTTTTCTCAAAATTAGTTCCTTTGTATGTAGAAAATTATCGTAAGTATATGCTGAGCAGATTATCCATTACAAATTATGCGTTAATAAATAAGTTACAGGTTAATTTTCATAAAAACCTTAACTCGGTTACTGGTGAAACCGGAGCCGGAAAGTCAATTATTCTGGGTGCTTTGGGATTAATTCTTGGAAACCGGGCCGATTTATCGGTGCTGAAGTCGAAAGACCTGAAGTGTACTGTTGAAGGACAATTTGAGGTGAAGGAATATGCGTTGGAGCCGTTTTTTGAGGAAAATGACCTGGATTATGATCCGTCAACCATTTTGCGAAGAGAAATTACACCGGCAGGAAAGTCGAGGGCGTTTATAAACGATACGCCCGTTAATCTGAAAGTACTGCGCGAATTAGGATTAAAACTTATTGATATTCATTCGCAACACCAAAACCTCGAACTTAGCAACCAGACTTTTCAGCTCGACCTGATTGATTCTGTTGCTGCTTCAGCAACGGTTTTAAAGGCCTATAAAACACTGTTTAAGGACTATAAAAAGGCAGAGAAAACACTGGCTCAGATTATTGAAAAAGCAGAAAAGGCCAAAACCGATCTCGATTATTTCCAGTTTCAGTACAACCAGCTGGAGCAGGCACAACTAATTGGAAATGAACAGGAGGAGATGGAAGCCGAACTGGCTGAATTAAACCATGCCGAAGATATTAAACGGGCCTTTACCGAGGTGACAGAAATGCTCGATAATGAAGGTTTTTCGGTTATTCAGAATGTGAAAGAAGCCCAGAAATCGGTTGAAAAGATAAAGGAATATTTTGGCAAAGCATCCGAACTGTCGGAGCGCTTGCAAAGTGCAGTAATCGAATTAGCTGATATTGTTGGAGAGGCTGAAATTCAGGCCGAAAAAATTGAGTTTAATCCGGCGAGGATTGAAGAAGTTAATGATCGTTTAAATCTTTTGTACAGTCTTCAGCAAAAACATAATGTGACCAGTGTGAACGAATTAATTGCCCTGCGCAACGATTTCGACGCAAAAATAAACCAGGCAATTGAATTTGATGACGAAATTGCTTCCCTGAAAAATGAGCTGGAAGAAAAAAGAAATCATTTGGAAATAAAGGCTGGTCAGCTCTCGGAACTCCGCAAAAAATCGTTTGTAAAAATCGAAAAATCAGTAATAAACGATTTAATGCAAATGGGAATGAGCAAAGCAAAACTGCAGATTGTACATACACCATTAAACGATTTCCAGTCAACAGGGAAAGATGCTGTTTCGTTATTGTTTAGCGCCAACCCCGATTCAACGCCCGACGAAATTTCAAAAATCGCGTCCGGGGGTGAAATGTCCAGATTGATGTTAGCCATTAAAAATATACTGAGAAACTCGAAAGCTTTGCCAACTATTATCTTCGATGAGATAGACTCAGGAGTTTCAGGCGAAATTGCCCTTAAAATGGGAAATATTATTAAATTATTTTCGGCCTCAACCCAAATTATAAATATTACCCACTTGCCCCAAATTGCCGCTAAGGGAAATGCTCACTTCAGGGTATTTAAGCTCGAAGAGAACGGGAAAACCTTCACCTCGATAAAGCAGCTTAATGTTGATGAAAGGGTTGAAGAACTGGCTATAATGGTTGGTGGCGAAAAACCAACTGAAACAACAATTAGAACCGCACAGGAATTGTTAAATAATTAACAGGATATTGCTGTTCGTAAAATCAGATGTTATGATAGAAATAGGGAAATACAATACCTTAAAACTTGTTCGCGAAACCGAAAACGGGGTTTATCTCGATGGAGGAGAGCATGGTGAAATTTTAATGCCACGGAAATTTGTTAGCGAGGAGATAAAAGAGAAGGGCGAGGCAGAGGTATTTGTTTACACCGATTCGGAAGACCGACTGGTAGCAACCACCGAAACTCCTCTGGCTATGGTAGGCGAGTTTGCCTGCTTAACGGTGAAGGCTACAAGTAGCTTTGGCGCTTTTCTCGACTGGGGGCTGCCAAAAGATTTATTGGTGCCCTTTCGCGAGCAACGAAGCAAAATGGTTGAAGGAAACAGCTACTGGGTTTATATTTATCTGGATTTGCTGTCGAACCGTATTGCGGCTTCAGCTAAACTGCATAAGTTTCTCGACAACACTCCTCCCGAATATAAATCAGGAGAGGAAGTTGATTTGATAATTATGGAAGAAACAGATTTGGGATACAAGGCCATTGTTAATCTCGAACATTCGGGAATGTTGTATAAAAACCAGGTGTTTCAGGAATTGGAGCAAGGCCAAAAAATAAAAGCTTATGTAAATAAGGTGAGGGAGGATGAGAAAATAGATCTTTTACTGGAAAAACCAGGTTACGAAAAAGTAGATGCCATTTCTCAGAAAATTTTAGATGAATTAAAAGAAAACCGTGGGTTTATGGCTGTTTCCGATAAATCATCACCCGAAATGATACAGGCTATGTTTGGTATTAGTAAAAAGAACTTTAAAAAGGCTATTGGGGGATTGTACAAAAAGCGTTTAATTACCTTTAGTTCCGATGGGATTAGCCTGGTAAAATAATCTGAACATATTCTTAATAACATATTTAATTGTTTGGAACTTTACGATAAAATGAATTAAATTTAAATCACAATATTTTCATGTTGTGATTTTTGGTTAAATAGGGAGGGAAGCAAAGGTTTCCCTCTTTTTTTATACCTGCTGTCTAGGCAACAAACCCGGGTTTATAATTTTAGCTCTTCCAAAAGGTCGATGTACCTTTCTATTCCTGCAAAGATTTCAGAAGGATAAATGTACTCATCGGCAATATGCGACCTTGCCGAATCGCCGGGCCCCATTTTTACCGAAGGAGATGAAAGAATCGCCTGGTCAGAAGTTGTTGGCGAGCCATAAATATTAATTCCCCGTTTTTTTACAATTCGGGCAAAAGCATGCTCTTCACTTATTCCTGAAGAGTTTAAACGAACCGATCGTGGTTTTACTTCCGAGTCAATTAACTGCTCAATTATTTTTGCAGCTTCTTTGTTCGTGTAAAATTCGTTGGTGCGTACATCTACCACAAAATGGCACACGTCGGGTACTACATTATGCTGCGTTCCTGCCTCAATTTGGGTAACCGAAATTTTTACCTTGCCAAGTACTTTGGAAACCTTTTCAAATTCAAAATTTTTGAGCACCTCAATATCCTGAATGGCTTTGTACAAGGCATTTTCTCCTTCTTCGCGCGCTGCATGCCCCGATTTGCCGCGGGCATAACAATCCAAAACAAGTAATCCTTTTTCGGCTATTGCCAATTCCATTTTTGTGGGTTCGCCAACAATGGCAAAGGTAATTGGTGCAATTTCCGGAAGAACGACTTCCAAACCTCTCCGTCCCGAAATCTCTTCTTCGGCTGAAGCAACAAATACCAGGTTATAGGATAAATCTTCGCGTTTGTAAAAATGAACAAATGTAGCAAGCAGTGCAACCAACGGCCCACCTGCATCGTTGCTGCCCAACCCATAAAGTTTATCACCTACTTCGATGGGTGAAAACGGATCTTTTGTGTATCCTTTTGCCGGACGAACCGTATCGATGTGCGAATTGAGTAAAATTGTGGGTTTGCCTTCTTCGAAATGTTTACAAAAAGCCCAGGTATTATTGTCTTTGGTATGGTATGCAATTCCTTCGTTCGTTAAAAATGAGCGCATTATCGCTGCTGCCTTTTCTTCTTCTTTGCTAAACGATGGCGTCGAAATCAGTGTTTTTAATAATTGAATATATTTCTCCATAAGAATTCTGCTGTTAACCCTGTAAAAGTGGGAAAAAAATCCTTATTCCTTACAAAGCAACTTCGTCTATAATTTTATTTTTAACCCGTTTGATGCAATAATATTTGATGGTAAAAATTTAACCCGTTGTAAGATAGTGATTTATGGATTACACGCATAGCACAGTATTAGCCTGTTCTGAACCTGGTTGGGGAGTGAAACGTTCCATGTTCGCGAAGTATTTTGTTGTAATTAGTTTTAGCTTGAAATAGTTTTTGTATTATATTCCGGGTTAAACTTTTAACTCAGAACGAAGTTCTGCTATCTTTGTGCTTCGTTTAATTTTGTCGTGTTCCTGGGAAAGCAGGTAGCGACACAAAACAAATTTATGTATACGACATTGTTCTGGATTATTATCGGGATATTGGTTCTCGATTTTTTATTTGAAAAATACCTCGACTACCTGAATACTACCAAGTGGAGTGACACCTTACCCGAAGAAGCAAAGGGTATTTACGACGAGGAGAAATACAAAAAGCAACAGGCTTATCAAAAAGAAAATTATCGTTTTGGAATCATTACCAGCAGTGTAAATATTGCAATCACCTTATCGATGTTTTTGTTTTACGGTTTTGCCCTTGTCGATGGATGGGCCTGGAGTTTTGCCGGAAATGCAATTCTTGCGGCACTGGTTTTTTTCGGAATTATAATGTTTGCTGGCAATATTATCGACATTCCTTTTGATATTTACGACACCTTTAAAATTGAGGAGAAATACGGTTTTAACAAAACCACACCCAAAATTTTTGTATTGGATAAAATAAAAGGATGGCTGGTGGGTGCTTTAATTGGCGGTGGTTTGCTGGCTTTAATCATTTTTATTTATCAGCGTACCGGAAATCTGTTTTGGATTTATGCATGGGGGGTGGTTTCCGCTTTTTCCATTTTTATGGCCATGTTTTATTCGAACCTGATTGTGCCCCTTTTTAACAAACAAACGCCTTTGGAAGAAGGCGAATTACGCGATGCTATTCGTGCATTTTCGAAAAAAGTGGGTTTTAAACTCGATAATATTTTTGTTATCGATGGTTCGAAACGCTCGACAAAAGCAAATGCTTATTTTACAGGTCTTGGGGCTAAAAAACGTATTGTTTTGTACGATACTCTAATAAAAGATCTGGAAACCGAAGAGTTGGTGGCTGTGCTTGCGCACGAAATAGGCCACAACAAAAAAAAGCATGTCATTCAGGGCTTGCTAATCGGTTTAATTCAAACTGGGGTGGTTTTGTTTATTTTTGGTTTGTTGATTAATAATCCAAATCTAAGCCGCGCCCTGGGTGTAGAACAACCTAATTTTCATATCGGACTGGTGGCTTTTGGCGTGTTGTATTCACCGGTTTCTTTTTTCCTTGGTATTTTTATGAATATCGTTTCGCGTAAAAACGAATACCAGGCCGACCGTTTTGCCGCCGAAAACTATAAACCCGAAGCATTGGCCTCGGCACTAAAAAAATTATCTATAAACAACCTGAGCAACCTTACTCCACATAAAACGTATGTGTTTTTTCATTATTCGCATCCTACCTTGTTGCAAAGGCTGGCGTATTTAAAAACATTCGAGAATAAAAAATAAACGTCCGTCTTCCCTCTGCGGATTTCGGGCTTCCTACTTCAAATTATGAAAGCAGAAATAATTACCATTGGCGACGAAATTCTTATCGGTCAGATAGTTGATACCAACTCGGCCTGGATGGGTGAACAATTTAACCTAAATGGCATCGCAGTTTATCAAATTACTTCAGTTCACGATGATCAAACACAGATTTTGGAAGCCATACAAAACGCGGAGAAGAATGTCGATTTAGTCGTTATTACAGGGGGATTAGGTCCCACAAAAGACGACATCACCAAAGATGTTCTTTGCAAGTATTTCAATACAAAACTTGTTTTTCACGAACCGACTCTGGAAGCCATAAGAAAACGTTTCGCAAACCGCGGAATTGATTTAAACCAACTTAACCGCGACCAGGCTATGTTACCCGAAAATTGTACAATTTTAACGAATAAACTGGGAACGGCTCCGGGTATGTGGTTCGAAAAAAACAATACCATTTTTGTGTCCATGCCGGGTGTGCCTTTCGAAATGAAATATATTGTTGAGCATGAGTTATTGCCCAGATTGCGGGAAACCCGACGAACGAAGGCGATTTTTCACAAAACAGTGCTTACTCAGGGAATTCCTGAATCGATGTTGGCTGAAAGAATTGAAGCCTGGGAAGAGGCTTTGCCGGCATACATAAAATTGGCTTATTTGCCCAATCCCAACTCGGTTCGTTTACGATTGTCGGCAATGGGAGAGGACGAAGCTATTTTAAAAGCAGGTGTAGAAAAGGAAATTGAGCGACTTCAAAAAATTATTCCTGAAGCTATTTTTGGTTACAACACCGATACAATGGCAGGTGTAATTGGAGAGATGTTGAGAGAGAAAGGAAAAACACTGGCAGTTGCCGAGAGTTGTACAGGAGGTTACATATCGCATTTAATTACATCGGTTTCCGGAAGTTCGGCGTATTACAATGGGGCGGTAACCTCATATTCCAACGAAATAAAAGAGAAGGTTTTGAATGTGCGTAAAGAAACGCTCGAGCAGTATGGCGCCGTTAGCGAACAGGTTGCCCTGGAAATGGCAGAAGGCGTAAAACGTTTGATGAATGCCGATTATTCGATTGCAACTACCGGAATTGCAGGACCGACTGGAGGCACAGAAGAAAAACCCGTTGGAACCGTTTGTATTGCCATTGCTGGTGAGCATAAGAACTTCGTGAAACAGTACATTTTTGTTGGTGATAACCGCGAAAGAAATATTGTTCGTTCGGCTCAAACAGCGCTTCAAATTTTACGTAGGATGATTTTAGGCGAGCTTTAAGGGAAGTGGAAATAAGATGTTGGAGACTTGTAGCGCAAAGTCATTTCATTTCTGTATTTTAGCAGAAAAGTGGTCTTGTTTTATTTTTTGGCGACTTTTGTATTAAAGTGGTTAATCAAATATTTAGTTCAATAAAATTGAAACCGATGAAGAAAGTAGTAATCATAATCCTTGTCATTTTTGTAGTGCTTATTGGCGCTTTATTGGCAATCCCGGTATTCTTCAAACAAAATTTGCTCGACGCAGCCAAAAATACCCTGAATAAGCAAATGCAAGCAGAGGTAGAGTTTGCCGACCTGAAACTGTCGTTGTTTAAAAATTTCCCAAAAGCTACTGTTGAATTTCGTGAAGTGTTGATTAAAGGCAAAGAAGAATTCAGTGCTGATACCTTGTTAAATGTTGATTTTGTGCGCACGAAAATGGACCTTGCTTCGCTTTTTCGAAAAACAGGTATGAGTATCGAGGAAATCGTATTGAGCGAACCTCGGATAAACCTGGTGGTTGCCGAGTCGGGAAAGGCCAACTGGGACGTGGCGCCGGAGTCAGGCGAGCAAAAACTACCTGCCGAAAGTGAAGCGGCCGAAGCCAATGAATTTCAGCTTGCCCTGGAAAAAATTGAAATTCATAACGCACAACTTATTTATAATGATAAAGAAGCCCAAATGCTGGTGGGGCTTTCCGGTATCGATTTCGATATTTCCGGCCAAATGTATGGTAACTCAACCCAGTTGCAAACAAAAGGAACTGTTGCCGATTTTTCTTATCAATACGAAAATGTAAATTATGTGTCAAAAACTTCGCTGGACATTAGCGCCTTGCTCGATGTTGATTTTGACAAAATGAAATTTACCATTGCCGAAAGCGAGATGCTGGTAAATCGTTTACCGTTGCAGCTGGATGGGAGCTTCGAAATCCCATCGGATACTACATTTCTGAATCTGCAGCTAAAAACCAAGGAGTCCGATTTTCAAAACTTCCTGGCACTTGTTCCGCCGGATTACGAAGAATATTTAGCAGACATCCAAACTACAGGTTCGGCAACCATAAGCGGTGAGTTCAGTGGTTTCTACTACGGCGAAAATTATCCGAAGATAAATGTTGAAATGTTGGTTGCCAATGGAAATTTGAAATATACCGATATGCCAGAAGAAATTAAGAATATTCAGGCAGAGGTGAAGATTACAAAGCCGCAGGGAGATTTAGATTTAACGCTGATTGAAATAAACAAAGCACATGCCGAAATCAGAAATAATCCGGTTGATTTAAAACTTTCTGTTCGTAACCCGGTTTCCGATCTGTATTTCGATGGCGCCTTTATTGGTAAAATTAATCTTACCCATTTACAAGATGTACTGCCCATGGACAGTGTTACCATTTCGGGGGTGATTGATGCAAATTTATTTGCCAAAGGAAAATATTCGGATGTGGAAGCCGAAGCTTATGATAAAATAAAATCGGATGGGATAGTGTTACTCGATAATTTTGTGTACGCATCTCACGAACTTACACAGCCAATTGTTGTTCCGAAAGGGAAACTCGATTTTTCTCCACAAAGCGTAAATCTGTCCGAATTTAATATGAAGGTGGGGCAGAGCGATTTTAAATTGTCGGGAAAGATCTCAAATTATTTGAATTATGCTTTAAAAGACGGTACTCTTAATGGTAACCTGAAGCTGTACTCTCAAATGATAAATCTAAACGAGTTGTTGCGGCTTATGGTTGTGCAGGAAGAAGATGTTCCGGCAACCAAGCCCGAAGATGCTGTTCTGGCTTTCCATGTTCCTGAAAATATTGATATAACCTTCCGTTCAGAAATCGACAGTGCCATACTCGACCGTTTACCTATTACTGCTATAAAAGGAGAAATAAGGGCTGCCGGCGAAAAGCTAATTCTTGATGGACTAAGTATGAATATGCTGAATGGACAGCTGACACTGAAAGGCGCCTATGCAAATACAAGCGAAAATCAGCCAATCTTCGATTTGGGTTTCGATGTGGTCGGGTTCGACATACCAACAATTTACAATACCATGTCGGGTGCACGAAAGCTGATGCCCGGTGCCGGAAACAGTCAGGGGAAACTGAGTACTCAAATGGGACTAAAAGGCCGGTTAAGTCCGCAGCTGAAATTAATTCCTGCTTCGGCTAACGGAAAAGGAATGTTAAGTACACAAAATATTGAAATTAAAGATTCACCGGTTTTTAATCAGCTGAGTGGCATTTTGAAAAAAGAAAAACTTGCCAATGTTACAATCGCCGATTTTACATCTAACTTTACAGTTGAAGACGGCAATCTTTTGCTGAAGCCATTTCGTACAAAAATAATTGGGCAGGAAACACAGGTAACCGGCAGTTTAAATGCCGAAAGCCTGCTGGATATGCGCTTGGATTTTAACATTGAACGCAATTTGTTTGGCCCCGATATCCAAAAGATACTGGCGGTAATTCCGGGTAACGAAAAGATTAATATTCTTCCGGCAGGAGTCTTAATTAAAGGCCCTGTTGATGGGCCAAAAGTTAGCATGGATCTTAGTGCCACGCAAAAAGCAGTTACGGATGCCACAAAAGATGACATTAAAAAATCGCTCGACCAGTTGGGAAAAGGTCTTAAAAAACTATTTAACTAAGTTTTATTTTATGATTCTATGTTAGGTGATTATCTTTTTTAGTTGAAGCTCTTCTTTTTTCATTTCAATTTTATTGTATAATATATCCTACACACCATACAAAAAGCAGAAAAATGATTATTTTGCAGCAATAAAATTTCACTTACACAAGACAGCAATTTCAAAAGACATTATATGCACGACAAAGTAGTGGTAATAACCGGAGCTTCATCAGGTATTGGGAGAGCATTGGCTGAGAAATATGCCGCTGAAGGATTTAAATTGGTATTAGGGGCTCGCAGGATTGAACGTTTGATTGAGTTGGAAAAACGACTCAGTCAGGTGGAAGTTCTACCTGTTAAAACCGATGTTTCGAAAGAAGAAGATTGCAAAAATTTAATAGATAGTGCCATTAAGCGCTTTGGTAGAATTGATATTCTTATTAACAATGCAGGAATCTCCATGCGTGCTTCCATTGAAGATGTGGATACCTCAGTTTTACGCCGCGTGATGGACGTAAATTATTGGGGTACGGTTTATTGCACCAAGTATGCACTGCCTCATATTTTAAAACAAAAAGGATCGGTGGTAGGAGTGATTTCTACTGGCGGTTACATCGGTTTGCCCGGGCGCACCGGTTATTCGAGCTCTAAATTTGCCATTCGGGGCTTCCTCGATACTGTTCGTATTGAATACCTGCGTGCCGGTTTGCATGTATTGGTGGCTGCTCCGGGATTTACGGCTTCTGACATCAGGGAGACGGCTCTTGTTGCCGATGGTAAGCAACAGGGAAAAACGCCGCGCAATGAAAGCAAAATGATGACAGCCGAACGATGTGCAGCTATTATGTACCGCGCCATAAAAAACCGCCGACGAAAAATGATTATTTCTTTCTGGGACGGGAAGGTTATCGTATTGGTTGCTAAACTTTGGGCTTGGCTTGTTGACCAGATTCTCTACCAGTTTTTTAAACATGAACCCGATTCGCCACTAAAATAGTTTAATACCGGAGTTGGGGGGGGGAGGACTCTTATCCGCCCTAAGAGAAACAAGAATCAGACATTGACCACATCAGGCCACGATGTCTGATTCTTGTTTATGGATATTCTATTCTGGTTCTTTGTTCTGCGCCTTGTGGGAATATTTCCATCATAAGAAAGTAATTTCTAATTATGGAAAGTATTAACGGGTTAAATCACTTAAAATAAACTCGGCTCCTGCTTGTGCGTGTATTTTTGTGGTATTAAAAACCGGAATAGGTACATCGTTCCCCTTAATCATCAGCGGAAATTCAGTGCAACCTAAAACTACACCTTCAGCCCCGATATCTGCCAGTGACTGGATAACATCCACCACATAGGCTTTCGAGCCTTTTATTATCTTTCCATACGTTAGTTCATCCCTGATAATGCGGTGTAACTCCTCAATTGTACTTTCTTTCTGGGGAGGAATTACTTTAATGCCATTGTCGGAGATTCTTTGCATAACAAAACCCTCAGTCATGGTATATTTTGTGCCTAAAAAACAAACGCTTTTAATTTCTGCGTTGTGAATGGCATTGGCAGTTGCATCCGCGATATGAAGAATAGGGAGATCTACAGCCTGTAAAACATCTTCATAAACTTTATGTGGCGTGTTGGCGCAAAACATTAGCTCTTCGGCTCCTGCTTTCTGCAGACTTTGAGCTGCCTGGATAAGCAACTCAGCTATTCCTCTCCAATTTGATTCAAGCTGATAACGATGTATTAAGGCCTGGTTGAGGGTGTAAACCAATAAGGGAGGATTGGTATTGTCTCCAAAATAATTATTTACGTATTGATTTATGTAGCGGTAATATTCAATAGTCGAATGCCACGACGTTCCTCCAATTAATCCAAGTGTTCTCATTTTATTAATTTTACAATCTGTTGAAACCAAATTCTACGTTATTTTCGGTTAATGTTACAATCAGGTTCATAATTATTTCGAAATCCTCGCCTTTTAAGTTCCCCCATGAAGCAAATGCAGGCTAAGCGGCTTGCGTGGGCAGGTGGCGGACAGGCTTTCAGAGAATATGCTGGTTTTATTCCTCTTTTCTGCCATTCAATTCGAAGTTATCTTTTCCCAATCTCTTTCAATTAGTCCGTATATTACATCGTCCACCCATCTCCCGTTTATGAATAAACTTTCCACAAAATGAGCTTCTTTTCGAAAGCCAATTCTTTCAACAAGTCGTATGGAATTAATATTGTCGGGATCAATGGATGTTATTATTCGATGTTTTTTCAGGTCTTTAAATAGAAAGTCAATTACTTTTTGTACCGCTTCAGTAGCGTAACCTTTATTTTGAAAGTTTTTATTCAAGGTACATCCTATTTCAGTCTGCTTGCTTTCCTCATCAAGGAAGTGAATGCCTATGTCCCCAATTATCTTCTGCGAGTCTTTTTCTACGACAGCTAATTGAAACCACGATTGAGGTATATTAATTTGTTTGGCAATTTTTCCCATGAAAATTTCAACGTCTTCAATTGTCTCCGGAATCCACCCCTGGTATTTATTTGTCTCTTTGTCAGAACGATATTCGAATAATTCGTTTTTATCGTTAAGGGTTATTGGTCTTATTAAAAGTCTTCCTGTTTCTAATTTCATTTTTAATAACGTTTATATACAGGCCTGTAGAATAGCCACAATATTTAGTGCACAATGCATGCGGCGTTTCGTTAAATTGGGTTTAAACGGTAAAACACTAGCCGAAGAGCTGCAAAATGAATCGCAAATTGTATTTATTTAGCCGCGTGAAAAAAACAATTCGTTCATGCCCGGCATGAACATTTAAGCACGTATTTTAAGCTCTGTAGCGCGTAAAAATACAAACTATTTATGGATGAAAATAGTAACTCATGTTAATATGTATTTCTATTACAGAGCAGGCATTGTCCGAAAATCCTCAAAAATAAGGACTTTCGGATTTTTTTAATGGCAAATTTACTTCGTTGGATAAGATGGCCGAAAATGGCAGTGTAGGGTGTTAATAAGCGGAAATGCGTTTACTGCCTTTATATTTTTTTCAAAAAGATAATTTTATTGTCATTCGGGCCATAGTAATTGGGGAGTTCCGCAACAAATTCACATTCTGTTTCAAGATAAAACTGCCGGGTAGGCTCATATAATGGACGAGAAGAAGTTTCAATCCACACATTTTTGCCATTCATTTTTTCAATATCGTTTAAAGCCATTGACATGAGTGTTTTTCCAATACCATTTCCACGATACAATTGATGAACAACAATCCAATATAAATCGAAGCTATCGGCAGTGCCTGGGATTTTTCCATAGCAGGTAAAGCCAATCGGGTTTCCGTTTTTTTCGGCAATGTTAAAAATATATCCACTTTTTTCTTCCCCTTTGTCAAGATTTTCAGCGGCTAATTCTTCAATAATTGCCACCTCCGAATCGTGAAAAAAACCAGTAGAGATTAATATATCTTTTAGAAAAGAAATGTCGCTATGGTTTAACTTTTTTCTGAATTTCATGGGGTTAATTTAAGTCCTTTAAAATGCGCGTTACCATTGTTTCGGTAGAGTAACCTGCAAAATTATTTGCCGCAACAAATCCGCTGTCGGGGGCAATACACGGATTGCCATTAATTTCTAATATATACAAATTGTCCATTTTATCGACTCTAAAATCTATTCTGGCATAACCATGCAGGTTAAATGCTTTCCAGCTTTCGCCACAAACATCTGCAATTTTACGTTCTAGCGACTTATTATTTTCCAGCGTTCCAAAAGCCCTGTTTGTTTGTTTAAACTCTTCACTGTTTTCATCCCACTTTGCTTTGTATCCCACAATTTTGGGTTTGTTGTTAAAAAACGAGGAGAATGTCATTTCGGCGGGCGGCAATACTTCAAAACCATTCTTATCGGCTAAAATGCTTACATTAAATTCTCTTCCGTCGATATACTCTTCAATAAAGTAATGAGAAGAAGATAACAGTGCAAGTTTATTTAATTTTTCCGTTTCATTAATATTAAATACCGAATCGTTGTCGATGCCTACAGATGCTTCTTCCCAAATTGGTTTAACAATATAGGTTTTTGATTCATCCAGTTTATTTATTTCGTCTATTGCAAAAAAGTCTGCAGTCGGCAAATTATTCAAACGCATAATTTTCTTTGCCAAAACTTTATTGGTGCTTATAAATAAAGCATCAAGAGGAACGCCGGTGTAAGGTATTTTTAGTGAGTTTAACAGCGCCGGTGCAACATAAAGCAATTCTCCCTTTCCCCAGCTTGATTCTACCAAATTGAAAACAATAGAAGGTTTTTGGCTCTGAACATTTTTTATGTCTTGTTGAATGTCATTGCCAATGCTCATGCAAATAACATCGTGTCCCAATTTTAGGCATGCATCCTTAACCAAATCTCTTTGGTCCAGAACATCTAATTCGTCACTGGTATTATTCTGAATTTGATTGTGAAGAATTATTATTTTACACATGATTGAAATTTCTTTTAATTGCAGAATTTAGTACTTCAGAAATTAATTTTTGGTACGAAACACCATTCTTTCTGCATAAAATTGGCAAGTCAGAAGTTATCGGGTTTAAGCCAGCTAAAGGGTTTACTTCAATAAAGCTAACTTTACCCAAGCGGTCAATTTTTACATCAACACGCCCGCCATCAAAACAATTGAGTGCTTTCCATGCGCCCAGGGCAACCGATTTACACTCGTCGAGCATTACCCCGGTAACAGGAATATAATCCACAACATCTTCGTAATTTTCTTTTGTGTTGTATGAATAAATTTGCGGGGTATCTTTTAGTTTGTAGATAATCTCCATTGCTCCCGGCACATAAGCTTCTTCTCCGGTTCCAAGTATTCCAATGGTAAATTCTCTGCCAGGTAAAAATTCTTCGACTAATACCGGCTGATTAAATTTTTTGAGGAGCTTTGTGCACACACTAAATAGCTCATCTTTAGAGTTTATTACTGATTTGTTGTCGACACCCTTGCCTGTGCCTTCTGAAATAGGTTTGGCAAAAAGCGGATACGTTAGTTGTACCTTTTCAATATCAGCAGCTTTTGTAACAACATAAAATGCTGGCGTATTAATTGCGCTATCTCTAACAATTTGCTTGGCAAAAGCCTTATTTAATGAGATACCTAAAGTAACCGGGCCCGAAAAGGTATAAGGTATTTTATACATATCCAACAACGCCGGAACGAGCGACTCGCGCCCTTCGCCAAAAAGTCCTTCGGCAATGTTAAAAACGAGATCCCATCGTTGTCCTTCTTCCAGGCTTTTTATTAGTTGACGGGCATTTCCAATACGAATGGTTTCGTGATTTAGTGCTTGAATGGCGGTTTCAATTCCTGCGATTGTACTTTCTTTATCAAACTCCGCAGTTTCTTCCAATGAGTAACCCTGGTTCAAATAATCTGAACGAAGGTCGTATGTTAATCCTATTTTCATTATTTTTTTAACGTCCTGGTTGATAAATAACCATCAAAAAAATTTCTTGCATTTATACCTAGTGTTCTGTTTTTATATCCACCTTCCTGAACAAATAAAATAGGAACGGGGATTTTGCCAATTTCGGCACCATTGTTTTTAAAATCTTGTGCATATAACGACCATGTTCCTGTGGGATCTCCTTTAGCGGGATCGAAACCTAAACTAACGATTAAGTATTGGGGTTTAAATTTTACAATTTGGCTGATCGCCTTTTTTAAATGTTGCAAGTATTCCTTTCCGTTTATCGATTCTTTAAGCGGATAGTTAATATTAAATCCAAGGCCCTCTCCATCGCCTTTTTCGTCCTCAAATCCGGAAAAGTAAGGATAAGCAAACGTTGGATTCCCATGTATGGATATGGTTAGAACATCTTTGCGATTGTAGAATATTTGTTGATGCCCGTTGCCATGATGATAATCGATATCCAGAATCGCTATTTTGCCAAATTTCGAGAGGAAGTTTGCAGCAATAGAAGCATTGTTAAAATAACAAAAGCCTCCAAATACATCTCGTTCAGCATGATGACCCGGAGGACGGACCAAAGCATAGGAGGTGTGATAACCTTCCATCAGGAGTTCGGCGGCAGTAAGTGTGCAATTAACCCCTTTGCGGGCTGCAAAAAATGCGTTTCGGTTAATCGGCGTAAAGGTGTCGATGCAGTAGTAGCCGGCAAGTACAGAGTAATCCTTTGGTGGCCGGGTAGCATTTCGCACCGGGAAAACATAGGGATAAATTGATTCTCCTTCTGGAAATTTCTTGCAAACAGCCTTAAAATAATTATAGTATTTTGCACTGTGAACTTCACATATCAGTTTGTCGGGAAAATTTCTGGCAGGCTGAATTTGAAATGCATTTAATTTTTCAATTTGGCTGACAATACTTTTTATTCGCACAGGCGATTCTATATAACCTTTCTCTTTAACATGATGAATATCGTGATTATCGTTAATTGTTAAGGCTATTTCCTTTTTAACCGCAAGGTTGTTGTAGGTAATGTTTTCTTTTTTTAGGTACTGGTATTCACGTAATTTAAAATGATTGTCTGCTATTGAATTTATAACTGTTTTAATATAATCTTCCGGGCAATAATCTGGATATTTTCGCTCTAAGATAGCCCTCGTAATTTTTTTTAGCTGTGCAGCAGAAAGGCTGGTGTTAGTTCCTAAATTATCGTAAACAAGATAAGGAGGACAGTCGTCACCAGGGTTTACCGGAGTCTCATATTTTGTGCCAACAATAGGTCTTGCTCCATATTGTTCATAAAAGGCGAGCCTTGCTTTATTCTGCTTTATCTCACTTTTATCCTGGCATAAACTTTCATCATCGGGAAGGCATTCCATAAAAATGCCCAGAGATTTTAACATTTGTGCCTCTTTTCTTATTCTTTCATACATTGCTCCTCCAATGCCGGATGATATTTGAATTGGTTTTACAGCAATGTAATCGAGAAAACAGAAATTTTTGTCGGGCATGTAAAATAAAATGGCAAAGCCTTTCACGTTTGATCGCCCATCTTCAGCCACAAACAAGTTTACCGAAAATTTGTACTTTAATGGATTTTTCATTTGTTCGAGAATCGTAGTTATTTTTTCTTCCTTAATAGAAGGAAACTGGATTCTCAAAATGTTAAAGACTTGATCGATGGCGTTTTTATTAAAAGGAAGAAACGCATCAGCAATTTTTCTTATTCTAAAGAGGCTCATTTTATAGGGTCATAATATTTGTAAGTTTTTCCTTCAAAATTTTTCATTACAACATAATCGTCTTCACGTCCCTGATAATATTCAGGCAGAAGAGGAATTTTTCCACCACCGCCCGGAGCATCTATTACGTAATGAGGTATGGCATATCCACTAATGTGACCACGTAGTCCTCTTATAATTTCCAGCCCTTTGCTGACAGGTGTCCGAAAGTGTGACGACCCCGGAATTGGATCGCATTGATATACGTAATAAGGTCTGATTCTGAGTCGTAAAAGTTTAAGCATTAATTCTTTCATGGTTTCAACATTGTCGTTTACATCGCTCAGTAAAACGGTTTGACTACCCATTACAATTCCTGCATCGGCAATACGTTTACATGCTTCAGTAACCTCAGGTGTTATCTCATCGGGATGAGTAACGTGTATGCTCAAATAAAGAGGCTGGTACTTTTTTAGCATTTTTACTAATTTATTAGTAATACGCTGAGGAAGCACCATTGGCACTTTCGTTCCAATTCGAACCATTTCAATATGAGGAATTGCATGCAACGACGATAACAAATATTCAATATGTTTATCAGGCATAGTTAAAGGATCGCCTCCTGAAATAACCACATCTCTTATATTTGGATTATTTCGAATATAATCGATTGATTTTTCCCAGGCTTTAACTCCATAGTGTTTTTTATCTTTTAGTACCATGTGAGAACGGGTACAATACCTGCAATAAGTCGAGCAAAATCCTGTGGAAAGCAGTAATACCCGGTCGGGATAACGATGTACTAAATTATTCACCGGACACATCGATTCTTCGTGCAAGGGATCAGATTCTTCGCCAGGAGAAAGCAGAAGCTCTTTTTTGCTGGGAACTACCGATTTGCTTAGTGCAAAATTTAAAGGTTTATTGTACAGTAAACTTGCATAATAAGGTGTAATTCGTAAAGGAAGTTTTCTTGATTTTGATAGAAAATTAAGATCGTCAATACTGCTTACATCTAATATCTCAGATAGTTTTTTAAATTGTGTATAGCTGTTTTGAATTTGCCAGCGCCAACTGTTCCATTGTTTATCAGTTGCTTCAGGGAAGTATTTATCTCTGAAAATTTGTGTTGCCGGGCTACACGTCTTAAAATCCGAATTTGGAATTTCGGTTTTGCTAAATGGTTTTTCTTCTGAATGAGAAGTAATTAATACGGTTTCTATTGAAGAAAGTTCCTCTCGGAGCGGAGGCTCTAGATCCTGTTCTAAAGTATCGTTCATCGTAATAATTTTAAAAATTAATTTAGTTCAAATGTACTTTATTTTTTAATTTGAAATGTTTTTTTTATAAAAATATTAGCGATTTTTTTGAATGGTTTTATCAAAAATTACAGTCCTTCGGTTAGTGTCGTAATATTATCATATACAGTGTGTTATGAAGTTTGGGTGTCGGCCGGAATTTTAGGTAACGCTTTAATTTTTTAGGTCTGATTTCATAATTCCCATACAATTCTTTCTCAACGGCTTCTGTAAGCAATAATTTATTTCTTGTTTCTCTTATAAAATTTGTTAAGTTGTTGTACGGAAGCGGCAGATGTTGAACTGTATTGCTCTTACAAATATACATGATTGGGGGAACGTGTATATAGCGCTAGTTGTACCTTATGCCTCTAAGATGAGTTCATATAATTTGGTGAAACGAATTGTTTTAACGGTTGGAGTTGGCACTAATTTTTGTTTTAATCAAGTATACTACCAATATTATAATGAAACGGGCATGTTAATTATTCACACATAGGCGATATATTTAAATCATGTGAGTTCCGTCTTAGACCATATAAAACAAATAATTTTAATAAGAAATAATAAGCTTTATTCTTCTGTTTTGTTTTTGAGTTTATTGTTGGTAAAAACATTACTGCATAGCATGGGCTATACCTTAGTCTTTCTGCTTGCAAAAACTCAAAATAATTTAAAGCTTCTTTCAAAATAAAGTTGGTATAATTATCGGCGAACTTCAGTACCATAAAACGGTTCGTTTTTCTTTTCAAAAAGTTTCCCACAAAGCAATAGGATATCAAATTTTAAAATAAATGTTATTATGTTTTAAAATTTGATGTTTGAAAAGCAAAAGGACGCAAATTGTTTCCTATATTCCCTGTCTTAAAATTTTTACCGATTAAAATCTTCGTTGATAAAAAGAGCGTGTAATTTAACATTTTCATATGCGATAATGATTACTATACGATTGAGATTCATGTCTGCAGCGAGGCAGGTATGTGTAGCTAAATAAATAAACAATTTTAAGCAGATGAATCGACCGTGAGAAATGTTTTCATTCCACGAAAATGATTATCAACCGGAGTTTTAGCTGTTACCTAAGAAATAGATAATTATAAACAAGTGAAACGGGCATGAGAAATATTTACACATTGGCGATATATAAAAATCATGCGAGTTCCATCTTGTACCATAGAAAACAAACAATTTTAATAACATGAAAAGGTATTACTCAAATTTAGTATGGGTTTTGGTAATGGTATTTGCGTTAGCAAGTACAGTTGAGGCTCAGCCAGCCCAAGGAAAACAGGGCGAGAAAAAAGAAGAAAAAGCTGATAAACCTATTCCGGAGACGGAAGAGGTTATTACGCAGCACAGTATTAAAATTGATGGTAAAAGCGTAGATTATAAGGCAACTGCAGCTACCATTAACATTAAAAATGTAGAGAGCGAAGAAATTGCGCAATTCGGCTATGTAGCATATACCCGCGATGGAATACAGGATTTAGGAAGTCGGCCTGTAACATTTGTGTATAATGGGGGGCCCGGGTCGGCATCTATTTGGTTACACATGGGAGCCATCGGGCCGCGTCGTGTGATTGTTAACGATCCTGACTTTAATGAAACAGGATTTACCCTTGTGGACAATGCCTACTCGATACTTGACATTACCGATATTGTGATGATTGATCCCATAGGAACGGGTATATCGCGGGCAATAGGTAAAGGCGAAAACAAAGATTTCTGGGGCGTTGAAGGTGATATTTCTTCGGTAAGCAATTTTATTAATGCCTACATTAACAAAAATAACCGGTGGGCTTCTCCCAAGTTCTTGCTGGGCGAAAGTTACGGAACCTTCCGCTCGGCCGGGCTCGCTCCTTATTTGCTTAATACTTATGGTATTGCTCTTGATGGTATCGTTTTAGTTTCCAGTGTTCTCGACCTGAGAACCATTACTTTTGGCAATGGCGACGATATTTCTTACCCTTTATTCTTACCAACCTACGCGGCAACGGCATGGTATCACAACAAAATTTCGCCGAAACCTGAAAATCTGGAAACATTTTTGGATGAAGCACGCGAATTTGCTCTGGGAGAATACAATACTGCCCTTATGAAAGGCGATAATTTGCCGGAAGCAGAAAAAAACAAAGTAATTGAAAAAATGGCCCATTTTACGGGTTTAGATAAAGACTACATTGAAAAGGCCAATCTTCGTGTTACTGCACGAGCTTTTTTTGTTAAACTTCTGGAAGATGAGCGTGAAACGGTAGGTCGATTCGATTCAAGGTATACAGGTTTAACCCTCGATCCATTGAATACTAGCTCTATGTATGATCCTCAGAGTGAGGCCATATCGCCTTCCTATCAAATGGGCTTTATGTCATATTACCATAACGAGTTAAAATTTGGAATGGATAAAGTATATAATGTTTCAGCCCGTGCAATGGAAGGATTTAATTGGGACTGGTCAAGAAAACGCGAACGATTCGGCGGAGGTGAAGCACGGTCTACTGTTGACGATTTGAGGAAAGCAATGGTACAAAATCCGAAGATGAAAGTAATGGTTGAAAATGGTTATTTTGATCTGGCGACTCCTTTCCTGGGAACTGAGTATACATTTAGCCATTTAAATCTGCCTGAAGAATTACATGACAATATCACTTTAAATTATTACAAAGCAGGACACATGTTCTACACAAAAGAGGAAGAACTGGTTAAGTTTAAACAAGATGTGGTAAAATTTATGACCGGTAATTAGTTTTAACTTCAACTCGATTTAAAGAGTACTCTCAAAATTCTGAATTGTACAGGATTTGTATTAAAATGAAAAAAGAATAGCAGGCTTTTTTTTAATATTTTTGGTGCAAATTTTGTGCAATTCAAAAGCTTTTTCGAAACCTCTGCCAACAAAAATTAATTTACAAAATAAGAACTGTGGTTTCGTTTTTATTGAAGATGGTGTTTTTCCATTAAATTACCGGGTTATAAAGCATGCCAGAGGATATTAAGTCGTCAAATCTTCTTTTTCATTATCTTTCTCAATACTCTTTTTAACTTTCGCTTTTAGTTCTTCAATATTCTTAATGATGAGGTCATTTTTCTGAATTTCATCCTTTTCCTTTAAGCTTTTCTGTTTTTCTTTAAGCAGCTCTTGCTCTTTAGTTAGTTTCTTAAGCTGTTCTTTCTTATTTTCAATTTTTTCCGATTTAATTGCCTCGTCAAAAATTAAATGTTCAGGTGCATGTTCGTCATTTGGAATTTTATTTTTCAGAATCTCTTGTGGAATAAAAACTGTTTCATTTGCATTTCTCTGATTCATAAAAGTTGGGGAAACTATCTCAATCTTTTTCCGATGAAGCACATCCATTACATTCGCATTCAATAACGAAATGGTGCTAAAATATTTGCTGCTATCATCCAGAAAACCGTGAATTTTATATACTACGGAATAATCACCCAGGTTGGTAATGTATATATATGGCGCTGTTAATCCAGTTGTAACTGCTGCTTCTTTCAGCGATTCTTCGATTTTAATTCGTGGTATGTCGTATCCTAATGAAACAGAAGTAGAAATTACAGTATCTGTTTTACGGGTCAATTTAACCGGATTGGTTGCAATGTATAAATTCGGAATTGTAATAAAATTGCTGTCTTCCAGCTGAATCTCGGTATGAAAAATACTTTTCTTGGTAACCCTGCCTTGTAGTTCTTCAATTTTAATAAGGTCGCCAATCCTGAAACGGTTCATGGAGTTATTCATTATTCCGGCAATCAAATTTCCTAAAACAGTTGTTGAACTTAAAGCAATTCCCGCACTAACAATTATAGCAAGAAAACTTAAAATCTGTCCTTTTAAGGTTTTGTCGATTGGTAAGGAAAAAATAAATACAATTATTCCAACAAATAATACAAAAGTGGCTATACTGTTTCTGAGAATGTTTTCATATATTTTATTTGCTTTTAGTTTTTTAAATAGCCATGAATTAAAAATTAACAGAACAACTAATATTAATACAACTACAAAAGGGGCTATTAAGGTTTCAAGTATTTTAAGTATTGGTTCCATTTAGTAACTATTATATTTTTAAACGGGCAATTTATAGCTCCGATTTTCGAAGTAATTTACCTTAAAAAACTTACCATTACAATTCTTTTATATAAATTTTTATGCCACCAAGTGCGGAACCTACAATCTGTTTAAGAAAACCTGTTAACGCAACTCGATTCAAGATATTCGAAATAATTTGAGGTTTATTTTCAAATCAATTTGACATTAATTCGACCGCGATTAATGCCGTAAATATGGCAGTTATTTGGTTCTGTGCGGTTTACGCGTTGGCTGTTGGTTTGTATGCCTTCTACAAAAGAGGAAAGTTGCTTTTTGCGATTTAGCATACTTTTTATCTGTTTACAAACAGAAGCAAAGGGGCGGAGAGGGGTATACAGATGAGGTTAAAGGAAAAACGCCTTTTATTCGACCGTTACCCGTCTTCTCAGTTGGTAAGTATTATTTTTTTAGGAATTGCAGCAAGGGCTGGATAAAGCTTTCAAATTTTTCAATGTGGGGTAAGTGTCCAACGTTTTCAATTTCTACCAGCTCCGAATTCGGAATTTCTTTTTGAGTTTTCTTCCCTAATAAGCTGTATAATCCCATAGTTGCGCGTACATCATCAGTAACCAATTGTTTACCAATGGCTGTTCGGTCTCTTGTGCCAATAATCAGTAACGTTGGAGCTGTTATATTTTTAAATTCGTAAACTACTGGCTGCGTAAAAATCATATCATAAGTTAAGGCATTGTTCCAGGCTATGGTTTTATAGTCTGAATTTAATGTCCAACCAGCAAGTAAGTTTACCCATTCGTCGTATTCGGGTTCCCATTTATTGTCATAATAGCTTACAAGTTGATATTTTTTAATGCTTTCGTAGCTTTTTTTAAGTTCGTTGTTATACCACCATTCCACTGGTTTATAGGGAACTTTAAGCTTCCAGTCTTCAAGACCTATTGGATTTTCTAAAATAAATTTATCGATAGTATTCGGATACATTAAGGTAAACCTTGTTGCCAACATCCCGCCCATAGAGTGTCCTAAAACTGATGTTTTTTCTATTTTCAAAGTATCTAATAATGCTTTTGTGTTTTTAGATAGTTGTTGAAAAGTGTAGTGGAAATGTTTCGGTTTTGATGATTTCCCAAATCCGATTTGATCTGGAACTATAACGCGAAAACCTTCATTTGTCAATGCTTCGATTGTAGTTTTCCAATAGGCACCATTAAAGTTTTTGCCATGAAAAAGAACAATGTTTTTCCCGTTATAATTTGCAGGCTTAACATCCATATAAGCCATTTTTAAATCTTGTTCTTGTATTTTTAAGTCAAGGCTTGAAACAGGATAAGGGTACTTATAATTTGCTAATTCAATGTCAAGCCATTCTGGCTTTTCTGATTGTGCTTTAGAAATTTGAATTGTCAATATTATAAATAATGTTGCGGCTATGTATTTTTTCATATTCTTTTTGATTATTGCTAACGGCCTGGTGACCGGTTTCGCAGAATTTAAGGCATTAACGTTTCAATCCACGAATGGTTCAAAAATTGCTATTTATCCTGAGTTTTGTCCGTTTTGCAGCTTTAGCCACTGCGCCTTGCAGTCCAAAGACGGTAGCTGCTATCAGATAAATAATAACAAGCTAATTGCCATTACAGCCATACCACTAATCAACCCTCCAATTGCAATGTGGTGTTCGCCATATTCCTCCGCTGTTGGCAATAATTCATCAAGCGATATGTAAACCATAATACCAGCAACTCCTGCAAATATTACCCCGAAAGTTGAATCATTAAAAACACTGCGAAGAATAAAATAGCCAAGTATTGCACCAACAGGCTCTGCCAGCCCTGATAAAAGGGATAACCAAAATGCTTTTTTCCGATTTTTAGTTGCGTAATAAATTGGTACTGACACCGCAATACCTTCGGGAATATTATGAATTGCAATAGCTACAGCAATACTAATTCCAAGAGTTGGGTCCGATAAAGCAGCCATAAAAGTAGCTAATCCTTCAGGGAAATTATGAATTGATATGGCAAGTGCAGAAAATAAGCCCATTCTTAAAAGCTTCTTATTATTTGCCGGGTTTAAATTCTTTTCTTCAATATTTTTTATTTCATGAGGATTTTCAAACGATGGAATAAGTTTGTCGATTATGGCAATTAAAGAAATCCCTGCAAAAAAGGCAATTACAGTATAAATATTTCCTACTTTAATACCGTGCGCCACTGTTAATGAATCCTTGGCTTTTACAAGAATTTCTACGAATGAAACATAAATCATAACTCCTGCTGAAAATCCTAAGGAACCAGCCAAAAATTTTGGGTTGAATTTTTTTGACAGAAACGACATAACACTGCCTATTCCTGTAGCTAAACCTGCAAAAACTGTTAATCCAAGTGCAAATAATATATTCTCTGTATTCATTGTGATTTTTAATTAGGTAAGCGATAAGTTAATCCAAAACTTAGAAAGTTATCTATTGCATGGTCATTCAGACCAATTCCTCCTGAAATATCCAGTTGAAAATTGGGTAATACAAGATATGTAAAACCTGTATCAAATAAGTGTTCTGAATCACCTTCTTCAGGAATCAATCCATATCCTTCAACAAACATTCCCAGTTTATCTGTTAATCCAATTCCTAACGCTAGAGAATAAAAGTATTCTGGCACGGCAGTTTCTCCGTCCCATTCTGCGCCAAGGTTATAGCCGAGTGAAATTTTATCGGAGAGGGTATGGGCGAATGAAAACCGAATATTTGCTGCTGAATATTCAGGTTTATAATCTTTATCTGCAGTAAAGGGAAAAACCAAAGCACCAAGAAATGCAATCTCTGGTTTCCATCCGTTTTCATCTGCAATTTTAATTTTGAAACCTGTATAAACTGGGCTAATTCCTGAAGTAGTATTGGTTGTGTCTGTGTTTTTAATTGATATTTTATCCTCTAAATACTCCAAACCTAAGCGCAACTCAAAATTCTTCAGCAAACCATAGCGTAACAAGGTCGTATTGTAGGCAAACGATTTGTGTTCAATAAAATCGGTCTCGTTGTTTTCCAGTACAAAACCTGTCTCAATTTGTAAAAATTTGTGTGGTACAACCGAAGATGATTCGGTTTGGTCGGGCCTATCGGTTATTAATTCAGGTACTTCAACCTGTGCTTTAGCAATGAATGAAAAAGCAAGTAAAACAAGTATTAGAAAGTTTCTCATAGTATCAATTTGCTTTATTTATCTTCAATGTACACAAATATAGTTCATTTCTCCCGCTGAAAATAATATCAGGCTTTAGATGTTTTAATCCATTACCTTCCCTGTGTGAATAGATATGAAAATACTTTCTGTATTGCAATTTTTCAGGATTCCTGTTCTTTTGCTTTTTATCCCTGATAGAGTTTCAAACTCTTTCAGAGTTTTTCGCTGAACTAATCCAACCAAAACCTCCCGAACTTTTTTCGCTTACCCCAGCATTCCAAATCATCTTTTGCACTTCAACCGGTGCCGTTATCTCAAACTCAAACAGAGAACCTACAATGCGGCTTTGTTTCCTGGTTCCGGGTTTTATAAGAAAACCAGCTCGTTTAAAATTGTTTGTGTGGCTTAGTTTTATTTGTTCCGGTAATAGGGGTTCTGCATTTCGTGTGTGATTAAATTTGTCAGTTATGTGTTTTATTGCCTGTGTTTCAAAGTTATCATCAAAGGGAGTGAGGTATTGAGGATATTTATCGTTTTTGGGTGTGTAACTCACCACCCAAGGCGTTTGTAAACAATAATGCATATTTTCTGTAAACTCAGGTTCGGGAAGTGATGTAATATTGACAACTTTAAAAGCAATACCATTAAATTTATCTCCCACGAAAAATTCCTGCTGCATAAACAGTTCTTGTATAAAGTTGGTGGCAGCTTCGTTAACATCGAGCGAAATTTGCAGTTTAACTTCTTGCGCCGATATTTCAAATAGTTTCTTCTCTTTCCAAAGTTTAGGTTTTCCGAAGTTAAGTTGCGAAAAACAAAATAGTTTGTGCAATTTGGTTTCGGTTTGACCATAACCGTTTTCTTCTAAGAAAGCGGCAAATTCTTTGTTGGCATGTTTTAGTGCTTTGCAAATCCAGTCGCTAATATAATACTGGTAATCCATTGGCAACAAACGTTGCTTTGTGGTACGATTTAGTATGATTTCGAATCTCATTAAGAAGTGGTTTTTTTTATATTATGAAGTTAAGTCAGCACAAATAAATAACAGAGGACGGTCAACTTCTGTTAGTCGGAACTGGAATGCAGCAGCATTATTTCCAGTATTTTATGGAGTTTATTTTGATTGCACATTGGGTTGATTATGGGTGTTTATATTTTTAGGAATTCATAAATTTATATAAAAAATATTATAGTAACAATTATTATCAATAAGGTTTTGTTCGTTAGAAAAATTCGATTGCTCAGAGTCGATTTCAAGAAAAGGTTTCTTTTAATAAAGAGCTACTCCCTTTGTTCGTTTCTCTCGAAATTTTGTTTTCAAGAGTTTCGGCGACAGTTAACATTGAAATCGCTACACTTAAAGTATTCCGAGGATTTCATCCTTCAAAACAAGCTTTATAATCATTTGAAAATGGGAGTCTTAGCTTGTTGGTTTAGTTTTTTTTATTTACCTGATTATCTGTTTGTTAAAAATCCGTTAACGTTAACGATATTTTCGTTTATATTTGCAGAATAAGAATGAAGATGCATAAATATCCGTTTTAAGTACAATAAATGATGAAAAAATTAAATCGTGCAAATGCTAAGGAAGCAGTAAGTTATCCGACAAGAATACTTCAGTTTGGAGAGGGGAATTTTTTACGTGCTTTTACCGACTGGATTGTGAACAAAATGAATAAAGAAATCGGTTTTAACACAGGTATTGATGTGGTTCAACCATTGGCAAATGGTATGGTGGAGATGTTGACAGCACAGGATGGCCTTTATCACGTTTATCTGAAGGGAATCAAAGAGGGAAAACCCATTACCGAATATTCGTTAATCGATTGTATAAACAAAGGGATTAATCCTTATACTGATTTTGAAACCTACAAAGAATCAATTCTTAATCCTGATTTACGTTTTGTGTTTTCGAATACTACCGAAGCAGGAATAAGTTGGGAAGCGACAGATACGCTCGAGATGCAGCCACAAAATTCATTTCCGGCGAAAGTGGCTGCCTTGTTATACATGCGTTACAAGGCCTTCGACGGCGATATGTCGAGAGGACTGATTTTCTTCGCCTGTGAATTGATTGACCGCAATGGTGATGTACTGAAAAAATTTGTACTTCAACATGCAGAAAAGTGGAACCTGGGCAACGATTTTATTCAATGGATTAATGAAGCTTGCTGTTTCTGCAGTACTTTAGTCGACCGCATTGTTCCTGGTTTTCCTCGCGATGAAATAAAAGAAATTCATAAAGAGTTAGGTTTTGAAGATAAGCTTGTGGTGGTGGGCGAGTATTTCCATTTATGGGTAATTGAAGCTCCTGAATGGGTACAAAACGAATTTCCGGCCAGAGATGCCGGTCTTGAGGTAAAGTTTGTGAAAGACATGAAGCCTTATCGCGAGCAAAAAGTGCAGGTATTAAACGGCTGCCACACCGGAAGTTTTGCAGTGTCGTACCTTAGTGGAATTGAAACTGTGCGCGAGGCCTACGAAAACCGGATAGTGGGACGTTTTATGAAAGAGCTGGTGTTCGATGAGGTATTGACTGTGCTTGAAGGCAGCGAAAAAGAACTAAAGAAATTCGCCAATAAAATTCTGGAGCGCTTTTCCAATCCTTTTATCTGTCATCAATGGCAAAGTATCGCCTTAAATGCCACGTCGAAATGGGAAACACGAAACCTGCCTTCGTTGATAAAGTTTTACGAAAGACATAACGTTTTACCACAAAAGCTTGTTTTTTCGCTGGCAGCAATGATTGCCTATTTTAAAGGTGAAGTCAATGGCAAAGAATACAAAGTTCAGGATGATGAATGGATTCTTGATTTTTATAAAGAAGCATGGACCGAATGCGATGGACACCCGAACTCAATATATCAGTTGTGCGAAAAAGTATTGAGGCTCGATAAGGTTTGGAAACGTAATTTAAATGATATTCCAAATTTAACCCTTACCGTAAGTCATTACTTATTCCTGATTACCCAGATAGGTATGATAGGTGCTGTTCAATCAGTATTAAACAGCGAAACTCCATTAAAACAAATTTCTATTGATTAAAAAATTGAGCAGGCCATTTAGTTGTTGTTGTAACTTTGAAATATGTCAGAATTTATAAAAATTAATACAAGCGATAATGTTGTAATTGCCTTAAAGGATTTCTCGAAAGGCGAGGTGATTTCAATCGACTCCAGGGAATTGGAGATTATTAGCGAGGTGCCCAAAGGCCATAAAATTGCGTTATTTGCAATTGCCGAAAATGAGGATGTTATAAAATATGGTGCTCCCATTGGTCATGCTACACAGCCTATTTCAGCAGGAGAACACGTGCATGTTCACAATCTTAAAACCAATCTTTCGGGAACCATTTCATACTCATTCAATCAAAAACTGAAGGCACTGGAAATAGATAAACGCGACTTGACTTTTAAGGGATACAAACGTGCAAACGATAAAGTTGGGATTCGAAATGAGCTTTGGATTGTTCCCACTGTTGGTTGTGTAAACGGACAGGCTCAACAAATAATTGATTTGTTTAAGCAGGAAATGTCTCCGGATGATATTGATGGGGTAGAGGTGTTTAAACACAGTTATGGCTGCTCGCAATTGGGCGACGATCATACCAATACTCAAAGGGCTTTAGCCGCTGTTATCAATCATCCAAATGCTGGTGGAGTATTTGTTTTGGGTTTAGGGTGCGAGAACAACCAAATTGTTCAGCTTAAACGCTTTATTGGCGAATACGATGAAAACCGGGTGAAGTTTTTGGTTGCCCAGGATGTGGAAGACGAAATAGAAACCGGACTTGAAATGGTAAAAGAGATTTACCGCGTTATGCGAAAAGATGAACGCGAGGATGTACCGATTTCTGAATTAAATATTGGGTTGAAATGCGGAGGCTCTGATGGTTTTTCAGGAATTACAGCGAATCCATTGCTGGGTGCATTTTCCGATTTTCTGGTGGCACAGGGAGGAACAACACTACTTACCGAAGTGCCCGAGATGTTTGGTGCCGAGACTTTGTTGATGGAACGCGCACAAAACAAAGAGGTTTTTGAGAAAACCGTGAGTCTGATAAATGATTTTAAAGAATACTATTTGCAGCATAATTTACCGGTTTACGAAAACCCATCGCCCGGAAATAAAAAAGGGGGTATTTCAACGCTTGAAGATAAATCCCTGGGATGCACTCAAAAAGGAGGAAGTGCAGCCGTTGTTGATGTTCTACAGTATGCCGGACCGATTAAGAAAAAAGGGTTAAACTTGCTTTCTTCTCCCGGAAACGATTTGGTTGCTGCCTCGGCTCTTGGTTTTAGCGGTTGCCAAATGGTATTGTTTACAACAGGCCGGGGAACACCCTTTGGCAGTTTTGTGCCTACCCTAAAAATTTCAACAAATTCCGATTTATTCCGAAAAAAGAAAAATTGGATTGATTTTAACGCCGGAACCTTGGTCGAGGGTAAAACAATAGATGAGGAGCTGGAAAAGCTTATTCAATTTATTATTGATGTTGCCAGTGGTAAAGCCTTGCATCACGAGAAAACAGGGTTTAAAGAAATTGCCATTTTTAAAACCGGGGTAACTTTATAAAGCAGGTTTTGTTTTAACGGATATGTGGTTATATACTTAATGCGCAAACCCTATCTCTCCGTCGGCTGTAATCTCTACTTATGAAGGGGAGAATGCTCGCAGTAAAATTTAGAGGAATTTTAAGCGTTTGCAGCAGCGTTTGTTTGGTGCTGCTTTCCCGCTGCGAGGAAGTGCGGGTAAGCAATGGGGTGAGCTCTGGGTATAATTGTGGATGCTCATTTTGTTTACTAACCACAAAAATATGTGCTAATTTGTATTGATGAAATGCCCAGTTACTTTATTTGAAACAATCAGCCAGAGTTGCCTCTTAAGCCCGACAATTCCAGAAGAAATTGGGCAAGATATAAATACAAAGAAACAGTTTCGTGAGATTGTGGACTGATTTAAAACGAAAAAATAACCTTGCTAAACGTATAAGCAGGGAATGAAAGCTTGCGGAATGCGAAGGATAAATATAATATTTTGTAAGACACTTATATATATACCATTTCAGAAATTTCAAACAGTACAAATATCGGGGCGAATGAATATGCAAATAAAAAACAGTACGACGAGAACAAGTTTTTTTGTATATTTCTGCTTTTATTTAAGCCTTTTTAACAGGTTTTTAAAGAGATTTTAGTAATATTTGTGGCCATTAAGAAAAAGTGACAAATTCATGATAGATAGTATTTTTAAAGAGAAGTCTGATCAGTCGACAGATTTTAAATTTGATAAGAAGGTAGTAGATGTATTTGATGATATGGTTGTCCGTTCGGTGCCCTATTATCTCGAAATTCAAAGAATGATGGTTGAACTGGCAGGAACCTTTGCCAAACCCAATACAAATTTGTACGATTTGGGGTGCTCAACCGGAACAACCTTAATTTCGATGAGTAAAAATCTGGATCATTCGGTTGGCTTTGTGGGGATCGACGAATCGCCTCAAATGCTTGAAAGTTGCAAGTCGAATCTGGAAGCAAATAAAGTTGAACAGTGTTTCAATTTGAATGCATTCGATTTAAACAAAGGAGTAAAGATTGAGAATGCATCGGTGGTGATACTTTGTCTTACTTTGCAGTTTGTCCGCCCCCTTTATCGGGCTAAGTTAATTCAGTCCATTTACGATCAGATAAATGAAGGTGGAGCCATAATACTTGTAGAAAAAGTGATTGGAGAAGGCAACGAATTTAACCGGAAGTTTATCGATTTATACTACGACTATAAACGACGCAACGACTACAACGATATGGAGATTGCACAGAAACGTGAAGCTCTTGAAAACATTTTAATACCGTTTAAGTTGAGCGAAAATATTCAAATGCTGAAAGATGCAGGGTTTAAAGAGTGTGAAACCTTTTTTAAATGGTATAATTTCACCGGAATGATCGCAGTTAAATAAAACCTCCTAAAATTTAGTAGTATGCTTGTTAAGTTTGGAAATTGGATTTTTCATTACCGGAATTTTTTGTTCCCTGTTTTTTATTTGGCTCTTTTTATTCCTTCGCCACTTTTGTATGCCAACACTACAGTTTCATTAAGCGTAGGGGCTGCAGTTATATTTCTCGGAATTTTTACCCGCGCTGTTACAATCGGTTTTGTATACATACAACGAGGGGGCGTAAATCGTAAAATTCATGCCAGTAGTTTGGTTACCGAAGGAATTTACAGTGTTTGTCGCAATCCCATGTATTTAGGTAATATTCTGCTGTTATTAGGTTTTGGTATTTTTGCCAATTCTGTTTTTTACCTGGCTGTTATGTTTCCCCTGTTCTGTATTATTTATTTGGGAATAATAAAAGCGGAAGAGGCATTTCTTATCAATAAGTTCGGCGACGAATATGTGGACTATAAAAAGAAAACTTTTGCCATAATTCCTAAACTTGGAGGTTTGGGAAAGGTATTTGCCAACTATAAATTTAATTTTACCAGAGTGGTAATCCGTGAGTACAATTCGCTTTTCTTATACAGTTACGGGATGCTGTTTTTAGCACTCTATCAAGGTATTATTTCTGTTGCATGGTGCGCTATTGCTTTCGGTATTTGCCTTGGTATTTATTTGGTAATTAAAGTATTAAAACGCAAAGAAATTTTAGTTGCATAATCAAATTGATAATATAAATTAAACTATGACGAAGTGACAAAAACGTTTTTTAGAGACGTTACTTCTCAAGATATAAATTCCGGAATTTCTACAGTGGTGGTAGTTCCGGAATTTTTTTATCTTAATTTTTCAAATTCTTTTTTAATACATTTCAACTGATTCAAATCAAGCTCTTCAGAATAAATACGTATAATTTCCAGTATTTTTCCTTCTTTAAGTATCTCGCCCTGAACGGCATCGAAAAGTTTACAGTTTCCGTTGTTTTTTATCTGATGCATAATTCGTTCAAAATCATTTCCTGCGAGTCGTCCGCTGTGGGTAAAGTAGCCTTTGTGGTCTTCCCCAAAATCCATGTAAAAACCACTCTCAGGTTCTTCTAAAATAAAAAGTTTGCTGATTTTTGCCTTAACATCACCTTCCAAATGTTGTTTCCCTGTAAATTCAATACCCTGGCTGCTTAAACATGTTTGCACACTGGTGAGTTGTTTGTAATCGGGAAAATTTTTTAACCTGATGGCGGGAAATTGTTTGCCTTTCATTTCAAGTATTGCACTGGCAATATTTATTTGTTCAAATAAACACTTTTCTACCTTTTGAGCGTAGCTGATAATCTCTTCCAGATAATAAAAGTGTTTGGTAAAAATGAAAAGAGAGTTGGGTTTAGCTCTCTGTGGAAGACGTCCATAGTAATCGGAATATGGATTGTTGGCTTCTGCTATGCAGATATTCTCCATATTGCTTAAATCGATTGGGATTAATTTTTCGTGTTTGACAATTAGTCCGCTGTAAACTTCCTTTTTCATATTAATTCATTTTATTTTAGAAAATACAGAACATAATTACCAGCAGCATTACTACCAATTGTATCTCCAGATTATTGAATCTATCATTGGTATAATTAAAGTGGTTTTCCTTGTTTTCGATGTCCGAACATCAGAAAACCGGCCGTTTTCAAGAATTCAAAAAACGTGGTGCTTCCTATAAATTTACACTAATTTTTGATGAAATACCATTTTTTGCTCGTAAATGAAGTCGGTTTACCGAAGTTTTACGAAACAAAATAGTGCCATTCGATGAATTATTTCTAAACGAAAGAATAGGAGAACCCGCTGTAAGGTTCAATATAGCGAATTTTATGTTTAACCAGTTATTGCGCTTTGTTGCTTAGCCACATACACTGGTAAGGTTTTAATTCATTTGTTGTAATCTCAGTACCCAAAATTAGGTCGAAAGAGTTTGTTAAACCTTTGGGCAGCTCGAATAGTTTATTTTTTGAAGTTAGGTTTACCACAAGTACAATGCTTTGTCCTTCCATTTTGCGAACAAGTACAAACAGCTCTTTTTCAATATTGTATATTTCCTGTTGTGCATTGGGATGAAAGGCAGCTTGTTTTTTACGCAATGAAATAAGCTTTTTCAGGGTAGTAAATACTTTTTGCTGCGGTGTATCCGAATTTAGTATTTCGTATAACTCATTAAGTTGCCATTTTCTGCGGTTAATGGTGCGGTTGTGTTGGGTTACTGCTACACCTTCGTGGTAATTAGGCGTTGCCGTTAAACTGTGAATATAAAATGCCGGAACTCCTGCAAAACTCATCATAACAGTTTGCGAGGCCAGGAAGCGTTCTACCTGATATTCGTCTTCTCCTGTTATTGTTCCCTTTAAGGCATCGAAATAAGTAATGTTTAACTCGTAGGGACTTTGGCTTCCATCGGGATTCGATTTGTAATTTACAAAGCCGCCAAAACTTTTCATGTTTTCAACCAGGGTATTCTTTTCATTATCGGGTAATAAGCCTTCCAATGGTCGAACGCCAATTCCATCGTGCGAGGCGGTAAAATTAAAGAATGTTTTATCGCCACTTAATTGTGGCAGACTTTTGGCCCAGCTGTTTAAATACATTGAATTTCCGGTGTGCAACGCATGCAATAAAAGCGGAGGGAGGCTAAACTGGTAAACCATGTGTGCTTCGTCGCCATTCCCAAAATAGCTCAGATTTTCTTTGTTGGGCACATTGGTTTCGGTGAGAATAATGGTTGACGGGTTTATATATTCAGCCACTTCGCGCATTAGTTTCACCACTTCATGAGTTTCCTGTAAATGCAAACAGGTGGTGCCAACTTCTTTCCATAAAAAGGCAATGGCATCGAGGCGGATAATACGCGCTCCTTTTGAAATATAGCCCAATAAAATGTCCATCATCTCTACCAGAAGTGCAGGATTCGAAAAATCCAGATCTACCTGGTCGGCACTAAAAGTTGTCCAAACATGTTTGGTTCCGGCAGCCGTTTCAACGGCCGTTAAAAGTGGTGTATTTCTGGGGCGTGTTACCTGCGACAAATCCGTTTCCGGGTTTTCACAAATAAAATAGTCCTTGCCAAGTCCTTCTTGCTTTAAAAAGTTCTGAAACCATTCGCCCCGGCTCGATGCATGATTAATAACCAAATCAGCCATTAAATCAAAATCTTCGTTTATTGCTTCCACATCGTCCCAGTCGCCTAATTCCGGATTAACCTGTCGGAAATCGATAACCGAAAAGCCATCGTCGCTGCTGTACGGGAAGAAGGGCAAAATATGGACTACCGAGATCTGCTCTTTTAGGTTTTTGTTCAGAAATGATTTTAAGGTGCGTAAGGGAATTTCATTTTTTGCTTTTATACTGTCGCCATAAGTAATTAGAACAACATCTTTCTCATCCCATTTTACCCCGCGAGAAGTGCTTACCTTGTAGCTTGAGATTATATGAGTAAGCTGCGCTAATATTTTATCGGTATATTTTTCTTTATAGATAAAACGCAGTCTGCTCTCAAGTTGATTTAAGAAAGATACTTCGGGAATGGTCATATTCAAAAATATTAAATGATGTTGTTATCGTCTTCAACAATTTGATAGTATTCTTCCATGATTTCGGGGAAGGCGCTCTGAACCCGTTTCCAGCTAGGCATTAATGGCACATGGTCGGCATTGTTTATATGATCCATTCCCGATTGGTAAACATTTTTCACAAATAAGTCGATAACCTCTTCTTCTTTGTGAAAGTCGTAGCTTAAGCCATTCATTGTTGCATCGGCTTTGTAAAGTTCTACAAATTCGAGGGCAATTCTGTAATAAGTTGCTTTTAGTGTTCTAATAAACTCAGGACTTAACATAACCCCATCTGTTGACAATTTGGCAAAAATGGCTCTCGAAACATCACGGCTCATTTTTGATAAGCCCTTTTCGGCATCTTCAGCAGATAGCGATTGGTGTTTGTGGTCGTACCGGTCGGCAATTTCTACCTGGCAAACGCGACTTAAGGAGTTGTTCCGTTCCACCTCCGAAAGAATCCCTATTTCCAGCCCCCAGTCGTAAGGTATGCGTATGGTTTTAATAATATCGGCACGCATTGAAAATTCGCCGGCAAGTGGATAGCGGAAACTGTCTAAATATTCGAGATAGGGATGATGGCCGAGAAGTTTTTTTAAGGTGCGTAACAAAGGAGTTACCAGAAGTCTTACGGCACGTCCGTGCATCTTTTCCTCGTCGGTTCGGAAATAATATCCTTTGCAATATTTAAAGTTAAACGAAGGGTCGGCAACCGGGTAAACCAGTCGTGCCAGCATTTCGCGGTTGTAGGTCACAATATCGGCATCGTGCAAAGCTATTGCCTCCGATTTTCCACTCGAAATCATGTAGCCAAAACAGAACCAAACGTTACGTCCTTTCCCGGGAACGGAGGTATCGATTTTTTTTGTGGCAAGTTTTTCTTTAAAGGCTTGCATGCGCGGACCATCGTTCCATAAAACCCTGTGGTGTTGCGGTAATTCGGCAAAATACTCTAAGGCATTTTTATACTGATAATCATCTGCCTGGTCGAGCCCGATTACAATTTCCGAAACATAAGGAATGTCTTTTAAGGTTTTAACAATGTCTTTTAATGCTTGTCGCGATAATTCGGAATACAGCGATGGGATAATTAGTCCGATAGGACGTTTTTTACTAAACCGTGCCAGTTTTTGTTCCAGCTCTTCATACGGTCTTGCACGTAAATTATGTAGTGTAGCCACAAAGCCATTCTGATAAAAATCTCCCATGGTGTATTCTTTTATTTTGTCAAATAACTAATGTCGTTTATTGTGTTGAGAACTCAACCCCGAAATATAAGAAAAGCATCTGTTATTCCGTTCTTATTCGAAATTGAACTCACTTGTTTAACAAAATGGTAAACATCTAAAATAAATGCTTTTGTATAAATGCTAAAATTACTCCATTTCGAATTCGAGCTGGTTTCAATAAAAGCAATGCTCAATTTTTGTGTTCAAATTAGCGAATTATCGTTCTCTAAAACTAAACCTTGCATTTTCTTTTTTTTGTTTATTCTTTATGTAATGCAAAAAACAGTATATAAGCAGGTTGGCTTATAATTCGCGCATATACATACTTTTTATAATCGGCTCCAGTTTGTCGGCAATAATTTTGTGGTCGAAGTTTTTCTTTAAAATTTCCAGGTTGTGAAAAACAACTTTATTCCGGTACGGGATATCGGTTAAAAGCTTGTAAGCAGCATCAACCAATTCTTTCGATACCTGTTCGCCGGTTTCTATAGCCGGTAACTGAAAACCAAACTGTTCAATCTCTTCTTTGTATATTTCGTATTTGTTAATTACCGCCGGAAGCCCAAAGGATATCATTTCCAACAGGTTGTTTCCAAATCCTTCCACATCGCTAAAATAGGTTCCAATTCCGCCCAACGAGGCTACAATTGATGGGATTTCAGCAAAATTGTAAAATTTCTTATCTACGATAATATCGCGGTGCGACAGTATATTGTTTTCACCAAAAATAAGCACCACATTACTGGCGGGGTCTTCTTTGCAACGTTCTGAATAATATGAATTTAAATTATTCAGGTATTCGTTTTGTTCATCGCCCGAATGTCCACTAACAATTAGAGCAATACATTTTTCTTTCTTGCTTTTTTTGAATTTCTTATCCAACTCAAAAGCTAAATCAATGGCCAGTTCAATTTTCTTTCGGGGAACCACTCGTGTATGTTGCAGTAGAATAACCGTGTTGTCCATTGAAAATCCTTTGCTCATAACTTCTTTCTCCAGACCAATATCTTTCACGAAATCGTTGTTGTAATTGTCTTGGGGTGGACAAATAAGTTCTTTCGAATCGGGGTTCAGGTGTTCCCATTCCCATGGAATTTCGCTGGTGTTTGGAACAACGGTTGTGCGGAGTTTAAAAAATTTATCGAGTTTGCTGCTGTTGTATTGTCCAAATAATTTCTTGCCCAGTTCAATTTGCTGATTATTGATAAAGGCAATTGAATTTACATAATTTACCCCGGGCAAATATTTTAGGTACTTTTTAATTACCTCATTGGGAGTTGAAAAAATATCGCGTTCGAAAAACGAATCGTGCCACCAAACCATCAGCTTGGGCCATATAATTCCTTCATTACGAAGTTCTTCGATGTAATACCCTAATCCTACAGCTGTAATAAAATTGTAGGGATGCGAAGTATTGTGTGCAATTATTAAATCAATATCGTTTTCATCAACCCATTCCTGAATTACCTTTTTGGCGTACAAGGCATTTTCGTGAATCATCTCTTCCAGCCCTTCGGTGTCGGGATTATTAAAGTTGCGAATGATGTGTTTATGCGCTTCGCTTTTGTGCCAAAAAACATCGTTGGTTTGGGCGTTAAAACGTGGCGACGAGTGTGCTGCCAGAAAGAAAAAATTTCCGATGTTAATGCCCAGGTGCTGCGACATGGCTTCTACGGTTTGGTCGATAACAATCGACACTCCATCGTTTTTGCCAATTAACGAGTGGATAATTCCTATGCGTAAATCGTTTAGCTTCATTTTAATATATCTATGAGTTGCGACAAATGGTTAATAATAAAATCGGGGAACATTCCTTTTACACGGGCATCGTTTTCGCGTAAGCGCAACGAGCGTTCGTCGCCGGCAAACAATACCGTTTGTAATCCGCTTTTGCTCGCGGTGTACATGTCTTTTAGCATGTCGTTACCCACAAAAATGGTTTCCGAAGCTTGTATGTTGTAGGTGCATTCCAATGTTGGGATAATCTTTTCGAAAAGCGCAGTATCGGGTTTTGCACGTAATTCTTTAAACGAGTAAACCGAAAGATCTTTTTCGAAGAGTTCGATTTCCTGCCGGCTTGTAAATTCTCCGGTAAGGAAATAATTCATAATAATAGGGGTGTAAAACTGGGCATTCGAAACAATTCCCATCGGGATGCCTTTTTCCTTTATGGCCAGCAAAAGCTCTTTCATTCCGGGCATTGGAAAAACTTTATTGCTCAATACTTCGAAAACAAAAATAGTGTCAGCCAGCGATTCGTTACCGTTAAGTTTTAGCAGTCCTTGTTTTTCAGCTTCGTTGAGCATGCTGTGCCAAACTTTAAAAATATCTACGTCGGGAAAAGGGTGTCCTTGCAAACGCAAATGGGCTTGTTGTTCTTCAATTTTACGTGGCAGTTGTTCGAGTAAAAACGAACAAACTTCAGGGGTGCAGCTGCTCGAATTAAAACCTCCGGCTTTCATAGCTTCGCTAATATGCTCGTTCGAAAGCGTTGCCTGGTCGATGTCGCCCGATGCTGATATCAGCAAGGTGCCGTAAATATCGAAGATAACTGCTTTTATTTTAGCCGGGGAATTGGTTTTTAGGTTGGGACAGAAAGTTGTAGGAATGGGCTCCAGTTTCTGCAAATTATCCAACCAGTTTTTTATATCGCTCCTGAAGTTTAATTCCATATCCTTTTAAAGAGTATTTTGTTTTTATAATCGACTTGTTTTTTTCGGTTACATGGTCGGCAACCTTCTGAAATAAAGTGTTTAAAATAGGATTTTGTTCAAATATTTTATGTTTTTCAATTTTTCCGCTTACAACTCCCGTAATAATTTCCATTTGCATTTTCATGTTCAAATCTTTGAACTCGGTTTTTACTCCCGGAATATTTATTTTGAAATAGAGCGTTGGAAATTCGAAGCCATCGTTTTTAAAGTCTTTGGTTATAAAGTCGATGTCGCGCCCAACCACCGGAGTATTGAACAGCCAGGGTTCCAGATAAACCATGCCGAAACCTTCTTTGTAGCTGGTGCTTATGCAAAAGTCGCTACCGCATAGCAGTTTGTTAAAATCTACTTTAGTGCCCGCTTCAAAAGTTACCTTTATATTAAGCTGCCTGCAAAACTCTACCCACTGCTTATACATGTTAATTTCAACCGGATTTTGCGGCGGTTGGGTGACCACAAAATTGGCTTTGTATGCAAACAAGTTGGCAAGCAAAATAAATTCGCCAATATTTTTCCGCTGAATAACACGTACAGGATAGGTAACGAGCAGTTTCTCATTGTCAAGGTTTAGCTCCTTACAAATATCCCTTTTCGCTTCACTTTTTCCCGGGGTATCGCCCGAAATTGAAACAGACACAGGATTAGGCAACCATTCAATTTTTTCTCTCTCCACTCCATAGGAAGCTAAACGCTCGAAGTCGAACGAATTTAAAACCCCAAAATGGTAATTGGGGAGATTGGGGTACAAAACCTCGTTTATATCCTGTAAGAATATATCGGTAATAATTTCTTTTATAAACTGGAGATTGGAAGGGCGGTCTTCGGCAAAATCGTGGGCATGGTTAAAGACCGGCAACCCTTCTTTTGCCAGTAAATACACCGCATAGGTAACAATGGGGTTTTTACCTAAATTCAGATTGTGAAAGTGTAACACGCAACCGCGGCTTAATTGCTCTTTTATTTCGCGATGTACTTTGTGCAACATTTCCACGGCTTCCTGATCTGAATACTGTCGTCTTTCCAGATAATTTAAATCTTCAATAATCTGAAGTTCGGCACCTCTGCTTGTTATGGACTCTGAATCGGGACAGCTGCCCACTAAAACTTTTACATTTTCGTTGGGCAAACTTTCTATTTGCGACTCTATAATACGGGTAACTCCCCCCGGATTTAAATGGCTATGTGCAATAACTATTTGCATAAATAAGATTTGAAGTAAAAATAGGAAAACAAAGCTAAAATAAGTGGAACATTCGATTTTTGCTAAAAGTTTAATGTTTTGCTAAAAATGGAAGAAGCATAAACAATGGGTAATAGCCCTCACAAAATAATGAAATTATTTGCTTGTTTCAAAGATTTGATTTTTAAAATAAGATGAAACGAGCATGAGAAATATTCACATCTTGGCGATTTATTAAAATCATGCGAGTTCCATCTTATTCCATAGAAAACAAACAATTTTAATAAGATGAAAAATAAGACAGAATCCATTCTTAAATGGAAGAAAGAAATACGATCTCTGCAAAGAGATGAAATCCTTTTCCTTACTTTGTAACTTGATTCAGGAATTGCATCTTTCACAAGAGAGAGAGAATTCTTTTTAAAAATACTGATATGAGCAAAAAGAGGGTAAATGTAGTAACCATGGGGTGTTCGAAAAACCTGGTTGATTCGGAAGTACTGCTAAACCAATTGGAACGAAGTAAATACGAGGTGTTTCACGATTCGAATGAAACCGATTTCGATGCTGTCTTTATCAATACTTGTGGTTTTATTCACGATGCCAAGCAAGAATCTATCGAAATGATTTTGGATTATGCCGAGGCAAAAAAAAGAGGCGATATTGAAAAACTCTATGTTATGGGCTGTTTGTCGGAGCGCTACATGCACGATTTGGAAGAAGAGTTGCCAGAGGTGGACAAATTTTTTGGCAAGTTCGATATGCAAGCCATGGTTGAAGAATTGAAGGCAAACTACGAGGAAGAATATATTTACGAGCGCAAACTAACTACCCCTTCGCATTATGCCTATTTGAAAATTTCGGAAGGCTGCAACAGGATGTGTGCTTTTTGTGCCATCCCAAAAATTACCGGGCAACATAAGTCACGCACCATGGAAAGTCTGGTGCTTGAAGCAAAATACCTGGCTAAAAAGGGCGTTAAAGAATTGCTGCTAATTGCGCAGGATGTAGCTTATTATGGAATTGATTTATATGGTGAAAACAAATTGGCCGAATTGGTAAATCTAATTTCAGAGGTTGAAGGTATTGAATGGATTCGGGTGCATTATTTATATCCGACTAAATTTCCGATGGAGCTTTTACCTATTATGCGCGAAAATCCGAAAGTCTGTAAATATTTGGATTTGCCCTTGCAGCATATCTCAAATTCAGTGCTTAAAAATATGAAACGCCGTGTTACCCGGCAGGAAACAGAGGCTTTAATTGCTAAAATTAAGCAAGAGGTTCCCGACGTAATTCTTCGTACTACCATGTTGGTTGGATTTCCCGGAGAAACGGAAGCTGATTTTGACGAGCTAAAAGCTTTTGTGCAGGAAATGAAATTTGAACGACTGGGAGTTTTTGCGTATTCGCATGAGGAGGGCACTTATGCTGCCGAAAAGTTTGAAGACACCCTCGATGAAGAAACCAAACAAGCTCGCGCCGACGAGATTATGGAAATTCAACAATACATTTCGGCCCAATTGAATCAACAAAAGGTGGGGAAGGAGTACCAGGTTATTATCGACGATACTGAAGGTGAATTTATTATAGGGCGTACCGAATATGATTCGCCCGAAGTGGATGGCGAGGTATTAATTACTACTGACAAAAAATTGCAAAAGGGAGATATTGTGACCGTAAAAATTACGGGTTCTGAAGATTACGATTTGTATGGGGAGGTGATTTAATAAACCGATATCGGTTAATAATCGAACTTCAGAAATCAGTAATGTTCAATCCTAAGATTTTGCATATTTTGTATTTCTGAGCTTAAAAATTAATAGTCAATTGGGGGTAAAAGCAAATTAGTAAAAGGTTTAATTCCTGTTTTAATAGAAGTAAAAAGATAGGGAGATGTATCGCTTTTCATCTCCCTGTTTTTATTCAAAATTAGTAGTTTTCAATAAATAGAAAACGAAAATGTTTATATGCAGCATTTCATATTTTAATAGGTATTAAAAGAACATCTCTGTTCCTCGTTATTGCGAGTGTAGCAAATAAATCTTCTCCCTTTAACCGGATACCTTTAATTTTAGCGCACCATCATTACCAGACGCGCAAGTTTTTGTTCTTTCCATTCGCGTGTTTTTAAACCTTCCTGAACGGCCAGTTGTGTCATAATATCCATTTCGCCGCCTGAGTTCTCCATCGACTGGGCAAATTTTTCCAGGTTTTCATACATACTGTATGTAATGTGTGTAGCATAAACTTCATTCCCTTTGGGATATATAATTTCAATAAGTCCCCAGCTTCCTTTTTCTCCTTTGTTAACCAGCTCCTGGTGCCAGGGTTGAAAAATCTCGTTTTCCATTTTTTCATACGAACTGTGTGTTTGTTTCATGGCGTCCATGGTCATTATAGTGCCAACTTTCAATTTAAAGTCGCTTTCGGTATAACTAATTTGTTGGACAAACAGCTGGTGTGCAATATCACGCGAACTGGATACTTTTGCAAATATTTTTTCAAGGTCGTTATCGCTTTTGTCGGGATGAGCTTTTTTCAAGTATTCGTCAAATTTATCACCCGGTATACCTTGCATAAGCGCCTGAAAGCTTGGAAATAGAGTTACTGTCATAAACTGTGAACCTTGTTTTGAACCCGATGGCGTAAGGGCCCATAAATCCCATCCTATAATAGTTCCATCCGCAATTCGTTGTTTATGAATCTCAGACCAAAAAGTTTCAATTTCCCAGTAAGCTGAATTATTGTGGTCTTCAACCTGCATAAATTCCAGAAGCATAAATAGTTTTTCACTTTTATCCTGCGCAAGGATAACAAGGCTAAAACCGAAACAAAGAGTAAGTAAGATAAGCTTTTTCATAATCGTAATTTTTAAATTAACAGATAAAGAATTGTTATTTACAATTTCCGCGATGTGTTTGGAGAATACCAGAATTAAAGAGTGTCGAATTACCGATTTATCTTGCTTTTATAGTGAATATTTTTCAACACCAGCTTTAATTTACCCTTACAAGTTAGACTTTAGTATATATAAATACAAATTACTCTTTAATTATTAAGGTGTGATATTCAGTGATTTACATAATCAGCGATGTGCAAGTTTTATAATAAATACAAAGAGGTTTGAATTTTAAGAATAAAAAAGTCTTGTTTGTCTTTTATTCGTTGAGCTTTATGCCTTGCGTTGTGCGTAAATGCATTAAGCTTTTATGAATTTAAAGAATATTTTACGATTGTTATTTTTCATAAGCATATCTCGAATATTTATAGTATTTGTTCGACACGATGTATGTATAATACCAGTATTACATGGAAATGAGCCTTATTCTTTTGCCCTTTGGGCTTTATGTATCGTTGAAAAATTGCACCGTAGCTGTTGCTATACCTTAATTATATTTTATGATTATTGCTTCTGCATTCTCTAATCGCAATAATTTCAACTTGCCTAAACGCAAAATCATTAAAACAATTAAAAGCTTACTTTAAAATAAAAATTGTATAGGTAGTTTAAGGAGGTAAAATTCGAATTGTTTAAAATCTGTATGTTATTCGCGCAGAAAAGAAAAAGGCGTAAGAAGTGATTTTTGCATTGAAAATGAAACTTAATCCTTTCTAATGATGTAAAATTGTTTAGTTCTGCCCCATCATTGAAAAAGGAGATATTTCGTAATTGTTTAACTATTAAAACTAAAGTCATGCCAGTAAAAAAACTTAAAGCTTTTCTCGACGAGAACAAGGTAAAGTATGTTACCATTAAACATTCGAGTGCTTATACCGCCCAGGAGATTGCCGCAAAAACTCATGTTTCGGGTAAGGAATTTGCAAAAACTGTAATTATAAAAGTTGACGGGAAAATGACCATGGCAGTTTTACCGGCATCGTACCAGGTAGATTTTGCACTGCTGGAGCAGATTGTTGGCACTAAGAAAGTTGCTTTGGCTACCGAAGAAGAATTTAAATACTTGTTTCCTGATTGCGAAATAGGGGCTATGCCACCCTTTGGAAATCTGTACGATATGGAGGTTTTTGTGGCAGAGACTTTGGCAGAGGACAAAGAAATTGCATTTAATGCCGGAAACCATACGGAACTGATAAAACTTAATTACGAAGATTTTGAACGTCTGGTTAAGCCGCGTGTATTTAAATTCTCGTGGAAAACCATGTCATTTCCGGGAGATCCTGCTGAAAGGTGGGCTGTGGATTAGACCAAAAAAAAGGATTTCACAACTTGTGAAATCCTTTTTTTATATCCTTTTTTGTAATTTCTTACATTAAGAAACTTAACAAAATACCAGCTGCCACTGCCGAACCAATAACACCCGAAACATTTGGTGCCATTGCATGCATTAACAAGTGGTTTGTTGGGTCTTCTTTTAAACCCATTGTTTGAACAACCCGTGCACTATCGGGAACTGCAGATACTCCGGCAGCACCAATCATTGGGTTGATTTTGTTTTCTTTTTTCAGGAACAGGTTCATAATTTTAGCACCTGTAACACCACCTGCTGTTGCAATAACAAACGAGCCGGCACCCAAGGCAAAGATTTTAATCGACGACGGAGTTAAGAAAACATCAGCCTGAGTTGATGCACCCACTGTGATACCCAACAAGATGGTTATGGTATCGATTAATGGATTTGCAGCAGTATTGGCCAAACGTTTTGTAACACCCGATTCTTTTAATAGGTTACCAAAGAAAAGCATACCGATAAGAGGAAGTGCCGATGGTGCAATATATGCCGTCAGAATCAATCCAACAATCGGGAAAATAACTTTTTCCGTTTTTGAAACCGCACGTGGGGGTTTCATTCGGATTAAACGCTCTTTTTTGGTTGTCATTAAACGAATTACCGGTGGTTGAATTACCGGAACCAATGCCATGTACGAGTAGGCCGCAATAGCAATAGGTCCAATCAGGTTTTTCACTGTTGTTCCATCGGCAAGTAAGTTAATCCCGTTAGCCAGTTTCGACGATATAAAAATCGCTGTTGGACCGTCGGCTCCACCGATGATACCAATTGCTCCTGCTTCCGGTGCAGCAAATCCTAAATAAATTGCTCCCAGGAAAGTAAGGAAGATACCAATTTGTGCAGCAGCACCTAACAGCATCAGCTTTGGATTCGATATCAATGAAGAAAAGTCTGTCATGGCACCAATTCCAAGGAAAATAATTGGAGGATACCAACCCTGAACAACACCCTGATAAAGGATATTCATTACCGAGCCTGGTTCGTAAACCCCTAATTTCAGGTTAAAATCAACCACCTGGAACATAGGAATGTTACCAATTAAAATACCAAATCCAATTGGTATAAGTAGCATTGGCTCGAAGTCGTATTTAATGGCCAGAAACAGGAATACAAATCCTACCAGCATCATTACAATATTTCCCCAGGCAATGTTGGCAAAACCCGAAAATTCGAAAAAGTTGAATAAGCCCGACATAGCGCCACTGTAATTTTTATAAGTAGAGCCGCTGTCGCTTAGTTCTCCATTGGTATATTTTAATATACGGGCAGGCAGTTTTACAAGTTCTGTAGAGGTGTTGTATCCAGTCGATTTATTCGGATCGGTGTTAGCTCTGAGGTGAGTTACCTGAGTTTTGTTAAAAAGTAATTTTACTTCGTTGCCCGAAACTGTATAATGACCGGTATAACGTGTTTTTGCAGAATCAAGAATAAAAGCTCCATCATCTTCAAAAGTAAACGTTTTAAAACGTTTTACGGTAGATGGGTTTTCTTCCTGGTTATCTTCGCCCGCTTTGTAAGTGGCTATTGGTACATAACCATCGGAATAGTTTACCCATTTTCCGCTGGTAATTATGTCGCTGATTTTTTCTGACTGGTTGCCTGCAAAGGCTGTTGGCGTCAAAAAAATCAGTAGTAATAGTAGTTGAAATATTTTTCTCATTTTCTCAAGGTAAAGGTTAACCAATTTCAATCAATACATCGTCTTGTAAAACGCTGTCGCCAACGTTTACTTTAATCGAAGTTACCTCACCAGCTTTTGTGGTTTGAACCTGGTTTTCCATTTTCATGGCTTCCATCACCATCAGGCTCTGTCCTTCGGTTACCACATCGCCAACATTAACGTTCACTTTTAAAATCGTTCCTGGCAGTGGTGCTGTTACCTTGTGCTTTCCTGTTGATGCAGCTTTGGTTATTTGTCCTTCACCTGGTTTTTTCTCTACAGGTTTCCGTACTAATGTTGGTGTTTTCGAAGTTTTAACTTCGCCATGAATTTCAACTTCGTAGGTGGTTCCGTTTACGTCAAGTTCAGCAATATTATCTTCAATACTTTTTAAGTGAACATCGTATTTGTTACCTCTTATTGTGAATTTATATTTTTTCATCTGTATATTTTATTCTGTGATTTTTTTTCTAAAGGAATTATCAATTACTCCTTGTCGTTGCTTCGGTACTGTTGCTCCCATACAGGGTGCCAATTGCAGCGATAACAAGATTGGGAGTAATTGTGTCCCATAGCTTTTAATCTAATTTCTATCGTGGCCAGTTATTGTGTACGCTATAAATTTTCGAACTCCATGGAGAATATGCTTTTTTCACCTTTTTAATGGTTACAATATTGCTCTCCTCATCGTGCAATTCGTTAAAATACATGTGCATTGCCAAACTGATAGCGGCAGTAACGTTTCCTTCAACGTTAAATTCGTCTTGTGCAGCAGCCTGTTCTGTCTTGCTTTTTTTCGGCACTTTCGCTTTTCTCACCTTCATGTAGATGAGTTTAGGAAGTTGCGTAAAAACAATTACCAGAACTGTTAGCGAACAAAAAACAATAAGAAAACCTACAATTGCTACAGTTATCCCAGCCTCAATAGAACTTGCTAAAAGAATAAATAATGGTTCCATAACTTGTTCTGTTTATAATGGGATGTTTGAATGTTTTTTCGCAGGGTTAACCAGTTTCTTGGTTGCAAGGCTTTGTAAGCCACGAATAATCCTGAATCGGGTATTACGGGGTTCAATTACATCGTCGATGTAACCAAACGACGCTGCCTGATATGGATTAGCAAATTTCTCTTTGTATTCGTCTTCGTGGTCGGTAATAAATTTTGCACGTTCTTCAGCGTCTTCAATATCGCGAAGTTTACGGCCATGAAGTACTTCTACGGCACCTGCTGCACCCATTACTGCAATTTCTGCCGACGGCCATGCATAGTTCAAATCGCCACGAAGTTGTTTGCTCGACATTACATCGTGCGCACCACCGTACGATTTACGTAATGTGATTGTTATTTTTGGAACAGTAGCTTCACCATAGGCAAACATTAATTTTGCACCATGCGTGATAATACCACCGTACTCTTGTCTGCTTCCAGGCAAGAATCCAGGAACATCAACCAGGGTAATAATTGGAATATTAAATGAATCGCAGAAACGAACAAAACGAGCTGCTTTTACTGATGCATTAATATCGAGAACACCGGCAAGGTAGTTTGGCTGGTTAGCCACAATTCCAACAGGTTGTCCATCGAATTTGGCGAATCCAACAACAATGTTTTTGGCATAATTTCGGTGAATCTCGAGGAATTCAGAATAGTCAACCAGAGTATGAATAACGTCTTTTACATCGTAAGGCTGGTTTGGATTTTCGGGGATGATTTCATTCAGTACATCATCTAATCTGTCGATAGGATCGGTGTTTTCAGTAGCAATAGGATCTTCCAGATTATTTTGAGGAAGGTAGCTAATTAGTTTGCGAAGGATCAATAAACCTTCTTCTTCATTTTCAACCAGAAATTGAGCAACACCCGATTTTGAGGCATGAACTTTACCACCACCAAGATCTTCAACAGAGATGTCTTCACCGGTAACGGTTTTCACAACCTTAGGGCCGGTAACAAACATGTATGAGTTCTCTTCGGTCATCATAATAAAGTCGGTTAGGGCAGGAGAATAAACTGCACCACCGGCGCATGGACCGAAAATGGCAGAAATTTGAGGAATAACTCCTGATGCCAAAATGTTACGCTCGAAAATTTCGGCATAACCGGCAAGTGAGTTAACGCCTTCCTGAATACGTGCGCCACCCGAGTCGTTAATTCCAATTAGGGGAGCTCCTACTTTCATAGCCATATCCATAACCTTGCAAATTTTTAGTGCAAAAGTTTCGGAAAGCGAACCTCCAAAAACAGTAAAGTCTTGCGAGAAAACGTAAACAACACGTCCGTCGATTGTACCATGTCCGGTAACAACGCCATCGCCTAAAAATTTTGTTTTTTCAAGTCCGAAGTTCGTACAGCGGTGTGTAACAAACATGTCGAATTCTTCAAAACTACCTTCGTCCAGCAACATTTCAATTCTTTCGCGGGCTGTAAATTTCCCTTTTTTGTGCTGTGCTTCTATTCTTTTAATACCACCGCCAAGTTTTGCTTCGGCGCGTAGGTCGATCAGTTTTTTAATTTTATCCTGGTTGCTCATAAAATCGGTTATTTATAAAATCGGTTACTCTTTTCCGCAGATTTCTGTTAATACACCCATGGTTGCTTTTGGGTGAAGGAATCCAATATTCAAGCCTTCGGCTCCTTTGCGCGATGTTTTGTCAATAAGCTGAACGCCTTTTTCTCCAAGTTCGTTCAACGACTCATTTACATTATCTACTGCAAAAGCAAGGTGATGAACGCCTTGTCCTTTTTTCTCAATGAATTTTCCGACTGGTCCTTCGGGATCGGTTGATTCCAGCAACTCAATTTTGGTTTGACCCACCTGAAAAAAGGCAGTTTTTACTTTTTGCTCTGCTACTTCTTCAATGGCGTAGCATTTTAATCCCAACATGTTTTCGTAATAAGGAATAGCTTCGTCCAAACTTTTAACGGCAATTCCAATGTGTTCTATATGTGAAATATTCATATTATTTAGAATGATTATAAAATGTTAATAGTCAAAATATTAAAAAGCACAAATGTACTTGATATTGTTATTCTCATATGTTCAAAATCAAAAAACTTTCCTAAAAAAAGTTACGATTTCAGAAATAATTAATATTCGAGAGAATAGCGTTTAAAACGGATTATATTAGTTATAAAAAAAGCAGACCTTAGTCTGCTTCCTTGTTATCTCTGTTTATTATTCTTCTGTGGCAATGTAATGGAAATGTGGTCCAAATCTTTCAAAGGCAGATTTGTCCAAAGTTTCCTGATGGTCAGGGTGAGCAATTGAAATTAATAATTTAGCTCTTTCCTGAAGTGTTTTTCCATATAAATTAACTGCTCCAAATTCGGTTACCACCCAATGGATGTTGGCACGTGTACTTACCACACCTGAACCGGTTAGCAGGGTAGGACTAATTTTAGAAATTCCTTTAGCGGTTACCGAAGGAAGTGCAATAATTGGTTTTCCTTTTTTAGAATGTCCGGCTCCACGAATAAAGTCGATTTGACCACCAACACCCGAGTAATGTGTAATACCTATTGAGTCGGCACAAACCTGACCGGTTAAATCGATGGCCAATGCAGAGTTAATGGCAGTAACCTTGTCGTTCTTACGAATCATATGAACATGATTTGTATGCGCAACATCCATCATCGCCACACGTGGGTTGTCATCAACAAAATCGTAAAGTGCTTGCGAGCCCATAAGGAAGGAAGCAACCATTTTTCCCGGGTCGATTTTTTTATGTTTACCGGTAATAACTCCTTTTTCTACCAAAGGAAGAATTCCGTCGGCAAACATTTCGGTGTGTACTCCAAGGTCTTTATGGTTTTCCAACTGTGCCAATACAGCATTAGGAATACCACCAATACCCATTTGCAAACAAGCTCCGTCGTCTATTAATTCGGCTACATTTTTACCAATAGCAATATCCATATCGGTAAGCGGTGCCAAATCGTGTGTATATAAAGGAATGTCGTCTTCAACAAAAATATCAATTTCATCGATATGAATCATTGCATCGCCCCAGGCGCGTGGAACGTTGGGGTTTACAGCAGCAATAACGGTATCGGCAGATTCTATGGCTGCCAAAGTAGCGTCAACTGAGGTTCCCAGAGAAACATATCCGTGTTTGTCGGGAACTGAAACCATAATAAGTGCAACATTTACTTTTAGGTATCCTTTGCGAATTAAACGTTGGGTTTCGCTTAAGAAAATTGGAATGTAATCGGCGTATCCTGCCTGTGTTTGTTTTCGGAGGTTTCCACCCACAAAAAACTGTTCTGAAACAAAAATGCCCTCAAACTCCGGGTTAGCGTATTCAACCTGGCCTTCAACATGGATGTGTTGAATTTTTACATTATGGAACTCTTTGTTACGACCTCTTTCAACCATCGGCTTAATAAGTGTGTGTGGCGTAACTGCAACACTACTTAAATGCACACGATCACCAGTCTTTATTACCTTAACAGCTTCTTCCGGCGATACAAATTTGATATTCTTCATGCTTATTCTGATATTTTTTATATTGGCATATTTCAGGCCGCAAAGATAGAAATTTAATTCCCCCTTGTATGTTTAGAATATTATAAATGGTTGTTCGAATGCTTTTGTAAAGTATTTGTTAATTTAATTTGTAAGCCTGGCATTCGATGAATTCGGGAATTCATTTTTTGAGGTTATCGACACAAATCGTAGAAACCAGGCGCATTGATCTGCTCAAATCTGTCATTCTGCTGTGCGAATATCCTTAAGTGGATTTTAAATGAGATTATAGTACGTGTTTTCGCTTATAATTTACGATATGATTACTTGAAAAGTTAGCTGCCTTAAAAATATTGTGTGCTGTAATGTGTTTAATGTGAGTGGTTTAATGTGTTGTTGCAGTTTCCACTTAGTACATTCGTATGTTTATTATTTTTATTGTAATTTTAATAGTTATAAGAGTTAACAGGCTTATTGTGAATTTTATACGCAAAAATCAGCTAGTGCAGGTTATTGAACCCAGTGATCGCAATTTTGTATTGCTTTCACACTTGTTGCGCGACAATAACTTTCTTGTAGTCAGGTCTTTCGGCCTTTCGGATGCAATACAAAAAGCAATTGATGTGCTCCCTGACCTAATTCTATGCAATTACAGTTTACCCGAATGCGACGGCTACCAGGTATATAATATTATCGAAAAGTCGATACTTAAAAATGGAACGCCCTTTATCGTTTATTTTAAGCAATACGATTTGGAGCTTATTCAGCTTGGTTTAGAGATTGGTGTCGATAATTTTGTTTTTATGCCTTTTAACGGGGAACGGATTATTCAAAAAATTAAAAGTGTTTTAAAAAAAGTAGAAGAACACAAATTATTCGAGTTAAACTGTTTTAATAAACTCTTCTTTTCATCGCCCATAGGAATTTGTATAACCCGTATGACGAAAATTGAATCTGCTAATTCTGTATTTTTAAAGATGTTAGATTTTTCGTCAGCAGCACAACTTCCTCCCATCGACAGCTTGTTTGATTTTGAAAGTTTAAATGGTTCCCGGTCAAAATTAATGAATTGTTTAAAAGGCATGTGCACCGATTGCGAAATACATGGAATCTCACGACGTGCAAACCCTGAAACCTTGTTTGATATACATGTGGTGCATTTCAATAAAGTAACCCTGAATTATGCATTAATTCAGATTGTTGAATGCAAGCGTACATTAACTAAGCCTTTGAATGGTTTCAGCAACAGGAATATGTTCAAAGATTCTAATCTTGAATCTTCCCAGGTTGCAGTTCATATTACCCCGCGCGAACTGCAGGTAATCGATTATTCTGCAAAAGGCTTACCCATAAAACAGATTGCCAGCCAACTCGATATATCTGAGCGAACGGTGGAAAAGCATCGCTCGAATATTATGCGCAAAACGAATACATCAAATATCATTGAAGCAATTCGTGCCATATATGGAATTGAAACCAGTGATGTTTGAGGTTCAAACTGTACAAGCGTTTGTTTTCGACTTATTCTGCCCGCATTTATATCTTCTGTAACACCTGGGAATACCCATTACATGTTCAGGTAATTGATAAAAAAATTGAAACGAAGTTCTCTTCAAGTCAATTATTCTTTTCGTATTTGAAGCGAAAAATGGTTTCATCGTTTATAAGGCTTAATCCGATTTTTTATGGTATACGTGTTGCTGCTTATAGTGCTTGTTTGTTCGTGTTTTGTGCACTGTTAAGAGTTGAAAAAGTAGTAATATTACTTGTTAATATTTTGATAGGTGGGTAATTACGTATTTTATATTAAAGTTCGGGAAATTAACTTTGGTTCAATTTTAAAGATTTAATACCGATACACGGCTGGATTTCGAAAACTGAGTTTTGTGTACACTTACAAAAGGAACTCGTGGAGAATAAAACGATTAAAATATCTCACTCCCCAACATCAATATAAACATAGGTGCTTAATTAGAAGTAAACGTACATTCCCAGGCAAGAAGAGCATTAAACGATGGTCTGGAATTACAGTGGTTCATTGCGATATGCATTTAATGGGTTAAGAGTAAAACGAATTATAAGGCTCCCCTTAAATGGCAGGCGGTATGATTTAGATTTTTTGCATGCGATGATACGTGCAATATGCATTGGTTGACGTACTAATAAACAACTTTAAACGTGTGAGATTATTGGTATTTATATTATTCACGATTGTTTTTTCGATATCTGTTAACGGGCAGCCCGATACGACAGAAACATCGGGGCAGATAAAAGAAGCACCTGCTTTCTTGAAAAAATTACTTTCCGAGGCAGAAGCTGCAAAAAGTCAACAGGTTAGCAGTGATGCGGATATTGAAATTGATGGTTTGCTGGTTGACGGTACAAAAACCAGAAGCGGGAGGGATTTCTACGATTATTTTTACCGCGACTGGGAACCGCCGGACGGAGCAAAAAACTACTCTATCACTATTTCCGAAAAACCCTATCGCTTAAATACCACTCAGGTAGAGGTGAGTATAAACGAAACCCTGGTATTTCAATCGTTTTTGCAGCCACGAGGCGATATTATTGAAATGCTGGCTCAACAGGCCGTAGCGCAAACCTGGATGTATTTAAAGGATTACGAAGCTATTGTAAAACAACTGGAAGGTGACGACCGCTCAGGAAACGGCATCTTTTAAAATAAAAAACGCATACTATGAAAAAGAAAGGAACAGTACTTGTGCTATTTTTGCTGCTTGGGCTGTTAAACAGCCAGGCGCAGGACTTTGTGTATACCCCTGTAAATCCGGCATTCGGGGGTAGTTTCTACAATTACAGCTGGATGCTGAGCTCGGCAGAAGCCCAAAATTCTTATGAGGCTGAAACCGATGATGAAGATTACTACAGCTATGATGATTCCAATACATTAGATGATTTTGTGGAGAGTCTGAATAGCCAGATTTTAAGTCAATTGTCACTTCAGATTGTTAGTCAGCAATTTGGCGAAGATGCGCTGGAAACCGGAACTTATATCCTTGGTGATTACCAGATTGATATTGGTGATGGTGGTTCGGGGTTGAAGATTACCATTTTGGATAATACATCCGGGGCAACCACAACTGTTGAAGTTCCCTACTTTTAAAATTGAAAATAATGATAACGAATTTTATCAGAGATGCAGTCTTTGTTGTTATCCTCGCGTTTGTTGCAGCCTGTAGTACGTATTTTCATCAGCCGCTGGGTAACGAAAAAGAAGCACGATTGGGAGCGGAAACGCCAATGAAAAGGGATTTGTTAGACTTACCAAAACCCAAAGAACCAATAGTAGTGGCTGTTTATAAGTTTCGCGACCAAACCGGACAATACAAACCTTCCGATGCGGGTTCTAACTGGTCGACAGCCGTAACACAGGGGGCTACTAATATTTTAATTCGTGCCCTGGAAGAATCGGGCTGGTTTATTCCAATTGAGCGCGAAAATATAAGCAACCTGTTAAACGAACGAAAAATAATACGTTCCAGCCGCGAGCAGTATGAAGGAAACTCCGGAGCACTTTTACCGCCACTGTTATTTGCAGGCGTTCTTTTGGAAGGTGGTATTGTATCGTACGAAACCAATGTGTACACAGGGGGTGCAGGAGCCCGTTATTTCGGAACCGATGTGTCGGCGCAATACCGCGAAGATTGTGTAAGTATTTATCTACGTGCTGTTTCAACCAGCAATGGTAAAATACTGAAAACGGTATATACCACCAAGTCAATTCTTTCGCAAGAGGTGTCGATGGGGGTTTTCAGGTACGTGAAATATCAGCGCATACTGGAAGCGGAAACCGGTTACACCTACAACGAACCCACCGAACTGGCCGTTACCGAGGCCATCGAAAAGGCGGTTCATAGTATCATTATCGAAGGGGTTTTAGATAGTTTGTGGACATTGAACGATTCAAGCGATATGGCCGACGAGCAAATTAAAAACTATGTGAACGAAAAGGAGGAAAATGTTACCAAAGATGCTATCGGAAAACCCTTTGACATTCATAAGCGGGGGAAAAGCTATACTTCTCTTCTGGCAACAGGGCAGTTTTATGCGGGCGACTATTCGGTGAGCCACATTCGTCCCGGTGCTTGCTTCAACTTTGGAGTTGGAATTCATAAAAATTTTTTCCTCGAAACCGACTTGGGGTATCAGAATATTCATATCTACGATTTAATGAAATCCAACGAATATTATGGTAGTATGAATGTGCTGTTCCTGGCAAATCCCGATGGTAAGTTTTCTCCCTACTTATCGCTTGGGGGAGGGGTTTATTACGATTCGGGTGAATATATCGGATTATCGGAAAAAGAAATGATCCCATACATCGGCTATGGAGCAGGAATAGAATATCTGGTGTCGGATAAAGTGGCTGTAACAGGCAGCGCTTTTGCCAACCAAATGTATTCTGATTATTACGATGGAGAAAAGGTTGGCGCTTTTAACGACCATATATGGGGATTTAAATTTGGAATGAAGTTTTATCTGGGTAAAAATTAAAAAAAGAGGAATAATGAAGCTTGTAAAAATTTTAACATACGTATTTTCCGTACTCTTTGTTATGGGGTGCGAAGAAGATAAACTCGACATCGAGAAATTTGGAACCATTACAGGAGTTATTCTTGATAGCGAAAGTTACGATCCGCTGCAAGGGGTGCAGGTAGCCACCAGTCCGGCCAGCTCTTCGGCATTAACCGGCGACGATGGCGCCTTTAGTTTCGGAAAAGTTGCGGAAGGGGAGATTGCTGTTACGGCCAATAAAGCTGATTACCTAACGAATTCGGTTAGTGTGGCCGTTTACGACGATGAGAATACCGATATTACTTTTTACCTGGAGAAAGATGATGATGATGTGGGCTGGGTAGAATTCTATGATCCTGTTCCGGGTAATGGTGCCGTCGACCAAAGCATTAGTTTTACCTTCCAATGGTCGGTAGACCAGGAGCACGCCAGTAAAGAACTTTGTTATACGGTGTACATATACACGTCGAATTCGACCGTGCAGAATGTGGTGGGCGAAAGTTTAGACGATACCGAGGTGGTGGTTTCGGGACTTAGTTACGAAACAGCCTATTATTGGTACGTGGTAGCTAAACACGAAGGGGAAAGGGTGGCCAACAGCCCTACCTGGACATTTAAAACCGAAGAGGCAGAATAAAGAACTGCTAACTGTTTCGCCTGTTGGGAGAATAATCCGGCGGGTTTAAAAAAAGGAGACCTTCTACCATGAATATTTCCGACAAGAATGTTCTTTTGATTGGTAAATCAGAAGACTCGAGTAAATTTTTTATTGAGACCATTGAAGGTAAGGGCGCTAAAGTAATTTATGTGTCAACCATCGAAATGGCCATTCAGCAGTCGCTGAATGCCTTGCCCGATGTAATTGTGTGTTTTTACGAACTTAACGATTTAAATGGTTTCCAGGTATTTAATATCCTCGAAAGGGAGATTCTTAGAAATGAAATCCCCTACATCTTAATTTTTAACCAGTTGCGCAAGAACGAACTTTTTGTGGCCATCGAACTGGGTATCGACAGTTTTATTTATCCGCCTTACGATGCTGAGCGTATTGGCAATATTATTTTAAAACAGATTGAAAAGAATGCGGATCGGAAATCTTCGGCGATGACAAAATTCGAATCGCTGAGTAAAATAATCCCATACGCTGTTTTTGTAGCCGAAAACAATAAAATTGTTCAGGCCAACAAAAGCTTTACCCGCTTAGTTGAAAACAGCCTCCGTGGGAATGGCAATTGTTGTTACCTGAACGATGTATTCGTTTTTAATAACGATAATACCGATGAGCTGAAACTAGCGCGCTTTATGAATGGCTTAAGCAACGATTGTTGCTTTCAAAATATTAAGATGAAGGGGAATGGCACTGGCGCTTTCAACCTCTATCTTTCGCAATTAAGATTAAAAGGCTCTACGTCGAAGGTGGTTGGCATCGTTATTCCCGAAAAAGAGCAGGATGAGAACGATTCTTTTATGACCTTTGCGTCGAACTTTAAAAAGGAGAAATCCGAATTTTTAAATCCGAATTTAATTACTGCGCGCGAACGACAAGTGTTGGAGCTCTCGGCCACAGGCATCCCCATAAAACAAATTGCCGAACGGCTGGGCATCTCCGAACGAACCGTTGAAAAGCACCGCTCGAATATTATTCAGAAAACAAAAACAGAGAATATAATGGAAGCTGTTTATTTATTCGGTAAAAATCATTTGCTAAATGCCTAGCAATATTGCTGCTTTCGTCCTGTTTTTTAGTTCTGCCAGGCAGGTAGCTGCTCTTTTTATAAAAATGAAACGCGCATGAGAAAGTCTTCACTCATAAGCAAATGATTATACCATGCGAGTTCCATCTGTTGAAAAAAATAAACAATTATAAACAGATTAGAATTTAAAAATTCAAGGAAATAAGAAATAAATGTGTCATTTAAACGATTTACGACCAATATTGGTTGTAAATCGTTTTTTTTTACCCCTTCGCCTATCGGCACTTCCCAGTACGGAGGGGAAGCAGCAGCGAACAAACGTTGCTGCACTCTAAAAATTTTCTTTTGGTTTTGCTGTACGTATTCTGAATTTAAAAAATAGCTGCACCATTTCGCTTTTCCAATTCTTACTACTTACGCTGTTCTGCTTTTTTTTCCTATAAGTCAGTGTTAGCTCTAATAGTTTGCTGCTTTCGTAAAACACTTATTTACACAGGTTTATTATTGGTGTAGTTTTGAGAAGCTGATTTTTGCGGGCTAACATACCTGCCTGTAAGCAGTAACTTAATAAGGTTTCCGAATGATGATAAAATTGATTTTACTCCAGCTGTTTGTGGGAATAGGCATAGGCAACCATTGTGCCTCTTCCTGCGGTAACAATGACTACCTGCAACTGCCTGCCGATACCGTTCAGGTAAAAAAGCACGACTACAATTTAAGCGACAAACAAAGTGCTGCGCTTGTAGCCGACACTACCGCTAAAGTTAAAACTACTTTGCCGGTAACTATAAGCCAAACGGGGCAAAATAACCAGGTAATAATAAATAACCAAAGGCTAAAAGCAACACCAAACGACAGCAGCCGGGTGACCATAAAACAAAGCGGGAAAAACAACCAGATTAAAATAAACTCACATTGAGTGTACAGATAACTCTAATTTTTAAACTTTAAAAAACAATGTATTATGAAAAAACGAAATTTTACCATCGAAAAAGTTAAAGCCGCATCCATTATTAATGGCGCAGAACGCGGCACTTTAGGCTAAAGGCTACTTCGCATGCTGCGATGAGGAGATAAGCTTAGAAATAATAGCACTCGCGTTATTATTTTAAATGAATATTGAATGTGTAATTTTTTTTAACAACTTAAATTTTATAATCATGAAAAAATTAATTTTTCTATTTGCAATGGTGCTGGCAGTTAGTTTTGCTATGGCACAAAATGAGGCTTTTATTAAACAAGTTGCTCCTACAGAGAGCGGGGCTACAGTAGCCATAGCTCAGTATGGTGACGCTAACTTAATAGCCGGTCCTGCTTCAGTTATAGATGTTTATGATAATACTAAAGCTGCAGCTTTGCAAATCAGTAATAAGGGAACAACCTCCTTTGATTTTAAACAATTTGGCACTGGTAATGAAGGATTGGTAAGACAAGAGTCTTGGGAGAGTGGTGCCGGATATCAAGCTGTTATGAATTGGAAGCAAAACGGTGATGGTAACTTGATGATGCTGAACCAAAAAGCGAAATTCTATACAACTGTAGAAGGATTACAACAAGGAAACGAAAACGTATTTGCAGGCTTAGGAAACGTGAATAAAAATGGTGGAATGTCAGTGGATGATACAAAATATGCAAAACAAATAAGTGATTATGCTGATGCCAGAATTGAGTTTGAACAAATCGGAGATAATAATAGTGTTGGATTGACCCAAGATAACTTTAATGGAGATGCCACATTAAAATTGTCTCAGGTTGGTAACGATAACACTTTTGTGGGATATCAAAAGGCTATAGGAACTGGTTTTAGCTATATGAAAGTTACCCAAACCGGAGACGATTATTTTGCAGAATGTTATCAAAATAATACTGCTGGTTTAGGAAATAATTTCGTTGTTGTTCAATAATAATAGGATTTAATTTTAAAATCCACCCTGTGTTTAGGGTGGATTTTAATTTCTTTCTAATACTACTATTTTATTAATAGAGCTGTAGAATGTTAAAATATTACATACTAATTCTGATTTTTTGTAGCACTATTTCTTCTTTTGCTCAAAATGAAGCGTTTATTCTTCAGCAAAATGGAGTTGGTGGTTCAAATGTACGCATATCACAAATTGGAGATAATAATAGCCTAAGGGGTTTTAGCGGGCAAACGGTTGTGCAAGATGCTGCTGGTATTCAGCACTATGCGGCCGTTCAATTTTCACAGTCAGGAGGCACAAATTCCCTTACCGTTGAGCAACTCGGCCTCAACCAAACCAATGAAATTGTTCTCTCGCAAAATGCAAATTTTAACAACGAAGGTGTTTTTCGGCAATTGAATGGTACGCATCAACTCATGCTAAAGCAATTTTCAGATGATGAATCGAACGTGGCCAATATTACTCAGTTGAATGGTAGTGGTTTCATAAATATTGAACAAAGCGCAGCTAAAGCCAATATAATTCCTTCTGCAGCAAATACTAAAATGAGTAATCCGATGGGGTTCTCGGGTATATACCAGAAGGGAGAGAATAATTATATAATAGGTGCAGCAGATTTTTGCTGTCAAATGTTTACAAATGAAGTGTTTTATGAGTTTGATGTGCCTTCTCAATTTAATTTACCCGCACAGCAAATATCCGAGAATGGAGGGAATTGGCTAGAGATTTGGCAAACCGGTTCTAACAATTTAACCGAACTGCATCAGGAAGGCAGAGAGGACAATACTGCGTTGATAAAGCAAATGAATGGTTTTAATCGTGCAGTAGTGTACCAAAAAGGAAATGGTAAGAATTCTGTAGTAATAGAACAGTACGGAGGAAAGACAGTTTATGTCTATCAAAAAGGGAACTCTGATAATAGTGTTGTAATTAAACAATACTAAAACAGGCTATTATCTGCTTCTACAAATTTTCATAAGCTTCGTATAAAAAATATTCGAATAAAATTACCACTACTGTTTGCTAAAATAGGTCTTGTTTTAGGCACATAATAACAACGAATTAGGGCTATAGCCGCCGCTGTAAACCTGTCGTTACGAAACAAAGCGAGTAATCTGCAAACTCTTTTCCAAACACCTGTGTTACTTTACTTTCACTTTTATTCATCTTTTTCTGCATATCAATTTTTTTTATGAGCATTCGATTTTTTAATCGTTAAGAAAGCTTTAATCCGTCGTTTTCCTTTTTATATCTCTGTGCTTTTTTCTACTTTTAACCCAAACAAATACAAAAAACACAAGAATCATGTTAAAAGAAAAAATGCTCGATGCACTTAATGCACACATAAATGCAGAACAGTATTCTGCATTGTTGTACCTGTCGATGTCGTCGTATTGCAACCAGCAAGGCTTGCCTGGGTTTGGCCACTGGATGTATATTCAATACCAGGAAGAATTAACGCATGCCAATAAATTTTTTAACTACGTAATTGAAAGAGGTTGTAAGGTGGAATTAAAAGCCATTGACCAAATGCCTACCACTTTCGATGGAATTGTTGATGTAATTGAAAAAACTTTAGAACACGAGCAACTTGTAACCTCGTTAATTAACGGACTAATGGATGTTGCTGTGGCCGAGAGCGATTATGCTACGCAAAGTTTTTTAAAATGGTTTATTGATGAGCAGGTGGAAGAAGAGGCTAATGTGACAGAAATACTCGATACCCTTAAGCTGATTAATGGCCAGGGTAATGGTATTTTTATGCTCGACCGTCAGTTACGCGATCGCGTATTTGTAGACACCACAGCAGCCCAATAAGAAAAAGATTATAGAAATGTATAAAAAGGCTGCTTTTGGCGGCCTTTTTTAGTATGGCCTCCAGTCTTTTGCATGCAAATGAAACGAGCCTGTTAAATACTTTCCTCAAAGGAGTGTGATTATAAGCGAGTTACCTGAGTTGCCTTAAAAAAATAAACCATTATAAACGAGTGAAACGAGCATGAGAGAGTCTTCACACATAAGTGATTTTTTTAAATCATGCGAGTTCTATCTTATTCCATAGAAAACAAACAATTTTAATAAGATGAAAAGGAAGAGGATAGCCACAAGAAATGAAATGCCAAAATACCACTGGCTTATTGTTTTGTTTTAAAGTAGCTCGATGCGGATTAGATTTTCTAATGTATATTGCGGGCAATGCCCTTAAATTAAGGCTTTATTACCCTTTTGCCTGCCGGCATTTTCTTATACAAAGGGAAAACAGCATGGAAAGAAAGAACCCTTGTTGTAAGGCAGAAAAAAAGTTCAGTGCTTCGGATAGAGAGAGAGATGGAAATTTTTAACTATACGATATTGATATAACAGGCAATATGTAAAAGTGGAAGCCGGAGCCAGTGAAAAATAGGACATAATTGGAAGAATTAGAGTAAAATGACAATAGAACCCAAAGAACAAATTGCAAACCGCTATGAGTACCTGAAAGAGTTTTGCCAGTTTACCTGGGACGATGCATCCTATACCAAGCTTGAGAAGGCTTATGAATTTGCACAGTCGGTTGTTGGCGAACACCGCTTTTCTCATGGCGAAGTAATATTAAGCCACTCGCTCGATGTGGCAACCATTATTGCCATGGAAATTGGCCTGGAGCCCGACTCGGTAATTACCGGGCTGCTGCACAATGTTATGTATGCCGGGTTAAAAGAAAAAGCTACCCATCAGGAAATTGGCGAAAAGTTTGGCGAGGAGATTTTTACCATCCTCGAAGGAATGGCAAAGATTAATGCGCTGGGAACCGATACCATCGACTTGCATTCGGAAAACTACCGTAAGCTAATGCTTGCCCTTGCCGGCGATGTGCGGGTAATTCTTATTAAAATTGCCGACCGCCTGCAGGTAATGCGTAACCTCGATTTGTACGAAAGCGAGCATAAAAGAAAAGTAGTAAAAGAAACCCTGTATTTGTATGCGCCCCTGGCACACCGTTTGGGCTTATACAGCATTAATTCGGAAATGCTCGATTTGAGCCTGAAATACCAGAAGCCAGAGGAGTACAATTATGTGGTAAACCGCCTGTCGGAAACCGAAAGAGAACGTGCTAATTTTGTGGCCGAATTTGTAAAGCCTATCGAAAAGAAGCTTGAAAAACGCGGACTAAAATTCTCAATGAAAGCACGCACAAAATCCATTTCGTCCATTAATACCAAGATGCAGAAAAAAAATGTGTCGTTTGATGAGGTAATGGATTTATTTGCCATTCGCGTTATTCTTGAGTCGGAACCGGAAAACGAAAAAGCCGACTGCTGGACTGCCTATTCGTTTGTAACCGAAGAATACCAAACCAATCCGAACCGTTTGCGCGACTGGATTACCATTCCCAAATCGAATGGTTATGAATCGTTACATACTACGGTAATGGGGCCGCACAATAAGTGGGTGGAGATTCAAATTCGTACCAAACGGATGGACGAGGTGGCCGAGAAGGGCCTGGCTGCCCACTGGAAGTATAAAGGGGGAAAAGAGTCGGGCTTCGATACCTGGCTGGCCGGTATACGCGATGTGCTCGAAAATCCGAGTATGAACGTAGTTGATTTTATCGACCAGTTTAGCTCTAATATTTACAACGATGAGATATTTGTTTTTACCCCCAAAGGCGATTTAAAGAAATTACCCAAAGGGGCTACCATGCTCGATTTTGCCTACGAAATTCACTCCGGATTGGGCGATACCTGCACGGGCGGACAGGTAAATGGAAAAAATGTTACGCTGAAATATAAACTGAAAAACGGCGACCAGATTTCTGTTAACACATCAAGCAACCAAAAACCCAAGTTAGACTGGCTCGATTTTGTGGTTACCTCGAAGGCTAAAAACCGGGTAAAAAGCAGCTTAAACGAAGAGCGAAATACCCAGGCCGCGCAGGGGCGCGAAATACTGGTGCGAAAATTTAAAAACTGGAAGCTGGATCTCAACGACGATGCTATTCGGAAAATGTTGAAACACTATGGTTTTAAACTCGCCGTTGATTTTTATTACGAGGTGGCTATTGGTAAAATCGATACCCTTGAAATAAAAGCATTGTTCGCCGCCAAAGAGGAGGAAACGACCAAAAAAATAGTGGAAGAACTACTCCCGCAAAAGGAAGTAAAAGAGCTAAGCTACGATGGGGAAGACGATTTTCTGGTTATCGATAATAACCTGAAAAATATAAATTACAAACTGGCACCGTGTTGTAATCCTGTTTTTGGTGATAAAATTTTTGGTTTTGTAACCATAAAAGAGGGGATTAAAATACACCGTGAAAATTGCCCCAATGCCGCACAAATGAAGGATCGTTTCCCCTACCGGGTGATAAAAACGGTATGGCGGGATACCACTTCGAAAAGTTCGTTCTTAACAACTTTATTTATCTCGGGAACCGACGAAATAGGTATCGTTTCCGAAATCTCGCACATTATTGCCAAAGATATTGGAACACAAATGCGCTCGATAAATATTGAAACTGAAAAAGGAAATTTCGAAGGAAAATTACAGGTGTTGGTTTACAATCTCGATCATTTGGAATTTTTAATCCATAAACTCAAAAAAGTAAAGGGCGTAATTTCGGTTACCCGCGGAGAACAATAAGTTGACAAACATGATGGAGGATATAATCGGATTGGAGAAAGTAAGGGCTCTGCTTAATGATGAAAAAGCACAGGAAGCGAAAGATGCGCTGCTTGAATTGGGAGAAGGAAACACGGTGGAGTATTTTCTGCTGAAAGGGAAAGTTCAGCAAAAATTCCAAAAATGGGGCGATGCCATTAATGCCTATAATAAAGTGCTGGAACTGGAACCGGAGAATACAGACGCACAAAGTAACCTCAGGCTCATCAAAAATATCCTGAATTTTTGGAATCCCGATTTGTTAAACCCATAGCCTATTAGCAACGAACCCGTTACAGAACGAATTGCCGCGCTAAATATGGTCAGGAGGCTTAATTATCTGTAAGATAATGCGAAATCGTCAAAAATCTTAATGACAGGATTTTAGGATTTTAATTGATATTTGTTATTTTTGATGCTTATCGGGAAAAAAAAGGAAAAAGTTAAATCAATTTATAAAAAATTAAAGTAGTTGAAAAGATGAAGAAAGTACTATTATTACTAATCGCAGTATGTTTTACTGTAATCACATTTGCGCAGGATGCGGCGGAGAAATTGAATCAGGCGCAAGAAGCATTAAAAGCGCAAGACTATGCAAAAGCTTATGCATTGTATGAGGAAGCAATGAGTAACATCGGAGATGTGCAGGTAGATCCATCGGTGAATTTTAACATAGGATTTGCCGCCTACAAAGCAGAAAATCTGGAAGGAGCTGTTAAATATTTGGATATAGCGATAGCTAACGGTACAAACGTTTCGAAATGTCACGAATATAAAGCACTTGCTTACAACGATAAAAAAGATTACGCAAATGCTATTGCCAGTTTCGAAAAAGCGATTGCAACATCCGAAGAAGATACAAAAGAATTGGTGTACAATGCGGGTATTATAGCCTATAAAGGTCGCCTGTACGAAAAAGCCATCGCATTTTTCACACAAGCTGTAGACGCTGGTTATAAAGGTAAAACTGCTCAGTATTACAAGGCTGCGGCGTTTAAAAAATTGAAAAAGGACGATGCTTACAAACAAACACTGGAAGCAGGAGTTGAGAAATTCCCGGGAGACAAAAAAATGGCGCCAGCCCTGGCAAAAATTTATGTTTCGGAAGGAAATGAATTGTACAAAGATGGCGCTGCCATTTTAAGTGCAGCCAACGAGAAGGTAAATGCCGGTAGCTTAAAAACCGATGATCCTGCTTATGCTGCAGAAGTTGAGAAAGCGAAAAAAGAGTTCGCGGCTGCAATTGTGGTTTTGGAAAAAGCAACTGCTTTGGATGCAGCAAATAAAAATGCTGTAAAATTACTGGAAGCCTGCAAAGCTGTTCAGTAAGCAATAAAAAATTGCATAAAAAAACGCTTCGGGTTTCCGGAGCGTTTTTTTTGTGTCATTTATAGAGGATTCTTACTTCGGGGTAAATTATTCGCTGGTTCCGAATTTATTTAGTGACTTAATTACCTTCGTTCGATTCAAAATATCATTCTCAGCAATCAAAATTCTCCTTCTGAATGTGTTAATTCTTGCATTAATCACTCCTGTTTTTATTGAAACAACGTTCGGCCTAAGCTAATTTTACCGGCTTTTCTTGCAGCAGTCAAAATAATAGGACTTTAAATTTTTGTATCAATATCAGCTAAAAAATAACTGAATCTGAATAAATCTTTTAAGTAGAACAGAGCTTAGTATCGCTTTAAGCTTGTGGAAAACTGAAAGGAAAGAGTTGCTTTACTGTTTTGCCCGTATTTAATTAACCATGACGGAACAAATGAAAGGATTATCCCCACAACTAATACAATAAAAAACTGAAGTGTAGTATCCAGTTTTAATGTATTCATAAACATCGTAAATGCAATTAAGCTTATATTAACCCCTATAAGTGTAAGCGTTACTTTAAGATGATTTGGTATTAGCTCTAACAAACGGTGATGCAGGTGGTTGTGATCGGCCGAAAATGGTGATTTTCCGTGGCTAATGCGAATAACCGTCACCCTAAGCGTATCGATAATTGGAACAATTATGATTGATAATGAAACGGCGGGAGATACATACCTGATGGAATTGTGTTCGAGAAGGCTAAACTCGTTAAATTTTATTACCAGAGTTGAAATAACCAGACCAATTACCAAGGAGCCTGTATCGCCCATAAATACTTTATTTTTTTGACCAAAGACATTGAAAATAAAGAATCCGGAAAGGCTGCCAACCAGGGCAAACGAAAGAATGGAAAAAACGGTATGCCCTGTTGCATAAAACCAAAAACCAAAAACCGATACGGCCAGAATGCCTAAGCCCGACGCCAGGCCATCAATGCCATCAATTAGATTATAGGCATTAATAATTGCGATAATTACAAATATGGAGAACAAGAAACTGGTAAAATAATTTAGCTCATAAATTCCCATAATTCCATGTAGGTTTGTGAATCTAATGTTTCCTAATAAAAAAAGAAGAAGAGCTGCAATACCCTGAAAAATAAACTTCTTTATAGCCGTAAGCTCCATTAGATCATCATACAAGCCGATAAAAAACATGAGAAGAACAGCTGCTTTAATGTATTTAAAGCCCTCAAAATTAAAGTTATGGGAGGTAATTAGGGTGCTTAAAACAAAACCAATAAAAATGGCTACTCCTCCAAATGGCGGAATAATAGTAGTATACATTTTCTGCCTGTTAACAGGTGAAAATAATTTGCGAGTGCGGGTTATTTCTACTATGCGCGGAATTGTAATTAGTGAAAAACAAAGTGCAATTATAAAAGAAAGCAGTATGGGTAAGGGTTCCATATCGTTTTTATATTTAGGTGTAACGACTACCTAAAGGAAGAAAAAAAGACGTAATTGTATGTTTCTATATGGTTAACTTATTGTTAAGCTTCGGTTATTCGTTTTTAAGCTCAGAAGTACTTAAATGTGCAAGAATTGTAGTAAAAATGATAGAAGAATAGGGGCATTTTGTATTTTTTTGATTCTAAAACGCGGCATTGTGTGCTCAATTTGGTAAAAGTCCTCAGGACTAAATTCATACTGCGTTGTAGTTATAATATGTCTAATTGAATTGAATTATTTGGGTAGCCCAAGATATACAGTGTGCTGTTTTTTTTTAATAAAGGGGTAAGGTTTTTTGTTGCAAGCAGGTAGTTACCCCGCGTTTTCGTAGGCCTTTTTGCCAAAAACAGTGAGCCAAATTATTTTAATATCGAGTAAGAAAGTCCACTTTTCGATATAATCCATATCGGCCTCTACGCGATTTTCCATGGCGCTTAGCTCGCGTGTTTCGCCTCTGTAGCCACACACCTGTGCCCACCCTGTAATGCCTGGTTTTACATAATGCCTGATTAAATAATTTCCAATAAGCGCAGAATACTCATCGGTATGCGCCAGCATGTGAGGCCTTGGACCGACCACCGACATTTGTCCTTTAAAAACATTAATAAACTGGGGAAGCTCGTCGAGGTTCGATTTTCGCAAAAAACGTCCCACAGCTGTAATCCGGTTGTCGTTGGCAGTAGCTTGTTTCGTATTGGCATCGTTATTTACTTTCATGCTCCTGAATTTTAAGCAACCAAAGGTTTTGTTGTTAATACCTGTTCGGTCTTGCTTGAAAAATACAGGGCCTCTGGAATTTATTTTAATAACCAGAGCGATTAAAGGAAACAACCAGGAGAATATAAATAGCATAACAAGTCCCGAGAAAACGATATCGAATAATCGTTTCTGAATACGGCAGCCCACACTGTCGAGGGGAATTTCCTGAGGATCAATGGCAATAAGGCTTCCCACCGATTCCATATTCTTATGTTGGCGAAACCAATTTTGTTTTTTGGGGACAAAGCGGAGCCGCACTCCCTTTTTATTACAAATACGAAGGATTTCGCCGCCTTTTGTTTCTTCATCAAAATCATTAAAAAACGAAAAGGTATAAAACACCATTTGTACGTTGTACTCATCAATCAATTGTTCGAGTTTGTGGGAATCTCCAATCATGTCGGGCCAGTTGTTATTGCCCGAACAGGCAAATCCAACAAAATTATACCCCAGCATCGGATTACTTTTAATAATTTTTTTTACATGTAAGCCTGTTTTATTACATCCTATTACTAAGGTATTAACCGAATTTATTCCTTTTGAGCGTTTATATTTTAAGTATCGGTATACTGCACCATAAAAAACAATTTTAATAAGATAAAAGAGCACAGTATATTGTAAAAAGAACATTCGGGGAAAGTTGCTCGGGATATATAGTCCGGCAACAGCCGCTGCTACAATGTAGAAAATAAAATGGCGTTTGGTAATTCGCCAAATACGATTCCGAAAACTATCGCGTAGATAGAGATTGCGCTTGGTAAAAACAAAATAGGTAATTAACCAGGAGAGGTTTCCATGCAGGAAATAAGGACCCATTGCCTGGTAATTATTAAGTTGAATGCCTATTTGTAGCCAGGCGACTGCTGCGAGGGCAAAATTAAGCACCACCAGGTCAAAAAATAAATAGGAATAAATCAGTTCTGTTTCGCGGGATTTCATATTTGGTCTTTAAAAAGTTGATAATTCGTCCTGAACTGTCAAAGATAGAAAATAATGGCCTTCGGGAAACGCGGTACTATAGATTTAATAAAAAATAAACGGTTGGGTAACGTTTCACATTCGTCTTCGATATTTCTACTTTGCCTATTAAATGTGCACTTGGTATAGGTTTCTACTCCAAAATATTCATAGAAGCATAATAATATTTGCCTTTATGTAAAGATGAAGTAGGAAAATATTTCACCTGATTATAGCAACATTAGGCCTTGCTCAAGCATACCTGGCCCTGCTCTTTTTAATACGATAATTAATGACTTCATAAAAAAAAACTTTTTAATTGGAAAAGGGGAGAGGGGTGATTTTAACGGCTTTCTTATTGTTGTTTCTCAGGGTATTCGGTTGAATCTTCTATTTCGGGAGAAGCCCTAAACGACCGCATTTTATATGGGTTTTGCGTTCTGGTAGTAATCATTTATTATGAGGCCATTGTTCTTCTCAGGCAACCCTTGTTTTTTTGTTCGGGAAGGATGTTGGCTTTTATTGATTTTTTACGCACAAATCAGGAAGGGCGGATTATTTAGGTAAGCCAATTGAATGCAGCCCCAGGCCCTTATCGCATTGTTTGCCTCAGCTAAGGTGAACGTAGCAACAATCATCTGATAATTGCCACGTTCATTTGGATTTGTTATTGTATCGTACACAATAAGGTTTATTGCATGCCTTTTAGTTGTGTGTGGCATACCATTCGTACATCATACGAATACCATTTTCAATTTCAATTTTGTGGTGCCATCCCAGCTGGTGTAGTTTTTTTACATCGGTAAGCTTACGCATGGTGCCATCGGGTTTCGAAGTATTAAAATAAAGCTCACCGGCGAATCCTATGGACTCTTTTATGGTTTCAGCCAGTTGTTTTATGGATAATTCTTTGCCTGTTCCGATGTTAATATGGGTGTTTCGTATTTCGGGGAATGTGCTTTTAGATGGCTTGTTTGGTATTACATCTTTAAAGTCAACATTTTCCATGATGTAAATGCAGGCGTCGGCCATTTCTTCGCTCCAGAGGAATTCGCGCATGGGTGCTCCGGTGCCCCAAATTTCTACTTCGCCCTTTGCTACACCATCCTTTATCACCATTCGAACTCCATATTTTTTAAGAATATCAAGGATGTCATTCTCCGAAGACCTTCCGTCCACTCCTTCAATGGGGCGTTTGTTTAAGTCTTCACGAACGCCGACCCAGTTTTTTTCTTCCAGGCATTTGCCCAAATGTATTTTGCGAATAAGGGCGGGAAGCACGTGGCTTTTCTCCAAATCGAAATTGTCGTTTGGTCCGTAGAGGTTGGTTGGCATTACCGAGATATAGTTGGTGCCGTATTGCAGGTTATAGCTTTCGCACATTTTTATTCCGGCAATTTTGGCAATGGCATACGGCTCGTTGGTGTATTCAAGCGGAGCAGTTAACAGGCTGTTTTCGGGCATGGGCTGTGGAGCTTCGCGCGGATAAATACAGGTACTGCCAAGGAAAAGCAGCTTTTTAACACCTGTTTTATAAGCCGAATGGATGACATTGTTCTGTATCATCAGGTTTTCGTAGATGAACTGCCCGCGATAAGTGTTGTTGGCGATAATACCCCCAACTTTGGCAGCAGCAAGTATCACATACTCTGGTTTTTCGTTGGCGAAGAAGTTTTCTACAGCCGCCGTATCCAGCAGGTTGAGCTCGCTGTGGGTGCGTCCTATAACGTTGGTATAACCTTTGCTTTTTAGTATTTTACTTATTGCCGAACCTACCAGTCCCCGGTGCCCGGCTACGTATATTTTACTTTGTTTTTTCATCTTATTAAAATTGTTAGTTTTCTAAGGAATAAGATGGAACTCACATGATTTTAATAAATCGCCAATGTGTGAATATTTCTCATGTTCGTTTCATCTTATTAAAATTATTTGTTTTCTAAGGAATAAGATGGAACTCGCATGATTTTAATAAATCGCCAATGTGTAACTATTTCTCATGCTCGTTTCATTTCTATATGTTTTTTAAGAAGAACGAATTGAAAGAGGAGAGCCGGCACGTGAATGAAAGCTCGAAAACCATTTATCAGAGCCATTTTTCCTTAAATATACATATTCTTTAGCGGATATCACAACCCCCAACTCTCCTCTTATCTTCTTAGAAATCAACTCCGTTTCTATTCAAAATAATTCAAGGTACGATAGCCGCCTTCTTGCAGGTAGCAGTCTTTTTTCATGAGTTTTATATCGCTTTGCATCATGTCTTCTATCAATCCGGCCAAGTCGTACTTGGGTTCCCAGCCGAGGATAGTTTTCGATTTTGTGGGATCGCCAATTAGCAGTTCTACTTCTGTTGGGCGGAAATAAGCAGCATCAACAGCCACCACAACATCCTGTTTGGCAATGCGTTTTTTTATTGCATCGAGGTAATCTGCACCTACTTTTTCCACAAAGCGTTTTTCGTCCACAGCTTTCAGGTATCCTTTTTCATCAGCGCCTTCGCCGGTAAAGGCTATTTCGAGCCCGGCTTCCCGGGCAGCCAGCAGAATAAAATCGCGAATGGTAGTGGTAACACCTGTGGCAATAACATAGTCGTCGGCTTTATCCTGTTGAAGAATAAGGTGCATGGCACGAATATAGTCTTTGGCATGACCCCAGTCGCGTTTACTCGACAGGTTGCCCATAAACACAGCCTCTTGCAGGCCAAGGGCTATCTTTGCCATTGCCCTAGTAACCTTGCGGGTAACAAAGGTTTCTCCGCGCAGTGGCGACTCGTGGTTAAACAGTATTCCATTGCTGGCATGCATGTTATATGCTTCGCGATAGTTTACGGTAATCCAGTAAGCGTACATTTTTGCTACGGCATAAGGGGAACGTGGATAAAAGGGAGTGGTTTCGGTTTGCGGAACCGCCTGCACCAGCCCATATAATTCGGATGTTGATGCCTGGTAAATACGTGTTTTTTCGGTTAAGCCTAACAAACGCACTGCTTCGAGTATGCGCAGGGTTCCAATTCCATCGGCATTGGCAGTGTATTCCGGAGTTTCAAAACTTACCTTTACGTGGCTCATGGCCGCGAGGTTATAAATCTCATCGGGTTGTACTTCCTGAATGATTCGGGTAAGGTTCATACTATCGGTGAGGTCGCCATAATGCAGAATCAGGTTACGGCTTTCTAACCAGGGAGCCTGGTAGAGGTGGTCGATACGATCGGTATTAAATTGCGATGCACGACGTTTAATACCATGAACGATGTAATTTTTTTTTAATAAATACTCGGTAAGATAAGCACCGTCCTGACCGGTAATACCGGTAATAAGAGCTACTTTTTGTGACATAGTTATACTTTTTTGGTTAATAAAAGTTATGATAGTTATCGACAAATTTAATGTAAACAGAGCCTTAAAAAATTTTAGTCGCATTCAATAGTGCCCTGTGCTTATAAAATTAACATTAGGTATAAGTTTCTATTTCATGATCTTCATAGAAATGCAATAGCTGAGTTTTACTATTAATTTTAACTTTAGGAAAGATTGTTAATCGAACTAAGGTTTATAATGTTTTCGTGCCGGAGGCCTTCGTTTTTGTTTTGATGGGAAGACGAAGCTGAAAAATATTTATTATAATAATTGTAAGGGTGGGTATAATTCTCGTTGAATGCAACCATCCAAGGCGTCATAAAAAAGAATTGCTTCCATTTGCAGAATTCATGGGCTGGGGGTGATTTAAACTTCATTTTTATTGTGGTTTTTAAGGGTGTTCGGTTGATTCTTCGATTTCGCACGAAGTGCTGAACTTCTTCAAATTAAGGGTTGTGCGGCTTTGTGGTGCTTTTTTTTATGCGGCCACGGCCATAGGAACAACTGTTGTTTTTAAGTTAGCAATGTTGTTTAGTGAAGGCTTTTTATTGTTCTTTTGCCTGTAGGTATTTTCTCTTACGAATGGTAAACAGCAGGTTTGAAAGCAAGAAACCTTGATGTTAAGCAGAAAATAAGTTCATAGCTTACTCCCTTTGTTAGTGAGCTCCCGAAAGGGGAGTGGTAAAATTTTTAAACTAAACGACATTGATGAACCGGGTTAAACCTATCCCGCATTTCCCTTCACGATAATGCCATTCGGCTTAAGAAAAGCCGAAATGACAGTATCGCGCATAGGGATAATTGCGTGTTGCTTTTTATTTACGATTTAGTCACCTGGAATCCGGTTTCGGAAAGGTCGATATCGACAAAGCGAGCATTTTTGTTGGGTGGATTTAGTGTTAAACGTTGTTTTATTTCCACGGCTGCTGCCGGGTCTTTGGCAATGATATACATATAACCACCACCTCCGGCACCGGGAAGTTTGTAGCTCAGAGCCAGATCTTTAATGCGGTTAATTATCCCCTGAATTTCGGGAGTATTTGTTCCGCTGTCGAGGCGCTGGTTTTGCTCCCACGTTTTTGCTACGCACTGAGCGAAACCATTAAAATCGTTTTTCTGCAGTACCTCGAAGGTATCGAGTGCATGTTGTTTAATGCCATCAAGAATTTCGAGGTGTTTGGTGCTGTTAAGAAACATGCCGCGCACAATTTCGCTGAGGATATTTTTGGCTGTTCGGGTAATGCCTGTATAATAGAGCAGCATGCACGATTTATAGCTATAGTCGGTGAATAAGTACGAAGGCGCCCATTTTACGGAAGGTTTTTGTTGGTAACCGGCACTTGTTTCCAGTAGCTTTATGCCGGGCAGAACGGCACCAAACTGATCTTGCCAGCCCCCACCGGTTGTTAGTAATTGCTCCAGGCTAAGGGTGTTCATCCCAATTTCTTCGTGCGACCAGTTCAGTCCACAAAATTCGGAGAGGGTTCCCAAAACCGTAGCTGCCAGTGCCGAGCTTGTTCCCAGACCTGAGCCCTTGGGGATGGCAGCCAGCATAGTAATTTCGATGCCGGAACCAAAGGCTTGCAGCTGGTCTTTCAAACTTTTAAAATGATGTGCTGTAAAATCGGGGTGAAAACCGGCCAAACACAAGGCAGCCTTCGGTATAGAAAAAGGCGAACCTACTTTATTAAAGTTTTTGAGTTCTTCCCAGCTGGTAATTAGCTCACGTTCGCCGAGGTCGATGCTACGCAAAATAATCTGCGGCTCTTTCGATGGTTTTACATAAGTCTGCAAGGGAGGCTGACCGTTTAGGTTGATGGCCACATTTACCACTTTCCCGCCCTGAAACATACAATAGGGTGGGGTATCGCTCCAGCCTCCTGCCAGGTCGATGCGCACGGGACTACGACCCCAAACGATCTGGTCGGGATGAACATTGAGCACCGGATGAGGAGCTTTTGCTGTGTCGGCATGGAGAATCGACTGTCGCAAGGAATCAAAAGCCCTGGCTTCCAATGAGTCGAATGTTTCTTTTTGGTATTGTTTAACTCTGGCTCTGAACATTTGTTCGCCCATTACTACCTGAGCACTCATTGGCGCGGTATCGATGTCGGCCACTGGAATATCAAATGCGGCAAATTCACGGGCAGCATGGTCAAGGTTTAGCTGGTGAAAAATGCTGTGTTTGTGGTTTTTACGTATCAGTGGCCAGTTTTGCTTTCTGAAAACACTGCGCTGATTAAGTAAACGCTGCAGGTTTACCCCATCGGAAATCTGACTGGCAGATAAGCGTTGGCCTGTCAGCCATTTTTTAGCCAATTGAGGGCTTTCGCCACCATTTACCATCCAGTTTATAAATTCGTTGCTTAGCTCGTTGAGGGGACAAACGGGAAAGAGAGGGGCGTCCTGAATATCGGTATCGGCAGGCACTCCTGCATCTGCCATGTTTATATGGCGATGGGCAAACCAGCTTTCCAGCTTTTCTCCCAGCCAGCAAGTTTGTTCGTCGCCAAAATCACCACTGAATTTATCATCGATATGGTAAGGCCTGATGCAATATTTGTCTTCTTCAACTGTAGCAATGTCGAGGCATACTCCATTGGGCAGCGATAGCGACCAGTCGTTATGGGGTATTCCCGTTAGCACATGATTGCTTGTTAGTTTCCAGTCTTTGGCAATGTGGCTGTTTTCTATCCACAGGTTCTGCATGCCTTTATTCAACACAATATCAAGGGCTGCATTCTGCACAAACATCGAAGGATGTGCTTTGTTATCCTTGTGCAAGATAGAGCGCTGGTCGTTTACCCTGTTCTGAATGGCCAGAGTGGATGAGATTAGCTCTTTGCTGGTTCCAAAGTGGTAAAATTCAGCATCTTCCATTGGAACTACTTTTACGGTGAGGTCTTTTATTTCGTCATCCAAAAGTTGAGGAATATTTCCCAGTGCCGGCCCAAACTCGCTGTATAAATCATAAAATCCGGGTTTTTCGGGGGCTTCACCATTGGTGTATCCCGATTTTTTCATTAACCGTTCAACGGCTTTATTGCTTAGCAGCCAAATACCGATGTCCATAAGGTAAAGGTGCGACGAAGCCAGTTTTTGTAGGCTTGTTACACTGGGTTTTTGCAGCATGTATTCCAGTTGCCCGGGTTGGTTGCTGTTACACACAAACACTCCATGATGCGAGGCCAGTTCGGGTTCTACCCAGAGGCCAAAACATACCACATCGGCTTCGGGGATGTTTTTCAAAGTGCTGTCGCTGTGGACATAAACATCGCCACTGGCAATCAGCGTATTTAGTTTCTCCGGGGCTTCCGAAAGAATTTGTTTGTACATAGGAGCTTGCAAATCGAGCAGGGTTTGGGTTAAACACTGTCCGCGGCTCCACCTGAATACAGGAATAGGGGCAAAGAGTTTCCCCAGCGGAGCATACGATGGCAGTCGGCGGCTTTTCCCTCCGGCGTGTATCAGCACACGTTTTTCTTCGGCAAGCCAGGTAGCGAAGTCGGTGTTGTTTCCTTTATTTTTCCAGCATTGCGATAACAGCCAGGCACTACCTCCGCCTGAACCTACGCGTTCGCCTTCCGGGTCGGAGGTGCCAAATACAGGTTCCTGAAATTCATCCGTAACAGTTTTTAGATTTTGGGCCAAATTGGGTGGTAGGGAGAATAGAAATTCCATTGTTATATGATTACGGTTTTAATTTTTGCTAAAATAGCTATTGTTGTTGAGTTTATTGCAAGTTTGAGAGGATGGCTTCGTTTTTTTTGTGTTTGTTTTTACATATACAGTCTCTCTAAGGTTTTATTTCTATTCCAGTTTCGATTAAAAGAGGCCGCTCCAGAATGGTGTTCGTTGCTTATTGTATGTTTTGTTTTTCATTTTGGTTTTGATGCTTTCGTGATTACATCGGGAGTTGGGGAGGCAGGTCGTGAACGTGTTTTTTTAATGGATTGTTTTTATATCCAGATATTTACCCCTTCGCCTATCGGCACTTCCCCTCACGGAAGGGAAGCAGCACCGAACAAACGTTGCTGCAAACGTTGAG
>JBFHFE010000025.1:0-82694 GCA_041583785.1 Draconibacterium sp. | reverse complement strand
GGTCTTCGCAGAAAACGAGGTTTTCGTTTAGTATCTGCGGTTGAATTGCGGCATTAACCACAACATCGAATAGAATTTGACCTTCGCAACCGTTTGCATCTGTAGCTGTATAAGTAATGGTATGCGTTCCAATTCCGGCAATAGCAGGATTGAAGTATAATTCTGATATTCCGTTTCCGGCAAGAACTCCGCCATCGGGATAAACCTCCATCAAAACGGGAGTTTGGTCTTCGCAGAAAACGAGGTTTTCGTTTAGTATCTGCGGTTGAATTGTGGCATTAACCACAACATCGAATAGAATCTGACCTTCGCAACCGTTTGCATCTGTAGCTGTATAAGTAATGGTATGCGTTCCAATTCCGGCAACAGCAGGATTGAAGTATAATTCTGATATTCCGTTTCCGGCAAGAACTCCGCCATCGGGATAAACTTCCATTAAAACGGGAGTTTGGTCTTCGCAGAAAACGAGGTTTTCGTTTAGTATCTGCGGTTGCGGAAAACCGTATACTTCAACATTTGTTTCAAGAGAATTATTCGATGCATTATTGTCCAACGAGCTGGATAGAGCAAATTCAAAAGTGTAACTCCCTACTTTTGATAAATTTACACGCTTGCTCATTTGATGTATTTGGATTTCGTTACTCGAAATTGATTCAGAAAGAACTATAAGCTCACTTGCATCTTCTCCCGCAGAACAATTCATTTGAATAAATAGACTATCTCCGGGCAAGGCAGTTTGAGTACCTGCATTTTTAATTGATACGTATACTGTTTCATTTTCAGAAAGAGTACATGCTGAAACTGGCGAAATTAGTTCATTTATAGTGAAATCTAAAGAGCGCGATGTTGTAACTCCCGATATATTTATATTATCTAATCCTGCACCCATTCCCCACTGGTAAAAATCATCGTAATAAAATCCGATTTGAGTTCCGTTTTTACAAATTTCTATAGGTAATTCAATGGATTTATTCTTCCAGTTAAATGAGCTTTCCAGATTTAATAAATTATTCCATTCTGTTTCTTCTTGTAATTTATATACTACATGCAGTTCATCAATGGCATCGTAAATTCCGGTCTTAAGCAGATAGTCAAACGAAAGATAAATATTGTCGTAATCAGCTAGACGAAGCGGTGCGGTAGCAGCTACATCAGAAACGTGTAAAGCATCTCCTGCTGAGTATGAGTCGATTCCAATGAAATTGCTGGTGTTGTCTGAGAAGTTTAGGTAGTAACAGTTTAGCGATTCGCTATCTCCCCATTGCCATCCATCCTTGCTCTCTTTTATAGTTATTTCGGTGGGGCTAATCTCAAAATCTACTATAAATGGCAACGTACGTAACGTTTGTGGAAAAACAGAAATCTGGTTTGTTCCCAGGCTTTCTATTTCATTGTCATTTAAAACATAAACGGCTGTTACGTAATAGGTATATTCGTTATTAAAAGTTACTGAATTATCGGAGAAACTTGTTGTCTCTGTCTCTGCCAAAAAAGTTCCATCGCGATATACTTTATAAAATTTGGGAGTTCCCGATACAGGAAGATTCCAGTTTAAAAGAATGCTTGATTCGTTTATGGTATAACTGAGATTTTGTGGTGGAAAAATATTTGATTGGGTTTCAATTCCGGAAATAATTAGACTGAACATTTGTGAGCCGCCAGACAGTGAGCCTGAATGCGTGATTTTTATATTGAAATTATTATCACCCGGATTGGCAATATATACTTGCTCAACATTGTCTACCTGATTCACTCCTTTAATGGCCAACGCTTCAGGGTTTTCAAAATTTAATAACCAGGGGAGAAAGCTTTCTTGCGTGTTGCTGTTTTCAATCTTCAAGTCGAGATTGTTCACTAACTTAGGGGTTCTTTGATTTAGCGAAGCAGAAGACGGTTCTCCTGCAGGATCTGTCCAACAGAGGGTTGCCTTTATAAAAGGGGCAGAACTTGTGGTTTTTACCGGGATTGATATTGTATTTCCATTAGTTAATACATCCTCATAAATATTTTTCCCTTGATTATTTGTATTGCTATAAATCAAATCGGAAGCTTCTTTTATGTTTAAAATTCCCCAGCCAAAGCTATAATCAGGGCCAGTATTGCCCGCATCGGTAGCGGTTTGAATTAATAGTCCTTTAATAGTTGAGGATAGCAAATTAACGCCGGGTTGCAAATCTTCTTGTAACTGATGTAAGAGTGCTATGGAGCCAGTAGCAGATGCCGTTGACATGGACGTTCCGCTATATGCAGTATAACTGGTATTTGTGGCAGAAATTGAGGAATAAACATCATAACCATTAGCTACTACATCGGGTTTTATCCGGCCATCATCGGTAGGGCCAAAAGTGCTGAATGATGTCATTGCTTTATTGTCGTCTACGGCTCCTACTGTAAGTACATTTTTTGCCACGGCCATGGGCGATAGACAATCAAATCCATCTGTTCCTCCATCAGGTTCGCGCTCAACATCTACTAGTACCCATGTTTCATTCCATACGTAGTGTTCAAAAGAAGAGGGCGTATCGTTTCTGTCGTTACCTGCCGATTTTACAATTAGGTAATTAGGTGCGAGTTGAGCGATTTTGTCCAAATCGGCGCTAGTTTGGTTGTAAAATCCAAAATTATAATCTTGAGTGACTGAAATTTCAGGATCTCCATACCAGTACCAGCTTTCATTGGTCGAATTATACTCCCAGCCACAAAAAGATCCGTATGAGTGGTTTGACAAAATAATTCCATCAGCAGCGGCACTGGCCATTTCTGCGATATCATCATTTAAATCCCATGCTTTAATGGTTGCCTGTCCTGCCATTCCTTTTGCATCGCTCTTTACTCCTGATGCGATCATGGTCCCGGAAATATGTGTTGAATGGTTTGATAGTGGCAATTCTAAATCACGCATTACAATTCGTGAGCCCGGTCCATTTTGAAGTTCCTGATGAGTGGATAAAACTGTGCCACCATCCCATATATTTATTTCAATCCCTTCGCCAGTTAACGCTGAATATTCATTATCATTTGTCCATAGCTCATCAACCGAAATTGTGTTTGCAGCACTGATGTTATGGGTAACGTAATAAATGGGTTTATTCTTTCTGTCCAATCGTTGCAGAATTACTACTTTGCTTTCACCATCGATATAAGAAACTGGAATATTTAGTTCGTGTGCCAAAGAATCTGCTTTTCTTTTTTCTATTATCCAACTTCTATTCTTTTGTTGTGCCAATTGAAGTAAATCAGCTCTATTTTGTAAAGTTGATTTTTTTGCCAATTGTGCACATAAAAAGGCAGGGATGAAGATTAATATTATCAAAAAAATGATATGTTTATGCATGAGATGGACGAATGCTTATAAATTAATTACTTAATCTTATAGGTAGTAAAAACAATTGTCACTATTTCGAGTCTGTCAATGAACTCCTTCTTTCTCGATTAGTAATGTTTGAATTAGAGCTAGCTGTGTCATGAAAATATAGAATTTACGAGTGTAAATAACTGCTTACATGACGAGCATAACCAAGAAATAAAAGACAGAAACTTTTTAGTGCAATTGTTTTTTTTGTAAAATATTGTAAATATTATAAGATGGTATGAATATTTAAATCAATCTGTTATGGTAAATAATCTGGAAGAAATGTAACGTTTGAATCTCCGTGTACATAATCCAATACTTGAACAGCATCGTCAACTGCTAAAGCAAAGCCGGATACTGCTTTATTATCTATTTCGCCCCATGCACAAGAAAATAATCCTTTGTCTTCCATTGCGTCTTTTACTGTTTTGATTTCCTCGGTATAGGTGCCATTTGAATTTAAAGTGATGATTTGTAAGTATCTGCTGGCGTATACTTCTCTGTTATATTTAAATTGTGCATCTCCGAGTTTCGGTTCGCTAAAATTGAAATAGTAGTTTTGATTATGGTTAAAATCATAATCATTCTCATTTAGGATGGGATTTAACCCGATACAGTCAATAAATCCATTTATATAAACTACTTCATCAATATTCACAGTTCCGGTTTTATCTGATCCGGCAGCAAAGCAGGAGGCTGCAATAATGAGTGGATCAAAATTGTACGGAGAATCGCCTAAAAATTTTAATCGATTGTTCCAATTGTTCTCCTCAGTATCTTGAAACATAAACTTCATTAGATATTGATATAAAGCAAGACTTTCTCTTGGAGAATCGATGGTTTTAACGATTGTTTCGGAAGATATAGGATCGGGATAAGTAGAAGTAAGCCGGCCACAGAAATCTAAAGAAATTACAGCTCCGGGGGCCTCGAGTACATCCATAGCTTCTTCAAAAGCCTGATCTAATACTGACTGGGGAGAACGAACGATATTTAATCGTCCAAATTCTACTTCAATGGTTGGAGCTCCTTCTGGTATTTCACCATACGCATCTAATTGGATTGGAATACCGTCAGCATCTACAGGTTGTACAAAATATTCCATAGAGCCTTCAATAGCAATTCCAATCATTATAGGAACTCCGTCAACATCTCTTAAAAGCCTGAAAAGGTCTCCATAATCTCCACCCCGGGTGGTCGCAGAGTCTTCGTTCTTGTTAATGTGGTAGTTGGCATCCGTATTCCCACCAGCCCATTCAGGGCGATCGGAGTCATCGTCGGACAGAGGCATTGCATCGTCCAACTTTTGGCATTGGCATAAAAGGCCTGCAATTAGAACCATAAACATCAGTTTAAAAAAAGAGTACGGATAAAGGTGTGTTGTTTTCATAGCATTAAAATTAAAGTTAATAATTATCGATAACTCTGACTTTTTGCTCACTGCTTAACCTTCTTGAATAAAGAAAGTTAGATGAATTTGGTAAATTGTACAATCCCTGTATTGTTGATTTTAACAGGCAAATGAGTAGTGTATTTTATCAACGAAATTATGATTCGGCTCACCAATAATTTTCTTTAATCAACAAAAAGATGTATAGAACTAGACAGGTGGTGCTTTTTTTGTAAATTGTATGTAGAATTTGTAATTATGAAACGAGCATGAGAAATATTAACACGTAGGCGATTTATTAAAATCATGCAAGTCCCATCTTATGCCATAGAAAACAAACAATTTTAATAAGATGAAAGATAATGAATCTATAAAAATATTGTTAGCGTATGATCAACAACTTATTGCAGATGGGTTAGAATGTATTTTATCTAATCAGAAGGATATTATTGTTGTACGATCGGTGAATAATGATGAGGATATTTTTAGATTGATTTCTAAGTTAAAACTGGATATAATTATTCTTGAATATTCAATGTGGTTTGATAAACATTTGGAAATAATTTTAAAACTACATTCATTATTTGTCGACTTAAAGATTTTAATTGTTTCGGAGTTGCTACCCCAGGAAATTATGAAGATGATAATGCCATATATTCATGGTTATTTAATGAGAACATGTTCTTCGGGAAGAGTTATTTTAGCCATTCATGAGGTGTTTGAGTCTGGTAAGTATCTTTGTCCCAGGGTTTTGGACGAGTATTTTGATGACTCAAGAAAGGATGGTAGTAGTTCTAAATTGACTTTACGGGAAAAAGAAGTGTTAAAAGTCTGGATAGAATCAAAAAACAATTCTGAAATTGCTAATGATTTGTACATTAGTGAGTCGACTGTTCGCTCTCATTTGAAAAACATACGCGAAAAATTAGGAAATTTAAATCATTTGCAAATGATGATTTATGCATGCAGTAAAAATATTATTAACCGAGATTTTAAACCTACATGTCCTCATTGTAGGTTGCATAGTAGCTAATTATTAAGTGTTAAACAGAGAGGCATTTTATTAGTTAGGTACTTGCACCAATCGTACATAAAAATGATGGATAAAATTATTTCTTTTCCCTTTTTATTTATCGTAAAATAAGCACTAATAGAATTATATTTTTTTAAAATAATTATAAACCTCTTTGTAATCTTTCACCTCCATTAGCTCTGCCCGAAGTTTTGCGGCTCCCGGAAAACTGTTCACATAAATTTTGTAGAAGCGTTTCAGAATATTGAAGTTTTTAATTCCACCCCAGGTTTGCTCAAAAAGCCGGGTATGCTGGAGTAGCTTTTCAATGCGTTCTTCTTTGGTGATTTCGGTTTTATCAGGATTGAAAAACCAGGGATTTTGAAAAATTCCGCGACCAATCATAATTCCGTCAACACCCGATTCTTCGATACGCGTTAAGCCTCGTTTGTACGAAAAAACATCGCCGTTTCCATGTAGCGGAATGTTTGGTTTTAGTTGGTTTCTAAGTTGAACAGCCTTGTGGATTTCTTCCCAGCTGGCATCTCCTTCCGATTGCATGCGTTGTGTGCGTCCATGCAGAATAATCGCCGCCGGGTCGACCGATAGCAACTCAGAAATCCATTCATCTGTTTGATGTTGTTTTATACCGGTGCGGGTTTTTACACTAACCGGTAAATGCGTTGCCTCTTTTGTTGCCTGAATAATTTCTTTGGCAAGGTTTGGCTCACCAATAAGTGCACTGCAGGCTCCAATTTTAAATACCTTTTTAACCGGGCAGCCCATATTAATATCGAGCCCATCGAAATCGTAATTTTCAGTAATGTGTTTTGCTATTTTTGAGTAGATTTCAGGATTGCGCCCCCAAATTTGAGCAACCAGTTTAATGCCCTGCTTTTTTAGTAACTCGCGCTCCGAATCGTTTACAATTAAACGCTCCGACACACGTAGGCGTCCAACCGAGTGGTTCATGCCTTCAACCGAGGTGAATTCGGTAAAAACCACGTGAAGTTTATTAGGTGCTGCCATGCCCGCAACAATTTCACGAAAAACCGTGTCGGTGACATCTTCCATTGGGGCGAGCGAAAATACCGGGCCTTTAAATTCTTGCCAAAAGTTATTCATGGTGCAAAAATATCATAATTCAAACAGTTTATTTAATTAAAAGCTTAAACAAAAGAAAACCCGGACAATTATACCCGGGTTAAACTATTGTTTAGTTATTTTTTTAGATTGTAGCAGTTGATTCGTTCGAACATATTGAACCATCAGTTTCGCATACTATAAATGTAAATGTTCCGCTCGTTCTTCCTAAATTATGGGTGTAGGCTCCGTCGTTGTTAGTGGTGGTAATTGTTGAGCCATTCATAAAAATTTCAACTTCCACTCCGGTGGCACCCGACCAACTTAAGTTAACATAACGTATTCCTCTTGTCTTATATGCGTAAGTTGATAGGCTTATTCCTCCCGAAGTGGCTAATACAGTTACACTTTGTGTAATACTGTTGGTCGCTCCTTCATCGTCGGTAACTGTTAGTGTTACTGAATAGCTTCCTGCAGCCGAATAACTGTGGAACGGATCTTTGTCAGTTGACGATTCGCCATCGCCAAAATCCCAACTATAGGAAACGATTGTTCCATCATCGGTACTTGTGTTTGTAAAATATACATCAAAGTCTGTTATTGTGTAGTCGAAATCGGCATTTGGATCCTGGTTAGATGAAGCCGGGCTAACACTAATATCTATCGAAACGTTATCAGTAGCACCATCGTCGTCTGTAACAGTAAGTGTTGTCGTGTATATTCCAGCTTCAGCATAAACGTGAGTTGCAGTTGCGGAGGATGCAGAACTGCCATCGCCAAAGTCCCAGTCCCATGAAATAACCGAACCATCCGAATCGGTACTGGCATCGGTAAAACTTACGGTTAAATCGTTTGCAATATAGGTGAAATTTGCAACGGGCGATATGTTTACAGGTGTTTCTCCATCGCTAACTGTTGCGATTGGATCTGCATCTCCATCGGGGTCGCCCGAAACATAACCATCGGTTGTTATATCGCCTAGCAATAATATGCCAGCTACGTGTGGGGCCGCCATTGATGTGCCACTCATTGTTGCATACCCTGCATTTTTGTAACATGAATAAATGCTATAACCTGGGGCACAATAGTCAACAGGAGGATTGCCATAATTGGAAAAATAAGCCCACTCATCGTTACTGTCTGATGCTGAAATGGTAAAGATATTGTCGCCGTTTACTCTTGCAGGAGAATGGTTATTGGCGTCATCTTCTTCGTTACCAGCTGCCAGTATAAATTTGCAGGTCATACTTGCTGTCAATACGGCTTCGTCCAGGGCATCCGATATACTACCTCCTAAACTCATATTTGCGACATCGCCCGATGAAGCATTTGCTGCTACATAATCAATTCCGCTAATAATCCACGAATTATAACCGGTTCCACGTTTGTTTAAGACTTTTACCGGCACCACACTTGCTCCGGCAGCAACGCCGATTACTCCTTCTGTGTTATCCATAGCCGCAACAGTTCCTGCTACATGACTTCCGTGTCCATGGTCGTCGTTGGCTGTTGATACTGTGGTCACAAAATTGGCAGCCAATTCTGTATCAACGTTTAAATCGGGGTGGTCTAAATCTATCCCGGTATCAATAATCCAGGCTCTTTTCCCAACTCCATTGACTCCTCCTTTTACACGAATAATTCCCCAAGGGATAGTCTGGGTAGCAGTTATTGTAACGTCGGTAGAATTTACTTTTGGGTCAATTAGTTGAAATTCAACGTCTTCTTCAATTAAAACAACCGATGGGTCGGCTTGTAGTTTTTTTAGCTGCCCCGGCGGTATTTTTACAGAAAAGCCTTTAATTGCTGTTCCGTAAACATGTTCTATTTCTCCATCCGAGATATTAACACGTTTTAGAATTTTTTCAGAAGTTGCTTTTACCTTTTCTTGTTTTTTTTCGTAGCCTTTCAATTTCGATAACTCATCGTTTAGCTCAGCATCATTTAGCAAAACGATGTAACTATTTTTCTCGATAGTCGCAGACTTTAGTTCTAGATCCAAGGAAGTTTCGTCAATAACCAGAGGTTCTTCGCATGATTGGGCAAAAACCAATACCAAAAGAACCGAAATTAATTTCAGCAAATTTTTTTTCATAGAAATACGGAATTTAAACAGTTTAACTTTTGTTGTCACCTACAAGTTAAGAAAAAGGAAGCACAAATTCCCTCTAAAAAAAAACGAGACACAAAAAAAGCTGTTGAAATTCAACAGCTTGTGAAGGTTTGAAATATATTTTTACTAAAGTAATTCTTCCACTTTTTGAATAATTTCTCCAAATTCATCCTCGTTAAAACCGGTTGAGGCAACCACAATCTTCCCTTCTTTGTCAATAATAAAATTTCGGGGGATATTTTGTTTGGCGTATTTCGAAAAAGCTTCTCTTTCGGCATCGGGATAAAAGGGCAATTTATAATTATTGTCTTTTTTGAATTTATTTAGCGTTTCCCAATCATGCTCGCGGCCAATAACCAGAAGTTCGAAGTTTTTGTTGCTTTTTAATTTGTTGTAAACTTCTTTTTCGAGGTGAGGAAGTTCTTTTCGGCAGGGAGGGCACCAAGTGGCAAAAAAGTTAACCCAAACAACTTTTCCTTTTAAATCGGAAAGTTTTTTTGTCGAACCGTCTTTAAGGGTTATTGAGAAATCGGGAGCTGTGTCGCCAGGTTTTACAAGGGTGCTTTCGTCTTGCGCATAAGAACTTAGATAAAACAGACTTATAAAAATAAGTGTAATTAAATTTTTCATGTTATTTTTATTTTACTCTAACCGACCAACCTGCTTACATCGTTTTTGGACTTTTTACGCCATTCCTGAAGGGTGAAATCCTAAAATAGAATCTGGTTCCCTTAAGGGAACGGTTAAACCCAGATTGATTTTGTATACGTTTGGTTGAATCTGTTAAAGTGCTTTTGTTGAACGAAGAAAAGAAATTGTTAAATAAAAACACCCGGCTAAAAAACGACGGGTGTTTCAATGGTATAATATAGTTTTTTACTTATATGATTTTAGAAATTCGGTAACTGCAGCTTCAATTCGAGCAGGAATTGCTGAAATATCCGATTTAATGAATTTATCACCGGTGATACTTTCGTACAATTCAATGTAACGTTCCGATACCTGGTTTACAAAATCTTCATTCATTTCAGGAAGTACATCACCTTCGCGTCCCTGGAAATTGTTATCCATTAGCCATTCGCGGACAAATTCTTTTGAGAGTTGTTTCTGATTTTCGCCTTTGTCAAAGCGTTCCTGGTAGCCGTCGGCATAAAAATAACGCGATGAATCTGGTGTGTGGATTTCGTCAATTAAATAAATCTTTCCGTCTTTTTTGCCAAATTCGTATTTTGTGTCAACCAAAATTAATCCCATTTCCTTTGCCATTTCGCTACCACGTTTGAACAGTTCCAGCGAAATGCGTTCCAATTCAACATATTCAGCTTCCGAAACTAAACCTTGTTTAATAATCTCTTCGCGCGAAATATTTTCGTCGTGAGCACCTTGTTCGGCTTTTGTGGTTGGTGTAAGTAGCGGTTCTGGAAAAGCCTGGTGTTCTTTTAGCCCTTCAGGAAGAGGAACGCCACAAATTTCGCGGCCCCCATTTTTGTACAATCTCCATGAGCTTCCGGTTAGGTAACCCCGAACGATCATTTCAACAGGAAAAGTTTCGCAAAAATGGCCTACGGTTACATTCGGGTCTGGCGTTGCAATTTTCCAGTTCGGAACAATGTCTGCAGTGGCATCAAGAAATTTCGCTGCAATTTGGTTTAAAACCTGTCCTTTAAATGGAATTCCTTCTGGAAGAACAACGTCGAAAGCCGAAATGCGGTCGGAAACTACCATCACTAAAAAGTCGTCGTTAATATTATAAACGTCGCGAACTTTTCCTTTGTACAAATTCTTTTGTCCCGGAAAATTAAATTCTGTTTTTGTTAATGCCTTACCCATTTTACTAATTATTTTGAATTTGATATTTATACGTTTAAAATTAAAAAACTGCTAAATTGTAAAATTGTTTACTCAGTCTGCTCGTCTTTTTCCTTCGCTTCATTGTCATATGCTTCAACAATATCGCGCACCAAACGGTGACGCACAATATCTTTTTTGTCGAAATATATTGTTGAAATGCTTTTTATTCCTTTTAATATTTTTAGTGCCTGTATCAATCCCGAATTGCTTTTTCGGGGCAAGTCGATTTGAGTTACGTCACCTGTTATAATAAACTTGGCATTTAAGCCCATCCGTGTTAAAAACATTTTTAACTGATTAACCGTGGTGTTCTGGGCTTCATCTAAAATTACATAGGCGTTGCTCAATGTTCGTCCGCGCATAAATGCCAGTGGTGCAATTTGTATGGTGCCGTCTTTCATAAACTCTTCAAGTTTTTTAGGCGGAATCATATCTTGCAAAGCATCGTACAGCGGTTGTAAATACGGGTCTATCTTATCTTTTAAATCGCCGGGAAGAAAACCCAGGTTTTCGCCAGCTTCGACGGCCGGTCGGCTTAAAATTATTTTTCGTATTTCTTTGTCTTTAAGCGCTTTAACAGCGAGTGCAATTGCGGTGTATGTTTTTCCTGTTCCGGCAGGACCGATGGCAAATATCAGGTCGCTTTTCGAATTGGCTTCCAGCAATCTTTTTTGGTTAGGCGTTCTTGCCCTTACTGGTTTTCCATTGTTTCCAAAAACAATAATATCGGATTCTGCATTTTCGTTTTCTTCAAACGACGAAATTCCCGAATCTAGTAATTCGCGAATAATTTCTTCGGTAATAATGTTGTACTGGTAAAAATGCTCAAGAATCAGCGCCAATTTCTTTTCAAAAATTTTTATTTCATTTGGCTCACCCTGCACAAACAATGCGTGCCCACGCGCTGCAATATTAATTTTAGGAAAGAGTTTTTTTATGAGATCTATATTGGAATTGTTTATCCCGAAAAACTCCAACGGGTCAATTCCTTCCAATAAAATTTGTTTATCCAAGTTTGTATTTTAATGTTTTTTTTCAAGCGCCTCAAAATTACAAAATAAATTGATTTTAAATGTGATTAACTTTAGGCATGTTTTATGAATGTTGTCCGGAACTTATGGTTAGATTCGGGTTGGATTTGAAATTCGATAGATTATGGAAAGAAAGGTTGCAGAGTTTAAACGCTTGCTAGATATTATGGATGAACTTCGCGAGAAATGTCCCTGGGATAAAAAACAAACATTGGAGTCGTTACGTAAATTAACCATTGAAGAAACTTACGAGTTGGGCGATGCCATTCTGAAAAAAGACTTGCAGGAGATAAAAAAAGAATTGGGCGATTTAATGCTTCACATTGTTTTTTATTCAAAAATTGGTGCCGAAAAAGGGGAATTCGATATGGGTGATGTGCTTGAAGCTATAAATGAAAAGCTGATGTATCGTCATCCTCATATTTATGGAGATGTTGATGTTGATGGTTCGGCCAAAAAGGTTGAGGAAAACTGGGAAGCATTAAAATTAAAAGAAAAAGGGGGCAATAAACGTGTTTTAGAAGGCGTGCCTGCAGCTATGCCCGCGTTGGTAAAAGCCAATCGGATTCAAGAAAAAGTGCGTGGTGTAGGTTTTGACTGGGAATACAAAGAACAGGTATGGGACAAGGTAAAAGAAGAGGTTGAGGAGTTGAGCATTGAAATTGATAAAGCGGATACAGATAAAATGGAAGCTGAATTTGGCGACTTGCTTTTTGCAGTAGTCAATGCAGCCCGCTTATATGGTATCGATCCGGAAGCCGCTTTAGAACGCACCAACTTGAAATTTATGAAACGCTTTAATTATCTTGAAAGCAAAACCATGATGAAAGGACGCAGCCTGCACGATATGAGCCTTGCCGAAATGGATGAAATTTGGGAAGAAGCGAAGAAGGAGGAATAGCCTGTTGCTGGCCTAATTGTTGGAGAATGAGGGCGAGGTCTGTTGTTTTTATATGTGCCAGAGAATAGGCAAGTGGGGAGAAGCCCCTTATGCTTTAGCCCCTGAAATGCCTGATATCTAGAACGTAATCAGAAATCTCTTACTTTAGTAAGAATTGAACATCCTGTATCATTCGTGCTGCAGGATTCATCATGAGTCGTCCGATAATTGGTGCCAATTCTTAAATAACGTTAAATTCCGAAGACTAAAAAATGTAAGAACCTTTTCGCTGATTAAAGGTTGAGTAACTTTGTCGAAGTTAAAAGTTATATGTTTGGTGCCATGAAAAACAATTATCTGTAGAAGATAAGCAACATATAATTTACATAATTGAACTTAATTGAAGTTAGACTCTTTATATATGATATCTGTTAGATAGGACATGTAAATGAGTATTATGAGTTGCTTGCTATGAAGTATAAAATCGGTATAATTTTACTCTTTCTTTTCTTTGGGAATTTTGTTTTTGCTGATGATGAACCTGCAGAAGTTTCGGGAGTTGTCAGCGATAATAATACAAAGGAACCAATCCCTTTTGTAAATGTTTGGGTGAAGGGAACTACCCACGGAACAATGACTGATGTGAACGGTTGGTTCATCCTGTCGACTCAAGTTAACGATACCTTAAGTTTTTCGGCGGTAGGGTATAGTAAACAAGAAATAATTATCAGCAAGAATACAACGTTGCCGCTCGAGGTGAAATTAAATACCGCCGTACAAGAGATTGACGAAGTTACTGTGCACCCCGAAGAGTCGCGAGCGAAGGTGCTGTTCCGTGAAATAATGAAACATAAAAAGGAAAACCGGCAAAAGGTGTTAAATTATGCCGATTATAAAACTTTTGCCCGAACTTCGGTTTATGTGGCTATCGATTCTACCTCGCGCATAAATCGTATTGTTGATAATTTGAAAGAGGTGACCATGAAAATTGATGATCAGGATTTGTGTTTTTCACCTATTTACATGGCCGAACTGGGCACTTTAACTCAAAACCGGAAAGACAGCGTGGTGTATAACCGAAAGGATGGGATTTTTCCGAAGTTAAATCAAACCATCGAAAGCCTGATTCTGCTGAATGTGGTTATCGATTTGGATTTTTACAAAGATCAGATTAGCATTCTCGGAAGGGGAATTACTTCTCCACTGGCCAATTCGGCCCGCATGCATTACGATATTTTTCTAAACGACAGTACCAAAGTCGACAGTACCTGGTACTACAGTTTTTCGTTTACTCCAAAAAATAAATACAATCCACTGTTTACGGGGCGGTTTACAGTGGAAGGCGATAATTTCGCACTAACAAGCATTTATGCTTATGTGCAGAAAGAAGCTAATATTAATTTTGTTAACGGATACAAATCAAATGTTAGGTATAAAAAAAACGAAGAAGGAAATTGGTTTTACGACGATCAGGAAATTAGTCTGAACCTGGCACTGGTATTAAATAACGACACCGTTTCTAAATACGGTTCACAACGTATCGACCAGGTGGCCAGCGGAAACTGGCTGGTAACTAAGAGTACGCAATATTCTACATCAAAAAAACTTGATCAGGTGAAGGGGCGCGATTGGAAACGACAGCCCGAATTTGCCGGCAGTTTATTATCGGACGGTACGTACGAACGTGTGGATAAACTAAAACAAAATAGTGTTGTTCGCGGAATTGATGCCGTTGGAGGCATGGTACTTACAAGCTACATCGATATGGGGAAAATACAAGTGGGCCCGGTTTTCGACATTTACAGTACCAACGCTATAGAAGGGCAACGGTTTACTGTTCCGCTGCGTACGGGCGAAAAAATGTGGGAACGGTTCACCGTTGGTGGCTATTTGGGTTATGGCACAAGAAACAAAGAACTAAAATATGGTGCCAATTTTGGCTGGCAGTTAACCGACAACGATAGGTTTATCCTTCGGGGGAGTTATTCCGACGATTATAATCTGGTTTCGCAAGATAAATACCTTCGTTTTATTAAAAAGAATCCCAATACCCGCGGTAGTGGTAACTTTATTGCAGCTCTTACTTCCCGCGAAGAGAACCCTTATTTAAAGGAAGAAAAGAAGCTACATGCTTATTTGGAAATGAACACTGATAATGTAATATTTGAGGGTGGAGCTTATTTCGAATCGAGCTACAGTACTCCTTACATACAGTTCTCAAATAACGGAACCGATTATAACCATTATTCTTCCTATGGGCTGTTGCTTAACGCGCGATTGGCCTTCGGACAGTATTTCGACAAGTATTATTTTATGCGCGTTTACTATATCGACGAAATACCAGTGGTTAATTTAAGTTGCGATATTGGTCGTACATACCTGCCGGGTAGCAATTCTCCCGATTTTGGAATGTACGCGCAATTTCATGGTTCTATTGTGGGGAAGCTAAACATGGGGCCTTCCTTTATGCGCTACATGGTCAATGGTGGTTATTTATTTGGCGATGCACCCTACGATTTGTTAGATATGCCGGTTGGATCTCAGTCGCTGGGATTTGCCAAATACCGGTTTAACCTGTTGCACCAGGCATCGTTTGCACACAATGTGTACACCAATATTCATCTCGATTGGGTGGGAGGAGGAATTGTGCTGAATAGAATTCCGCTGGTAAAACGGATGAAATTGCGCGAAATGATATCCTTAAAAGCACATTATGGCAACCGTACAAGTTCGTATATTCCCGTATTTGAATTACCCGATGCTTTTTCGCAGGATATGACCCGTCCGTATGCCGAATTAGGAGTTGGGCTAACCAATATTTTTAAGGTGCTACGTGTTGAATATGTTCACATTTTGGGTAATACATATTCCAACCAAAGTTTTACCGACAACAGCGGAATCCGCTTCCGTGCCGAAATGAGTTTTTAGAGGTGTTGGAAGCACGGAAGTGCTGCCGATGGTATTGCTCCATTTGTCATTCCAAAGCATCGGGTAAAATTGAAATAAGCATTAGAAAATCTATTTGGCATCGATATTTCTTCAAAGCAAGACGTTTTTCTAACTACTACCGAATCACTATATCGGTGGCTTTGCCTTTTATAGGCAATTTTTTGTTTATTGTATTTTTAATGTTCATCACAAAGAACTAGGCATAATCAAAGAGAATTGAAGGTGCCGCGTAATCGATTACATTAAGAATACCCATCGTTAGTGCTTATTAGGTAAAGAGTAAATTTCTTAGTAAATTGAAATATGGAGTTTATTCTGGAAAATACAACTGATAGCATTTGGGCAATTAACAATAAATATCAACTTATATATTTAAACAAATCTTTTCGTTACGATTTTGGAAAAACATTTGGAACGCAATTAAATAGAGGAGATGTTATTTTAGATTACCTGCCAGTTGAAATTGTTTCATTTTGGAAAGAGAAGTATGACAATGCTCTTGAAGGCAAAAGGTTTTCTTTCGAAAACTCTTTTCTTGATCAAAATGGCAAAATGGTCTATGTAGAAGTATCTTTTTCTCCAATTTTAGAAAATAATAAGACTATTGGAGTGACTTGCTTTGGCAGGGATATAACTCATATTAAGCAAAATGAGATAGACCTAAAAAAGTACATGTTATTGTTAAAATCTAATCTGGAAAGTCAAAAAGCCACAACTCTTTTGTCGATTGATAAAAACTATCGTTATATGTATTTCAATCGGGCACATTCAGATGCCATGAAGTATGCTTATTCTATGGAAATAGAAGTTGGCATGAATATTTTGGATTGTATTACGAACGAAAAAGACAGACATGCTGCTAAAGAAAATTATTCAAGAGCCTTGAGTGGTGAATCACATTCAAATATTCGTGTTTACGGAGATCAACATGAAGAATTTTTCGAGAGTTTTTTTAACCCCATTTATAACGATGAGCATGAAATTATTGGGGCTACCGCTATGGCCCGCAATATATCTGATAGAATAAGAAAAGAAGAACAACTCAAGAAAACAGAAAATGAACTTAGGGAAGCGAATATTACAAAGGATAAATTTTTTTCATTAATTGCCCATGACCTGAGATCGCCAATTGGTTCCATAAGTTCATTAACTAGATTACTATATGAAGGTTTTGATAAATTTGAACCGGTAAAACAAAAAGAATTATTAAGCTGGTTATGCGATACTACTGATAATACTTATTCTCTTTTAGAGGATTTGCTGCTTTGGTCTCAGTCCCAAAACGATCAGATTGTAATTAAGCCTGAACACTTTAATATTTCTAAAACAGTAGATGATATTATTAAAATTTTTGGTCAACTAATCGTAAATAAATCACTAAAAATTATTCCAAATTACAACCCTTCCATCAACTTAAATGCCGATAAGCAAATGATTTCTACCATAATTCGGAATCTATTGGCTAACGCAATAAAGTTTTCGTATAAGGGGGGAACTATTTTAGTTGATATTCTTCCAGATGAAAAAGGATACGTAAAAATTTCAATTACTGATTTTGGAGTTGGAATTCCAGATGATAAGATCGAAAGGATTTTTAACATAGGGGTAAATATCTCAACAACGGGCACCAATAATGAAAAAGGAACTGGTCTTGGTTTAATAATGTGTAAAGAGTTTGTTGATAAGCATAATGGCAGTATTATTATTGAAAGTAAAATTCATGAAGGTACAAAAGTAACGGTAACGTTACCTAATGATATATAACCAAATTGTAGGCATATAGGTGTAAAACAGCCGGCTTTTCTTTCGGTATTTTTAAATAAATCTCACATAACTATGGGTTTCTGAGAGGAATACTTAAATCGAATCTGGGGTATTCGAATTTAGTTCTGAAGTTCAGGGGCATTTGTTGCAGCTTCTATCGATATTTTCTCCGAAACCAGTTCCCATCCTACCGATTCAATAAGCTGGCGGATGAGCGAAACCGTATCGGTAGCTTGGTTTTTGGCAATTTGCACCAGGTGGCTTCCTTCCACTTTTTGGCGGATAAATTCCTTCGATTTCTTATTCAGGTTGGTTAAATCAGTTTCCGAGAATTTATTGATAATGCCTTTTTGAATGTCGTAATATTCCAAGTCAGTATCGATGCTGAGGATTTCGGGTTCGGGAAATCGCGAGAGGGTAACCTGCTTTTTTTGAGTGTTTATTTCGATGTTTATTTTAGTCAGGTCAAAACCAATCATCACTTTGGCTTTTATAATGAGCAACGCCTTTTTTTCCATCTGGAAGAGTTTGAAAAAAAGATTTTTTTCGTCGCGATGGGTAAATATTTCGGAGAACTCGCCTTCTACCGTAATAAGTTTACAAACCTGTTTTATTTTCTCGAGTAATAACACCGACTGGCTTCTTAGCTGCTGCTCGTTGCGGTTTTTATAATAATATACGGTGACCGAAACTCCTCCTATCAATCCTAAAAATAAACCTAATAAAATAAGGGTTTCCATAAAAATGTTTTATACGGAAAGTTAAAACATTTTACAGAAACCCTTATTGTTAAGCGAAATTAATTTATCAGATGCCGATTATTTATCCGACTTTTCTGTTTTTGTGTCTTCTTTTATTTTTTTCTCCTCTTGTGAAATAAAGTTTGCTGCTATTTTAAAAACAGGCGTATCATCTTGCGAAGAAGTAAGGTTACAGGCATAAGTAATAATTAGGTTTTCTTTTGGAATATATAAAATAGAGCCTCCGCCGCCATTAGCTTCACCGCTTTTCCCATATACGTTATTACCTTGTTTATCCACCATTAGTATCCATCCGTTAGTCATGCCCGAAGGCGCTCCGTTGGCCAGGGGTACTGGTGTGAATAGTGCTTTTTTTGTTTCTTCCGAAAGATAATTGGAGTTTAAAATAGCCATGCAGAATTTAGCCAGGTCCTCAGCATTCGAGAGCAATCCATTTGATGGAGCACTTGGGCGCAGATCGATCTCACGGGCATTGGTAACCTGTGCAATGTAGTTACGATCGAAAAAATCACTTCGGTTTTTAATGCTAATTAATGGATTATCGATGACGGTATTCTCTAAATGCAAGGTGTCGGTAATGTATTCTGCAAGAATTTTAGGAAATTTTTTATCCGTGGCTTTTTCCATTATCAGTCCAAGAATACTATAGTTGTAGCTGCTAATATCCTGAGATATTCCGGGGGTCAGAACCAAGGGATCGTCAAGTACTGGTTTAACGCCCTTTTCAATACTGTTGCTAAAGCCTATGTTTTTTGTTTCGCTGTATTTTGGGGCGCGTATTCCCGATGTTTGCTGAGCAAGGTTTTTTAAAAGTACTTTGTGTTGTTTTTTCGGAAATTCGGGGTAATAATGCTGAATAGATGAGTCGGGGTGGAGTATGCCCTCCTCAACCATTTTTTGATAAATAATATTGGTGAAGAGTTCCGATAAGGTGCCAATTCTGAATTTTGTATTTCGTTTCGTCCTTACATCCAGGTCTTTGGAAGCTAGTCCCAATCCTTCGGAGTAAATCAGTTCTCCATCTTTTACCACAGCAACTGTTGCCCCCGGTACAAAATGGTTTGCCATGTGAAAACTAACGTCTTTATGCGATGCTTTTATTTCTTCTAGATACTTTTTGTTATAAAAAATATCATGTTCTGTTTTTTTGCAGCCAGATAGGCCGGAAAGAACAAAAAATAATATCACTACCTGAATTCCTCGTTTCATCTGAATTAAAATTTAAAAGTTAAGCTGTTGTTGTGTTTTATTTGTCATGTATTTCTTGGTGCATGTACTTTCTTTTAAACGACTTTACATAAAGCTAAACGGGATTTCTATGATGTTTTTTTTCGTAGTATTTCCATTTTAGCATACTGTAACTTCGAAAAAATGAATCGCAAAAATATAAAAATGAAAAAATATATAAGCTGTTAACCTGGAAAATTGGTAAGCCATTAGTGTTAATTTTATTAAAAAAATAGGGTTGTAAAAAGTTTTGCTGCTTATATAATTAATAACAAGCTATTTTACAGTTATTGTTCACCTGAATAAGTTTCTATCTTATTTTTAGAGCATTATTTTCGATATAGTCGATTTTGCGGTGGTTGTTTTTGCAGCATTTCATCCCTGGTTGCAGCAGTCTTTAGTTGCGCAACAATGCATAACAACAGCTTGCTAATAATAGCACGCGCCGTGCTTCATTAGGTTCATTTCGCAACAAAAATTTTTGATAAGTTGGCCTTATTAAACGCCAATATTAGTTTCTTCTTTTTCCGAACGGGCAACGATAACGGCTCCGCAACTGTCGCTCCAAACATTCACCGAAGTTCTCAGCATGTCTAAAACCCGGTCTACAGCCAAAATAAGCCCAATTCCTTCCAGTGGCAAACCTACTGCCGTAAGAACAACTGTCATCATAACTAGTCCTGCCATTGGAATTCCTGCCGCGCCAATTGATGCAAGCAAAGCTGTAAAAACCACCATGGCTTGTTGGGTAAACGAAAGATCAATTCCGTAAGCCTGGGCTATAAACATGGCTGCCACACATTCGTACAGGGCAGTTCCGTCCATGTTAATGGTTGCTCCAAGTGGCAAGGTAAAGCTTGTAATTTTGTTTGAAACACCACTTTTGTGCTCAAGAGCTTCCATGGTTAGTGGCAGTGTTGCACTCGACGAGGAGGTGGAGAAAGCGGTTAATAAAGGTGTGGCCATATTACGGAAGTGAGTGTATGGTAATGCCTTCCCAAAAAAACGAACAATTAGAGGAAGAACAATTAAAGCATGAACAAGCAATCCGGCAACAACGCAGATACTGTATATGGCCAGACTTCCTGCAATGTTTGCAAGCTGGTCAGTATTATGGGCAACTTCTTTGGCAACAATACCAAATATTCCAAGAGGAGTGAATCTTATGATGAAAAGCGTAATCTTCATCATAACTTCGAAAACTGCCTCGAAAAAGGTCTTTAACGATTCTTTGTATTTATCTTCAACTTTGGTAATGAAATAACCGAATACGATGGCAAAAAAGATAACCGAAAGGATTGTTCCCTGAGCCATTGCACTTATAATATTTTCAGGAATCAGGCGATAAAGTATGTCATTAATTGAGCTGGTTTCTGCAGCTAATCCTTCCACCGACTGAGTAAATCCAAGTTCAACTCCCACTCCTGGTTTTATAATATTAACAAATATTAAGCCTGTAATAATAGCAAGGGTGCTTGTTGTTAAATAATAAAGCAAAGTTTTGGCCCCAAGCCTTCCCAGGTTGTTTCCTTCACCCATACTGGTAACCCCACTAATTATTGAGCTAAGGATTAACGGTATAATTACCATTTTTAAAGCTCGTAAAAAAACATCGCCCATCCAGGCAACATAAACGATACCCGAAGGAACAAAATATCCGAAAAATACCGCTAAAATAAGGGCAATAAGTATTTGCCAGTGGAGTTTCATTTTAAAAATCTTCATAAACACAATAAATTTTTATATGGATTCAGATTAGGAGCCGCTAAATTATTGTTTTTAGGCAATTGCGCAATTATTTTTTCATCCATAAGCTGAATAAATAACATAAGAATCCTGTTCTGTTTGGCAATTTTCCTTTGTTTGTGCCAGTTTTTGTGCATTTTGATAAAAATATCCTACCCTCCCGACCCTATATTTAAGTGATTTGAATTGTTTAGTTTGTGCCAGACCATTGTCGAAAATACTTTTTGTTTTGGTCAAAGAATTAAATTTTCCAGAAGTCTTTTTTACCCGATATTTATAATAATCACCAAAGTTCAATTTAAAACCTTTTCTCAGTTTCAGCGAATTTTTTATTCCCCTAAGTAAGTTACTTGTTAAAAATGCCAGGTGCTTTATTGGGCCATAATTTGCGAATCGATGTAGCATTGAATGCTTATTCTATTTATTTTGTCGATAACTGAATCTAATCTTTTGTGGCATTCAATTTTGTTCCATGTATATTTGTGTTGAATTTTGAAGAATATGAAACGTGAATGGTGATTATACCAAACAACTTGACCGGCTTTAGTTGAAGGATAAGAATTAAATACGTTTTGATCAGTTACTATTAAAACAAACAATTATAGACAAATGAAAGTTTGTATAGCAGAGAAACCAAGTGTAGCCAAAGAGATTGCCCAGATAATTGGGGCAAATTCAAGAAAAGACGGATATTTTGAAGGGAATGGTTATCAGGTTACATGGACTTTCGGGCATTTTTGTACCCTCTGGCCTCCTGAGGATTATAATCCGGATTGGAAGCGCTGGGATTTGCAGACCTTACCAATGCTTCCCGAACGATTTGAAACAAAGGTGATTGGAGGCGATGGGGGAGTGAGAAAACAATTTAATGTAATTAAAAGTTTATTCTCTAAAGCCAACCTGGTAATAAACTGCGGCGATGCCGGACAGGAAGGAGAACTTATTCAACGTTGGGTGATAAAAGAAGCCGGATACAAAGGCGAAGTGCAGCGTTTGTGGATTTCATCGTTAACCTCCGAAGCTATAAAAACAGGGTTTCAGAAACTTAAGCCTGCTTCTGAATTTGATAATTTGTATTATGCAGGTAGCTCGCGGGCAATTGGCGACTGGCTGTTGGGAATGAATGCTACGCGTTTGTACACTTTAAAATACGGAGGCTATAAACAAGTGCTGTCCATTGGGCGTGTGCAAACACCAACTCTGGCCATGCTGGTTACTCGTCACTACGAAATCGAAAATTTTCAGCCACAGCCATACTGGGAGTTGCAAACGGTTTATCGCGATACGGTTTTTAATAATACAGAAGGAAAGTTTTTTAAAAAAGAAGACGGCGAAAAACTGTTAAACCAGGTTTTGGGAAAGGAACTGTATATCACGAACGTGGAGAAAAAAGACGGGAAAGAATATGCTCCAAAACTTTTCGATCTCACCAGCCTTCAGGTGTACTGCAATAATAAATTTGGCCTAACTGCTGATGAAACGCTGAAAACTATTCAGCGGTTGTATGAAATGAAGACTGTAACCTATCCTCGTGTTGATACTACTTTTTTGCCTAACGATATGTATCCAAAAATTCCGGGTATTTTAAAGGGTTTAAAAGGGTATGCTAACTTTGTGGAACCTTTGCTGAAAAAATCGATTCGGAAATCGACAACAGTTTTTAACGATAAAAAGGTTACCGATCACCATGCCATTATTCCAACAGGCGAAGAGAAACTGCTTGGTGGTAATGAGAAAAATGTATATGATATAATCGTGAGACGGTTTCTTGCGGTTTTTTACCCCGATTGTAAAGTTGCAAAAACACAGGTAAATGCCCAGGTGGAATCGGTACAATTTGTGACCTCCGGAAAAGAAATTTTAAAACCGGGATGGCGAGTGCTTTTTAACCGGGAGAATGTGGATAAAAAGTCGGACGGCGATGAAAAAGTACTGCCCACATTTGAAAAAGGTGAGCATGGACCACATGAGCCCTCGTTTTCAGAAAAAACAACAAAACCACCCCGATATTATACTGAAGCCTCGTTATTACGCGCTATGGAAACTGCCGGTAAGCAGGTGGACGATGAAGAGTTGCGCGATTTAATGAAAGCCAATGGGATTGGAAGGCCTTCAACACGGGCGGCCATAATTGAAACTCTTTTCAGAAGAAAATATATTGAGCGCAATAAAAAGCAGGTATTGCCCACGCAAATGGGAATACAACTAATTGATACGATTCAAAATCAGTTACTTAAGTCGGCGGAGTTAACAGGGCAGTGGGAAAAGCAGTTGCGCGAGATTGAGCAGGGTGAGTACAATGCACGAAAGTTTATTTACGATATGAAACGGATGGTGTACGATTTGGTAGTAGAAGTATTAAAAGAAAAAAACACAGTCCGGCTCTCTGCTCAGCAGCCTGAGCGTAAAAAAGCACCTGCAAAAAAAGCGAAAACTACTCCTGCCAGATCGGGAGATGTTTTATCATTGTGCCCGAAATGCGCCAAAGGAAATATACTGAAAGGGAAAAATGCCTATGGTTGCAGCCGCTGGAAAGAAGGTTGTGATTTTAGGTTGCCTTTTATTTTTATGGAGAAAAAACTAACCGATAATCAGGTGAAACGATTAATTGAGAAAAAGGCAACAACTAAACTTAAAGGATTTGTATTGAGCGGTAAAAAGGTGGAAGGTGTTATAAAACTGAGCGATTCTTTTACTCTTGAGTTTGAAAATAAAACGCCTGCAAAGCGCAAAGAAGATAAAATGCCAGTCTGCCCCAAATGTGGCAAGGGAACCCTGATTAAAGGCAAAAACGCTTATGGCTGCAGCAACTGGAAATCGGGCTGCGATTTTCGTTATTCTTTTGACGATATCCGGAAAAAAGCAGGCGAAAAACCATTAACAAAAGAACTGGTATTGAAAATTATAAGTGGCTGAATTATTGTAGCTTTATTTAACAAAAATCGTAATAATGAACCTAAATTTTAAGTTAATTCGAAAAACCGAATGCAATCGATTAACCTGGCTTGCGCGACTCTTCCTGTTGCTCATAATTGTTGCAGGTTTTTCTTTTTTCTTTTTACGAATACCTTCATTTTTAAGTAAATCAAATCCTGTTCAAGGCGATATTCTTGTTCTCGACGGACACTTACCTGATTATGTAATAAAGGAAGCAATAAAGATTTTTGATTCCGGATCATATAGCCACCTGGTTGTGTCAGGAGGAGATTTGCAATCGGGATATTATATTTCAGATATAAAATCGATGGCGGAGCTTTCGTATGCTACTTTTATTGAACTAGGCTTCGATTCTACGCGAATAACGGCAATTCCTACGGGTAATGTTTGGCAAAACCGAACCTATACATCGGCTTTGGCATTTCGAAATTGGTTGGTAAAAAATAATTATACTTCAGGTAAAATAGATGTGGTTGCCATTGGATTTCATGCCCGGCGAAGTCAATACTTATTTAACTTAGCATTGGAGCCGGATTATGAAGTGGGTGTAATTTCGGTGCAAGATTTGTCGTTCGACAATATACACTGGTCGAAATCGAGTAAAGGTACACGTACTGTTATTAGTGAAATTATTGGTTATTTTTATTCGTTATTGTTCGTCTCTGCTGATTAGGAGTAAGGCCTTGGGAGATGTTTTGTAGGCATTTCGCTGAATTTATTTTTTTTTAGCATATTATTTTTGCAATATGCATGACATGTTAGTTCAAATTATATCTTTGTAATAAGGACGAATTTCTAATAAACAATCCATTTCTATGAAAAAAATTTTAGTAGTTGATGATAAAACTTCAATTAGTAAGCTAATAGTTCAGTTTTTAAATAAAACATTTGAAGTAGAGACAAAAGAAGATGGACTGCAAGCTTTAGCCTGGTTGCAAGACGGAAATATACCCGATATGATTTTAACAGATCTTCAGATGCCAAATTTGGACGGCATGGGATTGATAACTCATGTTAAGTCGAGTGGTTATTTTCGCGATATTCCAATCATTGTTTTGAGTAGTAAAGATAGTAGTAACGACCGGATTAGTTGCCTGAAGGCGGGTGCCGAAGATTATATTGTTAAGCCTTTTAATCCTGAAGAATTATTAATACGGATTGAACGAATTTTGAATCGTTAAGTCGAATTTTAAACAAAAGAATTATGGCTTCACGAAAAATGAAAGTGCTTTACATTGGCTCCGATGAGAAGGTAATAGATGATCTGCAGAAAGAGGTCGAGTTATTAGAACTTGTTCATTTCCCGAATGCTTTAAATGCCATGCAATGGCTTTCTGAAAATAATATTGTTGATGGAGTAGTATGCGAAAAGGAAATACCGGGTAGAAATGGAATCGAGTATCACGAAAATTTTATCAATGATTTAGACACTAAAAATCAGTTGCCCTATATTGTTCTCACTACCGAGAAAACGGCACAACTTATTGCAACTGCTTTTAAAAATAAAGTCGACGATATTTATCAGAAACCGGTAAGTGCCCAAACCCTTTGTACGCGTATAAAGCTACTAAAGACATTGAAACCGCAGTTGAATGTTATTAATAAACATGCTGGTTCGGAAGAAGATTTATACAAAACACCTTTTTTTAAACGTTCTTTCGATATTGTAATGGCCGGAACAGCATTGCTCTTCCTTTCTCCTTTGTTAATTATTTTTATAATAGCCATTCGTCTTGAATCGAAGGGGAAAGTATATTACATATCGAAACGGGTAGGCACTGGTTACCGGATTTTTAACTTCTTAAAGTTAAGATCGATGTACCCCGACGCCGATAAACGGTTAAAAGAATTTGAACATCTGAATCAATATAAAACTAACGAAGAAGAAGAGATTAAGAATAAAGAGGGTGAAGCAAATATAAAAACAGAAGCAGAACTTAAAGATGGTGAATCAACAATGCTGTTTGGCGACGATGTTACTGTGGATGAATTTCAACATATTCAACACAAGAAAGAACAGCAGGAAAGTGCTTTTGTAAAGTTTGAAAACGATCCGCGAATCACAAAAGTGGGGCATATTATCCGTAAATTAAGTATCGATGAACTTCCCCAGTTAATTAATGTTTTAAAAGGCGATATGTCGATAGTTGGGAACAGGCCACTACCACTTTACGAAGCGGAATTGCTTACCACCGACGATTGGACCGATCGTTTTAATGGCCCTGCCGGACTTACTGGATTGTGGCAGGTTGAAGCCCGCGGACGTACGTCAAAAATGTCGCCCGAAGAACGTAAGGAACTGGATAATAAGTATGCCGAAATTGCTGCCAGTCGTTTTGCCTTTTGGAAAGATATGTGGATTATTATACGTACTTTTCGCGCTGTTTTTCAGAAAGAAAATGTATAGTTTATGAGGATCGAAATTAAAATAGCGATAATCAATATATTTATTTTATTTTTAATAAAATCAGTTTGTGCGCAAACTTACGATGAGTTAGTTGAAAATATCTCGGAAGGAGAAGATATAATGGACAGGCTCCCTCCATTAGCAGAACTGCAGGAGCAAGCTATTGAAAGTTCTCCTATATTTAAGATGTTGGATAGTGATGTTGAAATTGGAGAATATAAGTTAAAAGAAGAAAAGCGTCTTTGGCTAAACTCTATTGGTATTGAAGGAAGTGCCAGATATGGGTTATTTGATAATCTTATTATAACTGAAGATTTGGGTATACTAGAGAGTAGTACTTCAACTACTGAACAATCACGTTATTATTTGGGAGCTTATATTAAAATTCCATTGTCCGATATAATAGACCGAAGTAATGTTAAAACAGCACAGGCAGAAAAACAGAAACTACGTTATCAACGAGAAGCAAGTATTCAAGAGCTAAGAAAGTTAATTATTGCATGTTATAACGATGTTGTAAAAAAACATCGCGGACTTTTAATTAAAGCTGATTTGTTGGAAAGCTACCGTGTACAGATGATGCGTGCTAAGTTGGATTTTAAAAATGGTAATATTAGTATTGCAGATTATGCGCGGCTCGATCAAATGTGGTCGAAAGCAAGTTTGGCACTCGAAGAAGCCAAACTTGATTATTTAACGTCTTTTCAGATTTTAGAAGAAACAGTAGGTGTAAAAATTAAATTAAAGGATTAGACTTGAATATATTATATTTTATAAGACTTTTAATGAGGCACATTGGGCTTTTAATTGTGATGCCCTTTATTTTGGCGGCTTTAGTATTTTTTGCCACACAAGATCAACCACAAACCTTTAAATCGAAAACAAGAGTATATACTGGTATTGCAACTGGTTCGTCAATTGTTTCCTTAGAAGACGCAAAGTTTGATTTGTTTGCAACCCGTGCAGCATTTGACAATTTAATAAATATAATTAATTCGCGGAGTACGCTTGAGGAGGTGAGTGTGCGGCTGCTTGCATCGCATTTAATCCTTAGCGAGGCAAAAGAAGAAATTATTTCTGCAAAATCGTTACGGGAAACGAAAGGTATCGTACCAGAGGAGGTAATGCGGTTGGTTGTGCCTAATAATTTAGATAAGACTGTTTCGAATTTTAAAAAATATCGCGATGCAAACCATACCAACTTTTTATACGAACTTGTAAATTACAATCACCCGTACTATAGTAGCAGAAAAATTGGGGCACAAATTAAAGTTATGCGTGTTCAGTCGAGCGATTTAATTGAAGTGAGCTATGCATCAAGTGACCCCGGGGTTTGTAAAAATACGCTGCAGATTCTGGTAGACGTTTTTATTCAGGAATATACAGGTGTAAAAGTAAACCAATCTGATGCTGTTGTTGCGTACTTTAATAATCAGCTTGTTCATGCCGACCAAAAGCTTAACAAAGCTGAACAGGAACTTTTGCAATTCAATCAATCAAACACTATTATAAATTATTACGAACAAACGAAACACATCGCATCAGAAAAAGAACATTTTGATTTGGCCTATCAGGAATTAATGCGTGATAATGTTGGGGCATATTCGGTAATAGCTATCTTGGAGGACAAAATGTCTGTCCGTCAAAAACAGTTTGTCAACAATACCAAAATTATGGATTTGAGGGATGAACTATCGAAAATAAATGGAGCAATTGCTTTAAAAACGTACCAAGAGGCTACCGATTCAATTGACGAACAAAACCTGATTGAAGAAATAGCCGAACTTCGGCATCATTCTGCATTGATCCAAGAAGAGTTAAGTAATGCTATTAACACACAATATATCCAAGAAAACAGCGATGAAGGGGCTCCTACTGATGCAATTTTAGAGGAATGGTTAACTAAGGTTATTGAGCTTGAATCCACAAAAGCGAAGCTGAAAGTTGGCGATATACAAAAGAAGGAGTATAATAAACTTTTTTCTGATTATGCTCCCCTTGGTGCCACCATGAAACGTTTGGAGCGTAAAATAGATGTTGCTGAACGTGAGTATCTCTCCATACTTCATAGTTTGGGGCTTGCTAAATTAAAGCAGCAGAATATTGAGATGAATTCAAATTTACACGTTGTTTCTCCTCCTCTTTTCCCGATTGTTGCAGAACCAAGCAAACGCAAATTCTTAATTGCAATTGCATTTATGATTGGCTTTATAATTCCTGCATTCGTAATTATAGTGCTCGATTTTTTAAATACTAATATAAGAACGGCAGAAAGGGCCGAGGCTTTTATTGGATTGAAGGTGGCTGCTATTTTCCCAAAAATTAAAGGGGTCAGCAAGAAAATAGATATAGAATTTATTAAAAAGCGTGGTATTGATGTAATTGCTCGGCGTTTAATTTTAAATACTGAGAAAGCTAAAGATAAAAATAAGCCTGATATTAATTTGTTTTTCAGTAGTCTAGATGGTGAGGGAAAATCAACTTTACTGAAATTGTTGCTTAAAAAATTAGCAGGTGTCGGATACAAAGTGCTGTACGTAACTTTTGACAAAACCGAAGAAATTGAGGGTATTGATACTTATGGTTATACTATAACCAAGGCTTTTCATCGGGCAGAAAAAATATCTGATTTAGTTCCAGAGCTAAATGCCGGAGACTTAGAAAGGTACAATTATGTTTTTCTTGAAATTCCGGGGATTTTAAACCATACCTATCCAATTAATTTGTTCAAAACCACTGATAATTCATTTATTGTTACAAGGGCAAACCGTAGCTGGAATAAATCGGATAGTTATTCTCTTCAAGATATCGTTGAATATTCGGAAAATAAACCACAGGTGCTTTTAAACGGGGTTGAATTAGTAGAAATGGAGAATGTAATTGGAGAACTTCCAAGAGAACGTTCGTTTTTGCGAAGCATTTTAAAAAGTGTCATTAAATTTCAATTTTTTTCAAAAAGAGATTTGATAAATAAGAAAAAAAAGAACTTCCTGTCTAATAATTTTCTATTGTTTCTTATTCCTATTATAATACTTCCTACCCTGCTTATAAATGGAGGTAAATCGTCTAATGAAGAAAATATTTGGAAGACGGATAATGAAAGGTTGGAGTATGTGCCAATGCTCCTAAACGAACAAATTGATGAGGATATACAATTGATAAATATAGATACTTTGAATTATAGAGTAGAAAAGCTGGATTCATCTGAAAGTTTTCATGAATTAGGAAGTGAGTTTGTTCAACCAATCTCAAAATATTACCTAATAGGAGGAAGTTTCTCGCTTAAAGAAAATGCAATCGCCTTTCATACCCGTTTACAAAATATTGGATTTACACCAGAATACATTAAAAGAGATACAAATTTGCATACAGTGGCAATTGGTATTTACAAAAATTATAAAGAAGCACAAATGGTACTTGACCAATACCTTCAATTAAATCCGGAATCGGACGCCTGGATTTTTAATGGGGATTTAGGCAAAAAATAATATTTATTTAAAAGAATAGGAAAAACAAACAAACCCTTAATGTCAGGAAGTATAAAAGAAATACTATACGAAAAAAATATACTCTCTCTTGTTACAAGCCTTACAGGGGCTATATTGGGACTTGTTAGTTTCATGTTACTAACAAGAGGGTTGGAGCAAAAAATGTTTGGCGATTGGGTTCTTTTTATAACACTTTCGACCTTTTTTGATCTATTGCGTTTTGGGTTGACTAGCACTGCACTGGTGCGGTTTTTATCGGGAGGTAATAAAGAGAACAACAAAATCTATCAGGGTACTAGCTATAAGATTGGTTTAGCTATAGTGTTTGTTTTAATCTTGATTTTTGTTCTGCTAAAATTGGTAATTCACAAGTTTGATTTTGTGGTTAACAATGGTTATTTGTTGTTTTTTAGCTATTACCCGGTTTTAGCCTTTTTAAACTTATCGTGGAATAATGCAACATCCTACTTTCAGGCAAAACAGAAATTTAATCTCATATTGCTACTTCGGGTGTTAAATATTGGCACCTTTGTGATATTCCTTATAATAAATAATCTCTTCCTTAACTGTAAGCTGGAAACCATTATTTATGTTTTTTTGGGATCAAATCTGTTGCCCAGCCTCCTGTCGGCTATAATGAAATGGGATGGTTTGTTCTTCATGGGAAAGGCTACCAAATCGTCAGTACAGGAAATGCTTAGTTTCGGAAAGTTTTCAATGGGGACATTGGTAGGCAGCAGCCTTTTAAAAAGTGCCGATACGATTATTATTGGTTTAAGTCCGATTCTGGGGTCTGCAGGAGTAGCACAGTACGCGATTCCTTTAAAACTTACCGATTTGCTTGGTATACCGCTACGCAGTTTTACGGTGACAGCATTCCCTAAAATGGCAAACCGAAGCTTGAATAACGATCTAAACGGTGTTAAAACAATTTTTTACGGTTATAGTGGAACTGTAACAATTTTGTTTATTCCAATGGCCATTTTGGGATTTGTTTTTGCTGAACACATTGTTTTATTCTTGGGAGGGAATGAGTTTAAAGAATCCTTGCCTTTACTTACTAATATTTTCAGGATATTCTCGTTGTATTCTATTTTATTGCCCATCGACCGTTTTACGGGAGTGGCACTTGATAGCATTAATAAACCCAAATTGAACTTTTATAAAGTGGTTGTAATGACCTTAGCTAACATTGTAGGAGATTTTATTGCTGTGTTTGTATTCAAGTCGCTCGAAGTAGTGGCAATAGTAACCGTGCTGTTTACGTTTATTGGCATTGTGCTTGGGTACTATTATTTAAATAAAGAAATTAAAATTGAAGCCAGAAATTTCTTGTATGAAGGAATAGCATTCTTTAAAAGTTTAAAAAGTTATCTATAGCAATGAATGATGCATTTGATAAAATATATGGTAGCGAATTGTTAAAAAGACCGAAATGGGTTGTTGTACTGTTTCTTTTTATGATTGCCATTGGTTTTACACTTGCAAAGGGTGGATTTCAAATTGCAGTGGGAATAATGATGCTTCCTGCCATAAGTATATTCCTGTACAAGGTATTTAACGATCCGAAAAATGGATTAATTACGGTATATATATTGAATTTTCTTGTAGTTGGATTATCGCGATATATAAAAGATGTGCCTGTAGGCCTGGCCATCGACGGTATGTTAATACTTATTTATCTGGCCTTGTTTTTTAGTAACTTTTTTAAGAAAATACCTTGGTCTAATGCCAAAAACGATTTGGTAATGCTAGCTGCAATTTGGTACGGTTATTCTTTATTTCAGCTGGTAAATCCGGAAGCAGTAAGTCGTATAGCATGGTTTTATGCTATGCGCGGGGTTTCATTTTATATGCTGTTACTTGTTCCTCTCGTTTTTATCCTTTTTAATAAAAATAAAGATCTCGATACTTTCCTTAAAATTTGGGCCTTCCTTTCAATTCTGGCTACGTTAAAAGGATTAATGCAAAAGTTTATTGGGGTAGATCCCTTTGAACAAGCTTGGCTCGATAAAGGAAATTACGAAACACATATTTTGTTTGGTAAGCTACGTGTGTTTTCGTTTTATTCTGATGCCGGGCAGTATGGAGCAGCGCAGGGGCAGGCAGGCGTGGTATTTTCAATTCTGGGCTTAAACGAGAAGAAATCGAAAAAGCTAAAAATATTTTACTTTTCAGCAGGATTATTGGGGTTTTATGGGATGATGATTTCTGGAACACGTGGGGCTATGTCTGTACCCATTATGGGTATTGCTATGTACAGTATGCTAAGAAAGAATACCAAAGTTATGATTATGGGGGCCATTTTAGGTATTAGTATCGTGGTGTTTTTTAAATATACCACAATTGCCAATGGCAATGCAACGGTCAGGCGTATGCGAACAGCTTTCGACCCCAACGACCCATCGTTACAGGTACGCCTGGCAAATCAAAGAAAATTGAAATCATATATGGCAGCGCGCCCATTTGGAGGAGGTATTGGTTCTGCTGGAAATTGGGGCTTACGGTTTACTCCAAATACTTTTTTGGCCAATACACCCACCGATAGCTGGTATGTAATGATTTGGGCAGAACAAGGTGTAATTGGTCTTACTCTTCATCTTTTTATACTGTTCTATATTCTGATAAAAAGTGGTTATGCCATAATGTTTCGAATAAAAGATGAAGAAATAAAAATAAAGCTAACCGCTTTGGCAAGTGGCTATTTCGGCATAATGGTGGCTTCTTATGGAAATGGAGTTTTAGGACAGCTACCAACCGGATTGGTTATCTATACCAGCATGGCCTATATGTTTTTATGGAAACAGTTAGAAAAAGATAAGCTTGTAAATGCTGAGGTAATTTGCCTTTCGGAAAACGGTAGTGATAAAAATAAAATTAAAATAGAGAGGTAATGTTCCGGATTATAAAACAATACAAAATTATATAGTTATGTATTACAAAAATGTTTCCGATTTAAACCAAACAATCTTAACCAGATTGAGTGTTTTACCGCGCGACTTTGACTTAATTATTGGCATACCCCGCAGTGGTATGCTTCCTGCCAATTTATTGGCTTTGTACCTGAATCGACCTTATACCGATATTGACTCGTTTTTAAACGGACATATTTATAAAGCTGGTGAACGCGGACAGTTTTTCGACATAAAGAGCTTTAAAAAGGTGCTGGTAGTTGATGATAGTATAGCTTCAGGATCGGCTATGGAAAAATGTAAAGACCGATTAAAAATTATGGAGGCCGATTTCGATTTAAAATACTGTGCAATATATGTCGTTCCAGGGAAAGAAAAACTGGTCGACTACTTTTTCGAATCAGTACCATTACCACGTTATTTCCAGTGGAATATTTTCAACCACACCATACTTGAAAAAACATGTTTCGATATTGATGGTGTACTGTGTATAGACCCAACCGATGAGCAAAACGACGATGGTGAAAAGTATATTGATTTTATATTAAATGCCTCCCCATTGTTTATCCCGGGAGCTAAAATTGGTACAATTGTTACTTCAAGATTAGAGAAATACCGAAAGGAAACTGAAATATGGCTAAAAAAAAACAATGTTAAATATAACGAGCTTGTTATGCTCGACTTACCTAATAAGGAAGCACGAATGAAAGCCAACAACCATGGCTCACATAAAGCGAAAACGTATGCTTCCGGGCCATATCCTTTGTTTATTGAGAGTGACCTTTCTCAGGCGGTTGAAATTAACAGAATTACAAAAAAACCAGTTCTATGTACCGAAAATTTTGAGATGATATTTAACTCCCAGTCGCTTGCCTACAACATTAAAAGTGGAAAATATTTTCCCCTGCTTCGAAAAATTGCCTTAAAAATTAGGAATAAACTAAGAGACTGAATCAGAAAAAATGAATACCATTGAATTTATAATAAATGTTTTTGAGGTTGTGCTTATTGCCTATTTCGGATTTGCTGCCCTCTATATATTACTTTTTGCATTGGCAGGAATTTTCCCGCACAAACAAAAAGAGCCAAAGGAAAAGCATTTACGCAAAGTAGCTGTTCTTATTCCTGGTTACAAAGAAGATGTAGTTATTGTTGAAGTTGCCAAAAGTGCAATAAAACAAAACTATCCACAAAACCAATACGATGTGGTAGTAATAGCTGACTCGTTTCAGCCTGAAACCATCGATAAATTAAAACAGCTTCCGATTAAAGTTATTGAGGTTGCTTTCGAAAAAAGCACAAAATCGAAAGCACTTAACAAAGCCATGGCAACTCTTGGCGATAAATATGACATCGCATTGGTGCTTGATGCCGATAATGTAATGGCCAGCAATTTTATAAGCAAAATAAACTGTGCTTTCGATAACGGATTCCAGGTTGTGCAAGGGCATCGAATAGCAAAGAACACAAACACATCGTTTGCTGTTTTAGATGCAATTAGCGAAGAGCTTAATAACCATATATTCAGGAAAGGCCACCGTGTGCTTGGTTTTTCTTCGGCCTTAATAGGTTCCGGTATGGCTTTCGATTATGCCTTTTTTAAAACAACTATGGCAAACGTAAACGCCATTGGTGGTTTCGATAAAGAACTGGAGTTGAGGCTTCTACGCGATAAAAACAAAATTGAATACTTGCATAACGCTTTGGTTCTTGACGAGAAAGTACAAAAATCAGAAGTGTTTGCGAAACAACGAAAACGATGGTTATCGGCTCAGTTTGTATATTTTGGCCGATACTTTTTTTCAGGGCTTTATCATTTATTTTTTAAAGCTAATCTCGACTTTTTCGACAAGGTTTATCAAATGGTATCACCTCCCAGAGTTTTGTTAATTGGAATAGTTACCATTGTAGCAGCTTGTTACAGTATTCTCTCCTTATTTAGTGAAGTTTACGAATACCTTGTAATTTCTGCATGGCAATGGCAAGTAGTATTTGCCTCAGTGGTGTTGGCATTTTTGTTAAGTATACCACGTAAATTTTACAACAGACAAACCTTAGCGGCCCTATTAACGCTGCCAAAAGCATTCTTTCTCATGTTTGCTTCGCTGTTTAAACTAAGAGGAGCAAATAAAAAATTTATACATACACAGCACGGTACAAATGTAAACTAAAACTATGTCAAATTTTATTGGAACTTTTTTAAACGATACAAAATTATCCTTCTCAAAACCTTTAGAGGGGCTTTCCGGTAAAGAAACTTTTTTATCTGATGGAACAATTAAGGCTCTAGAAAAAGATGGAGTTTTGCTTTATTTAAGTGGAAATGTTTACGGCCTTAGTTCTGATAATGCTGAATCGGAAATTCTTAGCGGTTATCTTGAAAAAGGCATTGAAAGTTTTAAAAATCTGGACGGTGAGTTTACGCTGGTTCTTACCGGACAAAATAAAGTAGTGATTTACCGCGACAGACATGGTGCCGGGCCTCAGGTCTATTTTAGCAACACACATTTCTCTTCTGTATTAAAAAACTTTTTATCACTCGATAATTATTATCCGGAAGCTAATGGCGAAGCAATTCATACTTTCTTAAGTATTGGTTATATTCCTTCACCAATGTGCTCATTAAAGGGCATTCAAAAACTGCCTGCAGGGCATATACTGGAAGTTGTCAAAAATAATCAGAAAATAATTCCACTTTATACATGGGAAAGCTATTTGGAATCTTGTTCAAATCCAACCAATTTAAGTGAAGAGGAAGCAACCTTACAATACGAAAAATTACATAAACAATCGATTCTTAACCGTGTTAAAGACAAAAACTCAGTTGGGTTATTGTTAAGTGGTGGTTACGATTCAGGAGGCAATATAGCTGGGTTACGCGATGTATATTCCGGAAAAGTATATTCTTATTCTATAGGTTTTAAAGATAATCCGTGGACAGAGCTTCCGTTGGCAAAAATTTTGTCGGAACGTTTCGATACCGAACATGCGTTTTATGAAATAGATGGTACAGAAATAAAAGAGTTACCCGAGCTAATCAATTATTTAGGCGACCCTTTTCAGGAAGGTGGTTTAATGGTAAACTACACGGCAATGAAACTGATTGGCGACAATAAGCCAGAAATAATTTTAGGTGGCGATGGTAACGACCAACACTTTGGCACGGCCGGAAAAGAGTTGGCATTAAACTATTCGCTACGCAAAAACGGTGGAGCTCTACTACAAAAGTTTTATGCAGGCATAGGGCAAATGGAGATGTTTAATAAAGACAACATTCTTTTTAGAACACAATTTCATAACCACAAAATTTTAAACATTCAAAAAAGCGATAATTTTGGGTTTAGTACATTCGATTTAAAGAAACTTTATTCATCTAAAAAATTATACGGTAGCCATAAATATCTGGAAGCTGTTCCAAAGCATTTTAAAGATTTTGACGATTTTTATTTTGCACATAATTACTTTGGCGACATCCGCCAGGTGATTAACGAGGTTATCTTATTTAAGGCTTCCAAAATGGCATCAATGTTTGGGAACAATTTGTCGTTTCCATACATGTCTACCGATATTTATAATTTCTTGCAGCAATTGCCACGAAACCTAAAAACCAAAGGTACAGTAAAAGAACTTTCAAAAGGACAAGGCGTTAGTAAGTTCCTGCATAAAAACTACCTGAAACCCAAGCTCCCGGTTGAAATTACCGATAGGAAAAAGCAAGGAGGGTTTGCACCATTGCCCATCTTTTTTAAGGATAATACGCAGCGTAGTAGGTTGGTCGATTTTATTATGAATTCTGATGCCGCTATGCAATTATTTTCGAGAGAATATTTGGAGAATTTTTTCGCATCCTACGACCAGACAGTAAAAACCGGAGGCTACTGGTTTTGGTATAAACAAGTTAAAGCCTTTCAGTTTTTCAACCTGCTTGTTGTTTGTTTGTGGTGGGAAATGTTTATAAACGGTACATCATCCGATGTATTAAAATCATATTTAAACTAAAGTTGGTGCTATGAAAATAGGAATTGAAGGACAAAGACTGTATCGCAAGAAAAAGCATGGTATGGACATGGTGGCGCTGGAGTTGATAAAATACCTTCAGGAAATTGACAAAGAAAATGAATACGTTGTTTTTGTAAAACCTGACGAAGACAATACTTGCATTCCGAAGGCCGATAATTTTAAAATTATTGAGTTAAGTGGAGGGCCGTATCCTACCTGGGAGCAATTTGCTCTACCAAAAGCTGCCAAGGCCGAAGGTTGCGATATTTTGCACTGCACCAGCAATACCGGGCCGGTATATTCGTCAGTTCCGTTAATTACTATATTACACGATATAATTTATCTTGAAAGTATAAGCATTTTTAAGAAATCGGGGAGCTGGTATCAGAAGCTTGGAAACATGTACCGCCGTTGGATTGTACCTCCTGTAGTAAAACGCAGCAAAAGGGTGTCAACGGTTTCTAATTTCGAAAAAAATCGTATTAAAAACTTTATGGGATTGGGCGACAACCTGGTTGCCATTTACAATGGTGTAGGCGAACATTTCCGAAAAATTAGGGATGAAAATATATTAACTGCAGCCAAATCCAAATATAATTTACCCGACAATTTTTTGTTCTTTTTAGGAAATACCGATCCAAAAAAAAACACACCCAATGTACTAAAGGCATTTGCCGAGTTTACTAAAAAAAGCCCGGTGAAATTTAAGCTGGTAATGCTTGATTATGAGGAAAATGCCCTTCAAAAAATACTTAACGAAATTGGATGCCCCGAAATACGAAGCGATATTCATTTAACCGGTTATGTGGTTAATACCGATTTACCAGCCATAATTAATCAATGTAAGGTTTTTCTCTACCCATCGTTACGGGAAAGCTTTGGTATTCCAATTCTTGAAGGTATGGCTTGTGGTGTCCCCGTGGTAACTTCAAACACCTCATCGATGCCGGAAATTGCCGCTGATGCCGCATTGATTGTAGATCCTCACAAGTGGGAGGAGATTACTGAAGCAATCGAGAAAATTTTAGGCGACAATGAAATAAACAATGAACTCTGCGAAAAAGGTATTGAAAGGGCCAAAATGTTTTCATGGAAGAACATGGCTATTGCTTACCAAAAGTTGTACAAAGAAGTGTTTAACGAACTTAATGCAAACTATAATGATTAAAAACAGAGACATAGTTGTGGTGGGAATACAGCCCTGGGACATTGAAATTGGAAGCAATTGCAAAAATATTGCAATGGAGTTTGCCAAACACAACCGGGTGTTATACATAAATAGCCCACTCGACAGGAAATCGAAACACAAAGAAAAAGAAACCGAGAAAGTTAAAAAACGAGTTCGGATTATAAATGGCGATGAACCGGCAATGGTAAAAATAACCGATAACCTTTGGACCATGTACCCTGGATTTGTTTCTGAGTCGATTAATTGGATGAAACCAAACTTTTTATTCGATTTTTTTAATCGGAAAAACGGTAAAAAGTTTGCAAAAAATATTAGAGCAGGAATTGAGGAACTCGGTTTTAAAAACTATATATTGTTTAACGATAGTTCCATGTTCCTGGGGCTTCATCTTAAGCAATTAGTCGAACCTTCGGTGTACGTGTACTATATTCGGGACTACCTGGTAAAATTCGATTACTGGCGCAGACATGGAGAACGTGTAGAACCACAATTGGTTGAAAAAGCTGATTTGGTGGTTACCAATTCGCTTTTATATGCAGAGTATGCTCAGCAATGGAATAAGAACAGTCATATGGTCGGGCAAGGCTGCGACACCACTGTTTTTAACGATGAAATAAACCCAATAGAAGTTGCCGAAGATTTAAAAGATATTCCTAAACCAATTATTGGTTATGTAGGCTCTTTGACTAATTTACGACTAAGCACCGAAATAATTGGCTATATTGCAAAGTCGCGCCCCAATTGGTCGGTAGTGCTGGTTGGCCCTGAAGATGAGGGCTTTAAAAAATCAGATTTACGTGACATAAAAAATGTTTATTTTCTGGGTAGCCGCGATGAATCAGAACTGCCGAGCTACATAAAAGGTTTCGATGTAGCCATGAATCCGCAGTTGGTAAACGAAGTAACCAAAGGAAATTATCCACGAAAAATAGATGAATATTTAACGATGGGAAAACCTACATTAGCTACAGCTACAAAGGCAATGGAATACTTCAAAGACTATACCTATTTGGGAAAATCGAAAGAGGATTATGTAACGCTTGCCGAAAAAGCTTTGGCCGAAGATTCTCTTGAACTACAAATACAACGTAGAGCTTATGGTACCAGTCATAGCTGGGAAGCTAATGTTGGTAAAATTTACAAACTCATAAAAACTACAGAAGCATAAAAGTTAAAGCAGCCCATTGTTTTTTTGTTTTATTCTAAAAAAAAGGTTTAAATGAATAAGAGCATAAATAAAGATACTTCGGTTGAAACCCTACGCGGATTCGCAATTGTTCTGGTTGTAATTGGCCATGTAATTGGCTCAGGCGCCGATGGAGGTATGAAAGTGGAAGAAGATTCGTTTTTAAGATACTTCTATTTTACATTTCAATACTTACGAATGCCCTTGTTTACGGTAATTTCGGGCTGGGTTTATGCATTACGGCCTGCCACAAAAACTAATTTACTTGATTTTAATGTAAAAAAAATCAGACGGCTGTTGCTGCCTCTGCTTTTTGTTGGAGGCACATATTATATATTGCAATCAATTATCCCGGGAACCAATTTTTCTTATGAATTAAAGGACATTTGGCGTTTACTTGTTTATCCTTATACCTTTTACTGGTATTTACAATCATTGTTTTTGGTTTTTATTGTTATTTCAGTTTTAGATGCCGGAGCAAAACTGAATTCGTTTAAAAATTGGATAGTTTTTTTTATTCTAAGCCTAGTATTTTTATTTGTGCGCGATGCCTTCATCCCGGAATCCTCAGCCAATGTATATGGCTATAAAGGTGCTATGTACTTACTCCCATTTTTTGCCATTGGCGTTGGAATAAAACGTTTTAAACAGCAATTCGACAACAAGTATTTTGTATGGGCCAATGCAATTGTTTTAATAGCTGGTTTAATATTTCAACAGTTAGTTGGGGTTAACGTAATTGACTATGATTTAAGTAATAGCAGTGGTGTTGGGCTATTAATTGGTGTAGCCGGCGTAATGGTCTGCTTGCGTATACATTTTACCATTAAATCAATGGTGTGGATTGGTGGTTATGCGTACACAATTTTTTTGTTCCACTCTTTTGGAACTTCGGGCGGACGTATTTTGCTTAACAAAGTTGGGATTGAGTCAACTCCGGTGGTATTTGCCGTTTCTTTGTTTATGGGACTTTTCTTACCAATAATTGCCGAAGAAATTCTCGACCATTTTTCTTTAACCCGCCTTCTATTTTTGGGTAGGGCTTTTAAAATGCCAACCCCCCAAAAAAGACATACTTTTAAACTCAATTTTATTTCAAACAAATAATTATGAAGACATTGGAGATTATATTTTGGATTGCATTATTTATAATATTTTACTCCTATCTGGGGTATGGCATTTTATTATACTTCATTATTAAGCTTCGCCGGATGTTGGGATTAGCTAAACCCTTTACAGGTAATAAAGATTACGAACCTGAAGTTACCTTATTTGTAGCCGCCTACAATGAAAAAGATTATGTAGATGAGAAGGTGAAGAATTCTACAAGCCTAAATTATCCAAAAGAAAAAGTAAAACAGGTTTGGATTACTGATGGTTCTGATGATGGTACCCCTGAATTATTGAAAAAATATGAATGGATTGAAGTATATCATGAAGAAGCACGTGGTGGAAAAATAGGGGCAATGAACCGGGGAATGCAGTTTGTAAAAACTCCAATTGTTATTTTTTCCGATGGTAATACTACTTTGGGGAAAGATTCGATCCGAGAGATTGTTAATTTATTTAGAGATCCTAAAGTAGGTTGTGTTTCTGGCGAAAAACGTATTATTAATAAAAATGCCGATGCGGCTGCCGGAGCGGGCGAAGGCATCTACTGGAAATATGAATCGACTTTAAAAAAATGGGATGCTGAACTGTATTCTGTGGTTGGTGCCGCCGGAGAGTTGTTTGCAATTCGTACAGAACTTTGGCAAGAGGTTGAAAAAGATACATTGCTCGACGATTTTATTATATCATTGCGCGTGGCCATGTCGGGTTACACCATACAATATAACCCGAACGCCTATGCTATCGAAACAGCATCAGCCAATGTAAAAGAAGAGTTAAAAAGAAAAATACGCATATCAGCTGGCGGTATCCAATCGGTTGTTCGATTGCGTGCCTTACTAAATATATTTAAATATAGTACTTTGTCTTTTCAATACATTTCTCACCGGGTATTACGCTGGACATTAACACCATTGCTGCTTTTATGTATACTACCAATAAATTTTATTATGGCAGTTCAATCAGGTATGGAGATTGGTAATATTTATACACTTCTTTTTTATGGGCAGGTGTTATTTTATGTAGCGGCTCTTTTGGGATGGTTTCTCGAAAATCGAAAGATTAGAGTAAAGCTTTTGTTTGTTCCCTATTATTTTTTCATAATGAACCTATCCGTTTTTCTTGGATTTAAACGTTATTTAAAAGGAAGTCAATCGGTAAACTGGCAACGGGCCAAAAGAGGGGCTTAGTTTCTTTTTTGAAATTAACCTGCAATAATCCAATGAAAAAATAGTCAGTATTTTATTAAGTTAAGTAAGGAAAACTACCGGATATATTATTATTAACAGAAAGAATGTAATGTAAAATCAGAATTTTGAACCCTTGTTTTAGGCATTTATGCTTAAAGTGGACTTCGCCGTTTTTGTAACTTAGTACTCATTAAAAGCTTCGATTTATAGCAGTTTTTTTAACCATTAAATCAGAACAAAATGAGTAAAAGAATCCAAACAAAAAACAGCATTTTTAATTCAATAATATTCCTTTCATTTTTATTTTTAGTAAATGTTGTAAATGCAAGTAACACATTTATTATTAACGAAACAGCTCCCTTTTATATTTCAACTGATTATTGGAGTACTGTGCCTGTTGGAGGAGATACTATATTTATATCATCATCAAGAACAAAAGGCCTGAAATTTTTGGACTTAACGGGTGAAGACTCAAATCCGATAGTGGTAATTAATTCCGGAGGTCAGGTTAATATCGACGATGAGGATTCCGAGGTAGCAATCAGTTTTCAAGATTGTAAGTATATTAAAATTACTGGAGATGGTCATCCCGGATATAAATACGGATTTGTTTTGTCAGCAAGTAATTGTGGACTTGACTTCTCCGAATTGAGCAGCGATTGTGAGGCTGAATTTATTAAGATAAGTCACGATGGATTTTATGGTATTATGGCTAAAAAGAATTATGGGGGTAACCCTCCATCTCCTGCTCCCGTATTTTCAAATTTAATAATTCACGATTGTTTTATTGAAAATGTTACAGCAGGTATGTATTTAGGCGAAACAACAAGTCCGGGTATGGAATTTAAACATGTTAGAGTATACAATAATATTGTAAGAAATACAGGTCGTGAAGCCATTCAAATTGCAAATATGGTTGAAGATATTGAGGTTTATAATAATACCTTACTAAATGCAGGAACAGATGAAGAACTCTGGCAAGGCAATATTCTCCAAATAGGAGACAATTCAGTTGCCGAAGTCTATAACAATATCCTGCAGGGCGGGGAGAGTTATGGTATAATCTCCTTTGGTATGGGAAATAATCATTATTATAATAATTTCATTAGTTCATGTAAAGGCGTTTTTATCGACGATCGGATCTATACATTAGAAGATTCCTTAATTGTGGTATCCAGAAATTATTTCTCCGACATTGAAAATGACGAGAATGAGATTATCCGAAATATGAATGGTGAGAACTATTTAGTATTTGAAGATAACGTGTATGATGATGTAGAGGCTTTGTTTTATCGTAATTATTATAGCAGTTATACCAATTACGAATTAAGTAATAACACGGTTGCAGAAATAGATACAATCGTATTTACAAATGTTGGGGAGAACGATTATTCGTTAGCTTCAAGTAACCCGGAGGCATACATGAGTATGGGAGCACCTGGAGGCCCAGAATATTTCGAATATGAAGAAGAGGTTGACGACGAAGTAGTGGATGCAACTGAATCATTCCAGATCGTTTTAAATTCAGAGATGATTGTTGACGAAGTTGAAGGAGGAAGCTATTGGTCGGCAGATTATTTAGTAGATGAACAGGAAATGACTCCTGAGAATGATTCTACTCCCGAAAGCCAATCGTGGAAACCTTATTGGAATATGAACAATGGCCCATACCATGTTTATTTCGATTTAGGATCAGAATATACGATTACAAATATTTCGCTTCATGATATGAGTAGTGTGGCAAATTTAGAAGTTTCAATTGGCGAACCTGAAAACTGGAACTCTTTATTTATTGAGCCATGTGATGCCTACAAAACCTGGAAAGAACATGATGTGGAAGTAACAACCCGTTATATCCGTTTAAGCATGAACGAAAGTGTTTATGCAGCAGTAAATGAAATTGCGGTTTATGGCTACCTTTCAGAAGAAGATACTATTACCGATGAAAACACTATCGCTGATCAAAATACTGTTTCTGACGAAGAAGATGTTGTTGAGGAAATAACAGTTGACGAAACAACAACAGTTGAAGAAAGTACCACCTCAGAACAAATTGTTCTTAACTCTAGCATGATTGTTGACGAAGTAGAGGGGGAAAGTTATTGGTCGGCTGATTATTTAGTTGATGAACAGGAAATGACTCCTGAAAATGCTTCTAGCCCCACGAGTCAATCGTGGAAACCATATTGGAATATGGATTATGGCCCATATCACGTTTATATTGATTTAGGACAGGAGTACAACTTGACCAACATATCGTTGCACGATATGCAAAATTCTAAAAATTTAGTGGTCTCGATTGGCGAACCCGGCAGCTGGGATTCTTTATTTACAGAACCATGCGATGCGTATAAAACGTGGAAAGAACATGATGTGGATGTAACTACCCGTTACATTAGATTAAGCATGAATGAGAGCGTTTATGCAGCTGTAAACGAAATAATTATTTATGGGTATTCAGATGCTGAAGCAGATACCGTTTCTTATGCTGAAAAGAGCGAAACTATTTACGAAGAACAAAGTTCTGCTGAAAGTACTGATGTAGTGCTGTCGGATCCGATTATTGAGGATTATGAACAAGATTTGTATATTTGTCAGAACCCTGTTGCAAGCAACGTTCAGCTTAATATGCCACAAGAGTTAAGTGATGATTTTACAATTGAAATTTTTAGTTTAAATGGGATGAAAGTTTACTCACAAAAATATGTTCAGGCTTTTTCCTCAAAACTTAATATTAATATTTCAGAGAAATATCTGAAAACAGGTATGTATATTCTTCGCTATACAAATCAGACCGGAATTTCTAAAAGTATGAAGTTTCTAAAGAATAGTTATTAGAGGGATTATTTCTAAATGCTATTTAACCAATTTGATTCATAATATTATTTTCAGAAAAACCGAATTGTACAATCAGTAGGCACTATCTCAAAAACTGTGTAAGTTAAAAATACCAAGGGGTGCAACCCTTGGTATTTTTTTGCTTCAAAGATTGCATAATTCAGTATTTTTTGGATTTCGCGATTATTTTATAAAAGACTCAAAATTTTGCACTATCTCTCCAAAGCTCTTTCTTATTGTTTGTCTTTACCCATATTACGAGAAAATGAATCATATTTTTCTGTACTTTTGAACTTATGCCTTATTCAAAAATAGAGCTATAGCACAGGCTATAACTCTATTTTTTTTTACTTTACCTAAATTCAAAATGTTCGAAATAATTTATGCCATAACCAAATCGAAATGAGCGATATAAATTAATTGTACAATTAAATGGTGTAGTTTCAGCTTTCATAACTAACGAAAGTGATGCAAAAAGCTAAACCAGGAATCTAAAAATAATTGAGTGTACACCAAAAATTTTATAGCTCTGGATAAGTCTTTTCTTTTGTTGGAAGCTCTATTATAAAGCTGGTTCCTTTACCAACCACACTTTCAACATTTATTTTACCACCGTTTTTTTGAACAAAATCCTGACAAAGCACGAGCCCTAATCCGCTTCCTGCTTCGCGGTTTGTGCCATAAGTTGTAAGGTGTTCTGATTGATCAAATAGTTTAGGTAAGTCTTCCTGTTTAATCCCTACTCCGGTATCTGAAATTATAATTCGGGTAGCACTGGCTACTTGTTTTGAGGAAATTTTAATTATTCCGTTTTCATGAGTAAACTTAATCGCATTCGAAACCAAATTACGAAGTACCATTTTCATTGAATTTAAATCAGCCCATATGGTATCACCTGATCTAATGTCGTTTATAAATTCAATTTTTTTCAGGTCGATATTTCCTTTATTCAGGAGGTAAGTACTCATTACAAGATCATCAAGTTGCAATATCTCTTTATTAATATGCAGGTTCCCGCTTTGCGATTTTGCCCATCCCAGAAGATTTTCAAGCAAACTAAAAACTTCGTCGGTTGTTTTCAGCATAATATTGATGTTCTCAGAGAAAGGATCTTCATTCGACTTACTTATTTGAGCTAAAAATTCGAGTGTCATTTTTACACTGCTCAAGGGCGAACGAAGATCATGGCCAATAACAGAAAACATTTTATCTTTTATAGCATTTAATTCTGCCAAATGTCGACTCGTCTTTTCCAGCCTGTCGCGTGTTTGTTTTAGTTCGAGATGTGTTTTAACCCGACTTAATAGTTCATTTTTATTGAATGGTTTGGTAATATAGTCAACCCCTCCAACGCCAAATCCTTTTACCAGACTTTCGGAATCGTTTAATGCTGTAATAAAAATTACGGGAAGATCCTTATTCTCGCTTTTTGATTTAATAATTTTGCATGTTTCGAAACCGTCAATTTTTGGCATCATAACATCGAGCAAAATTAAATCGGGTTTTGTTTGTTCCACTAATTCAATAGCTTGTTCGCCATTTGTAGCAATAACAATTTTATACTTTAAAGAGCGTAGGATTAGTGCAATAACCTTAATATTTGTGGGGTTATCGTCCACTATAAGAATGGTCGGGTTTTCTTCCCGTAATTCAGTATTCATTCTGTAAGTAAGTGTTAGACTTTGTAAAACTTATATTGCTTTATCTTCTTTCAGCAACTTGTCAAAATAGCTAATTGTCTTTGTCAGTCCTTCCCGAAGTGGTACTTTGGGTTCCCATCCATTTAGTTTTTCTTTCGCCAAAGTAATATCCGGCTGACGTTGGGTTGGATCATCCTGGGGAAGAGGTAAATGAACAATTTTTGATTTTGATCCGGTAATGTCGATAATTTCGCTGGCCAGTTCAAGCATGGTGAATTCTCCTGGATTTCCAACATTAACAGGTCCAATAAAACTATCTTCGGTTTTCATCATTCTTATCATTCCATCAACCAAGTCGCTTACATATTGGAAACTTCTTGTCTGGTTACCATCGCCAAAAATCGTAATGTCATGTCCTTGAAGAGCCTGCATGATGAAGTTAGATACCACTCTTCCGTCGTTTGGTTCCATCTTCGGCCCGTAGGTATTAAAAATCCTGATAATTTTTATGAGTACGTCGTTTTGATGATGGTAGTTCACAAATAACGATTCGGCACAACGTTTCCCTTCGTCGTAGCAGGATCTGATTCCAATAGGATTTACATTTCCCCAATATCCTTCGGTTTGAGGATGTATATCAGGGTCGCCATAAACCTCGCTGGTTGATGCCTGGAGGATTTTTGCTTTTATGCGCTTGGCAAGGCCCAGCATATTAATGGCACCCATTACCGAAGTTTTTATCGTTTTTATGGGATTATATTGATAGTGTATTGGCGATGCCGGACAGGCTAGGTTGTAAATTTCATCAACTTCAATATAAAAAGGCTGCGTTACATCGTGCCTGATTAACTCAAAATATGGATTTTCGAGCAAGTGGATGATCTTATTTTTCTTTCCTGTAAAATAATTGTCCAGGCAAATTACTTCATTCCCTTTCTCTAATAAAGTTTCACAAAGGTGAGAACCTACAAAACCTGCTCCTCCTGTTACTAATATTCTTTTCATGTAATTTATGTTAGTTGTTACTTCTTCCCATTGGGTAATATTCAAACGAACGTTCCGTAAGCTCTTGCGGATCGTAAAATTTCAGCTGTCGAAAATCAATTTGCTTTTTACTAGTTTCTCAAGTACTCTGAAGTTAGGAGATCTAAATTCAGACCATTCGCTGACAAGAATATGAGCTTCAGCATCTACAACGCTATTTTTAAAACTAGTCGTGAAAGAGAACCTGGCTTTAGCTAAGTTATTTTTATAAATATTGTCTAATCCCGGCTCATAAATTGGAATTATATGCTTGTTCAGGGTTTTGATTTTTTTTTTGTCAATATCGATACATGTTACATTGATACTTGTTTCGGCAAAATATGTTCCCCTAACTAATTCAATATAACCTGTCCCTTCTGCAGATATTCCCATGCTTTTTTATTTATCAATCAATATTACATGTTTTAATGCGTCGCTATTAATGGTATGCAAGTTTAATAATAATCTTTAAGAAATTTAAACATTATTTTCGCAAAATATTTTATAACAGAGCTGCCCCAAAAGTATCTTGGGCAGTCTTTTTGAAGTTGGTTTAAGAATTAACACCAACCTAAGTTAGCAATTTCTACTTCTGTTTTTTATTAACCCGTCTTCGTCTATTAAATTTAACCTTAGATTATTAATAGAACTCGGGTTATTAGTTTATTTCCGTAATAAATTCAAACATAGCTTAAGCTCTATCTCCATATTACTGGCCTTAACTCAAAACAATTTTAAATGCAACTCAAAATAAAATTGGTTAATTATAGTAATGCTAAATAGTGAAAACTAGAATAATCCTACAATTTAAAAGTATTATTTTCAAAAGCCGGCACTGTTCCCAAGTACTTTGCTCTGCAATATCAGATCGGATTATCCTGATTTTATTGTTAATCAAACAGTTGGTGTTTTGTGTAATTACGATGATTAAGTATCTGCAAAGGTTGTAAGATTATTATCTGTAAGCTTATATTCTTTTCGTAAAAATGCCAGCCAGTTTGATGAGAGTATCCTTTTTATGAGCTTAGCGGCTAAGTCAGCAACGATTTTTAGAACAAGTTATAGCTTTAAATTATATGTCGTAAAATATCTTTTTATAAGAAGGTTGCGAACATTAAACAAAACTATTATCTTCATCTTATATAAATTCAAATCTTTGTTTAGCACTGATAACGAATTTGACGCACCTTAACCTAATTATAATACATGAAAGGCTTAATCTTCAGGGAGTTTCTTGGGATGGTTGAAAAAGAGTTCGGTTACGAAACTGTGGATCTTATAATCGAAAAATCGCATATATTGAGTAAGGGATGTTATACCAGGGTAGGGACATACCCTCATTCTGAAATGTTTGCTCTGGTATCGGAACTAAGTAAGGAGAAAAATATTTCAGTTAACACCCTATTATATAAATTTGGCAAATACGCATTTATCATTTTTGCCAAAACGTATCCTATATTCTTCAAAGACAAAAGGAACTCGTTTGAACTGTTAGCTGATGTTGAAGAGACGATTCATGTTGAGGTGTTAAAATTATACCCTGATGCAGAATTGCCCTCTTTTAAAACGGAGGTAATTGGCGACAAAGAAATGACAATGCTCTATCGGTCGCGAAGGAGCTTAGGCGATTTTGCCGGTGGTTTAATTGATGGCTGTCTGGAATATTTTAACGAAAATGCAATCGTAGAAAAAGAGATTCTCGAGGAAGATGGTTCTGTTGTATTATTTAGAATACTAAAATCGGATGAAGAAAGAAATTGAGCTTTTACAAAGAAAATTAGCCCGAGAAGAAGCCGCAAGAGCCGAGGCTGAACAACTGTTAGAACAAAAATCACTTCAATTATATACTTCGAATGAGAAGTTAAAAGAGTTAAATACCAACCTCGAATATTTAGTTGAAAAAAGGACAAAAGCCTTACAAGAGACGGAGCTGGAATATCAAACGATGGTGGAAAGTATCAACGATATGATTTTTCGCCTCGATATGCAGGGCAACATTGTTTTTACCAATCAGATTGCACACAAAATTATAGGAAATAAAGACGAATTATTGGTGGGCCAACATATTCTAAGTTTTCTCCCAGAAGAAGACCGAATGCGAATATTTATACATTTTGCGCGCCAATTCTTAAAACGAAATTGTATTAATTATTTTGAGGTATTTATAGCCACAAAATTTAATAAGAAAATATGGCTGCGTTTGAATGTTCAGTTTTCGAGCCCCAGCTGCAAATTGTGTATACGAAAACAACAGGCTCTGGCAGCTAATAATAAGGAAGTAAAAGCTGAATTTGATTGTTCTTTTAATGAAATAATTATTGTAGCTCACGATATTACTCAACAAAAAATAGGGCAGGAGCAGCTTGAAAAAAGTGAAAAACGATATCGGGAATTGACAGAATCGCTTCCCGAAATGATTTGTGAAGTAGATACACGTGGGATATTAACTTATGCCAATAAATTTGCCATCGATCGATTTGGCTATTCGAGAGAAGAAGTTTTAAACGATCAGTTTCCTATACTCGATATCTTTCCTAAGAATATAAAAGATCAGGTAGCAAAGAATATTGAATTAATCTTAAAACATGGCGAATCGATTCCCAGAGAATACCTGGTGCTTACTAAAAGTGGGGAAACTTTCCCGGTAATCGTTTATACAACAGCAATAGTTGAGCAAGAAGAGGTGGTTGGCCTTCGTGGAGTAATGTTTGATATTACAACTCGAAAGAACCAGGAATTAGAAATACACAACAATCTTCAGCAACAGGAAATTTTGTCTAAAATCTCGATGAATTATAATACACTTGAGGCATTCGACAAGAAAACAAACGATGCTATTTGTACCGTTGGTGAACATCTTCAGGTGAGCCGGGTGTATATATTTGAAGATAGCGAAGAGGGACTTTTTACTTCAAATACCTACGAATGGTGTAATTCCGGTGTGAAAGCTCAGGTTAACGAACTTCAAAAAATTCCTTATACCTTAATTCCTTCATGGAAATTATTTCTTGAAAGAGATGGAATTATTTATTGTGAGAACATTGAAGAGCTACCACAAGATTTAATTGAAATTTTAGAACCTCAGGAAATTAAATCGATACTTGTTCTGCCGCTTTTGGCTCATGGAAATATTTTTGGTTTTATTGGTTTCGATGAGTGTAAATCGAACCGGAAATGGCGCAAATCAGAAATCGAACTATTACGTACCATTGCTAATATTATATCGAATAATTTTTTGAGGCAACGAATTCAGAATGAATTGGTGAAGCGGGAAAAGGAAAACCGTATCATAATCAATTCTATCCCCGATGTAATTATTCATGCCGATAGTGAAGGCAAGATAATTGCTTTAAAATCGGCTCAGAGTTCTAATTTGTTGAATCTCATTAAGGGAGACAATGTTCAGGATATAAATACAGCCTTCAGCAAAAAGCTTGCACCATTGTTTAGTAACGCTATTAGTGAATGTCTGGAAAAAAATGAATACCAGTTTGAATTTAAAAATCTTAATTGGGAGGAAATCGAATACTTCGAAGCGCGTTTAGTGAAGTTAAATGAGGAGGAGGTTTTGATAATTATTCGTGATGTTACCGTTAGTAAAGAAAACGAAAAACAACTTGAAATTGCCAAGAATAAAGCAGAAGAGATTTCAAAGATGAAATCAGAGTTTTTGGCCAATGTGTCGCATGAAATTCGTACCCCCCTAAATGCTATCCTTGGGTTTAGCCAGTGGTTGCACGAAAATACTGAACTGCACCTTCATAAAGAGTATTTAACCTCGATTATAAATAGTGGTAGAAATTTACTTGATGTAATTAATAATATTCTCGATTTATCGAAATTAGAATCGGGGACTATGGATATCGATTTGAGTCCAATGAACTATCTGGAAATTATTTCAGATATCAAATTAGGATTTCAGAAAGATTTGGAAAAGAAAGGGCTTAACTTTAAAATAACCATTGAAGAATCTGTTCCCGACTATATCTTTATGGATGAACTGCGGTTTTATCAGATTATTTTTAACCTGGTGAGTAATGCAATAAAATTCACAAATAAAGGATACATTCATGTTTTAGCTCATGCAACCCGAACTGAAGTAGACGATGAAGTAGACTTGATAATCTCGATTGAAGATACCGGTATTGGGATTAAGGATGAGCTACAAAAGAAGATTTTCGAATCGTTTACCCAGCAATACGGCGAGAGCAACCGGCATTACGATGGGACTGGCCTGGGGCTGGCAATTGTAGATGGTTTGCTTCATAAATTAAACGGAAGTGTTCAGGTGAAGAGTGTTGAGGGAAAAGGAACAACCTTTATTCTTACATTTAGCGATATTAAAATTTATAAGCCGGATGATAAACAAGTTCAGAGAAAAAAAGATACAGCCGGTTTAAAAACAATTTCCAAACCTTGTACTATAATGGTTGTTGACGATATTCGTTTCAATATTGAGGTGTTAAAAGCTTTAATAAACTCGGAGTATGTTAAATTTATTGAGGCTGATAACGGAACCATGGCATTAACAAAACTGGGAATTGAGAAGCCCGATTTAATATTTATGGATATTAGAATGCCCGGATTAGATGGGTATGAAGTTACTAGGATTATTAAGTCGGAAGAGAGTTTAAAGCACATTCCTGTTATAGCATTTTCTGCATCAACGATTAAATCCAGAAGCGATTTTATTGCTCACCTTTTTGACGATTTTCTACAAAAGCCTATTTTTAAAAAGGAGGTTATGGATATGTTAATCAAATATCTTCCTAATCATTTTAAACAGTTACCAAACGAAGCCGAGGTTCCTGTAATAAACGATGAGTTGATGTCTGTTGAATGTTTGCAGAAGCTTGAAGTTGTTATTCCGGAATTAGAAGGGAAGTATTCAGAAATTTGGGAAAAGTTAAAAGGAAGTTTGGTAATTTATGAAATAGAGGATTTTAAAAACCAGCTCTTTGAATTTGCTACCCACAACAACTGCCCACTGGTATTAAAGTACTGTTCTGAACTGGGTATGGGCTTACAAACGTTTGATATTGAGCTAATTGATGCTAAGGTAAAAGAGTATCCTTTGGTAATTGACAGATTAAAATCGCTAGCTGAACAGAAGGATTAATTATAGTATCCTTTTGTTCAGCTAATTGGCAGCCTTGGGGATTGTAAACCAGATTTTTGTTCCTTCACCTAATGTACTTTCAATGCCGATATTGCCATTATTTCGTTTTACAAATTCCTGGCAGAGTACAAGTCCAAGTCCATTTCCTTGTTCTTGTTCTGTTCCTTGTGTAGAAACTTTGGTGTCAATTGTAAATAGGTTATCTATTAATTCAGGATGAATACCAATACCGGTATCGGCAACAATTATTTTAATAAATTGGCCTTCATCTTCGCCGTTTAAGGATATAGTTCCCCCTTTGTTGGTAAATTTAATGGCATTTGAAACCAGGTTTCGCAGAATAACATGAAGCATGTTGTTGTCGCCATAAATAACCGGATTGGAAGCTGAGTTACATTTTAACTCTATATTTTTTGCCTGTGCTATGTTATTGTGTTTTAGGCAAGCCTCTTCCAGTAAATACTGGACTTCTATGTTTTCTGGATTGAATTTTATCGAACCCGTTTGAGCCCGTGCCCAGCGTACGAGATTCTCGAGCAATTCAAGCGTATTTTTTGATGTATTGCCTATATCGGTGAGTAGTTCCTCAATTTCTTCATCTGATAAATATTCTCTGTTCTCCTGAATTATTTCAACAAAATTTGTAATAATTCCGAAAGCTCCTCTCAAGTCGTGCGAGATAATAGAAAAGAATTTATTTTTGGAGGCAACCTCTTCTTCCAGAATGTCTTGCGATCGTTTTAAGGCCAGGTGTGTTTTAACCCGCGCCACAAGTTCACTACCGATAAAAGGTTTGGTTACATAATCAACCGCTCCCAGTTCAAAGCCTTTTACAACATCTTCAGTTTCAGTTTTTGCTGATAAAAATATTACTGGAATATCCTTTGTCTTTTCATTTTGTTTTAATGCCCGACATGTTTCGTGCCCATCTAAAATAGGCATCATAACATCAAGTAAAATTAAATCGGGTTTAATTTTAGCAACCGTATCCAAGGCTTGCTGTCCATTCATGGCAATGGCTAGTTCGCAATTGAATTTTGCCAGTAATGTACCTAATACCTGAATGTTTTTGGGGACATCATCAACAATAAGAATTATTGGTTTTTGTTTGCCATTAGGTGTCATACTTATCTCCTTTCATTTGTTTATTGTCTGCTATGTTATTTAATTCTGACAATAGTTTTTCAAAGTTATTTAAGGTGTCTGGTAGATGTTCCATGTCAAGGTTGGAGGCTTGTTTTTGTATTTTTTTTCCAAAATCAATAAGGTAAATCGAGTTGTATTTTTCGCCTATTTTTTCTACGTCATTGGCAAAATCGTTGATTTCACTTAAAATAAAGGTTGTTCGCAAAGCCTCCCAACGTGGTTTTAAGTGGGTGTTACATTCGTTTAAAAGCTCGGGTAATTTTGCTAAACTGTCTTTACTCATTTTTTGTTTATCAAGATTGTTGTCCGGGGCCTTTTCAACGATACTTTCGTTACATATCAGATGTCTTCCCAGTTCTGAAATTAATTTTTTCTTTGAAAACGGTTTAGGTAAATAACCATCAAAGTTAGCATTTTTTATTTTTTCGGTGTCTTCTTTTAAAGCTAATGCTGTAAACGCAATTATAGGAATATGTTTAAGGTTTTCATCTCCTCTAATAATGGCTGTGGCTTCGTAACCGTTCATTCCCGGCATTTTTAAATCCATAAGAATAACGTCGGGGGATGAAGTTTGGGCGAGCTCTACAGCCTGTTCTCCGTCTTTTGCCTTTATTATTTGAAGGTCGTAATTTTCAAGAAAGTTTTGAACCAGGTCGTGGTTATTTTTAATGTCGTCTACTACTAAAATCTTAGCAGGATTGAATGTCAGGTTTTGTTTCGTATTTCTTTTGTGAAATTTCTCTGTGTCAGAAAGAGCTCCCTTCTCAATTGCATTAAACCTAACACAAAAGGAACTGCCCTTGCCATATTCGCTTTTAACCGATATTTCGCCTCCCATAATTCCAACTAACCGTTTGGTAATGGTAAGCCCAAGGCCTGTACCACCGAATTTATTTAAATTTTGATTTTTTTGTTGTTCAAATGCCTCAAAAATAATTTCAAGTTGGTCGCTCGGAATCCCAATCCCTGTATCTTCAATTAAAAATTCAAGATTCTGAGTAGATGTTTCTGATTGGCTCGAAATGTTTCTTACGGTAAGTTTTACCCATCCTTTGTCGGTAAATTTTACAGCATTCCCAACCAGGTTTATTAATATTTGTCGTAACCTGATGTCGTCAATTACAATTGCTTTTGCGATGGAGGAGTCGATATCAAACCTCAGGTCAATGTTTTTTTCGTCTGATTTGTGTTTGAAAATTTGTCCTATTTCTTTTATCAAAGTCCGGAGATTGGTGGATTGATAGTGCAGTTCGATTTTTCCTGCTTCAATTTTAGAAAGATCGAGAATATCGTTTATAATACTTAGTAATGAATTGCCGCTCGACGAGATTGCTGCAATATAACTACTTAATTTTGAGTCGTTAATTTTATCACTTAAGATTTCGGCAAAGCCAAGAATTGCATTCATGGGGGTACGTATTTCGTGGCTCATATTTGCCAGAAATTCGCTTTTGGCTTTGTTGGCCATCACTGCTTCCTGTTTTGCTTTTTCAATGGCAATGGCTTTGTCTTCCAGTTCACGGTTTAGGGCAACCACGCCTTGGTTTGTTTCTTCCAGTTCTTGGTTAATCGTTTCAATTTCTTCGTTTCGTTCCTGCAATTTTTGTAGTAAAAACACCAACTCGTTGTTTTGCGAATTTATGGTGTCGACCATACTTGCGTCGCCTCTTTCGATGGTTTTTTGAAAAGCTTTTTTTATCGATTTAATTTTTTTACTGCTGATATCGGATGAGAAACGTGGCAGCCATTTGGCAGTGGTAATGGTTGTGCCTTTTTCTTCACTGGTTTTTATATCGAAATCATCCATTAATTTCTGCGAACCGCTCAGGCCAACTCCCATTCCTTTTTTCGACTGGTAATTTCCTGCGCGTATCAGGTCTAAATCTTTTATGCCTCTACCTTTATCTTTAAAAACGATAACAATTCCCGGAGTTAGCTCATTTCGTTCTGCAAGGAAAAATTCGACAGTGCCAGTATGTGCATGTTCAATAATGTTTCGGCTAAGTTCAGAAACTGCCGTTCCAATTCGAATACAAGTTGTTTTATCGAACTTTATTTCCTGGGCCAACAGCGATGCAAGATTGCGTGCTCTAACCACATCCGACTCGAACTGAACCAGAATAGAACCAACGTTATGCGTTATGGCGGATGATAAGAATGGTAGCGTCATCATTGTTTCTCGAAAAATTGTTGATAGAATGTTCTGCATTTAACTGTGGATGATTATGCCAGTCCAGGTCTTCCAACCTCCAGCGTGAAGTAATCCCATCAGAATAGAGGCAGATAAAATCGCCCGGATTAAAATCGAAATCGAATACACGCGGAGTACGCATATTGTGACCAATTATTCCTCCATATGATAATAAGTTCTTTTTTTCTTTTGACGTATAAATAAATCCTTCAATGTTTCCAATTCCGCAGAAACTTACTTTTTTTGCATCGGTATCAATGCTAACAAGCCCGGCTACAACTCCACGCGTACCACGAATGGCTGCGTTAACATGTTTCAGTAGCATGTCAACGGGCTGTTCCGCTTTCATAATAATTTGCTCTTTAGCCAGCTGCGATGCCAGGTGTGCTTCCTTTCCATGGCCAAGCCCATCAATTACTGCGGCAACGGTTTTTGCAGGAGAGATATGGTTAATTACATAGCAATCGCCATTAAGTTTTTCGCCTGGTTTACTTCTTGATGATGCTCCTAAAGTTAAACTATTGTTAGTGCCTATCCATTTTTTTAACGGAACCCATTTTAACGTACGAATACAATTGGAATAGTTTTCTAAACCGTTGATTTCGTTACTATTTAACAGGTCAGCGTCACGTGGATTTATTTCAAAGGTATCAGAAAAACGTCGAATTGATCCCATCCCAATTCCCAATGAAACTTTGTCGGAATAGCCGTCTTTTAACGCTTTTTCCACATTGGGAATTCCAGGACCAGAATCGCAGCACCATACTTCAATAGCTTTTTGCTGGGTGTCGGTTTTTACTTCGCAAACCAAAATTTTGCCTTTCCCTCCGCCATGTTTCAGAACGTTGGTTACCAATTCGGTTACCATAATAGCTATTTCTCCGGTTTTTACTTCGTCGAAACCCATTTTTTTAGCCAGGCTAACTGATTTACGCCGACATACACCAACATCCGATTCGTGTTCGATTAAAAGTGTAAGTATTTGATTACGAATTACCTCCATTTCATTACTCTTACGATTGTACCTTTCCCCTTTTCCGATTGTATTTCGAAACGATCGACCAGTCTTTTTGTTCCAGGTAAACCGTAGCCCATTCCCTTTCCCGATGTATATCCATCGCTCATGGCGAGATCCAGGTCTTCAATTCCCGGCCCTTGGTCAATACAAGTTATAATTAACGAGTTCCGTCCATCAACAATTCCTTTCTCAATAAGCACCTCGCCACCTCCGGCGTAGTTGTACATATTTCTGAAAAGTTCAGAAACGGCAGTTGTGATACGTGTTTGCTCTACAATTCCCATGTGGGCACCTTTTGCATGCTGCCGAACAGTTTGCCGAGTTTTAACAATATCGTATTCTGTTTTAATTGGATATCTGCCCAACTCTTCCCAGTTATTATCAAAAGTAATTTGGTCCATGGGCAATTATTTATAAGAATTCTGAATTTTCGAGTCGCTCTTCTAGCATTTTAATGCCATTTTCCATATTTAAAGCAGTATCTACTCCTGGCATCTCAAGGCCTAATTCTACCAGGGTAATGGCAACTGCTGGTTGCATCCCAACTATAACCACTGCTGCGTCCATAATTGCCGCCATCGATGCCATGCCCGAAAGCATTCTTCCAATAAACGAATCAACCATCTCCAATACAGAAATATCAATGAGTACTCCTTTTGCTCCTGTTTTTGCAATTTCATTTAGAATTTGCGACTGGAGCTGAATAGCCATTTTATCGTGCATGTCAACCTGAATAGAAACAATCAGGAAATCACGGATTTTTATAATCGGTATTCTTCTTTCGTGTATATCTAAATTCATTTCTTTTCTGTTTCTTCGGTTTCATTGCCATCCCATTTTACCTTGCCTTCATAAATTTGGTTGTTTTTTCGCATGGTATAAATCATTGCTTCCTGTAATGTGGCTTTGGTTTTTATACCCGACAAATCAATACCCAGGTGAACAATGGTTTGCGCAATGGCTGGACTAATGCCTGAAATAATACAATCGGCACCCAGTAAACGTGCTGATGTTACCGTTTTTAATAAATGGTTGGCCACCTGAGTGTCGACAGTTGGCACTCCTGTAATATCTAAGATTGAAAAGGTACAACCTGTATCAACAATTTTTTGTAGCAGGTTTTCCATCATTATTTGTGTGCGCTGGCTGTCGAGCGTTCCAATAACTGGTAAAATAAGAATGTTATCCCAAACTTTCGAAACAGGGCTTGAAAGTTCAAGCAGATCCTCTTGTTGCTGAACGATAGTTCTCTGTTGTTCTTCTATTCTTGCGAGTTTCTCTTCCAGGTTTTCCCGCATTTTTTTACTCTGCTTCAATTCGAAGGTTAAGTCTTCAATTAAAATATCTATAGCTTCTTCAACGCCGGTGAAATCATCCTCAACATCAGATTCGATCCGTACCTCCAAATCACCAGATGCCACCGAAGACAGGACATCTTCTATGTGTTCGATTCTTTCTTTCGCGTTTTGAAAAGTTAATTGTTCCATGGTTATCTTGTGTTTTTTATCCAATTAATTCCTTCTTCTTCGGTTTTAAAAAAACTTCCCTGAATATCTTTTTTCCCTGTTTTAAGCAAAACTTTGGCAATCATCCGGTTTGCCGCGCTTCCTCCAACAAATGCAACATGGGTAATGCTCGACTCCTGAAAGATTTTAGCCGCTTGCTCGCGTACAAGGCGATTTTCAATTTTCTTACTTCTTTCCAAGTTAATAATCACCTGACGTTGTTTCATGTCCTTGGTAATTTCAACTGCCTTTCTGAGAAGCGGCTCCATGTCATCCAACATTAGGTATTTACCGAACTCTAAATGTATGATGTTATCATTTTCATCATACCAGATTCTGTGATCCATGATTCTGTGTTAGTTAATGGTTTGTAAATAATCGATTCTGCCCGACAAAATAAATATTTTATCCGCAAAAGTAACCATACAAACAGATTATTTTTCTGGTTTTATTTGCCCAATTTTATTGTGTTATTGCTGGATTTTGGTAGGCAACTTAATGAGAGCGTATATCTGAATGTTTTGAAATAATAATTTCTGAGAAAAATGGTGTGTATTTGATGTACTCAATAATTCTTCTTGAAAACTTTTGTTATTTTAAGCTGCTCAAAATTTAATGTAACTTCTATGAATCCAAAAGTTATTCTTTTCCTGGCTGCGATGACTGTGCAGATTAGTTTATTTTCGCAAGTCACCGAGAAAATAAAAGCAGAGGCAAAATTACAAGCCGAATATTCGCTTGAATTGTGTAAATACCTTCATCAAAATCCCGAATTGTCGTTGCATGAAATTAAAACTGCAAAAAGAATGGCTGCTGAGTTAAATGAAATCGGATTTAAGGTTAGCGAAAATTTTGGGGGAAATAGTGTTGTTGGTGTTTTTAAGAATGGCGAAGGCCCAACTGTAATGTTACGCACCGATATGGATGCCCTGCCTGTGGAAGAGAAAACCGGTTTTGAATTTGAAAGTACTCAAATATCTGAATTAAATGGTAAAAAAGTTCCGGTAATGCACGCATGTGGCCACGATGTTCATATGTCGACATGGGTTGGAACAGCACGAACTTTGGTTGCATTAAAAGAAGAATGGAAGGGAACCTTGCTGGTAATTGCGCAGCAGGCTGAAGAATTGAGCAAAGGATCGGCAGAAGCCATAAAAGCGGGGTTATTTACAAAATTTACAACCCCGGATTATGCCTTGGCCTTCCATATAAATCCTGAGTTGGAAAGTGGACAGATTGGGTTGGCAGGAGGGCCGGTTTTTGCGGGGGTTAGAACGGTGGAAATTACAGTTTTTGGGATAGGAGGCCACGGTGCTTATCCTCAAAAATGTATCGACCCAATTGTAATTGCATCGCGTATAATTTCTGATTTACAAACTATTGTTAGCCGAGAGCTTAGCCCAACCGAACCAGCGGTTATTACAGTTGGTTCTATTCATGGAGGTACGCGTCCGAACATTATCCCCGATGAAGTGAAAATGGAGCTTACTTTGCGTTATTTTTCGAACCAAACTATTGAAAAAGTAATTGCTTCGATTAAACGGATTAGTATGGCAGCAGCCCAAACTGCAGGTATGCCCGACGATAAACTTCCTAATGTTTATGTACTGCCCATTGAAACGCCTCCGGTTTTAAACGATGTTAAATTAAGCACAAAACTTCATGGTTTTGCTTCCGAAATAATTGGACAAACTAATATTATTGAAACTCAACCCGAAATGGTAGGAGAGGATTTTGGGAAATATGGCCTAACAGAAGAAGATGTTCCAATTTGTTTGATGTGGTTGGGAAGTACCAACCCGGAACTAATGGCGCAATTGAAATCGGAAGGGGAAAGCCCTTATCCTTTACATTCTTCGTATTTAAATCCTGATTATAAGAATACAATTGAAACTGGCATAGCCGTAATGTCAGGCAATGTAATTGGCTTGCTTAAAAAGTAAAAGCCTTTTCTGGAAAGGACGAACTCTGAATTGCGGGTTTACGAATGCATGGTTAATGCCTGGTTTGAATTAAAATATTTTATTCAGCTATAGCAATTTGTTTTGTTGTTAATTTTTAAACGAAAACAGGTTAAAGAGTTAAGTAACAGATACAGTGACTATACAAATATTACATTGAAACGCGCCTGATTCTTCTTCATTTTTAATTTGTTTTCGGTTAAATACTGCATTGTTGCTTTGGTTAAGCTTTAGTTTTTTCCTTTTGCCTTAAATCACAATATTCAAAACCCCTAAGGTTCACTTCAAAATTAAAATTGTATAAGTTCTGTTTTTAATAAAGGCGAACTTACTTCAGAAAGCTACGTATAGTTGTTGGTTTGTTAACTGGAGCTACGCACGAAAGTGTTAACAGGTGTTAAAAAAACAATAGTTTATCTAAGTGAATTAATAATTTATTGAGTAGGGGGGGGAGATATTCTTACTTTTGGTATTCAGTTAGAAAAAGAACTTTTTGATTGAGAACGTTATATTTATTGTTGATTTAAGTTCCCTTTATTTTAAAATTTTAAACGGTAGATAAAATAAAGAAGGTTTTTGGTCGGCCGAAACAGAACAGCTTGCCATATTAACAATTAAAACAAATTCTATGGTTAAGAAGACTAAAAAACAATTATGATTTATTTTTCATCGTACGATCCAGTATATCTTCTGTTGCCTGTTATTGGTTTAATAATTGGTTTATTTGGGACGATGCTTGGTGGCGGAGGGGGATTCTTCTTTTTGCCTGTTCTTACATTATTAATAGGTGTGCCTCCACATATTGCCGTAGCCACTTCTTTGGCTGCAACTTTGCCTATAGGCCTGGTCGGCTCGCTGGGGCATTACTACAAAGGGAATATGGATATGCGGACAGGTTTGCTTTTTGCTGCAGCAGGAATGGTAGGAGCTTTTCTTGGAGCCGGAATTACAGGATATTTGTCGGGTAAACAGTTGAAGGTAGCTTTCGGAGTTTATTCTATTTTAATAGCCTTAAACATGATGGTAAGTACCTGGCGAAAAACTAAAGCAGCCGGGCAAAATAGAGAAAAGAAGCAATCGAACCTTTTGAAACTTTCAAAAGGTTCGTTTTTTGGTATTTCGGCTGGTTTAATTTCAGGCACCTTTGGCACCAGTGGAACAGCACCTGTTATAGCTGGTTTATTTTCAATGCGCTTACCGGTTAAACTCGTAGTTGGAACTTCGTTACTGGTAGTATTGTTCAACACTATTTTTGCTGTTGGAGCACATTTTTTTATCGGTAAAATTGACCTTACTGTTATTGGCTTTTTAACCATAGGATCGCTTATTGGTGCATTTGCCGGACCTCGGTTGCTGGCAAAAGTTAAAATCGAACGTTCAGAAAAAAATATACCTTTTGTATATGCGGTGGTTGTTGCTGCTGTTGGAGTTTTAATGATTATAAGTAAATAGAATGATATCAGCGATTTACATATTTATTTTGTCTTATTTTTTGCTTGGAGGAATTGGATTCTTTTTTATTAACCGAAGAAAGGAACAGGAAGTTGCACGCAAAAGCTGGACTAAATTTATTGCCTACTTTTTTATTATTAACCTGCTGTTTTTTAGTATAGTAATAAACCCTGTGGTTTTCAGATATCTTGCTGTATTGATTGTCCTGGTCGGTACTTATGAATTATTTCGTTTGTTCAGGCTAAAACAATTTGCAAACAGCAGCTTTTTCTTAGTATCGGTTTTTGTTTATGCCGTTTTATCAACTGGATTTCTGGCTTTTAGTACCATGGATAAAGGCCTCATACTTTTTTCCTTTTTGGTTTTGTCAATTTTCGATGCATTTAGTCAAATCTCCGGACAACTTTGGGGGAAAACTAAAATTGCACCTAAAATTAGCCCAAATAAAACAGTGGGAGGAACAGTGGGCGGTGCTTTCTTTTCCATTTTAAGCGCACTGTTATTAAACGAGCTAACAAAACAAAGTTGGTACATGGCTATGTTATTGGCTGCAGGAGTGGTTGTTTTTGCTTTTACAGGAGATATTCTTGCCTCACTGTATAAACGAAAATTCGAAGTGAAAGATTACAGTAAGTTGATACCGGGGCATGGGGGAGTTCTCGATCGCTTCGATAGCCTCATTGCAGGAGGCGCCTGGGTGGTGCTGTTTGCATATATTATTAGCAGCTCAGGATCGTAATTTATCATTTCGCTGATAAAAAATGCATGAAGAGTTGGTCAGGTTGTACCTTTGAAAGGTTAGCTTTTGGGAAAGTGCAATCGAAAAATTGGTTAAAAAGGCTAAAACGAAAATCAAAAAAAATAGTATGGGAAATACAATAACATTATCGGTAGTGTACCTTATGGCAATTATTTTATTGCTGGCTTTTAACGAATTAAATTATCGAAGGCTAAAAGTAAAGGGCGAAATTACCCGTAAATTTGCACATTTTACAGCAACAGTGGCAGTTGTTCCTTTTCCGTACATTTTTTCTTCGCACTGGTACGTATTAATACTTGCAACTATTTTTTTTATAGCCCTGTTTGTCACTCAGTACAGCAAACAACTAAATTCAATTCACGATATTGAACGGAAATCAGTGGGGAGCTACCTGCTTCCGTTCGCTATTTATATTACTTTTTTAATGTCGAACTTACTCGACAATAAGTTTATTTATATACTTCCAATGTTGATTTTAGGGATTTGCGATCCGATGGCAGCAATCGTAGGAATGGGAATGAGAAGGAATAACCACCGGATTATTATTTTCGGTATCGATACAGGAAAATCGATGTTCGGTTCGGGTGCATTTTTAATAACCAGTTTTGTAATAAGTATGATTGCCCTCTATTTTAACCGAGGAATTTTCGACTTGAAAACTATTTACATTGCGCTGAGCGTAGCTATAGTAAGTACATTGGCAGAATTATTTAGCTGGCGTGGTTCGGATAATCTGAGCATTCCGGTGAGTGTCGCCATAGTTTTACTGCTATTGCTTTAATGAACTGCGAATAATACCAAAAGCTCTGGCAATATCGATAAAAATAGTTTATATTGAACGAAGCATGAAAACAATGGGGAAAGATAAATTGACCATTTCTCCTTATTTATCTATCACCCAAAAAACAAAATTTAACCAAATGAAACGAGCATGAGAAATATTCACACTAAGGCGATTTATTAAAATCATGCGAGTTCCATCTTAGACCTTAGAAAACAGAAAAAATTAATAAGATGAAAAAAATTGTTATAAACGGAGCGAATGGATATGTCGCTTCGAATTTTATAAATGAATTACTTAAACAGGATTACAAAGTAATTGCCCTTGCTCGAAACAACAATAACTTATCCGCAGAGGAAAGAATAAAAGCGGCTTTGCTGGAAATGAATAACGGGCAAGAAGTTAATTTTGATAAACTAGAAGTGCATAATTATTCTTTATTTGAAGAAGATTTCTCGTTGCTTGAAAATGAATTAAACGATATTTTTAGCGGTGAAGTTGATTACTTCCATTTTGCTGCAAGTTTAAAATTTGATATAAAATCAAAAGAAGAAATTTTTGGTACCAATTTGCAAGGGGTAACAAATTCGATAAATACATTTTTAAAGTATACGAACTACAAATCGCGTTTCTTTTTTGTTAGTACCGCGTATTCGTGTGGTAAACTAGAAGGTGCATTCGAAGAGCGTTTTTATGAAAATGCCGAAATTGATAAATTTCGTAATTACTACGAACAATCGAAACGTTATGCCGAAAACGTAATAAAAGGTTACATCGATGAAAAAAAATTAAATGCCTGTATTCTAAGGTTGTCACAGGTGGTTGGAAACAACAAAACTGGCGTTACCAAAACCGATTATGGTATTTTCGACTTCTCGAAACGCGTGCAGAATCTGGCCAATAAATATCCCAATAGTACCATTCGTTTGAAAGTAGATCCTGAATCTACCCAAAATCTGATTCCAATTGATACGGTAGTTACTTATTTAATTAGTGCCGTTAAAACCGAAAATGTACCGGTAATTTTAAATTTAATTGCCAAAAGCTCGGTAAAAAATGCCGATATCCTGAATAGTATAAGCAAATTTTTGCCGGTTAACCTGGTTGCCGATATGCATTTAAAAAAGGAAGATATGGATTCGCTCGAACGAATTATGTCCATAGGAATGTCGTTTACCGGTGCATACATCGATACGAATATTTCGTTTGATACCACGAATCTGGATAAAATTATAAAGGAAGAGGTGCCTGAAGTTACTGCCGAATCGGTTCATCGTATGCTTGATTACTTTCTGAATGGTTTTCATAAACGCGACGGAAGCAGGATAATGCAAAAGGCAGGCTAACTTATGCAGTAGTATTTTAAAAGAAATCCGATTTCGTTTTGTAAGTATCAAACTTAAATTTTAGGTTTACATTTTATTAAAGTAGTAAGAATTGCTATGAAAAAAATTATCGTCAAAGGAGAAAATATTGTAAATGTTCCCAATTTCATTAGTCTATATCGTTTATTGGTTTTTCCTGTAATTTTATTTGCTGCACTTTCCGGGCGCGAAAGCCTGTTTGTTGTGCTGTTGTGTATTAGCCTTGTTAGTGATGTATTAGACGGAAATATTGCCCGTTATTTTAAACTGCAGACCCATTTTGGAGCGGCGCTCGATAATCTGGCTGATATTTGTACGTATGCCATGGCAGTGTTGGGGCTGTTCGTTTTTAAATGGGCCGAAATTGAACCGCATGCTTTAATTCTGTATGTATTTTTTGGCCTTTTTATATTGAGTTACATTGTTGCTTTTTCCCGTTTCGGAAAAATTCCGGGACTGCATTTGTATTCTGCCGTTTCTGCCGGTTATATTCAAAGTATTTTCTTTTTTGTGCTGTTCGTTTTCGGCTTTTATACCTGGATGTATTATTTGGCAATTGGTTGGGGAATTGTTGCTTATACCGAAAAGATTTTTGTGCTCTTTAAGCTCGATGATATTAAAATTGGAGTGAAAGGACTCTATTGGTTGATGAAAAAATCATGAAAAACCATTATCAAACTGAGGTGAACGATTAATTTAAACCTCAAAAATACCTATTTAAAGACGAATACTATAAGCGATTCGGGATTGAAAATAGAATTATAAACAAGCCACATTCAACCGGATGTGGCTTGTTTGTTTTGGAGGGGCAGCCAGTTTGTATCGAAACAAAATTTGGTTGTATATTTGGTAGCGTATTGCAACGTCAATAAAATTGAGTACACAAAAGGTTATAAATACCAGCCATGCACCCCTTGAACGGATCTCTTATTTTCGTTTTTACGAAGAACTGAATGATTTTTTACCCCGGGAATGGAAAAAGAAACCGTTTGGTTATAAATTTACCGGCACTCCGTCGGTGAAAAATACCATAGAAGCAATTGGGGTTCCTCATGTGGAAATAGATTTGGTTTTGATTAATGGGAAATCGGTTGATTTTAATTTTGGGTTGAGAGGTGGAGAGCGGGTTTCGGTGTACCCTGTTTTTGAGACCATTGACATATTGCCAGTTGTAAAGTTACGCCCCGAACCGCTTCGCATTCCCCGATTTGTGGTTGATGTAAACCTCGGAAAACTTGCGCTAAAATTACGTTTGCTGGGCTTCGATACCTTATTCCGAAACGATTTGGAAGACGATGAAATTGTGGAGATCTCGGTACACGAAAAACGTATTATTCTTACCCGCGATAAAGGAGTATTGAAACATGCTGCTGTTTCACACGGCTACTGGGTGCGACAAACTCAACCAAAAGAGCAGCTCCGGGAGGTGATTAAGCGACTGCAGTTAGAAAATAGTATTCGGCCTTTTACGCGGTGTTCTTCGTGCAATGGCTATTTAACAGTTGCACATAAAGAAATGGTGAAAGGAAAAGTTCCGGCAGATACCTTTGAAATGTGTAGCAAATTTTGGCAATGCTCTGGTTGTGGACAAATATACTGGGAAGGTACACATTTCCGAAAAATTTGCGCGTGGGTGGATGGATTGATGAAGTAGGCAAAATGTCTTGGCCCGGCTTAATAAACGCAAACCCGGCTTCCTTACAACTTGTCTCGAATAAGATTCGGGAGAGTAACTTTATAGGTTAAGGTAATGGTATGTTTTGAAGCGGTTTTAGCCAAAAATAGTTTTATTGACACTGCATATTCTGTGTTTAGCCTTTTTGTTTATACCTTCGGAATTCCCATATCTCAAACCTAAAAACAAAAGTTAACCCAACATCAAATATACACTACCAGTTATACACCCCCTGTTTTCGTATGCCATATTTTACTAACTTTGGTCTGCTTTTTTAAAATCAGGTATTAATAGCTTGATTCACTGAAAATAACAGAATTATATTTTAATTTATAAAAACTACTCACAATGTTAATTAGCGACGTAAAAGCAAGAGAGATTTTAGATTCTCGTGGTAACCCAACTTTAGAAGTTGAAGTATTACTTGAAAGTGGTGCATTTGGCCGTGCTGCTGTTCCTTCGGGAGCATCAACTGGCGAAAACGAAGCACTTGAATTGCGTGATGGAGACAAAGGCCGTTACCTGGGTAAAGGTTGTTTAAAAGCTGTTCAAAATGTAAATGAAATTATAGCCAAAGAAGTTATTGGAATGGATGCTACTGACCAGGTAGCTATCGATACCAAAATGCTGGAAATGGACGGTACTAAAACCAAATCGAATTTGGGTGCTAATGCTATGTTAGGTGTTTCTTTAGCTGTTGCTAAAGCTGCTGCTGAGTACTGTGAGCTTCCTTTATATCGCTACATTGGTGGAGCCAATGCAAAAACATTGCCTGTTCCTATGATGAACATCATCAACGGTGGTTCTCACTCTGATGCTCCTATCGCATTCCAGGAATTCATGATTCGCCCAATTGGCGCTCCTTCTTTCCGCGAAGGTTTACGTATGGGTGCCGAGGTATTCCACTCGTTGAAAAAAGTATTGCACGATCGTAACCTTTCAACTGCTGTTGGCGACGAAGGTGGTTTCGCTCCTGCATTAGATGGTACTGAAGATGCATTAAACAGCATTATTAAAGCAATTGAATTAGCTGGTTACAAACCAGGTCGTGCCGAAGACGGTGGTGATGTTTCTATTGCTCTTGACTGTGCCGCATCAGAATTCTACGAAGATGGAGTATACAACTACGCCAAATTTGAAGGTGAAACCGGTGCAAAACGTAATCAGGCAGAGCAAGCTGCTTATTTAGCTGAATTGGTTGCTAAATTCCCTATCGATTCAATCGAAGACGGTATGGACGAAGGCGACTGGGACGGATGGGTAAAACTGAACGCTGCAATTGGTGACAAATGTCAATTAGTTGGTGACGACCTTTTCGTAACAAATGTTGAGTACCTGCAAAAAGGTATCGAGTTGAATGCTGCAAATTCAATTCTGATTAAAGTAAACCAAATTGGTACTTTAACCGAAACTTTAGATGCAATTGAAATGGCACACCGTGCAGGTTACACTTCTGTAACTTCACACCGTTCAGGCGAAACTGAAGATTCAACAATTGCCGACATTGCAGTTGCTACTAACTCAGGTCAGATTAAAACAGGTTCTTTGAGCCGTTCAGATCGTATGGCAAAATACAACCAATTACTTCGTATTGAAGAGGAATTGGGTGCAAGCGCAATCTACGGTTACAAAAAAATCTACAAGAAATAGGGATAATTGGTTCACAGACCACTTTTATTCAGGAAGATTCAATCTTCCATTCTATTAAAATATTAAAACCGCTTTTCAAACGAAAAGCGGTTTTTTTATGTTGTGGTGCGAATTTTAAATTCCATTATCACGTAGGCTTAAACCTCGCTGTTCAGGCTTAAGATAAATACAGAGCTTGAATTACTTTACAAATTTAGCCACAAATTCATCTAAAATATTCGACAACTTGGGATAACCAATTTCTTCCAGGTCGTACAACACTCTTGTACTTGGCTTGTTAATTGTTATAATTCGGTTTAAGTCTATGGGAGTTGCAATAATTACCGAATCGCAGTCGGTGGCATTAATGGTTGTCTCAAGGTCTTTCACCTGCTCGTCGCCATAACCCATTGCTGGTAGTAAGGTTCCTATATTTGGATAAATACGAAATGTTTTTGCCAACTTCCCTACGGCATAAGGTCTTGGATCGATCAAAGCCGACGCGCCATATTTTTGTGCTGCAACCGTGCCTGCACCAATCTTCATTTCTCCATGCGTGAGCGTTGGGCCATCTTCTACAACCAAAACACGTTTGCCGGTAATAACTTCCGGATTTTCAACTGAAACAGGGCTGGCTCCATCAATCACAATAGCTTCGGGATTAACCATTGCTATGTTATCACGAATAAGTTGTATTTTTTCGGGCTCTGCCGTTTCCATTTTATTAATAATAACTACATCAGCATTTAATAAATTTACTTCGCTCGGATAATAGGTCAACTCGGCTCCTGCCCGGTGTGGATCGGCAACAACAATAAGTAAATCAGGCGTGTAAAATGAGAAGTCGTTATTTCCTCCATCCCAAAGAATGATGTCGCAACCGTCGGGGTCATTCTCGGCTGCACGTAAAATTGCTTCATAGTCGATACCTGCATAAATTACATTGCCTCGTGTAACATGCGGTTCATATTCCTCCATTTCTTCGATGGTACAATTGTGCTTTTCGAGGTCTTTAATTGTGGCAAAACGCTGAACTTTTTGTTCAACCAGGTTTCCATAAGGCATGGGATGGCGAATGGCAACTACTTTGAGCCCTTTTGCCATCAATTCCTGCACTATCTTCCGGCTGGTTTGGCTTTTTCCGCATCCGGTACGCGTTGCACAAACCGAAATTACCGGTTTGCTACTTTTTACCATGGTATGTTTTGGGCTAAGCAGCATAAAATCTGCCCCCGCGGCATTCACGGCAGCACTTAACCGCATCACATACTGGTTGGTAACATCGCTGTACGAAAATACACAGATATCAACCCGGAGTTCTTTTATCAAGGTCTCAAGTTCAGCCTGCGAATAAATGGGGATACCTTCAGGGTACAAGCTTCCGGCCAGCTGAAAAGGGTATCTGCGGTCTTCTATGTCAGGAATTTGAGCGGCAGTAAAAGCTACTACATCATAATTGCTGTTGTCTCTGAAATAGGTATTGAAATTATGAAAATCCCGTCCGGCAGCACCGATGATAATTATACGTTTTTTTGTCATAATTAGTAAGTTTTGTTTGCATAATAATTTAGTCAGATTAGTTTGTAAAAAACAGGATAATTCTCAGGTAGGAATGAAAAAATGGGGTTGACTCCAAATTATCGTCTGCATATTGGTGTTAGAACAAACTGACCAGAAAATGCCGCATGTAAATTGATTATTTTTCGTTTATACGGCCTTAAACAAACGAAAAAATAATCAGCACATTAATGCGGCATATTAGAATAAAATTGGCAGGAGAGCAAGGTTCGCAGAATTTGGATGATGAGTGAAAGAGTGTGATATACAGTAATTAAGCTTTGTTTATTTCTCTCAACTCTTTCCCTGCCTTTGTCTCTGCCTTTACTTTTTTCAAATCGTTAAATAAATTTTTCGCGGTACTTGTCTCCTTTTTTATAAGTAACCACGCTTACTTCCTGAAAGGTTATTAAGCCTCCTTTTTTGCCAAGTGTAATTAGCTTGTTTACTTTTTCTGTGAATTTATCCAGCTTTTCAATTTCATCAATGATTTCAATGATAACGGGTAAGTCGCTCGACAAGGCAAATATTTTCATAGTGTTGATAGAGTGGCTGGCTCCAAACGACATGATACCTCTGTAAACAGTCGCTCCTGCCATCCCTTCATTCCTTGCTTCAAAAACTATTTCTTCAAATAAAATACGGCCGTTTATTTTATCCGATTCGCCTACGTAAATTTTTAGGATTCCTGTTTTTTCTGTTGTATTCATGGCAATAGGTTTTAGATAAAACTATGAAGAACTACCAATTTTTACATAAAAAACGAATAAGAAGTTTCAAAAAAATCTTGTAATTGTTTAAATCAGAGATCTAAAACAGAATTAATAAAGTTTTTATAGAAGATGTGGAAAAATAGTGGGGGCAGGTTTATTGTTAATGTAAACTGCTAGATATTCAGAATGTTTTGCAGAGGGGAGAACTTATTTTATGGGTGTTGCAGATTTTCTTCTAAATAAAAATAGATATTAAGAAAATACTACTTCAATCATAAAAGATTTCATCAGAAGATTTAACATGAAATTCTTGTTTTATTGTTTATTATGCTGTAACTTATTGAATATCAGCACTAAGCAACATAATGCTTTTTGTTGTTAAACTAATTTTGAAAGCATGCTTTGCTCGTTCTTTATCCTCAACTTTCTCTGTTCATTTATTATGAGCCAAACTGTCTCAGATTATTATATCAAATTCTTATTAAAAATCAAAAGTCATGAAACGAAGTATTCTATTTTTATGGATTATTTTGTTCATCGTCTCTTGCCAAAAAGAGGATGAACAATTCTTTGAAGGAACTACTGATTCTATTTTGCTAAAATCAGCTGAAATTGAAGACGCTCTTGAATATTCAGTTTACATTGAATCCCATCAATTTATAGGGGATAAAGAAAAACCTTTTACTGAAAGCTTGTTGATTGGTAACCCTGATTTAGGTGATTGGGAAGACTGTTTTATTATGTATGTAAATAATGGGGGAGAAACTGGAAATTACGTATCAAGTGCCGTTGTTAAAGTAGATGATGATGTCGTACTGGATCCTCGAGATTTTAATAACAAAGAAAATTTGTACTGCATTGAACTTTGTAATTTAACCGAACAATCGATGTTAGAAGTTGAAGTAAGAGGGAAACCTGGTTCGATTTTGGAAATCTGGATTGAAGGCATAATTGTTGATCCATTTGCCGGCCCAGAAGGAACTTTTGTTGATGAACGTGATGGAAACGAGTATAAATGGGTTAGAATTGGTGAACAAATTTGGATGGCTGAGAACTTGAGTTCCATTCTATACAATGATGGTTCTGCAATTCCATTAGTAGAAAATATTGATGATTGGAGTAGTTTAACTTCTCCTGGTTATTGTTGGTACCGAAATGATGAAGCCACTTATGGTCAAATTTATGGAGCTCTATATAACTGGTACACTGTTAATTCTTCGAAACTTGCTCCTCTTGGTTGGCATATACCGACATATGCTGAATGGTCTGAATTAATTTCATATCTTGGAGGTCAGGTTCTTGCGGGAGGTAAGCTCAAAGAAGCAGGTTTTACTCACTGGTTTAGTCCGAATGTGGATGCAACTAATGAGACTGGTTACACTGCTCTTCCAGGAGGCTATAGAATTCCTAACGGGCAGCTTTATAACGTTATTGGAACATATGGTGATCTTGGGGGATACGGTTACTGGTGGAGTGCAACTGAGCGTACTACTGGTTATGCCTGGTGGTGTACCATGGGATTTCGTTACAGTGATGCCAGAATGTGGAATCATCTAATTAATCAGTTTGGATTTAGTGTTCGTTGTATCAAAGATGAATAAATAAGTTGAGCTTTAACATTGACCTATTTTAAATTTTAATAAAACAGATTTTTAATATAAAAAAATACAGGAACTTATAAGTGCAAGTTTGTATCTCTCATTAGTTTGGAGCTATTCCGATAGAGAGATGTATATTTTAAATATTCATTAACTTTCAGCATGAGGTTTAGTTTCTTTATTGTCATTTCAATTCTGCATAATAGAATATTGGGTTAAATGCAATTGGGTATTATTAAAAGTTGCAGGTTAGTTTTTTTATTGTTTACCTAATATTGAATGCTTATTTCCTGTTTTTAAAGTACCCATCGAACCAAAATCATTCCTAAATAAACAGCTAGCAAACCAAAGATTAAACTGCCTCCAACGTTCCAGATAAACTGTCCGTAGGCCTGATCTTTTAACATAATCAAATTATTGAAGGCAAACGACGAAAAAGTAGTAAAGCCTCCGCAAATACCCACAGCAAGAAACATACGCCATTCGGCATTTAAAATATTTCCTTTTTGAGCAAGAGCGAAAACTACACCAATAATAAAACTTCCGGCAATATTTGCAATAAAGGTTCCCCATGGGAAAGTAGAGCTTAATTCTTTTTCCACTAAAAGCTGAACAAGGTAACGCATTGCACTTCCGATAAAACCTCCTGTACCCACTATTAAAATTGTTCGTAGCATTTCTTTAAAATTAACATTTTGTTTGTTCGCGGCGAGAATTGAAACCTCGATTAAACATAAACTAAAACATTCTATTATTTTTAGGCATTCAAATGTAGTAAAAATGAACAAACGATATTTTCTTCTGGCCCTTTCTCTTGTTTTTGTTATAAAGGTTTTTGGACAGCAATCCTTCGAAAAAGCAGTACAACAGTTGTTACAGAAACCCGACTATGAAAATGCCTTGGTTGGGATGAATGTAATGGATTTAGCCACCGGTGATGTTTTATTTGGTTTGAATCAGGAAAAATTGCTGGCACCGGCATCGACTATGAAATTGATTTCTACGGCAACGGCTTTGGAAATTCTGGGGGCAGATTATCGTTTTGAAACAAAAATTGGTTATACCGGGAAAGTGGATAAAAATGGCGTACTAAACGGTGACCTGGTAATCGTTGGAGGTGCCGATCCGGCATTGGGATCCGAATATTTTCAGAATCACTACATTGATTTTCTGAACAAATGGGTGCTTGCGTTAAAAAATGCAGGCATAAAAAAGATTAATGGCAAACTGATTTTAGATGGATCGGTTTACGATACAGAAAAAGTTCCGGATACCTGGATTTGGGGCGATATTGGAAATTATTATGGAGTAGGTCCCAGTGCTTTTTCCATTTACGACAATATGTTTCGCATTACTTTTTCGTCGCCTAAAAAAGCAGGCAAACCAACAAAGGTTATTGCAGTGTCTCCAAAAATTGAAGGAATGACCATCGAAAATGAAGTGTTGGCGGCAGATGATAATGTGGATAATGCCTATGTTTTTGGAGGACCGTTTGACAAAAAACGGGTTATTCGTGGTACAATTCCACGAAACCGTGAGGCGTTTACCATTAAAGCAGCCATTCATCAGCCAGAAGAAATTATGGCGCACGAATTTCTGCAAGCCCTGGCTAACAATGGTGTTTTTGTCTCAGGCGAAATAAGTGTTGAGAATGTAAAAATGAAGGACGTTGAGACGGTTTTTATTCAGGAATCGCCTACTCTTGCTGAAATTGCAGAAGTGCTTAACCACGAAAGTGTAAACCTCTTTGCTGAGCATTTTCTGAAACAATTGGCTGTGGAGGAAAATGGCTTGGGTAAGCGTCAGGATGCCATTGAAATTGTGAAAGAATTATGGGAGTCGAAAGGTATATCAACCAAATATCTTTTTATGGAAGATGGTAGTGGCTTGTCGCATTTCGATTGTGTTTCTCCAATATTTTTCACCCAACTACTTCGATATATGTCGCATAACGAGGCATTTGTAAATTCGTTGCCCAATGCCGGCGAAGGGACTTTAAAGCGTTTCGATAAAGACCTGTTTCCCGGAAATACTCTGGAAGCAAAAAGTGGTTCGATGACACGTGTGCGTTGTTATTCGGGGTATCTGAAAGCCGATTCAGGGAAAACTCTTGTGTTTTCCTTCATGTTCAATAATTTTTCGGGCTCGCATTCAGCTCTGATAGAAGAGCTTGAACAGTTGTTTGCGGAGTTAAAATTTTCGATGTAATCGCAGTTGCGCCGGTTTGCAATTAACAAACAATAGTGCAGTGACATAAAATTGCTAATCTGTATCTTATGGCGCGAAGAGTTAAAGGTAATATTTCTATTTCGCGGAGATAATTTATTTATCGTTTCACCTTCAAAAAAAGAGGGCTCATCGCTAAAAAAAAAAGCGAAGTGTGTGGCGTCATAAAAAAAGTAGTTATATTTGTTCGCAAATTTACGAACAGTATGAGTGGAAAATCGGTCATGACAGAGAAACATATTAGGGCTGCACGGTACGCCAAGGCAATGGGGCATCCTGTTCGGATGTATGTTTTGGAATTGCTTTCGAATAAAAGCTGTTGCTACAGTGGAGATTTAAGCGATGAACTGCCAATAGCAAAGTCAACCTTATCGCAACACCTAAAAGAATTAAAAGACGCAGGATTAATTCAAGGCGAAATCGAATCGCCCCGGATAAAATATTGTATTAATAGAGAAAACTGGGAAGAGGCGCAGCAACTCTTTCAACAGTTAATGAGGATTTAAAAAAAAATTTACAAACGATGTTCGTTGTTTTGCGAATGGCGAATAACAATATAAATAAAATGGATTTAAAAAATTTGAAAATTGCAAACATGGAGATAAAAGTATTGGGAACAGGATGTGCCAAATGTAAGGCTCTTGAAAAAGTTACTAAAGAAGCTGTTGAAAAAACCGGGGTGAATGCTACGGTTACAAAAGTGGAAGATATTGTTGAAATTATGCAGTCGGGGGTAATGACCACTCCTGCATTAGTTATCGACGGAAAAGTTGTAGTAAAAGGTAAAGTGCCTTCTGTTAGTGAAATTTCAAAATTATTAACAAAATAAATTATTGGTAAAAATTTCGAGATGAAATTGTCTTGTTAGTTACGGATTTAATGCAAGACGATGATACATGCGAATTATGTTTGTACAATAAATAAACAACTTTAAACAAATGAAACGAACATGAGAAATATTCACAAATAGGTGATTATTAAAATCATGAGAGTTTCATCTTATACCTTAAAAAACAAAAAAATTTAATTAGATGAAAAAATTAATTAGCACCTTAAGTTTTCTCCTTTTTGTAGGAATAGTAGCTGTTTCAGCACAGTGTTGTAGTGGCTCGAAGGCATGTAGTTCAAGTTGTTCGGAAGTAGTTTGTGCCGACAGCCCAAAATCGAGTGAAGTTAAAGCCTATTATTTTCACGCAACCAGGCGATGTGCCACTTGCCAGGCTGTTGAAGCTGTATCGAAAGATGCTATTAAGGAGTATTATGGCGATAAAGTTTCTTTTGAATCACTTAATATAGAAACCGAAAAGGACAATAACCTGATAGAGAAATATAAGATAAGTGGAACAGCTCTTTTAATTGTTAATGGCGATAAAAAAGTGGACTTAACCAACGATGCCTTTTTAAATGCCCGAACTAATCCTGATAAATTAAAAAGCAAACTGAAATCTACCATCGATTCAATGATGTAAGCATGGAGATATTACAAAATTTTCTGGAAACTTCGCAGTTTCCAATCTTTACGGCATTTATTCTGGGGCTTATGACTGCCATAAGTCCCTGCCCATTGGCAACCAACATAACAGCAATTGGCTTTATTAGTAAAGATATTGTAAGCCAGCGTAAAGTTTTTGTCAATGGCTTGGTTTATACCTTAGGACGTGCAATCTCATACACATCCATTGGTTTACTCTTCTTTTTCGGGGCCAGTCAGTTCGAGTTCGCCGGATTTTTTCAAAAATGGGGCGAAAAATTGCTGGGACCACTTTTAATAATTATCGGTTTGTTTATGCTTGGCATCTTAAAACTCAAAATTCCTGGAATTGGATCGTTAACCGAAAAAATGGAGAACAAATCGAACAGTGGATTTTGGGGTGTTCTGTTACTCGGCATTGTTTTCGCTCTGGCCTTTTGCCCTTACTCTGGCGTATTGTATTTTGGGATGCTCATGCCAATGACGATTAGCAGTGCCAGCGGTTTGTATTTGCCCCTGTTTTTTGCCATTGCCACCGGAATTCCGGTTATAATTTTTGCCTGGCTTATTGCTTTCAGCGTAGGTTCAATTGGTAATGTTTACAATAAACTAAAAAGCTTCGAACTTTGGTTTAGGCGGATTATTGCTGTGTTATTTATTGTTGTTGGGGTGTATTACATTATTACAATTTATTTCTAAAAAAATTTATCGTTGACGTTCGTGTTTTTACGAAATGAACAAATGAAACGAGCATGAGAAATATTCACACACAGGCGATTTATTAAAATCATGCGAGTTCCATCTTATTCCTTAGAAAACAAACAATTTTAATAAGATGAAATGATGAGAGAAAAAGTAAATGCATTGAATCATACCATGAATGGATGGTTAATTCCTTCCATCCTGTTACCTCTGTGGATATTGGTTTATTGGAACCTTCAGCCGATGGCCGATTTTTTGATTGATGATGTGTTTTTGATGAAACCAGATACTCATCTGACCGAAACTTTACGATTCTTTATTTTTGAAGTGCCAAAGGTGATGCTTCTTTTGGTTCTGATTATTTTTGGAGTTGGCATTCTCAGAAGTTATTTTACCACTGAGAAAACGCGAAAAGTCCTCGAAGGTAAATCTTTGTTTTCCGGAAATATATTGGCGGCCTTATTGGGCATTGTCACTCCATTTTGTTCTTGTTCGGCTATTCCTTTATTTTTAGGTTTTGTTGAAGCCGGTATACCCATTGGCGTTACCTTTTCGTTTTTAATAGCTGCCCCCATGATTAACGAGGTGGCACTGGTGCTGCTGGTGGGCCTATTCGGTTGGGAAGTGGCTCTTATTTATGTGGGAACAGGGCTTGCAATAGCTATTTTATCGGGCTGGATAATTGGTAAATTGAAAATGGAGAAATACGTTGCCGATTGGGTGTACAAAGTAAAGGCTGCACACGAGAGTGAAGCAGATGAACAAATTACCTTTTACGAGCGCATACAAAAGGGCTACGAATCGGTAAAAGAAATCGTGGGTAAAATATGGATTTACATTATTATTGGTATAGCCATTGGCGCAGGAGCGCATGGTTATGTGCCTGAAGATTTTCTTGGCTCGCTTCTTGGAAATGATAACTGGTATGGCGTGCCACTGGCCATTTTAATAGGTATTCCAATGTATTCAAACGCGGCTGGAATTATTCCTATTGTAAGTGTTTTAATCGAAAAAGGAATTTCGTTAGGAACGGCTTTGGCATTTATGATGTCGGTAATTGCTTTGTCGCTACCCGAAATAATCATTTTAAAAAAGGTACTTAAATGGCAATTAATAGCCTCATTTATTGGCATTGTAGCTGTTGGGATAGTCACCGTTGGTTTCATCTTTAATTATGTAATGTAATAACCCGGGTTCGACCTTAAATCCTGCCTCATATTCTACTAATTTTTAGCAGAAACGAGCATGGGAAAATTTTCACATAAAGGCGAACTATTCAATCTGGCGAGTTCTATCTGATGCCATAAAAAATAAACAATTATAATAAGATAAAATTAATAAAATCTGAAAGAAAATGCAGAACCTTGCTGTGCAAATGGGCTTGAACGAAGGAGAAAGCAAAGATGCTATTGAGCAAAGCTTACTGGCTGCCGTTAATTTGTTCTACCGTTCAGGCTTAACCGGCAATGAAGTAATCGACCTTATCCCCGTAAAACTCATTTGCGAAGATGAAAAACAAATTTTAGAAATTTATCATAACGGGCTTATGGGCTTGTTTTAAAAAATAAAACCCTAACGAATGGTTAAAAAAGTGCTGTCGTGGTTAACTTTTATCTTGTTTTTTGCATTGCTTATTAGCGGCTTTTTAATGAAGGACAATCTGAATAATTATCTTTCGGTGATGATGCAAAAGCAAGCTTCCGGCGAAATAAAGCTTTCGGGCAATGCCTTGGTTGATTCGCTTTACAACTACTCAGAAAATGGCTTAAACTTCGAAATTACCTTTCTCGAATTTGGTGCTACTGGTTGTTCTGCCTGTAAACGAATGGAAAGAGTATTGGAGGAAATAAGTTTGAAATACCCGAAGCGGGTACGTGTTGTTTTCTTGAATGTTTTAGAGCCGGAAAGTCAAAACCTAATGAAACTTTTCGGCATTGCAGCAATTCCAACACAAGTATTATTAAACAGCGAGGGTAAAGAATTTTTTAGACACACCGGATATTATTCTACCGAAGAGCTGGTTTCTAAATTTTCATATTCTGCAAACGTTCAATCTGAAAAGTAACATTAACCCGAGAACGACAAAAAATATTCACTTGGTTTCCGCTAAATTTTAGTCGAATTTGGTACAAAATTTTTAAACACCACTATTTTGCCTGCTGCAAGAAAAGTCGGGATAAGCGCAGAAATTTTGGAGTGTTTTATGTGAAATTTGGTGAAATTCAAAAACCCACAATTATTCCATTAAATTCGGTATTAGCTTTAATAACGAAGAGCTATTCTATAATACGGGTTAACTTTATCCCAGGCCGAAAAGTGGGTTCGAAATTCAGCAGATAAACAAAATTGAATTGTTGAATTAAAATGTTTTGAATTTATTGAAAAGCCCGTATTAAGGGATGGGAAGAAAGAAATCCCTTTCCTTTTAAACAGACAGTAATTGGCTGGTTATATTTTTAAATCGATAATTTTAAAAGTATATTTACGGTTTAAACCATATTCCGACTATCATATGAGGCTCATTCTTATATTAATTTCTGTTCTCCTGTTTCAAAATGTATTTGCACAATACGAACCTAACTACGACGAAAGTAAAGTTCCTGTGTTTAAACTCCCCGATCCTTTAAAAACATTTAAAGGGAAAAAAATTCGAAATGTTAAACAATGGGAAAATAAACGCCGGCCTGAGTTGCTTGATTTTTTTACCCAGAACATTTATGGTGAAGTTCCGGGGAAATTGGAAATTGCTTCGTTTGAAGTAGTGGAAGAAAATAATAACGCTCTTGGAGGAATTGCAAAGCGAAAACAGGTTGAATTAATGTTTGAAGGTAATGGTAAGCATTTACACTTTAAAATATTAATGTATCTGCCTAAAGGGCTTGAAAAAGTGCCCCTGTTTGTTGGTTATGATTTTTATGGAAACCATGCTGTAAGCAATGATGTGGATCTTATTATTTCGGGAGCGTGGGTGCTTAATAATCCATCCATAGGAATTGTGAATAACCAACTTACCGAACAATCACGTGGTGCATGTTCGAATCGATGGGCAATAAATAAAATGATAAAGGCCGGTTATGGTTTAGCGGTTATTTTTTACGGAGAAATAGATCCCGATCGAGATGAGTTTTCCGATGGGGTTCATCCGCTTTTATACGTCGACGACCAGCAGCAACCCGCCAATAACGAATGGGGAGCTATTTCAGCCTGGTCATGGGGTTTGAGTCGTGCCATGGATTATTTTGAAAAGGATAGTGACGTTGATGAATCGAAGGTAATTGTATTTGGCCATTCGCGCCTGGGAAAAACTGCTCTATGGGCAGGTGCACAGGACGAACGTTTTGCCGGTGTAATTTCTAACAATTCAGGTTGTGGCGGTGCAGCTCTTTCAAAACGCAGGTTTGGCGAAACAGTGTGGCGTATTAACCGTGCTTTTCCACATTGGTTTTGCAAGAATTTTAGATATTACAGCAAAAACGAGGAAGCATTGCCAGTCGATCAACATCAGTTGATATCACTTATTGCACCCCGTCCTGTTTACATTGCCAGTGCTGAAGAAGATCTTTGGTCCGACCCCAAAGGAGAGTTTCTTTCGGCCTTGTATGCCAGTCCGGTATATAAATTGTACGGCAAAAAAGGCATTACGCAGACTGAAATGCCGGAAGTAAACCAACCCATCCAAAATACTGTTGCCTACCACATTCGCTCAGGAAAACACGATGTAACGGATTATGATTGGGAACAATACATTAAATGGGCTGATAACTTTGTTAAGTAATGTCGCGGTCTTTTCGAAGAAGAAAGACAGCGAATTATAATTTGCGGAGTTGAATTCTTAACAGTAATGCAGCCGCACATTGCATAATTATTTTATTCGGGCTGATTCAAAAAATGAACCAATAAAACGACCATGAGAGAAATTATTATACCTACTAAATTCGTTATAAAGGGGTGTTCTGTCTGTTACCACACACAACTATAAACATATGAAAACTAAAATTTTAAACGTAGCAATTTTTGCAGCACTTGTTGCATGTAACTCATTTGTAGCTCAATCGCAGCAACTTTTCAACGGAGTTGATTTAAGCGGCTGGCATTCCGATGTCCCTGAAGCTGATACTAATCAGAATATTGAGAAATCGTTTATCGTACGCGATTCCTTACTGGTAAGTATGGGAGAGCCGCGCGGCCACTTAATAAGCGATTCTGTTTTTCAGAATTACTGTTTGCAAGTAGAATACCGGTTTGTAGCAAAACCCGGAAATTGCGGTGTTCTGGTTCACGCATCCACTCCACGGGCTTTGTACAAAATGTTTCCTAAGTCGCTCGAAGTTCAAATGCAACATAACGAGGCAGGCGATTTTTGGTGTATTGTTGAAGATATTGAGGTGCCCAACATGCTCGAACGTCGTGGCCCAAAAGAAGAGTGGGGAATTACAGAAGGGAAAAAACGACGGATTATAAATCTTACCGATGGCTCGGAAAATCCCTTAGGCGAATGGAACACCATGAAAATAGAGTGCGTTGCCGATACTATAAAAGTTTGGGTAAACAACGACCTTGTAAATTACGGCTACAATTGTACTGCCAGCAAAGGTAAAATTGCCATTCAAGCCGAAGGTACCGAGGTTGAATTTCGTACGATTGATGTAAATCCTATTGTCAAAACTACTCCCGTTTATTAAAATTTTACTGAATATTAATCGCGTTATTCTCTAATTTAAAAGATACCTTTTTAAAGGTAACATGCTCGAAATGACACAAATTTAAACTAAACATGAAAAATCTAATCCTTATTGTACTTGTTTTATTAATAGTTACATGCCAGGCTCCAACTAAACGAAAAGGAGTTAAAGTTGAAGGAGAGCTTAAACAATGGCACAAAGTAGCACTGGTAATAAATGGTCCTGAAACATCAGAATGGGCAAAAGAAAATCCTTTCCTGGATTATAAACTTGAAGCTACCTTTACCAAAGGAAATAAAGTGTTAACTGTTCCCGGCTATTATGCAGCTGATGGAAGTGCCGGTGAAAGCTCTGCTGAAGAAGGCAATGTTTGGAAAGTCCTTTTTCGCCCCGATGAAGTGGGCACGTGGAGCTACCAAATTTCATTTCGGAAAGGAAAAAATATTGCGGTAATCGATGGAGAAGAATTGGGAGAAGCAGTTGATTTAGAAGAAGCAGAAGGAACAATTGAAATTACAGCCTCAGATAAAACAGGTGACGATTTTCGCGCAAAAGGCCGTATTGTAAACGGAGGAAAAGGGTACTTTAAATTTCAGAACAGCAATGAACTCTGGATTAAAAATGGAACCGATAGTCCTGAAAACTTTTTAGCTTACCATGAGTTTGACCAAACGCTCCGCTTTACTTTGAAAACGAAGGTGAGCGAAGGTGAAGCTGACCCTAAAAAAGGGATTCATAAATATGAACCACATATCGCCGATTGGAAAGCGGGTAATCCAACCTGGCAGAATGGTAAAGGGAAAGGTATTATCGGAGCGATTAATTACCTGCATTCTGTAAGTGTAAATTCGGTGTACATGTTAACCATGAACATTATTGGCGATGGGAAAGATGTGTGGCCATACAACGATTATAATGAACGCTATCGCTTCGATTGCAGCAAACTCGACCAGTGGGAAGCGCTTTTCGATTACATGGAAAGCCAGGGGATAATGGCGCATTTTGTTTTGCAGGAAACCGAAAATGAGTGTTTGCTCGACATGGGGCACACCGGTGTTCAGCGGAAATTATATTTGCGTGAGCTGGTAGCCCGTTTTGGGCATCATTTGGCGTTAACATGGAATTTAGGCGAAGAAAACGGTGCAACCAACTGGTCGCCAATTGGCCAAACCGACAAGCAGCGAAAAGACATGGCCAGCTACATAAAAGCCGTTAATCCGTATCCTTGCAATGTGGTATTGCACACGCATGCTAACGACCATCATCAGGACTTGTATTTGGAGCCCTTGTTGGGCTTCGAAGATTTGGATGGCCCGTCGATGCAGATTAGCAACCCATACAGAGTGCACGAACGCGTGAAAAAATGGATCGACGAATCGGAAAAAGCCGGAAAACCTTGGTTGGTAAATCTCGACGAAATTGGCCCGGCACACAAAGGTGTTATGCCCGATTCTCACGATGCCAAACACGACACTATTCGCCACCAGTGTTTGTGGGGAGCATTGCTCGCCGGAGCTGGAGGTGTGGAGTGGTATTCTGGATATCGTTATCCGCACAACGATTTAAACCTCGAAGATTTCCGTAGCCGCGATAACTGGTGGAAACAAAGTTCCATTGCCACTCAGTTTTTGCAACAATTCCCTTTGGAAGAAATGAAATGTATGGATGAATTAGTAAATGTGAAAGATGCCTGGTGTTTGGCTAAACCGGGTGAAATATATATCGCGTATTTACCTATGGGAACAAAAAATGCCAAACTTAATTTGAAAGGCAATAAGTCTTTTTCGGTAAAATGGTTTAATCCACGCTCTGGGGGAGAGCTTGAAACCGGATCGCTTAACGAAATTGCCGGCTTAGGTTCGCAAAGTGTAGGAAATCCACCGGCTGATACTGATTTGGATTGGGTGGTTGTAATTCAATAATTATTTTCATATACTCTAATAAATTACAAATTATTAAGCCACTTTTTTAGAGGAGCTGTTACTATTTTTTAATTCTCTCGGGTCTGGACATATGTAGTCCAAAGTGTATGGTTCTTTGTTTTTCACTACACTATAAATTGTTCG
>JBFHFE010000024.1:0-85302 GCA_041583785.1 Draconibacterium sp. | reverse complement strand
TTCCGCTAACTTACTAAGCCTTCCTTCACACCCTGCCGTTGCCAACAACGCACTTGGCTTCGTATTGTCTTCCCTCCGATTAGGCGACTCAGTTTTCTTTCAAACTGACGGATTAGTTTGCATGCGAGGCAAACAAAAAAAAGGCTGACAAACAAATGCCAACCTCTTTTTATAAATTACTAACGAGAGACTAATTTATATCCCAAAATATTTTTGTTGACATTTCATCTCCGCCAATTGCCGAAGCTGCATTGGCATAATTTGTTGCATTATATTTTTGTTCGTTACTAGGATAAGTAAAACGAACAGGAATTTCGCTAACCCCTGTTGGCGGATATGGAGGCATTACAAATACAACAGAGAAATCTAATCTTCGCCAGAAAGTGTATCCTACAAATCCACGGGTGTACATGGCCAGCCATCCTTGTGTCCCAATTGCTTCTTTCCAGGTCGAGTAGGAAGAATACGATTGCGATTCCAGATAACTGGAAGCCTCTTCGGCGGTGCCTCCCCACTGAATAATAGCAGCGGTAACTCCGGCGTTGTAATATTCTTCAGCAGAAGAACCAACACTCCATCCGCGGGCTGCTGCTTCCGCAAGATAAAACTGTACCTCATCGTAGGTTAAGATCAAACCTGGGAAGTCGGGTTCTTCCAGTTGCTCGTCGTAGTGAACATTGGCATCGTACGAACCGCCAGCGTATCCATAATCTACAGTAGTTCCTGTTAAGTTGTCGAAATAATTGTCGACACGCGGATCGGCAATGGAATCCATGAATTCGAATATTCCGCTTGGAATAATAAAATCGTGTCGTCCGCTAGCCACTAAATCGTCGTATAATTCGTTGGTGTAGCCACTGGTTTGGTAGGGGAAAAATGCACTTTCGTCCTGGCTTTCAAAAACCCCACCATAAGCGCTTTCAACCGTAGATTGTGCCAACTCGGGCAAGACATCAGCAATGGTAATCCCCAGTTTTACCAACAAAGCATTACCAAAAGCTTTCCACGAAGCAATATCTCCACTGTAAATAAGGTCAGCTTCGGGGTTATCAAAACTATCTCCCGACTCGTCGAGCGAAGCAACTGCCGATTCGGCACGCGAAATCAAATCTTTGTAAATGGTTTCGGCATCGTCGTAAACGGGTGTATAATTTTCAATATCCAGTGCTTCCGAGTAAGGAACATCGCCAAAAATATCGACCAAGCGTTGGTAAACAAATATATTTAGCAAGTCGATAATTGCCAGCTGATTAGCCTGCGAGGCTTCTTTGTACGCCAAATTAGGCTCAGAAAGCTCTTCTGCTTCAATCGATTCATAAGCATCTTGCAAATCATAAAGAGCCGCATAATAAACTCTGAATATTTGTTCGGGAATTTCGCGGCTGGTGATGTAATAGTTGGCCTCGTCAGTATAAGAGCGCTCTGTCCAATACTGTGCCATTAGCTTCCAGATATTATAGTTCACATTTGTACTCGATATCTGGTCTACTATTTCAATTTGAGCATTGGTCACCAATACTTCAGCATCTACTTCTGATGGGCTGGTTTCGTCCGTGTTCATTTCCGTAAAATCATCTGTACACGAAAACAACAGTCCCAGAAGCAATACAAGTGTGTATAATTTTTTCGTCCTCATTGTTGTAATAATTAAAAGTTAACATTTAATGTGAAACCCAGATTTCTGGTTGATGGCATTACACCACTTTGCCATCCTTGAATTGTTCCAGCCCCCTGTGATGTTTCGGGATCGGAATAAGGAAGGTTTTTATGAATAATCCATAAATTGCTACCCACAAATGCCACAGAAACATCGCTAATAAAGTTATCCTCAAACAGCGACCTTGGCAGAGTGTAAGTAATCGACAATTCTCTTAGTTTGATATAGCTGGCATCGTAAACATACAATTTGTTGGGAGCATAGGCCGATCCAATTGGGGTGTAATACGTACCAAAGCCATCGGAACGAACGGTATTTTCGCTACCATCTTCCGAAACTCCTTTTAAAATAGCACCACCTCCATCGGCAACGTAGCTACGAATAGGGTTGCCCAGGTCATTATCTCCAACACTGCTTTGGTACAAACCTGTTGCCGAAGCATACCATTGGTCCAACGAAAATACATCTCCGCCATGTTTCCAATCAATTAAAAAACTAAGCCTTATGTTTTTGTACGAAAAGCTGTTTCTTAAACCAGCTGTCCAATCCGGGTTGGCATCGCCAATAACTTCTGCCGAAGATGATGTTACGTTGTAATAGCCATCCTCGTCAATAATACGGTGGCTTTCGTCTTTTATGTCGTCGTAATATTCAAAATCACTTCCCAAAATGGTTCCCATCGAGCCTCCTTTCATGGCATTTATAGAAACTCCGCCTTGTAAAGAGGCCAATTCCAGGTTGGTTATCTCATCGCCAACAATATCAACTACTTCGTTTTTGTTTTTCGACCAGTTTAAGTTTACATCCCATACAAAATCATGCGTTTTAACAGGAATAGCATTAATCATTACCTCCACCCCTTTATTGGTAACTTCTCCAGCATTAATGTATTTGTAGCTTGAGCCTGTTGCATAAGAAATGGCTGCCGGTAAAATCTGGTCAATAGTTTTGTTGCTATATACCGACAGGTCGAAACCAAACCTGTTTTGAAGAAAGTTTAATGAAAGTCCTGCTTCCGTACTTTTTGTTCTTTCAGGCTTTAGATCCGAATTTTTGATGGTGCTGCTATTCGATGCAACACTGTTTCCATCGAAAGGATCGTATTGAGAGTAAGTGTTGTAAAGACTGGCAAACGGAGCGTCGTTACCTACTTCTGCATAATTTAACCGAAGTTTTCCCAAACTTAACCACGATTGATTTACCAATTTGGTAAACAAAAAGGAACCAGAAATTGAAGGATACAAATAAGTACGGTTATCCTCGGGCAATGTAGAAGATTGATCAACACGAACAGAACCTTCTAAAAACAAAAAGTTTTTGAACCCTAAAGATGCGTTGGCAAAATAACCATTAACCTGTATTTCTTCGTCATTTTCTTCGGGTGCTTCAATGGATGATACCGTATTGGCCAAAGCATAAACGCCTTCAACAGCCAGGCCTCCGTTTGTTGATGCCCAGAAGTCGTAATTTTTTTGGTTACGAATGTTTACCCCAACTACTCCTGTGAGGTTCAAATTATCACTAAGGTCTTTTTGAAAATTAGCCATTAAATCCAGGTTGAGCTCCGAAAAGTCGCCATATTTCAGCGAATATCCAGAGGAAACATCATCGTAACTTGTTCCAAAGGCTTCAGCGATAGATCCGACAGCTAAGCGTTCTTCTTGTTTCCATGAATAATAGTCGATGGATGTGCGGCCTGTAATGGTTAAAAAATCCGCAACTTCCCAATCAAGTTTTACATACCCGATAAAACGATTCCTTTCGTCGGTTTCATAATTGTTGTAACGCTGAAAATAAGGGTTGTTCCAATAAGCCGGGTCGGTATCCGATGGGCCATTTATATTCCAGGTTGCGTTACTTCCTAACGTTTCGTAGGCGCTTTTTTGTTCTTTTATGTCAACGTTAGTTTGCCACCACTGGCGAAACCCTGAAACCAGGTTTCCTGAATAACCGGTCACATTTCTACCTTTAGTATTTGTATTAATATAGTTGGCATAGGAATGAATTTTAATCTTTGGTGTAATTTCATAACTTCCTGCAAAGCTAAAATTATGCTTATTCAGTTCACTATTGGGAAGAATACCATCTTGTTGCATATTTTGGTAAGAAAAGCGATAGGTAGACTGCTCGCTTCCCCCGGTAACCTGAATGGAGTTGGTAATAGAAGTTGCTGTTTCGAAAAAGGTAGAAGGATCATTGTCTGCAGCTTTCCAGGGTGTCGTTTCACCATAAGTATCCAGGCCCTCCCAGAAGGCATTCCATTGATAAACCTCAAGCGATTCATCAAAAGCTTCCCCCATCGATGCGTCTTCATAGGTAGGTACAATGTATTCGCTGGCTCCATCTCCGTTCCAGTCGTAATACTCTAAGCCCGGCCGGTCCGAGTCACTATACCAGTCTAAACCGTAACCTGCACCGTATTGTTTTTGGTATTCAGGGAAAGTACTTTTATCGACAATCCCCAGTGTTATATTGCCCGAATATGAAACTCCGAGAGCTTGTCCTTTTTTCGTTTTTTTAGTCGTAATCAATATAACACCATTCGATGCACGAGAGCCATAAAGGGCAGTTGCTGCAGCACCTTTCAATACCGAAATAGATTCAATATCGTTTGGGTTAATATCAGCAGCGGTGTTACCATAATCATAACCACGTCCTCCAGCTTGTTGGTACGAATCGTTTTGAACAGTATTGTCGATTGGCACCCCGTCGATTACAAACAAAGCCTGGTTATTTCCGGTGAGTGACGATGTTCCACGTACATAAACGTTGGTAGAACCTCCAAAGTTGGTGTTCGAACGAATATCCAATCCAGCCACTTTACCTGACAGAGCCGAAGTAAAGTTTGCGCTTTTGGTGGTGCTGATATCGTCACCGTCAACTTCCTGAACAGAATACCCCAAAGATTTCTTTTCCCGGGTAATACCCAAAGCTGTCACCACAACTTCGTCAACACCAATTGTTTCCGGTTCGAGTATGGCATTAATCGTTGTGCTACGAATCGCAATCTCTTGGTTTTTCATCCCAACAAAACTAAAAACAAGAGTTTGAGCATTTCCAGGTACTTTCAGGTTGTACTCCCCGTCGATATTGGTGACTGTTCCCAGTGTAGTACCTTTTACAGAGACAGAAACTCCCGGAATTGGCAGGCCATCTTCCGAAGAAGTGACCACCCCACTAATGGCCTGTATTTGAGCCACTGCAGCTACCGTTCCAATAAACATAAGAAACGATAGAAAAAGTCCAATTTTCTTCATAAAACAATAATTTTAAGTTATTAAATAAAATAGCCACATATGTTCATATAGCTATTGTTTTTTATTTGTCAATACCTGAGTTTTTAATGGTTAGTATTTAAAAAATTACCAAGAAACTTAAGATTTCAATGAGAGGAAGTTTGGGCATATGTTGGAAGAACAACGCACGAATAATACCTTTGGGTCATACTAAGAACAGCAGAAACAATCCCTCTACATCACGGAAACAGCTTTGTAATAATAATATGTTTAATAAACAGTTATTTATTGCTCGAATAACAAATGAATTCTTAACAATTCTATTTTAAACGAATCGATTTCCGGAAACAATAACTATTTACTAACTAACTCACAAATTATACTTACAAATGTCGCGATTTTTCACATACAACATAACAGTATGGCAACAAATCTGCTTTTTGCTATCTATTTGAACAATCCAACTACTGGTTTACCCCAAAAAACCAGATCATAACAACGGCACAAACAGCTAAACGACAAGGCATTGCATCAAACTCAATAAGCCGTATAAAAATGCATCAACAAGTTAACAGTTGTTTAACATTAGTTCAATATTTGCAAACTAATGTTAATTATCACCAATTGATTTTCGGATAATCTATGGTAATTGTGCAGATATGTTTCAAACTTTACACTTGTTAAATTATGTTTTTCAAAAAGAATTCGATATGCTTTTCCGCACTTCTAAAAATAGATATGCCTAAAGAGAAGTTTGGGCCTTAAGCTAGTAATTTGTTTCATGGCTCAATTTTTGTAAAATACTAATTATAGATACAATACGAATGATTGAACTACATTTATTCGTAAATTTATAGTCTTGAATTACAAAACTTTACTATTATGAAAAAGATTCTATCAACTCTCATCATTTTAAGTTTGTGTACTGCCGCAACATTCTCTCAAGAGCGCACAGGAGATGACTTGCGTTCTAACTTAGGTTTATACAGTGGCGATCTTATGAACTTTTATAATGAAGTTGCCCAAAACAAATTGTTGGAAACGGATGATATTTCTTCGATAGAAGGAAGCCCTTATCTATACGATGAATTTACAAAAGGAGATATTGTTACAACCGATAGTATTCTGTATTCGGGAATAATGCTTCGTTATAATATTTATAACAACGTTATCGAGTTTAAGAAGAACGATGTTGCTTTAGAGCTGAACGAAAAATTTCCCCTGCTATACGCACTCGTTAACAACGCCATTTTTGTTAAAATTGAAAATCAGGAAGGATACTTTCTTCGGCTATCTTCGGGCAAGTTAAACCTTTTAGAGAAAAAGCGAATTAAATTTGCCCAATCCAAACCGGCCTCTGGCTACCGGGCTACAACCAAAGCAGCTTTTAAAAAGCTCGATTCACAGTACTTCATATACAAAAATTCAGATACCCCCATGGTTGAAATTAAAAAGAAAACAGACTTTTTACCCCTTGTTTCTGACAAAAAAGAAGAGATTGAAGATTACATGAAAAAAGAAAATATAAAGATTACGAAAGGAGAAGATTTAGCAGCACTTGTTGACTATTACAATTCTCTCTGATTTTCTGAAGAAACACAAGCTAATAAAAGAGGCTGACTCATCACGAGCCAGCCTCTTTTATTTCTGTTCGAATAAGCTGCCTAGCAACTTATTAGCAACCCAAGTTCGGCAAAAAAAAAACATTAACTCCTGTTCGGCAATTCTTTAAAAGAAATTGATACAAATTATCGGAGTACTATCGGGATAATACAAGAAAAGATGCAATGATATATGCAAAAATGGCGAAATCTAAAAGAAAATCCTGAATTGCACAAGGTTTGCACAAGTCAGGATTTCTGAGCATAATATTTTAAATCAGTATGTATTAGAAAATCTACTCTGCATTGAAACTATATCGAAACAAAACGTTTCACGAACTTGCCTCAATTTGTCACAACCGTGGCTATGGCTCTTTTCGGCAAGTTCTTGTCTTTTTGTATTTTCTAATACTCATCAGGAAGTTCTAATGCCCAATACAGGCTAGTTGAGATCCCAATACAATTTTGTAGTTTTTGTGTCTCCACCTATGGCACTGGCAGCCGCATCATAATTCGCACCATTTAGCGTTGCTTCTTCTATTGGATACAAAAAACGAGTAGGAATATCGGACAAGGACATACCTTCAGGAGCATTCATGATTCCCGTAAAGTCGAGAAGACGATAGGCAGTCCAACCTTCGAAAGGAAGATTGTACATTGCAATCCATTTCTGAACACCAATTTTTTGTTTCCAATTGCCACTGGCTGTCGAATATGCAACATCAGCACCACTTAAATAACTAGCAGCATCAGCAGCATCTACTCCCCATTCATCCATCGAAGCCTCAATTGCTGCATTATAATGGTCTTCTGCTGTTCCTCCAACGTCGTACCCTCTTTCTACTGCTTCGGCTAACAAAAACTCAACTTCTGAAAGCGAAATCAGTATCCCCGGCAAATCGGGTTCTTTCAAAAGATCGCCAATTTGAGAAAAACCAGATGCAGCATTGGCAGAACCGTAAATTCCACCAGAATAGGCACCTTCATATTCTGTAAAAAATATCGGTCGCCGCGGGTCTTCCATATCATTCATTACATCAACCAATGTGTTTGCCGGAACAAAATCGTTACGGCCACTCTGAACCAAATCAACCCAAAGAGGATGCGTGTTAGGCGATGCAGAGGTATAGGAAATGGTAAAATTCATGTCGTTAGAAGCGATAACATTTGCTGCAGCAGCTTCGGCCATTGTTTTTGCAGTTGACGAACTTACGTCAGCCAATCGCATGGCAATACGCAATTTTAACGAATTAGCCGCCTGAAGCCAGCCTGTCATATCTCCTTCGTAAATAGGATCTGCATCATCAAACCCTTCATAACTTGTATTTATATTAGAAATTGCATCATCCAAATCGCTAATAATCGATCCATAAACTGTAGCTGCATCGTCATAAGTCGGTGAAGCATTTGTCACATCAAGGGCTTCGGTATATGGAATGTTCCCAAAAATATCGATTAAAGTAGAGTAAGTAAGTACTTCCGTTATAATTATACAAGCTAGCTTATTATTCTTTATGGCAGCCTCTTCATCAGTAACGACCTCGTCCTCTGAGATGAGTTCGGCAGCACCATCCAAATCTTTAAGCGCGTCGCGGTATAGTACCAGCCACATATTGTCGGGGATAGTACGCGTTACCTGATTATACTGGCTTTCATCGGGATATGTCGTTTGTGCCCAGTATTGCGAATACAATCTAAACACATTAGAATTAACATTCGTTCCCAGCATTAGATCGAACAAATTTCTTGCTCCATTAGTAAACAAAGGTGCTCCCGGAACTTCCGACGGATTCTTTGTATCAATATTTAATTCTTCAAGCTTATCGTTAAGGTCGCACCCCACAATAAGACCGCCAACGAAGAATAACATACAAATTTTATATATGATTTTTTTCATTTTCATTACCCTTTAGATTAAAAATCAACTTTTACATTAAAACCAAAACTTCTTACTGTTGGATAAGATCCCGACAAGTAGCCTTGAGCCAATCCAGAAGATAGCCCTGATTCAGGATCTGCGTAAGGAACATTTTTATGAATTATCCATAAATTTCTTCCTGTAACAGAAAAAGAAACATTTTGGACAATACCATCCAATAAGCTTTTTGGCAGTCTGTAAGTCAGAGCCATTTCTCGAAGCTTTACAAAAGATGCGTCGTACACTGTTAGCTGGCCGGGATTTCGGGAAGAGTTACCCCAATAGAAAACTCCACCGTAATAATCGGCACGGGCTCTTGTTGTATTTATGTCACCGTCTTCAGTCACACCTTCGTTCAGCACACCACCTCCATCGGCAACGGGATCGCGAATTGGGTTACCCAGTTCATTCAGACCTGCAGTATGTTTCAATACACCTGTACCTTGTCCGTAGTGCATGTCCAAAGAGTACACATCGCCGCCTTTTTGAACATCAATCAAAAAACTAAAAGTCAATCCTTTATATCGCAAGGAATTGCTTATACCCCCTGTCCAATCCGGATTTTGGTCGCCAATAACCTGGTCGGCAACAGAAATATAATAACCCGAAGAATTAACCACTTTGTTTCCATCATCATCGTACATAAAACCTGTACCCCTGATTGTTCCCAAAGGTTCTCCTTTGGTAGCGTTAATTGATATACCTCCCTGGTACGAGTTGATTACAATATTGTCTGTTCCCTGATACAATTTTGTAACCTCATTTTTATTTTTCGACCAGTTGGCAGCTAAATCCCACGAGAAGTCTTGTATTTGAACAGGAGTTAGGTTTAAACCAATTTCAACCCCTTTATTTTCAACAGTTGCAGCATTCACCCAACGAAATGAATATCCAGTTGATTTTGAAACTTCAACCGGAATCAACATGTCTTCCGTAGTTTTATTATAGTAAGAGATATCGAGTCCAATCCGGTTTTTATACATCTTTGTTTCAAGACCAAATTCTAACTCTTTTGATCTTTCCGGCTTTAATTCTTCATTATTTTTTGTATTTGGATAAGAAAACAAAGTGTAGTCGCCAAAGTTATCTAACTTTACATAAGTGTCGAAAACGTTAAGCGGATCAGTATCGCTACCTACTTCAGCATAGCTTACACGAAATTTACCCAAATCAAGCCAGGTTAAATCATCTTGTGTAAACGTTGAAAAAATAAAGTTACCCGCGGCTGAATAGTAGTTATAAGTATTATTATCTATAGGCAGTGTCGACGATTTATCAATCCGATCGGTAAGGTTTAAATAGAAAAAATCTTTATACGCAAATGTAGCCTGCGCATACCATCCATAAACCCTTTTCTGCAGGTAAGCTTCAACCGGAGCAGAAGGAGTATTTACCGAATTGCTTAACGAGTACAGACTGGGAACAACCAATCCTCCTAAGGTTGAAGCCTGGTAGCGACTGGTTATTTCATTCCTTATATTCATACCAACAGTACCGCTCAGGTTAATATCCTCGCTAATATCTCTATCAAAATTTGCCATTAAATCATAATTGAATTCACGAAATTCAATTTCATATCTTTGATAACCCGATGTTTCTTCAGCTCTTAACACACCAAATTCGGCAGCAACAGAACCTACAGCTCTTCTTTCTTCCCGAAGTTCATTATAAGTATCAAGGGCTACACGACCTGTTATCCCTAACCAACTAGTGGCTTGATAGTTAAAGAATGCATTCCCGTACATACGTTTACGTTCGTCAGTTTCATAATTCTCATATCGCGACCAGTATGGGTTATCCCAGTAAAGAGGAACCAGCACCGAGCCTCCAATAGATGCCTGATGGTTCCAGGAGTAGTTTTTCTTGGTTTGCTGGTAAATTGACTCCTGATCTTTTACATCAACGTTCACCTGCCACCATTGACGGAACTGACTCATTAAGTTATCGGAATAACCGGTAGAGTTACGGCCCGTTGTTTCCTGCAAAGAAAAATTAGATGAAAAACCTGCTTTCAGTTTTGAATTGATGTTATAATCTCCATTAAAAGCGATAGTATTCCTTATTAACTCCGAATTCGGCAATATACCTTCTGTATTATAGTTGGTATAACTTAAACGGAAAGTTCCATTATCGTCACCTCCGTACAACTCAATGTTATTACTATAGGCAATCTCTGTTTCGAAAAAATCAACCGGTGAATTTTCGGCTGCTTTGTATTCATATTTTTTCAGATAATTTGAAGACTCAGGCACAAACGAATCCCAGTGATATACGATTTGTCCATCAAATTCAGCCCCGTACGATGCGTCATCGTAAGTAGGAACAACCCAATCGTCAATGCCATCGCCATCAACATCAAGGTCTTCAAAATATCCGGAAGATCCATAGTAAGGGCCATAACCTGCACCGTACTCCGATTGATATTCAGCAAAGGTTTCTTTGTCAATTTTACCAACCGTTACGCTGGAATTCAGACTAACTCCAATTCCCTTTTGTTGTTTCCCTTTTTTAGTGGTAATCATAACCACACCGTTGGCTCCACGCGAACCATAAATGGCCGTTGCCGCAGCCCCTTTCAAAATACTCATGTTTTCAATGTCATCGGGATTAATATCCGAAAGGGCGCTACCATAGTCATAAGCAGTACGTCCGCTTCGTTGTGCTGAAGTGTTATACGAAGCTCCCGATATTGGCACCCCGTCAACAACAAACAAAGGCTGGTTTCCTCCGTAAATAGATGAATTTCCCCGAATAATAATATTTGAAGAACCTCCAAAGTTATTGCTTTGACGGATTTGAACACCTGCTACTTTTCCAGATAAGGAACTTACCAGGTTTTGTTGCTTTACAGTAGATACCGCATCTCCGCCTAAATCTGAAACCGCATAACCCAGAGATTTCTTTTCCTTCGAAATACCTAATGCAGTAACAACCACCTCATCAATACCCACCAAATCGGGTTCCATTTCAACATCTATAATTGTTCCACTAATGGGAACTTCAATTGTTCGCATACCTACAAATGAAAAAATCAATGCAGTTGCATCTTTAGGAGCAGTAAACGAATAGCTCCCTTCAATGTCGGTAACAGTACCTAGAGTAGTACCTTTAACCGATACCGATACCCCGGGTATTGGCATTTCATCCTCCGATGAAATAACCCTTCCTGTTATGGTCTTTGTTTGCGCATTTGCAACCAAATTACCCATGAAAAGGAGAATCGATATTAAAATCATAATTTTTTTCATAGAAATAATTTTAAGTTATTAATTAAACAGCTATAACAAGTATATTAACAGTCCTTTCTTCCCTGGTTTAAGCCACATTGTACAAACAACCAAGGAGCACAATTCTTCTTTTTATAATATACGGCTGTACATTTAATAGAGAAACAGGAGAAAGAGAAAAGAAGATGCCAGGAGGATTTGAATTTCTACGAAGGGTAATTGTGAGTATATGTAGAGTGAGTACCCCCTGGCAACATATTTTAGTCCTTAAAACAGGAGTTCTACGAAATTCTTTCTGAAAAAAACTAAAGACACACTCTAAAAGTCCCTTCATAGAAATAGTTTTAGTATTAAATTAAACAGCGTATGTACATAAATATAGAAGAGCGTATTGTGCAAGATTCCCCCAAATCCCTTCAGCACAAATTACCCATTCTTATAAATTGTTAAAATTTCACTTCAAAATGTTAAATATTTTAACCAATACAAATTATGAAAAAAAAACAATTTATAAAAGAATAAGTTAAACAAATGACTGTATTGCTTACATAATGAACACAAAACCCAATCTAAAAGACCAATATGATAATAAACTTTTGTGCACTTACATTATCGCACTTATAAGAAAATAAAATTTAAAGACGGAAACAAACTAAGCAAACAAGCGACAGACAAGCTATAATTAACTTAATATTTTTTTCATCGAGAACATACGTTTACAATATTAATATCGCTACAAAAAGCAACGATATTAACTAATGTTCGACTTAAAATTAGTACTAAGTTTCAGCCATTTTTGCAGAAATTGATACCGAACTTAAAAATATTATCGCCATAATTGCATTAGTCCGAAGGTTGTTTCAACAGATTATATAATAATTTGTGCAAAAACTTACAAAATATGAAGGAGCATATTTTAATCCGAAAATCATTTTATGCCAGCACACAAATAACTGATTAAATAGCACTTGTTTACAGCAAACTGGTTAATTCGTTCAGATATGAGATGACAGAAATACTATTTTTACGATTTTTTTGCAAATCCACGGGATTGGAATTTTGAGAATAAAAAACTGAGTCAATACCAAAATTAACTGCCCCCAGAATGTCTACTTCCCAGTCGTCGCCAATCATTATACTAGCTGTTTTTTTTGCGTTTGAAGATTTAACAGCGTATTCAAAAATTCCCTTCGCCGGTTTCGGACATTTAATTTCTTCCGAGATAAAAACTTTATCGAAATAAGATGCCAACCCCGAACTTTGCAGTTTTTTATGTTGAACATCTTTAAATCCATTGGTGATAATAAAAAGTTTATAACCTTGTGTTTTTAAATAACTGAGCACATCGATTGCCCCATCGACAAGATGCGCTTGCTTAGGCATTTCTTTTAAGTACAAGTCATTCATTTCCTGTGCATCAACAGTTTTTAACTGAAGAGTATCGAAAGTAAGTTGAAAACGTTGCCGGGTTAGTTCTTTCTTTTGAATTTGCTTTTTGCGGTAAGCGGCCCACATTTTAGTGTTGTTCACCGAGTAAACTTCATAAAATTCTTCAAACCCAATATTTTTATCGTACAATTTAAGCTCATCGAATGTGGCTTTCATTGCATGTTTCGAATTGGTTTCAAAATCCCAGAGGGTATTATCCAAATCGAAGAATATATGACTGTACCTCTTTTTCATGACTAATAACAGGGGCACAAAGTTACCTTGCACCCATTCTTTATTTTGCAGGCTTACCTTCAACAACAATTACAATCTCGCCTTTGGGCGGATGCTCTGTGTAATAAGTTTCCAGCTCGCGCACTGTTCCCCGCTTGGCTTCTTCGTATATCTTGCTTATTTCACGGCACACACAGGCCCTTCTTTCTTCACCAAAATATTCTACAAACTGCGACAAAGCTTTCACCAAACGATATGGCGATTCATAAAGCACCATGGTACGGGGTTCTTCTGCTAAGATTTTCAACCGGGTTTGACGTCCTTTTTTTTGAGGTAAAAAACCCTCGAAAACAAACTTTTCGGTTGGAAGGCCCGAAACCGCAAGTGCCGGTATTAAAGCTGTTGCTCCGGGCAAACACTCAACCTCCACATTTTTTTCGATACAAGCCCTAACCAATAAGAACCCAGGATCGGAAATAGCTGGCGTGCCCGCATCCGAAATTAAAGCAACAGTGTTTCCCTGTTCAATATTAGAAACAATGGAGTTTACCGTTTTATGCTCGTTAAACTTATGATGTGCTGTAAGTCTTTTATCGATTTCAAAATGCTTAAGTAGCTTCCCTGAAACCCGCGTATCTTCAGCCAGAATTATATCAGCTTCTTTTAAAACCGTAATGGCTCTTAGTGTAATATCCTGAAGGTTACCAATAGGAGTTGGCACCAATATTAATTTCCCGGTGTTATTCATTTACAAAACGTCGTTTAACAAGATTTACAAATTTCAGGCTGGTTTCGTTTTTCTTCCACTTGTAGTTTTGCTGAAGATATGTTACCGCTTCCTGAATACTATTCAGCTTATCTAAATTGTTTACCGTTGATGAAAAAGCCTCAGCGTTTCCATTAAACAATTCACGTATATATTGATACCTGTCATTTATTCCGATGGAAGATTTAATGCTTAGCACCGGACTGTTCGATATTTTATATTCCAGCTTATTATTGCCGTTACCGAGTAATTCGTTCACCGATTTTTCTTTCATAAAACTATCGCCCAGTCGATGGCTCGCAGCTTTAGGCGCTTTCTCTTCTTCTTCCAACTCTACCAAGTTATCGACTTCTGTTTCTGTCGTTTTGATGGCTTCTGTCTCAATTTCCAGAACAGGCTCTTCTTCCGGAGTAATATTCTCATCACAAAGCTCTTCTTCCTCAACCTGAGGCGGGGACTGTGACAATGACGCCTCACTCTCCTTACGAAGCTCTTCCTCAAGCTCGCTCAACGACTTTAAACTCTCCGCTTCCTCTTCGGTAATCGGTGGCTGAAACTGCGACTTTGACTCAACAGGCTTCTCCTCTGCTTCCGGAGTTACAGGTCGGGGTCTGATATCTTCTGCATGCCGGTTTTCCTTTTCACTCAAAATCTGAATTATGTGTTTGGCGCCTTTAAAACGACTTTCAATAAACTCAATTTCAAACTCATCGAAACCCTTTGCTCCTTTCTCGGCAATCATTTCTTCAATCTCTGTAATATCTTTATAAAGAAACTTAAATAACTTTCTATTGTCCATTTTGACATCAAATTTTACATGTGTTGGTAAATTATTTTTATAAAATAACTACCGGCAAACGCTTAAGTTATATTTTTGTAAAAGTAGTAAAATCTGTAAGAGTAACGTTTAATGTTTATTGAAAGAGATCCAAACAGCAACAAAAAAGTTGGAACAATTGAAGTAGTAGCCGGCTCAATGTTTTCCGGAAAAACAGAGGAATTAATCAGACGCTTAAAGCGGGCGAAAATTGCCAAACAAAAAGTTGAGATTTTTAAACCGCAGGTTGATGTCCGTTACTCTGTTGACGAGGTAGTTTCGCACGACGAGAACACCATTCATTCGACTCCGGTTGATAACTCAGCCAATATTCTTTTGCTGGCGGGCGATGTAGATGTGGTTGGAATAGACGAAGCCCAGTTTTTTGATAAAGGACTAGTTGATGTAGTTGTAAAACTTGCCAACATGGGAATAAGAGTAATTATTGCCGGCCTCGACATGGATTTTAAAGGCATTCCATTTGGCCCAATCCCGGGATTAATGGCTGTTGCCGATCACGTTACCAAAGTTCATGCAATATGCGTACGTTGCGGAAGTATTGCACAATTTTCGCACAGGATGTCGGAAAAAGAACAGGTGGTTTTACTCGGCGAGAAAGACATTTACGAACCTCTTTGCCGTAGTTGCTATAATAAAGTAAATCGATAATGGCCAATTTTACACTTTCTGAACTTGCCCAAATTATCAATGGAAAACTATTTGCCCCAGATAAATTAAAGCATTTAGAAATCAGCAACATTGTTACCGATAGCCGCACTTATTTTAGCGGTAACAACTCAATTTTTTTTGCACTGACAGGCCCGGTTAACAATGGACACAACTATATTCCTCTGCTCCAGGACAAAGGATTAACCACTTTTGTTGTCTCCCAGAAAACGTGTATAAATAAAACATTTGCATTTATTTTAGTTGAAAACACTAGCGTTGCCCTGCAAAAGCTCGCCGCTTTTAATCGTAAGCAATATAATTATCCGGTTATCGGCATTGCGGGAAGCAACGGCAAAACCATAATTAAAGAATGGCTACACGATATTTTATCTTCCACATTTTCAATTGTACGAAGCCCTAAAAGCTACAACTCTCAAATTGGTGTTCCGCTGTCGGTTTTACTGATGAACACCGAATTTAACCTGGGTATTTTTGAAGCAGGAATTTCGCAGCCCGGCGAAATGAAAAAACTACAAGCAATTATTTTACCCGAAATAGGTATTTTAACAAACCTTGGCGACGCGCACCAGGAAAATTTTAAATCAACCGGACAAAAGCTGACTGAAAAGCTAACACTTTTTAATCAATGCAAAAGCCTTGTTTTTCGAGTCGACGATGAAAGAATATCGAAGAAAGCAACAGCCTTTTGTGCCGAAAACAAAATTGAAAAATACAGCTGGACTCTTCAGCATAAAGAGGCACGAATCCGTTTTTTAGCTCAAACAGAAAATAATACAACCCAGCTAACTGCCGAAACAGCAGAAGGAAAATACAATTTTAATATCCCTTTCTCCGACGGTTCGGCCATTGAAAATGCTTGCCATTGTTTTGCCACAATTTTAGCATTACAACAAAATCCGGTTATTTATTTAAGCAATTTCGAACAGCTGCAACCCATTGCCATGCGCCTCGAAATTAAAGAAGGCATTAATAACTGTCTTCTCATTAACGACTTCTACAACTCCGATCTAAACTCGTTCAGCATAGCTCTTTCAGTTTTAAAACAGCAGGCAGCTAAAGAACATTTACACCGGCAGGTTATTTTGTCCGACATCAGGCAAACGGGTGTTCCCCTCGATAATTTGTATAAAAAAGTAAACAAACTACTGGTTGAATGGGAAATAGATAAACTGATTGGAATTGGACCCGATATTTTTAATAGCAAGCATTTATTCACCCTTAATGCTAAATTTTACAGAAGCAGAACCGAATTCGAACACCATTTTCAGCGGGATAATTTCAAATCGTCAACCATCCTGATAAAAGGTGCCCGGCAATTTCAGTTTGAAAAAATATCGGGACTACTGCAAAAAAAAGCTCATCAAACAGTTTTGGAAATCAACCTGAATGCCCTGATAAGCAACCTTAACATTTACAGAAACCACTTAAAGCCTGAAACAAAAATTATGGCTATGGTAAAAGCATTTTCGTACGGAAGTGGTGATGTGGAAATTGCACGACTGCTACAGTACCAAAACATCGATTACCTTGCTGTTGCCGTTGCCGACGAAGGTGTTCAGCTCCGAAATGAGGGAATTACCACGCCAATTCTTGTTATGAATCCGGAAAAGGACAGCTTTCAAAACATGATTGATTATCGGCTTGAACCCAATATCTACAGTTTTTCACTCTTACAAAATTTTGCCGTAACCGTTTCTGAAAATGGCTTGCAGCATTTCCCTGTCCACCTGAAAATAGATACCGGAATGAACCGGCTTGGGCTAAAAACCAACGATGAAATAGAAGAGGTAGTTCAGTTTCTGAGAATGAATAAGCGCCTAAAAATACAATCGGTATTCTCTCACCTGGCAGGAAGCGACGAACCACAACTTGACAGTTTCACCCAATCGCAATTCGAAAGATTTGAAGAGTGTTCTGAAATAATTTCGAAAGCTTTTGCGCATAAAATCGACCGGCACATACTAAACTCGGCAGGAATCGAACGCTTTGCTGAAAAACAATTCGAAATGGTACGCCTGGGAATTGGACTGTATGGCATTTCGCAAACCGGATTACCACTCGTGAATATTGGAACCTTAAAAAGCACTATTTCGCAGGTAAAAACGGTACATCCTGAAGAGACAGTAGGTTATAACCGAAAAGGAGGTGTTGAAACAGATAGCAAAATTGCCATTGTTCCGATAGGCTATGCCGACGGACTGGACAGAAAACTAGGCAACAAAAACGGATTTGCATTTGTAAACGGAAAAAACGTTCCTATAATTGGAAATATTTGCATGGATATGTTAATGCTTGACATTACCGGTATCAGCGCAAAACCGGGCGATGTAGTTGAATTTTTCGGACCAAACATTTCAATTACCAAACTGGCCGACCGGATTGGAACCATCCCCTATGAAATTTTAACCGGCATTTCGCAACGTGTAAAAAGGGTTTATTTGCAGGAGTAACCATCTTTATTTCACACAAAAAAGCCACCCAAATTACTTCAGGTGGCATCCTATTTATTTTAAACGATTTATCCTAATTTACTAATACGATCCAGACGATTCACATCCAAAATACGAATCACACGACCATCAATTGCAATTACCTTTTCGCTGGCAAACGTAGAAAGTGTACGAATAGCATTAGAGGTAGTCATATTCGAAAGGTTAGCAATATCTTCGCGCGAAAGATAAGCACGCAAGGTAGTGCCGTCGTGCTCGAAACCATATTTCTCTTTTAAAAGTATCAGCGATTCAGCCAAACGTCCACGAATATGTTTTTGGGTAAGCGTAACAGTTCGTGCATTTGAAAAACCTAATTCTTTACACAGTTTTCGGATAATCCGGTAAGAGAAATCACTGTTTTTAAGGGCACGATTAAAAATAAATTCTGGACTAACCGTACAAATCAACGATTCTTCGAGAGTTACTGCCGAGCCGTTGTGGGTTTCTTCGCCGAGCAATGCCCGGTAGCCAATTAATCCCAAAGGCTTGGTCATTCGTATAATTTGCTCCCTGCCGCCAACACCTTCTTTGAAAATTTTCACTTTTCCACTTACCAAAAGCAAAAAACCGTTGGGTTTATCACCTTCCTTAAAAATGAACTCATTTTTTTTGTATTTAGAAAGCGAAATGTGATGCTGCAACTCTTCTTTTTCATCCTCATTTAATAGATAAAAAATTGACTTTTGATTCTCAACAATATCTTTTAAGCCTAGTTCATTATTCAACATATAACCGTCTGTATGTTTTACAGCATCAAAGCTAAAAAAAATTGTTAAATCTGCTCATATTTTAACAGTTATTTTACACGTTTACTAAAGAATATCCTTAAATATTTTAATTGTACCAACTACAATATCAATTGTTTGATTAATAACGAGCCACCAGAGGCATTTTTCGGCCAAAACCAAAAGCCTTTGAACTTACGCGCAAAATAGGAGCCGCCTGAAAACGCTTGTATTCATTCATATTTACCATTCGTATCACACGTCGAACAACCTGCTCATCGAAGCCAAGCGCAGCGATTTCTTCGGGCGATTTATTCAGTTCAATGTAATTAAAAAGCATTTCATCCAAATCTTTATACTCTGGTAACGAATCGGTATCCTTTTGGTCAGGCCGAAGTTCTGCCGAAGGTGGTTTTACTATGGTATTTTCAGGAATCACTTCGGCATCCTTATTCATAAAACGCGAAAGCTTAAATACATCCATTTTATAAACATCGCCAAGTACGGCCATACCGCCGTTCATATCCCCGTACAAGGTTCCGTAGCCTACCGCACATTCGCTTTTGTTGGTTGTATTTAACAAGATATGCCCAAATTTATTCGATATGGCCATTACATAAATTCCACGGGCCCGTGCCTGAATGTTTTCTTCGGTTACGCCCGGTTTTGTTCCCTGGAATAATGGCTGCAGAGCCTGCTCAAACTGGTCGACTGCTCCCTGAATATTTACAATGTCGTACTGAATACCGAGATTTTCGGCCAGCATACGAGCATCTTCAACACTGTGAACCGAAGAGTATTTCGAAGGCATAAGTAACACCCTTACATTTTCTGCACCTAAAGCACGAACTGCCAATACAACCGTTACGGCCGAATCGATTCCTCCCGAAAGACCAAGTGTGGCTTGTTTAAAGCCCATTTTTTTGAAATAATCACGAATACCCAACACAAGTGCATCGTGAATTTTTTCAATATAGCTGACTTCTTTCTGCACTTCTTTGGCCCCTATATTTTTTGTATCGACAATAAGGTGGTCTTCTTCAAAATATTTCAGTTCTTTAATTATTTTCCCATCCGAATCAATGCACACAGAGCCTCCGTCGAAAATCAACTCGGTTTGAGCACCAACCTGGTTGCAATACAAAATGGGGATCTTATAATTCTTAGCCTTGGTAATCAACACGTTTTTCCGCCAGCCTTCCTGGTTATAAGAAAAAGGCGAGGCCGAAAGATTTACCACAAAGTCGGGGTTAAACTTTGCCAGTTCTTCCATTGGCGACACTTCGTAGAGTTTATCGCGGCCAAACTCATTGGCTGTGGGTTGCTCATCCCACAAGTCTTCGCATATGGTAATGGCAATTTTCTCACCCTTGTATTCCACAATTTCAAAATGATGATTGGGCTCGAAATGACGGTATTCATCAAAAATATCGTAAGTGGGCAATAAGGTTTTATTAGTGACGCACTGAATTCGACCTTCGTTTAAAAAGAATGCTGAATTGAACAGCTTTTTCCCGCGTTCATTCTCATTTATTCGGGGAGCTCCAACCAACGCTGCAATTCCTACGCAACTTTTGGCGATTAAAACAACAGTTTCTTCAGCTTTCCTAATGAACTCTTTTTTTTCCAGTAAATCATGTGGATAATAGCCGGTAACCGATAGTTCTGAAAAAAGGACTAAATCCACTTGGTTTTGTTTCGATTTTTCGATTTCCCGGATCATTTTGTCCGCGTTTCCTTCAAAATCGCCAATCGTATAATTTAACTGCGCAAATGCAACTTTCATGTATTAATATTTGTCGGAAGCCGGAAGACCGAAACCCGAAGTTCAAATTCCATCATTTTTAATGCCGATTGCAAATCTCCAATTTTTAGTTCAGTTTTGCAATAATATTTCATGCCAGACGTATTGATTTAAAAATCTTGTAAAATGAAGGTGTTAAAATTAACTTTTATGGGCGTTATGATTGCCCTTATTATTTTCTCGTGCAAACGGAATCCGCTAAAGGTGGATATTTCAACTATCGACGAAGAAGTTGAAGTCGTGCGTTTTGACAACCTGCTTTTTTCGCACAACCAAACAGACACTAGTCGGGCTTATGTTGAGCTTAGCAATGAATATCCCGATTTTTTTAACCTTTTTTCATACCGCGTTATTAAAATTGGAGGTATTAACGATGAACAATTTGATAAATTGATGAATACTTTTTTAACTGATACGCTGATTCAGGACGTAAAAGCAAAAACCGATTCGGTATTTTCAGATTTCCCAAAACTGGAAAAACAGCTAAAAAAAGCATTTAAATATTACAGCTATCATTTCCCTGAAAAAAAATTACCAACGGTATATTTCTACATTTCGGGGTTTAATCAATCCATTGTAACCGCCGAAAACATTATAGGAATCAGCCTGGACAAGTACCTGGGGCGCGACTGCCCGTATTACCAAAAACTCAATACCACTCCTGTGTACAAAATCAGAAATATGCACAAAGACAAAATTTTGTCGGACCTTGCTTATGCCTGGGGAATTACCGAATTTGAAGAGCCCAATCGCGTTACCAACCTCTTAGGGAACATGATACAAAAAGGAAAACTAATGTACCTGACTGACGCCATGCTTCCCGACGTAGACGATTCTCTTAAAATTGGTTACACCAGCCAGCAACTGGAATGGTGCGAAATGAACGAGCCACAAATGTGGACCTACTTGATTGAGAAAAAAATGCTTTACACCAACAAGCGTATGGACATTATCCGTTACATTAATGACGCGCCATCAACAAGTGGATTCCCTCTCGATTCGCCTGGACGAACCGGCGTTTGGATTGGCTGGCAAATTGTTCGTCAATACATGACAAAACACCCCAACATAACCCTCGCAGAGCTAATGGCAAACTTCGAATACCAGAAAATACTAAACGATTCGGGATATAATCCGGAGTAAGGCAAGTGTGTGTTCTTAGTCACAAGTGTCTCCCCTTAATGAATACAAACCAATCAGTTTCCATAATCAAAAACCAAGTTCTAAAAAATTACATCGCTTAAAAACAACCAGCCCGGCTAGTATTGAAACTCACCGGGCTGGTTTTATATTTTGAAATTCCGAACACAGTAAATAATCTACATCCTAAAAAAGATTTCTCCTGCGCTCTTCTCTATATAACAGACTACTATTTACTGCTCAAGAATTTTTATGTTACGATACCACACATTATCGCCATGATCTTGCAAAGCAATTACTCCTTTACTCGGTACATTTACCCAATCAGGATTTAAAGCTGGGAATTTCGAGTCTTTTACCAACTCTTTCCAGTCGTCAGTCCACAAATGATATTCAACCACTGTTTTACCGTTCTGACGGTGCCAAACACTTCCTTTAAACACTTCAATTTCTACTTCGTTCCACTCACCAACCGGGCGTGCATTTTGAGGAACAGCAGGAATTAAGTCGTACAACGAACCAGCCTGACGGTTACCGTCTTTACCCATGCGTGCATCGGGGTGCTTTTCGTTGTCGAGTACCTGCATTTCGGGCGCTGTTTTATAAATTGGCCAACCTTCGGTTTCTTTTCCCAGGTAAAAAATACCCGAGTTTCCTCCGGGAGAAATTTTCCATTCCAGCTTTAAACGGAAATTCGAAAATTCTTTGGTTGTAATTATGTCACCACCATCGTTCGAGCCGGCCTCGCCTTGTCCGGAAGCCTTGCAGTGCAGGGTGCCATCAACAATTTCCCACCCGGTAGGAAAGTGGTCTTTATTATTGCCCTTCCAGCCTTTGCTGGTTTTGCCATCGAACAGCAACACCCAGCCTTCTTCTATTTCTTGTTTTGTTAATTGATTAGGCGCAGCTGAGCCACCTGTTTTAGAACTTTTACACGAAATGGCAAAAACGAAAGTTGCTGCCAGTAAAAAAAAGAATGTTTTTTTCATTTTTTTAAAGATTTTATTTTATCAATTGTTAGAATGAACTCTAAAATTACAAAAATATCAATAACAGTTATGAGCAAGCTTAAAAAACTATATTTTAATGAAAAACCCATATCTTGCCTTTTAATTTGAATAGAATTGAAACTTCTTTTGTAAAATCAAGGTTAATAGAAACAAGCAGGGCAATATCAGCGTTAAAGAAAAACACTATATTTCGGATGAGTTATTTGATAATCAATTTTATACAAAAAAAAATACTAAAATATATTTTTTATGAGTAATTCAACAAAGCCAAAAAGAATAGGAATTTTAACTGCCGGCGGCGACTGCCCCGGGTTAAATGCAGCCATAAGAGGAGTTGGCAAAACAGCAATAGTTGAATATGGGATGGAAGTATTAGGTTTTAATGCAGGATATTCCGGTTTAATTAACGGCGACTATATCCAACTAAAAGAATCGACACTCTCTGGAATTCTGACACTGGGAGGTACAATTTTAGGCACTTCGCGCGAAAAGCCGTATAAAATGGTTAAAGACGGAGAAAACGAGGCTGACAAACCACAAAAAATAATAGAGAATTACAAAGAACTGGGTTTAGACTGTGTGGTTTGTATTGGAGGCAACGGAACCATGAAAACAGCAAATATGCTTTCGAAAGAAGGACTAAATGTAATTGGAATACCTAAAACAATCGACAACGACGTTTGGGGAACAGATGTTACTTTTGGATTCGACTCGGCCGTGCACATCGCCACCGAAGCTATGGATCGTTTGCATACTACAGCAAACTCTCATCAACGTGTAATGATTATTGAGATTATGGGCCACCATGCCGGTTGGCTCGCATTGTATTCGGGAATTGCCGGAGGTGGTGACATAATTTTACTTCCTGAGCTCGATTACAATATCCGTTCGGTTTGCAAAAAGATTGAAGCCCGCTATGAAGGAAATAAACCGTATTCGATTGTGGTTGTTGCAGAAGGAATCGAACACCCCAAGGGAATTTCGGCTGCCAGCCATGTGTCCCAGGCAATTCAAACTTACACCGGTATTGAAACACGCGAAACCGTTTTAGGCTACATTCAACGAGGAGGCTCTCCTACACCAATGGATCGAATCCTTGCCACACGATATGGTGCTTTTGCGGCTAAATCGATAGCTGAAGAAAATTACGGAACCATGGTTGCTGTAAAAAACAACGACCTTACAACAGTTCCCCTCGAAGAAGTTGGCGGCAAACTGCGTTTGGTTGAGAAGGACCACCCTCTAATAAACAAAGCACGCAGAATGGGTGTATCGTTTGGCGACGAATTCCTTTAGAAAAGAAGAATTTGAAAAAGCCAATAAAAGAAGAACCGTTCGGAAGTTTAAATCCGAACGGTTCTTCTTTTATCCCCACAGTAACAAAAAACACTACATATAAATTCATTCTTTTACCGATTCTGCAAGAGCAAAATAATCAGCATAATCGAGTGGGGTCTACAACGGCAAATGCAGCACTTTTTTTGTTTCGAAAAATTCTTCTTCGAAATATTCGCTTAAGTCTTGAACAAAAATATTTTTCCTGAAAGGTTTAATCTCTTCGGTTAAATCGCCACCCTTTAAGTATATAATTCCATTGGGCATGGCATTAAATGGTTTTCTCGAGATATTTTTTCTTACCCACGGAACGAATTCGGGTAAACGTGTAACTGCGCGACTAACCACAAAATCGTATTTCTCTTTTAACTGCTCAGCTCGAATCTGCTCAGCCCTCACATTTTTCAGCCCCAGAGAAGTAGCCACCCCGTTAACAACCTTTATTTTTTTACCAATTGAATCCACCAGATGAAACTGCACATCGGGGAAAAAAATGGCCAGTGGAATACCGGGAAAACCACCACCCGTTCCGACATCGAGCACCTTGGTTTTACCAACAAACTTTGTAAACTTTGCAATTCCAAGCGAATGCAGTACATGCCGTTCGTAAAACTCAGAAAAATCCTTACGTGAAATCACATTAATTTTCGAGTTCCACTCGGCATAAAGCTCCTCCAATAGCCTGAATTGTTCAATTTGTTTTTCATTAAGCCTGGGGAAATATTTCAAAATAATGTCCATGTAGAATCAGTTAATCTTTTTGACCAATCTCGGTAGTTTCAATCATTTTAAACAGCATTTCACGGGCTCTAAAAAGTTGAGCCTTTACTGTTCCGAGTGGCAAATCTAACTCTTTTGCAATTTCTTCATACGAAAACTCTCGAAAATATCGCAATTCGACCAAAACCTGATAACGGGGTTTTAATTTCCGAACAACATTTCGCAATAAAATTGCTTTTTGCTGGCGAATAAGGTTTTCTTCGGGATTTGGTTCTTTCGATTTCAACTTTAGGGATTCACTATTTTCGTTTTGTTCGCTGTTTTCGATTGAAACATGTATCCCCTTTTTTTTTCGTAAAAAATCGATGCAATTGTTCGATGCAATTTTAAAAAGCCAGGTACTAAACGCATAAGTGGGCGAATACTGATGCAGACTTTTAAAAGCTTTTCCAAAAGCTTCGAGGGTAAGATCTTCTGCATCGCTGCGATTGTTCACCATTTTAAGCAACATAAAATAAATAGCGTCCTTATATCGGGTTAATAAGCGCCCAAAAGCTTTTTCATCACCACCCAAAGCTATCTTCACCAATTCGTAGTCCTGGCGCGCTTTGTCTGATAATATTAAACCCTTTTCCTCCATTTATTTTTCCGGCTTGTTTTAATAAAATGCCACCTGTAAAACATTTTAAAATAAGGCATTACCAAACCGTATACTAACGAAGATATGAATATTTTACGTTCATTCAAACGATTTAACGAAATTTTTATGATAAGCATTTGGGTGACTAAAAGCACAGCAGTAAAACCCAGCAGCAATGGCCAAAGCTTAAAAACAATCAATAAGCTAATAGCTAAAAGAGGAAGAAACATTAGCAAACTCAGTTCTTCCAAACGCAATACCGCTAACTTCCCAAAAGACAAATGTCGTTCAATACGGAAACACTTTTTTAACAAATCAATGTAATCTGCTTTATGTACTGAATCATTCTTTCTTATTGAGCTTTGTTCATTTGCAAAAATAACGGTGCTGTCTGTTTTAATAAACGAATTGATAATTAATTCGAGATTAACATACGACTCCTGCACAAATGGACCAAAGCCTCCCATTTCAAAATATTTTTCTTTCCGGAAAGCAACATTTTCTTCGGAATAAACAAAGGGAATCCGATTTCCGATAAACCCAACACTTCTGACGTATTGAAAGAAATTTTCGATACGATATAGTTTATTAAAAAACCCAGGTGCAGGAAGTACCGACGAATAGGCTAAAACAACATTTCTTTCTTTTCCGCCATCGCCTGCTAACAAGGTATCAAACCAACTTCCAGCTACACTTTGCATGGTTATTGGCAATATCTTCACCCATTGGTTACTGGCCGATTTTAAGGCAATATTTTGCGCCAACTTTACAGAAAAACGCGTTTCCTGGCTCAAAGTTGAAATTTTCAGATGCGGATAACGTTGTTTCAATAACCCTAAAACGGAAAGTGTTGCATCTTCCGAAAAATCGTCAACAACAACCAATTCCAAATTATTCTTTTCTGCTTCGAGCAAAACTGGTAGAACTCTCTTAACATTCTCTTCTTCGTTGCGCAGTGTAAACACTAACGAAACCGGCTCTTCAGGCAAGGTTACCAGCTCCTTTTTGTTTTTACTGATAATCTTGGTGGTAAATAAAAGCGAATACAACAAACGAACAAGCAGTATAAATACAAAAGCAGCACAAATTATCCATTGGACAAGACTGAGTTCTTCAAAACTATTTAAAAATTCAGGAATCATTAAAGAAAAGTAATTCGGTATAAAAAGCGTTGGCAATAGTAACAAAATTCAATTTAAATCAAACGTTTTACCCCTTCTATTTTGTTCCCACGAATTAGTTTTTATTAACAAGCAGTAGCTTGTTCTTTTCTGAGTCAATTCGAGTTAAATAGCTATATTTGTCCCTCAATTTTGTGTTAATGAATTTCGATTTACAAACAACAGCAAATAACTCGCGGGCAAGAGCCGGTATAATCACCACGGACCATGGAAAAATTGAAACACCAATTTTTATGCCGGTTGGCACTGCCGGTTCGGTTAAAGGCATTCATACCCGCGACATTGAAAAGGATATTAAAGCCCAGATAATTCTGGGAAACACCTATCATTTATACCTACGTCCGGGAATTGACATCATTGAAGCAGCAGGTGGCCTTCATAAATTCAACCGTTGGAACAGGCCTATCTTAACCGACAGCGGCGGATTTCAGGTATTTTCGCTAGGCGACATCCGCAAACTTACAGAAGAAGGCGCTCGTTTTCAGTCGCACATCGATGGTTCTTATCATTTATTCACACCTGAAAATGTGATGGATATTCAGCGAACAATTGGTGCAGATATTATTATGGCGTTCGACGAATGTACACCTGGCGATGCCGATTTTGACTATGCAAAAAAATCGCTCGAGCTTACACAAAGATGGCTGGAAAGATGTTTTACTCAGTTTAATAATACGCAACCAAAATACGGATACAACCAAAGCCTTTTCCCCATTGTACAAGGCAACACCTTCAGCAAGCTGCGTCAACAGGCAGTCGCTCATGTAAAAACATTCAACGCCGATGGTTATGCCATTGGAGGATTATCGGTTGGCGAAACCGAGGAAGAAATGTACGAAATGACAGAAGTTTGCACTGCTGATTTGCCCGAAAACAAACCCCGTTATTTGATGGGAGTTGGCACACCGGTTAATATTCTGGAAGGAATTCACAGGGGAATTGACATGTTCGACTGCGTAATGCCAACCAGAAACGGTCGTAACGGAATGCTTTTCACCAGCGAAGGAATTATTAATATCCGAAATAAAAAGTGGGCAAACGACCATGCGCCTATCGACGAAAACGGCAGTTCATTTGTCGACCAATATTCAAAAGCTTATCTTCGCCACCTAATAATTTCAAACGAAATGCTTGGCGCGCAAATAGCCAGCCAACACAACCTTGCTTTTTATTTATGGTTGGTAAAAACAGCCCGCGAAAAAATACTAAATGGCGAATTTTTGGGCTGGAAAAACGAAATGGTTATTAAACTTAAAGAACGATTGTAGTAAAAATGAGATGGTATAAAACTTTAGACATTTACATTTCCAGAAAATTTCTGGGAACGTTTTTTTATGCTATCGGGCTAATACTCAGCATAGCCATTGTTTTCGACATCTCCGAAAATCTTGACGAATTTTTGTCAAAAGACATTCCGATTAAGGTTATAATTTTCGATTATTACATGAACTTTATACCCTACTTTGCCAATTTATTTAGTCCTCTTTTTACCTTTATTGCTGTTATTTATTTCACCTCGAAGATGGCATATAACACCGAGATTATTGCCATTTTAAGTAGCGGAGTTTCCTTTGCACGATTAATGCGACCCTATTTGGTTTCGGCACTGGTTATTGGAATTTTCTCGTTTATTTTAGGGAATTTTATTATCCCACCTGCCAACGAAACAATGATTAACTTCAGGCAGCAATACATTCGCGATCGCAGGATAAATTCAGAAAGAAACATCCATCGCCAAATTGAACCGGGGTTGTATATTTACATGCAAAGTTTCAACGCGAAAAATAACCGTGGTGAAAAATTTACAATGGAACGTTTTGAGGGCGCCAAACTAAAAGAAAAAATAACGGCAAAAAATATTAGATGGGATGAAGAAAGCGACAAATGGGTTATTAACTCGTACTGGAAGCGAATTATAAACGACAACAACGAGGAGTTGGTGCAAGGATATCGTATGGATACAACCCTAAATATGTCGCCGAATGATTTTAAGCAGTTTAAAAACGAAATGGAAACCTACATAACGCCTGATTTAGTTGCGGAAATAGAACTAATGAAAATGCGCGGAGTAAATTATGTAGAGTGGGAAATTGAAAAACACAAACGCCTTGCCAGTCCGTTTTCGGCCTTTATTTTAACTCTAATTGGTGCTGGACTTGCTTCACGTAAAATTAAAGGAGGATTGGGATTACACCTGGGATTAGGACTATTACTGAGTTTCTCATATATCCTTTTTATGCAAATTTCGACGGTATTTGCTATAAGTGGAGGAACTCCGCCTTACGTTGCGGTTTGGATTCCCAACCTGGTTTTTTCAGTAATCGCGTTATTTGTTTACCGATGGGCCGCACGATAAGTTGACCTCCTAATTTTCAAATGAATTATACTGATAATTACCTATAAAACGGGCTTATTCTACTATTTTTCAAACAAAGGATACTATAATTCGAATGGATTGTATTTATGTTGACGAAAATACCTAGTACGTGGATGCTTTTACCAAGCGCAATTAAAAAAAATCTTAATTTTGCCCTCGATTAATTAAAAATAGACCCAATTTTTACGGGTAATTTTATAACTAAAATAACACTTTATGTCACTAAGAAGTAACGTACTCGACCTTCGTAAAAGAAAGAAAGAAGTACAAAAAGGTGGTGGAGATAAAGCCATTGAGAAACAGGCAAAAATGGGAAAACTCACAGCCCGTGAACGTATCCTTGCCTTACTGGATAAAAACTCATTTCACGAATACGATTTATTTGTTGAACATAGCGCCAAAGATTTCGGAATGGAATCCAAGGTACTGCACGGCGATGGGGTAATTATCGGTACTGGTACGATTTACGACAAACCTATATGTATTTTTGCCCAGGATTTTACGGTTGCCGGCGGTTCTTTGGGATTAATGCACGCCCGTAAAATTACAAAAATAATGGATCACGCTCTGAAAATGCGCGTTCCACTAATTGGAATTAACGACTCAGGTGGTGCCCGCATACAAGAAGGGGTAAATTCACTTGCAGGTTATGGCGAAATTTTCTTCCGCAATACACTCGCATCCGGTGTTATTCCTCAAATATCGGTTATCCTTGGCCCATGTGCCGGAGGTGCGGTTTATTCTCCAGCCCTTACCGATTTTGTTTTTGTAGTTGAAAATATCTCGAAAATGTTTATTACCGGCCCTTCCGTAATAAAATCGGTTCTGGGTGAAGAAATTTCGATGGAAGAACTGGGAGGAGCAAAAGTTCATGCCGAAGTTACTGGTAACGCACACTTTTTTGCCAAAACAGAAATGGAATGTTTCGAACAAATTAAAACTTTAATTAGCTACATTCCACGAAACAATTTAAGAAAGGCATTGGCTCACAAACCCAAAGAACCTCTTAAAGGCGCAAAAGTTGAGGATATTGTTCCAGCCGATCCAAGAATTCCTTACGACATGCGTGATGTGTTAAAAAGCATTACCGATGGTTCTGAATTTCTGGAAGTTATGGAAGATTTTGCACCAAACATTATTATTGGTTTTGGTAGGATGAATGGTGAAACGGTAGGTTTTGTTGCCAACCAGCCAATGGTACTGGCCGGAGTACTCGACTGCGACAGTTCTGACAAAGCAGCGCGTTTTATCCGTTATTGCGACGCATTCAATATTCCTATTGTTACAATGGAAGATATGCCAGGTTATCTCCCCGGAGCCGACCAGGAACACGCGGGAGTAATCCGCCACGGAGCAAAAATACTTTATGCATACAGTGAAGCTACTGTTCCGAAAATTACTGTTATTGTAAGAAAAGCCTATGGAGGTGGTTATATTGCAATGAACTCGCGCCACCTGCGTGCCGATTTTGTATTTGCATGGCCAACAGCCGAAATTGCAGTAATGGGACCTGAAGGTGCCGCCAATATTGTTTTCCGTAAAGAAATTGCAGAGGCAGAAAATCCTGAAGAAATGCGTAAACAAAAAGTTCAGGAATACAAAGAAAAATTTGCAAATCCATATGTAGCTGCAGCACAAGGTTATATCGACGAGGTTATAGAGCCTAGCGAAACAAGGTCACGCATTTTGCACGCTCTGCAGGTTTCTGAAAACAAAAGTGCTTCTATGCCAAGTAAAAAACACGGAATTCCTCCGTTTTAATCTTCTAATATTTATACCATGGCAGAAGAAAAAGAATTAAAAAATCTGATAATTCAAGGAGCGGTTTACAAAACAACTCTCACTCAGAAGTTTGAAAACAGGGTAAATTACGAAACACCAAACCAGAATTTAATTTACTCGTTTATTCCAGGAACCATTATCGATATTTTTATAAAAACGAAACAAAAGGTAAAAGAAGGTGAAACAATTCTATTGCTCGAAGCAATGAAAATGGAAAACCAAGTACGCATGCCTTTTGATGGCGAAATTGTAAAAATACACGTAAAGAAAAACCAGGTAATTCCGAACCGACATTTAATGCTTGAAATTAAACCATTAAGGTAATTCGGAAATTCTGAGAAAAAATAAAAGAGGTTGCCCCAAAGGCAACCTCTTTCAAAAATTCAAAAAAACTATTCTCGTTTTAAAATCTAATTCCAAATAGCTTCATTAACCATCCAATTTTCTACCTCTAAAACTTTTTCTTTTTCAGTTGCAAACGCCAGAGGTTGTACTTCCCAAACATTTTCATCCATCATCCAACTTTCCAAATTCAGGTTATCCGATTGAACGTCCCAAACCGATTGGTTTGTCATCCATCCTTCTAGTCTCAAATTTGTTTCCTGTGAGTTCCAAAGGCGCATATCTGATGTGCTCCATACATTTTCATCCATCATCCATTTTTCCAGCTTTAAACTTGCTTCTTGAATGTATTCATGGCTTGAGGCGTCTGTTTTGTGTTCTGTTGCATTTACATTTCCAGTTATTAATACGAAGGCGAAAAATAATGCTACTGCTAATTGACTAATTCTTGTTTTCATCTTTCTTAATTTTCAATTTTTCCTAACTAATTGTTTGTTCTCATCTGCCTGCCCTTTGCAGGACTTTTCTGTTTTTGTTTTCATTTAAATAGACTGTTTACATCTACAAAGGTTACATGGCAATTTGTTAAAAAGAATAAAAAAGATGTTAATGAAATTCAAAGGTCGGTAAACGACCGGGCTTATCGGTAAATAAAAACATCGTTGGGAAGACAACTATCCAAATCTGTCGGTAAATGGCGAAACAGACCAAACACTGCGGAGCCGCTCCCCGACATGGAAGCATAAACTGCCCCTATTTCGTAAAGCAAATTTTTAAGCTTTTCTATTTCCGGATATTGAGGAAAAACGCTTTTCTCAAAGTCATTCTTTACCACGTGTTTCCAGTCTTCAATGGGGAGGCGATTAATCTCCTTCAGGTTAAAAGTAGAAGATTGAGGAATAATATTGCGGTAAGCATCAGGTGTACTAACCGAAATATTAGGTTTTACAATTACAATTTCGAAGACCGACAAGTCGAGAGCTACAGGCTCAAACAGATTGCCGATACCATGCGCAAAAGTGGGTTTATTTTGAATAAAAAACGGACAGTCGGCACCAATTCGGGCTGCATACTTTTCCAATTCATCAGCTGGCAATCCGAGCTTAAATAAATCGTTTAACATTTTCAGAGCAAAAGCAGCATCGGAAGAACCACCTCCCAGCCCCGCTCCAAAAGGCACTACTTTATGAAGGTGTAATTTTACCGGCGACAAATCATAATCTTTCTTAAGAATTTGAAAAGCCTTAAACACCAGATTACTTTCGGGTTTCCCATCAATTTCAATTCCCGACGAAGAAAACGCGGTTTCATCTGCTTCTACAATCTCCAATGCATCGGTCAACTTTACCGGATAAAATACGGTTTCCAGATTATGGTAACCATCGTGGCGTTTGGAAACCACATTCAGTCCTATGTTTATTTTTGCATTCGGAAACGAAATCATTTAACAAAAATAAAAAAGCCACCCGAAAACCCGAGTGGCTTTGCAATAAATTATTCTTTTTTATTTCTATTTATCCCAAATGGCTTCATATTCTTTGGGAGAGCCACAGGTACAAATCAGATTTCGGTCGCCCCAGGCATTATCAACCCGGCCAACAGGCACCCAGTATTTATTATCCCTTATCCATTCTAACGGATAAGCGGCTTTTTCGCGCCCATAATCATGTCCCCATTCATCGGCACAAACGCTTTCTGCTGTATGAGGTGCGTTTTTGAGCACATTATCAATTTTATCAACATCACCGTTCTCAATTTCTTTCACCTCATTAAAAATGGAATTAAGTGCACTTATAAAGCGATCCAATTCGCCTTTCGACTCACTCTCGGTTGGTTCAACCATAAGTGTTCCGTGAACCGGAAAAGAAAGTGTAGGTGCATGAAAACCATAATCCATCAATCGTTTGGCAATATCTTCTTCAGTAATACCTGCCGAAGCTTTTAAATGACGGCATTCCAAAATAAGTTCGTGGCCAACCCGACCATTTTCGCCGGTATATAAAATTCCGTAGTTATCTTTTAAAGCTGTTGCAATGTAGTTTGCATTCAGGATAGCGACTTTTGTGGCTTCGGTTAAACCTTCGGCGCCCATCATTTTTATGTAGCCATAGGTGATTGGCAAAACCGATGCACTCCCCCATGGGGCACCTGAAACAGCAGTAATACCAACATGCCCATTGTTCATAATCGGGTGCGATGGCAAAAATTCAACCAAATGACTGGCCACTCCAATTGGCCCCACTCCCGGACCGCCGCCTCCGTGTGGTATAGCAAATGTTTTGTGCAGGTTCAGATGGCAAACATCAGCACCAATTAATCGCGGGTTTGTTAATCCAACCTGAGCATTCATATTGGCACCATCCATATAAACCTGCCCTCCATTATTGTGTATCAACTCGCACATTTCCACAATCGACGACTCAAAAACACCGTGAGTTGATGGATAAGTAACCATAAATGCCGACAGATTATCTTTGTGCAATTCAACCTTGGCACGCAGGTCGTTTACATCGATATTTCCTTTTTCGTCGCAAGCAACCACCACTACTTTCATACCAGCCATAACAGCGCTAGCGGGGTTTGTTCCATGTGCCGATGCCGGTATAATTACCACATTACGCTGGTTCTCACCCTTGCTTTTATGGTATTCGTGAATAACCATTAGTCCGGCATATTCACCAGCAGCACCAGAATTTGGCATTAAGCTAATATCATCCATCCCTGTAATTTCGCAAAGATCGCGGCGCAACTCTTCCATCATTTCATGGTATCCGCGTGCTTGATTCTTAGGAATAAAAGGATGAAGGCCAGTAAATTCGATCCAACTCAACGGAAGCATTTCGGTAGCTGCATTCAGTTTCATTGTACACGAGCCCAGCGAAATCATCGATTGAGTAAGCGAAATATCTTTACGCGCCAATCGTTTTATGTAACGCAACATTTCCGTTTCCGAACGATACTCATTAAACACCTCCTCGGTCATAAACTCCGATGTACGTTTAAATTTTGCGTCAATTGAAAAACCTTCAGGATATCCACCGGCAACCTGCCATTTTTTATTTGCAGCTTTTGCAAAAACCTCAATTATCCATCCAATATCCTGAGGATTAGTTGTTTCGTCAATACTAATTCCTACATCGCCGTTTTCGAAGTAACGGAAATTCATTTCCAATTCATGCGACAACCATTCAATATCTTCACGCATAACATACTTTGGCAATGCAAAACGTATGGTATCAAAATAGGCTTTATTCACCTGTACATATCCAAGCTTCTCAATTTCAACAGCAAGAAAAGCTGCAATATTATATATCCTTTCGGCTATAGATTTAATTCCTTCGGCTCCATGATACACCCCAAAAAAGCCAGCCATTATAGCCAATAACGCCTGGGCTGTACAAATATTAGATGTTGCTTTTTCGCGTTTAATATGTTGTTCGCGGGTTTGCAGTGCCATTCGCAAGGCTCGGTTACCATGTATATCTTTTGTAATTCCGATAATGCGCCCCGGCATATTTCTTTTATAGGCATCTTTAGCTGCAAAGAATGCAGCATGTGGGCCTCCATACCCCATTGGCACACCAAAACGTTGCGAGCTTCCAAAAACAATATCGGCCCCCCATTCGCCCGGAGGAGTTAAAATTGCCAGCGACAATAAATCGGCAGCCACAGCAACTTTTATTTCTTTTTCGTGTGCTTTTTCAACCAATTCCGAATAGTCGATAATTTCGCCATCGGAGTTAGGATATTGAACAATGACACCGAACACATTCTCATCGAACTCAAAATTTTCCTTGGGCAAAATTTTAAGGTCGAACCCCAGAGGAAGAGCACGGGTTTTAAGCACATCGTGGGTTTGAGGCCACATTTTATCGTCAACCAACACTGTATTTACACCGGCTTTCACCATTTTTCGCGAACGAAGGTTAGCCATCATTACCATGGCTTCAGCAGCTGCAGTCGATTCGTCGAGTAACGATGCATTAGCAAGTTCCATTCCGGTTAAGCCACAAACCATGGTCTGGAAATTTAACAATGCCTCTAACCTCCCCTGCGAAATCTCGGCCTGATAAGGAGTGTATGAAGTGTACCAAACCGGGTTTTCGAGAACATTACGCAAAATTACCGCCGGGGTAATGGTATCGTAATATCCCATCCCGATGTAAGTATTGAATACTTTATTTTTCGATGCAAGCTCTAAAATCCTTCGATAATACTTTCTTTCCGACAAACCTTCGTTAAGCTTCATAGGTTGTTTAAGCCGAATGTTTGAAGGAACAGTCTGTTCAAGTAATTCTTCCATTGAAGAGACACCAACGGCATCAAGCATTTCTGCTAGTTCATGGTTGCGTGGGCCAATGTGACGTGCTACAAATCTATCCTGAGACATTGTTAATATTATTTATGAATAATTATTCTACAAGTATATAAACTGTGTAATTCCTAAAAAATGATTTTAGTCCAAGTTGCCTGTCATGTAAGAAATGGATTGGATCTTTTTTCAAAACCTAAGTTTGTTTCTGGACCATGTCCACAATACACCTTCGTTTCTTCAGGAAGCTCAAAAAGTTTATTTTTAATGTTCGAAATTAAATCCTGATAGTTTCCGCCCGGCAAGTCGGTTCGCCCAATACTTCCATAAAAAAGTACATCGCCAGCAATGAGAAAGCCATCATTCTTACTATAAAAAACCACATGCCCTGGAGTATGACCAGGAATTAAAATCACTTCCAGTTTGGCGTTTCCAAAAACAACTGTTTCGTTTTCGTTTAAAAATTCATCAATGGGCTGAACAGGCCTCATGTCGAAACCAAATATTTTAGCCTGATGCTCAGCTTTTTCAATCCAAAACGCATCGTCGCGATGAGCGCAAAAAGGAATACCGAATTCCTTACGCACATATTCAACACCCATTATATGGTCGAAATGACAATGTGTATTTACAATTTTTACCGGTTCCAGCTTATTGCTTTCAATATAATTTTTAATCTCATCCTGTTCTTCTCCATAGTAAAAACCAGGATCGATTAGCACACATTTTCCTGTTTCGTCGGACAGAACAAAACTATTTTCGCCAAGAGGATTAACTACAAATTTTTCAACTTTAATCATCATTTAATTGTTTACAGTTCCTTTTAACATTGGAACAAATACAAAGCCTCCATGTTTCTTCGAAGTAAATTCGTTTTCAGAAATTCGAACTATCTCGCACATTTCCTGACGTTGCTGCCCTCCAACAGGAACAATCATTATTCCACCAATTTTTAGCTGTAATTTTAAATCTTCAGGGATATAAGGCGCACCTGCTGTTACCAAAATCTTATCGAATGGAGCTAAATTAGGAAGCCCTTTATATCCATCGCCAAAGAAACAAGCAGGCGAATAGCCAATAGAGGGTAAGAACTTCTGCACCTTCAAGTACAATTCACGCTGTCGCTCGATGGTAAAAACTTTAGCGCCCATCTCCAGCAATACTGCTGCCTGGTAGCCCGATCCTGTTCCAACCTCCAACACCTTATCGTTTTTACGGATATCTAGTAAATCGGTTTGAAAAGCAACGGTATAGGGTTGCGAAATGGTTTGCCCGGCCCCTATTGGAAAAGCTTGATCTTTATACGCAAAATTTATAAAACTACTTTCCATAAAAAGATGCCGCGGAACCTTTCCTATGGCCTCCAGCACTTTTTCAGTCCTTATTCCTTTTATTTTAAGTCCGTCAACCAACCGTTTTCGCAGGCCCTGGTGACGAGGTGTGTCGTTATACGTCATTACAAAAATATACTACAAAACTAATGGAAATCCTTATTGTTTAATCTTTATTTATAGTGTCAATATTAACATTTAACGTTGATAAATTACACGTATCAGAGACAAAAGATCATCGAGTGTATCTTATATTTGTATTTTTATCCTTAAATTTTACTCAATATGCTGAATGTCGGATTAATTGGAAACACTGAAATATTAGAACCCCACGTTAGTTCCTTGAAACAAAAACCGGGAATAAATATAATTGGGAAAGCTTCGGTTGGCACAAGCGCCCAGCTGCATGGGTTTCATTTCTCCATCCCTGAATTTAACCGGGTAGAGCTAATTGAACGGGCAGATGCTATTTTAATGGATAATTCTACTCCAATGCCATTTAACTTTATGCGGGATATTATAAAAAAATCGAAACATATATTTTGTGTTGAATATCCCGATTTAAGCATTGAAGAATGTACCGAACTAAATAAACTGATAAACGAATCGCGTTCGGTAGTTCAGGTAACCAATCCTTACTATTTTTCTCCGGCCATTCAATGGATGAACGAAAAAATAAACACTCCGGCTTTTATCGATTATTCGAATTTCGAAAACAATGTTACCGAAAGCCATTCCTTGTATCCAATGCTTCTGATGCTGCTTGGGTCCACAGGAATAAGCCCAAAAAAAATTGGAGCGATTACTTTTCCTGGCTACGACAATTCAACCTTTACAAACGTACGCCTCGAGTTTGGCGATGCATCGGTTGTTAACCTGAATTTTGGCAGCCTCGAATCGTTAAACGAATTTAAAGTACGCATTTATTCCGACAACCAATTTGCCACTCTTAATTTTACAAAAAATAATTTCCAGTGCGATAACCACCCCATCGACCTTAACGAATATGCAAACATTGACGAATTGGAAACGTTTGTCGATTCTATTCTTGGGAAAAGAAAAAAGATATCCAGCCTCGAAGACTACCTAATAGCCATGCACGTTGCTCAAAAAATCAATAAAAAAATTGCGCAGTTTTCTATTCATTAATAAGCATATTAAATATACTTTTACGGCAATATTTTATTTTTGCGGCCGTTTCTACACTGAACTACATTGTCAGAAACACTTGACTTAATCCAAAATTATGAATAAAACCTGGCAAGTTGTCAAATATTTATTTTCCGACTTTTTTGCTGCAGCAATTGCCTGGGCCGCCTTTTTTATTTATCGAAAAGAAATTATTGAACCACAATTTTTTGGCGGCTGGGATGTTCCTTTTGAACTCACTCCGCAATTTTTTCTGGGCTTGATTATCATACCAATTTTTTGGGTACTTTTTTACTATATCTTAGGTTTTTATACAAATATATACCGACGCTCGCGCTTGCTCGAACTAGGTCAAACATTTGTTACATCGCTGATTGGAGTGGTTGTTATTTTCTTTGCTCTTATTCTCGACGACTGGATTGGGTCGTACAAAAACTATTACCAACTATTCATCACCTTATTTCTACTTCATTTTACAATTACCTATACTTTAAGGTTGATTCTCACTACTCAAACCATTCATAAAATTCATACCCGAAAAATTGGATTTAACACCTTACTTATAGGCTCCAATGAGAATGCAGTAAAGGTTTACAATGAAATGACCAGCCAGGTTCACCCGGCAGGTAATAAATTTGTAGGCTTTATTGAAGTAGATGATAATAACAACTTGCTGAATCAATACCTAAAAAAACTAGGCCAAATAAACGATATCGCGGGAATTATTGAAAAATACGAGATTGAAGAAGTGATTCTTGCCCTTGAAACCAAAGAACACGATAAGTTAAGTAAAATACTCACCATTATTGAAAACCGACAAATAACAATATGGGGAATTCCGGATTTGTACGACTTGCTCTCGGGAATAACAAAAACCAATACCATTTTTGGAAGCCCCCTTATTAAAATAAGTAACGGATTAATGCCCGGCTGGCAAGAAAACGCCAAACGTTTAATCGATGTTTTGTTCTCGCTCATTGCAGTAATTTTATTCTTCCCATTTTTTGTAGTTCTGGCTATTGTTATTAAAACCACATCGAAGGGTCCGGTTTTTTATAAACAAGAACGTATTGGTCGCTTTGGGAAACCCTTTTTCATTTATAAATTACGCAGCATGGTAACCGATGCAGAAAACGGCACTCCTGCCCTGTCGTCGACCAACGATTCAAGAATAACCAAAATTGGCAAATTCTTACGCAAAACACATCTCGATGAAATTCCTCAGTTTTATAATGTTATCATTGGAAACATGTCGCTGGTTGGACCGCGTCCCGAGCGCGAGTTTTTTATCAAACAAATTGTTAAAAGAGCACCTCATTATACTCATTTGCACAAACTCCGTCCAGGAATTACATCGTGGGGACAGGTAAAATACGGTTATGCCTCCAATGTTGACGAAATGCTGGAAAGACTTACTTACGATATGATGTACTTAAAAAATATATCGCTGTACATCGATTTTAAAATACTGATTTACACCATAATGGTAAGCATACAAGGAAGCGGAAAATAACATAACCAATCTCCAAAATCGTAATTCCACGCAGTAACGTTTTATGTGTTGGTATCATCTCAACTTAAACCTTCTGATAATTTTATAGATTGGCCCTTCTGTTTTTAACAGGCTTTGATACAGAATAAATTCTGAAACTTTTACATGCTGGTATTCTGCATCACTCAATTCCTCAACTAAGGAGCAAAATCGGGTTCTGCGCTCCAGGGATTTAATGCGGCCTATGGTTAAATGCGGCCTGAAAGGTTTTAATTCTTCTTGAAAACCACACGCCACCACACTTTCTTCGAGATACTTAGCAAGTTCCATTAGTTCTTTCGATGCATCGGTTTTTATAAATAAAACCTGTGGCTGGCCTTTTGTTTTAAAATACCCCACTCCTCTTATACTCAATTCGAAAGAACCTGAAAATTCAGCAATTTTTTCGAAGCTATCCACCAACCGAGCCAATTGTTCGCGAGTTGTGTTGCCAATAAAGCGAAGTGTTAAATGAAAATTGGCTTCATCCACCCAATTAATTCGCTCGTTTTTAAAGAGGAGCTTAAAACGATTTAGCTCTTCCACTATTTTCTTTTCGGGGTAAATTTTCAGCGCCACAAAAGTGCGGATTTCTTTTTTCATAACTTACAAATACCCCAACTCTATTAAAGTCACAATTTCTTCCAAAACTTTATCCTCTTCTTCGGGATCATAATCCGATTTCAAGTTGTTTTTAAAAAGGCGTGCCAATCCTTGCCAAAATACGGCACTCATATCGCCTCTGAAATTCTGTATTAAAGTATAAGGGGTTCGATCGGTCTCGCGGGTGATTAACTTTAGCAGGATACGACCATCGGAAATCGACCATTTTTTCAGTTCATCTTTATGTTTTGCCAGCAATTCTCTCTCCAATTGCTTCATCATTTTTCGTCGCTCTTTTTGGCTTTCAAGGGTATAATACACAGGCTCATATTTTGCAAGCAGTTCGCGGGCTTCCACCGCCACCGGGTACACCTTTTTAACTTTCAAAACATAGCGCGAATAACGACGGTATTGCCGCTTGTTTTTAAACTGGCGCTGTGGAAAAACGACCACCTCTTTTATATTCTTAAAAACAATGGTATCGCCATTTTTTACGTAGCCCATACTTATGGACGTAGTATCAATTTCCTGCGCCGTTACAGATGCTCCAAGCAAGAGTAAAATAAATATGTAGACTACAACTTTCAATGAAATAATTTTTAAAACATAAAAGTAGAACGAATAATTCGTTTTACAATTTTAGCCCACCCAAAGTTTATATCTTTGGCACGTTGAAAAAAGAGTAACGTTTCTCAAACAAAATATACGAAAAATGAAGACTTGTGTTCATTCTGAAATTGGCAAACTGGAAGGTGTTATTATCCACACCCCCGGCTCGGAAGTTGAAAATATGACACCCGCTAATGCGGAACGTGCGCTATACAGCGACATACTAAACCTTTCCATTGCATCCATTGAATATGCCCAGTTTGCAGGTGCGTTAAAAAAAATATCTCCTGTATTCGAAGTAAAAGATCTATTGGCCGACATTCTGAAAGACGAAAAGGTGAAAGCAGAGCTTATAAACAATATTTGCTTAAACGAACATGTTGATTTGAGCCGTCAGTTGACAGATGCCGATTACAACGATTTGGCAAAATTGCTGGTTGAAGGAGTGATATTGGAAAAAAACAACTTAACCAACTACCTTAGCCACGAACGCTTTTTACTTCGACCTCTTCATAACCTCTTTTTCACACGCGACTCGGCCATGGCTATGAACCAGCATATCCTAATCGGAAAAATGGCAAATCCTGTTCGCGAACGCGAGTCGGTAATTATGGAAGCCATATATAGGCATCATCCACATATTGAAACAAAAACATTAAATCCGGAAAAACCTCGCGAGGGCATACTGGTTAACAGTAAATCGATGATTGAAGGTGGCGACGTACAAATTGCCCGCGAAGATATTTTCGTTATCGGCACCGGGGTGCGAACAAGTACGCAGGGAATCGATTTTATCATCGAAAACATTAAACACCACAAAAAAGAAAAACACTATATTGTTGTTCAGGAACTGCCGGAATCTCCCGAATCGTTTATTCATCTCGACATGGTTTTCACCTTTTTAAATACCCACGAGTGTATGGTTTACCCACCTGTGATTTTTGGGATGAGCCGTTTTAAAACCATTCTTATTGAAATTGAAAACGGAAAGGTGAATACAATAGAAGAACATGCCAACATTCCTGCTGCCCTTAAAAAACTGGGGATGGATTTAAAACCGATATATTGCGGGGGGAACAGCGACCCTTGGATTCAAGAACGCGAGCAGTGGCACAGTGGAGCGAACTTTTTTGCCTTTGCTCCGGGAAAAGTAATTGGCTATCAACGCAATGTGCATACCATTGAAGAATTAAACAAAAATGGATTTGAAGTGCTTGCCGCTACCGATGTCATTGCAGGAAAAACTTCACCCAACGATTATAAAAAATGTGTAGTGACCATTGCCGGCTCTGAACTAGCCCGCGGAGGCGGTGGCGCACGCTGTATGACTCAACCCATTCGCAGAGCTGAAGTCAATTGGTAAACATACCATTCTGGCTACAACGAAAAAAGATTTTTTTTACAAAACTGCACAAATTTAGAAATGACAAAAGTAAACTAAAAATATGCGCAAACTTAGAAATAACGAACTGGGCCGTTTAACGATAAACCAATACAAACATACTGAGAAAACGCCCTTAGTTGTAGTACTCGATAACATTCGCAGTTGTAACAACATTGGCTCGGTGTTCCGAACTTCGGATGCGCTGCTTATTGAAAAAATTTACCTCTGCGGAATTACTGCCACACCTCCGAACAATGAAATACGCAAGACAGCTTTAGATGCAGAAAAATCAGTGGATTGGGAATATTTTGAAGATACTGAAGATGTGATAGAAAAGCTACAAAAAGAGGGCTTTAAAGTTTACGCTATCGAGCAAGTGGACAATAGCATTATGCTTCCTGATTTTCAACCTGAGAATGGGAAAAAGATTGCATTGGTTTTTGGAAACGAAGTAAAAGGGGTTAAACAATCGGTTGTTGACAAATGCAATGGCAGCATTGAAATCCCACAATACGGAACTAAACATTCGTTCAACATTTCGGTAAGTGCGGGTATTGTTTTATGGGATATTTTTCAGAAGATGACCCAATAAAATTCAAGATATTAAGGCAGAAGGTTTCTAAGATTTTCCTTATTTTTATAAGAAATCGTTTGCGAATGAGCACCTTAAAAAATATGCCCGAAGAATTTTTGCAGCACATCTGGCAAAACCGCCTTTTTTATTCTGAAGAACTAAAAACCGACAACGGTGAGCATCTGGAGATTTTGAATCAGGGGAAACACAATTCGGATTCGGGGCCCGATTTTTTCAATGCAAAAATTAAAATTGAAGAAACAATTTGGGTAGGAAATATCGAGATCCACAAAAAGGCATCCGACTGGCACAAACACAATCACCAAAACGACAAGGCATACAACAATGTTATTTTACATGTAGTTGAAAATAACGACATAGCCATTACAAGAAGCAATGGCAAAACAATACCAACTTTGGTTTTGAATTATCCGGAGCTACTTAGGAACAACTATAGAAACCTGCTCGACGCCAACACATGGATTGCGTGCGAAGAACAATTTCATAAAATTGATCCGATAGTTTTGCAACTCGGTTTTAACCGACTGATGATTGAACGGCTGGAAAATAAAACGGAAGAAATTCTCTTGCGTTTGCAGCATAATAACAACGACTGGAATGAAACCTTTTTTCAAATGTTGGCCCGAATGTTTGGCTTTAAAGTAAATGCCATTCCTTTTGAGTTACTGGCAAAATCGCTGCCCATAAAAATTCTGGCAAAGCACAAAAACAATTTATTTCAACTGGAAGCCTTGCTTTTTGGCAATTCGGGCATGCTCAATAATCAGCTTTTAGGCGACGACTATTACCTTCGCCTGCGCGAGGAATATTCTTTTCTTTACAAAAAATACCAACTAAAAGCGATAGAAACTCATCTGTGGAAATTTATGCGTTTACGTCCGGTAAATTTTCCAACAGTGCGAATTTCGCAACTGGCAGCACTTATCCATTGTTCTCATGGTTTATTTTCAAAAATTATAGACATCGAATCGATTGAAAAATTGAAAGAATTGTTTCGAGTAAAAGCATCGGAATATTGGGACACGCATTACAATTTTAATAAGGCTTCAAAAAAAACAGTAAAAAAAGAACTTGGAGAGACCTCGGCCAATATTTTACTTATCAATGTGGTAATTCCGTTTCTTTTCGTTTATGGTGAAAAACAGAACAAACCCCACCTAAAAAACCGTGCATTGGAATTTCTCGAACAACTACCCGCCGAAAGCAACTCAATTATAGACAAATGGCAGATGCTTGGTATTCATGCTCGCTCGGCATTTGAATCGCAGGCCTTACTTCAGCTAAAAAACTGTTACTGCGAAACAAAAAAATGCTTAAATTGCCACATAGGGGTAAAACTGGTTTCTGTCCCTGGAAACAAGAACAACGAAAAGCATGTATAGCCAACAATATAATAAATTTCAGGAGGTTTCGAACCAAACACTTAAATTAGGAATCGGGTTACTCGTTTCAATTATCGTTATTGGAGTTCTGGGCTATCATTATATTGAGGGTTTGGATTTTATCGACAGTGCTTACATGACTGTCATTACGGTTTCCACAGTTGGTTTTAAAGAAGTGGGCTCTCCACTTACTACCGAAGGAAAGATTTTCACAATGGCTCTTATAATTTCGAGTTTAGGAACATTAGCATATGTGGGCTCAAATATGGCGCGCTTTATATTCGATGGCGAATTGACTAACTATATAAAAACGTACAGAGTGGACAAAAAAATTGCAAAACTTAACGACCACGTAATTATTGTGGGGTATGGCAGGAATGGCGAGCAGGCAGCCATGGAACTAAAAGAAAACGGGGTAGAGTTTGTTATTCTGGACAAACGCGAAAACGTAATTTCGAGGATACGCGAGAACGAAGAATTATTGTACATAAAAGGCGATGCTACACACGAGGAAACGCTGGAACAAGCCAAGATTTATAATGCCCGGGCATTAATCGCCACTACGCCAAACGATGCCGACAATGTATTTGTTGTACTTACCGCACGAAGTATGAACCCGGGCTTGACAGTGATTAGCCGCGCTTCGGAACTGGAAAGCCAGATGAAACTGAAACGCGCCGGTGCCACCAATGTTATTATGCCTGAACGTATTGGAGGTCAACGTATGGCAAAACTGGTTCACCAACCTGACGTGGTGGAGTTTATCGAATATATTCTGCTGCAAAAAAGCCAGGACGTAAGTCTGGAAGAGGTTTCGTGTAAAAAACTGGCACAACGTTTTATTGGAAAATCAATTGCCGACTTAAGAGTTCGTGAAGTTTCCGGAGCCAACATTATAGGCATAAAAATAAGTGGCGCCCGCTACGTTTTTAATCCTGATCCTCAAATGATACTCTCGCGCAACGACCAACTTTTTGTTTTAGGAAACCCAAAACAAATTAAAAAACTAGCAGAGGTGATGGAAAAAGAGGAATAAGAAAGCAAAAAATCAATTTCCATTCTTACAAATCCATTTTTCAGCCCTATTTTTGAAAGAGACAATGCTGTAAGAACTATGTGGAAATTAAAATTTGAATATAAAATCACCCTTATTTATTTATTGGCGGGATGCACCTGGATAATATTTTCGGATAAATTACTGCTTTCGCTTACTGGAAACCAAACCTTACTCACCGATCTGCAAACCTACAAAGGCTGGTTTTTTGTAGTAGTTACCTCAGTGCTTCTGTATCTTCTATTAAATAAACATTTAAACAAGTTACGCGAAGCTGAAGAAAAAGCAAAAAAAAGCAACGAACTAAAAACAGCCTTTCTACAAAATATTTCACACGAAATAAGAACCCCGATGAACAGCATTATCGGATTTTCGGATCTCCTGAAAACACCCCAAATAAGCCCTGAAGATTCAATATTATATATCGACAACATCCATCAAAGTTCAACCCAATTGCTTTATATTGTTGACGAATTACTCAACATATCGAAGATTGAATCAGGTAATATGCAAGTCTATGAAAATACTTTTCATTTGAATAATTTTTTAAATGATATAAAAAGAGCATTTTTAACTGTATTAAAAAAAGAGCTTTCGTTTACGATGGCAAAAGGGCTGCCCGATGAAGATTGCATGATAATAAGCGATGTGGAAAAACTAAGGCAAGTCTTACTTAACCTACTAACCAATGCCAACAAATACACCAATGATGGTAGTATTCATCTCCATTATTCGCTTGAAAACAATTACCTTAAATTCTGGATTAATGATACCGGTGTTGGAATAGACTCTAAAGCTCAGTCGAAGGTTTTCGAACCATTCGGAAAAGCTCACAACAACAAGGAGGAGTATTACGAAGGTCTCGGCCTGGGGCTTGCCATCTGCAAAGGAAACATTGAACTTTTGAAAGGTAAAATCGGATTTCAATCGATTCCGGATATCGGTTCAACCTTCTTTTTTACAATTCCCTATAAAAAGGCTTTACAAAACTTATCATAAGCTGCAAAGATCAGAATCTGCTACCTTGAATTACAATTCACGAAAAGTCGCGAAATAGATATTAACATAGTTTAGTATTTTTTTTAGAGCTTTAATAAGCTTTTTCATCACCTTTACACCAGAAAATCAAGCTATGAAAACAGCTTTTATATTACTTTTTTTAGTGTTTTGCTGCATATTCGGATTTGCACAAGAAGAGCGATTTCAAATCCAGGGAAGAATCCTTGATGCAAATGAAGATCCTATTGGTGATGTTTATATTGTAAACCCAAGGAATAATGAAAAGGACATAAGCCAGACCAACGGAGTATTTACAGTTACAGTATTGCCTGGAGACTCCCTAATCCTCTCCCACATTTCATATCTACGGAAATCGGTAACGGTTCAAGCTATCTTAATGAACCCGATCATTTTTATGGAGTCGGAAAACGTTGACATTAAAGAGATAACAGTTAGCCCTGACCAAATGAATGATTACGATCGGGCTATGAATAACCTTACGTTTCTTAATGAGTATAAGGCTTCTGGGTTCTCCAAAATAAAAGAAGAAAGCAGCCCCACAAATTCGATAATGACAGGAAACAACCGGCTTATGAAAAACGAAGCAAGTTCGGTTAGTCTTTTACGGTTCTCGCCATCGGAGAACCTAAGTAAAGCGCTTAAGAAACAAAAAAATACCTTATATGATTATTCCTCTACAAAAAAACAAATGGAAACTGAAACAAAGAAGGAAGAGGAAGACGAACTTGAAGTGCAATAAATTAAGCCTTAGCCCTTTTTGGGATACTACGAGCCGCAATCAACTAAAAAACACCCCTTAAACAGTCCGGTAGTTCATTGAAGAGATCGGTAATTTTGGGCATATTGGTTATTACAAAGAGATATTGATTAGACCAAAATATAAAGAGGTATCACTGTTAACTTCGTTCAGCCTTTTTATCAGAAAAAAATACTTAAATTAACGACCTTTAAAACGAAGAAAAACCAAACATGAAAACAATTACAACGTTTTTCTTTTTATGTTACTGTTTCTATTCTATTGCACAAAACAATGAATTCACTATTCAAGGAAAAGTTACAAATGCGAAAGGCAATCCAATTGCCGATGTATACATTATAAATCCACGAACACTTGAAAAAGACATCACCCAACCTAATGGAACTTTTTCAGTTATTGTAAATCCCAAAGACTCTCTTATTTTCTCGCATATTTCTTACTTCCGTAAATCGGAGCAAGTATATACTTTACAGCAAAATCCGGTTGTTACTCTCGAAACAGAAAATGTACAAATTAAGGAAGTAACTGTCCGCTCAAATCAAATAAGCGATTACGACCGGGCTCTAAATAACCTTTCGTTTATAAAGAACTACAAACCAATTAAGTACAATAAAATTAACCCCGAAATCGATCCACTCCAGTCCCTGATGACTGAACATAACCGATTAATGCGAAGCGAAGCAGGTTCCATAAATCTTTTACCGATTTTGGGTATCGCCGTAAACCTTGTCGACAAAACGGTAAAAAAACGAAAAAGAAGAAAATTATACTCAACAGACTATTTCTCCACCCGTAAACAAAAAGAATTGGAAGAAGAAACTGAGTAACAAGGACACTAAAACTACCGCTCGGGTTCTGCATCATATTTCTCGATAAAATCGGTCGAAAGCACTCTAAACTCGGTTCTACGATTAATACTTCGGGCAATTTCCTGCTGTTCTTCAGGTAGTGCCATTATAAACTCTTCTGTTAGTTCATCATTCCGTTTCAGAAATTCGTATTGTTTTGCCAAATTCCGGGTAACCAGTTTAGGCCATGTTTCGCCATAACCTTTTGCCACTACGCGTTCCGGATTAATTCCTTTTTCAATCAAGTAATCAACTACACTTTGGGCACGTTTTTGCGAAAGCTCAAAATTAAACTGGTCACTTCCCACATGGTCGGTATGCGCCATAATCTCAACTACAATAGTTGGGTTAAACACTAAAATTTCAATTAGTGTATCCAAAGCCACTTTAGAACTCTCCAGCAATTCCCAGCTGCCAAATTCGTAGTTAATGTTGTCTATTTTAATAGGAGCATCGGTTGGGGTCAGAAACATTTCGAACCTAAAATCTTTGCTATCGTCAAGGCCAATGGTATTGGCAGCGGCCTTATCGCGCAGATATCCATCTTTAAATGCAGCAAAAATATATTCGGTTTCGGGTTTCAATTTCATTTTAAACTTACCGTTTTTTGCGCTTACTTTCATATTTGTTCCATCCGTACCAATAACGCGCATAGTGGCTCCGTCGAGTTTTGTATTTGTTTCTTTATCAAAAATTTCGGTTTCAACAGAATATATTTTTGGAGGCACCACAAAAGAATAAATGTCGTCGCCTCTTGAGCCCTTACGATTGGAAGAAAACATTCCTTTATCCTGGCCTACGACATAAGCAATTCCAAAGTCGTCGGCTGACGAGTTGATGGGTGAGCCCATATTTTCTACGGTCCAAACCCTATTATCATCCTGCACTGCCTTAAAAATATCGAATCCACCTTGCCCGACATGACCGTTCGATGCAAAATATAACTCTCCGTTATCGCGCACAAAAGGAAACATTTCGTCGCCATCGGTATTAATAGATGCGCCCAAATTTTCAGGCTTGCCATAAGTTCCACCCTTTACGGTGGTCCTCCAGATATCCTTTCCTCCCTGCCCTCCTGGCTGATCGGACACAAAATACAAGAAACGCCCATCGGGACTTAAGGCCGGATGAGCAGCAATTATACTATCGCCAACAACTTGCACCTTTTCCGGGTCTGACCAGGAACCGCGCGATTGTGAAGTAGAAAATAATTCAGCTCCCATAGCTTGCGATTTTTCATATCGACAACGTGTAAAAATCATTTGCTCGCCAGATAAAGAAAGTGATGCAGCTCCTTCCTCTTCGCCTGTGTTTATAATCAAGTCTTCGTCGAGCAATTTAGGTTGTTCCCATTTCTGGCGCTGTACACCAAAGGTTGCTCTATAAAGGTCGGTATACATTTGCCCGGTAATCATACTTTCTTTTTGCCCGGTTGACGCTTTCCGCGAAGAGGTGAAAATTATTTCGTTATCCCGCCCACCAACAAAAACAGGAGAAAAATCACTTGCGGTGGAGTTTATTTCTTTAATCGGATTAATAATATGCCGGGTTGGATTAGCAACCCATTCCTGGGTTTTTCGCATGGCTTCCAACCCTTTCAATGCCCTTTTGTCGCCAGGAACAGAATCGAGATAAGTGCGATAGGTTTCGGTGGCTTCTTCGAATTTTTGGGTAATACGCAACATGTTGGCATAATTCAGCAAAGCTTCGTTATTGGGATAGTGCAAACGAATGGCAACTTTATAATTTTGTGCAGCATAATCGTATCTCCCAATGGCGCGGTAACATTCAGCAATGTTATAATAATACTCTATACGTTTGGTACGGTTTTTTTCCTTTTTACGCGCCTTTTTATATTTTTCAATAGCCTTGTAATATTCTCCAATATCTTGCGAAAGAACTGCATCACGGCCAAACCTGCCCGAGCCACACCCACTTAAAAGAATGATAATTAAAGAAAAAACAGCTAATCTAATCTGCGTCATACCCTATTTCGTTTCGGGAAGTAAAAGTAAAATATTTTTTAGAATAACGTGGAATTACGGACTTAAGTATAATTAAGCAAAAAAGACTTTTCTAAATGTGAAAAACACTACAGATACCGTTCAACCTATAATACCGATACCGTTTAGTGAAAGATAGCAATTTGAAAGTCAAGCAGGTTTGCAGGAATATCTTCTAATATGATATATTTGATTTTTCCTCTCTGTTCAATTGTGGTTACTTTAAAAGTTGAGCTGCAAAAATTCAAAAAAAACATCACTGTTTTTCGGGATTCACAATGTTTTAAACAAAAAAATTCAATTTATATGCAGCGTTTACGCCCGCTTGGGAATAAAGTCCACATCACAAAAAAAAAGATTTTTCGGGGTAGCCCGAAAAATCTTTTACAAATTATTTTACACGAAATAATTAGCGTACAAAAAGCAACTCGCGATATTTTGGCAATGGCCATTTTTCATTGTCAACAATCAGTTCAAGTTTGTCCACATGATCTCTGATTTCATCAAGAAAAGGGCGTACCATTTGGTTGTACTCTTTTGCTTTCTCAATTACATCTTCGATTACATTTGCCTTAGCACGGGCAGCTGTCATTTCTTTACGTTTTGCTTTAATAGCCGAAACGTGCCCGCCAATTTCTCTTATCAGCTCAATCCTTCCCTTGGCCAGGGATTTATATTCATCTTCGGTAAAAACCTCCTTCAGATTTTTTACATTTTCTAAAAGCATGGTTTGGTATTGAACAGCAGTTGGAACAATGTGGTTAATTGCAATATCGGCAAGCACACGCGATTCTATTTGAATCTTCATTATAAACTTTTCGTACTCAACTTCTACCCTTCCTCGCAACTCCGATTCGGTAAAAATTCCCAATCTAGCAAATAATTCTTTGCTTTCGGGACGCAAATAAGCTGCTAACGAATCGGGCACATTATTAATGTTTGTAAGGCCGCGTCGTTTGGCTTCCTTAACCCAATCTTCGCTGTAGCCATCGCCATTAAACCGAATTTTTTTCGAACTTACAATCAATTCTTTTAATACCTGGAAAATGGCCTCATCCTTTTTAACGCCATCATTAATCAGCTTATCAACAGCAACCTTAAACTTCCGCAACTGATTGGCAACTAAGGTATTTAAAACAATCAAAGCCGACGCATTATTCGCCATTGAACCTACTGCACGAAACTCGAAACGGTTTCCGGTAAAAGCGAATGGTGATGTTCTGTTACGATCGGTGTTATCCAAGATTATTTCCGGAATTCGTCCAATATTTAATTTTAGTGCTGTTTTTTCATCCGGGGTCATTTTGCGATCTACCACTGCTTCTTCCATGTGGTCGAGCATTTTCGAGACCTCTGTTCCGAGAAAAACGGATAAAATAGAAGGTGGAGCTTCATTAGCGCCCAAACGATGGGAGTTCGACGCCGTTAAAATACTAGCACGTAATAAATCCTGACCTTCATAAACAGCTTGCAAGGTATTAATAACAAACGTCAAAAACTGCAAATTCGTTTTTGGGTTTTTCCCGGGCTTATAAACATTCACCCCTGTATTTGTTTCAAGCGACCAGTTGTTATGTTTTCCAGAGCCATTAATTCCAGCAAAAGGTTTTTCGTGAAAAAGAATACGAAATTTATGACGTCGGGCAATCTTTTGCATAATGTCCATAATCAATTGATTATGGTCGTTTGCCAAGTTCGCCTCTTCAAAAATTGGTGCAAATTCGAATTGATTAGGAGCCACCTCGTTATGCCTTGTCTTTAATGGAATACCTAATTTATAAGCCTCATTCTCAACGTCTTGCATGAAACGATTGGCACGCGTTGGAATCGACGAAAAATAATGGTCGTCCAGTTGCTGATCTTTCGACGAACTGTGCCCCATCAGGGTTCTTCCTGTTAACACGAGGTCGGGACGTGCCATAAACAAGGCTTCGTCAATTAAGAAATATTCTTGCTCCCAGCCCAGGTTTGCCTGAACCGAAGTAACGTTTTTATCGAAAAACTGGCACACCTCGGTTGCCGCTTTATTTACAAGATTTAAAGCACGTAACAGAGGAGTTTTATAATCGAGAGCTTCGCCGGTGTACGAAATAAAAATAGTTGGAATGGTGAGCGTGGTTTCGCTAATAAATGCAGGAGATGTAGGATCCCAGGCTGTGTAGCCCCGCGCTTCGAAAGTTTGGCGAATACCTCCACTTGGAAACGAAGATGCATCGGGCTCTTGTTGCGACAAAAGGGTTCCGGAAAACGATTCAATAACCCCACCATCGGCACCATGAACAATAAATGCATCATGCTTCTCTGCTGTTCCATCGGTTAAAGGATGAAACCAGTGAGTATAGTGAGTTGCACCATTTTCAATTGCCCAGGCTTTCATTCCCTGTGCTACCTGATCGGCCATTTTCCGATCTACCGTTGTTCCTTTTTCAATAGCATCGGTTACGGCTTTATACGCTTCCCTCGAAAGGTACTTTTTCATTTTTGTCTGGTCAAACACCATCATTCCATAATAGTCCGAAACCAGATTCTCTTCCCTCACAATATCGTAAGGAACTCTGTTCAGCACTTCTTCAAGCGCTTTAAATCTAAATTCTGCCATTTGTAATTTTATTTTTAAGTCTGTCGTTTTATTTAATATCAAAAATAGTTAATTCTGTCCACTATCCTGATTTTTATCACACTCTTATGCTATATTTTCCCACATTTTTTATAAAACAGCTTAAAAATAGAGGGGATGTACATCCTTTTTTTACATTTTGACAATCCTGTATAAAAATTCGGAAAATGAAAAAAGATAGACTTTACACTTTACGAATTTGATATTTCACGAAACATGCTTTATTTTAACCTTACAATGAAGAGAAACGAAATAATTGAACAGATAAGAAAGGCACAATGCCAGAAGATTAAATTTGCGGTTGCCGATATCGATGGCATTTTACGCGGAAAATACATTCATAAAGAAAAATTTTTGAATGCCGTTGAGAATGGCATTGGTTTTTGCGATGTTGTTTTTGGATGGGACTGTGCCGACAAATGTTACGAAAACAACGACTTAACAGGTTGGCACACCGGGTTCCCCGATGCCAAAGCAACAATTGACGTTGACTCGTTTCGCGAAATTCCATGGGAAAATGGGACTCCTTTTTTCCTGGGTGATTTTAGTAACGATACAAAATATGCAGATGCCGCTTGTTCGCGCAGTTTGTTAAAAAAGATTGCAAACGAAAGCGAATCATTAGGCTATAAAGCCATTTTTTCGCAAGAGTTTGAGTGGTTTAATTTTTTGGGTACACCCAACGATATATACGAATCTAACTTCGAAAGATTAAAACCAATTACACCGGGAATGTTTGGTTATTCTATATTAAGGAGCTCACTTAATCAGCCTTATTTCACAGAATTATTTGAGTTACTTCAACAGTTTGACATTCCGTTGGAAGGATTGCACACCGAAACCGGCCCAGGCGTATTGGAAGCTACGGTGATTTACGACGATATTTTAAAAGCCGCAGACAAGGCTCTGCTGTTTAAAACTGCAGTAAAAGAGATAGCTTACCGACATAACATAGTTGCAACCTTTATGGCCAAATGGAATAAAAATCTTCCGGGCTGTGGAGGTCATATTCATCAGAGTTTGTGGGATCTTAAAAAACAAAACAACTTATTTTTTGACAAAACCAAAGATGCCGGACTTAGCGACATTTTGAAACAATACATTGCCGGCCAGCTAAAATGCCTGCCCGAAATTCTTCCGATGTTTGCACCAAATACCAATAGCTTCAAACGTTTAAGTGGCGGCTCATGGGCTCCTTCAACCTTAACCTGGGGAATTGATAACCGAACCACCGCTATTCGTGTTATTCCGGGAAATACCAAATCAACACGAATAGAATTACGCGTGCCAGGCTCCGACACCAACGCCTATTTAGCTTCAGCTGCATCGCTCGCTGCTGGTCTTTACGGAATAAAAAATAATTTATCGCTTGATGCAGCGCCAACCACTGGCAATGGTTACCAAAATTTTGAAAATGGCATTTTACCCGAATCGCTTGAAAAGGCAACACAAAAAATGGCCAATTCGGAAATTGCAAACGAACTATTTGGCGAATCTTTTGTAAAACATTATACACAAACCCGCGAATGGGAATACCAACAAGTGGATAAGAATGATGAAAACTGGGAATTGAAGAGATATTTTGAAATAATTTAAGTTATTTTGATTTCGAAGAAAAAAAGATGCAAAAATTAGACTACGCTCAAATAATAAAACTCGCTTGGAAAGAATTTGATAGCGACAGGCATGAAATAAAAGGAGTTTTTGATGTTAGTGCACAGGTTTCAACTAACCATGTCTACAAAATATCGTTCTGTGAAAGAGAACCAGTTTTTGCCAAACTTTCTGAATATGGAAATTTTGAAGATTTCAGGGAAGACCACGTTATAATTAATAATTTGGCAAACAATCTGGAATATCCGTACCAGACGTTTTTAGCACAGTCGTTGGTTAAACGTAACGAGCTTTTTATTTATCGTTATCACGAACTCGACCGTAGTGCCTGGGTAGTATTTTATAATCCTATTCAAATTAAAAATAAACTACCCAGAAGACTGGAAGAAAAACACATAAAAAAATTAGGCCGCGAATTAGCTAGGTTTCATAAAGCTTGTACCAACGTCAGCAATCAACTTCCACCATCATCGAAAAATATAATTACAGATATTCAGAAATTAAAACGTTCGATTCATAAAAAAGAAATTGCTCTGCATGAATCGCACAAGGATATGATTTTACGGCACGCCGATAGTTTTCTGGAAAATGCTGACAGCGCTAACTACACCACCGAAATTGAAACGATTCCGGTATTGGTTGACTGGAATATTGGAAATTTCTCGATTACAGGCGATGGTAAATTTTATTCGCGTTGGGATTACGACTGGTTTCGAATGTCGACGCGCGTGATGGATTTTTACTTTTTCAGCCGCGTAGTTTCCGATGTGGGAGACCGAACTGTTTTTAGCTACCTGGTTGACACATTAATGGAAGATCGTTTTATGCTTTTCCTAAAAGAATACCACAAAATTTTTCCGCTAACAAAGCCCGAGGTGCATCTTATTAAAGAAGCCTATCGATTTTTCATTTTAAACTATGTGATAAAAGACGGGCCTTATTTCTTCAGAAAAGAATATTCTAACAAATTAATAAAGGAAGCCTACGAAACCTACTTTCCGGCTATGGACGCCAATTACCGGGTTGAAAAAATCTTAAAAACATTAAAATTATAAACCAATTAAAATGCGTACAAAAAGTTTTAGGAGTGTGGTTAGAAACTACAGAGCCGTTTTTTTTGATGCCTTTGGGGTATTAAAAAACCACAAAGGATTAATTCATGGAATTGCCGGTACTTTCGAATACCTCGATCATAAAGGAATTCCATATTATGTGCTTACCAACGACTCGTCGAGAAGCCCCGAAGAACTGTCGAATTGGTATCAGGAAATGGGCATGCATTGTATTACTACCGACAAAATTTTATCATCAGGAATGTTGGCCATGGAGTTTTTTAAGACCAAGGTTAACAACGGAAATGCTGTAGCTTATTTGGGAACACAAAAATCGGCACACTACATCGAAACTGCCGGACTAAAAACCGTTTCTATCCGCAATCTTGATTTAGATAATATTGAGCACATTGAGTCATGCGCATTTCTCGACGATGAAGGGTTCGACTGGAATGAAGACATTAACAAAACCATTAACCTGCTTCGCAAAAAAAACATGACAGTGGTAGTGGCTAATACCGATATTAATTATCCGGTAAACAAAAACGATATTTCCGTGGCAATTGGCGGACTGGCCGACATGGTTGAAAATATTTTGGGAAAACAATTTATACGTTTTGGAAAACCTGATGCCCAAATGTTTTTACTGGCTTACGAACGTGCGCTTAAAGACGTTCCCGACATTGAAAGAAAAGAAATATTAATGGTTGGCGACACCTTGTTTACCGATATTATTGGCGGAAATAAGTTTGGATTGGATACTGCCCTCGTTTTGTCGGGAAATACATTACCCGAGAATGCAAAAATAAAAATTGGCAGTTCTGGAATTATCCCGACTCATGTTTGCGATTCGGCAGTGATTGACCTTTAGTACCCCAAACCATTACCAAATCTGTCGATTTAATCTTGTTGGTGTTACTTTAGTGTGCTTTATTCAAAAATTACAATTCTATTTTGCTATTTTTTTCAAGGCTTTCACCAAAACTTTATCCTTTTTGCGGCCTTGTGAGGCCACGCGAATATGAAATTTATCAAGACCAACTTTATTAGAACAGTCGCGTACATACACACCATATTCTTGTAATAATTTCATTTGTACATCGTGGGCGCTGCTTCCATTCAATATTTTTAGCAGAATAAAGTTGCTGCCGGTTGGGTAAACTTCAAAGCCCTTAATTGTACTTAATTGCTGATACAACTCTGCAACATCTGATATTACACGTTTACGGGCAATATGATATTCATTGTCAGTAGATTTTAATTGCGACAAAAAATATTCGGCCAGTGTATTTATATTCCAAATGGGTATAGCACTGCGTATCGTTTTTAGAAAACCAGCGTTTGCCGTACAACAATACCCCAAACGTAATCCAGGAACACCGCAGTGTTTACTCATGCTACGCACAATAATCAGGTTTGGGAAATACTCGATAACGGGCATGAGGCTTGGAATTGTAATGCCCGAGAAATCAATAAACGACTCATCAACCAAAACCAACTTCAAATGGCTCATCTTTTCGAGAAAAGCCACTAACTTTTCGGTTGAGATAAACTGACCGGTTGGATTGCCCGGATTAATAATTAAAGCTGCCGACAACTTCTCCCTATTTAACCACTCTGAATATTCATCTAAATCGAGTTGGTACTTTGCATTAGCAGGCAACTGAAAAAGTTTAACCTGCTCCGAGCTTCGGAGTTTTTCGATGTATTCACTAAAAGTAGGAACAGGAATTCCAATATTTTCAATTAATTGATTTTGGATGAGGGTAATTAACTCGGTTGCACCATTCCCAATTACTAAATGTTCGGGTTTAACATTAACAACTGCCGCCAAATCTCGCTGAGCAAGAATTGGGTTGCTCGAAGGATAAGACTTTATAACCACCGGAAGCTTCCTTGTCAGCTTACGAAGTAATTTCTTGTCCGGGTAATATGGATTTTCTATAAAACAGAAATCGATAACATGTCCCAGCATTTTTTCACCAACGATATCCACCAGCGATGGCGAATGGGAAGTTTCGTAAAAAAGGTGATGATTTATTTCAATCTTCTTTTTAAACATTATCAGATTAATTTTCTGCAAAAAAAAGCAAAAAAAAGCTGCTAGTCAAACGACCAACAGCCTTTCTTTATAGATAATAAATCTTAAACTTTTGCTCCGTGAACAGTTTTAATGATACGTGCACCAACTTTGTATGGATCGGCATTTGAAGAAGGACGACGGTCTTCTAAACGACCTTTCCAACCATCTTCTACAGTTCCAACAGGAATACGTATTGAAGCACCACGGTCAGAAACACCATAACTATAATCGGTAATAGAAGCAGTTTCGTGCTTACCAGTTAAACGCTGATCGTTATATGCTCCGTAAACTTCAATATGCTCAGTAATATATTTACCAAACTCTTCACAAATTGCAGTAAATACTTTTTCGTCACCACAAGTACGCATTAAACCATTAGAGAAGTTAGCGTGCATACCCGAACCGTTCCAGTCAAGGTCTTTTCCAAGTGGTTTAGGATGCCATTCTACATCTACACCATATTTTTCGGCAGTACGCTCTAAAAGGAAACGAGCCATCCAAATTTGGTCACCAGCATTTTTTGCACCTTTTGCAAAAATCTGGAATTCCCACTGTCCGGCAGCTACTTCTGCATTAATACCTTCAACATTCAAACCAGCTTCCAAACAAATATCGAAGTGCTCTTCAACAATTGAACGTCCAAAAGCTTTTGAACCACCAACACCACAATAATATGGTCCTTGTGGCTCGGGGAAACCTCCGGCTGGGAAACCTAATGGAAGACGAGTTTGTGGGTCGTACAAGAAATATTCTTGCTCATAACCAAACCAGAAATCTTCATCTTCTTGCTCAATATGAGCGCGACCATTGGTTTCGTGAGCAGAGCCGTCAGGATTTAAAACCTCGGTTAATACCAAATAAGCATTTTTACGATCAGGATCAGGACAAATAAAAACAGGGTTTAATAAAAGGTCAGACAATTCGCCGCCTGCCTGATTAGTAGAAGAACCGTCGAATGACCAAACTGGGCAATCTTCCAATTTACCACTAAAGTTATCGGCTACACGTGTTTTTGCTCTTAACTGTTGAGTTGGCACAGAACCATCCAGCCAAATGTATTCCAATTTTGATTTCATGATGTAATAATTTTTATATTATTATTGATTTTTTACAACTGTCGGCTACAAAAATATGTTTAAATGAAATCTACAAAAGCATTTAAATAACAATTTGTAAATATTTAATACAAAATTCACATTAAAATTCGACTTTTACCGGACACCCCATACAAAAAGATACCTCTCCAAAATATTAATACTCAAATTAAAACACACATCAAAAAACCACAGCCCCTCTAACAAAATAACTTTATTTTTTATGTACACCACCCCCGCATTCTCACACTTAAAGCAAACACTTTTAAAGAAATCAAATTGCAACTATATTTAATAACCGACATCAAAATCCATTGAAATATTATTGTACCTGATAATGTAATTTTCAGCTGCATTCGATTACTTATTACAGAGTAAAAAAGTAAATACATAACGAAATACATAATTAATTCACTCATAAAATGCACTTCGATGAAAGTAGATAGGCGTAATTTTATCAAAACAAGTGGTATGTTTGCAGCTGGGAGCATAGTATTACCTCCTTTAATGCAATCGTGCCAAAACGTACAAATTTCAGCAGACGTGAAAAGTTATTTAGACCATTTTGAGGTTTCAATTGAAATGTTGCAAAAAGTAATTGCAACAGCTATGAGCAAAGGCGGTGATTACGCCGACTTATTTTTCGAACACAAAATATCGAATAGTTTAGGACTGGAAGACGGCAAAGTAAACCGTGCTTACTCAAACATTGATTTTGGTGTTGGAATTCGTGTTTTAAAAGGCGATCAAACCGGATTTGCCTATTCCGAGAATGTGGTTTTAGACGAAATGCAGAACGCAGCAAAACTGGCAGCCAATATTGCTAATGGTAATGCCGGAATTAATGCAAAAGAGTTTAACGAAAAAATTCCTGCGAATTATTATAAAATCACAAAAAAATGGGAAGATGTTTCAGTTAAAGATAAAGTACCATTCGTACAAAAAGTAAATGATAAAATATTCAGTTTAGACGAGAAAGTAATAAAAGTAAATGCAGGTTTAAGCGACGAAACCAGTCATGTTCTTTTTTATAACTCGGAAGGCAGAATGACATACGACTACCGGCCAATGATTAGCTTTTACGCCGTTTGTATTATGCAAAAGGGCGAGCAAATCGAAAATGCCTACGCGGCTCGTTCGGTACGACGAGGTTTTGAATGGTTAAGTGATGATTTGATAAACGAATTATCAAACGAAGCCATCGACAAAACCAATCTTTTATTCGAAGCCGGGAAACCCAAAGCCGGAGAAATGCCGGTGGTGCTTGGAGCCGGAGGCTCGGGCATCCTGCTCCATGAAGCAATCGGTCACACTTTTGAGGCTGATTTCAACCGCAAAGGTACTTCTATTTTCAGCGATAAATTAAATAAAAAAGTAGCCGAAAACTTCATTAACATAATCGACGACGGCACACTGCCCAACGACCGCGGAGCAATTAATATAGATGACGAAGGAAATGATGTACAGAAAACTTACCTGGTAAAAGATGGAATACTGAACAGTTACCTTCACGACCGTATTAGTGCCAAACATTATGGTGTTGAACCAACCGGAAACGGGCGCCGCGAATCGTTCCGTTATGCACCACTTCCTCGCATGCGCTCAACGTACATGGAAAATGGGCCACACACTACAGAAGAAATTTTAGCTGCCGTTGATTACGGTGTTTATGTTGATAATTTCAGTAACGGCGAAGTAAAAATTGGTGCCGGCGATTTTACCTTCTTTGTAAAATCGGGCTATATAATTGAAAAAGGGAAACTTACGAAACCAATTAAAGACATTAATATTGTAGGTAACGGGCCGCAGGCATTGGCCGATATTTCGATGGCTGCCAACGACTATAAAAACGATAGCGGAACCTGGACATGTGGAAAAGACGGACAATCGGTTCCGGTAACACTTGGGCTACCAACTGTATTAGTGAAAAAAATGACCGTTGGCGGAACAAACGCTTAGCAAGTTGAAAGTTTAATGTTCAAAGTTTAAAGAAATGACAAAAGAAGAAAAATATACATTAGCAAAATGGGCGATGAACCACGCATTGAAAAACGGAGCCCAACAAGTTAGCGTAAGCATATCCAACAGTCAAAGCAGTAGCGTTGAAGTGCGCGAGGAAAAAATCGACAAACTGGAGCAGGCCATTCAAAATGGTCTTTCTATTCGTTTATTTGTAGATGGGAAATACTCTGCTCATTCAACTAACCGCTTAAAGGAAGAAGAACTGGCACATTTTATTGAAGAAGCTATTGAAGGAACAAAATTCCTTTCAGAGGATGAATTCAGAACCCTGCCTGAACCGGAACTCTATTACAAAGGAGGAGGCAAAGATCTGAAATCGCTGGATAAAAATTTTACATCGATTGATCCAAAAGAAAAAATCGACCTTGCTTTTGCAGCCGAAAAAGAAGTTTTGGGGAAAGACGAACGAATTATTTCTGTTTCGACCAGCTATTACGACGGTCTGAACGAACGAGTTATGGTAACCAGCAATGGCTTCGAGGGCGACACCGCCAATTCGCATTTCGGAATTTATGCCAACGTTTCAGTAAAAGGCGATGGAGATGCACGTCCTGAATATGGATGGAACGAAAGCGCCATTGAATACAGTAAACTAAAAAAAGATGGTTCGGGAAGCCTGGCACTAAAAAAAGCACTGGAAAAAATTGGGGCTGAAAAAATTGAGTCTGGCACCATGCCTATGATTGTTGAGAATCGTGTTGTTGGTCGTATTTTCAGCCCATTAATTAATGCCCTGAATGGTTCTGCCATTCAGCAAAAAAACTCATTTTTAATCGATAAGCTAAACCAAAAAGTAGCTTCTGAACAACTAACACTAACCGATGACCCGTTTATTGTCGGGGGACGTGGTTCGCGATTATTCGACGGCGAAGGCTTGGCCACAAAAGAACGCACAGTTTTCGAAAAAGGAGTACTTAAAACATACTACATCGACACTTACTATGGGAAAAAACTTAAGATGGCAACAACTAGCGGCGGCACCACCAATCTCGTTTTTCAACCCGGCAGCAAAAACCTCGAAGAGCTTGTTGCTTCTGTAAAAAAAGGAATTTTAGTTACCGGATTTAATGGTGGTAACTGCAACGGCACATCAGGCGATTATTCATACGGGATTGACGGTTTTTTAATTGAAAACGGGAAACTGGTAAAACCAGTAACCGAAATGAATATTACCGGAAATATGCTTTCCCTTTGGTCGGGAATTGGCGAGGTAGGAAACGACGCCCGAAACGATTCATCGTGGAGAACTCCTTCAATTTTATTTAACAGTGTTGATTTTAGTGGATTATAATACACTTTTGAATTATATATAAAAAGAAACAGGAGCCGCTTGGCTCCTGTTTCTTTTATCATTTCATTCAGTTCTAATCTCTTTTAAGTAATAGCTTTTTAATCACAACATTTTCTTCAACCTTTATTAAAACCATATACATGCCGCTAACATATTCGGAAAGGTTAAAAGATATTGATTCGCTACCCGGACTATAAGTTTTTTGAAATACTTCTTCTCCGGCAATATTCATCACTACAATATCAATTTCAGCAACCGAAACAGAACCTGTTTCTACCCTAACCTCACCTTCTGTTGGGTTTGGATACAGTCGAACATCAAAAACACTCCTGTCTATATCGGAAGTTCCTAACAACAACTTATTAACACACAATTCAAAGGTATTGGAGACTGAGGCTCCTGCCTCATCAATGGCTTCAACAGCAACATTGTAACATCCAGTGTCGGCTTGCATGGGTTCGAAGGTTAATGTGAATACATCGGAATCATCGGTGGTACTAATCCATTCGGGCAACACCTCATCTTCGAAAGTTACACGGTATTCCAGAGAACTGTCATCAATATCATCGAACAGCACTCCCAGCATTTTGCTCAAACTAAAGTCTAACGTTTGGGTGGCAGTTACAGTCTGGTTAGCCAGCGACTGAAGCATTACCGGTGCATCATTTACAGGGTTAACCGTTAAAGCAAACGAAACCGAGGTACTTAAGCCACTTTCATCCTCAACCTGTACAATAATTACATCCTCTCCATATGCATCAGGAACTAATTCAATCTCTAATGTCCCTTCCGAATCGCCCGACGTATAGTTTACGCTAACGTTCTCCACTAACTCAACATTTCCTGCACTTGCTGAAAGCGAAATTTTTTCATCCAGGCAAACATTCCCATCCGATATTCCACTAAGCAGTACCTGCACAGGTACATCTTCATCGGTAATCACAGATGTAACAGGATCAATTGTAGGATCGGCATAAGCTGAACTTACATTTACTACTACCGAGCAGAACGAGCCGTTACCAGACTTGTCGGTAGCGTAAACTCTCATTTCCAATTCTCCCAAATCGCTACAACCTAGCACCATTGGCGAAACTTCAATTTTTAATCCATTATAAGTACTCCCATTATCTGTGGTTCCCCGTGCCAATGCATTAATATCCGCCTGAGTTAATTCGTAAATGCCATTTGCAGGAAGCACAAAATCAACTGCATTGCAAACAACATATGGTGCACTATTGTCGCGAATAGTTACAACTGCCTGACAACTAGAAATATTACCTGACATATCGGTCACAGTTAGAACAACATCGTTCATGCCTAAATCAGTTTTATCAAATTCTGTTTTATCTAATTCCAGCGTTTGAATTCCGCAAGCATCCCACGAGCCGTTATCCAACTGTTCGGCAGTTACTGTTACTGTTCCGTCCAGCTCTAGGCTGACCGCAATATCTTTACAAACCACCTGAGGCACAACTTTGTCGACAACATTTACGATTGCTGATTTAGTGGCAGAATTACCATTTACATCAACAACAGTTAAAGTAACGGTGTTGGCACCAACTTCGCTGCAATCAAAGGCTATACGGTCCAGACTCATGCTGTCTATGCTGCAATTGTCGAACGAGCCATTGTCGATGTTTAAGGTTGTAATACTTGCGGCTCCGGTTTCATCCAGCTCAACAGTGATGTCTTGTGTTATTACCGTTGGCGACACAGTATCAGAAACTGTCACTGTTGCCACATTGCTTGCTGAATTACCATTTACATCAACAACAGTTAAAGTAACGGTGTTTTCCCCAACTTCGCTGCAATCAAAGGTTGTACGATCCAGACTCATGCTGTCTATACTGCAATTGTCGAACGAGCCATTGTCGATGTCGGCTGCTGTAATACTTGCGGCTCCCATTTCATCCAGTTCAACGGTAATATTTTGCGTTGCTAGGGTTGGGCTAATTATATCCTTAACAGTGACTGTTGCCATATTGCTTGCTGAATTACCATTTACATCAACAACAGTTAAAGCAACGGTGTTTTCCCCAACTTCGCTACAAACAAAAGTCGTACGATCCAGACTCATGCTGTCTATGCTGCAATTGTCGAACGAGCCATTGTCGATGTTTAAGGTTGTAATACTCGCTGCTCCAGTTTCATCCAGCTCAACAGTGATGTCTTGTGTTATTACCGTTGGCGACACAGTATCAGAAACTGTCACTGTTGCCATATTGCTTGCTGAATTACCATTTACATCAACAACAGTTAAAGTAACGGTATTTTCCCCAACTTCGCTGCAAACAAAGGCTGTACGGTCCAGACTCATGCTGTCTATACTGCAATTGTCGAACGAGCCATTGTCGATGTCTGAGGCTGCGATACTCGCTGATCCGTTAGCATCCAGTTCTACGATAATGTTTTGGGTTGCCACAGTTGGGGTAATTATATCCTGAACAGTTACAATGGCGGAACAAGTAGAACTAAAACCAAAGCTATCAGTCACTGTTAAGGTTACAGTATTGTCTCCAACATCAGTACACCCAAAACTTGTTTTATCCACAGATATAGACTCAATTCCACACTCTGCAGTAAAACCTCCATCAATATCCATAACAACTATACCTGCATTGCCGAGACTATCTAATTCAACTGTTTTATTTTGACAATTAGCGACAGGTACGGTACAAGTGCTACCTGAAATTGTCAAATTACTAAAGGCAAAATATATATCACTTGATGAAGCTCCCCATCCATAAAATCGAACACTTAGTATTTGCCCCTCTTCTACTGCAATTGGAAAATCATCTGGAGTCTGGTTAAAATTATATGTTGCAGCACTTGAACCTAAAACAGTATTTCCTCCAATCTGTATACCAGGTGTAGCAAAGTTATCTAATGAGTAATATATTGCAATAGTCATAAATACAGGTTTTACGGTATGCCAAGTATTAGCATTAAACTGCAGTGAAGATACCTGAAGATTATTTCCTGCAATTGGAGAGATCGAAAATTCATAGTAATCTTCTTCATTTAATTCTTCTGAATTCCAATCAACGCTATTTAATCCAAATGTATTAAAATTAACAGCATCAGGAATCCCTTCAGACCACACATCTGTTCCCCAATTAACATCACCACCAGCTACGTTCCCAATAACTGATGAAGGGCTTTCATTATCTGGATTCTTTGTACTCCAGAATACACTTGCGGGGGTCTGTCCATAACTAATACTAAAATTAATTAGTAAGGCAGAATAAACCACCATAATTTTGATAAGGTAATTCTTTTTCATAATCTTAAATTTTAATATGTATACTTAGGATAAATTCAATTTGACCAATTGGGGAAAAACATCATGTTTTCCTATGATGCTCCGAAACAACTTTAACAATACTCAAACATTGTTTATCACAATATTTCTAACACAAATACCTTAATTTAACTCAAGAAGTTACTATGCAAAATGCACTCCAGTTTAAAAAGAGCCGGATGGAAGAAAAAAGAGTATTTTATAATGAATAAATGATTTGAAAAAAAATATTTAGTAGAATACACCTGATTAATCCTAACTTAATAGAATTCTTAAAAATCTTTCTAACTATTTTACAATTAGCATATTTTTTACAAGAAATTTCAAAATCAAGCACAAACAATTAACATAATAAAATAAGGTATGATTTTAATTTAGGGTATCTCATTTTTTGTTACAACACAAAAGTATCCTTACAGTCACCCACATTTTTGCAACCTTAATCACAACTTATTAAGAAACATATAATGCGTTTATTTCTCTAACTCTAATTGGTTATAAAAAGATACAATATTTCAATTCATTTTCCAATATCTATTTTACTTATTAGAATTCCACTTTGCAATTAGAAATTTTAAAAACATTTACTATCAGCAAGTTAACAACATCTCTGATGTTATAATAAAAAAGATAGAGTTATAAAATATTTCTGTACTGGAAAATAAAATCAAAAGCTTCGAAAAGTGTTCAAATTAAGTACCCCATTGCAAACATATTGGATACCAAAAGATACTCATATGTTGGGCTTGGTACAAAAACCTCTACACTTTTTTAACTCTTTGCTCTCGCATATATTTGAATGTTCCATTTTAATTTCCATAGTTGCTGACGGTGCTAACATAATAACCCCTCATAACCTTTAACCCCTCAGTTATTTTTTCACTTCTGGAAATTGACAAAATATTTTCTTGCGGTAATACTCTTTAGCATTTTGCTTATTGACGGGCTCGCGCTGGAATGAATTGCCCCCAAAAGAAAACAAGGTTTTGGATTCTATTTCCAGAAAAAGACCTGAATAATGCTTTTCAACCTCAAAAAAAGCATTTTAGGATTTGGTCAACCAGAGACCTAAAACAATGAACCTATGCTTGCCAGACATTTAAAATTACACAACAAAATTGAAACATTATGAGAGATATGCATTTAGCCACTTTCTCGCTTATACAAATTTATTAAATTTACGATGCAAGCTGCAAAGACTCGCCCCACAGAGATTGAAAGTATTGCACTGGAGAGCTATCTTATTTGGAAAATAGTATTCTGCAATAAGATTAGTACCCAGAATAAATGAATGTAGAAACTTTACTTTACAACATTAAAATAAATTGGCAAAAAATCGTAACCCGAACCAATACCTACGGACAGAAATAGTTTACGACTCGAAGTCGATCATTCCATTTTTGAACCCATTTTTCTGCAAAGAATAGTTTAAACTTTAAGCAAGATAATAACCTGGAGTTAAAAATTAATAGTCGAGCTTGGGTTAATAGCATATTTGTCTATTTCCTTTAATCTATTTTGAAATTTGAAACTAATTTAAAATTAGCTGCCAGTTTGAATATGTTATCGAAGGGCAAAATTCGTTTTACCGACAAAATTGCTATGAAGACACAAAAAAACAGGAGCGAACCAGCTCCTGCCTCTACATTTTTTAACTCCAATAACTTCTTTAACATAAAGAATGTCACCTTTATATAAATCAGATAAAAAATGATACTGCATCAAAATTAGAACTTCTTACACCATCGGATATTTCTTAAAAATTTCTTCCGATTTCATTAAGATATCAACATACTGAGCTCGCTGATAGGTGAACGGATCCTTCATGTTTTTTCGTGAAAGTTTTCCGCGAAATTCGGCCAGAGATTTATACCCTTTATCATCCATCCATTTATTTAAATCTATAAGAATATCAGAAATAACGGATGGCGAATTACGATATATGGTACTTACCATTTGCACCACATCGGCACCGGCCAAAATCATTTTTACTACGTCGTTAGCATCGTAAATACCGCGGCTAACACAAATACTTCCGTCGAGATTGCCATGCAGCAACCCGGCAAAACGCAACCCAACCATCTGGTCTTTCGGATTACTTAACTCCCACGGATAATGAAATTCCTCGTTTTCAGTATCTATATCGGGTTGAAAAAAACGATTAAAAAGCACATAGCCATCGGCTCCGGCTTCATCAATTTTTTTTATAAAATTAAGTGGATTAGTGTAAAATAAGCTAATTTTTACACTAACCGGAATACTAACCGCTTGCTTAACGGCTTTAACTATCTGCACTTGCTTATCTTCAATCGACTCGCCGGTGGTTTCGAAATAACCAGGCACTGCATACAAATTAAGTTCGAGACCTGCTACGCCAGTCTTTTCCAACTCTTTGGCATATTCAACCCAGGTGGGTTCGTAAATAGCATTCAGGCTGGCAAATACCGGAACATTAACACTTTTTACCAGCTTCTCGAGATTATACAAATGCTCCTTAGGGCCGGCATGCTCCAGTCCCGGGAAAAGCCGGGTCATTTCGGCATTTCGGTTTTCATATTCCGAAAGTTGTTCATCCATTTGGAGGCTTTCGAGCTGAATTTGCTCTTCGAATAGCGAACGATAAACAATAGCCCCGATACCTGCATCTTCAATTTGTTTAATTACATCGGGTTTTCCAACTAAGTTACTAGCCCCCAAAACAAGAGGATTCTTTAATTCCACGCCCATGTAAGTCGTTGATAGATCTGCCATAATTATAGTTTTTTATTGATTCTACATTTTGTTTTAACTGTAACTCAATTTACAAATATTTTGTTCAAGAATGAAGTTAAATATTGTTTATGAGCAATAGGAAAAAGTAGAAAAAAACATGCAGACTCTCTAACTTAAGTAACTGACACTCATCTATTCTCCAAAATAGAAGAACCACCTGCCTTTCGACAGATGGTTCTTTTATAGTACGTATTATACCAATTTTTATTTGAAATAAGCCTTAATTTCTTTTGAAAATTTTAAGCTAATACAAGTTCGTAAATTAAAGCATGGCCTAAGCTACGACGCTTTTTTTAGCGAAGAATAAACTCAAAACAACGAAGGAATAAGGCTCATTTGAATGCAATTTTAGTATTAAATGTATTACAATAAACTTAATGTTACAGTTAAACCAGCCATTACAACCGACACCATAGTCATCAATTTAATTAAAATATTTAATGATGGACCAGAAGTATCTTTAAACGGATCGCCAACAGTATCGCCAACAACACCTGCATGGTGAGCTTCGCTTCCTTTTCCACCATAATTTCCTCTTTCGATGAATTTTTTTGCGTTATCCCAGGCCCCACCAGCGTTATTCATAAATACCGCCAATGTAAAACCTGCTGTCAAACCACCGGCTAATAAACCAATTACACCTGCAACCCCCATTGTAGCTCCAACAACAACAGGAACAAAAATAGCAACCAACGAAGGAAGCAACATCTCTTTTTGAGCACCACGGGTTGAAATTTCAACACACTTGGCATATTCAGGAACAGCAGTACCTTCTAAAATTCCTTTTATTTCGCGGAACTGGCGACGAACTTCCTCAACCATAGCACCTGCAGCACGTCCTACTGCTTTCATAGTCATTGCACTAAACACAAATGCCATCATTGAGCCAAGGAACAAACCTCCTAAAAACAGTGGATTAAACAAAGTCGTATCGTAAGATGCAGCCAAATCTTTTACCGAAGCCGTAGAAATTTTCACTAACTTAAAACCTTCCTGAGCAGCTGGGGCAACATCGTTATAAAAGATATATTCACCTTTGGTAATAAAACCATCTCCTGCTTTGGCAATTTTACCAAACCATAGTCTTACTTCTTCCATATAAGCCGAAATAAGGGCCATCGCTGTAAGGGCCGCCGAACCAATTGCAAACCCTTTACCAGTTGCTGCAGTTGTATTCCCTAAGCCATCTAAAGCGTCGGTACGTTCACGAACTTCTGCAGGAAGACCCGCCATTTCGGCATTACCACCGGCATTGTCAGCAATAGGACCAAATGCATCGGTTGCCAAAGTGATACCTAAAGTAGAAAGCATACCCACAGCGGCAAAACCAATACCGTAAACTCCCATAGCAAAGTGAGTCGCTCCTCCGGCAGCCCAGAATGATCCCATAATTCCGAGAACAATGGTTACAACCGGAATCCAGGTAGAATACATCCCCACAGCTAACCCGTCAATAATTGTTGTCGCTGGCCCTTGTTGCGCTTGCTCGGCAATACCTTTTGTCGGCTTATATTCATCAGAGGTATAATATTCAGTAGCCTGACCGATAATAACACCAGCAGCTAATCCAATTACTACAGCTCCAAATACACCCCAGGTTACCCAACCAAAGTAAGCCATTCCGGCCATAGCGATAAGAATTAATACCGAACTTCCTCCGGTTCCAATCAACAGTGCGTTTAATAATGTTTTCTGAGTGGCATTTTCTTTGGTGCGAACCATAAAAATACCCACGATCGAAAGTACAATACCAATAGCTGCTACAATCATTGGTGCGGTTACTGCTTTTACAGGGTCGATATTTAAATCGGATAGCGCAATTGCAGGAAGAGCAGCACCCAGAGCAGCCGTTGCCAAAATAGAACCGGCATAAGATTCGTAAAGGTCGGCGCCCATCCCGGCAACATCGCCTACGTTATCGCCTACGTTATCGGCAATAGTTGCAGGGTTACGTGGATCATCTTCCGGAATACCAGCTTCAACTTTACCAACTAAGTCAGCGCCAACATCGGCAGCTTTTGTATAAATACCACCACCAACACGCGCAAATAAGGCCTGTGTAGAAGCACCCATTCCAAAGGTTAACATGGTAGTTGTAATTTCAATTAATTTCTGTGTTTCGCTTGTTCCTTCATGTACAAAAGTTAAGCCTGCAAACTGAAAACCAACCTCCATGTGCTCAGGAGTAAAAACTACAGTGGTTAAGAACCAGTACCAGGCGGCAATATCCAATAGGGCAAAACCTACTACAACCAATCCCATAACGGCACCACTACGAAAAGCAACCTGTAACCCTTTATTTAACGATTTCGACGCGCCGTGTGCTGTACGTGCCGAAGCATAAGTGGCTGTTTTCATTCCCAGGAAACCACAAAGCCCCGAGAAAAAACCACCGGTTAAGAACGCAATGGGCACAAATGGATTTTGCACGCCAAAATAAGCCATAATTGTTAGCAGAACGAAAAGTATTACAAATACAATCCCCACGACTTTATACTGTCGTTTCAGATAAGCCATTGCACCCTCGCGGACGTATTGTGCAATTTCTTTCATCCTGTCAGTACCTTCCGAGTTCTTCATCATTGATTTGAAAAAGAACCAGGCAAACACCAATGCCAGAAGAGAGGCAAATGGAACTATTAAAAAGATGTTGCTCATAAGATGTTAATTTTTGTGTAACCATAATTACTACAGTTACGGTTTAGATATAAATTGTTGAAATTCTCTTTCTTCGTTGGTTTTTGTTTCGTTTAAAAGAAACTTTGCAATACACAAAGATAAATTTATATCTGACATAGGAATTTTTGATGGCCCTATTTGATAACAGGTTGAAAATTTTTTAACACAAAAAATAATAATTTACAACACTGCCAAAACAAGAACATTATATTGCACTTGCATCATCTTTAAACCGAACACTCCTAATGCAAGCTTTCTTATGCAGTCGAAACATGTAAAACAATAAAGTCTGGCAGCCTGTATAAAAAAGTCTTACTAAATAAAACTCGACAAAATCGAACTAACAGTGTATCAAAGCCCTGCGCTCCCGTCCATTCATAAGTACAGTGAGCGGTTTATTAAAAACAACATGTTTTACAAATTCGCTTTCGTGTACTAAGGTTTGTTGTTTCAAAGCTTCCATTTTTATTTTCGAGTTTCGGCTATTATGAGGTACTGAAAAATAGCCAACATTCATTGAAGTAACATTATGGAAAAAGTGCGACCCCAGTGAAGCGTCCAAAGGGAAATCGGGTAAGCCCATTTCAATAATTATCCTCGCTTTTGAAATGTTTGCCCACAAAACAGGAATGCCGGTAAATGGATCGCGAGAGCCCCAACGTCCGGGACCAATCAGTATATAGTCTTTCCCGGTTGCTTCAAATTCGGCATTCATTTCCCTAATTTCTCTTGCCATTTCTTTGGTTCTCAACTTATCAAACCTATCGGGATCAACATAAACCACATCACGAATTTCATCGATTTGCCCGTTTCCCATTCCTTGTTCGGCATACATAAATACTTTATCTTCGGGAATAGCATCGATATCGACCTCCACCTGTTCTTCAATGCGTATTAATGGTTTTATCTGAAGCAAGTAAAGAGTTGGCTTCCTATTTTCAGCCGGCTCCAAATCAATGGCATATTCAATCTCGACAGGCGAGCCCATAGCTTCTTTAAACAGCCGCAATAATAGCCGAAGAGCATCGGCCAGCGGCAAATGGCCATACTTTAAAATATTAGCAAAGTCGATTACCTTTGGCCCCGGCCCATAAACGCCCGGTACAAGATCGTCGTTTTCCATAATATAAGTCGATGCCGAATGTTCCAGTGTTCCATCTTCTTCAGCCTCTTTAATGCGATACTTTCTAATGGCTGTATCTTCGTCGCCTGATATCAGATCTATTTCTTTTGCACTTAAATCGATGGCATAAAACTGCTTTTGGGTATCGCGCAGCTGATCTTTTAATGCTGAGGCATTTAAGTGCGGATATTTTGGGCAAAAACGAAACGAGTTTTCGCCTCCCACAACATACATACCTAAACCTACGGCTGCTACCGAAAAGCCATCTTCTGGCTCCATGTAAGAAATGGGGTAATAGTTATACGATTGTGCCACTCCCGAAAGTGTCGGATAATACTTGTCGTTGTATTCATGTCCAATCACCTCCTGAATAACCACGGCCATTTTTTCTTCTTCAATTTTATAATTTACCGCATCGAAATAAGCCTGTGCCGATTCGGTAAAGATACTCGAATACACTAATTTAATAGCTGTTTCCAACTGCTTGTAGCGCACCATTAAATCATCGTGGTTATTTGGGATAAGGTAAGTAGCATAAACCCCCGAGAAGGGCTGTAGTAAAGAATCTTCGAACAATCCTGACGAGCGAACAGCCAGGGGTCTTCTTATTTTACGCAGGTAGGCTAAAAGCCTCTTTTTTATCTTGTCGTCAAACTCCGAATCAAGAAAATGCTTACGAATAGCTTCATAATCTGTCAACGAATAAATATCGTCATACAAATTATTTATTTCAACAAACTTATCGAATTCAAGCGCTCCAATGACAGAAGTCGATGGAATACGAATATTTAATTCGGGAATCAATTTTTGAAAATCGATATTTTCGATAAAGTTGCAAATAAAGGCAATGCCTCTGCCCTTTCCTCCGAGTGAACCTTTGGCCATACGAACAATAAAGCGACTGGAGCTCACATATTCGGGGTCGAAATTAACAATGGAGCCCTTGAGCTGCTCAAACCGGATTCTTCGGAAACTATCTAAACAAAACTGTCGTAATTCTTCGGGCGATTCGAAATCGGATAACTGAATAGGCATTAACAATTCAGCCAGGTTAATTTCGCCACGCGCCATTAACCAGGTCGAAAACGAATTCCGGCTTCCGTGATATTGTAAAGAGCCCTCGGGAATCTCTCTGAATTTTTCCTGGAATTCGGCCAGATTTCGTGCCTCGGTAATGGGTAATCCATCCATTCCTTTAAAAACAAAATTGCCAAAGCCCAACTTTCGGTATAAAAAATTTAAAATATCCATCGACAGGCTTTCCGAGTTTTTATTGATAAAGTCGGCACCAACACTTTTTGCCCGCTGTGCATTACCAATGTCATGCGATTGCAGCAGCAGCGGAATCGGGAACTTTCGGGTTTCCTTGGTAAATTTCAAAAGCTCAATTCCTGCATCCTCATCTTCAACGCCATTTTTCTCGAATTTTACATCCGAGATAACACATAACATATACCGGCGATAGCTGTTTATAAATTTTACAGCATCTTCGTAATTATCAACCAAAATCACCTTTGGGCGAGCCCGCATCCGAAGAATTTTATGCAACTCGTCTTTGGAATCTTCCTTTACCAACACCTGAGTTTGAGTCATCACTGTGGTATACAGCATCGGCAAGTAACGCGAGTAATACTGAATACTGTCTTCGACCAAAAGAATAACCCTAACATTACCATTTTGCGTATCTCGGGCAACGTTTTTCAGGTCCTCAATGTGTTTTATCATAGCCATAAAAACGTTCGAGTTACCGTTCCACACAAAAATACGGTCGATAAAGTTAAGCTTACGACCTTCGCTTTGAAAATAACTTAAGTCAGCATTATTATTCACCAACAGCAAAAGCGGAATTCTTTTTCGTAACTCTCTAATTTCCCGTGCCGTTTCAACAGGAGTTGCCTTATCCACTCCGGCCATCACAATTATCAAATCGAAATCGCGGTGTTCGAGGGTTAATAACGCATCTTCTTTCGAATGCACACTGGTAAAGCGCGGGGCGGCATATAAATTTAGTTGAAGATATTCGCCAAAAATTTTATCGCTAAACTGCCCTTCCCTAACAATCGAATATGAGTCGTAAAGTGTCGCCACCAAAAGCACTTCCTTTACTTTGGTAGGCATTAATTCCTGAAAAATATCGCGGTCGTTTTTCCGTTTTTTATAGATGTTTACTAAAGAGATGTTGTCGATATCCATAGTTGATTGTTTCTATTGACTTCGATTAAGAATCTCCATAAGAAATATGATTTCTTCATTATTCAGCTTTCTATCTTAAAAATGGGGATATTAATTCTTTCTTCGAAGTACCTATTAAATATGGTTTTGAAGTTAGGTAATTTTTAGGGTTTGCAGAAAAATTGGACATAAAAAATCCCGAAGATTGCTCCCCGGGAAACAAGAAAGTTGCCACCCCAATTATCTGTAACAAAAAACAACCGCATCGCTTTTAAATCTTAATAAAAGCGATGCGGTATTTATATGGTTATAAGTCATCAGCTTACCTATGGAGGTTATAGAGCCAGAAGACTTCTTTTATTATCCGTTTACGGAAAGGCGAACTGCCAATTTAATCTAACTTATGAATTACCAGCCCCGAACGCAATTTTGGTTCGAACCAGGTAGTTTTGGGCGGCATAATGTTTCCGCTGTCAGCAATGTTAATCAATTGTTGCATCGATACCGGGTAAAGTGCAAAAGCAGCTTTCATCTCGCCCGAATCAACACGACGTTTCAATTCACCCAATCCACGAATTCCTCCTACAAAATCAATTCGTGTTGATGTACGCAAATCTTTAATATCCAGAATTGGTTCCAAAACCTGTTTTGAAAGAATGGTAACATCCAAAATACCAATTGGATCGTTATCGTCGAAAGTACCTTTTTTGGCCGTTAACTTGTACCAGCTTCCTGAAAGATACAGGCTAAATTGATGCAATGCGGCAGGTTTTAAAATATCGGTGCCCATATTTTCCACATCGAAACCTTGCGAAAGCTCAGCTAAGAAATCGACATCTGATAAACCATTTAAATCTTTTACCACGCGGTTGTAGTCGATAATCTGCAATTGGTTATCAGGGAAATGAACAGCCATAAAGTAGTTGTACTCCTCATCTCCGGTGTGATTTGGATTTTGTCCTGTTTTTTCCACACCAATCCGTGCAGCGGCTGCAGTACGGTGGTGTCCGTCGGCAACATAAGTATATGGCACTTTTTCTACAAAAAGCTGCTCCAGTTTTTCATTTGTTTTGGCATCGTCAATGGTCCAAAAATGGTGTCCAAAACCATCTTCTGCAGTAAAGTCGTAATCGGCAGCTTTGCTTTTTACAATCGAAGCCACAATCTCATCGATTTCAACAACGGCTTTATAGGCAAAAAATACCGGTTCGATATTTGCATTTAGGTAACGAGTCAACACCATACGGTCTTCTTCTTTTTCGGGACGGGTAAGCTCGTGCTTTTTTATGATACCGTTCTCGTAATCGGCGCAGGCTGCAGCACCAACAATTCCATATTGCGTTTGGCCATTCATGGTCTGCGCATAAATGTAATACCTGGCTTCACTGTCTTGTGTCAACCAGCCTTTTTCCTGAAAGGCTTTAAAATTTTCTACTGCTTTGTTGTACACTGTTTCCGAATGAATGTCCTCTACTCCGGGGCACTCAATTTCTGCTTTTGTAATTCGAAGCAGCGATTTTGGTTTACCTTCTGCCATTTTTGTGGCTTCTTCCGAGTTCATAACATCGTAAGGAAGACAAGCCAGTTCTTCAACAATTTCCTGCTGCGGACGGAGGCCTCTGAATGGTTTTATGATTGCCATTTTTTAATTTTTTTGATTTTAGACAATTTACTTTTAAGACATTCAAAAGTAATGTAATTCTGTTCAGTTTTGGTTTTGAACTTTATGAATTATGCCCTATTTAACCCAAAATATGCATTAGAAAATCTATTCTGCCTTGAAACGACTTTAAAACAAAACATTTCACAAATACAACTCAAATCACCACAGCAGTGGCCCTGCCTCTTTTCTGCAAGTTCTTATTTTATTGTATTTTCAATGCTCATCACCAGATTCTAATGCTTAAATCGGGCTTAACGGTATTGCAATTTGTGAGGAACAGAGCGAGGGGCAATTAAAAATAGGTATTCTAATCCCGAGGCGTTGCCCCATACTAACTCATTCCCTCTTTCTCAGCTTATTTATTTACCTGGCAAGTTGTATCGCCTTTTTCAAAAAAGTCAACAATCTGTGTAGCTGCGGCAAGGCCTGCTTTCAGGTTAGCCTCGGCTGTTTGTGCACCAGCTTTCTTGGGAGTAAAAAAGAATCTCCCAGGAAATTTCCCCACAAATTCGGCTTCGCAGTCAGGCGTTAAATCCGACATATACTTAATGCCAGGTTTTTCTTCCATAATGCGCAGCAAATCGGGTTCATTAATTACTTCTTTACGAGCAGTATTAACAATAATACTTCCATTTTTTAAATGCTGCAATACTTCGTAGCTAACCGATTTTAGGTGTTCGCCCCGAGCCGGAACATGAATGGAAACGATATCGCTTTTTTCGTACAATTCCTCGAGGGAAGCGGTAACCTTTAACCCTATTGCTGCTGCTGCTGCTTTGCTGTAACGAGTAAAAACAATCACTTTCATCCCCATAGCGCGGGCAATGCGAAAAACGTTACGGGCAACATACCCAAAACCATGGAGTCCAAGTGTACGGCCACGCATTTCTCCACCAGGTTTTCCCGAAAACTGTTCGCGTAAACCAAGAATAGCAAGTCCAATGGCCAGTTCGGCAACTGCGTTTGAATTCTGCCCGGGAGTATTCATTACCACAATATTGTGTGCTGATGCAGCAGCCAGGTCCACATTATCGTAACCAGCACCTGCGCGCACAACTATTTTCAGTTTTTTCGCAGCACTCAGTACTTCCTGGTCAAAGATATCGCTGCGAATAATTGCAGCATCAACAGCGGCTATAGCACTTAGCAACTCTTGTTTTTCTGCATATTTTTCGAGAAGTTGAATCTCATAGCCTGCCTTCTCGAAAATCTTGCTAATTTTTTTTACAGCAACCGGTGCAAAGGGTTTAACTGTAGCGATTAATACTTTTTTCATAACTCATAAAATTTAGGTTCGAAAACAGCAACTTGAAAACTGTCTTCTAAAAAAAATGCAGGACTTGAGCCCTGCATTTTTTTTATTTGATTTTACACTAATTATTTAGTTTGTTCAAACTCTTGCATGGCTGCCACCAGTGCTTTTATGCTTTCAACTGGCATGGCATTATAAATCGATGCCCTAAAACCACCTACCGAACGGTGCCCCTTAATTCCCAGCATTCCTTTTGCGGTAGCAAATTCATAGAACTCTTTCTCCAATTCTGCATACTCAGGTGACATAACAAAGGTTACATTCATTAACGAACGATCTTCGGGTGCCAATACCGTACATTGAAATAATTTGTTCCGGTCGATTTCGTCGTACAAAACTTTTGCCTTTTCAATGTTAACTTTTTCGATTGCTTCAACCCCACCATTTTCTTTTAACCAAATCAAGGTTTGCAAGCAAGCAAAAACAGGTAAAGTTGATGGAGTATTAAACATCGAACCGGCTTTTATATGTGTATTATAATCCAACATCGTTGGAATTGGACGCTCTACTTTCCCAAGTGCTGCGTCTTTTACAATAACCAAAGTTGCTCCCGAAGGCCCAAGGTTTTTTTGAGCACCAGCATAAATCAAATCGTATTTTGACACATCAATGGGGCGGCTGAAAATATCAGATGACATATCGGCAACCAATGGCACATTAACATCGGGGGTTGGAATTTGAGTTCCATAAATGGTATTATTCGACGTATAGTGGAAATAGCTTACATCGGAAGGAACTTTGTATCCTTTCGGAATATAGTTGTAAGTTGTATCGGCCGAAGAAGCGACTTCAACAACTTCACCCAGAAATTGGGCTTCCTTAATGGCCTTTTTCGACCATGCTCCTGTATTTAAATAAGCTGCCTTTTTATCCAATAAATTATAAGGAGCCATTAAAAACTGAGTACTTGCACCACCTTGCAAGAAGAGTACCGAGTAACCTTCAGGAACTTTTAAAAGTTCTTTTACCAAAGCAACTGCTTCATCCATTACCGCAACAAATTCTTTACTACGGTGCGAAACCTCCATTACAGAAAGCCCGGTTCCGGCAAAATTAAGGACTGCTTCGGCAGTCTTTTCTTTAGTAAATTCGGGCAGAATTGAAGGTCCTGCGTAAAAATTGTGCTTCTTCATAAATACAACAATTAAGGTGAATAATTAAATTTCTTTACGTTGCAAACACCATCCCAAATTACTGGAAACATTGGTGTTTAGCCGATGAGAAAAATCAAGTTTATTTCTATTTTTATGAGTTTTAAAACATTGATATACAACACAAAAAGAAATGACAGAAATCATTTTCCCTGTCGTAAACAGGCTAACTTTTTCGCTGTCAGCTGCTTGTTCGTGGCAAATTTATTCTATTCTGAGAAAGAAAACCATTAATTCGTGAATAAATGAATTTTGAAATCATTTATTTAAAACAGGTTTAAATAATTATGCATGAAAAAGGCATCTGCGGGAAAGGCTTAAACAAAAAAGCCATTTCTGTCAAATGACAGAAATGGCTCGCTTAGTTTTAGATTTGTTTTATTGATTATATAAAAGGTAATTTTACAATTTCAGCAGGAATGGATTTGTTCCTTATTTTTACAAAAATCTGGGTTCCAAAGGCTGAGTACTCTTTGGCAACGTACCCCATCCCTATTCCTTTATTTAAAACCGGCGACATAGTTCCCGAAGTTACTTTCCCAACTACAACTCCTTCTGCATTAACAAGTTCATAATCATGACGGGGGATTCCACGTTCGGTTAGAATAAAACCACGCAAACGGCGGGTTACACCTTCGTTTTTTTGCATGGTTAAAAATTCGCGGTCGATAAACTTACGCCCATTATTAAACTTGGTTATCCACCCCAAACCGGCTTCAATTGGCGAAGTTGTATCGTCAATATCGTTTCCATAAAGGCAATACCCCATTTCCAAACGCAAAGTATCGCGGGCTGCCAGGCCAATAGGCTGAATTCCAAACTCTTCACCGGCTTTAAAAATAGCTTCCCATATTTTTTCGGCCACATCGTTTCTGAAATACAACTCAAATCCACCAGCTCCGGTATAACCTGTTGCCGAAATAATTACATCGTCAACACCGGCAAAAGTATCGGTAGTAAAAGTGTAAAAATTAATTTCTGAAAGATTTACATTGGTAAGTTTTTGCAACACCTGAGTAGCTTTTGGCCCTTGTATGGCCAACTGACTAATGTTGTCGGAAGCATTTTCAAGTTCGGCTCCAATGGTTTCATTTTGCAAAACTACCCAGTTCCAGTCTTTTTCAATATTGGCAGCATTAACTACCAGCATATATTTTTCAGGTTCGTAGTAATATACCAGCAAATCGTCAACAATTCCTCCTTTCCCGTTTGGGAAACAACTGTACTGAGCCTGTCCCAAAGAGAGTATTCGCGGGTCGTTTGAGGTTATTTTAGAAACCAGGTCTAAGGCTTTTGGCCCCTTCACCCAAAACTCTCCCATATGCGAAACATCAAACACTCCAACTCCATTGCGCACACATAAGTGCTCTGCTTTAATACCGCTGTATTCAATAGGCATTTCGTAACCGGCAAACTCCACCATCTTAGCGCCTAAACTTTTATGTATTTTATTTAATGCTGTTATCTTCATCTATAGAAATTAATAATGCTGCAAAATTATGCATTCATAAACAGCACAAATATGAATTTTATCAGAGAATGAACAAAATGATATCTCAATTATTTTTTATTATTTTGCAATCAAATTGATAAAACCAAATGAGCAAACATTTTCAGCACATTCACACTACCCAAATTGATTCGATTTCGGGAGGAGATTCAGCATTTATCAGTGAACTCTCAAGAATATTCCTGGAGCAGATTCCAGATTTCATTTCAAACATGAGTAATTTTTTAAAGGAAGAGAAATGGGAACAACTGGCTCGTGAAGCACATACGGCCAAATCATCGGTTCTCACCTTTGGCATGGAAGAAACCGGTTCCTTGCTCAAACATATCCAATATGAAATTAAAGAAAACAACTTAATTTTGATTCCGAAAAGAGTTGAACAAACTATAGAACAACTTATGGCAGCTGTTCCTGAGCTGGAAGAGCTAAAAAATCAGAATTAAATCATTGCAAATGTTTAATGAAACCATCGGCTGGATTGGCAATATTTTATTTGCTGTATGCGGCCTTCCTCAGGTTATAAAAACTTACCGAACCCGAACCGCAAAAGATTTGAGTTTACTGTTTTTGCTGATGTGGCTCCTGGGCGAACTGCTCACTTTTATTTATATTTTAATTGGCGACTGGGAAACAGGAATTCCGCACTTCCCGCTTTATTTCAACTATTTTGTTAATGTTTTTATGGCTGGTTACCTGGTTTATGCCAGATTGGTTTATCCCAAAAAACACTTGGTATAATATTTTCAAGTCGACAAAAATGAACCATCTTTTCTATTGAAAAAAAAAGACAGCCCCAAAACAAGAGCTGTCCCTGAAATAAAGATTCAATTATTTCTTATTTTCTATAAACCATCTTTTTGGTTTCCATCTTTACCCCATCCACAAAAAGCGTATACAAATAAATTTGTGCCGAACTATCGATATTAAAAGTATAAGTACCCTCTCCCCTTTCGTTTATTGTCACTTTTTCTACCAAATCCCCGTTTAAATCGTAGAATGCGAGGTAAGCATTGTTTACAAATTCCGAAATTTTATATGATATTTTGGTACTTGCTGAAAACGGATTCGGAACATTCTGCTCTAGATAACAAGCTTTGACAACAACCTTTGCTCCTACCGTTTCAGCAAGGATGACAAATTAACCGAATTACCACTGGAAATAGTAAGTATATTTCCATTTAGCGCCAAGGTCTGTTCATCTGTATAGTCAAGATAGTCGGACAAGTCGACCGAAGTTTCGGAGCCGGTAATGCCTAGAGTTATCGGATAGAGAAAAAGCTTGTTCGTCGGTATTTACATACTTAGCTAAACTTACCGAATTTCCTCCATCAATAGACAAGGTATTATTCGCTAATTCTATTTCCCGATTGTCGGTATTATCTAAATAAGCGGCCAAACTTACGGTTGAGTCGGAGCCTGAAATAGAAAGTATATTGTTGGTAAGCGAAATCCTCTGGCTATCGGCAATGGCAATCCATTCGCTGCCGTTGTAATACATCATTTCATCTTATTAAAATTGTTTGTTTTCTAAAGAATAAGATGGAACTCGCATGATTTTAATAAATCGCCTATGTGTGAATATTTCTCATGCTCGTTTCATTGCTTATATTATCCATGGCCATTGTTCCAATTGTTTGCGTAACAGCCGATATCTCTACCGAGTCGAAACAAACTACCCCTCCACTTTTACATCGCCTATAACGTGCAGCTCGGCTTCCGGGCTCCAAGTGCCAATTCCTACTTTTCCTCCTGTTTGCAAGGTTAAAGTGTTCGTTGAAGCTCCCGGCATTATTCTAAAAGGTAAGGAGTTGCTATTTGTAACATCACGAATAAAAAAATTGGATTCGTTTCCTGCAACATCCCAGGTTTGGGGACTCCAGCCACCAGCCCCATCTTGCTCTAATCTTAATCCAGGGGTGTCGCCGCAATTTACAGGAAGATCAAGAATAGGTGAAGAAGTCCCAAAACCTACATCTCCGGAATTCTGTATGTAAAAAGAATTACTACTTGCCCCGGCTTCCACCACAAAAGAATTTGTGCCCTTTGTCGCATCTTGTATGGCAAAGTAATTTTCTCCACCATCCTCTGCATCATTGGCTACTAAGCACCAATGGTTGTTTGGAAAACTTGCGGAATTACTCGTGTCGTAAAAATAAATTCTCAGGTTATTTTCCTTTAAAACAAAAGTATTAAAGCCAAAATTATGTCCAGTAGTCATATCATATCCTACTCCAAGGCTACCTTGAACAATTACATCATCAATGAATATCTGGTCGGCAGTTGACGCTACTGATTTTAACATAAGAGGTATATCCTGGTCGGCCCCGGTAAAAGTTTCCTCAATTAGTCGTTACAGTGTCTTTCTTAATCTCGGTTGTTAGTACAACGGTTGTAGGTTTTGCATTTCTTCCGTTAATCTCTTCTTGAGAATAGCTAACGCCACAAGCAAATAGGGCAATTAGACCAGTTAAAACATTTTTTTCATATACTTTTTATTGTAAAGTTTGGAATACCAAATTAAACACTAAAAACACAATAAATTATATGTTATTCAATATCATAAACACATTGGCCAACATCTCCGCTCTTAAACTATTATACCAATAAGAAATCAAAATGAGCAATATAAATTATATTTATGATTATTACTACGTTCGTCATAGCACACGCAGGCTTAGCTCTGCACTCTCTAATAGCAATAACTGCTCCTTACCCCCTTCTTTTTTATTGAAAAATAGTTCCGTAGCTATAGCTATGAAACTATTTTTCGCTTCAAATAATAATTGACTTGGGTTGAACTTCGTTTCAATTTATTTATCAATTATTTGAACATGTAATTGGTAGTACAATGGCTTTCATCCAACATTTTTGGACTCCCACTAATTTTTAAAAACCAATTTATCTTCATCTACATCAATTACAATGGGTTTATTTTTATCAACCTGTCCTCCTAGTATACGTTTCGAAAGTTCATTCAGCACATATTTTTGAAGCACTCGTTTTACCGGGCGTGCGCCAAAATGAGGATCGTACCCAAGGTTAGCCAGATAGTTGTTTGCCGCTTCTGTAATTTCAATTTTAAGATCATTCCCCGACAGGCGTTTTACAACCTGGGTAAATTGCAGTTTTACAATCTGGTTAATTGCGTCTTTCGAAAGTGGCGTAAATACAATTGTTTCATCAATACGGTTTAAAAACTCGGGACGAATGGTTTTTCGCAACATCTCGAGCAACTGATTTTGTGTTTGTTCCTGAATAACAAGCTCATTGCCGGCATTCATGGTTTCATAATTTTCCTGAATAATATGCGACCCCAGGTTTGAAGTCATTATAATGATAGTATTCTTAAAATTCACCGTGCGCCCTTTGTTATCGGTTAAACGGCCATCGTCAAGCACTTGCAGTAATACGTTAAAAACATCGGGGTGCGCTTTTTCAATTTCATCGAACAGAACCACCGAGTAGGGTTTATGACGAACAGCTTCTGTAAGTTGGCCGCCTTCGTCGTAACCCACATATCCCGGAGGCGAACCTATTAGTCGGGTAACAGAAAATTTCTCCTGGTACTCCGACATATCAATTCGGGTAATCATATTCTCATCGTTAAACAAATATTCCGCCAATGCTTTTGCCAGCTCGGTTTTTCCAACGCCTGTTGTTCCCAGAAAGATAAAAGAGCCAATGGGGCGTTTTTCATCCTGCAACCCTGCACGGCTTCGGCGCACGGCATCAGATACGGCTACAATTGCCTCTTCCTGACCAATTACGCGTTTATGCAGTTCGTCTTCCATTAACAGCAGTTTCTCTCGCTCGCTTTGCAACATTTTAGAAACCGGAATTCCAGTCCAGCGAGCAACTACTTCGGCAATATCTTCGGTGTCCACCTCTTCTTTTATCAGCGTTTCACCTTTTTTCATTTCCTTCAGTTGCTGCTGATATTTTTCAATTTCGGATTCAGCCTCTTTTACCTTTCCGTAGCGCAACTCGGCAACCCGACCATAATTGCCCTGACGCTCGGCCTGTTCTGCTTCAAATTTATAGGTCTCAATCTCCTCTTTCTTTTTCTGAATAATTTCAATAACCGATTTTTCCGATTGCCACTTAGCTCGCAACCTTGATTGCTCTTCCTTTAAATTTGAAATTTCTTCACTCAACAATGCCAGTTTTCTATCATCGTTTTCACGTTTTATAGCTTCACGCTCAATCTCCAATTGTTTTACCCGGCGTTCAATCTCATCTAATTCCTCTGGTACTGAATCAATTTCCATTCGCAATTTGGCCGCAGCCTCATCCATTAAATCAATGGCTTTATCGGGCAAAAAACGATCGGAGATATAACGTTGCGACAATTCTACCGAAGCAATAATTGCATCGTCCTTGATTTGAACTTTATGATGACTCTCGTATTTTTCTTTTATTCCACGCAAAATTGAGATAGCACTCAACGTATCAGGCTCGTTTACATGCACAATCTGGAAACGGCGCTCCAAAGCTTTATCTTTTTCGAAATACTTTTGATACTCGCTTAAAGTTGTTGCTCCAATTGCACGCAATTCGCCACGTGCCAAAGCCGGTTTTAGAATATTCGCAGCATCCATGGCTCCTTCACTTTTTCCGGCACCTACCAGCGTGTGTATTTCGTCAATAAATAAAATCACTTCGCTATTCGACTGAATTACTTCATTCACTACCGCCTTTAAACGCTCTTCGAATTCACCTTTATATTTTGCCCCTGCAACCAACGCACCCATATCGAGCGAGAATACCTGTTTCGACTTAAGGTTTTCAGGAACATCGCCCCGAACAATACGATGTGCTAATCCTTCGGCAATAGCGGTCTTCCCGGTTCCGGGCTCACCTAAGAGAATAGGATTATTTTTTGTTCGTCGCGAAAGAATTTGAAGAATTCTCCGAATTTCATCATCGCGTCCAATTACCGGATCCAGTTTGCCAGAACGAGCACGTTCATTTAGATTTACCGCAAACCGGTTTAACGAATTAAATTTATCTTCGGCAGTCTGACTATCAACTTTGGAACCTTTTCGAAGTTCTTCAATTGCCATCTTCAGCTCCTTTTTCGTAACACCATTGTCCTTCATCAAACGAGAAGTATTGTCTTTCGCTTCGAGCAACGCCAGGAGAATATGTTCAACCGAAACATACTGGTCTCCCATCTCCTGGGCAAGCCCCAATGCTTTTTGCAAAACCTGGTTGGAATTTGATGATAAATATTGCTCGCCACCTGAAACTTTTGGATACGATTCAATTATTTTATCAAGAGCTTGTTGAAAAATGCTGGTATTAACGCCCAACTTTTTTAACAGGAAGTCAGTCACATTTTCTGCTGAATGAAGCAGCCCCCTTAACAGATGACCAGTTTCAATAGCTTGTTGATGATTAGCTTGTGCAATTTGAAAAGCTTGCTGAATAGCTTCCTGAGATTTTATTGTAAAATTATTAAAATTCATGGCTATACTTTTTTATTTAAGGCAATGCAAATCATAGACCTTAAGCCACTGAAAGACAGAATGTCACGAAAACAACTCTTTAGTCAGAAATTATTTCACATAAATGATAAGAAGATGAAAAAATGACAGGTTAGTACACAAAAAAAACAGAGACGAACCACCATCTCTGCTTTCTGACCTAACTAAATCTATTCTTATGAAAAAACACTTAAACTATTCAAACTCTATGCTTCAAAAGTACGGCAGATTTTTGTTAACTCGTATAAACGAAGGTTAAAGAATGTTATACACGTAAATTAATTTTGGAAGAATACAACTGCGAAGAAGAGAAAACTAAACTTAACTTCTTGATTATGGACACAAAAAAAACAGAGACGAACCACCATCTCTGTTTCCTTATCTAACCAAATCTATTTTCTATGAAAAAACTCTTAAACTATTCAAATTCTATGCTTCGAAAGTACAGCAGATTTTAGTTAACTCGTATAAACGAAGGTTAAAGAATGTTATACACGTAAATTAATTCTGAAAGAATGCAACTGCGAAGAAGAGAATACTAAACTTAACTTCTTGATTATGGACACAAAAAAACAGAGACGAACCACCATCTCTGTTTCCTTATCTAACCAAATCTATTTTCTATGAAAAAACTCTTAAACTATTCAAATTCTATGCTTC
>JBFHFE010000023.1:0-85358 GCA_041583785.1 Draconibacterium sp. | reverse complement strand
TTGGAAAACTGAAAAAGAAAATAGTCCTGTGTTTTATATTACAATCAAAGGATAAATAAAATACGCTGCCTACGCGAGCTTCGCTCCTTCCCTTCTTATTACTCGGGAACATACTGGGCGATTCGCGAAGTCATAGGAAACCTTACCGTGTTCGGTTTAACCCTATTGTAGAGTTCCAGCATAGAAATATAACCCAGCAATTTCATTAACAGTAAAAGCTTTTAAAGGAATTCGATGTAACTTGCTAATGTAATTAACAGCATGAGCTGTATGCGGGGAAACTCGCACTTAAAGTTCTTAGGGGCGTAAGCTACCCAGTGCGTCAAGCATAACGCAACCAATTGTACATAAGGACAATCTATCAAGAGTAATATTTTTTTGATTACCTGATAGATTAAACTTTAAAAAACTTTGTAATGGAAAGAAACAAATCAATTTTAGGCGTTCTTTTGCTTGTACTGGTTATACTTTTGGCAAATTGTTCCAAAGATGAAATAGGAACAAATCAAAAAGAAATATTAGGTACATGGATAGCAGTAGATAAAAGTAACACTCTTGAATTTACTTCTGAAAGCGATTTTAATAAATCAAATGGTTACATGGTTTCTGACCATTATGATTACGAACTATATAAGGACTCGATTGAGATTGGTTATAATGGCATACTATACATTTTAGTTTATCCGACAATGCATAAATATTCAATAGACAATGGCAATTTGACAATTGATTTTAGCAACAAACAATGCTATGGATTTCCATTGCAAGAAATGACTTATATAAAAGAAAAATAAAATAACAGGCGCTAATCGAATAGCCCGCCTCGCTAGCAAATAGAGGCTTTTACACCTCCCAGCTGTATGCGGGGAAACTCGCACGGACAGTTCTTAAGGGGCGTAAGCTACCCGGTGGCGCAATAAAAAAACTAACCAATGAGAATTGCAATTATAGGAGAATACGATAAAAACTTCCGACCTCATATAGCGACCAACGAAGCGATTGAGCATTCAAGAAAAAAAGTCGATTCAGAATTTATTTCGGAATGGATATCAACTAAATATGTGGAAAACCATCTTGACGAGGTTTTGAAAAAGTATCAGGGTTTTTGGATTGCTCCAGGAAGCCCTTATAAAAGTATGAAAGGAGCAATTGACTTAATACAATATACCCGACTGAATAGAATACCAACAATCGGAACCTGTGGTGGTTTTCAACATATGGTTATTGAATTTGCAAGAAATGTACTTAATGTCAAAGAAGCGGAACACGCTGAATACAATCCTTATGCATCCAAATTAGTTGTAAATCCGTTGACTTGCGACCTCAAAGGCGAACCTTTAGAGATAGAGATTATTGACAAAACATCGCAAACATTTGAAATCTACAAATCCGAATTAATTAAAGAAAAGTATTACTGTAACTTTGGACTGAATCCTGAATACCAATCAGAATTTGACAAGAATGGATTTAAGATAGTCGGTAGCGATAAACATAAAGAAGCGAGAATTGTAGAATTGGAAAATCACCCGTTTTTTATCGCAACTTTGTTTGTCCCCCAAGACAACTCGACCTTTGAAAGACCACATAAATTGGTTACTGCTTTTTTAAAAACCGTGTTAAAAGAAAAACAGCAAATAGAAAATACTACGCACAATAATTAAGGTTCTGATGGCATGCAATGCCCAATCTGAACCAGGTGTTGACGATACCGGTTTCGGAGTTGGGATATACTATGGGGTATGATTGGATTCTGTTTGGGAACAAGCAGAGTATCTCAGGATATCTGATTGATTACTCTTATGTTACTTTAGAAATTCTTCCGATTTTTGTAGTCTAAATTTCACCTTTCAGTAATATAAAAAGAATAATTTTTCGGTTTACGGCATAGCAAGACTATTCGCTTTTACAGCGTCAATTCAGGGAGTATAATATTCTTAGGTAGTTTTTCCAGTATAAAAGCAGGTGGGCCGCGTCCGTTAAAAGTAAAAACTGTAAGCATTTGCCCGGTTTTACATTTGGGGCACGGGCGATATACCAAAGGCGGTTTTTCGGGCAGTTTCGGCTTTCCTAACTGCTTTTGTAGTTCGGGGATAATCTTGGTTTTTAACGAGCTGCTTAAAATTCCATAATGCCTTGCGGGTAAAACCTTTGGGCAGTTATATGCATCGCAAAACGCCTGATAAATTCGTGGTCGGTCAGAGTAACCGGATGTATCTTCCCTTCATGTCGATAATCTTTGGCCGAGAATGTTACACTCTGGTTTTCAGTGTTTTTAACACGGTGGTTGCTGATAGCAATTTTATGGGTATACCTTCCAAGGTATTCAACAACCTGAGGCGGACCGAAAAACGGTTGTTTACAGTACACCACCCAATTACGGGCAAAAAGCTGTTTGTAAAAATCGTTATCCATCTCAATTTGCTTTCGCAAACCCTTTACAAATTTTGCCCTGAAAACTTTGGACGTAGTAAATTATTTTAATGAAACCATCCTAAAGGTAGTGAGAGTTTTAGGCTTTAGCTACCTTTAGGTTTCGTTCAACAATGCTTAACATTCGTCACAAATTTGAAAAGAGAAAGGTATAGTTTCAAATTGAAGTACTTATTCTTTTTTTTCATTAAAAACATTTGGTTCGGATAGTTATAAACAATATAAACTTACTATATTTGGTCTAATAATAATTAAAAATGGAAGAATCAGAAAGGTATCAAAAGCAAAAAGAACTAATTGAAAGCATCGGAAGAAGTTATGAAAAAGATGGTTTTCAACCTGTAACGGGGCGCATTTTAGGTTTACTGATGGTAATGGATAAAGAAGAATTTACCTTTGATGAAATTGTTCAGGAAATGCAAATCAGCAAAAGTTCCGCCAGCAACGCTTTAAAGAATCTAGAGCTCCGTGGAGTTATCGAATATGTTACATATCCGGGAGACCGGAAGCGTTATTTTCGTTTTGTTTCCAGAGATATTGATGAGTTGATTGATGAAACTGCAAAAAAGTTGCAACATAGTTTACATATAATGCAACAAATTATAAAATTAAAGAAGAATTCTAATTCAAAAAATGCCAAATATTTAAGACAAATTATTGACGGAATGAATTTCTTTATTGGGCACTTGGATAAACTTAAAACAGAATATAAAAACGAGAATTAATTTTTTGCCATAATGGTTCGGTTAATTCAGAACTAATTAAATTTTAAAGAAATCACAGAACAAAATGAAACAATTAACAATTTTTATTTTAGCGGGCTTATTATTATTTCCTTGGAAAGGGGAAAGCCAGGAAAACTATACTCTTAGCAAGCTACTAAAATACGCTGTAGAGAACAGTCATGCCATAAAAAAGGCAACTTTACAGGAGTGTGAAAGCAATGCAAAAAGAAAAGAAATTGTTGCCAACGGATTTCCTCAAATTGAAGGCGACCTGAGTTATTCAAGGATGGGGATTCCTGAAATAGAAATCTCACAGGAAATGATGGAGAGTTTACCTGAGGATATCACACCTTTGCTCAGCAGCCTTTCCGACATAAAAGCATTACATACATCCTCTGCCAGTGTAACAGTAAGTCAGCTGTTGTACAGTAAAACATATTTAACCGGAGTAAAACAGGCACAAAAAGCTGAAGAATTATACGAAGTAATGCTTCAGAAAACAGAAGAAGAAATTATTAATGATGTTGCCATCTTGTATTATCAGATATTGGCTAACAATGCAACATTAAATATACTTGATGAAAACATTGACGCCTTGAATAAACTTCATGCAATACTAAAGCTTCAGTACGAAAATGATTTCGTTAAGCTTACAGATGTTAGCAGGCTAAAAGTTACTGTTACCAATTTGAAAACGAAAAGGGAAACACTACAAAATGGCATTCAAATTCAAAAAAGATTTTTAAAAATTATAGCCGGACTTCCTATTGAAGAAGATATTATATTGGATTCGATTTCTGAAGCAGATGCCAATAAAATGAGTCAGATCCCTGGCGCATTTACGCTTGAAAAACTTCCCACCTATCAATTGCTTCAAAAACAAAACGAACTTACAGAACTTGAGATTGAATCAAGTAAATCAGCGTTTTATCCCAATCTGGCGGCTTATGGTCAGTTTAACTATTCAAGCTACTCCACAGAATTTCAGTTTAAAGATTACAGCAATGTGAATACCATTGGACTCCAGGCCACCATACCCATTTTTAGTTCGGGCATGCGAAAACAAAAAGTGCTTCAGTCGCAACTAAAGTTGGAGCAAAATCTGGAAGATATGAAATTGAATAGTAAGTATTTAACAGCCAATTATAAAAATGCAAGCAATTCATTGTTATCGGCATGGTCAAATCTCCAGGATCAAAAAGAAAACAAGGAGCTGGCCAACAAAGTGTATGAGCAGGTAAAACTTCAGTTTGATGAAGGGATGGCATCATTAACCGATTTACTCAATGTTGAAACTTCGCTTCTGGATGCTGAAAATTTATACAACCAGCAACTTTTAAAATACAACATGGCCGAAATCGACTTATTAAACACTACAGGTCAACTCAAAACACTTATTAACAACTAATTACACAAAATATGAAAACAGTCAGACAAATTTTAATTCCGGCTTTACTAATTGCTTTAATACTATTAGCCTATTTAAAATTAAAATCGAACAAAGACGAAATTATGGAGGCAACCACACTTGCCGCGCAAACTATTTCAGAAATTCCTGTAAAGATTTCTTCTCCCCGGAAAGGAATTATTAATCAGAAAATTTTTACAACAGGCACCATTGCAGCCATCGAAGAATTGGATGTATTATCAGAAACCCAAGGGAAAGTAACGAAGGTACACAAAAACGTGGGCGACTATGTTCGGAAAGATGAAGTTGTTATTGAAGTTGACGATGAAACAATAGCTGCCAGCGTTATGGTTGCCGAAGCAAATTATGAACAACAGAAAAAAGATATTGAAAGATATAAACGTCTGGAACAGGGAGAAGCCATTGCCAAACACGATCTGGAACAGGCCAAAATTGGATTAAGAAAGGCGGAAGCTGACCTAATATCAGCTAAAAAGGCATTACGAGACACAAAAATAAAAGCACCTATTTCAGGAATTATAAATAAACGGAAGGTAGAATTTGGCCAGTTTATATCAGGAGGAATACCTGTTTTTGAAATCGTAAATACCTCGAAACTAAAAATATGGATTAAAGTTCCTGAAAAAGATATTTTCAAAATTGCTAAAGGAGAAGAGGTAAATATTACTATTCCGGCACTACCCGGGAGAGCATACACCGGAAGAATAAATGCCATTGGGGAAAAAGCTGATGACACCATGAAGTTTGATGCTGAAGTAATTCTGAATAATTCGAAGGATAACAGTGCTCACCTGAAAGCAGGCTTGTTCGCAGAAGTAACGATTCCGGTACAAGCTTCGGAAACAACCATAATTGAAAAAACAGCAATAACGGGGAGCAGGCAAAATCCTTCAGTTTTTGTGATAGAAGGAAATAAAGCTGTAAAACGCGAAATTATTACCAACGATAGCGACGATAAATATATTGAGGTAATAAATGGACTAAAAGAAGGAGAAAAGGTGGTTGTAAGCGGACAGTTGAATTTGCATGACGGCGACCATGTGAAAATAATCCTTTAAATGAATGCGGAGAGGTTAAACAAATTGGTAAAAAACCAATTTGAAAAATGAAATTGAAATGAAACGAGCATGAAAAAGACATACTCCAAAAAAGAGGATTGAAATACATGCGAGTTCCATAGGATACCTTATAAATAAACAATCTTAATCGTATGAATATAACAGAAATATCTATAAAAAGAACCACAATTCCGGTTGTAATTTTCACCATTCTGGCTTTGGTCGGAATATACAGCTACACCCGTTTAAATGTGGAATTAGTACCAAACATTGATGTTCCCGTCAATGTGGTAATGACTATATATCCCGGGGCAGCTCCCAGTGAGATAGAAAGTTCGGTGACCAAACCCATAGAAGATGCTGTGTCAGGAATGGAAGGAATTGACAAGATTGCTTCATTTTCGATCGAAAATGTGTCGATTGTAATTATAGAGCTGAAAGATGATATGGATGCCGATATCTCCCTTCAGGACTGTCAACGTAAGGTTGAAGCTATCCTCGATGATCTTCCCAGCGATATAAATCAACCGGAATACATGAAAATGGACATGAACATGTTCCCAATCATGAGTATTGCTGCATCTTCTGACCTTCCGGAAAAAGAATTTTACGATCGGATTGATTTGGACATCGTTCCCTACATATCGCAAATTAAAGGAGTTGCCAAAGTTGAACTTATTGGTGGAAATCAGCGAGAAATACAGGTGAAGGCTGATGCTGAAAAATTGCAACAATACGGAATTTCCCTTTTGCAGTTAAAGCAGATGATTGGCGCTTCCAATCTTGATTTTCCGGTGGGAAAAATATCCAATGACAATACAAGGACATTGCTTCGTTTGGGCGGAAAGTTTAAATCGGTTGATGAAATTAGTAATCTAATAATCCGATCTATGCCAAATGGGAGTGTCATCCGCATGAAAGATGTAGCAACGGTTGTTGATGGAACAAAAGAAAGTACAAAACTTGCCCATATTAACGGAGCACCAGCAATTGGCTTATCTATTCAAAAACAAAGTGGTTCGAATGCTGTTGAAATCAGCGAGCAGGTTCAGACATTATTAAATTCTTTTGAAACAAAGTACAATGCTGAAAATTTGAAATTTACCATTGCCAGCAATACTTCTGAATTTACAAAAGATGCCGTAGAAAGTGTGATGGTTGATTTACTTTTTGCAGTTATCCTGGTTTCTATTACCATGTTATTATTTTTACATAGTTTCCGAAACCTTATTTTTGTTGTAGTATCTATTCCAACATCAATCGTTTCAACTTTTGTTGTGTTCCTGATTTTTGGATTCTCTCTTAACTTGCTGACTTTGCTTGCTTTATCGATTGTGGTGGGAGTAATTGTGGACGATGCCATAGTGGTGCTCGAAAATATTTACCGCCATATGGAAGAAGGGAAAAACCGTTGGCAGGCATCGCTCGATGCTACAAAAGAGTTGGGTATTACTGTGGTTTCCATCACTATTGTTTTGATTGCTGTGTTCTTACCTATCGGGATAACAGGAGGAATGACAGGGCAGTTACTCCGTGCATTTTCACTGGTTATTGTGTTTTCAATTTTAATAAGTCTGTTGGTTTCTTTTACGCTTGTGCCACTGCTGACTTCCAGGTTTGGAAAGATTAAAATTCTCAAGAAAAATAAAATATTTGATCGTATCCTTATGGCATTTGAGAGTTTAATTAATGCATTAAAGAGTGCAATCATGGTTGCGTTACATTGGGCATTGAAACACAAACTGGTAACATTAATAACTATTGTGGCACTTTTTGTTGCATCCTTTTCATTGGTTTCAAAAGGTTTCATTCAAACTGAATTTATGGATGCCGGCGACCGTGGTGAATTTATATTACTTCTGGAGTTGGACAAAAGTGCAACATTGGAAGAAACAAGCCAGTTGTGTTCACTGGTGGAAGAACAACTATTAAAGCACCCTGAAGTTGATCTGGTTTTTACAAAAGTAGGATCGCAGGGAGGTAGCATGTCTATCGTTGAAACACCTTATGCAGCAGAAATAAATGTGAAGTTGGTTCCTCAAAAGAATCGGGATGTTACATCAAAAATATTCAGTATAAATATAAAAAATCAAATGTCTGAACTCTTGGCAGGACCTAAGTTTACTATTAATGAGGTTAGTATGTTGGGAACCACCACACGGCCGCTGGAATTGGTTGTTCGGGGAAATAATTACGAGGAGGTGAAACAGTATGCAACAAAAGTTTTTGAAGTTGCCAAAAGTGTTAAAGGGACTACAGATGTGGAGACATCGGATGAAGAAGGAAATACCGAATTAAACATTGAAGTTGACCGCGAAAAAATGGCCCAACTTGGACTAACTCTTGGTGGTGTTGGGGCTGAGCTTCGCATTGCTTTTGCCGGAGACGACGACTTAAAATACAAGGAGGATGGAGAGGAATATGGCATCAATATCATACTGGATGAATTTAATAAACGTACCAAGACAGACTTAGAAAATATGCCACTAGCTTCAGCAAGTGGAAATAGCATAAAGCTAAAGCAAATAGCCACAATTACCGAGCAAAAAGGACCTTCGGTGCTGACCAGATACAACAAGTTACCTTCCGTAACAATTACCGGGCAGCTTGCCGGAAAAACAATTGGGACAGTAGGGGAAGAAATTCAGCTGAAACTGGCAGAAATAGACAAACCCCTGGGTGTTGACATAGTTTATGCAGGAGACCTTGAAAATCAGGCCAAATCATTTGGCAGTCTTTTTATCGCTTTACTGGCCTCTGTCATTTTTGTTTATCTGACCATGGTAGCACTTTACGATAGTTATGCCTATCCGTTTGTTGTTATGTTTTCCATGCCGCTATCTATAATTGGGGCATTGCTGGCATTAGCACTGGCAGGGAAAAGTTTAAGCTTATTTTCTATAATGGGTATCATCATGTTAATGGGCTTAGTAGCAAAAAATGCAATACTGGTGGTTGACTTTGCCAACGACTTAGTAAACAAAGGAGTTAAAGTTTATGATGCCATTGTGGAAGCTACAAACCTGCGTTTCCGTCCTATTTTAATGACTAATCTCGCTTTGATTTTTGGTTTGTTGCCATTGGCACTTTCAAGTGGCCCGGGTGCGGAGTGGAAAAGTGGAATTGGATGGGTGCTGATTGGTGGACTTACCAGTTCAATGTTCCTTTCACTCATTATTATTCCTGTTGCTTATGTAATAATTTCCAAATTACTAAAGCGTGACAAGAAAAATAAAAATAAGGCTCTAAAAATAGAACCTCATGAAGCACATAAAATTGTATATGAAAACTAAAGAAAGAAAACAGAAACTTTTCCAACCTCTTTCTGTCTGGGGAAAAACAGGCAGAAAGGTTGGAAGCGTAAGCTTTAATCTAACTGGAAACAATTTGCAATACCAGGAATCGTTTTAGTTTCATCTTTGTTCACAACGGCTATGGTGTAACTATATTACTGGCCGTTTTCAGGGTCACAACCCACTAAGCAAGTATCTTGACACAATAAAAACACTTACCACCCAAAACAGTAATCGTTTTTCACACACAAAAGCAATAAACAATCATTTTTCATACTAAGTAATCATTTTTCATGTTATCTTTGTAACTATATTTCATATTTTTAAGTCATGAGTAATCATTTTTCACAAAAGATAAGCATTTTTCATGGACGCCCTCTTCCTGAAGAAGGCATATTGGCAGGTTATGGATTAATGCTTCAAAAAATAGAAGAGCAAACGAACAATTTTTTACCCATGCCACAGCAGCTGGCCATTATTACGGAAAAACATCAAAGATATAATACCGCCCAGTGGCAAGTATTTACCAAGAGACATAAGCCAAACGATAATCTTATTAGTCATATCTTCTTCGCGCTAAAGTATGAAGGTATTGATTTACTAATTCTAAAAACCTTATTTCAACTTATTGGAGAAAAAGATATAAGGGATGCTATTCTGAATGAACCAACCGGTCAATATTCAAGAAGAGTTTGGTTTTTATACGAGTGGTTATTGGGAACAAAACTCAATATTTCTGATTTAAAAACAGGTACCTATGTGGAAGTTGTGAATCCGTCCTTACAATATCCAGGACCAACGAGAAATTCGACACGACACCGGGTGAAAAACAACCTGCCCGGAACGCCTGAATTCTGTCCAATGATAAAAAAAAGTGAAAAGCTTGAAAAGTATATCTCTGCAAATATACAAGAGTCAATCGATAAAGGATTGGATGAAAGAGATAAAGAGATTATCAGAAGAACGGCAGCTTTTCTGTTACTAAAGGATTCAAAAGCATCATTTGCAATAGAGGGTGAGTTCCCTCCAAATATGCGGGCAAGAAACTGGGGAAAAGCAATTGGACAAGCAGGAAAAAAAGCTTTAACAATGTCAGAATTAGAACGATTGCAGCATATAGTTATTGGCTCTAAAAGCTTAAAGCATATGGGAATTAGAAATGAGGAAGGTTTTATTGGAGAACATGACCGGGAAACCTTTGCACCAATACCCGACCACATTTCAGCAAAAGTTGAAGATCTAAGCTCTTTGATGAATGGCTTACTGAATACAAACAATCTTCTTCAGGATAGTAACTATGATCCTGTTCTTACAGCAGCAACCATCGCTTTTGGCTTTGTTTTTATTCACCCTCTATCTGATGGTAATGGAAGAATACACAGGTATTTAATACACCATATTTTAACATGGATGGGATATACCAAGCGAGATATGATATTCCCGGTATCGACTGCTATTTTGGAAAGAATAAGTGACTACCAGGAAGTACTTGAAGCTTATTCTGCCCAAAGAATTGACTTAATTGAATGGGAACCAACATCAAGTCATAACATTAGGATACTAAACAATACCATTGATTTATATCGTTATTTCGATCTGACAATTCAGGCAGAATTCCTTTACGAATGTGTTGAAGAAACAATAACCAAGATTATACCAGAAGAAATTGACTATCTGGAAAAATATGATCGATTAACCAATGCAATAAATTCTTTTGTTAATTTACCAGACACAAGAGTTGATTTACTTATAAAAGTATTAAATCAAAATAACGGAAAGTTATCTAAAAGAAAAAGGCAAAAAGATTTTGAGGAATTATCAGAAGAGGAGATGTCAATGATAGAAGAATATTATGAAGAGATATTTGAAAAATAAGGTGCGAAATCAGACAAATAAGTGCCTAATTTTATGAAAAAAAAGAGAGGTGTGCATATCGGTTAACAAGGAACTTTAAGCAGCAACTAACTTACTCACAGTTACATAACCAACAATGCCCGACTCCCGCCAGCTCCACTTTCAAATACGAAAGCAAAAAACAAAACTCCTGTAAATTAACTATTTACAGGAGTTTTTATTTGCTTTTTGAATATGCTTATGGATGCATAAATACGAAATAAATGTACTGTTCTGCAGCTAAAAACCGGATTTGATTACTGCTTACTACAGATTCTTTTAATTTTTAAGGATCTTCAAATAATCATTTTCAACCCGAATAATATACATCCCAGGCACCCAGTTTGAAGCATCTATCCATGTATTTGCAGAAATCGTGTTTTGGTAGATTACAGTTCCATTCAAATTATAAATACTCACTGTTTTTTCTTCCTGTAAGCTGGCATCGAATTCCAAATAAAACGAATTGTCAAAAGGATTAGGATAAACCTTTAAATCAGTCGTTTCCATGGAGATTATTTGTGTACCCGAGGCAATATCATTCTCAGCGCTAAAAGTTGGCGACATGGTTTCAAAATTGCCCGTTCCGTTTGGATATCTTCCGTAAGAAACATCTTCGGTTTGTTCCGTATAGCTCACCGAATCAATAATTGTACCTGCCGCGTTGGAAAGATAGACGGATTCAGCAGAAGCGGATAATTTAAAATTGGCATGAAGTCCGGTTTGGTCTTCGTCGTTATCTGCCCATACAATTAAATATCCGTAGGCCTCAATAATTGTATCCGAAGGAAATGCCCACTGCGTTAAGTCAGCTCCATCATCCGAAAGGTAATATCCTTCCAAGTCGATACTTTCCGAGCTATTGTTGTACAGCTCAATCCAGTCGTCGTATTCTCCATCCTGGTCGGCGGCAGTACTTGCGTTAGAAGCCATAAATTCGTTGATAACCAATTCGCCAATTGTTGAGTCGGAGCTGGAAGCGGTAATGGTATAATATTCATATTGAGCCCGTTCAGGTGAAAACATCCCCGCATCATCATTTTCGGCATAAATGTAATATTGAATCTCCGAATTATTGATTTTCAGACCTGTACCAAAGGTTCCATCATTGGCGGCTCCATCACCGTGTTCGCCGTCATCATACATCTGTACTCTGGTAAAAGGAGCTATTGTTTCAACCCGATACCCCAGATATACTGTTGTAGCATCGGCAACAGAAGCCGATATTGTGATTGAATCGTTAACTGCAGGAGTTTCATTCGACAATGAAACATCAGAAATCATAGGTTGAGTTTCGGTAAAAGCAGAAAGTGCCAAAAGGTAGCTACTTCTTCCTCCCATTAAATTGGTGATGCCGGGAATAGTGGTGCTTTGCGGACCAAAACCGGTACTTATATCGGAAGTTAAATTCGTTATAAAATTGCTGTAGGTATAAAATTTATTCTCATCGGCCTGCACCGAAGATTTGATTAATGTTTGAAGTGTTAATGCGGTGTAATAATACTCGTCATTGTCGAAATTCTCCAATAGTATGGTTTTGTAATGGGCAAGGTATATGCGCTTATACATTGGTATACTTAGTAGTTTTTTTATTAGTGGCCAATCAGAGTCAGAAGAATGGAGCAAGTAACTCATCTGCTTTTTGGAAGTGGTAGAACTCAGCGAAGTAGAGCCTGTTTGAGAAAAAACCCCAAACGACTCGTTCAAATCCCAAACAACAGGCAGAAATTGTTGATAATCGCTTCGGTACAAGTAATAATTTTGTGAAAATATGCCAATGTAACTATCCAGATTTACAATTGCATTGTCGAATGCAAGCATCCATAAAGCTCTATCCACATCCAGTATATTTTCAATATCGGAGATGTTGTTGCTTAGCGTATCACAAAGGTCTATTAACTCCTGCCAGCCTTCGTCCGACTTCATTTCATAGGCATCGTAATAATCGGTACTATCCTGCCCCAGGTAAACCAGGTTTGGATAGTCACCAGATGTTGGGCTTGCTCCATCGGGAGGGCTGCAGTTAAAAAATGCATTCTTTTTAGAGCCAAATCTATTCTTTACAAATTTCTTTGAAATGGATTCGGTATTGGTATAGAGACCAATCAAGGTTCCGTTAACATAAAGGTTGGCAAAATTGGAAAGCGGTGCATCCATGTATTTTCTGATGATTTGAAAACCCAAAACATCGCGCAGAAAGGAAGGGTCGTTATAACCATTTGCTAATTTAATATCGGTGTATCCGTCGTATTCGTGGTCTTTGTATGTATCTAACTCAATATGCCATGGGTTTTTTACCTGACTTGCGCTGTACGAACTGTTGCCTTTGTATTTTACTCCAACACTATCGAATACTTCACCATTTATTGTAACACTCTGTGCCATAATATAATCTCCGTCTCCGGAATATTCAGCATCTAAAAGGGCATCCCAATTGCTTTCGGCAAAGGTAATTTCTATGGTCTGAATGGTGTCTAAATCGTAAAAATTCTGTGCATAGCTAATACTACCAATAAATCCCAAAAGGATTAAAATTAAATACTTCATCGATTTTGTTTTACTTGTGTTTCAAATTTAATTTCAAATTAAAAGGCAAAGTTCTTTTAAATTGCCTTTTCTATTAAAATCCGGAAACGTTTTTTGAGGAGCTTTATAATCGTATGGTAGTAGTACTAATTCAGAGGCTTTTTTTGCTCATCTCTTCAATTCGTAGTAAAGGTATAAAAATACACTCTATATGTAAAAATTTAAATTTGAAAAATCGGTATTATCATACTTCGGAAAAATTAAACTTCCAGTAATGACCTAAAGTCATGAGACTTAGAACCGTCTTTTCCATTATCGAGTTATACCAATATGACAAAAAAATGCTATAAAACTGAAATTACTAAACGCAATAAAACACTCGACAAAAATGCGCAAACTACATAATATTGTCGTTTACAAAATCTGCTCTGTAGTATTACAGCCTCCTATCGCCTCTGTTTTCGCATCCAACCAGCTATAATTTCCGTATCTCAATATCTTTAAACCGAATGAAATTATCGGCATGCTTATGCAGTTGCAAGGCAATGTGTCCCTGGGTTGAAACCTTGTTTTTTATGTGAGCTTCGTCGTCAAGCACTCCTGTACCATCAAAATCGGCCACCTTTACATTGTTTACGAAAGTGCTTATGTGCATTCCTTTACAAACTATTCGCATGTTGTTCCAACCGGATTCTTCATCGTGCCGGTAGTAAATTACTTTTTTCGGAGCGTATTCTTCTTTCGAAATTTTCCAATCGGGCAGGCTTGGATAAATCCAGCGTTGCACATAACGTGTTTCGTCGTAAATAAAACCATTACGCCAGGGATTATTTGGATCGATATCGATTTGCGGCCCATCGAGCCATCCTGTTACTTCGCCGTCAACTTTTGCTGTTTCATCGTAACGGCTGCGAATCTGAACACCAGCATTCCCTTTGTTGTCAGGGCTTGCCTGAAACTTAAGCCGAAGTTCGAAATCTGCGAATTCATCAGCTGTTTGTAGCCACATATATTGATGGTCGTTATTTCCTTTCGTGTTACAAATAATCGAGCCATTTTCTACAAACCAGTACTCTTTGTTTTTATCATCTTCCACACATTTTATCTCCCAGCCTTCGAGATTTTCTCCGTTAAAAAGGCTAATCCAGTTGTGCTGTGCTGAAAAAACTTCAATACTATTCATATTGCCGCCACCTCTATTCGGACTTCCGGCAGCGAGATAAATATTGTTTTTGAATAAAACAGCACTGCTTCCATGGCGCCCGGTAACCAAAGGAGATAGTTGACTCCACTCTCCGGTTTCTAAATCGAGGCACTGGCTTTGAAAATAGGCATGGTTCAACTTCCCTTCGCCCCCCATGTAAATAAGTTTGTTATCAATTTCAACCAAAGCACCGGCAGCTGTTGGAAACGGAATTTCTTCTTTTAGCGTGCCCCACTTCTCTGTTTTAAAATCGTACACATCAACCTCTGGGATTGTGGCAGCGAAAAACGCGTTAAAATTACCGGGATGATGAACGCTCGTGTTTCTGCCTCCTACACAATACAATTTATCGTTTACAACAATGGCCGGAAAATGATCGCGAACATGCGGAGCTTTTGTTAGCACTGTCCACTCTTCGCTTTTCAAATCGAAGCTGTCGAAATAATTGTTTGTACCGCTGGTATGGCCAAATTCAATTCCACCAACTATATAAATTTTATCTTGATAAAGAACAGCCCCCGCTCCTCCCCTGCGGCGAGCTTCAGGAATTTCGGGGCCTTTCTCCCATTTGTCCTGGTCGGGATAATAAATCCAAATATTCTCAAGGGGCAATTCTTTGGGATATTTACCGGTCATGGCTCCTACCAGGTAAATGGCTTCGTTGTACACTACAGCCTGAAAATGGTGAATTTCCATAGGCGACTCGCCCTTTGTTTCCCAGGAATTTGTTGCAGGATTAAAAACATTTACCGGGTTTATTCCGCGTCCGCCAATCAGGTAGAATTTACCTTTATATTCGACAAAAGCATTTTCGTGGCGACCTGTTACATCACCTGAGGTTTCAAGCATTGTCCATCGATAGTTTTTTAACGACTGTGCTGATAGACTGGTAAAACTCAAAAGAAAAGCAAGGAGCAAAAAAAGAAGTTGTGTTTTTTTCATCAGTTAGGTTTTTTAGGTTCAATTTTGGTATAAAAACCAAATATATGGTATTGGCTCTTTGTGCAAAAGATGAAAAAAATCCATCCTTTTGCACAAAGCTATATTTTAACACAACAGGCATAAATACCCTTACACTTTTGGCAACTGCCAGTTGTCGCGGTAACTTACTTTCGAAAGTTTATTGCCAATATCTTCCTTAAAGGTTTTTGTGGAATCGTTCCAGTGCAACCGTTGTCCGGCACGGTAAGCCATATTTCCCATTTCGGAAACAATAGCAACCTTGGCTCCCAATTCAACAGGAGCATTCAAATTACCTCCCTTACGAATACACGACAACAGGTTTTCAACATGCTGATCTAAACCATCGCCATACTCTTTTTGTATTTTGCCTTCAGCGAAAAGTTCTCCTTTTGTATTCTTATCCGGATAAATTTGATAACCACTTCGCGAAACAACCAGAGTTCCTTTTTGGCCAACGTAGGCAACACCATGCGAACGCTGATAAGGACCAATTCCTGGATTTAATCCACATTCCCAAATCATAACATGTTTCGGGTATTTATAAATAGCTTGCTGAATATCGGGTGTTTCAATAGCTCCTTCTTCGTGGTAAAAAATTCCACCACCCGGGCTAATCGATTCGGGCATATCGGCATCCATGGCATGCATCGCAAAATCGAGCAAATGAACACCCCAGTCGGTCATTGCACCACCGGCATAATCGTACCACCAGCGATGATTGTAATGAAAGCGATTTAAGTTAAACGGACGCTTTGGCGCCGGTCCCAGCCACATGTCGTAATCAACATAATCGGGAGCTTCACCATCGGGCATTACCGGGTACGGAGTATCGTAACCTTTATAAATCCAGGCTTTTACCAAATGTACATCACCCAGTAATCCTGATTTTACAATCTCGGAAGCCTCGAACCAGTGTTTCGAACTGCGTTGCCACATTCCCACCTGACAATATAAATCGGGATGTTTTGCCTGCATCGCAACCATAGCATTACATTCTTCAATGCTATGCCCCATTGGCTTCTCAACATAAACGTGTTTTCCGGCTTCCAGAGCACTCATCATAATAATAGCATGCCAGTGGTCGGGCGTACCAATAATTACAGCATGCACGTCTTTATTTTCTAAAACCTTTCTAAAATCTTTTTCAATAAGCGGACGTTTTCCGGTCATTTTTTCAACCTCTGCAGCTTTGGCTTCCAGCACATTACTATCCACATCGCACAAGGCAACACACTCCACATTATTTGTTTTTCGCAAAAAACTCTTAAGGTCGTTAAATCCCATTGAGCGACAACCTATTAAAGCAACATTCACCTTTTCGGCCGGTGAAGCACAGGCATTTAATATAGTTGGGGCAACACCAATTGCTGCTGCTGCTATAGCTGAATTTTTGATAAAATCTCTCCTATTTGAATTCATATCTGTTGTAGTTGATTTATTAACTTTTCAAACAAAAGTTAAAGATACCTTTAGTATCGCCTAATTTCTCTAATTAGAGCATAATTTTTACTCCTGTTAACAATATTTACTTTTGAATAATCTTTTCGATTTTTGCGGCATTCATTTTACCCGAATATACCACTAAAGAATACTTTAAAAGTAAAGGTTGCTCAGTTGAAACCGGCACAGTAGCTCTTCCCGGCCATACTGCATTTTGCATGCTGTTTTTAGCGCGCAAAAGCCATGATTGGGGATAACCTGGATTCTCAGAATCATCGATAATTACGATTCCTCCCTTCGAATTTTTGTTTCCAACCTTTCCGGCCATATTTATAAAGCCTGCCGATTTTATGGCCGTTTCTTCTGGCTCAACCATCCCTTCGCTTCCTGAAAAAGTAATATCTTCGGGCAGAGCCATTCGCACCGCGAAGCCACTATACCCTTTTTTATCGTCTGAGCCACCAATTCTTACACCTTCCTCGAGGGCTAAAAGACTAATTTCGAAATCTATTTTACGATAATTACCTTTTTGAGGGTGAACGGTAATGGTTGTATGTTCTTTTAAGTAAGGAACTTTTTCTCCGGCCTTTTTCCAAAGCTCTGATTTCCAGTCCACTTCCGTTTTTAATTGAACCTCGTCGTAGGATAGTTTAAAAAATTCAAATTCGACAACCTCTTGTTCAAAATCCTTTAATTCCCAGGAATCACTAATTTTTTTATCGCCAATCCAAACCTGATGCCAGGCCCAGAATACCCCTCTGTGATGCAGGTGATCTGCCGGAAAATCTTCGGTTAAAATACTGCCGTCAGCCCCCCATAGCGGATGAATATAATTACAACGTGCATATTTGCCTTCATAACTTTTAGGCTCCGTCTGATAAAACAGAATCTTCTTTTTTCCATCGACAATTAGAATTCCTTCGTCATGTTTTTGCATGGTTAACTGGGCATTAACTGCCGAACAGAGCACGAATAAAATCAGAACTCCTATTCCTCTTTTTCCGTTCATTATTCGTCCTCCCCATTTAATATCGAAAGCTTTGTACACACATCATCATCAAGATATTCCACTTCCAAGATTTCAATATTTTTAAACTGCTCGGCTAAAATATTCTTATCGTTCTCAGGCAGAATCAACCAAACGTTAGAAATAAATGCTCCCATAGTTGCCGAATCAGCTTTCACCGAAACTGTTTTTTTCCCTTCAACCGGAAACCCTGTTGCCGGGCTGATAACTGTCCTTTGTTTCATGCCCTGACCATCGTCGCGAATATAAACCGTTCCGGCCGAAGTTACATTTTGGTTGCTTGTTTGAAAAACATGAAGGAACTCGTTGGGTTTTTGCTGATTTCTAATTCCAAGAGGCCAAAAATCGGCCGAAGGATGCTTGCCAATAGAAAGTACAATATCCTCTTCGAAACTAACGATGCCATCTTTAACGCCAAGCTCGATTAGCAAAGGATTTATTATATCGAGTGCAAAACCTTTTTCAATGGCGCCGAAATCGAGTTCCATATCATCGGCCTTAAACCTTATTTTTTTGTTATCGAAATCAAATTCAATTTTATCGAAACCACATTTTTTACGGGCTGCTTCAACCTCTGCTTCTTGCGGCGTTTTATTTTCACTCCAAAGATTTTGCAGCGGAAAAACGGTTACGTCGAACGCTCCATTGCTCATTTGGTAAAAATCGTGGCTTATGGTGAGAATTTCCCAAAGCTCGGGAGATACTTCAATCCACTGATCTTTTGGCGAATTATTAACTTCCCAAATCGAAGAAACGATACTAAAACGACTTATTGAATTTTCGAGTTTTTCTAACTCTGCTTTTACCTGGTGTAAAACTTCTTTTGCAAATTCGGCTTCCACATTCGGAAGAACCAACTCGCAGTGGCTTCCCATGGCTAAAAATGTATCGCTAAATATTGTAGGCTCTGACATTGTTGTATTGGTTGTATGAGAGACTGATTAAACTTGAATTATCTCTGAATTTGAGTGTAAAATTAAAAAACTCCCTGATAAATACTACCCGGGAGTTTTGTATTTTGTTTTGAACATCTTATTCCGAACGCAGAGAAAAACCTGTGGTATTAAAGTGTTAATACTTCAGATTTATCAATTGTTGCCTTATAAAAATATAACACACCATAATTTTACAGCTTATAAAACTCTTCCCAGCCTTTTCGTGGAGGAGTACCAACCAGCAAGTCGTTTGCTAATTTATTGTTGGTAATTTGTTTCTTCTTGCGGTCGAATTCAATTTTTGTGTTTAAACGCTGCGCAATGGTTCCCAAACAGAAAACCTGACTTAAAGGAGCAGAAATTTCGAAGGGAGAGCGCGTTTGTTCTTCACCTTTGGCGGCTTTAATTAAGTTTTCGAAGTGATTCGATGGACTTTCGGGGACTTCCGGCAACAGGCTTTTCATATCATTTGCAGCTTCCTCAGGAATTATGGACAAGGTACTTCCATGCGAGCCGCCTTTAAAAGTTAAGTCTTTCCCGTAAATCTCTTTCCCTGCACCTAACTTAGCGGGTTGCATTACGCCATTACTTGCTGGTGGAATATTGGGGTCAACCTCAATTTCACCAAAACCATCGGGCACTTGCGGAATGTTATCCACGCCATCGTACCAGGTAATTGTACAAGCCGGCATATTTTTACGTTCCGGAAATTTAAATGCCAGGGTTGAAGCCTGCGGGAAGAATAATTTATTATGTCCTTCAATTTTTATGGGTTCAACTTCATATGGCAAGCCTAAATCTAAAAATTCGTGCGCTGTATCCATAATATGCGCGCCCCAGTCACCAAGTGCACCCATTCCGTGCTCGTACCAGCAGCGCCATTGTCCGTTAATAAAGTCTTCGTGGTAACCGTGTTCTTTTGCAGTCATCAACCATACGTCCCAATCGAGGGTATCAGGCACCACCGGATTGACCGGATACTGGCTCATATTAACATCCCAACCATGCCAACGGCGTTTTCCGTTCATGTGGGCAGTAATTTTTGTTACGTCTTTAATTATGCCAGCTTCTACCCATGTTTTAAATTGAAAATAGTTTGCTTCGGAGTGCCCCTGATTACCCATTTGTGTGGCAACCTTGTACTTTTTTGCCGCTTTCATCAGTAATTCTGATTCGTGGAAGGTACGTGTTAAAGGCTTTTCAACATAAACATGTTTCCCCATCGACATGGCCAAAATGGTAATTGGGAAGTGCGAAAAATCGGGAGTTCCCACACAAAGCACATCGAATTCTTTTGCTGATTTATGCATCATTTCTCTAAAATCCTGAAAGTGCTTTGCCTTTGGATATGCATTTATATTCTCCAGCGTGTGTTCTGCGCCCATGTCCACATCGCACAAAACAGTAGTGTTTATGAGCCCTGTTTTATTGAATTCTTTTAAAATCTGTCCACCGCGGTTGCCTATCCCACAAAAAGCCATATTTACTTTATCGCTTGGAGCAACTACACGCGAGCGGATTACCTCACCGGCAGCGTTTTTAATTTCTTCTTTGGCAAAAAGCACATGCGACGGCACAATGGTTAGTGCCCCAATGGTAGCTGCCGAGTTTTTCAGGAATTTTCTTCGTGAAGTCATAGTTGATTTAAGTTTTAGGTTGAATATTAAAAAAGATGTGTATGAAGGACTGCGTGTGAGGAGCAAATACAGAGGGTTAATAAAACGGCAAGAGCAAAAAGGAAAGAGCCAGGCAGAGAGCTATACCTTATTTGTATTCAGCTCTCTACCTTTTGCTCTGCATCTTTTATTCAATTATATTTTTGGTTCCCAACCAGGTTCGTATTCGCGGCCCCAAAGTTTCATAGCATCGCGATCGTACATTTTTCCAGATACATCGTCGATATCGAAACCGCGTCCAATACGGTAGGCAATATTCGAATAATGCACCATTGCCTGACTAATAACGCCCTCGGCAATATGCGAATTCAGGTTACCTTTACCACGAATGGTATTCAACCAATTCTCAACATGCGAAGTAGTAGTATCGCCACCACCACCCAGGGCAGTGCCAGCTTCATTCGAAGTCGATACGCTGTCTTTTATTTTTTTCCCTTTACGGTCGAACAAAATGTATTTGCCGCGATCAACAAAAACAGAACCATCGCTACCATAAATAATAGTACCGCGTCCTCCGCCATAGGTATCGTGACCGCTACGACTTTTTCCGTCCCAGTTAATTACGGTATCGTTTCCAAAATTAAAGGTGGCAAACATGGTATCGTACATTTCCCAGCCATCGTTTTTAAAATGACGTTTAGCAGCCTGCACATCAACGTGTGTAGGATAAGCAACCTGCAATGCCCAACGCGCCACATCCAGTTCGTGTGTTGCATTGTTTCCTGTTTCGGCAGTTCCATAATCCCATCCGTACCAGTGCCAGTTATAATCCCAGGTTTCCTGCGTGTACTCGCGGCGCGGTGCCGGTCCCTGGAATAAATCCCAGTCCAGGCCTTCGCGTACAGGAGCTTTTTTCTGTACAGGAACTTCACCCCGGCTATTGGTATAAAATGCCAGCGCTTTGTAAGGAGTTCCAATTACTCCGTTATGAATTTCTTTAATAATTTCCTGAGTATGCCCCGAAGAACGTTGCTGATTTCCCATCTGCACCACCTTGTTGTATTTTTTCTGAGCAGCAACAAGTAATTCACTTTCATTCATGTTATGGCTACATGGTTTTTCAACATACACATGTTTTCCACCTTTTATAGCTAAAATTGAGCCCGGTGCATGCCAATGGTCGGGAGTAGCATTAATCATTGCATCAACTTTCGAATCCTCAATAACTTTCCGGAAATCGTTCTCCAGTTTTGGGCTGTAGTCGATGTATTTCGAAAACTTTTGAGCAGCACTTTCGCGTTGACTTTTCATAACATCGCACAAGTAAACCAACTCTACATTGTTTTCTTTTTTGCCAATAGGAGCATAATAGGCTCCCAGGCGGCGGCCAAGCCCCATAATTGCAACATTTATGCGGTCGTTTGAGCCAATAATTTTACTATAACTTTTTGCCGACATTCCCATGGCTGTTCCGCCTACTGCAACACCTGCAGCACCTGCCGACACTTTCTTTAAAAAATCTCTTCTGTTAGTCATTATTTTCGTATTTTTTCTGATTTACAACGTAGCTAAAATTCCTTTTATATAACCAAAACTCTCCATCATTCCTGGTAAGGGGTCGTCTCCCTCTGCTTCATACTCAAGGGCGAGAGTTCCCTTATAACCCAATTTTACCATTGCTTTTAAAAAGGCCGGAAAATCAATCACTCCACGGCCGATAATACAAGTTTTGCCTTCGTGTTCGGCTTTGGTAACATCTTTAATATGAACATCATAAACACGATCAAAAAAATCGCTAACGTCCTGTTCCGGATCGCGACCAATGCGTTTGGTATGGCCAATATCGATACAAAGCCCCATGCGTTTGTCCATATCCTTAATAAGAACATAAGCACTTTCTGCACTTGGGTAAAGTTCATCGCCTGGGCCATGGTTATGTATAGCCAGTTTAATATCGTATTCCTTCACCTTCCCTTCTACATATTCAAGAAGCTCGTGGTTAGGCACACCAACAATCATCTCCATTCCTGAAGTTTTGGCGTACTCAAAAGCCTCATCAACCTGCTCTTTGGTTTTCATATAAATTACACCGCCGCCATAAACAGCCACTCCTTTCTTTTCAGCCAGGGCCATTGTATTTTTAATGGTTTCAGCTCCCGAATCAACCGGCAGGTGCATACTTTTAAAGGTCATTCTGTTTACCCCGCAGCGCACGGTCATGTTCAGCGCATCTTCGGTAGTAAATTTTCTTAAGGTATAGGAAGCAACTCCCAGGTCGAAATCAAATTTCTTATAATTTCCTCCAGTGCTTGAAACTGATGCATTGCTAATTCCGGGAATAGCTGCAAATGCAACACCAACTCCAGCTGCTTTCAAAAAGGTTCTTCTGTTGGTCATGGTTTAATATTATTTATAATTCACGAATTTTCAAACTTCTATAATGAACATTGTCATGGTGGTCTTGCAACAAAATAGGCGTTTTTTCGGCCATTCCGAAACCTTCATGTTTTGCATATTTACTGCGTGCAACCAAGGCTTTATAAATATTGTCACCTTTTGTGTATTCAACAACTTTTCGGCCATTTAACCAATGTTCTACTTTCCCGCATGGATATACAACAATACGTCCGCGGTTCCATTCGTTGGCACCTTTTGTAAAACGTTTTTCTTTTGATGAAGGGATAAGGTCGTAAAGCGAAGACATGGTGCGGTTTCCCACTACACCTTTTACAGCATCAGCGTGTCTGGCGTCGTCAAGAATCTGGTATTCCAGACCTAAGCTGGGACCATTGTTTCCAATACCATATTTAATACCACTGTTGGCACCTTCGGTGTACATAAATTCAAATTTAAATTCGAAAGCACCAAACTCTCTTTTTGTGATAATGTCGCCACCATGTTTTGTCGAATCGGCATGAGTAGCCAAAACGCTTAGTATACCATCTTTCACTTCCCATCCCTGAGTTGGGAATTCACCTGTTTTGGCACTTTTCCAGCAGTCGGTTGATTCTCCGTCGAACAAGAGCTTAAAGCCCTGTTTTCTTTCCAGTTCGCTCAAATCGTTTGCAACCAGGTTTTCAACATGAATATCGGCATAGAGTGCGGGCTCCAGGTTTTCAGTTTTAATCCTTATATTTCTCCATTTAATTTGGTGTCCTTCACTACTCTTATTATTACCAATGGAGTGTACCTGCAGTGCGATAAAACCTTCTGCGGTCATATCGTCAATTACATGTGCCACAGGAACGTTGTTTAGCCAGGTACGAAGAGAGTTACCAATACACTCGATGCGGTATTTGTTCCACTCTCCCATTTTCAATGCTGTTTTGGCTTCGGGATTTAGATCAACCGGGTACAACCAGCCCCGGCGGGCTTCGTCGTATATACCGGCGCTCCAGGCCCTTGTTGAAGGATCCACTTCGCACTGGTAACCATGAACACGGCCGTTCTTATATTCAGGAATACTTTCGCTGCGGAACTGAATGCCTGAATTCATATTTGGTTCAACCCAAAGTTCAACCTCGAAAACAAAATCGCCATAGTTTTTTTCGGTGCAAAGAAATGAATTTGGTGTATTTAGAACCGTAGTTCCAACTATCTCGCCGTTAACAACTTCGTATTTGGCTTCACCGTTTCGCTGAATCCAGCCATCAAGGTTTTTGCCGTTAAACAGATTTACCCAGCCGTCTTGAGCAACAGCGCTTCCGCTCATTATAATTACGAACAGTACAAAAAAGGAAAAAAATTTCTTCATTATTTAATTGATTTAAGTTTTTAACGTTCATTGTTCGTCCCCGCATTTCTCCATTAGCAGGAAAAGTTTGAAACAAAGATGCGAAGAACCAGCAGTCTTCTCAAAATACTTCATCCCTTGTCTTTTCCGTGTACGAACACGACAAAGGCAAAAATAAGGATTTTTTGCTCTCATACACGATGTTTCGTAACAGATTTTATTATTCAGATTGATTTTAAAAATTGAAGCCAGGAACTTTTTAACACGAACCGGGAGCTTATTTATTTACTTTTCAAACCTGCTGCCAGATTCGAGATTCGCAGAAAGTGGATTTTATTGTACCAGTTTTTTTCTCCTTTCCCCTTCTAAATTTGAATTAACCACCTTAAATTCCAAACTATTGGTACAAAAAAAGCTTCGCATAAAAAAAATGAGAAGCTTCTTTTGTCGTGTAGCACACTTTTTTATTCCATTCCTAATTCATCAAAAATAAAGGCATATTCCAGAGCAGTTTCGTTTATCCACTTATAACGCCCCGATGCACCACCATGTCCGTAATCCATGTTAATATGAAAGATTAACTTATTATCGTCGGTTTTCATTTCGCGGAGTTTGGCTACCCATTTTGCAGGCTCCCAGTATTGCACCTGCGAATCGTGTAAACCTGTTGTTACAAGTAATGCCGGATAATCTTGTGCTTCCACCTGGTCGTAAGGCGAATACGAAAGCATATACTCGTAATATTCTTTTACTTTAGGATTCCCCCACTCGTCGAACTCGCTGGTTGTTAGCGGAATACTTTCGTCGAGCATGGTAGTAACCACATCGACAAAAGGCACTGCAGCAATTACGCCTTTGTATAATTCGGGTTCAAGATTAATACAAGCTCCCATCAGTAAACCACCGGCACTTCCACCCATGGCAAATAGTTTCTCCCGATTCGTATAGCCATCGTCGATTAAAAACTGAGCACAATCGTTAAAATCGGTGAAGGTGTTCATTTTTTTAAGCAGTTTGCCATCTTCATACCACTGACGGCCATTCACCTGGCCTCCGCGAATGTGGGCAATGGCGTAAACAAAACCACGATCGAGCAAAGGCAGGCGAGCTATCGAAAATGTAGGGTCGATTGTATAACCATACGAGCCATAGCCATAAATCAGCGTCGGATTATTGCCATTCTTTTTCATTCCTTTTTTATACACAATCGATATCGGAATTTTAGTTCCGTCGTCGGCCGTGGCATAAATACGTTTGGTTTCGTAGTTGTTTTTATCGAAGCCACCAAGCACTTCGGTTTGTTTTAGCAATTCGCGTTCTTTTGTTTTCAAATTAAAATCGAATATGGAATTGGGCGTTGTCATCGACGAATAACTGAAACGAAATACATCGGTATCAAAATCCAGGTTGATGTTTGATTTAACGGCATACACATCTTCCGTAAAATCGATGTAATATTCCTCACCCTTCCAGGGCATTACACGCAGCCGGTTAATTCCTTCCCGGCGCTCGGTAACCACCAAATAATCTTTAAAAATATCGAAGTCAGAAAAATAAACATCACTCCGGTGTGGAATAACCTCGCTCCAGTTTTCTTTTTCTGTTTTGTTAACGGGCGTTTTCATTAAACGAAAATTAAGGGCATCGAGGTTGGTACGGATGTAAAAATCGTTTCCAAAATGGTCGACAGAATATTCCAAACCACGCGTGCGAGGCTGAATAACTTTAAACTGCCCATTGGGCTTGCTGGCATCTAAAAACCGGTATTCACTGGTTAAAGTACTTTCACTTCCAATAATCAAATATTTTTGCGACTTGGTTTTGTAAACGAATGTAGAAAAAGTCTCATCGGCCTCATAATACACTTCCACATCATCTTCAACAGGGGTTCCCAGAGTATGTTTCATAATCTTTTCCGAACGCAAGGTTACATCATCTTTTAGCACATAAAAAACCGTTTTGTTATCGTTGGCCCATGTTACTCCGCCGGTAGTTAAAGGAATAGCATCTTCCAGCAATTCGCCTGTTTCAAGGTTTTTAAAATGAATCGTGTATTTCCGGCGACTCACGGTATCAACACCAAAAGCAAGTATTTTATTATCAGTACTCACTCCAAATCCACCCAAAGCATAATATTCATAGCCCTCTGCCATTTTATTCACATCAAGAATAACATTCTGCTCAGCTTCCAAACTCTCCTTTTTACGACATACCAAATAGTATTCTTTTTCAGGTTCGGTTTTGGTATAATAGAAATAGCCATTCTCTTTGTATGGAACCGATTCATCTTCCGGCTTAATTTTCGATTTAATCTCGTCGAACAATTTTTCCTGAAGAGCTTCGGTGTGTTTCATAAGCGCATCTTTATAAGCATTTTCGGCTTCCAAATAAGCGATAACTTCCGGATTTTCGCGATCGTTCATCCAGTAGTAATTATCAACACGCGTATCTCCATGGGTAGTTAATTCTTTGGCTATTTTTTTTGCAACCGGTGGTACAACCTTCTCTTTTATTGTACAAGCTGCCATAAATAGAAAAACTATGGCGGACAGAAAAACTAATTTTTTCATTGTTATTTTTTTTCTAATGAGTAAGTGAATAAAGTTTTTGTTACAGATTTTGCGATATTTGCCAACACAAATTATGCAAACTAAAATAACCATACTTCTCTATTTTTTGTTTATCGTGGGCATTGGAATTTATTCCGCTTTCAGGATAAAAAAGCCATCCGATTATTATGTGGCCGGAAAAAAAGCAGGATTAATACCGGTTTCAGGAAGTTTACTGGCAACAATACTCGGCGGTTCTGCCATACTCGGAACTATTGAGTTAAGCCGTACAACAGGCTGGGCTGCGTTATGGTTTTTATTTTGTGCCGCCTTAGGCTTATTTGCACTCGTCCCCATTGCAAAATACGTAAGGCGTTTTGGCCACTACACCTTACCCGAACTGCTGGGCACCTTTTATGGAAAAAAAGCCGAAACCCTTTCGTCGTTGATTATTCCCCTGGCATGGCTCGGAATTGTGGCTGCACAAATTATTGCTGCTGCCAAAATTTTAAATGGCCTTGGTTTTATTTCCTACCCCAATGCTGCCCTTGTTTCGGCGGTGGTTTTTATTGTTTACACATTGCTTGGTGGGCAATTAAGCATATTAAAAACCGACACCCTTCAGGCAGTACTCATTGTAAGCGGATTAGCTGCCCTTTGCTATTTTGCGCTACAAACAGGCAATGCCTCAGAAACTGAACCCTTGCGTATGTCTGCTTTGTTTAACGATAATTTTTCGGGAATCGATTTAGTAGTATTAATACTCACCTACTCGGTAACTTTTGTAGTGGGCCCCGATATTTATTCGCGTGTATTTTGCGCAAAAAATGAAAAAACGGCTTCGCGAAGTATTATTACTGTTGCCATCCTTTTAATTCCCATATCGTTTGTTCTTACTTACCTTGGTATTTTCTCGCAGCAAATCGATACCGGTATTGTATCTTTTGCCGAACATCTTATGCCTGGCTGGCCTTATGGGCTTTTTATTGCTGCTTTGCTTTCGGCTGTTATGTCGTCGGCTGATACCACCTTGCTCACCTCGTCGATGATTTTAAGCGAACTGCTTACCGGAAACCTGGAGCACAAAAAATCGTTACAGCTTACTCGCTACCTAATTGTGGCCATGGGAATATTTAGCCTGCTGGTTGCACTTTATGTAACTTCAATAATACAGGCACTTTTGCTGGCCTTGAGTTTTTTCTCGGGAGCTTTTGTTATTCCAACACTTGCCGGATTGTTAAAACTAAGGGTAAATAAACATATGGTTGTTTGGGCTATGATTATCGGTGGAGTTACTGCACTGGCCGGAAAACTAATTAATATAACTTTACACGGAACAGCTGGTAACCTCATAATTATTTTAAGCTACTTCATTAACAGCATAATTTTGTTTATTCATAAGCGAAAAAACAAATTAACACATGCTAAATAAACAGGCAGTTAAACTATAAATTATATTATTCTACTTTTTTGGCCACAGCAAACGACTTTTTTAATTATTATGCTACTTTTAACCGTGCTTTTGTTGAAAAAAGCTGCAAATATTATGACAAATTTTATGTTAATTTGGAGCATTCTACTATCAATACTAATATGGACAATTACAAAAAACACAAAAGGCTGATTGAAAGCCTTGAAAACGAATACTTTTTTTATTCTCACAACCTGAACGGAGAATACCTTTACATGAGTCCATCGGTAGAGAAAATACTAGGATACCCGGTTGATGAAGCAATTAAAGGAATTGTGAGGCACATGACAGACTGCAAACTCAATAAAAAAACGATTAAAACCTTGCAGGAAAGTGCCAACGGCAAAAAACAAAATACATTTGAGCTTGAGCTGTACACAAAAAACCGTGAAAAAAAAGTGATTGAGATTACAGAATCGCCCTTATGCGACGAAGCAGGGAACTTAATTTCAATTGATGGAGTAGCGCACGATATTACCCAAAGAAAACAAAACGAAAAATTAATAAAAAAGCAGAATAAAAAATTAAAAAAGCAAAAACACAAACTTAAAGACACCATACTGAACCTAAAAAACACCCAGACACAACTGATACAATCGGAAAAAATGGGTGCTCTTGGCCATTTAATTGCTGGAATTGCACACGAAATTAATACACCCATTGGTGCTATTAACGCATCAATCGACAATATTACTGCTTCATTAGATTCAGCAATACATAAACTTTACAGCATAATTACCGAACTCGCTAAACCCGAGTTGATGGTTTTTCTTCGTATTATGAATTTAATCGACGATAATACTATCAGCCTCACATCGCGCGAAAAAAGGGAACACAAAAGGGCAATAAGAACCAGGTTGAACCAAGCCGGAATTGAAAACTCAATATCCATAGCCGAACTCCTCATCTATTTAAATTTAAACGAACAAATTGAGGAAATAATCCCCATGCTTAAAGAAACCGAAGACCCAGAGTTTGTGCTCAAATCGATAAAGGACATTTATTCGGTTCGAAAAAATTCGGAAAATATAAAGCTGGCAGTGGAAAAAGCGTCGACAATTGTATTTGCATTACGGAAATTCACGCACAAAGATCAGGGTAGCGAAAAGGAAAAAGCCAACCTTATTGACAATATCGAAACGGTTTTAGTACTTCAGCACAACCGGTTAAAACAAGGAATTGAGGTGATTCGGAATTTCGACGAAATACCTTTGGTTAGCTGTTATCCTGACGAACTGGTACAAGTTTGGACCAACCTGATTTCGAACGCCATTCAAGCCATGAACAACCATGGGATTTTAACAATTGGAATAAAAAACCTGGATAAAAACATTAAAATAAGCATTACCGACACCGGCACAGGAATTCCGGAAGAAAACAGACAAAAGATTTTTGAGCCTTTCTTTACCACTAAAAAAGCCGGCGAAGGCACCGGAATTGGTCTCGATATTGTTTCTAAAATTATTGAAAAGCACAAGGCTAAACTTGACCTGGAAAGCGAAGTTGGCAAAGGCACCACATTTACAATTACATTACCTGTAAACTAATTATGACTATGAAAAAAGCAATTGTTTGTGTTGATGACGAAAACATTATTCTCGAAAGTTTAGGCGAACAAATAATAAATATTTTTGGAGAAGAATACATCTACGAATTTGCAGAAAATGCAGAAGAAGGGATGGAAGTAATTGAAGAGCTTGCCGAAGAGCAAATTGATGTGCTGGTTATTGTTTCTGATTGGCTGATGCCCGGAAAAAAAGGCGACGAATTTTTAATCGATGTTCATAAAAAATTCCCGAAAATTATAAAAGTAATGCTTACCGGCCAGGCCGATGAAGCTGCCATTCAGAACGCCAAGGATAACGCACACTTACACGCCTATATAAGTAAACCCTGGACTTCGAAAGAATTAGAGAATGTAATCAAATCGGGGTTAAAAGAAATTGGAAAGGAAGATTAATATGGAGAAGCAAACAATTTTATGTGTTGACGACGAAGAGATAATATTGGAAGCCATTCAGGAGCAGCTGGATGCTTCGTTTGGCGACGAATATCATATTGAAACCTCTGACAGTGGAGAAGATGCCCTGGAATATTTTAAAGAATTACTGGCAGAAGGCCAACAAGTTCCGGTAATTATTTCGGATTACATTATGCCGGGGATGAAAGGCGACCAGTTATTAAAAGAAATCCACAAGCTTTCGCCAGGTTCGTTAAAGATACTTTTAACCGGGCAAGCCAGCATTGAAGGTATTGGCAACGCAATAAACAATGCCAAACTTTACCGCTTTATTGCAAAACCCTGGGATAAGGAAGATCTTGTGTTAACTGTTAAAGAGGCCATAAAAAGTTTCTTTCAGGAAATAAAAATCCGTAAACAAAATACGGAGCTACTGGAACTAAACGCTTCGCTGGAAGACCAGGTGATTAAACGAACCGAGGAGCTGAGGCTGGCGAATGCAACAAAAGACAAATTCTTCTCGATAATTGCCCACGATTTAAAAAGCCCCTTTAATGCCCTTCTTGGTCTTTCTGAAATTATGATAGAGAACTGGCATGAAATATCGGATGAAGAAAAAATAGAGTTTACAAAAGACATTCATTATTCATCAAAAAGGACCTACAGCCTGCTTAAAAACCTCCTGGACTGGACTCGCTCACAAACCGGAAGGATTAAAGTGGAAGCTTCAGAATTTTGCCCGGCACAAATAGTGGAGGATAATTTGAAATTGCTTGCGCAACACGCCGAGAGGAAACAAATAACATTGGTGAATAATGTTGACAAAAGTTTTCGCTGTTTTGCAGATAAGAACATGATTTCGACGGTATTCCGTAACCTGATATCGAATGCGATAAAATTTACAAAGCCGGAAGGTAAAATTACTGTTTCATCGAAAGAAGAAGGCAATTTGTACAAATTTTGCGTTTGCGACAATGGCATAGGCATGCCCCAACAAACCCTTTCGGAATTGTTTAAGCTGAACAATAAAACGCAGCGCGAAGGCACATCGAATGAAAGCGGAACAGGTTTGGGCCTCTTGCTTTGCAAAGAATTTACCGAAAAAAACAAGGGAAACATAAGCGTAGAAAGCAAGGTTAATGAGGGGAGTACGTTTTGCATTACTCTACCCAAAGCGGATAATTAGTGTTTGCGTAAACAGCAGCTGCCTGAGCTGAAATCATTAAGGCTTGCAAAATCATAAAACAAAGGAGCCCCGCAAATGTCGGAGCTCCTTTGTTTATAATACCCACCACTGTTTAAATGGCCTGGGTCAACTCATCCAGAAATCCATGAAACTCAGCAGCGAGCAAAGGTTTTAATTTGGCATTTACCGTTTTATGATAATTGTTCAGCCAGTGTTTTTCCTCCGAAGTTAATAACCCCAATTGAATTAAAGAAGTGTTGATGGGGCAAAGAGTAAGGGTTTCGAACTGCAGAAAACGGCCAAACTCAGTCTCTTGTTTTTCCACACAAACCATCATATTTTCGGTGCGGATTCCATATAATCCTTCGCGGTAAAATGCCGGTTCGTTGGATGTTACATGGCCGGGCTCAATCACGGTTTCGTTCAGCTCCTGGCGAATTGACATTGGCCCCTCGTGCACGTTTAAAAAGTGCCCTACTCCATGCCCTGTTCCATGCCCGTAGTTTAGTCCGTTGCGCCACAATGGCTGACGTGCCAAAATATCTAAATGACACCCCTTAGTTCCGTATGAAAATACAGCCTGCGACAATGCAATCATTCCTTTTAAAACAAGGGTATAATCTATTTTTTGCTGTTCCGAAACTTCGCCCAGAGCAACGGTACGGGTAATGTCGGTAGTGCCGTCCAAATATTGTCCTCCCGAATCGAACAACAACATTCCTTCAGCTTCAACCGGCAAGGCATTATCGGGTTCTGCACTAAAATGTACTATGGCGCCATGGCTTTTATAGCCAACAATAGGCGGAAAACTTTCGCCCTTAAAACCATCTTGTTTTGCCCTGAATTCTTTTAGTTTAGCCCCAATTTCAAACTCATTACAATTTTTGCTGCCCACCGTTTTAGTAAGCCAGTAAAGAAACTCAATCAAAGCCACGCCATCTTTTTTCATGGCCTTTTTAAAACCTTCCAGTTCGGTGGTGTTCTTTTTTGCTTTTAACAGCGAAACCACCGATGGTACTTCTACAATTTCATTATTAGCAGCCAAAGCACTGTATGCCGAATAATTGGCAGTTGAAGCATCGACAACGATTTTTTTACCGTTTAATGCGGAAAGAAAGCTGTAAAATTCAGAGTATTTATTGAGCGTTACGCCGTCGGTTTCCAGAGCCTGTTTAAGTTCTTCAGTCACCTTTTTTTCGTCAACAAACAGGAAACTTTCGGTTTTACCAATCAGCCCAAAGCCGGTAAAAACAGGATTGTAATCAATGTCAGAACCGCGCAGGTTATATAGCCAGGCCAGTTCGTCGAGCATAGAAATTACCTGATAATCGGCTCCCGGTTTCTCCAATTCGCCAGCTACCAACAGCTGCTTATCCTTACGCGAAACGCCGGCAAACTCAATGCCGAGTTCAAAAATTTTATCTTTTGAAATTGAAGGACGATTTTCCCAAATCTTTTCCAATAAATCAGGAGTTTCCACCAGCTCGATATTTTTTTTAGCGAGCACAGCGCTGAAGCTTCTGAATCCAGTTACCGAAACCGTTTGTGCATCTAATCCAACACGGCTTCCGGCAGCTAATTTTTCACCAAGCCATACTTCAGGAGCAATTGCATCTGGCACCCGAAGTTTCTGCATCTGAATTCCTGTTCCTTCCAATTGGTCGGCAGCCTGCAAAAAATAACGCGAGTCGGTCCACAGCGCCGCTTCGTTTTGGGTTACTACCACCATTCCGTACGAACCTGTAAACCCCGAAATAAAGGCACGGGTTTTCCAACGCGCGGGCAGGTATTCGCTAGAATGTGGGTCGGTGCCCGAAATGTACCAGGCATCGAGGTTTAACTTTTGCATTTCGCTGCGCAAGGCGGCAAGTCGGGTGAGGATATGTGTTTTCATCGTATTAAAATTGTTTGTTTTCTATGAAAGAAAATGGAACTCGCATGATTTTTACAGATCGCTTGTGTACGAAAAATTTCTCATGCTCGTTTCATTACAAGGTTTTAAAATATTCTTTCACAAAATAGTTAATCGAGGGAGCCGGAATATCGTTGTAATCGAGCTCGTCTTCCGAATAAAATTTAAAGTCCAGAATATCATCCATGGGCTTAAGGTTTTCCAAGGACTTTGCCGTAACCTTAAAAGCCATGTCGAGGGTAAAAACGGTAAACCCGGAAAATACATATTCGTTGGGAGCCGATCCCAGATATTCCATGGTTTCAACCTCCAGCCCCAGCTCTTCGAAAAGTTCGCGGCTAACGGCGTGTTCTGCGGTTTCCATTGGGTCGATAAAACCACCTGGAAGGTCGAGTTTCCCGTAATTAGGCTCTATACCACGGGTGGCCAGCATTAGTTTACCTTCGGGATTGCTTACCAGTGCTGCAACCGCTGCTGACGAATTTATAAACAGATGAAAACCACAACTTTCGCACTTTAGCGAGCGTTCTCCCGAAATATGAAACTCCGGCGAGCCACATTTTGGGCAGTATTTTAAAACATTTATTGGATGTGTCTTACTCATTATTATTTATTCTTGATTTTCGGCTGGCCCGGGCTTTGTCTCCACTTAGCCAACGCGCACTCATCCGGCCATTTTTCCAGCCAACTAATTTTTCCTGTAGAAATCCTTCGACATCAATCTTCCCTACTCCACAATTTTCATACTTTCTAACCAGTTGAAAAACATTTCGGGCCACTGGTCAACCGGCAAATCTTTTTTGTGCATGCCAAAACCATGGCCTCCCTGCTGAAAAATATGCATCTCGGCAGGAATACCAAATTGCTTCAAGGCCGAATAAAACTCAATTGAATTTCGGGGAGGAACTGCTTTATCGTCGTCGGCCAGTACCAAAAAGGTGGGTGGGGTATTGGCGCTTACATTTAATTCGTTCGAATATTTTCTGATTAACGCTATATCGTGTCCCTTTCCAATAAGGTTGTCGCGCGTGCCCATGTGCCCAAAATCTTCGTCGAAGGTAATAACCGGGTACAAGAGCAACATAAAATCGGGGCGGCAGCTTTGCTGTTCAACAGGGCTGGAGCTATCCTTATTTCCTAAATCGAATACAGTGCCCACAGTTGATGCCAGGTGCCCGCCTGCCGACGAACCGGCAATACCAACTTTACCGGGCTCAATCCCCCACTCTTTGGCATTTTGGCGAATAATGCGCATGGCATTCCGCGTGTCGCACGATGGAATTTCGTGATGCCCGTAAGGCAAACGGTATTTCAACACAATACCTGCCACTCCTTTTTCTTTCAGAAACTCAGCAATTTCGTAGCCCTCGTGATCCATGGCTTCAATACTGTAGCCACCTCCGGGACAAATGAGCACGGCAGCGCCGGTGTTTTTCGCAGTTTCGGGTAAGTACACATACATTTCGGCTTCCGACACATTACGCACACGCACGCCATCGTATTTTTCTTCCGGCTCTTTCATGCCGTTATCGTTCGGTGCCCCGTTGGGCCATACTTTCAGAACTTTGTCCTGGGCCACAAGCATGGTTGTTATCAATAGAAACAGGCTTAGTAAGTTGATTATTTTCATGGATTATTTTTTAAACAGAAAGACAATGATGCCTTTCTGTAGTAATTTATTAGTTTGATTTTGCGCCAACAAAATAGTGCTGTTTTTCGGCAAACAAAACATTAAAAGTAGTTAGCGAACCATAAACCCGGGTGATGTATTGCTGTATATTTACCTTTTCTTCGTCGCTAAGCGATTTGCTGCTGTTAATATTTTGCTCGAGCACACGCAGGCGGTCGCGGAGCATAACTATTTTATGAAAAAACGTTTCAATTGGAATTTCCTTGGGCTTCAGCTCGAGGTTGGCAGGCTGAAGCAGCATGGTTCCGCCCTCCCACTTTTCGCCCAAAGGAACAACTTCGTTTAAAGCAGCATGTTTATCGAGCACATAAGACAATACTTTTTCAATTTCTTTTATCGACAAGGTTGATTTAGGTCCAGCATTGTTGGCCTCCAAAACCGTAAGATCAGTATTTCGTTTGGTGATTTCAATTTTACCGCCGCGTTCAAAGAAAATCTCGTAAGCGGTTAAATTGTCTTTGCTGATAATTCCCTCTCCGTAACGCGGATGTTCAACGCGTGTACCTACTGTTAATTCTTCCATTTTAGTTCCATTTTTTTTGAAAACCGTTAAAAGTAAAGTTTTTGTTGTACAGTTCAAAACCGAAAGATTAAAGTTTAATACAGAGAACTCCAAAGCATGTATAAACAACTATGCCCTTGGTTTAAGAACGCTGAAACAAAAACCAAAACAAAACAGGCAGCCAACAACTTAGGCAATTTCTCATCGGGCTGTGTGAAACATAAAAACACAAAATAAAAGTGAAGCTACCCAATCTTTTTTTCGAAATTATGTTTACATTTATTCCTCTAAAAACCAAAGCACCTTGACTACACGCCCGCAAATCGCCGCCGAAAAAGGTTTACACTGGCTGCAAATGCACCGGAAACACAAGCCTCATTCATCGAAATTCTCCGGAATTCATACACATAGATATAGCAAAACTATTAAGCAAAGTATAAAGCCATACAATGCTCGATACAAAAAATATACGATAGCTAAAAGCTCTACACTACTTCCTTTGGAAGGATGTATTGTGTGTGTTTTTAGGGAATGTACACTTCTACAATGGAGTTACCATTCATTGTAAAAAGAAAGAAGGTGCAAGCTATTAAATGATAAATTATTTGAAACTAAAATTATGAAACAATCAAATCCGACATTTAAGAAAATTGACATCTATTGGTCATTATTTTCAATCGTATTTATATCGGTAGCAATATTCTTTTGGCAAACTGGAAAAGACTATTTCTTTTTTATATTGTTTGCCGCAATGGGAATAGTTAATAGTTTCAAAGCATTGATTCCTAAAATACTTTTTAATATTCTAAGAATACTTATTGTTGTTGGAACACTTCTATATATTTTGATAGATATTTTGAATCATACGTAAGTAAGTTGAAAACACCTAAAAATAAGATTAGCTAATGAAAAGTTTAAATCACACCCAGTTAAAACTATTAACATTCGTGAGTTTCATCTGTTTGTTAATCCCCTCCTCGATACTTGGATTATGGATTTATGTTTGTGCTCGCAATGTTGGAACTCCACAACCCGAGATAGTAGCTATTTTTAAAGATTATTTTCCAGACTTTCTTCATGGCAGATGGGACACGACCCTTCTTAGTATGATTTTTTGTGTGTCATCCATTGTTTTCAGTGGTATTAGTTTGAAATTAACCGGTAAATTATGGAAGGTAATAAATACTATTATTGTGATTATTAGCAGTATTATGTTGTTTTTCAATTTATGGTCAATGATGTAAACAATCAATCATAACGAGTATTATGGAGAAATCGAAATTAAAACAAAAAATTAAAGCACACTGGAAATTGAGTAATTTAAGGGATTCGAAAACGAATGAATTTAGTCAAATTGCGAAAAAAGAATAAAACAACGAAATGGTAACAAAGTACATATTTCAGAGCGGGGTTTGTGCGGTTTGCAACTGCGGCTCTCGCATCATCGTTCCGTCCTCGCGGACAGGAACGCGCTCCGAAATCCGCAACGACAACTTGCAAGTGACCGTTAGCGGTAATTATAAAAAAAAGAAACAATGACAGACGATAAAAGAGTTTATTTTTTGTTTTCAAGATTGGAAACACAACAATCTCATAAAGCGGTTTATAATATTGTTATTGACTTTTTTATAGATAATAAGAATAATTATTCATCAGCAATTGATATTTCCCAATCTTTGAGTAAAAGACAGATAAATTTCAGTCCAGAAACAATTCATGAAGTATTGTTGCAATTAAATTATTCTGAAATTTTCGACCAATTAAAACCTGAAAAAGAGTTAAACGAGCCATTTAGATTTAAACCTGGTGTGTTCGAAAAAATATCTAATTATACCAATTATATTCAAAAATTAAAAAATTATGTAAATGGATTTTTGGGGTCAAAAGGTTTTCCAAAGAAAAGAAGTGAAGCAGTTATTGAGATTTTATTAGAAACTATTTTTGTTCGCAACATTCAATATTTAAAGAAAATTTTATCTGCAAAAGAGGAAATAAAATTAAAACTCCAAACAAATGGAAACCATCCAAATTTCAGCAAAAAAGATTGTGAATATTACAATCAGATGATAATTGAATCTACAGGAGAATTTAATGAAATTTTAAAAGTACTTATTCTTAAAATGTTTGAATTCTTGTCATTAAATTACAATCCGAAGCATAAAGAAACCATGAATCAGAGATTTAATGGTAGAATTTTCTATTTAGATAGTTCATTCATTTTAAGGTTATTTGGCTTTGATAATGACGTTCGAGAAGAACGTTCCATTAAATTAATCAGCATATTAAAAGAAATTCCTGATGTAGAATTTGTAGTTCATAGAGAAACTATTTCTGAAGCACAATTTAGAATAAAAGAACTAATCTCTCATAGCATTCCTATTATTAAACACAGAGAAAGAATCATTAAAAAAATATTTGAATATATTCCTGAAAAGGGGTCCAACATCGTTAACTTATATTTTAGACTAAAAGGTCAAGGCAGAATATCTAACGAAAAAGACTTCTTGCTTTACTTTAGTAATATATCAAATAAACTAAAAAAAATCTTTGATGCTAAAAGTTATAGAATTGACGATACTTCGATTAAATTATCTAAGAACAAAACAAAAGACCTATTTGAAAAATTAACTAGGACTGAAAAAACAAAACCAAGGATAAAACACATTATTAAATTACTTAATCACCTAGAAAATTTAAGAGGGGCAAATAATTATAATCCTTTTGATATAAAATACTGGTTAATAACCACGGATAATAAAACCCTTAACATTGATTATGAACTTTGTGAAAAATCTGATAACGCGTTAAAAAGTGTATGTGTTCTTCCAACTGAATTAATTAGATTAATTGACGGTGTCGGAGAAATAACTGGTGAACATATTACTGTTTTCAAAAATTATATCCTACAATCACATGTTTTTGCAGAAAATTACTCAGAAAATGACATAAACGTAATTGAGCGAATTGCAACCTTAGTTGAAACAGTTGATTTAGAAAGATATGATAGTGAAACAATGATTAAAAATTTGTTTGAAAAAAATAATTTTTACGAAATCAAAAAAAGACTCAGTATAATTGAAAGTGAAAAAGAAAAGAATCAAACTTTAGTTGCATTATTTAATGAAGCAAATGAAAGTTACATTGAAACCAAATACACTGATTTATTATTAAAACTTTCAACAAATAATCGGAAAGTTGCACAATTTATTTATCCAATAATTGTGTTCACTATTCCCGCAGTATTTTTTATTTACATTGGATTTCAAACAATTAATCCTGACTTAAAAATAATTGACCCAAAAACTTATTTCGTTAAGGAAAATTGGGATTCTCTAAATATTGTAATCACAATTTTTAATAGCACAATACTTGCTCTTTCAATAATAATTTACAATAAATACCAAGATAGTTTCATCAAAAAATTTGTTTCGATGAAATTGAAAAAATATAAATAACAGGCGTTAATAAAGTACATATTTAAGAGCGGGGTTTGGTGGTGTACCAGCCGCGGTTCTCGCAACATCGTTAATAAATTTTGGTTCAAAAAGCCTGCAATTTAAACGCTTAATAAACAGTAAATTTAAAAATCACATAGAATCATAGAATCTGACAAATCTGTGGTTCAGACAATTTATGAGCGAATAATTACAGAGGAAAAGAAACAAGGTGGGTTGTTTGCCAGAGAGAAAACGTCGGAACCGCTGATTAAGCTGATTAAATGATTAAAACATGATGGAGAAATATAAATATTCAGATATAACGGGTAAGATAATTGGATGCGCCATGGAAGTGCATAAAGAATTAGGCAATGGTTTTCAGGAAGTTATTTATCAGCGTGCCCTTGCCATTGAATTTGAAAGGCAAAATATGGCATTTTCGCGGGAACATGAAATGCCTGTTTTTTATAAAAAGGAACAAATTGGAACACGAAGAGTAGATTTCCTTGTTGAGAATATCATTTCTGTAGAAATAAAAGCAATTACAATTTTGGAAGATGTACACATGGCTCAAGCCATAAACTATTTGGAAGCCTATAATCTTGAAATAGGTTTATTAATAAATTTTGGTTCAAATAGCCTGCAATTTAAACGCCTAATAAACAGTAAGTTTAAAAATCACATAGAATCATAGAATCTGACAAATCTGTGGTTCAGACAATTTATGAAAAAATGATTGCGGAAGAGAAGAATAATAGTTAATGAGTAATGATAAAATGATGAAGAAAAAAAATACTGTTATTATTCGCTCATCGGCTGCCGAATATTTAACCTTTATAGCAGCCCATGGCGATGGTGGCGTAGAGGCGGTTTATGCCGATGAAAACATTTGGCTTACACAAAAAATGATGGGTACTCTGTACCATGTAGAAACCCATACCATTAATTATCATTTAAAGAAAATATTTAGCGATAGCGAATTACAGGAAAATTCAGTTATTCGAAATTTTCGAATAACTGCTTCCGATGGTAAAAACTACAATACAAAGCATTATAATCTTTCGGCCATTATTGCGGTAGGCTACAAAGTAAACTCAGAGCGTGCCGTGCAGTTTCGAAAATGGACAACGGGTATTATTCAGGAATTTACCATTAAAGGTTTTTCCATGGACGATGACCGCCTGAAAAATGATGGTACTATTTTGGGTAAAAAGTACTTTGAAGAGCAACTGCAACGTATTCGTGAAATACGCTTGAGCGAACGAAAGTTTTACCAGAAAATTACAGACATTTACGCAACTGCAATTGATGTTCTGATTGCTACTGATGCATTGAGTGAAGGACAAAACTTACAAGATGCTGATATGGTTATCAATTACGATATTCATTGGTACCCGGTAAGAATCATCCAAAGAATGGGACGTATTGATAGGCTTGGTTCTCCAAACAGCAAAATTTTCGAAATTAATTTCTGGCCCTCAAATAATATCAATTCATATCTGGACTTGCAAGGCAGAATTGAACAACGAATGGCAGCCATGCAATTGGCAGGCTCCGAAGTTCATTTGGATTTTTCAGACACGTTTAAAGAAATGGCTGAAGATGAAAACCTTGAAAACAGAATGAAAGCCCGAATGATTGAGCAAATGCAGACTTCTTGGGACGATATTGAAGTAAATGAACAAGGACTTGGATTTAATGATTTATCGCTTGAAAAGTATCGGCAGGACTTATTGGAAGAATACAACTCCAATTCTGAAAAATATTCCCGAATGCCAAAAGGTGTTTATACCGGGTTTAAAGCAGTTCATGAATCTTGCTCTGAAAGTGGAATTATTGCATTACTCGGTTATCCAAGCAAACCGCCAAAAGTGCAAAACCATATTTATCAAACATACGATTTGATTTACATAAATCAGAATGGAATACCTGTTTTGCTCAACCAAAAAGAAGTTTTGGATGCATTGACTTTACATAAAGATGAAGCACGTTTTATTCCTTCTGCAATTGATAAAGGGGAAGAAAAAGCAATTCAAAATCTTGTGGATTCAATTCAAACTTGGCTGAAAAATCAAGCAGTGGAAGAAGAAAAACAAGAAGATGGAACAATAAAAAGGAAAATGGGTGCAGAAGCAAAGGATTTATTATCAAAAATAAAATCTGGCGACCAAACCGCATTAAAACGCATTTCGCAAAATGTTAAAGTTTCAGATAAGTTTCAGGCAGATAATTTTGATTTAATAACCTGGTTTTTAGTTTCAGTTTAAATTCCACGAACTCGGTGTAATTAAAAGTAAACAGATGAGTAAGAAAAAAACTATTATAGAAGTTAAAGGCAGCGAAATAGCTGTTTTAAAGCATGAACAGAACGATTACATTTCACTTACCGACATTGCGAAATATAAAACGGATGATACCAGCGCTGTTATTGGGAATTGGATGCGAAACCGCAACACTATTGAATTTTTAGGGCTTTGGGAGTCGCTTTATAATCCCGATTTTAAACCCCTCGAATTCGAGGGGTTTAGAAACCAGGCTGGTTTAAATGCTTTTACTATGTCTCCGAATAAATGGGTAAATTCAACCAATGCCATTGGCTTTATTGTTAAATCGGGGCGTTATGGAGGAACTTACGCCCATAAGGATATCGCATTCAAATTTGCCAATTGGATTTCCGTTGAATTTGAACTATATGTGGTGAAAGAGTTTCAACGGCTTAAGGAAATTGAGAATAAAGAATTGGGTTGGAATGTAAGTCGGATTTTATCAAAAATAAATTACCGTATTCATACTGATGCCATTAAAGAAAATTTAATTCCCGAAAAGCTTTCCCCTGCAAAAATAAAACTGGTTTATGCATCGGAAGCTGATGTGTTGAATGTTGCACTATTTAATTGCACCGCAATGGAATGGCGTAACGAAAACCCGGAAAAAGAAGGAAATATCCGCGATTATGCTACGCTTGAACAGTTGGTAGTTCTGGCAAATTTAGAAAGCATGAATGCCCTGTTTATCCGCCAGCAAATTACTCAAGCACAACGCCTTGTATTACTAAATGAACAGGCAATCCAACAAATGAAAAGCATTTTATCCGTTCCCGGATTTAAAAAATTACATTAATATGGACCTGTATATTTTTAAAGAGCAATCTCTTTTCGAAGCTATGAAAAGCTTCTTTCAGGAGTTGAATGTACCCATTTCAGAAGTTACCGAAGACCCGGCAAATCCTGAGGATATTGTTACAACGTATTTCAATAAAACAAACGAAGCTCATTCCTTAATCGACACCGTATATTTTCTGGGTATGGTTAACGAAAGTGCTTTTGATGGAGAGGAAAATTCTGATTCGTTGAAGTCGATTAAAGCATCGAAAGAAGATTATGACGGACTGCTTATTTTTGGTATTCAGCTAAAAAACACGGCAAACGGACTCTTACCAACCCGTTCACAGTTGGCTGAAATCACCCGCCTTTTCAATCGTGAATACAATTACACTCCGGTAACACTGATTTTTAAATACGGTGAACAAATTGCTTTTGCCAACAGCGAACGATTAAAATACAAACAGGAATGGAGAGAAGGTGAAAAAGTTGGAAAAATTTCTTTGCTTAAAGACATTGATATTGAAAATACACATCGGGGGCATTTATCAATTCTTGAACAACTGAAAGTTCCAAGAACGGGTCGAAATGCCGTTTTGTCTTTTTCACAGCTCTATTATTACTGGCAATCGGTTTTTTCAATATCTGTTCTTAATAAAAATTTCTATGAAGAAGTTATCAAATGGTTTAACAAAGCCATTAAAGATATTAGAATTCCAAGCGAAGCAGCTGGTTCCGAAAGACACAAAGATTTTGCGGTTCGCTTGATTGCTCGATTAATTTTTATCTGGTTTCTAAAAGAATTGCGAGTTGTAAAAGATGAATTACTGATACCAGAGTATAAACTGAAAGACAAACAAATTGATAAGCCACGCACAAATAGCACATTTGTTTTTTTGCCAACACACATGCCGACGTTGAAAAAACAAAAGAGCTATTTCTTGCCAAAGCACACATTCGCAGTATCTTTGGAACTTTAGGAATTTAGAAGAATATAAGATTTTGTATAACAACGCAGACATATTAGAAAATGAGATTCTTGAGAAGTATCCAGGAGTACTCGAAGCACTAATTCGAGACCACACTACTCAGAAAAATATATTTTGGGCTACAGATAATTACGAACACTTGGGCAATGGGTACAAGTTTAATTGTGAAATTCAAGTTGATAAAATATCTGGCGAAAATGGAACTGTAATAATGCCTAGAGTAAAGAAAAATAAAGAACTTCAACAATCACGAGTACGTGAAATGGCTGAGGTTTTTACCCCCTCTTGGATTTGCAATGCTCAAAACAATTTGATTGATAACGCTTGGTTTGGTCGTGAAAATGTATTTAATCGAGAGATTAACAAAGACGGAATTAAAACTTGGGAAACAAACCAAGAATCTATTGCTTTTTCAAAGGACAAAGATTGGGAAGCATACGTTCGAGACAAAAGGCTGGAAATGACTTGTGGCGAAGCACCCTACATTACAAGCAGATACGACACTACTACTGGAGAATTTATCCCAGTTGAAAATAGAATTGGTTTGCTCGACCGCAAACTAAGGGTTGTTTACGAAAACTGTAACTCAAGCGGAGAATGGCTAAAAGCAGCGCAACAAGCCTATATGAGTATTTATGCTTTCGAATGGCAAGGAGATAGCCTGCTATTAGCTCGTGAGGCAATGCTGATAACATTTATCGAAAACTATACAAAGAAGTTTGGTAAAGAACCTCTGCAAAAATCGATTACATACATAGCCTACATTATTTCGTGGAATGTATGGCAAATGGATGGTTTAAAAGGGACTATTCCGAATACTTGTGAAGTTAAAACTTCATCTGAAACCAATCTTTTTGGCGAAGTTGAAGTAAAAAAAACACCTTGCGAAGGATGCAAAACTGACAATATTAAAAAACACAACGGAATTTATGCCATCATAAAAGACTGGGCAAACAAAGATAAAAGCACAGGAAAGAAAGGAAGAAAATTACGATACATTGACCTACTAAATTAAACCCAAAATGAAATACACTTCTTCATTAAAACTAAAGCTTATTTACATTTTCAGAATCAACGATTCTGCACACGCAGGTTGTTTGAAAATAGGTGAAGCTACTGCTGGCGATGAAGAAATTTGGGGCTTAGCACCAAATAGTTCAGCTTTAAATAAGGCTGCGAAAGCTAGAATTGACAGTTACACACAAACAGCTGGTATTAGTTACGATTTATTATATACCGAAGTGTCTATTTATATGGAAAGTGGAACAATCAAAGCATTTTCCGATAGCGAGGTACATAAGGTATTAACACGTTCAGGTATTGAACGCAAAGTATTCGATAAATCTGCCAAAGCCAACGAATGGTTCAAAACAGACCTTGAGACTGCCAAAAAAGCTATTACCGCTGTTAAAGAAGGTCGTTCAGCTCTTAATTCTAACGAAGTATCAAACGAACAAAATCCGATTATCTTTCGCCCCGAGCAAAAAGAAGCTATTGACAAAACCCAAAAGCAATTCAAAAAAAGTAATGAAATGCTTTGGTTTGCTAAAATGCGTTTTGGAAAAACGCTTTCTGCTCTGCAAGTGGCAAAAGAGCATCAATTTAAACGTACATTAATTCTTACGCATCGACCGGTTGTAGATAAAGGATGGTTTGAAGACTTTAGAAAGATTTTTTACGACCAACCAAATTATCAATACGGCTCTAAACACCAAGGCGAACAATTTAATAAACTCGAACAACTGGCAAAACAGAATAAAACCCACTATATCTACTTTGCATCAATGCAGGATTTGCGTGGCTCTGAATTGGTAGGTGGAAACTTCGACAAAAACAACGAGGTTTTCGACACTTCTTGGGATTTTATTATTGTAGACGAAGCTCACGAAGGAACACAAACCGACCTGGGCAAAAATGTAATATCAGAACTGCAAAAAACAGACACCAAAGTACTTCATCTTTCGGGCACACCATTTAATTTGCTCGACAATTACAAAGAAGAAGAAATTTACACTTGGGATTATGTAATGGAGCAAAAAGCCAAAACACAATGGGACGAAACTCATTTTGGCGACCCAAATCCTTACGCATCTCTACCTCGTCTTAATATATTTACTTACGATTTAGGCAAATTGTTAAAATCTTATAGAGATGAAGAATTAGCATTCAACTTCCGCGAGTTTTTCCGAGTAAATAAAGAGGGTAATTTTATACATCATTCAGATGTTGAGAGCTTCCTAAATCTTATTTGCAAAAAAGACAATGGAAGCAATTATCCTTATTCCTCCGATGAATATCGTGATAATTTTCGTCATACACTTTGGATGGTTCCTGGCGTAAAAGAAGGTAAAGCCCTAAGCGCATTATTGCAGAAACACCAAGTGTTTGGTCAGTTTGAAATAGTAAATGTTGCTGGCGATGGCGACGACGATGCAGAAAATACAGAAGCGTTAGAAAAAGTAAACAAAGCCATTGGCTCTAATCCTCACGACACTTACACCATAACACTTTCCTGTGGTCGCTTAACCACCGGAGTATCTGTAAAACCGTGGACTGCCGTGTTTATGTTGGCTGGTTCTTACAATACTTCGGCTTCTGGTTATATGCAAACTATTTTCCGCGTTCAAACACCTGCTACTATTAACGGACGTGTAAAAGAGGAGTGTTTTGTGTTTGATTTTGCTCCCGACCGTACACTTAAGGTAATTGCAGAAACGGCTAAAGTATCGGCAAAAGCTGGTAAAACTTCCGCATCTGACCGTGAGCAAATGCAGGAGTTTATAAACTTCTGTCCGATTATAGCTTCGGATGGGTCTAAAATGGCAAGCTATGATGTTAACTCTATGCTTGAACAGCTTAAAAAAGTTTATGTTGAACGAGTTGTTCGTAATGGTTTTGAGGACAATCATCTTTACAACGATAATCAATTGATGACCTTAGGTGATGACGACCTAAAAGATTTTGATGACCTAAAAAAGATTATAGGCAGTACCAAAGCAATGCCAAAATCAAAAGATATTGACATTAACAAGCAAGGTTTTACCGAAGAAGAATACGAAAAACTCGATAAGGCGGAAAAGAAACCAAAACCCCAACTCACCGAAGAAGAGAAAAAACTCCTTGAACGTAAAAAAGAAAAAAAGAAACAAAAAGAAAGTGCTATTTCCATTCTGCGTGGTATTTCCATTCGTATGCCCCTTATGATATATGGTGCTGAAATGGAGAATGAAGAGGAAGAGCTTTCTATCGATAATTTTGCAACGCTTGTCGACCAACAGTCGTGGTTAGAGTTTATGCCAAAAGGTGTTACAAAGCAAAAGTTCAATGCTTTTAAAAAATATTACGACCCCGATGTATTTCGAGCAGCTGGGAAACGTATTCGTGCAATGGCTCGTGCGGCAGACCTCCTTACTACCGAAGAACGCATAGAGCGTATCACACATATTTTTGGCACATTCCGTAATCCTGACAAAGAGACCGTGCTTACCCCTTGGCGTGTAGTTAATCGCCATATTGGGGATTGTATGGGCGGATACGTTTTTTTCGATGAAAAATTTGAGAAGCAAATCCCCATACCTCATTTTGTTTCGCAAGGCAAAGTAAGCGATGAAGTTTTTGCTCCCGATGCCAATGTTTTAGAGATAAACTCAAAATCGGGTCTTTATCCGCTCTATATGGCATACACAATGTACCGCAATAGTATTAAAGCATCGCTGCTCGATAGTGCAAGAGAAAACGAACTCACGGTAGAAGAGCAACACAACTATTGGGATGGAGTAGTGGCGGAAAACCTATTTGTAATATGCAAAACACCAATGGCAAAAGCCATTACAAAACGTACATTACGGGGTTTTCGCAATGCAAAAATCAATACACACAGTTTTGAGGATTTAGTGAATCAAATTACCAATAAGCCTGAGAAGTTTGTGAACAAAGTAAAACGTGGACAAACTTTTTGGAAAGCTAATAACAACAACAATATGAAATTTAATGCTATTGTAGGAAATCCACCTTATCAGGATACTACAGAAGGAACAAGTGACAATCCAATATATCATCATTTTTACGATATTGCTTTCAGAATTTCAGATAAAGTATCATTTATCACTCCCGCACGCTTCCTATTTAATGCAGGAAAGACCCCAAAACCTTGGAATAATAAAATGCTAAATGATGAGCATTTTAAAGTGATTTGGTACGAAAGCAATAGTAATAATGTTTTCCCAAAAGTAGATATAATGGGAGGAATTGCAGTTTGTTTTAGGGATAAAAATCAAATTTTTGGGAAAGTTGGTGTGTTTACGACGCATAAATTGCTTTCCAGTATTGCAAACAAGGTAATTTCTAATACTAGTCAAACTATAGATTTAGACATAATACTTCAAAACAAATTTTCTCTTGAAAACCTTTACAAAGAGTACCCAAATCTAAAAAAAGTTATTGGAAGCAATGGTAATGAAAAAAGACTTACAACATCAATATTTGAAATCGAAGAAATTTTTACCGACGAAAAGAGCAGTGTAAATAATATTAAAATCCTTGGACTTACAAATAATAAAAGGTGTTACAAGTACATTAATTCATCATTACTTGAGCAGCACACTAATCTGAACAAATATAAAGTGGTACTTCCGAAGAGCAATGGTTCAGGTGCAGTAGGCGAATCAATACCTACTCCATTAATTGGAGAACCAGTATTAGGTTATCCCAATATGGGATATACTCAATCCTTTATCAGTATTGGAGCCTTCGAGAACGAATATGAGGCTTTTGCATGTTTCAAATACATAAAGTGTAAATTTTCAAGGGCTTTACTTGGCGTTTTAAAAGTAACTCAGGATAATAACAAAGATGTTTGGAAATATGTTCCGCTCCAAGACTTCACAGAAAACTCAGATATTGATTGGTCGCAGTCGATACCTGAAATTGACAAACAGCTGTATTCAAAATATAAACTGAGTGCTGAAGAGATTGATTTTATTGAAAGTATGATAAAACCAATGGGATGAAATTAATAAATAGTTAATGCTAAAGTCATACACATTTGCAATTACTCACAAGTAGTTAATTTTTAATCAGTTCGTGAATGTTACACATTTCGAACAAGCTAAGGCGCAAGCACAAATTGCAAAAGAGTATGTCTCGCCAACGCTGAGCAGACTGCGAAACTTGCAGCACATTGGAAAGCTGAATGATTGAAAATGAATAAGGCCAATGCATATCAAAGTACATATTTAAGAGCGGGGTTTGGTGGGTTGCAAGCCGCGGCTCTCGCAACATCGTTCCGTCCTTCCGGACGGTAAAGAAGCTCCGAAATCGGCTCTGAACATGTACCAGGCGTTATTGCTTTAATATCAAAAAAAAAACGCATACAAATTTGACAATTGCCGGAATTAGCATAAACTGCGTCAAACAAATGACGGAATTATGGATTATTTAGTCAGAGATGGCTATTCTGGTTCGTTTTGTGCCACCGATTTAGGAGTGGTTTGTGCCACTGATTTCGGTTCAAACGATGCCAGCGAAAAGTCAGGCACGATCAAACCGAAATAGCCACCATCTAAAGAAGCTGTTCAATCGTTCAAGAACAAAATCAAAAAACTGTTCAAAAAAAAACGTCGTATTCCGGCTCATGCCCTGAAAGGTATACTTACCCTGTGATTAGGCGGTGGGCAAACTACCACAAAGGCATTTGCTCGAAACGCACTATTGCGCGGTTGGGAACTTTCATTTACTGGCAACTAAAACGATGGGCATATTTCGACTACGCTCAATATAAAAAGTACCATCACGGTAATAAAAACCGGTGGTGAATTTATCATCGTTATTTTCATCTCATTAATATTAAAAACTTTTAAAGGGATTCGATGGAACTCACTAAAAAAACCACCATAATTTACTTTGAGTTTTCTGCTTGCTCGTTTCCTTTTCCGTTCCCAGCCCTGCTAGCTGGCTTCTCCTTAAATTTGCCCACCGGACAGATTCTTAAACACACCCTCTGGAATATTTTCATGTAGTTCATATTAAATTCAAGCTTAAGAATCTAGAAGAAACAAAATCTTCATTTACACTTAAAACCTTTAATCATTCTTGTTACTCCTCCGTTTTTCTTGAATAACACAACCCACCTCTCCCTCTCGGTAACAGCCATTGCATGAAACGCATAAAGGCTTGTAGTTTGCATTATCTTTCCACTTATTTACTAAGTTGGGTTCACAAAGTAAAGGACGTGCCATAGAGAAATATTGAATCTTTGTTACGTCTAAAATATCTTGTAAATAATTGAAATTGCGGTTTCCCCCCATTAAAATTATGGGAATATTAACCGCCTCTGCAATTTGCTTTGTAGGTTCAAGAAAGTAGGATTGTAATTCGGGCTTATTTATTTTGGTACGAGCAGGACTAAAACCTTTACCCGACGTTTCATTTACACCACTAATTTCTAATAAATCGGCTCCTGCACATTCAAGTATTTTTGCAATTTCAATGGCATCTGGTACCCTTAGGCCTTCGCCTTCATCCATGTAATCATCGTGGTTCATTTTTACCATTATTGTAAAATCTTCACCTACAGCCTTTCGAACACTCTTTATCACCTCAACAAAAATACGCGACCTATTTACAAGACTTCCTCCATATTCATCTGTACGGCGATTACAGAAAGGTGTTAAAAACTGGCTAAGTAAGTATCCGTGTGCACCGTGCAATTCAATGGCATCGTAACCTGCTTTTTGAGCTCTAGTGGCAGCATTGGTAAACATTGTAACTAAATGCTGAATATCTTCTTTGTTCATTTCCTTGGGGGTAATTCCTGTTGTACGATTTTTCACAGCCGACGGACCAAATAATGCAGCATCTTGAAAGTCTGGATGATTGGTTTGTGAGCCACCATAAGCTAACTGAATGGAAATAGGTGCTCCATTGGAATGTACAATATCAACCAACTTCTTATGCTCATCAATAAATGAATCGTCATAGATGCCCATCATTCCCGGATTAGGTCTGTCATTTGGGTCGACCATTGAATAACCTGTAATTATCATTCCAACTCCACCCTTTGATAATTCCTCGTAAACCTGATAAAGCTGAGGTGTAATACGACCATCTTTATCTGCCATATTCATCCACAATGCTGAACGAATAATACGATTAGATAATTTGATATTTCTAACTTTTGTAGTCTCTATTAATTTCATTTCTATCGTTCTTTTAATTTCACAACAAAATTACATCGACCAGATATATTATAAAAATAATATAATTCATACATTTGCATTATAATACTGATAGATATGGTGAATTTAGAATGGTATCGAACCTTTAAAGCTATTTACGATAAAGGAACATTAACTGCTGCTGCAGAAGCTTTGTTTATTTCTCAGCCTGGTGTAAGTCTACATTTAAGTTCTTTAGAGAGTTATGTCGGGGCAAAACTTTTTGATAGAGTTTCGAAAAAAATGGTTCCTACAGAACGAGGGAAAGTATTGTATAATGCAGTTATTGAACCAATATTACGATTAGAGGCGATAGAAAAGCAATTTCAAAAAAGCAATGAAATTGAGCTTCCTACGATTAGTATAGGGATGTGTTTTGAGACCTTTCAGCATATTCTTGAAAAACATCTTCACACCTTGAATTTTGATGTGATAAGCAGTTTCTCTGATTACCAAAATCTATTAAGGGAGTTAGAGAAAGGAATTGTCGATGTGGTAATTACGCCTAAAAAAATGGATATAAAAGGGATTAATTATGTGCCAATAGGCAAAGAAACTATCGTGTTAATAGGGAGTATGGATATTGATAAAGATGAGTTTATTAATGTCATTAAAACGAAACGCAATTCGGATATCTTATCGTTTTTAAAAGAACAAAAGTGGTATGGAGCATCTAGTGATAATGAACACTTTAAACGTTTCTGGCAAAGTAATTTTAATGCATTGCCCGATTTTAGAGCGAATTATATTGTTCCCAATTTTAAATCAATAATAAACAGCTTGAGCGAAGGTAGTGGCTTAGCCATCGTTCCTGATTTTCTTTGTGAAAATGAATGCAAAGAAGGCAGACTACAATTACTATGGGAAGGAAGCTTTCCAATTGTGAATCAACTTTACTTTGCTTATAGGAACAATTCGATATATAAAAAACGATTGGATGAAATTTTGGAAATATTTAAAGCAAATATGAATTAAAAGATAAACACGAACGCCCAGTCGAGTAAGAAGGGGAATTTGACTCCGTCGATTTTCAATTCCCCCCTAACTTCACACAGAACCGTACGTGAACTTCTCAATTCATACGGCTCTTATTATGCTGTCAACTTTCGTTAGACTAATTGATAGCCTAACGCCCAATGATAAAATAGATTTGGATACGATATATACACCCATCTCAACCATCGAACAACTTTAACTTTGCTGCGTTTGAAAGGTTTATATTTGTTCAGTACCCATTTTATCGTACGATGGTGAAGATAGTAAAAGACAGGTCGCAAACACCTGCGGTTGATTTTCCCATAATCGTTCAACAAAAAAAAACAACATTATGAAGATGAAACAGACGAAACGAATACTCCGAATCATATTTATTATTGCAAGTATAGGCTCCTTATATTTCGTACCATGGATTTTGGTAAAGGCCTGGATTTTACCACTCCCTGATACGGTTCAGGAACAACTAAACGAAGCAATTGGCCATGGCTTTGATGGCATGATTGTTTATGTGGACGAAGCAGGAAAGCCTCCGGAGTTTTATGCCGCTGGCTGGCACGACCGAAAAGAGAAAATACCTGCCTATCCGCAAGCCTTATTCAAAATTGCGAGTATTACAAAATTATATATCGCTGTTGCTACCACAAAATTAGTTCACGAAGGGCGTTTGTCTTTGGATAAAACACTGGCTGAATACTTTCCGGAACTTGCGGGAAGAATTGAAAATTCAGACCAGATAACCTTGAGAATGATGGTGCAGCACCGCAGTGGCATTCCCAATTTTGTTGACCATCCTGATTTCTGGACAAAACCTCCAAAAAACAGACAAGAAACACTTGAATACGCCCTGGATTTAGCAGCCGACTTTGAACCAGGTGAAGATTATGGCTATTCAAATACCAATTATATGTTGATTGAGGACCTTATTGATAAAACATTGGGCTATCCCCACCAGCAATATATAAAGGAGGAAATATTGATTCCTCTTGGACTGAAACACACTTTTGGTTCGCTTAGAGAAGTAAATATTGACGATGTAATGAGCGGCTATTATGTTGGCGTTGAAACCGATTTTAAGTATGAAAATACAGGCTTAATGCTGGCTACAGCCGAAGATGTGGGCATATTCTTGCGGGCCTTAAACGATGGCTCGGTGTTTAAAGAAGGCGAACAGGAAATCTATTCGTCCATTTACGTTTACAAACATACAGGCTTACTTCCCGGCTACCAAAGCATTGCAAAATACCATAAAGACATGGATATGGTTGTTATTCAATTCAATAACACAACTAATTTTAATGGCTATGACTGGAATTTAGCGGAAATCGTTTATCGACGAATTGTAAAAATAGTAAAGCATAAAAAAGGCGCACACACCGAGTAGGTGAATGGCTGCTATTGCACCTCTCCCCGTCCCTGACCGGCTCTATACACGGCTACCATTAGCCCCAGGTACTATTTTTAAGCTTAGTCGGCATCTCTCAAGGGTATATTAATACTATTTAAAAATTTATAACAAATATTAGCATTTTATTTCTAACCGATTGTTTAGTTTTGTACTGAACTTAAAAAGTAATACCAGGAGCGAAAGCACACAATAAAAAAGAAGCAACTAAAAAGCAATGAATAAATTAGAAAAAACAACCGTATTTACAACGTCTTTATTAATGGGATTAATATTAAGCCGATTTGCCATTTCGAAACTTACAGGGTGGGAAATTTCAGTAAAAGCATTTATCGAAATGGCGGAACCCTTAGGCATCGATCCTACATTTTTTAGAATTTCAACAGGTATTTTAATAGCAATAATTGTTATGGCCTATTTTACAATTGCTTTCCTTACACTTTTTACAGACAAGGTTCGTTTACCGAACAACTTTAGCTATTTTAATATCGCTTTTTTTGCGAACACTTTAGGTTTACTAACCATGGTTGGTGCTTTGTTGGCTGAATTTTATTTAAGAGTACAACCCAAATGGATGTTGGTTTATATTGCTGTTGGAGTAATTATTTTTTCAGCAATTAATTTATTTATTGTTAAAAACAAATCCTCTTTTTATAAAAAACGGATAATGTCTGCCTAATTCATAAGAATTGGAAAAGATTGTTTTATGCCAATTTATTTAAAATGAGTTTCACATTTATCCCTGGTTCAAAACAAACGTAGCAAAATAATCTCCTGTATTTTACCGCAAAACATTTATAAACAAAATAAAAACGATTAAATAATGAACATTAAATTAAATAACAAAGTACTGGCAGTACATCTATTGCGCATTTCTTTCGGAATTAATTTTTTATTCCACGGAGTAGTACGCCTCCCTGTTTTAGGCAAATTTGTGGCAGGAATGCAAGATAAGTTTCAGGATACGCTACTGCCAGATTTCCTGGTTACCCCAATGGCATACTTAATACCTTTTGCTGAAGTTATTATTGGACTTCTATTGCTATTTAACAAATTCACACGAGAAGCACTAATAGCATCGTTTATACTAATAAACACCTTAGTAATAGGCAGTTCTGTACTACAAGATTGGAAATCTGTTGGGTTAAAGTTAAGCTATATTGGCTTCTTATTTATACTCCTTTACTTTACAAACGACAATCAAAAATCAAGTAAGGAATAAACAGAAATAGAGTTGCTAACTATACATTGCACTACACCCGGTTATAATACCAATTGAGATAGATATTCGTTGACATACGCCTGTATAACCTTTAATACCAATATTCCATTGAAATGAGCCTTATTCTTTTGCCCTTTGGTCTTTATGCTTCGTTGAAAAATTGCATTGCAACTGTTGCTGTGCCTTAATTTTATTGTATGATTATTGCTTCAACATTCTCTTATCGCAATAATTTCAAGTTGTCTAAACCCAAAATCATCAAAACAATTTAAAGCTCCTTCTAAAATGAAATTGGCATACTACTAACTCCGCCGCTATTTCCAACCGCGACAATTCGCCATGTAAACGAAAGTAAAAGGCAAAAAAAAAGCAGCGAATTCCTTTAAACAGGAATTCACTGCTTCTTAAAATATATTGTCTTTTCGAGTTATACAATTGTACTAGAAAATACGCCTTAATGTATTTTACCCGTTACAAGAGATAACAAGAGCTCTTTACAAAGAATATTACATCAAAAACTTTTTCCTTAAATCCTCAACCTGATCGTCGTTAATCGGAATTAATTTTCCGAGCGAGGCTCCCATGGTAAGCGATTTAGCACTAAACTCGGCAACCTCAAGGCGGTCGAAAGTTCCCAGCAGTTTGTCGCCGGTTACCAAAACCGAATCGTTGTTGATAATAACAGCCGGTGTATTTTCGGAGATGGTATCCAAAATAGCTTCCTCGCCGGCAAAATGCGAACCAAAAGGCATATTTGGAATATCCTGCAAGAAAATCCAGCTTTCAGGAATTGTTCGTACATCCATTTTTTCGCCGGTCACACTATAGGCCATTAAGTATGGTGTTTGGGTAAGAATAATGGAATTTATATGTGGATTACGTCTGTAAATCTCCTGATGAAGCCAGGTTGAACGACTTGGTATTTTCCCGGGTTCGCGTTTGCCATCTTTAATCTGAACAATGTCTTTTAGCTGCATATCCCAACGGGCAATATTGGTTGGGGTAATCAAAAAGTCGTTGTCTTTCCAGCGAACAGAAACAGTACCGTACGAACTAATCATCATCCCCTGCTCGCAGGCACGTAAAACAATGCGCTGAATTTGCTCACGAATCTCACGCTCATCCGAAGGGTGATTAACGTCCTTCATTTCGGGAAGCAAGCGGGGAACCTGGTTGTCAAACTCTTCGATTTGGGTATCAGTTAAATAGTTTGGTTTTCCAATGGTGCTACCGTTAATTAAGGTGCGTGCACAAAATTCCATGGTTTCGAAACGCTGGAATGCATCGCTTAAGTCGGCGCCACCTACCACTGTTCCGTGGTTTTCCATGATTACCGCATTCACCCCTTTTTTGAATTCTTCTGCAATTACATCGCCCAGCTCATTACTTCCGGGCAGGGCATAATCGGCATAGCCAATGGGGCCACATACGTTTTTGGCCTGTGGCAGTACATTTGTATTGGGTATCTGACGCACAATACTAAACGAAACCAGTGCCGGCGGATGGGCATGAATTACTGCCTTAATCTCGGGACGGCATTTGTAAATAGCAATGTGAAACGGGTACTCCGATGAAGGTTTGTGACGCCCTTCAATCGTTCCGTCCTTTCTTACACAGATAATGTCAGAAGGACGCAAAGTTCCTTTATCAATAGCCGACGGTGTTACCCAAACATCGCCACTTTCGTCAATAACAGATATATTCCCCCCTGATGTAGTAGTTAAACCACCCTTATAGATTTTATCAATAATCATGATAATCTGATCGCGAGGGTGCATCCATTTTGTATTCAATTTCCTCATTCTAATGTTATAATTGGTTACTAAATTAAAAAGCTAATTTATATAATTCAATTGTTTCTTCCAAGGTAACTGGTTTTGGATTTCCACCTGCGCAAACATCCAGCAAAGCATTTTTTGCCATTAGCTCAAAATCAGTTTCTTTTACACCAAGTTCTTTTAACCCGGCAGGGATACCAACATCCTGAGATAGTTTTTTTATAGCTGTTATAGCGGCTTCGTTTGCTTCTTCGGTTGTCATTCCTTTGGTATCTACTCCCATTGCCTCAGCAATATCGCGAAATTTTTCGCCACAGGCCGGTGCATTAAACTGCTCTATATAAGGAAGTAAAACAGCATTACACACACCATGTGGTAAATCGTAAGTACCGCCTAACTGATGAGCCATAGAATGCACATAGCCTAAACCACAATTCGAAAATGCTTGTCCGGCAATAAACTGCCCCCACGCCATTTTATTACGTGCATCTACATTCTGACCATCTTTTACCGCATCGCGTAAGTTTTCGCTAATCAGCTTAATGGCGTGTAGCGAGAGGTTGTCTGACCAATCGAAGGCACCTGCCGTAACATAAGCTTCAATGGCGTGTGTTAAAGCATCCATTCCGGTAGCTGCAGTTAAGGCTGCGGGTTTATTCAGCATTAACAAAGGATCGTTTACGGCAATGTCAACCAAACAATTTTTATCCACCATTACCATTTTCACTTTTCGCTTTTCGTCGGTAATAACGTAGTTTATGGTAATTTCGCTGGCCGTACCAGCCGTGGTATTAATAGCAATAATAGGTGCTGCCTTTTTCTTCGAAACGTTAATTCCTTCGTAGTCTTCAATTTCGCCACCATTAGTGGCTAAAATTCCAATGGCTTTTCCACAGTCCTGCGGAGAACCTCCGCCAAGAGTAATAATACAATCGCACGCATTTTGCTGGTAAGCTTCCAAACCTTCTTTTACGTTCTGTACCGTTGGATTTTGCCTTACCGCGTCGTAAACAATGTAATCCAGTTCACATTCCTTTAAAACATCTTCCACTTTTTGGGCTATACCAATTTTAACAAGAACAGAATCGGTAACCAGTAAAACCTTGGTAAACTGACCCGACTTAATATCGTCTTTTAACTCTGTTAATGCCCCCGGGCCAATTAGGCTTACCGGTGGAAGATAAATTCTTTTTGCTGTTTCCATATATTTTCAAGTGTTATATTAATTCAATTTCACGCCCAACAGGAAGTTATTTTATCAATCCGAGTCTTATGTCTGCCTCCTTCGAACTCGGTTTGCAAAAAAACCAAGGCAATCTGATTGGCTACTTTTTCGTCAAGAAAACGGGCAGGCAAACACAACACATTTGCATCGTTATGTTTTCGCGCCAGAGAGGCAATTTCAGGCTCCCAGCAAACAGCAGCCCGAACATCCTTGTGCTTATTAGCAGTCATCGAAACCCCTTGTGCGCTTCCACAAATAAGTATTCCGAAATCTACTTCTCCTTTTGTCAGGCTATTAACAACAGGATGCACATAGTCGGGATAATCTACAGAATCATCCGAATCCGTTCCATAATTTGTAATTTCGTAGCCATAATATTCGAGAAATTCTTTCAATTCAGTTTTTAGTTGAGTTCCGGCATGGTCATTGGCAATCGCAATTTTTTCCATAGTTAGTTAGTTGTTTGTTATTTTTTTTTTTGAACATCCGGTAAATTGCCTGCAGTACAACCTCCTGCTCCTCTGCCTGTAAACATTTCCTCTGTTAACGAGGAGCTGCTTGCTGATAAATCCTGCTAAATTTTCGACAGATGCAGAATTGATTAAAACCACTTCCCCACAATGAGGGGAAGTGCAGAAAGGCATACGGGTAATGCTTTAGGTCGAAAACGGATAATCAATTTAATTTTTCTGATACTGATAAGTGCGGTAACCATAAACTGCAATTACAATAAAACTTATTAATGGCAAGCCAAACGATACGTTTACAGCAGGCATCGATCCAATTTGCCCCATGTCGATAATAGTTCCCTGCAGAGGAGGCATTAAAGCGCCGCCAACAATTGCCATTACCAAACCGGCAGCCCCAAGCGTTGCATCATCGCCAATTCCTTCCAAAGCAATTCCGTAAATGGTAGGAAACATTAGCGACATAAATGCCGATGTGGCAATCAGGCAATAAAGTCCGGCCATACCTTCAATTAAAATTGCACCCGATATGGTACAAATTCCACCAATGGCGAAAAACATAAGTAAACGTCGCGAGTTCACGTATTTCATTAATAATGTGCTTATGAAACGACTTCCAAGAAAAATACCCATAGCAAATATATTGTACATTTGCGCTGTTGCTTTGTCAATTCCCAGGTTATCGGCATATTGAATAATAAATGTCCAGCACATAATTTGTGCTGCCACGTAAAATACCTGCGCCAATACTCCTTCGCGATACACACGGTTAGCAATTAATCGTTTAAATGAATGAATGGGGCGAATATCTTTCGAGTGTCCCGATTGTGGCATTTTGCTTACAAGAATAACCACAAACATTATAATTACCACTAAACCCAAAACCACATACGGATTTCGGATTACCATTAAGTCGTTGGTTCGAATAGCCGCCTTTGTAGCTTCATCCAGCGTTGGAAAAATAAGTTCGCCCAAAGCATTTCTTCGGTCCGACTCTAACGATGCCAGCACAATACGCGAAGCAACAAACATTCCCAGGAGCGAGCCCATTGGGTTAAAAGCTTGTGCCAGGTTTAAGCGTCGTGTTGCCGTTTCTTCGGCTCCCATTGATAAAATAAAAGGATTAGCAGTTGTTTCTAAAAACGCAAGGCCAAAGGTTAAAATATAGAGGGAAACCAAAAAGAAACCGAAGGCCTGAAATTGCGCGGCAGGCCAAAAAAGTAAGGCTCCCACTGCATAAAGAGCAAGTCCTAAAAGAATACCTTTTTTATACGTGAATTTCTGAACAAACAGGGCAGCAGGTATTGCCATGGTTGCATAACCTCCGTAAAAGGCAAACTGCACTAAAGATGCTTTGGCATTTGATATCTCCATAACGGTTTTAAAGGCCGCCACCATCGGGTTGGTAATATCGTTTGCAAAGCCCCACAATGCAAATAAACTGGTAATGATTATAAAAGGAAATAGGTATTTCTTTTCTACAACTTTAGCTTCTTTCATAAATAAAAATTTAAACTGATTTATTGATTTTGCGGATAAAAATACTTTTTAAACAAGCCTGAGCTGTCCTGTACTATACTGTAAAAACAGAAAAATACCTTCTTTCAATCCACAATTAGTGCAAGAAGACAATTGTTTAACTACCATTTATTTTGGAAGTGTTGATTTCCAATCGTTAAGAAGTCCCATCAACTCTTTAACCTTTTCCTGATTTTCATCTTTCAAATCGTTTTTTTCAAAAGGATCGTCTTTAATATTGTACAACTCCGTGCGATCTATTTTCGAATTGTATAAAAGTTTCCAGTCGCCATAGCGAACAGCATTTTCGGGCCATTTTGTTGCATGCTGCGGATTATCGCTTACACGCGAAAAATGCCAATCCCAGAACAATGGTTTGGTTCTTTCAAAAGGAATATTTTTAAAAATTGAAGTAAAACTCTCGCCATCAGGCTGATAACTTTGGGGAAGTTCTTTTTGCGCAAGCTCGCAAAATGTTGGAAGTAAATCGACAGCAGAAAGAACACTTTGGTTTTCCACCTTTCCGGCAGTTACATGTCCCGGCCAACGCACAATAAAAGGCACATTTACACCACCCTGGTAAATATCGGCTTTGCGTCCTTTTAAGCCCCCGGTTGACCCTGCAAGTAAAGCAGGCGCATAATGGGCAGGGCCATTGTCGCTGCTAAAAATAACCAGCGTATTTTCATCAAGCCCCATTTCTGTTAAGGCTTCCATTAATCGCCCAATATGACGGTCGGCGTCGGTTAACACCGAAAAATAAGTTTCTTTATCAGGAATCAACTCTTTGTCTTTATAAGGTTCGCGTTGTTCGTCGCTGGGAGCAAGCGGTGTATGCGGGTCTTTTAACCAAAGGTCGATATACATTGGTTTTTTGCCTTTATTTCTTTTCAGAAAGTCGATGGTTGCATCAACAGCAATCCGGCTCGAACTTTGAATCCACAGGGTATCATCGTCCATGTAACGGGTAGTTGGAAACAACTGGTCGCCTTGCCATGTTGGACCATTACCATTCCACACCCTTGTTTCATCGTAGCCATATACTTTTGGTTCGGGAGCTGAAAGGTCGCCGTTTGGTTCGCCACCTCCACCAAGATGCCATTTACCAAAATGAGCTGTAGTATAACCGGCTTCCTGCATCATTCGGGGCAAATAAACGGCCAGGTTTTCATCTAGCCAGTTTGGCATACCTCGTCGTGCATTTACTTCGTTTCCGGCAAAATGGCCATGAACATTATGCCTTGCGGGGAAATGCCCTGTAATTACAGAAGCACGGCTTGGCGAACAAACACCGCTGGCAACATGAAATTGGGTGTACCTTGTTCCCTGCAATGCCAATTTATCGAGATTAGGCGTGGCTACTTCTGTGCTACCATAACAGCCCAGGTCGCCAAATCCCCAATCATCAGCAAAAATAAAGAGAATGTTAGGTTGTTCCTTTTTCTCGGTTTTTGTGCAAGATATTGTTCCGAAAAACAATGCAGCAAGTATGAATAAATTAAGTAAATATTTCATTGATATTTTTTTAGTTGGGGGGGCAAAACCTCCATTCTCCGAACTTTTAACTCCCGGTTAATCGATTTTTACAAACAGATAAATATTTTTTTAGTGGTATGAAATCTCAGCTTCTCGTGTTTCAAGATTTACCCACACCGACAGGTGCTCAAAATCGCGCGAAAACTTCCAGCCCTCTCTTTTGGCATCGCCCAACGGTTTTCCCAAGGGCTTATCATATTCGGGATACCACTCCAGGCATCCGTTTTCCATACGGTAACCCCAGTTATAAACAATGTAAGAATTCTCCTGTGCTGCAATCAAAAAAGCTGCTAAGGGGAAGGTAATATTTTCTCGGGCTATTTTTTGTTTTTCTTTCAAGGGCATTTGCATTGCCTCTTTATCGATAAAAGTAAATCCAGGCCAGGCTTTAAAGACCACAATTTTTCCGTCTTTTCCAGCCTTTTCCATTGCCTGAATATCTTTCAGCATACATTCTTTCGAAGAACTCTGAAAATGGCCAAAATGCTCCATCATTGCAGCATCGGTATATTCCGGAAAATCGTAGCCGGCACTCCAGGTGGGTGTTGAACGAATTCCGTTGTACACAATTAATTTATCGTTGCCAATTTTCTCACGCGTTTCGCGGATAATATCTTTTAGCCCCTGCTGAATGGCATTGTATTTTTCCTCGCCCCAAAGAGCCTTATTGGCAGGGCTACTAACTTGTGGAAATGCATCCATAAAAACGCCGTCGCAACTTCCGTTTACAACCGCTTCGTATGCCACATCGGTCCACCAGTTCCGTACTTCACGATTGGAAAGATCGTACCTTTTTAATTGATCATTTTTTAAGTCAAGCTCCCCGTTTTGTTTTCTCAACCACCATTCCGGATGTTTTTCGTATTCTTTGTGGGCTTTGTACATGTTGTAATCGAGAAAAGTATTCCAATAGAAAATTACTTTCATTTTTGGATTTAACTTTTTCAATTGACGGGCTTCCTTTTCAATGCCCTTTTCGGTAGTTCCAAGCTGTTTGCTGGCATGTCCTTTTTCGAGGCAAATAAAATTAGAATGGCTGGCCACAAACTTTGCTTCATCGGCAGTCATTAATTTTGAATTTCCGAAATGAAAAGCAACTGGAACCTTATCCCAGCTAAATTCTGGATAATTGCTGTGGTTATTTTGTCCTTCAACCGGTTTAGTATACAAAACAAAGAAAACAACAAGCAAGCCAAATACTGAAAAAATTTTCTGCATAATACGCTTAATTAATGGGTTTAATTACCACCGATTTCAAACTCGAAGTTTTGGGATTTCCTTCAACCAACGAAACGGATATTGTGTGTTTCCCTGTTGTCTTAAACTCTAAAATTCCCATACTATAATCTACATACTTTTCGGTAGCCGCCTGCTGGTTTTGTACCATAATACCTTCGTCGGTAACAGTTTTCCAAACCAAGCGGTCTTCGCCTTTATAAATCAAATCGAGGTAATAATAGCCGGGTTCAAAAACCTCAACAGTCCATTCCGCTTTACTATTTTCTTCCCAGTTTGTAATTTGATTGGCGTGTTTCCACTCACCAAATTTTTCCATCCACCTTATTTCTTCTTTCTGAGCTGCAGAAACTTCTGCAAATTCAGCTAACAAAGTGGTTTGAATGTTTGGATAAATGCCGTGGTTGCTATTTACTTTTGCAGATTTCGCTTCACTGTCTAATTTTACTTCAATTACAGAAACCAATGGATCGGCAGGTTTAAAAGGAACCTTAAAAACAGTCCATCCGTTTTCTTTTTTATACGAAATCTCAGCGCCATTTAAAATTTTAGCTGAAACAATTTCACTTTCCAGACCGGGCAGGTACAAATTACCATCTTGTGGCCATTCCTGAACCGACAAAAACAAGGAATTTTGCTGGGTTGTTACATCGCCCCAAGGCAAGGCATGCCCCCATGGAGAAGCTCCTGCGCCGTATATTACCTGAGGGTATTTGCGAATCCATTTCCCTGTTTCTTCAAGAAATTTAACGCCAATTTCAGGAACATTTCCTTTTGCATCGGGGCCCACATTAAACAAATAAGTTCCACCACGGCCAACTGTTTCAATTAAACGACCAAGGGTAATTTTTGCGCTTTTAAAGTTGTTATCGTACCAGGCATACGACCACGAATCGTTGTTGGTATCGCAGGTTTCCCACAAACCTGGAATATTACGTGGAGGCACTTCCATATCGCCCTTGCTGGCATAATCGCCCATACCATGTCCAATGCGGCTGCAAAGCATGGCATTGGGTTGCAATTTACGAACCAAAGCAGCCAGTTCAACAACAAGTTCTTTTGGCATATCTCCAGGTGTGTCGAACCACACAAAATCGATATCGCCGTAGTTCGTACAAATCTCTTTTACCTGTGGTATACATTTTTCATAAAAATAATTTTTAAAAGTCGCCGGAGTACCGTCTTCATTGGTTTGTGGACCTCCATGAGCGCCAGGCGTTGTCCAATCCTGATAATGAGAATAATAAAATCCAAACCCAAGACCAATTTCATGGCAGGCAGCCGATAATTCTTTCATCGGGTCGCGGGCAAAAGGAGTTGCATCAACAATGTTAAACGCACTGGCTTTTGATTTGAACATTGCAAAACCTTCGTGGTGCTTGCTGGTAATAATAATATATTTCATGCCGGCATCTTTTGCCAGGCGAGCTATCTTTTTAGCATCAAAGTCGCTGGGATTAAAGTCTTTGGCAATTTCCATATATTCAGCCGGAGGAATATTAGCTACCCGCGGATTCATAATCCACTCTCCAATTCCATAATAAGTTTTGTCTTTCCATACTCCTCCCAGGTGAGAGAACAATCCCCAATGAATAAACATACCGAAGTTGCTTTCGTCGAATAACTTTCCGCGTCCTTCTTTTAAAGCATCAACCGAAACTTTGGTTTCGCCCCACATTTCATCCATACCTTCTTTTTCCATTTTTTTCTCTTGCGCCATTCCATTCGTGAATAAAAATAAGGCGATAAAAACGCTAATCAGGCTTTTAAAGTTTAACATATTTCTTTTTAATTTAGATTCTTAACTTTATTATTTCTCAACATTCATAATTACCTCAAGTACATAACCATTGCTGCCGATTTTAATCCCGGTTAAATCCACTTGCAAGGCTTTTTCGGTTTGTTCCCATTTCAATTCGGAAGAACTGCCGAGAAGTCTAAGCTTCTCAATTTTTCCGTTAGCCAGTTTCAAAGACTTTATATCGACGGTCGACTTTGCGTTTACCAGCGAAATGGCATAAACCGTATTTTCTTTGGCTGTAAACCAAAAATCGTTAGCCGAAAAATGCCTCGAGAACCCTTTCTCGGCGCGGTGTCCGGTTCCTTCAAGCAGGGTTTCTTCTTGTCCTTCGTTGGGGATTTTCCAGCGGGAGGTTCCATAAATTGCATCGCCATTTATTTTTAGCCACTCTCCCATCTCTCGCAAACCTTTTGCACTTTGTTCGGGTACATGTCCTAAACCATCGGGACCGATATTTAACAAGTAATTTCCACCTTTCGAAGCGATATCAATCAAATAATACAGCATCTCCTGCGTGCTTTTAAAATCATTATCGTACGATTTATAAGCCCACGAATTGTTGGTGGTTCCACAGGTTTCCCATTGTTTTTCCATTTTATCGCCAGCCGATGGTATTACATTGTCGCCGGCATCGAGGTAATCGCCAAAATCGTATCCAACCCTGCGGTTAACAATTACATTTGGGTTGATATCGAATATGGTTTTATAAAATTGAAACGATTGATCTTCGGTCACATTACCATCGCCATCAAACCAAACCAGACGTAATTTTGGCAAAGCTTTTACTAGTTCTTTTATTTGCGGTAATGATTTATTTTCGATGTACTCGTCGAATGTATTCCGACTCGGATCCCAAATATTTTTACCCGAAGCATGAGATAAAATTCCCAGCGAATCGTTTACTTTTTTCACATTGGCATGGTTGCCATCAGTGCCGTCGTTCCAGTCATTGCCATGCGAATAATAAACGCCAAAGTCCAGTCCTTCGGACAAACAAGCCTCGTAAAGTTCTTTTACAGCATCGGCTTTATATGGGGTGGCATCAACCATATCGTATTCCGAACATTTCGAATTGAATAAGGCAAACCCATCGTGGTGTTTCGAGGTGATAACCACATATTTCATTCCGGCATCTTTGGCCAGTTTTGCAATATTTTGAGCAAAAGATTTATCGGGGTTAAACGTTTTGGCCAACTCTGCATATTCATTTCTCGGAATCTGAAATTTAAACATTAACCATTCAGAAACACTGGGGCCGGGAATGCCGGAATCCTCCATGCGCACACCTTTCCAAATTCCACCGGCTTGCGAATACAATCCCCAGTGGATAAACATTCCATATTTTGCATCTTTAAACCATTTGAGCGCTGCCTTTTTTTCGGGCGAGTTATGCATAAGCTGCCACTGCGCATCGTATTTTCCTGAACCAAAACCAAGCTTATTTTTATACGTTGGGGTAATCCTGACCTGCCTGAAGGCTGAACCTATTTTTACTTTTAATAAGTGCAGACCTGTTTCTTTATAAACAATATTCTTACTGAATTGAAATACCGTTTGTTCAGCTCCATTTGCTCCTGTAACAAATATTTTTTCGGGAGCTTCGTTTAAAGATAAACCTTCGGTTTCAACCTTCACTTCCGAAATCGAATCTAATATGCCATCGCAAATAATCTGAAGATCGTATTTGCCTTGCCGGTTAAGCACAAAATCCCACATAAGGTTTCCTCCTGATGTTTTTGCTGCATCCCTATCCAGAACAATCCAGTAGTTATCAGCCTGCCTAATCGGGGTTTTGGCAGTAAAGTCGCAGGCGTTTAAAAATAGGCTTAAAGCAATTCCTATTATCGAAAAAATATTTAATCTCATAAAGCTTACTAAATCAAAAAAGTTCTTATTCATTTTTCTGAATGTAAACCTCCGAAAATTAAGTTACACGGTGTTTCTGAAATCAATCAATTTATTGCTGATATGATGCGCACGAGTAGAACAAGCCCTAACACCTGACAGTGTGCCAATTACATTACACCTTTCTCAAATCAATCATTAAAAAAAATGTGCTTTTTGCTTCTGAAATTAACGAATAGGTAGCTTCAACCCGAAAACTATACCAAAAGTTACCCCGCATTTCGGATAATAACCCCAGGATTTTCGGCATGAATACTGGTTTTGTACCAATTGTATTTCAAAATGACTGAAATAAAAATTGCGATATTTTTCAATGAGGGAAAAGGGTAAAAGAAATAATGATTGCGATAAGAGAGTGCAGAGCCAGACTTGCTTGAGCTATGACGAAGGTAGCAATAATCACATGATAAATTTATCAATCATTTTGATGTACTATTGGGAAACACTACAGCACCCCGTGTCTTCTTGCGCGCTTCAAAATAAAAACATTCCAACTTTTTTTTAGAGATGAAATCCCTGACGCAACTCGGTTAACAGGAAATTATAAAAGACAATTATGCCGGTTATGGAGTACTTCGCAGTACATAACCGGCATAAATATTTCTCTGAAATTATTGCTATTAATTCATAGCAGGTGCAGGTACATTATTCATAAAATTGGAAAAGGCCTGGCTTACATCAATTGGATCATCCATCTGCTTTTGCAAAACCTGGAATTGTTTAAACAGCTTTTTCAACAGCTCATCCGGCCTGTGTTTACCTTCTGCCAGGTCATTCATCTCAAGCGGATCGTTAATCATGTCGTATAACCTTACTTTATTTGCCGTTGGATAAATTATCATTTTGTACTTATCGGTACGAATCATACGTTGCACGCCAAAGTACGCTCCATAAATCAGGTTGTAAACACTTTTGTTGGTTTTGCCGGTTGCCAGAGGCAAAAGACTGTTAAAATCTACTTGTTTGGGTTTTTCAACTCCGGCCAGGTCGAGTGTTGTAGCCATAATATCCTGCAAATACACAGGTGCATCAACAACTTTACCAGCTTCCAGGCCGGGTCCACTCATCAACATTGGAACCCGCATACTGCAATCGTACATATTCTGCTTGCCCATAAAACCGTGCTCACCTACTGCCAGGCCATGGTCAGCGGTAAAGAAAATATAGGTATTTTCAGCTTTTCCTGAAGCTTCAAGGGCTTCTAAAATGCGGCCAATTTGCTCATCCATATGCGTAATAATGGCATAATATTCTTGTCGGTTTACCTTCACCGAATAGTCAGTTCTTGGAAACGGAGCCAGTTTTTCATCGCGCAGAGTACGTCCTGCTCCTGCATATTCATTGTAAGGATATTCGGGCAAAAAATTCTCCGGCACATCAACTTCATCCACCGGATACATATCGACGTATTTTTTCGGCGACTGACGTGGATCGTGCGGCGCATTGAATGCCAGGTACATAAAAAAAGGATTCTCGCTTTCTTTTGCCTGTTCAAGAAATGCGATGCCATCGTCGCCCAGTACTTCGCTCCAGTGTTTTCCGCCTTGCCAAAAACCGCCGTTTTCTTTGTCCCATGGTTTCCAACCGGTTTCGTAATCCTCCTGATTTTTCGGACGATCGTATCCCGCTTTTGTTTGTCCCGGCATTCCACCACGTACGTGAATAGTATGGTCGAAAACATCGTCTGCTTTTACTTCCACATGCCATTTCCCGGTCATATAAGTTTCATAACCGGCCTGCTTCATCCATTGCGACCAATAGCCCTGCGACTGGCGCGTTGGGACTGTATAAAAGGGCATATTTTTAGGGGCATTCGGATCGTTAATATTGTTGCCCTTTGAAGAAAATGAGGCAGCGCGCCAGACAAAACTTCCGGTGTTTAACATGCAGCGGCTGGCAACACAAACCGCAGGTGTAAACGAGCCCATATTGTACGTGTGCGAAAACCGTACACCTTGTTCGGCTAAACGGTCGAGGTTGGGGGTTTTAACCGGGCACCCTTCCAGCATACCCAAGGTATTGAAGGTTTGGTCGTCGGCAAAAATAAAAAGGATGTTTGGTTTATGTTGCAAGTCTTTCGCATTACATACAAAACCAAAAGCGAATAAAGTTACAATCCAAATAAGTTTGTTTTTCATCATCAATGTATTCTAAATTATATTTTAATAACAATTCTCATTTATAAAGCTTCTACTTCGGAAAAATAAGCGCCTCCGTATTCTCCATTTTCATCAAACAGATAAGTCACCAGTTCAGTTGGCCCAGCCGGGAGTTGCATTTCAAAAATAACCCCCTTGCTTCCGCATTCAACACTCACTTCCTATTCTTTTAAGCCTGTCTGAACTTAGTTAAACGCGGCCTTATCAACTATATCAACTTCAACAAAAGATTATCAAAAAGGAACCCTGGTAAAACTAGTTAGTTGATACATTTAAATTAAATTCCTTCATTTTTAAAGTTCCAACTCTATATTCTTCTTGTTTACCTTAGCTTTTTCTTTTACCGTAAGTTTAAAATGCATGGGAACTCCATCGGCAAAACGTTTTAAGAATGGGTCATCCAAAGTCCCCATTTGAAGGACGATATCCTTAGGCAGCGGATCGATTCCTAACTCAATGGCAGGCGACCCGGCTTTGAAACCGAAATTACCATGAAGGTGGTCGATGAACATCGGATCGGCCACTATGCTATGCTCATCAATCAGCTTGGTGTTGCTTCCTCTTTTTTGAAGTGCAAGCAGCGAATCTCCTTTTCCTTCTTCATGGTAGTAAAGGTTATAATCAAGTCCCCCCTTCACATTTTTCAGACCATAGTGAAAGCCATTATTAAAGTTGGTGCTGGTATGATAAAAGACATTACGCGAAAGCTCCGCATTTGGATCCACGGTGTTACCCGCTCCGCCTGTCAGTAACTGACAGTTTACAAAGATATTTCCAGTGGTAGTATTTAATCCTTTGATGGCAATCCCCTGATTTCCCAGAGTTCCAAACAATAAATTTCCACAAACTTTGCTCCCGTGACTATCATCATCAGTGCGGATCATAGCTCCCTCGGGGTGATTGTAAGTTACATTGTACCGTACAATATTACCATCGCCATTACCCGAGAGGTAAATACAATTCCCGTCGTGAAGCAGCTTTAGACAGTCATGAATTTCGTTAAACTCAATCACATTGTTACGGGCATGCATATAAGGTTCGTAATTGTTCCAATCTTCAATATCGTCTCCAAGGGTAATTTCGTCCCAACGAATGGTTCCCATATTCTCGCGAGTATCATCCGGGAAAGTCCACCTTGTGAAAGGGTTTTCCATTCCCATCTGCTGGAAAACCGGATCAAAGAAACGGCGACGAACTCCTGAGACAACTAATCCGGTATATGCAAGGTCGTGAATGTGATTATGGGCAATTAGGTTGTGACCACTTTGCCAAACAAAGATCCCGGGAGAATGCAGGAACAACAAACCTACTTTGGTCATTTCATTATTTTGAATCGTATTGTTCTTATTGACATCCTTTTTGCCGGGGCCATAACCGCTGAGTATAATACCCGTTCCGCCAAGGTTCTTAAAAACAGATCCTTCGATAGTAATTTCCTGACAGTATAAATCCAAGCGGACTCCATCACTACCACTATTGGTAAATATGCAATTATGTACGGCGCAATTACTTGCACCACGAAAGCGAATCAGTCCATTGGCCTTATCCCATATATTCCAATCGTGCTGAATACCTATATCATCAGCAGTCCATTTCTGACGATCGGCATAAGTGAACTGTAATCCCTGAAAGATTATTCCTTTTACCGGTTGATCATTCTCCCCTTCGACAGACGAATCGTTCTCCCCTTCAACGGCAATCAACACATCCAACTTAGGTGCGATTATTTGATTACCTGGCTTACCTGAAACAGGCCAATAATAAAGTAAACCTTTTTTGGAATTGAGTACCCATTCTCCAGGTTTATCAAGATGGTCGATGCAGTTTTCCACCACAAAATCACCGGCCATTCTGTAAGTTGCAGGAATCGCCAGTTTACCCTTCTTTGCTTGAGTATCGAGAGACTCAATCGGTAAAAAATTAACCATCCATTTACGGGTTGGGCTGCCATAGAGTTCAACATCTTCCATATTATCCCACTGTTTTAACACATTGCTTTCGAAATTGAATTTTTCCCGAACCGAAGTCACACTGGCATACATAAAGGCAGAGCTGTCATTTGTAACTACTATTTGTTCAGACCGGGCCCGTTGAAGTTGTTTTTCCCCATCGTATAAAACATGGAAAAAAGCAGCGCCTTTTGCCCAGGGCACCTCGGCAACCCATATTTTACCATCATGTAAATCCGATTGTTTCCACCCCTCAATTACCCTTCCCCCACTGATAACCGGATGCGCACCTTCGGCAGCCCGGTACCTGGTGACCGCACCCGATGGCGCAGAATCCTCCAACCCGAAGATCAGAGTTTCATCCAAAACATAGGTTCCATCCGCTATAATAACATCGATATCGCCCCGGACTCCCGAAGCGCGCATGGCACGAACTGCATCACGAGCTGCTGATAATGAATTTATATCGCCATCCTTCGACACAAAGAGCTTTTCTCCGTTATCAGTTGAACATCCGGGAAACGAGAAAAATGCAAAAAAACACCATATTACGCTATTAAACAATAAGTTATCTCTCATGGTTTCATCGTTACGATTTACTACTACAAAACTTCAACATCTGTAAAATAGGCTCCCCCAGGGTTTCCTTCGCTATCATATAAATATGTCACCAGTTCAGTTGGCCCAGCCGGGAGTTCCATTTCAAAAATAACCCCCTTGCTTCCGGAAGTTACAGGCCTTTCCGCTTCCTGTCCGGCTATCTGAACTTTAGCGTGCACGGCTTCAACCACTTTATCTGCTTCTTCAGGGAATTGGCGAAGTGTAATCCGGTACTTTCCTGCTTTTTTCACATCAACCATCCACGGGCCTGTTACACGAGGCAGCTTGCTTATCGATACAAAATTCCAGGGCGGGTTTCCGGTTTCCATGTGCCAGTCCTGCGAACAAAGCACGGTTCGTTTTTGCGCCGGGTTACCCAGGTCGATGCGCACCGTTGTAAGGCGTGGAGAAACCCTGGCCCAGAACTGGTCATACAATTCACGTAACTGTTCCACCACTTCAGGTTGCTGCGCTGACAAATCATTTCGCTGCGCCGGGTCGGACTGGATATCGTAAAGAAACTGCCCGTCGGAGTTCACCAGACGCCAGCGCTCGGTTAAAACCGTGGAGTACGCCAAAGGCCCCGGCGGCAGTGCTTTTCCATAAGCCCCACCGTGATATTGTACAACGTGATGCTCGCGCTCCCACTGTTCACTTTTTCCTTCCAATAGCGGCTTTAAAGAAATGCCATCTAAATCGTAATCAGCCGATACCGGGATGCCGCACAAATCAGCCAGCGTTGGCAGCACATCAATGTGTGCAGCAAGGGTTTCAATGTCTTTTCCTCCAGTTAGTCCGCCCTTCGGCCAGTAGATAAAAAAGGGCACCCGGTGGCCGCCATCGTAAACCGACGATTTTTTGCCGCGCATGCCGGCGTTGTAGCCCACCAGCGGTTCTGAATCCAGACCGTTAAATTTTGCACCGGCCGAAGTACCGTTATCCGTCATAAAAATGAGAATTGTATTTTCTTCGAGTCCTAATTCTTTTAATCGATTACGCAAGATTCCAATATTGTAGTCGACATTGGCGATCATCCCGTAGAAATTGGGATTGGCAACCTGCTCATTTCCTTCGTAGGGTGTTGCCCACTCAGGCGGAACACGATACGGACCATGTGGCGCATTCAGTGCCAGATAAAGAAAGAAAGGCTTCTCCTTATTCTTTTCGACAAAACGAGTTCCTTCACGAAACCACACATCGGTGCAGTAGCCTTCGAATTTTTCAAATACGCCATTGCGCTCGTAGGTATCGTCGAAATAATCGTTGCCCCAATAATCTGATGCCTGCCCGATGCCACCACAACGATGCCACAGTACATCCTGAAAGCCACGGTCTTGTGGACGGTGTGGCGCGTTATCGCCCAAATGCCACTTACCAACCATGCCCGTGGCATAGCCTGCATCTGCAAAAAGATTGGCCACTGTTTTCTCATCGGGGTGCATCATGGTACGTCCCGAACTGGTTCGATAAGCGCCTGTATAACCCGGATTGTTCCCGGTCATTAGTGCAGCCCTGGTTGGTGTACAAAACGGGCTCACATGAAAATCAGTAAAACGAATGGCCTCATCATGCAATCCATCAATATTAGGAGTTTTTAATATTGTATTGCCATGGCAACTAAGGTCGCCGTAGCCCTGATCATCGGTCATAACCAGAATTACATTGGGTTTTTGAGCCTTGTGGGTTTTAGGAGAGCAAGCCCCCAAAAACACCCCAAATAAACCTAATAACAGCGTTATCTTGTATACATTCTTCATCTGATGAAAGTTATTTTTTATTTACCCCTGGCACATACCGGGTCAATTTTTTATCCCTTAATTCTCAAGACCGGTTGGTCCTCCTGTATATGATTCCTTCCAGGTTAAAGCCGGAGCTTCCCAATCGGGAATACCGATACTATCCTTTTGGGCATAATAATCAACATGAAATGGTTTTTCTTCTGCCAGAGGAACATCCTCATTAATCATTAAAGGCCGGGCTTCATCCCAAAATTTTTCGTAGGCATTCTTCATTGAATCAACAAGTTCCGGGTATTCTACTGCCACATCGATGTTTTGTTGAGGATCGTTTTCCATATCGTAAAGCTCGCCATGTACAAGTCTAAATCGCTGGTTGCGTACAGAATATTGTTCCCACTTAAAGTCATCAGGATTGGCTCCTAGTTCCCAGCGCGTTACATGCTGAAAAAGGAAACGATCTTCCCATTTCGGGTCTTTCTCCAAAATCAAAGGCTTTAAACTTCGGCCTTCAAACACCGGCGCATCGGGAAGCTTTACCCCGGCAAAATCTGCCAGTGTTGGTAAAATATCCAGATAGCTGGCTACTGTATTTACGGTTCGCCCTTCTTTTATCACGCCATCCCATCGTACAAAAAACGGAACACGAACACCACCTTCGTTTACTGTACCTTTTAATCCCTTCATACCTGCATTGTACGACATCATCTTATTTCCTTCTTTATCTGTCCCAAGTTCCACCTGAGGACGTCCGGCAAAGCCTCTTAGTCCACAACCTATTCGGGTCATCCCATTATCCGAGGTAAAAATAACGATGGTATTCTCCATTAGCCCCCAGTCGTCCAACTGTTTAAACATCTGCCCCATACAGTCGTCGATATGCTCTACCATTCCATAAAAACCTGCAGCTTTACTATTAAAGCCCAGGTCTTCAAAATGTTTCTGATATTTGGGCGGTGCCACAAACGGACTGTGCGGAGCATTGGTAGATAAATAAGCAAAAAACGGCTTGTCTGAGTCCTTAACCGATTGAATCCAGCCCAGGGTTGCTTTAAACAGAATATCGGTGCAATAGCCCTCGGTTTTAACAAATGTGCCATTGTGTTTGAACACCGGGTTAAAGTAGGTATTGCCGGGAACATCGGCACAAGAGCCGGCATAGGTCTGCCCTATCCCACCTGCACCATGAATAAATGTTTCGTCGAAACCACGGTTTTCGGGCTGGTAAGGCGCTTCATCGCCCAGGTGCCACTTGCCAAAATACCCCGATGTGTAACCCCCAGGTTTTAATACTTCGGATATGGTAGTAGCCGACAGGTTGAGGCGCTCGCGTTCTAATATTGTATGCGTAACGCCATTTTTTATTGAATGCACTCCGGCCATAATCCCGGCACGGCTAGGAGCACATGTAGAGCCCATCATAAAGCGGTCGAAACGAACCGACTGAGCATACATTTTATCCAGTTGCGGTGTCTGGATCCAGGGGTGACCATGAGCACCAACAACGGGATAGCCCTGGTCGTCGGTCATTATAAAAATGATATTTGGTTTTACGTTTTCTTCTTCTTTTGGTGTACAGCCGGTAATGCAACTTAAAAACCAGCCAATAACTAGAAATATTCTAAATGTGTTCATATTCATTATCAATACTATATTCTATGGTTGTACCGTTATGCTTTTGTTTGCCTGATCCCTCACGATAGTAAGCGTTACTGCAGTTTCTATTTTATTTGGTGCCACACGCAGGAACATTTTCCGATTCCTTGTTGGCTGATCGTTAATTGCCAAAATCAAATCGCCTTCTTTTATTCCCGCTTTGTCCAATATGGAACCCTTTTGAAGCTCTTGAACAGCCATACCTCCATCACTCTCCGCTACTCCAAAAGCAGAAAATTCTTCCCCTTGCAAGGCTTTCAGTTTCGCACCTAACCAATCGATTGGCAGAAAGTCTTTTTTTGTCCTTTGACCGAATGAGAGCGCACCTCCGTCGTATTTTATTTCTGGTATTTCCGGAGTTTCTGCTATAGCCCGCAAGCTGACTTTTTTAACACCAAATTGATCCATCGGGAAATTCTTAAAACCTATCTCAAAAGCAGGCGATCCTTCTTTTACGCTGAAATCGCCATTTTCAGGATCTACAAACTGGGGGTCTCCGTTGATGGAATTAAGGTCCCAGTTAAAATCGCTATAAGCATTTTTTGCCGCTGTAACGTCTCCATAAAATAGGTTATTATCTACCCGCTTGCCACTTCCTGTCTTCTTAACACCAATTGCCCGATGCTCTCCAGTAATGATATTGCTATAAAACTCGTCTTCACTGTTGTTGTACCACACATGGGGATGAAAGCCATTATTAAGAATAACATTGTTCCATGCTTTCCTCTTAAAACCTTCCCTGAACTTTAACCCACCATTTAACAGCAGATTATTGTAGATTTCATAGTTGCTGGATCCATCGTCCAAATCGATGTCCCATCCGTGTTCGCATTTCCATCGACTATCCCGAATGGTAGTTGTTGCCATGGCATCAAGGAAAGGCAACTCCGGATTTTTATCAATAAACTCCTGGGATACCGATCGGTCACTTCTCCAGAATCGATCTCTTCCCCATGAGTTAAAAGAGCCATGATCGTGCGTTTCCAAAACGGTATTAAACACATCGCATCTCTCAATCAGGTGGCCTCCCCAGGCACCATCGCCAATATTAATACCTGCACGTGCACAGTCATACACTGAAACATCCCTTACCGTGATGAATTGAGCCATTTCTATCTGCACTCCTGCCGGCTGCCTTTCGGTTCTGCCTATTCCATGTATCAGACAGTCCTCCACAGTTGAATTGGCCGGGTAATTATTTGTTTTGGGCCCAACTGTAAGGTCAATTTTAGCGAGATCGTTTTTTTCGTGGTATTCAAAAAGAGGATCTCTTACGGCATTGGGGTCTCCTACAAAACATACTCCACTTGCCCCCGTGTCGTGAATATGACATCCTTTTACCAGCCCATATCGGTTGTAATTGTTGAAGAAAATAGCATTCCCGCCTAGCTGATCAAACTCAGAATCCAGAATGCTCACATGCTCTGTACCTGTTAATTTAATGGCTCCTCCCCTGTAAATCGCCCAATCGGAACGAAGCATGGGTTCTTTGGTATCCATAAAGGTGCGGGCCGCATGTTTAAAGACAAAACCTTTAAGGTTTATGTGGGACACCGGGCTCTTTTCACTTCCATTAAATTCCACTAAATGTCGAAGGCGAACAACTTCTACTTTAGCATTTTCAACATCTACTTCTTTTTCAGGATAATAATAAAGCCGGTTGGTTTTGGCATTGTGGTACCACTCTCCCGGTGCATCGAGTTCCTCAAAAATATTTTCTACCATGCGGAATTCGTCGTGCATACCCATCTGCCGGTTGTTTTGCCAACCTCCTTCGTATGTCACTTCACCGTGTTCATCTTTTCCGGTAATGCGATAATGATAGCCTCCCCATCTGCTTCGGTGCATTGCATGAATGTACCCACCAGTTGGATCGCCCCAACCCGCCACTTTTTCCTTAGAAAAAGCATCGGCAGCAAAACCCTGATACGCTGCTGTTTTCTTGCTCGCATCGTAATTGGGATAACGTGCCATACGTTGGTTTTTCCCATTTATAAACACCTGATCGATACTGAGACCTGCAGGTGTTTCTGCCTGAAATATACCATCCTTATACTCCTCCCACTTAAGGTCGAGTAGCAATCCTCCGCTAATGATCGCTTTCCCTTCGTTTATAGATTGATAAGTAATTTCCTTGCCTTCAACTCCGGAGTCATCCGCTTCAAAAACCAAGCTATTTGGCAAGTAATATATGCCATCTTCAACATAAATATTGATTGTTTTCTTTCCAGCATCCTGTCTGGCAAGTTCTTGCGCTTTTTGCAAAGTGGCAACCGGATTGTTTTCCGAGCCATCGTTTTGATCATTACCGCTCTTGCTCACGTAGATGTTCGATTCGGAACAGGAAAACAGCAGGAAGCCCTGAAGGATAAGTAGTAATAATGTTAAATTTTTCATCTTATTAAAATTGTTTGTTTTCTATGGAATAAGATGGAACTCGCATGATTTTAATAAATCGCCAATGTGTGAATATTTCTCATGCTCGTTTCATTTTTATATAATTAGAACCATGACACAAGACAAGAAATTTTCATTTTCTTGTGTCTAAGATCTTTGATCATGGTTGTTTCATTTATCAGGTATTATTTGTTTTAATCTTATTAGGGATTCTAAGTTCTTATTGATGATTTCCATCTAAATCCACCTTTTTTGTTCCTTGAAAAGCTTTATCGGCATCCGTTTGAATGGCAGTAGGATGATGCTGCTCTTTATTGGTAACAATTTCAAACGACCAGGCATAAGCACTTAAGCCCAGTTCTGATGGTGGGATAATTTTTAGCCCATCGGCAGTCAATTCCCATTCAACTTTTGAATCAGAGCCAAGTAAACTTACCGATTTCACCTGTTCGTTATCCCAACCGGCAGTAGCTTCGATAACAAAAGGAGCAACAGGTTTGGCACATTTAATAGCATATAATTTTTTTCCGTTGGTGGTAAACGACAAGTGTTCGTTTTCCTGCTGATTTACGCTCCAGTAACGCGAAGCGTAGATGGCGTCTCCGTTTATTTTCAGCCATTCGCCCATTGCTTTTAAGCGTTCAACTTGCTCGGGCACCAAAGTTCCATCGGCTTTGGGACCAATATTAATAAGGAAATTTCCATTGCGACTTACCACTTCAATCATTTCATGGATTACGCCTTCCACACTTTTGTAGGTATCGCCTTCCAGATAGCCAAAAGAAGTACCAAAGGTGGTACAACTCTGCCATTTAGGGCCAATAACTTTCAGTTTCAGGTTGTCTTTTTCCAAACAGCCAACACCATCGGGCCAGTTACGGTTTGCCCCTTTGTTGTTGACGTAAACCGCCTGACCATTTGCAGCGCCATTATTCATAAAATCGGTAATCATGCCACGCACCTGATCGTCGAAATATTGAATAACCGGCTTAGCCTGACCTTTGCGCACATTGTTTCCATCGCGGGTATAAATAGGAAAATCGTCCATCCACAACATATCGGGCTTGTATTTTTCCTGGATCTCTTTCCAACGCGCAACATATTCATCTACGGCTTCTGTACTAAAACCAAATGGACCGTAGAGTTTCGCTGCTTCGGGAACCTGCTTAATTTCTTCAATAATATCCGGACGGGCTACGGCATCAACCACATACTTTTTTGTGGTAAAAAAGCTGGTATGCCTTTCGCGGTGATACGATGGGGCATATTTCAACCCTTTGGCACGCACTGCTTTGCCAAGGTCGCCCACCAAGTCGCGTTTCGGCCCCATATCAACAGCATTCCAAGGGGTAAGGTCAGAGTCCCAGTTTGCCCAGCCATCGTGATGTTCGGCAGTAAGCACCACATACTTAGCTCCTACCTCGGCAAATAAATCGGCCCATTCGTCGGGGTTCCAGTTCTCAGCTTTAAACTCCGGTATAATATCTTTGTAACCAAACTCCGGAGGAGTAGCCCCCCAGCGTTCTTTCAGGTAGTTATAATAATAAGCCGAATCTTCGTAAATCAGTTTTGGTACATGCTCTGCGTATCCACGACCTCCCTTACGATGGCCAATGACACTATACGGTCCCCAGTGAATAAAGATGCCAATTTTTCCATCGTCGAACCAGGCTGGAACCGGCATTTTTTGTAATGACTCCCAACTTCCATCGTAAAGCGGTTTAGGTTCTGTTTTTTCTTTTTTAGGGCTACATGCCACTAATGCGATAATGGCTAAGGCAGCCACACATTTTAATACGTTCATATGCTAAATGATTATTTTATACTCACCAATTCATCTCCTTGTGATTCCATCCAGATTTGGATGGATTCTTTAAGCTGATTTATTTTTGATTCATATTCAGGATTACCGGCCAGGTTGTTCATTTCTTCCGGGTCATTCTTCAAATCGAAGAACTGAAATTCAGGACGTTGTCTATAACGTTGAACAATATCTCTTGCAACTTTATCATACCCGGCTTTAGTTAACCACGACAAATACATCTTTCGTACATGCCGATCTTCCATTTTATCGACATGAAAATAGTCAAAACCATTTATGGTACGTACCGCATAAAAGTTTTCCGGGGTTAACGTCCATATTAGTTTATAGCGGCCATCGGTAACGGCACGCGATGCAAAAGGAGGTCCTTCTGGTCCGCTATTGTAAACAAAAAATGCCATTTCGCGGTGTTCTTTCGTTTGTCCGCTAATAACCGGGAGCAGGCTTTTCCCATCTAATGCAGCGGAAATTTCACCTCCTGCGGCATCAATCAATGTTGGTAAAATATCACAATATTGGGCAATGGCATCAGTTACAAAGTTTGCCTGATATGGTTTTGGCCATTTCATTACACATGCCGAACGCACACCCAAGTCATAGGTTGTCCATTTTCCCCCGGGCATTCCTACGCCATTTTCATCTAAAACAATAAGGGCGGTATTTTCATCTAATTTATGTTTTTTTAGTGTCTCTCTGGCTTTACCAACCTGCTCATCAAACAACCTTATTTCTGCTAAATATTCCCGATAATAATGCCGGGTTTCTTTGGTATCCACTAAATTTTTGGGAAGTGTTAATTCATCAGGATCCCAACGTGAAGCATCGCCTGCATCCCATGGCGAATGGGCATTAATTGAGCAAATAATTAAGCAAAAGGGCTGTTCTGAATCGCGTGTCATAAACTCTTCCACCCCATCCCAACTTTCCGTGGCTTTTCCAAAAAGATTACAATTTTTTTCAAATCCACCGATAAACTCAAATGGATAAACAGAATTTGGACTAAAATGCCGTTTACCGGTTAAGCCGACGCGATAGCCCAATTTTTCAAGACGCTGAACAATACTTAATGTACCGGTTTTTGTAGCTGCATGATTGACAGTACAACCATTTTTATATGGCGACAAACCGGTATATAATTCAGCACGGGTTGGACCACACATGGCCTCAGCCACAAACATGTTTGTAAAACGAATGCCCTCATCGGCCAGCTTATCAATATTTGGCGTAGTATTTTTATTTACTGAACCATAACAACCAATATTGGATGCGCTAATATCATCGCCGAGCACGATAAGAAAATTTGGGGCTTTGTTTTGTGCCAGCAAGATGGTTGTAAAAAACAATAGTAGAATTAGAGTTGATTTAATTTTTAGCATCGCTTATTTTAGATTTAGTTTTCATTAACAAAGAAAGGAACGGGAAAATTAGATGATTTCGTTAAAATACAAAATCAAATGTTATTTCCTCTTGTCCTCTCAGCACTTCAACAGTATATGTTTTTCCTTCAGCAAATAAGGTTGAAGCTTTTGCAAAATCACGGGCGTTGTATATTCTTGTACCCCCTACCTGTAATACTACATCGTCAAGCTTAAATCCTAATTTATACAGTTTCGAATGCGCAGGCAATTTCAGAATAATAGCACCACCAATTGACCGGGCTCCATAAGCAGTTAACTTCGATTCAGTATCCAAAGACGTAAACGAGGCATCAAAAACATTCTCTTCTTTCTCCTCTGTACGAACATTGTTAAAATAACTTGCAGGTAGAATAATTTCAGGTTCCGGTGCCATTTTCCTGAGGTGTTCAGCTATGACTCCAAAACCTGTAACCGAAAAATTTCGAAAGCCTAAGCCAATGGCCGGCGAATTAATTGCCACCTTAAAATTTCCATTTTTAGCATCAATAAATTTAGCGTCGGCAACAATACTGTTCTTGTCATCTTGTGTCCAGTTGCTTATAGCTGTTGCTTTTACCGGTGTTTTCATTTCCGGATTATGGAATAAATTATAATCGCGCAATCCACTCCAGAGTGTTGCAATGGTCGACTTATAAGTACCTCCCAGTATTATGTTTGCATAACACCTGTCGTAGCTTGGTTTTGGATAAGGTACATTACAGGTATAATGTTTAAAAATGATGTTGTTATACACATTTCGGTGATAACCTTCCCTGGTTTTAAGACCTCCCCTCAAACACAGGTTATTGTATATATCATAGTTGGTCGATCCATCATCCAAATCAATATCCCAGCCATTATCGCACATCATAAAGTTATTACGTATGGTGGTGGTTTGATAAGCATCCCACAACATGATATTCGGAAACCGTTTTATTACAGAAGAGATTACCGGAACGCCGTCCTTGTCAAGATCCCTTGGGCCATTGGGGCTTGCTGAATACCAAAATCTGTCGCGCCCCCAGGAGTTAAATGCACCATGATCGCTTGTTTCCAGCACGGTTTCAAAACACTTGTTCCATTCGATAATATGTCCTCCCCAGGTACCATCGCAAATGTTTATGGCAGCACGAGGAACGTGATAAATTGTATTGTGCCGAACAGTAATTCGTGAACTCATTGAGATATTAACCCCGGCTGTTTGTTTTTCAACCCTCCCACATTTTGTCATTAAACAATCTTCAACACGGCAATCGGCAGGATAATCATTTGTTTTTGGCCCCACAATGGTATCCAACTCATTTAATCCTGGTCTTTCCTGATCATAGCTAAACAACGGATTCCGCACGGCTGCAATTGAACCTACAAAACAAACATCGCTAGCTCCGTTTTCTTCAAATAAAGATGAGCTTATAGCCACATTCCGGTTATAGCCATCAACAAAAACGGCGTTGCCTCCTAATCGCTGAAAACGACAGTTGCTAATGGAAATATCTTCTGCCCCTTTAATATGAATGGCACCGCCTCTAAATATGGTCCAGTCGGACCGCAAAAGCGATTCTTTCGTTTCCATAAAAGTACGCGCCGTTCCTGTAAACTCTATTCCCTGAAACTTAATGTGCTGAACGGGTTGAACAATAGCTGAGGTTTCTATTTTCTGAGTAAGCCCATTGCCGCCTTCAACGGTAAACTCCGTTGTGTGGCTATCATGTTTGCCATAAATTGAAATTATATTCTGCACATCAAAAACTGCCTCAATGGTTGGCTTCTGTTCCAGGTTAACATATTCAGGAGGAAAAAAATAAAGCATACCCTTTTTCTGATCGAAAAACCATTCACCGGGAGCATCCAATTCCTCAAATACATTCTCAATCATTCTAAATTCTTTATGAACCGCACTAAAATCACTAACCCGGTTATTCTGCCAGCCTCCTATAAAATCAAGGTCGCCATTCTCCTTCTTTCCTGTTACCTCATAATGTATTCCACCCCACCGTGCTTTGTGGATGCCATGCATATAGGCTCCTGTCGGGTTGTTCCATTCTTTTGCTTTTTCAGCGCTCCATGCATTGGCAGCCACACCATTGAAAGGGATGGTTTTATGATCATCGGTATTCTCAGACAAAACATTAATTTTTGCAGGTATAAAGTTTGGATAACGAGCCATATGTTGTAATTCACCATCGACAAAAAGCTGATCTATCGCTTGTTCTTTATTGAGCTTTGCTTTGTAGATATTCCCATTCGATTTTTCCCATTTTAAGTCGAGTTTTTCGGCCGTTGTAAACACAACATTTTCACCTTTGGCAGCACAGTAGCTAACTTCGGCCCCCTTTCTACCCGAATCTTCCGGTTTAAGAATAAAAGGACTGGAAAAACGATAAACCCCCTGATGAATAATAACATTAATCGGTTCGTTTCCTAAAAGTCCGCTTATTCGAATTTCATTGCGCGCTTTGGCAATGCTTCGAAACGGCATTTGCAAGGTTCCGCTGTTGCTATCATTTCCATTTGTAGCTACGTGGTAATCCTTACTACACACCGTTCCCACTGAAAAAAAGAAAATAAGCAAGGTGAATAATGGAATTCGAAATCTTTGTTCTTGCATCTTATTAAAATTGTTTGTTTTCTATGGTATAAGATTGAAATCGCATGATGTTAATATATCGCCTATGTGTGAATATTTCTCATGCTCGTTTCATCGGTTTACAATAGTTTATGTTTAAGGTAAGCGATGGGTTAGCAGAAATTTACCGGCAATTAAAAACTTCTTCATTTTATTACAGCTCGATTTTAAATTCTTTACTTCCATAATTTCGAACAGCGGTAACGGTAACTGTTTGTCCCTTGTATTTTATCAATTGTTGTTTCAGCTCTTGAATATTTGTCACTTTAGTTGCATTTATCTGCTGAATAATCCAGGTTTCGGCCAGGCCGGCATCTAACCATCGTTTGCCTTCACCAGCTTCTATTGAGCGAATAAAACATCCTGAGTTGTAGCCACCTGAAGCATCAATTAAATCAGGATCGTCGCCAATGTTAACCATCAAGGCTCCCAGTATCGTTTCTTGCAGCGCCTCTTCAGTATTCTCAATCGTTTCATCATCATATTTTCCGGCCAACAATGTTTTTAACCAGCTTGGGTAATCCAACACATCAACCTTGTTAAATTGAGCCTCGTTTACAAAACCAATTGCATTTCCGTTGACATCAAACGACTGTGTTTTTACTAAAGCAGATGCGTTTAAAACAATTTCTTCGTGGTAGATTGGTGATTGATTATTAGGTTCAGAGCCATCTGTTGTATAACGTATCGTTCCGTTGGGTTTCATTCGTGAGTCTGCTTTAAGCGTAACTTTAATAATATCGGTAAAGTCTCCGCCAAAGGGAATAATTCTAGTCATTTTGTGTCCGAACTCATCCATGGGAAAGTTTTTAAAACCCAGTTGTAAAGCCGGTGAATTTTTGCTTAGTGAATAATCTCCATTTGCAGGATCGACAAACATAGGGTTAGCGATTTTTGCGTTAAGATCATAACCTTCTGCCTGCCATTGTTCCAATGATTTACCATTGACAATCTCTGGAGATTCGGGGAAGTTTACATTCCAGTACAAATTGTAATTGTAGTTATTACTCCATTTTGTTGTTGAGGGTAAATGAATGGGGCGTGCAAACTGTTTGGTAGCCTCTCCTTTTCCGGGCACCGCTCCCGAAATCACAAAAACATTTTGATAAACCTCATTTTCCGAATTTTCAGGCCACACATGCCAGCCGAGAGGAACGGCGCTAACCGTAATGTTATTGTACACTTTTCGCAGCATTCCATCGCGCAATTTAATGGTAGAACCGAGATTTAGGTTATTGTAGATTTCAAAATTACTTGATCCGTCGTCTAAATCAATTGTCCAGTTACCGGCACTGATTGATTTTCGGTAATTGGCAATTCGGTTATTTCTGATAATTACTTTGTCGATGGCATCGAGCAAGGTTAGTTCCTTCTTAAAATCTTTATTCGAACCGCTTCCGCCCAACCATTGTCTTTCGCGTCCCCACGAATTAAACGGGCCGTGTTCACCTGTTTCGCGAACGGTTTCCCAGATATCGCAATTTTCAATAATATGTCCACCCCAGGTTCCATCGTTAATACAAATTCCGGCACGCGGGCAGTTGTAAATGGTATTGTGCGAAACACGTATTTTATGGCTCATTGAGATGTAAATTCCGGCAACCTGTTTTCCAACATCACCAAAATCGTGCATTACACAATTCTCTACCACGCAGTTTTCAGGATAATCGGGTGATTTTGGGCCAGGTTCCAAATCCATGTTTTTACGCATTTCGTTCCAGTCTTTACCGTCAATTTCTTTATCGTCCCAGGTTTGATAAAAACGCACAGCCGATGGCGACCCCACGAAACAAACGCCACTTTCGCCCAAATTTACAAACTCACAACTTTTCACTTCGTTGTTACGGTTGTAAGCGCTCATAAAAATGCCGTTTCCACCCAGTTCATCGAAACTACAATCTTCTATTATACAATGTTCGGCACCTTCCATAAATATGGCTCCACCACGATGGATTGCCCAATCGCCCCGTGCAACCGGCTCATATTTTTCCATGAAGGTGAAGGAACTTTGTGTAAAATTAAATCCCTTAATCTGAATATTTTTTACCGGAGCATCCTTGCTTCCTTTTAACTGAATTAAATCCTTTACCACAGGAACTTCAACAGTGGCATTGCTTAAATTCACACCTGCTTTTGGATAGAAATAAAGTTTGTTTGTTTCGGTATCCAAAAACCATTCTTCGGCTGTATCCAACTCTTCAAAAATATTATCGATAAAAAACCACGACGATTTTTCGCCACTTCCTCCAATACCATGAATACGTTGCAACTGCCATCCTCCTTCGCCAAGAATCACTTTGTTTTCACTGCGATCAACGTTTTTTATCCGGTACTGCATATTTCCCCAGTTGTGACTTTGAAAAGCATGCACAATTCCGGTCTCCGGGTTTTTCCATTCCTTATTGGTAAACTTTTCAGGATCGAAAGAAAACCATTCGTCGTAACGGCGGTTGGTTCCGCCACTTACTTGCTGGTAACCATTTCCTCCGCGAATTGGATTGTCGTAATCATAGTTTGGGAAACGCGCTCTGATTTGTTTTTGTCCGTTTACAAATAACTGGTCGAATACCAAACCCGCTGGCACATCGGCCACATAAATTCCGGATTTGTATTTTTCCCACTTTAGCTCATCAAGAAGTTTCGAGCCTTTCACCGTAACCTTTGCTCCGGGTAATGCCGAAAATAAAATTGGTTTATCGTCGGCTCCGGAATATTTATGGTCCAAAACCAAAGATCTGTTTAAATGATAAGTTCCTTCGAAAAACCAAACAGAAACAGCCTCCTTTCCGGCATATTTTTGAGTTTCGGCCAGCGCTCTTTCGAACGAAAAGAAAGGCTGCTCTTTGCTTCCTGAATTTTTATCGTTTCCCTTGGGCGAAACAAAAAGATCTTTAGCAAAGGCTACGTTTGCTATCAATAAAAAGGCAATTAAAGTTTTCAGTTTCATTCGTTTAATTTTTTTGTTTTCTAAGGTAGATGATGGAACTCGCACGATTTTAATAAATCCCCTGCGTGTGAAGACTTTCTCAGGCTCGTTTCATTATTTAAATCATTTTTAATTTTTAGCACACTTAAAGGCCTGTTTTGTATTCTGCGCTACCATTTTATCACATAATTTACGCATTTCATCAATGACAGAAGAAAAACCTGGATTCTTTGCCAAATTTTCCAATTCCAGAGGGTCTTTTTTTATATTCCACAATTCTTCAACCATTGGTTCTGTTTCAAAATAACGAATGTATTTATATTCTTTTGTACGGATTACTTGTGATCGAACCGTTCCTCTGGCTTTTAAAGCCTTTATTCCCTCCTCATCTAATTCTCCATTCACAGAAGAAGGTTTGTACATATCAAAGTTATTTTCGGCAAAAACAAAATCTCTAAATGGTTTTTCGCCACCATTAATCATTGATTTAAAACTTTTACCCTGAATAATGGCAGGAGCTTTAACACCACACAAATCCAATATAGTTGGTGCAAAGTCAACCACACTCACCAGCTCGTCAATGGTTTTTCCTCGAGACTCATTTTTTAAGGCAGGATTAAATACTATTAAAGGTGCCCGCATTGATTCTTCGTATAACAAATCTTTTCCTGACAAGCCTTTTGAAACGCAGAAATATCCATTATCGGAGGTGTAAATGATA
>JBFHFE010000022.1:0-85639 GCA_041583785.1 Draconibacterium sp. | reverse complement strand
TAAAGACAAATACGTTGCATCAGTACTACGAAGTACAGAATAAGGTTTAGCATGAGCCGTGTACGAGGCCCGTACGCACGGTTCTGTGAGAGGGATAAATATAGAATATGGTTTTATTCTATATTTACCCTACTCGATTTAATTTTTATCTTTGATGGGGGGGAGTAACCCAGTATTAAGGGGAGAAGACAATTTTTATTTAATTTAAAAGAGAAAATGCAAAATAAAGCCAAACTCGTAGATGAGTACCTCGCCCAATATAATTGTGCCCAAACCGTATTTGCGCTTCATGCCGATGAATTAGGAATTGATAAAGAAACAGCACTGAAGATTACCCAGGGTTTTGGTGGCGGCATGAAACGTGGTGCTACCTGTGGCGCAGTTACCGGGGCTTACATGGTTGTCGGATTGAAGCACGGTAACAATACGAATCAAGAGGGACTTACAATTGATGAGAAAATCAGAAAATTCAACAAACTTTTTATTCAGCAACACGGAAGTCTAAATTGTTCCGATCTTACTGGTTTTAATATTGCATTGCAGGAAGAAAAAGAAAAAGCCCGTGAAGCCGGTGTTTTTCAAAAAGTATGCCCTGAGTTATTAAAGTGTGCCTGTAATATTCTTTCAGAAGAATTCTGAATCTATCGTTGGATTTATTCAGGTTTGCAAAATGTCGGTTCTGATTTTGAAAGTAAGCCCATTTGTTTTTTACATTATTCGTATTATGCTAACAAAAAGTTATACTTTATTCTCTAAACCTTAGGTAAGTTTTAACGATTTTAGCAACTTTGAGTACTGCTTAAAACAATATTAATATGAGTTCAAAATTCCTTGTGCCTATTTTTGCGTTAAGTGTTTTACTTTTAGCAAATAGCTGTAAGCAATCTCCCAAAGATTCAAATCTTATGATTCAGAAAGAAATTAAAACGAATTGGTCTTTTAACCAGGTGGGAGAAGATAGTTGGTTGCCCGCAGAAGTGCCCGGTACTGTTCATACCGATTTAATGGCCAACGGAAAAATTGAAGATCCGTATTACCGTTTAAATGAACACGATTTGCAATGGATCGACAAAAAAGACTGGGAGTATAAAACCACTTTTAGCGTTGACGAAACGTTTTTGAATCGCGATAGAGTGACTCTCGACTTTAAAGGGCTCGATACCTACGCCGATGTATTTGTTAACGGGGAAAAGCTCTTATCTGCCGACAATATGTTTCGGGAGTGGGTTGTGGATGTAAAAGAGGCCTTAAAAGAGGGTGAAAATGAATTGCGAATTGTATTTAACTCGCCCATTAATGAGGGGATAAAAAAATACGATGCCCAGGGGTATGAGATTCCGGTTTCGGATAACGATTTAGCAAAAATCGGGCAGGTTGAAGAGGGTAAGAAAGTTAGTGTTTATACGCGCAAAGCTGGTTATCATTTTGGCTGGGATTGGGGACCTCGATTGGTTAGCAGTGGAATTTGGCGGCCGGTGTATTTAAAAGCCTGGGATAAGGTAAATATTAAAAACCTGCAAATTATTCAACATAGTATTTCCGATGAGGTAGCAACATTTTCTGCCGTTTTTGAGGTTGAAGCAGAAAAGAAAGGGAAAGCAAATTTATCGGTTAAAACAGCGGGAACATTGTTGGCTGAATTGCCGGTTCAACTCGTAGAAGGGGTTGAAAAATATAGCGTCGATTTTATAATCGAGAATCCCAAGTTGTGGTGGTCAAATGGTTTGGGAGAGCCAAACCTGTATAATATTGAGGGAGAGCTTACGTTTAAAAAGCGCACTACGCATGCAAATACCCGAATAGGTATCAGAACCCTGGAGCTGGTGCGCGACAAAGACGACTCCGGAACATCGTTTTATTTCAAACTGAACGGCCATCCTGTTTTTATGAAAGGTGCCAATTACATTCCCAACGATGTTTTCCTTCCCCGCGTTACCGAGGAAAACTATAAAACAGTAATTGAAACAGCCAAAAATTCGAACAATAACATGTTGCGAGTGTGGGGTGGGGGAATTTACGAAAACGATATTTTTTACGATTTGTGCGACGAAAACGGGATTCTGGTTTGGCAGGATTTTATGTTTGCCTGTGCCATGTTTCCCGGCGACGAGGCTTTTCTTGAAAATGTAAAACAAGAAGCCATTGATAATGTAAAACGTTTGCGGAACCACCCAAGTGTTGCTTTGTGGTGTGGGAACAACGAAATTCTAGCGGCCTGGGAAGATTGGGGCTGGAAACAAAAAGCTGAGGCAAAAAGTCAAGAAAATGCAGATAAGATCTGGCAGGCTTATGTCGATATTTTTCACAAAATTCTTCCGGAAACAGTAGCCGAATACGATCCGCAACGCAGTTACTGGAGCTCAAGCCCATCATCGGGCACAGGTGTTAAAGCCGATTTAGTAAATGGCGATGAACATTACTGGGGCGTTTGGTGGGGGAAAAAGCCATTTAGCACCTACGCTACTCACCTTGGGCGTTTTATGAGCGAATATGGTTTTCAATCGTTTCCCGAAATTGCAAGTATTCGTAAGTATGCAACTCCCGACGATTACGACATCTTTTCAGAAGTGATGAAATCGCACCAGCGTTCGTCAATCGGCAACGGAACCATTGAATATTACATGCTAAAGGAATACAAAAAGCCAAAAGATTTTGAGTCGTTCCTGTATGTAAATCATGTTTTACAAGCCGAAGGTATTAAACTTGGATTAGAAGGTCATCGCCGTGCTATGCCCTACTGCATGGGAAGTTTATACTGGCAAATTAACGACTGTTGGCCGGTGGCCTCGTGGAGTTCTACCGATTATTATCAGAAATGGAAAGCGCTTCAGTATTTCGTAAAAAAAGGATTTAGCCAGGTTCTGGTAAGCCCGTACGAAGATGGCATTAAATTTAAGGTAGGTATTGTTAACGATCGACTATCGGATATAAAAGCAGAACTGAAACTCCGTTTGGTTAATTTTGAAGGGACTGTTGTTTGGGAAGAAGCGCACCTTGTTGATATTCCGGCTAACTCGAGCGACGAATATTACGATGTTAACAAAAATGAATTGCGGTACAAATATGGAAGCCAGGTTAAAGACCTTGTTTTTACTACCGAGCTGGTTGAAGATGGTATAATAATATCGAAAAACTATTTCTACTTTCTGCCGTTTAAAAACCTAAACGTTTCTTCTCCAACCATTGAACACACTATTTCTAAAGTCGATTCAGGCTATGATATTCTTCTTACCACCGATAAGCTGGCAAAGAATATTTACTTGCAAATTGGCGATGAGGAAGGATTTTTCTCGGATAACTATTTCGATTTATTGCCTGGAGAAAAAGCGATTATCAATTTAAAGACCGATATTTCTGAAGAAAAATTGAACGAAATACTAAGCATACGAACGCTGGATGACGCCTTTTAATAGGTGTAGGTGGTTGTCAGGCATCAACGTGGAGTTACGCGTGAATATAAAACCAAATTAAGATGAACCTGTTTATACTTCTTTTTTTCAATATTCTTTCTGTTTTTTGGGGGAAACCGGCGGCAGATACCGAAGTTTATCTCGATAAAGGAAAGCAATTGGTAGCATTTCAGGCAACAGGCGAACAGGGGAAGGTTTCGTTTAGCTACCTTGATGAGGGGAGTTATAAGTTGTTGCTTATTTTTCCCCAGCAGGAAGGGAAATACCTGAAGGAAAAACCAAGGCACCAGACTTTGACCAAGGCCACCTATAATCCAAAAACAAAAACCTATTATTATCAAGGGAGAGAAGGCTATTTTGCCGTAAAGTTTTTGGGTATTTCAAAAGTTTACAGCGAAAATTTTAGGGCAGTATTTAAGGAAGAGCGCGACGAAGAAGATACTTTTATTGCCATTGCCGAATTTGGAGTGCACAGAAACGGAGGTTCGCTTGGGGTTTCGGTAAAGGCCTTAACTGCTGCTCGCTTTAAAAAAGCCACAGAAAAAATCGGGCAGGATATTTCCATGCAGTCAATACGCGGGATAAAATAAAAAATAGGTTTTAAGTTAATTCGATAAGGGTAATTTCAGGGGGCATTCCAATTCTTCCTGGAAATCCGATGTAGCCAAATCCGCGGTTTACATACAGGTATTGCCTGCCTTCGGAGTACAATCCACCCCAACGTGGATATTTGTACTGAACTGGACTCCACTTAATTCCGGCACGCTCTATGCCAAACTGCATTCCATGCGTATGCCCTGCAAAAGTTATATCAATAGTTGTTTTATTTATTACTTTCTCGTCCCAATGCGAAGGGTCGTGGCTCATTAATATTTTGAATGGAACGTGTTCTGCGTCCTGCAGTGCTTTTTCCAAATCGCCATATTGCGGGAAGGGTGGTTTTCCCCAGTTTTCGACACCAAGCAGAGCAATCTCTTCGCCATTAATCGTTATAAGTTCATTCTGGTTAAGCAATAAGGAGAACCCTATTTCTTTGTGGAAATGTTTAATTTTATTCAGATTTTTCGCCTTCTCTTCAGGCGAATGCCAATGCGAATAGTCGCCATAATCATGATTTCCAAGTATGGAGTATTTTCCAATTTTGGCTTTCATTTTACTTAATAAAGGAGTCCATCCATCGGTTTCTTCAGCAAAGTTGTTGACTAAATCACCAGTAAAGAGTATCAGGTCGGGTTTTAATTTATTTATCAGGTCGACAGCGGAAGCAACCTTTTCGAAGTTTTTATTTAAACTCCCCAGGTGCATGTCCGAAATTTGTACAATTCGCAATCCTTTAAATGAATTTGGAAGGTTCTTGAAATGAATGTCTTTGCGCAAAACGCGGAAATTGAATTTTCCTTTAGTTATTCCATAAAGGATAGATGCAAAAGGAATAGCAGCCAGGCCCAATCCCATTTGGAATAAGAATTCAGATCTTGCCATCTTCGTTTTGGAATTGATTGGTAGTCTGCTTTTTTTATTCTTCTTTTTTATCAAACGGGCAATTCTACGAAAGGCTCTTGCAATATCATTAACTAAAACAATAAAAATGAATACGAATTTTGGGATGTAAAGCAGGGCAAATCCTGAAACCAGGTATCCGGCATATACATAGGCTGAACCTTTTTGTACATGTTTTATCCCAAACATAAAGAGAGTGAAGGCGGCAAAAGTTAAAACAGAAATTCCCCAAAATAAGATTGTAAGAGATTTTCGGGCAGGCGAATAACGGATTTTAGCAATCAGAGGTTTTATTCCCCGGAAAGTATACGTGTCAACCAGAAGAATAAACAATAAAAGTGGTATCAATAAAAAAACACTTGCTCTCATCCTTGCTTAAATGCTTGTAAAACGAATTCATCAAAGATGAAAAAAATAAATGAATATCTGGTTATTTGCCTAATGTGTAAAACCTTGCCCATCTGTTTGTTGACATTTCCCCTTATGAAGGGGAGAATGCTTGCAGCCATGTTTAGTGAAATCTTCAGCGTTTGCAGTAATGTTTGTTCGGTGCAGCTTCCTCTCTATGAGAAGAAGCTGCACCGATAGGCCAGTTGATAAAGCTCTGGGGCTAAAAATGAATACTCATGAAAAATTAATAGGTTTAAACATAACAAGTAAACAAATGCTCAGAGACAAGTGGTTCCCTTTTTGCCGGAGAGTTTTTTTGTAAGACCAGTTTTGAAAATAACAAGGTTAAATAATCTCCAACGCTTTGCCCACTTTAATAAAAGCTTCCACTGCCTCGTCAATCTGTTCGCTGGTATGTGCTGCCGAAAGCTGAACCCGAATTCTGGCTTTTCCGCGGGGTACAACAGGGAAACAGAATCCGATGACATAAACTCCTTCTTTTAACAATTGGTCGGCAAATTTTATCGCCAGCGGTTCGTCATAAATCATTACCGGCACAATGGCGGTATCACCTTTTACAAGGTCGAAGCCGGCTGCTTCCATTTTTGTGCGGAAATGTACTGCATTTGCCATTGTTTTAGCCGGAAGTTCAGATGAACCCGAAAGCATGTCGATAACTTTCATGGTGGCGCCAACGGTTGCCGGAGCCAAGGTATTCGAAAATAGATAAGGGCGCGAACGCTGACGCAGCATGTCAATAATTTCTTTACGACCCGAGGTACAACCGCCGTTTCCCCCACCCATGGCTTTGCCAAAAGTTGTGGTTATAATATCGATTTCGCCAAGCAAACCATAGTGCTCTGCTGTACCACGGCCTGTTTTCCCAATGTAACCAGTTGCATGCGAGTCATCAACCATTACAAGGGCATCGTATTTTTTTGCCAGTTCAACAATCTCCGGAAGTTTTGCAATATCGCCGTCCATCGAAAACACACCATCGGTAACAATTAAGCGGTAGTTTAAATCGGCCGAATCTTTTAAACATTGTTCTAACTCCTTCATGTTCGAGTGCTTGTAGCGAAAACGTTGAGCCTTGCACAAGCGTACTCCGTCAATAATCGATGCATGGTTTAACTCATCGGAGATAATTGCAGAATCGTCGCCCAGAAGTGGCTCAAAAACACCCCCGTTGGCATCGAAACAAGCGCAGTATAAAATGGTATCCTCGGTTCCTAAAAATTCGGAAACCTTTTCCTCTAGCTGCTTATGAATTTGTTGTGTTCCGCAAATGAAACGGACGGATGAAAGGCCAAAACCCCAATCGTTCATAATATCCTGTGCTGCTTTTACAACTTCCGGATTATTGGCTAAACCCAGGTAATTGTTGGCGCAAAAATTTAAAACCGATTCGCCGGTTGAAACCGAAATATCAGAACTCTGTGACGAAGTTATAATACGTTCCGATTTATATAATCCCTGTTGTTTTAGTTCTTCAAGTGTTTGTTGCAGGTCTTGCTTTATTTTTCCGTACATGTTTTTTTTAATGTTAGATTGTTTATACAAAATAACAGAAAGCTGTAGAAATAAACTGTGATAAAAAGCACATTTTTTTTAGTGCCAGATTCTTCTTTTTACGCCTTATAGCCAGTCGTGGAGTTGTAATTGTCTTGAATAACTGATAGTTAGCACATAGAGGCTATTGCATAAGATTAATTTTTTTTGTAATTTATCTCTCCTTAGAAAAGAAAAGGTTCTTTGATACCTGGCAATTTGTGTCACGATTTAAACAACCTTCCCAAAAAGTGTTTGACATGATTAACACAGTTCTCGCTTTATAAGCTTACACATTTTGATAACAGATGTGGTGTAACAGTATTGTCCCAATGCCTTATAAATCAATTGAATTTTAATCTCTTATATAATCATTTAAATAACTTATTATGAAAAAATTAATGTCTACGTTTTTAGCGTTGTTTATTGTCGGTTTGGTTAGCGCACAAGAATTACCGCCAAACCCTGAGCCAGGGAAGTGTTACATAAAATGTATTACTGCCGATGAGTTCGACGAAGTGACTGAAACAATAATTGTTTCTCCGGAATATAAAAGACTGGTGACTTATCCTGCTACTTTTAAAACAGTTGAAGAAAGAGTATTGGTTAAAGAAGCATCTAAAAGGCTTGTTTATGTGCCAGCTGTATACGAAACGGTAGAAGTTCCTTATATTAAAAAAGAAGCTACTAATAATCTGGAAGTTATACCCGCAACGTTTGGAAAAGACAGTCGTACATTCGAGGTTTATCCCAAAGTTGGCCGTTGGGAATACACCGAATTGGAAGACTGTCCGTCTGCCAATAAAGAAGACTGTATGGTGGCTTGCTTTGTTGAGTATCCGGCAAAACAACAGGTTGTGCCCATTACCACATTAGGCACCAATGCTTCTACCCGGCCCGTTCCGGTAAAAGAAGTACCAACAACTTATAAAAAACAGGTTGTAAAAACTCCGGCAAGGATGGAAGAGGTTGAAATTCCTGCGGTTTACGATGTAATTAAAATGCAGGTTGTTGACCAACCAGCCCGTGTAGTAGAAGAGATTGTTCCTGCAGTAACTCAAACAATTACCAAAACGATACTTACCAAAAAAGGAGGAATGACCGTTTGGGAAGAAATAGATTGCAATCTTGTGAGTGCAAATCCGAATATTCTTCCGATTTTTTATGATTACAACAGCGCGCGCATTACTTCTGATTCAGAAAAAATTATTGATGAATATCTTTTATCATTAATGAAGGAGAAATCAGGAATCCGCATTGAAATTATGTCGCATACCGATTCCAGAGGTAACGATGAATACAACAAAGCTTTATCGCAACAACGTGCACAGTCGGTGGTAAACTATCTGGTAAACAAAGGGATAAGTCGCAGCCGCTTAGTTGCAAAAGGATACGGCGAAACCCGTTTGGTTAATCATTGCGGAAATGGAGTAAGTTGTTCTGAAAGTGAACATCAGCAAAACAGAAGAACAGAATTTCGCATTATCAACTAATTTTATTGGAGCAAATTATCGTATCTGAAATTTATAAATAACAAATTTGAAAAAGGCCGTCTCATAATATTGAGATGGCCTTTTTCCTATCTTCGAAACGAATTGCTCATTTTATTCAATCATAAAATAAGTAACAAGAAGTTTCTTTTTTTGTAAACGAATTCCAAACTGATTAAGTAACTCGTCTTCCATTAGTTCATCAAATCGAAAATGAATGTCCCAGTCGTGTCGCTCATAATCGTCACCAAAGTATTTATAAACCTGTTTTTTTGTGTTACTCAGCAAGGTGCTTAAGTCTGCAATGGTAATGTTGTCAGCCTGTATCCTGTCGGCTCCAATTAAAGAATTAGAAACATTGTTTTCCCCCCAGTCAATCTGTGTAATATCCCACAATTTGCTTGCATCTGCTACCTCTAAAAAGTTTACATTCTCAACATTGGTTTGAGGTTCGATGTTAAAATAAAACGTTTGGGACAAGAAATTCAGAACGGTGTCGGATTGGAAATTCCAAACATCCAGAGGGCTTTGAAATTCGATATTAAAATCTTGAATTCTTTCGGATTTTACCATATGATTTGGGACATTGTATATTTTGGCAATAAGTTTAAAAAGCGATCCCTGATAAAAAACAGAGCTCGTATTTTGGAGAAATTTGGTGCCTCCTGATTTTGCCCTTTTTGCCGCCAAAACAGTTGCTGTTTGTGCCTGCTCTGAACTATTTTTAAGCTCTTCCTGTTTGTTTTTAAAAATTTCATCGATTCCAATAGCTGGTAACATTTTGTTTTTATCGGCCAACAATTTAATGGTATTATAATCTAAATCCGAGGGATGTCCTTTCCAAACCAGATTCCCTTTTGAATTTAAAACAACAGCGAAAGGCCTTCTCGATACATTAAATTTCCGTACCAGGTTTCCGCCAAAATCTCTCACTACCATAAGATCAATGGGCATTTGTTCCAGATATTTTGCAACTGTTTCGTGTGTTTCATCAGTAACCGACACCATGTATACCAGATTTTTAGCTTGTTGCTGTAATATTTCCAACTGCTTGGTTGCCGGTCTGCACGGACCACACCAGGTAGCCCAAAAATCAATTAGTATTAGTTTTTGTTGTTGTAATTCAACTATTTTATTGGGTGAATATATTTCAGATATCTCAAGCGGTAAATTCCCAGCTGTAAGCGAGTGGTAAAAAACTATTCCGAGAATTAACAAAGTGCTTTTTATCTTATGCATCGATTATTGTTTTTTGTTCGCTGACAATTAACGAAAATAGTGCCATAAATTAACCAGATGTATACTAAATCTTAATTTGAATATTGGAGTATTTAATACAAATGAAATATTTAATGGGTTTTAGCTTCGTTCTATGTGTCAGAAAATAAAATAGTTGTCATTTGCGTTGTTGTTTGATTTTCCAATTGCAAGGGTAATTTTCGCATTATTTTTGTCACTATAAGAAATAATTGTAATGCCAAAAGAGATGTCTCGTATCACAATCTTAATTTTTTATCTTTGCAGCAATTTAAAAACAGTAGAATGAGCGACAAGAAAGTACGGGTACGATTTGCCCCAAGTCCGACAGGGCCATTACACATGGGAGGGGTTCGAACAGCTTTGTTTAACTACCTTTTTGCCAAAAAGCATGGTGGCGAATTTATACTCAGAATTGAAGATACCGACCAAACCCGCTTTGTACCGGGCGCGGAAGATTATATTATTGAAAGTTTAAACTGGTGTGGTTTAACACCGGTTGAAGGACCAGGAATAGGTGGAAATTATGGACCTTACCGCCAAAGCGAACGCAAAGAATTGTATAAAAAATATGCCGACCAACTTATAGAAAGTGGTTGGGCCTATTATGCTTTCGATACCTCGGAAGAGATTGAAGCACTGCGCAAAGATGCGGAATCGCGGAAAGAAACGTTTTCGTATGGAATAGGTTCACGCGACAACTTAAACAACTCGCTTAAACTATCGGCTGAAGAAGTTCAGGAGAAATTGGCTGCCGGCGAGGCCTATGTAATTCGCTTTAAAATGCCTGAAGATACCGATGTAACTGAAGAAGATTTAATCCGCGGCAGTGTAACTTTTAACACCACTAAAAGTCTTGATGACAAAGTGTTGTTTAAATCGGACGGTATGCCCACTTATCATTTGGCAAATGTAGTCGACGACCATTTAATGAAAATATCGCATGTAATACGTGGCGAGGAGTGGTTGCCATCGATGCCGCTGCACGTGTTGTTGTACAAAGCCTTTGGTTGGCAGGAAACCCAACCTCGTTTTGCACACCTGCCCTTAATTTTAAAACCTGTTGGTAAAGGGAAACTGAGCAAACGCGATGGCGACAAGCTGGGATTTCCGGTATTTCCGCTGGAATGGACTGACCCTAAAACCGGTGATGTTTCGAAAGGATATCGCGAAGAAGGTTATTTCCCCGAAGCCTTTATGAATTTGCTTGCATTACTGGGGTGGAGCCCGGGAACTGAGCAGGAGTTTTTCTCCATGGACGAATTGAGTGCAATTTTCAGTTTGGAACGGGTGGTAAAATCAGGCTCGCGTTTTGACCCTGAAAAGGCAAAGTGGTTTAACAAACATTACTTTCAGCAAAAATCTGTTGAAGAATTGACCGAATTATTTAAGCCTGTTTTAGCTGAAAAAGGTGTTGAGTCTTCGGACAAGAAAACCTTTGCAGTAGTTGCAGAGATTAAAGAACGTTGCGAATTTGTTGCCGAGCTTTGGGAGCAAAGTTTTTATTTTTTTCAACGACCAGATGAGTACGATGAAAAAACGGTAAAGAAACGCTGGAAAGCAAATACTTCAAGCCAACTGGCTGAGATTTCGAATGTATTTGAAACGGTTGAGGAGTGGAAAGCCGATTTGATAAAGGAAGTCTTTTCGGCATTCATGGCTGAAAAAGAATGGGGTTTTGGCGCAATTATGAATCCGCTTCGATTGAGCCTTGTTGGTGGAAATATGGGACCCGATTTATTTGTGATTTGCGAGCTTTTGGGTAAAGAGGAAACAATTTCCAGAATCCAACTGGCCATTGAAAAGATTGGGTAATGAGCTGAGTATGATTAATAATCTTGCCTCGGGTTACTACTAATTACGAGAATATAAAAAAGCCGGAACTTCGTTAACGAGTTCCGGCTTTTCTTTTCGGGCAAATTTATGTTTAAATGAGCCTTATTCTTTTGTGTTTATGCATTTAAGGCCTCGGCTCCACTTACAATCTCCAGAATTTCGCCTGTAATTGCCGATTGCCGTGCCTTGTTGTATTCTAAAGTAAGCGAGGCTATTAAATCGGTGGCATTATCTGTTGCCTGGTGCATAGCTGTCATACGTGCTCCGTGTTCGGCAGCATGCGAATCTAATACGGCTTTGTAAAATTGTATTTTTAGCGAACGAGGAATCATTTCCTGAATAATGTTTCTTCGCGAAGGTTCGTATATAAAATCGTGGTTCGTGTTATCATCTGCATCCTGGTCTATTTCAACCGGCAGAAATTGCTCGGTTGCCTGAATCTGAACAGCAGCATTTTTAAACTGGTTATATACCAATTCAATACGGTCGTAATGGTTCTCGGTAAAAGCAGTCATGGCATCTTCGGCAATACTCGAAACGTGCTCGAATGTAAGCGTATCGAATACCTCATTTTCTTCGGCAACTACCTCGTAGCCACGGTGTTTTAACTGACGCCCGCCTTGTTTGCCAATGCCCATAAAATCAACTTTGCCCAGTTTGTATTGTTTCGAGTATTTGGACTTTACCAATTCAACCGCTTTTTTTGCAATGTTGGTGTTGAAGCCCCCGCACAAACCCCGGTTCGATGAGATTAAAATAATAAGTACATTTTTAGGTTGGCGGTCTTCTGTGTAAACCGAATCTTCAACGTCGTCGGGGCTGGCACTGAGCGATGTTAAAATCTGGTGCAACTTATCGGCGTAAGGCCTTATTTGCAGAATGGCATCCTGAGCTTTTTTTAGCTTGGCAGCAGAAACCATTTTCATAGCGCTGGTAACTTGCCTTGTGGTTTTTATGGATGCTATCCGGTTTCGTATATCTTTTAATCCAGCCATTTTTCGAGAATGTTCTATTGAATTATTGGGTAATTGAGAAAGTCCTCATTTACCCAATTGCTCAATTACTGTTTATATTTTTCAGCTGTTTCTGCAGCTACTTTTCTTATGGTTTCCTCAATTTCAGGAGTAAGCTTTCCTTCCTTCAACTCGTCTAAAACAGGACGCTGCGACATTTCCATTACTTCCAGAAAATCAGTCTCAAATTCTTTTACCTTTTCAACCGGAACATCGCGCAAAAGCTCTTTTGTTCCACAGTAAATAATAGCTGCCTGATGTTCGACCTTTACTGGCGAGTATTGTGCCTGTTTCAGTATTTCAACATTCTTTCTTCCTTTATCGAGAACGCGCATTGTGGCGGCATCTAAATCCGAACCAAATTTGGCAAATGCTTCCAGTTCGCGGAATTGTGCCTGGTCGAGTTTTAAGGTGCCCGAAATTTTCTTCATCGATTTAATTTGAGCGTTTCCGCCCACACGCGATACTGAAATACCCACGTTAATGGCAGGGCGAATACCTGCGTTAAAAAGGTTCGATTCAAGGAAAATCTGACCATCGGTAATCGAAATTACATTGGTTGGGATATAGGCCGAAACGTCACCTGCTTGTGTTTCAATAATTGGAAGAGCAGTTAGCGAACCACCCCCTTTAACTTTGTTTTTTAAGGATTCGGGCAGGTCGTTCATGTTTTTAGCAATCAGGTCGGAGTCGATTATTTTAGCAGCACGTTCCAACAGGCGCGAGTGCAAATAGAAAACGTCACCGGGATAAGCTTCCCGACCCGGTGGGCGACGAAGCAGTAAGGAAACTTCGCGGTACGAAACTGCTTGTTTCGAAAGGTCGTCGAAAATAATCAGGGCATCGCGCCCTGTGTCTCTGAAATACTCGCCAATGGCAGCGCCTGCATACGGTGCGTAAAATTGAATTGCAGCCGGGTCTGATGCCGTTGCCGAAACAATAGTTGTATATTGCATAGCACCCGCTTTTTCGAGCGTTGACGCAATATTTGCAACAGTAGACCCCTTTTGTCCGATAGCCACATAAATACAGTAAACCGGTTTGCCTTTTTCAAAGTTTTCGCGCTGGTTAATAATGGTATCGATTGCCACGGCAGTTTTTCCTGTTTGGCGGTCGCCAATAATAAGCTCGCGCTGACCGCGACCAATCGGAATCATTGCGTCAATCGCTTTTAAGCCTGTTTGTAAGGGCTGGGTTACCGGTTGGCGGAATATTACACCCGGAGCTTTTCGCTCCAATGGCATTTCGAATAGTTTGCCTGTAAAAGCACCTTTGCCATCAATGGGTTCACCAATTGTATTTACCACTCGTCCCAATAAGCCTTCGCCAACATGAATTGAGGCAATGCGACGCGTTCGTTTTACCGTATCTCCTTCTTTTATCTTTTCTGATAGTCCCAGCAGTACAGCTCCAACATTGTCTTCTTCAAGGTTAAGAACAATCCCTTTCACCCCGCTGTCAAACTCAATCATTTCGTTTGCTTCTACATTAGAAAGGCCGTAAATACGGGCAATACCATCGCCTACTTGTAAAACGGTGCCAACTTCTTCGAGTTCGGCTTCTGACTTAAATCCTTCTAATTGTTGCTGTAAAATAGCAGATACTTCAGCAGGTTTTATATTAGCCATGTTTTATATATTTTTTTCTCTATTTGAGTACACTATTGTAATTCTGCCTTTAACAGGCTTTGTTTAATATTTTTCAGTTGTGTTGCAATACTTGCATCGTATTGTTTGTCGTCGAAACGCAAAACCATACCTCCCAGAATTTCCGGATTTACTTGTGTTGAAAGCTCAATTGTGGCATTCAGCTCTTTGGCTAATAACTGCTCCACTTTTTTAGCAGTATCAGCACCTACCTCCGAAGCTGTGGTAAGTACAGCCGATTTTATATTCAGGTCTTTTCGCGTTAAATCAAGGAAACTCCTGCAAATTCCAGGAAGATGACTTTCGCGTTTGTTTTCGGTAATTAAAAGTAGAAATCTTAGGGTGAGTTCATGAATATGACCCCCAAAAAGAGTTTTAATTAGGGCCACTTTCTTGGATGTTTTTAAGACAGGGCTTTCCAGTAAAAGAATAAAATCTACCGACTGCTTACAAATTTCCAAAACCGATTCTATATCAGTTTTAAGTTGGTCGAGAAGTTTTTTTTCTTTGGCAGTTGCAAAAAAAGCTTTTGCATATCGAACCGCTATTGCACTATGATTCATACTTTTAATTCAGCTTGATGTCGTCGATTAAACCGCCAACTATTTTTTCTTGCTCGCCTTTGTTGCTCAGTTCTTTCTTAATTAATTTTTCAGCAATATCTACTGAAAGTTTGGCAATTTGTTTTTTTATGTCGTTAATGGCAGCCGTTTTTTCAGCCTGAATATGATGGCGAGCCTGGTCGATAGTTTTTTGAACTTCGGCAGCTGCTTTTTCTTTGGCTTCAGCAACAATTTTATCTTTAAGTTCTTTTGCTTCTTTCAGAATAACTTCTTTCTCACGGCGTGCTTCGGCAATAATTTTATTGTTATCGGCTTTTAAGCCCGCCACTTCTTTTTTGGCTTCTTCTGCAGAATTCAACGCATTGGCAATGCTTTCTTCGCGCTCTCTCAAGGCGTTTAAGATTGGTTTCCAGGCGAACTTTTTAAGAATGAAAAGTACGATCCCGAAGATAATCAGCATCCAAAAAATGGTTCCGGGATTTGGTGTTACTAAACCCATAATTCAATTTTTTTGATTAGGGTAGCTTCATCCCGGGCAATCCCCGGGATGGCTACCAAAATGTTTTTGCTAGACGAAAATTACTAAAGCACAGATGATTACAGCGAAGAAGGCAACCCCTTCAATTAAGGCTGCAGCCACAATCATGGTAGAACGGATGTCGCCACTTGCTTCAGGTTGGCGCGCAATTGCTTCCATTGCACTGGCACCGATTTTTCCGATACCTATGCCAGCTCCAATTGCTGCCAGTCCCGCTCCAAATGCTGCTCCAAGTTCAGCACCTGATGCCTTTCCTCCCATTTCTGCTGCTTGTAGCAAAACAGTTAAAATTGCTGATAACATAGCATTTAATTTTAATTAATAATAAATTTCAATATTAGTGATGCTCTGCTGTCGCCATTCCGAAATAGAGTGCCGACAAGAGCGTAAAAACATAAGCTTGTATAAATGAAACCAGAATGTCCAGCAATACGATAAATACGGAGAATGCTACCGAAACAGGACTTATAATGGCCCCGGCTAATGGTCCCATTATGCTGGCAAAAATAAATATTAAACTAATGAATACACTAACAATAAGGTGTCCAGCCATCATGTTAGCGAAAAGCCTTACCATTAGTACAAAAGGCTTGGTGAAAACTCCCGACAGCTCAACGATGGGCATTAAGGGGAGAGGGTATTTCAGCCACCAGGGAACATCGGGATTGTAAATTTCTTTCCAGTAATGTTTGTTACCGTTGATGGTGGTTATTCCGAAAGTGAATAGAGCCAATACCATGGTAACGGCAATGTTGCCTGTTACGTTTGCTCCAAATGGGGGAATAGGTATGAGCCCTATAAAGTTGTTTAACAGGATAAAGAAAAATACAGACAAGAGGTAAGGAACGAATTTTTCGTATTTTTCCTCGCCTATGGCTGGTTTTGCTACCTCGTCGCGAATAAAAATAATGATGGGTTCCAATAGGTTTTGGAGTCCACTAGGGGCTTTCCCCCTATTTCGCTTTGATGCCTTGGCCACCGACAGTACAATAACAAGTAAAACGATAACTGAAATTAGTGCTTCGGCTATGGTTTTTGTAATCGATATATCGATGGGGCGTCCAAACTCATGGCCATCTGCGTCGAATTCCACAACCTTTCCTTCGAAATTTTTGCTGGTTGAAATATGAAAGCCTTTGTAATTGTTGTGAGCATGATGAAACTTGCTGGACATAAAGAAAAAAAAGCGTTTACCCTCGTGGAGTTCGGGGTGCTTGCTGTATAAAATTACCGGTAACGGGATGCTAATATTATGTTCTCCCCACGAAACAATGTGCCATTCGTAGGCATCCGAAACGTGCTCTAAGGCATAGTCGCCGGCATTAAAGTTTTCTTCTTCTGAAACAGAAAAGTTTTCTTCAGTGGTGTATGAAATTTTATTTTCGTCTTGATGTTGGGCTAAAAGTTGATTACAACCTATTAGCGAAAGAGCAAATGCAATAAAGATTCCTTTGGAAAACTTGCGCATGATTCTTTGGTTTTTCTAACATTGACAAATTTAGAGGATTTTTTGAACCATAAGTTAAAAAAACAAGAAAATAGAAATATAATTAACAATGTTTAATAAGTTGCTTGTGTCGGATGTATAGGCTGAGCAGGGCTTTAAGCGGGGCTGTTACTTTTGTTGCGATCGTGTAACTCGCGCTAATTCCCTCACCTCTACAAAAGTAAAAACCAAATAAATTACCATTAAACAAATTACAAATGGGATGGCGTTCTCCTTGTCGAGGGCAATATAAACAATTGCTACGGTTGAATAAAGAATGAGTTTAATGAATGTAACGAGCATGATGGTGCGTGGAAATTTGCCCAAATCTTTTCGGGCTAAATTTAGTTGGTAAGCATGAATGGAGATGGTTACCAGGTATAAAAATAGCAATAGAAAGGGCAATGCAGGGAAATAATATTGGGGTAGAAAAAGTGAAAATACCAGCCAGCCTATTATTCCAATAACGAGAGTTATTGCGGTGAGTTTTATGGTAAAGTTTTTCATGGTTAGAAAGTTAGAAGTGTTGAACTCAAAAATATCTCGAGTTTCGAAGAACCTGGCTTTTTAGTGTCTGTTTAATTTTAGCATTGCAAATACGACAGGAAATTCTATTTTTCATCTGTTTCTAATTTTTTAGAGTAACAGATGGAACTCGCATGCTTTTAGTAAATCCCCTATGTGAGAATATTACTTATGGTCTTTTATTATATTTTTTATTCCGTAAACAATTGCAGCTACTACACCAAACACCATCAATGCTAAGGTAAAACCTTTAAAGTCGTTATTCATCCACTGGTCGATTTTATAGCCCAAAAAGGTTAATCCTCCTATTATCGCTATCATTTCGAAACCAAGGGAGGAATACCTTATAAATGAATTATTTTTTTTTGTTGAATAAGGACTTTTCTTTTTCATCGTTTATTGTTGCGCTAGTGCCTCCCATGCTACATGTTCCTGTAAAAATTGCGCCCGGTTCAACCGATAATTTCCCGGCATTAATATCACCATCTATTTTCGATGAAGCTTTCATAGTAAGAAGTTCGCTGGCCGTAACTTTTCCTTTGATAAACCCGGAAACCTCAACATTGCTGCAATGAATTTCTCCGTCAATTTTTCCTTTTGGCCCAACAACAAGTTTGCCATTTGCGGTAATGTTTCCAACTAATTCACCATCAATGCGGGTGTCGCCATTTGCGTTTATATCTCCTTTTATAGAGGTTCCTTCGCTAATCATATTAATGGTAGCGTTGGATGCTTCTCCGTACGTTTGTTTTGCCATTTCTTTTTTCCTTTTATTTCTGAATATGCTGACTGAATTTTGCCCCATTTTGTAATGGATTTTAAGGGCTTTGAAATTACAAATTTTTGTTGCTCCAACAAAAGGAAAAGTGATTTTGTGTTGGATGTTTGATTTTGAATAGCGTAGATAGCTTGGTTAGAAATTAATAGGCGAACCCGGATTAGTACCAATTACCTGTTTAAATGATTGATAAATAAATTGACTTTTGTTCATAGCAGTAGCTGCGAAACTTTTTTTCAATGAGAAAAGGACAATTTATATTGCTCTATATGATATGTTATTATAGAATTGGGTGTGGCCAAAGATATTTAAATGTACAAGGTTGTTGAGCATAGCGACGACCTTTTTTTTAGAAAATTAGCACGGTGAAACAATGCCATTGCTCTATTTCCTATCATATTGGTTTGCAGTAATGGCAACTACCGGGTTTCTTATTCAGAGTCGTATGCCCATTTAAGGTATGTACTTCCCCAGGTAAAACCGGCACCAAAAGCTGCTAAAATAATATTGTCGCCTTTTTTAAGCTGTTTTTCGTAATCCCATAAACACAAGGGGATGGTAGCCGCTGTAGTGTTGCCGTATTTCTGAATGTTAATCATTACCTGGTCTTTGCTGATTTTCATTCGTTTGGCTGTGGCTTCAATAATGCGCATGTTTGCCTGGTGCGGTACCAGCCAGGCAATGTCTTTCGAAGTCATGTTGTTTTTCTCCATAATTTCGACGGCTACATCGGCCATACTCGAAACTGCAGCCTTAAAAACAGCCTGTCCTTCCTGGTACAGATAGTGTTCTTCGTTTTGAACGTTTTCTACGGTTGCCGGTTTTAACGATCCGCCTGCTTTAATATGCAGGTGGTGGCGACCCAGTCCGTCTACACGGTTAATGTAGTCGTAAACACCAAAGTCTTCCGAATTTGGTTCAACTAATACTGCTGCGGCAGCATCGCCAAAAAGCGGGCATGTAGAGCGGTCTTTGTAATTTATAATCGACGACATTTTTTCGGCCGCAACAATAACCACCTTTTTATACCTGCCCGATTCAATAAATTGTGTTGCTGTGGCCAGGGAAAAGATGAATCCAGAACAGGCTGCGTTTAAATCGAAACTCCAGGCATTATGTATTTTAGCTTTGTGGGCAATAATATTTGCTGTAGCCGGCAGCTTCATGTCGGGAGTAATGGTGGCGCATATTAGCATGTCTATCTCGTCGGGGCTGGTATTGGTTTTTTTGAGCAGATCTTTAACCGCCCATGCGCCCATGTCGCTGGTGGCTTTGCCTTCCTTTTTTAAAATCCGGCGCTCTTTAATGCCAATACGTTGCATTATCCATTCGTCAGAAGTGTCCACCATAGTGCTTATTTCATCGTTGGTTAAACGATAGTCGGGGAGGTAAGCTCCAATACCTGTTATTGCTGCTCTAATTTTTGCCATTGTTAGAAGTGATCTTTGGTTGCTCTCTAAACTGCTTTGAGAATCGCTTGCGAAGATAGAGTGAAATGTACCTAAACTCAAAGAAAAGGCCGTAGATGAAGGGGGCAGATTAACAAATTTTAATTAACTCCGACGAACAATTAATAATGATGTTCGAAAAGTCAGAAAAATCTATTTTATATTTTAGTTGGCGCATAAAAAATCCATCCCAGGAAAAACCGGAGATGGATTTTAAAATGTGCCAAAAGAAAATTTGGCGAGTTCAGTTTAAACGAACTTAAACTGCAATTTCTTTTTCAATTACTTGTTTTCCTCTGTAGTAACCACATTCAGGACAAACTGTGTGGTATTTTACTGTAGTTCCGCAATTTGAACAAGTAGCAAGTGTTGGAGCAACAGCTTTATAATGTGTGCGCCTTTTGTCTCTTCTCGATTTCGAGATTTTATGCTTTGGATGTGCCATTGTAATGTATTTTAATTATTGTTTTTTCAAATTTTTTAATGCCGCCCAACGAGGGTCAATTTCTTCTTCCTCGGCGTCTTCGGCATGTGTAATCATATTTAATCTTTCGAGCATTTCACGGTTGCAACTATTTTCGCCCGCTTCATTTGGGTGAACATGGCGCAACGGAATGCTTAGTATAATATATTCGTAAATAACCTGAGTAAGGTTTATGGCGTGTTCTTCGGGTAAAACCCAAATTACATTGTCGCCTTCGTCGAATTCTGTTTCTTCGCCAAACTTTACAAACAGTTCGGTTCCGAGTTCAATATCTTGCTGATATTCTTCCAAACAACGGTCGCAGGTAAGCTCCAGCCATCCCGATATTGAGAAGAGCAGTTTTAAAAATGCACTTCGTTTTTCGAGCTTAACTTTTACAGTCACTTCACCGTTTTCAACCAGACTCTCGTTATACTGTTCAAAGAACTTTTTGTTCACTTTAAATTCGTAATCATGAAGGCCTTCTTTAAGACCTTTAAATTCAATGTTATATTTGTTTTTCCAGCTCACGATTCGAAAAAGTGGATGCAAAAGTATAAATTTTTTATTAACAGGAAAAATTTCTGCACCTTTTTAAAAGGTTGTAAGGTAATTAATATTAAATGAGTTACTTATTAAGTATAATTCGAAAGGTAGTTCCTTTGCCTAGTTCCGACCATTTGATAAATATTTTTCCGCAATGGTAGATTTCCACAATGCGTTTTGCCAGCGACAAGCCAAGCCCCCAACCTCTCTTTTTGGTGGAATACCCTGGTTGAAAAATGGTTTTATGATGGGTTTTGGCCACCCCAATTCCGGTGTCGGTAATGTCGATGAATACTTGCTCATCTTTTTCCTGTAAATCAATTGAGATGCTTCCTTCGCTGCCCATGGCGTCGATGGCATTCTTGCAAATATTTTCGATTACCCACGAAAAAAGGGCGGCATTTAGCGGGGTTTGCACCATTTTAGCTTTATCATACTCAATAATAAATTTTACTTTGTCCGATGAGCGACGCTTTAGGTAGCTAACTGCTGAATTAAGCACTTCAACCACATTTGTTTTTGTGAGTTCGGGTTTTGAGCCAATCTTGGAAAAGCGTTCGGTTATGCGCTCAAGGCGTTGCGTGTCGCGTTCCAGTTCTTTTACCAGGCTTTCGTCTATATTTTTTAATTTCAGTAGCTCAATCCATGCCATTAGCGAGGAAATTGGAGTTCCCAGCTGGTGGGCGGTTTCTTTCGACATGCCTACCCAAACCTGGTTTTGTTCGGCCCGGTTGGTTGCACTAAAAGCAAAATAGGCAACTACAATAAAAATAAGAATAACACAAAGTTGTATGGCCGGATACCATTTAAGATTTCTTAAAATGCTTGACTCGCGATGATAAAGAAGTTGTGTCTCGTCTTGTCCAATTTCGATAGGAATAGGCTCGGCATAGTCCTTCATTTTTTTTAATTCACGCAAAAGAACTTCATTTTTGCGGTCTTCGTTGTACGAAATATTCGCATCAAGGTTAAAGCTTCCGTTTTGGTTTACTATTATAATCGGTATGGTTGTGTTCTGAGCGGTTACTGTGTTTAAAAAGGTAAGATACCGGGTTTCCAGTTGCCTCATTTCAGAAGATGTGGATTCGATGGAAGCATCAATAAGGCCTTTTGTTGCTTCGGCCCAAAGTTCAACTTTATTTCGTTCTTCCAACTCCACTTTTTTAGTCAGCCAGTTGGTGTAAAGCAGCGAAGCAACGCCAATTAGTACCGCAACAAACAGTAAAAGAATTTTTCCCCGGCGCCTTTTTATGTATATATCCAATGTTTATGGTTTTAAACGTTCAGAATAAAAAACGGGTATTTTACAAGAATATTATTTCTGTAATATTTCCAGTGCCGTTTTTACAATTCCCTTGCTGTCAATACCGCATTCTTTGTATAGATCATCGGGTGTTCCGTGTTCGATAAATTTATCAGGAATGCCAAGTAATTTTATTTTTGCAGAATAATTGTTCTGTGCCATAAATTCGAGAATCGCGCTACCAAAACCTCCCTGAATTACACCGTCTTCGATGCTTATAACCGTTTCGAAATTCTCAAAAACTTCTTTTAGCATTTCTTCGTCGATTGGTTTTATAAAACGAAGGTCGTAATGGGCAGCAGAAATACCTTTATTTGCCAGGCTTTTTACGGCTCGTTCAGCAAAAATACCCGATTTCCCAATTGTTAGAATCGCAATATCTTTTCCGTCGGCAAGTTTCCGTCCTTTTCCAATTTCAATTTTTTCGAAAGGTAAGTTCCAATTGAGTTTTATGCCGCAGCCACGTGGGTAACGAATTGAAAAGGGTTTGCCATTTTCTTTTAGCTGTGCAGTGTACATGAGGTTTCGCAACTCGATTTCGTCCATAGGAGCCGAAACAATCATGTTAGGAATTGAGCGCATATAGGCAATGTCGAAAACGCCGTGATGCGTTGGTCCGTCTTCGCCAACCAAACCGCCGCGATCGAGACAAAATACCACATGCAGGTTTTGTATAGCCACATCGTGAATTACCTGGTCGTAGGCTCGCTGCATAAAAGTGGAGTATATATTGCAAAACGGAATCATTCCCTGTGTGGCAAGCCCTGCTGAAAAAGTAACAGCATGTTGTTCGGCAATACCTACATCGAAAGCGCGGTTGGGTAGTTTTTTAAACATCAGATTCATGGAACAGCCCGACGGCATGGCTGGTGTAATCCCAACAATTTTTTCGTTTTTTTGGGCCAGTTCAACCAGTGTTTCTCCAAAAACATTCTGAAATTTCGGGGCTTTTTGCACATTGCAGTCGCAGGAATATATTTTACCGGTATTTTTATCGAAAAGTCCCGGGGCATGAAATTGGGTTTGGTTTAGTTCCGCCTGTTTAAAACCTTTTCCTTTTTGAGTGATTAAGTGGAGTAGTTTTGGCCCGGGGATGTCTTTTAAAGCGCTCAATGCCTTCGAAAGATAAACCACATCGTGCCCGTCAATCGGGCCGAAATACCTGAAGTTGAACGCCTCGAAAAGATTGTTCTGCTTAAAAATCAGATTCTTTAGGGCATGTTGGTTTTTTTGGATCACCTTCCGGGTTTTTCGCCCAATGCCATCTAGTTTGCCGAGCCCTTCCCAAACATCGTGTTTAAAACGGTTATAGGTGTTCGACTTCGAAATATTCAGCAAGTATTTGTTTAGTCCGCCAACGCTTGGGTCGATGGCCATGTTGTTGTCGTTCAGTATTATAAGAATATCGGTGTTCTCGCCACCGGCATTATTCATGGCTTCGAACGCCATTCCTCCTGTCATGGCTCCATCGCCAATTACGGCTACTACTTTTCGGTTTTTTTCGTTCTTTAACTTCGATGCAACAGCCATACCAAGAGCCGCCGAAATTGATGTGGAAGAGTGCCCGACCCCGAATGCATCGTATTCACTTTCTTCGCGTTTTGGAAAACCACTTAAGCCCTTGAATTTTCGGTTGGTTTTAAAATCCTCTCGTCTGCCTGTTAGTATTTTGTGCCCGTAAGCCTGATGTCCAACATCCCAAACCAACTGGTCGTAAGGGGTGTTGTATACATAATGCAACGCAACTGTAAGTTCAACAACACCCAGGCTGGCGCCAAAGTGTCCCGGATTGGTTGAAACAACGTCAATAATATATTCGCGTAGCTCGCGACATACTTGTTCGAGTTGTTTTGGCGATAACTTTTTTAAATCGTCCGGATTGTTTATTTTTCTAAGTAGCTCTCCCTTTACTTCATCCATCGGCGCAAAAATAATTGCAAAGATAACATTTACCCTCCTACTGTTTGTTCAATCTGAACTAAAAATTTAGAAGTTGACCTGTAAAGGAAATAATTTTCGTGAGAATAGAAAATGATAAGTTTTATAAAAATGAATTAATACATGCCAGACCATCCAGCGTTAACATAAGTTCGGTGGTTTTTATTCTTTTTGTAAGTGGCGCCACCACCGAACTTAAGCCCCCGGTTGCTATTACTGTAAGGCGTTCTTTCATCTCGTCCTCAGTGCGTTCAACAATAGAGTCAACCAGGCCTGTGAATCCATAAACCACGCCCGCCTGAATGGCATGAACTGTATTTTCGCCCAGGACAGAAGGAGGAGGAGTGAGGTGAATTTGTGGAAGCTGGGCTGTTTTTCCGGCCAGTGCGCTAACCGCTGTACGTAATCCGGGAGCAATGGCAACACCTAAAATTTGCGCATTTTTATCAATGGTAGTAAATGTAAGTGCTGTGCCAAAATCGATGACCATTGTGTTGTTGCCATATTTTTGAACAGCAGCAACAGCATTGGCAACCAGATCGGAACCGATTTCGTAAGGATTTAATATTTTAATGGGTAGTTTGTGGTATATCTCCGGGCTTACTCTGTTTATTTCAGCTTTTTCGAAGAGTCCTGTCAACATTTCAAGAAAAGGATGCACCAGCGTCGGAACAACACTGCTAAGTATAATTTGTCCGATTTCTGTTCTGCAAATCTTTCCGGCCGAAAGCAACGAACGAAAAATTACTTCGTATTCATCGGCAGTTTTTAGCTGGTCGGTTTGGATGCGCCAGTGGTTGAGCCACATATTGTTTTCGTAAACTCCAAATACAATGTTTGTATTTCCTATGTCGATTGCAAGTAGCATAAATTGTTATTTTGCAGCTAACCCGTTGCCAGCTTGTTTTCTATTCTAGTTTTAAATTTATTCTTTAGCAGATGAATAATCAATCTGTTCTTCCCTGATTGTTGAAAGGAACCCATTTGATTTTTTAACCTTTGTTCTGTTTTGCATTGTTTAAAACGGCAAGGTTAGCGCTTCAACTAACAATAAAATCATTCAAACAAACTTAGCTGATTATCTTGTTTCTTCTCTTTTTTAAGGGGATTATTTTTCAGAAATTCGGTTAATTCTTTTGTTATTGAAGCCAGAAAAGGGCTTTTTTCAAGCTGAAATTTTCGTCCGTTTATAAATCTGGTTTTGGCATTGGTGAGAAAGAGCATTTTCTTTGCTCTTGTCATTCCCACATAAAGCAATCGTTTTTCTTCTTCTAAATCGTTTTCTCGTTCGTACAAATTGTAGGGCAGTAAGCCGTCTTCGCAACCCGGAATAAAAACACATTCAAACTCCAATCCTTTCGAAGCATGAATGGTCATTAGTGAAACGGCTTCCAGGCTTTTGTCTAGTGTGTCGGCTCCAATTCCCAGTTTCAGGAAATTCAGAAACTCAGTTATTGTGTTGAAATCTTTAGCCAATTCAAGAAAACGTTGCCAGTCAGTTTCTTTAAATTTTGATGCTTCAAAAAAAATCTTTTTAAGGTGTTGCAGAGCATTCGATAGTTCCGCATTCTGTATCTCTTTTTTAGCTGTTACGAACTGTGCTTCTGAAATATTTGTGTTGCTAAGCTTAAGAAGAGGTGCTGCCTGTTCAAAATTCTGAAACGAAAAAATATCGAGCAGGATTAAAAAACTTTCGAAAGATTCGATTCGGTAGAAAGGCGAGGTTCCCACTTCCTGGAAAGGAATTTGGTGGTTTTGTAAAGCCTTGCTCAGGGCTGCGAACTGGCTTTTTGTACGGCATAAGATGCCAAAATCGGAAAGGCTGTTAATGCTTTTGTTTTCAAACCCCTGGGCCACCGAACTGTCGATGGAAAAAAAGCTGACCCCTCCTAGCAGATCAACAATCCGTCGGGCTATAAATTCAGCTTCGGCAGCATCGCTGGCTTGCTCCGAAAGAAAAAGTTTTAGACCTTGGTTTAGCCCTGTGAGGATACCTGTTTGTTGTTCGATTACATTTGCGGAAGCCGACAAAATGGTTTGCGAGCAGCGGTACGATTGGGTAAGGTTAAAAACTGTAGCCTTTGGGTATTCCGCTTTAAAACGTTCGATATTTGTTGAGTTGGCACCACGAAAACCATAAATAGATTGGTTGGCGTCACCCACAACACACAAATTAGCGTCCATGTCAGGTGCCAGTAGCCTCAGCAGTTCGAATTGATTGGTATTGGTATCCTGGTATTCATCTACAAAAATAAAACGGAATTTTTTTCTGTAGGTTTTAGCAATCTTTTCGTTGCCCGAAAAAAGCAGCAGGGTTTTGTAAATCAAGTCGTCTAAATCAAAGGCATTCAGATTTTGTAGTTCTTGTTCATATTTTTCAAAAAGAGGCTCAGTATCTTTTTTACCCATCTTTATTTTTGAAATGCGTTTTGACGTAATTTTTGCCTGGCTTTTATTGTTTAGCAGATTTTTAAGGATTGCGGTTTTTATGTTTGCATCGGCAAGAAGGAAGTTCTCGGAGCGGTTAAATTTTAAAGAATGTTCTTTTAGCACTGAAAGTCCGAAAGCGTGAAAAGTAGAAACCGTGATTGTTTCCGCCTTCTTTTTGGGTTTAAGAATTTGTTGAATACGCTCGCGCAGTTCACAGGCAGCTTTGTTAGTAAAGGTAATTGTCAGAATTTCTTCGGGTTTGGCAGCGTGGTTCGAAATTAGCCAGGCAATTTTTTCGGCTATGGTCTTTGTTTTTCCTGTTCCTGGCCCTGCCATAATTAGCGCAGGACCGCCTGTGTGTTTCACTGCGGCGAACTGTTCGTTGTTTAAATGGTGAAAGTTGGTATTTGCAGAAGTTCTGATAGTGCCTTCCTTTTGACTTTCAGCGGCCAGGTTTTCAATTTCAGCTTTTTGCTGGAGTAATTTCTGAATTCCTTTTAAGTCGAAATTAATTAATGCACGTTTTTCGGGAGGGGGAGTTTGGTTCAACTGAAAAAGCGCATTGGAAGCCTTGAAATTTTTTGCCTCACCCGGTTTAAATACTTTAATTGCGCCGTATTTGCCATCGTACCCTTCCTGGATATAGACTTGGCGGTTTCGCATTCGTCTGATAGCTTCAGCAAGCGTTTTTCCGGTTTTACTGGCTATGGTTTCAAGTGGGCATTCCAGTAATATTTCCAATTCTGGCCCAAGCCTGGCAAGTGTGTTTTGGTATTCCGTTTCTACTTTTTTTGAGGAGGGGCCAAGCTCATGGATTTCGGATAGTATTTCTTTTAAAGGAATTATAGAACGAAAAGGCAGGCGGTTGGGGCGCTCCGAAATATCTTCCCTGTCCGACAGGTGTATGATGCGGTTCATAACGCCAACAGTAACCGGTCGTTTGCATTCGGGACAGATGAAATTGTTGCGCAGAGTTTCAGCAGGATCCCAGCAAACGTTACATTTCCTGTGTCCGTCGTAATGGTATTTCCCCTCTTGCGGAAACATATCGATGGTGCCAAGAAACTTTTCAGGATTGCCTGTTTTTAAGGCTTCGGTTAAATGGAAATACGAGAGTTCAGTGTTGAAAACATTGGCATTCCTCCCGAGTTTATCAGGTGAGTGCGCATCGGAATTGGAAACCAGTGTTACCTTGTCGAGAATGGAGCAAAGCCAGTTCATGGGAGGATCAGTTGAAAGGCCTGTTTCAATGGAGTGGATATGTGAGCTGAGGTCGCCGAAGCATTCGTCAATATTGTCGAAGCCTGATTTTGAGCCAAGCATCGAAAACCAGGGCGTCCAAATGTGCGCCGGGATAAAATAATTCTGTTCGCCACATTCCAAAACAATTTCAAGCAAATCGCGAGAGTCGAGTCCGAGGATTGGTCGCCCATCGGAAGTGAGATTTCCGCCGAGCTTAATCAACCGCTTGTTAATCTTTTCAGCCTCTTCGAACCCCGGCACTAAAATTACATTGTGAACCTTCCGCACCTTTTCGCCGCGTTTGTATATGTTGCTGATTTCGGCCGTTAAAATAAAGCGTGTATCGTTTCCCTGAAAAGGAGAAGCGAGTTTAAATTCATTTCTTAAACGCAAAAGGCCATTGCCATCGGGTTTTGTTTTTTCCTTTAGTTCGGTTAGCCAACCGGGGTGAGTAAAATCGCCGGTGCCCACTATTTGTATTCCTTTTAATCTTGCTGAATAATCGAGATGTTCGGGGGTGAGTAGTTTGCTCGTTGCCCTTGAAAAGTGGGAGTGGATATGTAAATCTGCATTAAATTTCATTTGGTTTGTGTTATGTTAAGACACTCTCTCTTAACCTGAAAAGTATCCTCTGAAAAATGCGTTTTAAAATACTTCGAATTATTTATACCTGTTAACCAGATGGTTGTTATCTGTAAAAAAATTCTTACTTTTAATGAAACTATATTAACAACAAATTGCGAGCTATGCAAAAAACAAGAAATCCGTTAATATTTATTATTGAAGACAGTATTGTTTATAAGGATTTGATTGTTGGCTATTTACAGTCGCAAGGCTTCGTTAATCTGAAAGTTTTAAAAAATGGAGAGGAATGCCTTAGGAATATTGATCTAAAACCGAATTTAATTGTACTGGATTATTCTGGTCAAGGAAAAACAGGATTGGATTTAATGGTTCAGATCCAACAAGAGCATCCGGCCATTGATTTTATTTTCTTAAGTGGCCAAAACAATGTTGAAGTTGCTGTAAAAATAATGAAAATAGGGGCTGCGGATTATATTGTTAAAAATAATGACGCTCCATATAACCTTGTTAAATCAATCGATCGTCTCATTCATACCACAAAAAAAAGAAAAGCAACAAAAGGGTTTAAAATAGGAGTTGTTGGATTTTTTATCATGCTTTTTTTAATTATTATGGTCATCATGTTCATCTCTATTTTCTTCGAATTGGAGTTTTAATTTTCTCCTTCTGATATTTCAATGAATTATTATTTTGGATACCTGTTTACCTGGTTTTTGCCTTATTATAGCTCTTGACGTTAAGCTATTTTAGTCAAATGCTTTTTCTGTTTTTGGCGCCCTTTCGGGACAATACCAAATTGACCACAACATATGAATTGTGATTTGCAAAAAATGGCAAAAACTGATTGTGCGTGTAATATTTTAAAGAAGAACTCGGGTTAACAGAATTATCGGTTCATGGGGTGAAAAATCGGAACTTTAAAAAAATGGTTTGTTTTATTTGCTAAATTTCGAGTTGTTCTGCTATTGGGTTTAGGAGCAAAGACACATTATTTTCTTGAAAGTCCGTATTTAAAAATACAGTAGATGGCATGACATCCATCTTGCCAGTTTATTTTTTTGCCTTCATCGTATGTCCTTCCATAATATGAAATTCCAACCTCGTAAATACGAATGTTCTTCATTCTTGATATTTTAGCAGTAACTTCTGGTTCGAAACCAAATCGTTTTTCTTTCAGGTTTAAACCTTGAATAATTTCTGTTCGAAAGAGTTTGTAACAAGTTTCCATGTCCGTAAGGTTCAGGTTGTTAAACATATTCGATAAAAAGGTAAGAAATTTATTTCCAATGGTATGCCAAAAGAACAATACACGGTGAGGGTGCGTGCTTAGCATTCTCGAACCATAAACCACATCAGCATCTCCTTTTAGTACAGGTTCAACTAATAACCTGTATTCTTCAGGATCGTACTCAAGATCCGCATCCTGAATAATTAAATAATCGCCTGTGGCTTTTGAAATCCCTGTGTGCAAAGCGGCTCCTTTTCCTTGATTTATATCGTGCCGGTAATAGTTTATAGCCTGTTCTGGGTGTTCCTGAATGTATTTTTGAATGATTTCTTCAGAGTTATCCGTTGAGCAGTCATTTACTATTATAAGTTCTTTTCTTATGTTGTTGGTAAGTTTTATGGCTAATACTCTATCTAAAATTTTGGTTATGTATAATTCCTCGTTGTAAACAGGTATTACAATTGAAAGTTTAATAAGTTGCATGTTCTACCTTGGGCTAATGGTTCTGGTTTTTTTGTTGTCTGCGTAAATAGCTTGTTCAATTATTGCACCGTCTTTTGATTTTAAAATAAATCGCCCGTTCATCTTGTCGTCTTTCCAGGTACCCGTTAATTGGTTTCCATTGGCTAAATATAATGTTCCTTCTCCGTTTCGTTTATCGTCTTCCCATTGTCCTTCATATTTTAGGCCATTTCCCCAATTATAGATTCCCTGGCCACTGCGTTTGTCATCTTTCCATTCGCCCCAATAGCCTAAATCGGGTTTAAACTCAAAGAGGTAAGCTTCTGGCTTTTTTGTTTTTTGTACCAGTTTAAATTTTTCGCCATAACGTTTTATTGCCGGGAGAAGGTATAAGCCTGTTGATGAATAGCCTAGCTGATCGAGAACGACATAGTCGATGTTATTATTTATAAGCTGTTCAATAACTTTTTCGCGATCCAAAGAATGGGCATAACCGATTGCCTTTCTTGAAGAAAATAAATAAAAGAAGGCTGTTTTTCTACAGGCAAAAATAGCATCTTCCGGAGTGTTTTTATTTGCCCATTTTGCCAGGTCGAAATAGTTTTGGTAGTTTTTGGGATATACATTTTTAGCATTTTTATGCATGGCATGAATACTGGGCGTATATAGTGGGAGAAAAGCTAAAAATAAAAGAGGAAGAACAACGGCCTGAGTAAACGAACTTTTCAACTTTAAATAACGGGAACCCATTAGCAGTAAATTGTAAATGCCCACAATTATAAGAAACACAAGCAGAGGAACTATAGGTAAGATAAAGCGCGGCCCAAACCAAACCTCCGGCCATAGTAGCATAATACCAAAGGTTCCTAATAAGTAACTAAAAATTACAAATTGGTATTTTTTTAGCTTAATGAGCCCAAAAATTATACATCCAACTAACGCGATGCCAATTATCCAATGTTGCCAATCGGCTGGCGTCCCTTGCTTAAGGTTAACCGAATTAATGGTAGCGTTGGGGATTTCGTGTGTTAAATAACGCATGAAGTTGTTATAAACACGTAATGCCCAATCGCCTAAATCGGCTCTGCCCAATTCGGTTCTGTACGGATTTTTCCAAAACAACGATTTAATGTAGCTGTTTCCTCCCAATCTGCTTCCCCTTATATACCATGGGAGCGCTAACAAAACAAAACCACTGATAAAAGCGAGCAAATATTTCCAATTCTTATTTAGTAAGTATACTAAAACGATTCCACCTACCAGGGCCAAACCTGCCGACCTTATATAGTAGCTAATGGAAACAAGCAGAATTAGCAATAAAAACTTCCAGTTTTTAAAAAAAGCAATTTTTTCATCGATTTGGGTTACAAGAATCAGGCAGAGTATTGAGAAAAATAAGAATGATATCTCACTCATCATTATCGTTGAATACTCCAGGATGTTCTTATTCAGGAGAATAAAAAGAGTGGCAATAAAGCTTATATGTATGTTGTCTATAATCTTATAAAACAAATAGAAAAGAGCTATAATTGAAAGTAATAAAAAGAACCCGTTAGCTTGTTTAATGGCGTCTATTTGGGTTGAAAAAATGCTCATTACAGTTGCAACAATTACCGGATAGCCTGGAGGATAATGGTTTTCGGGTGGATTAGAAGGAGAGGATATCATGGTGTACCCTTTGCCCTGACTTAATGCTGCTCCCAGAACATAATAATTCGCGTTGTCACCATTAAGGTTTAGTTTTTTGTCGAAAATGTAAGGATAAACTTTAAAAAATGAAATAAGAATAATAAGAAGGTACAGAATAGTAAATACCCTTCCTTTATTATATTCACGTATCTTCTTGCCAGTTTTATTATGTTTCTTGTTTTTGGGAATTGTGGCCATTTTTTTGAACTTCTCTTTGCTTATTAAGCTGTAAAAGTATCTCTTAAAATGTTATTCGCAAAATTATTAAAAAAAATTGCAGTCCCTGTTTTTCGAGTCGGATTAAGCGTGAAAAGGGTCTTAGAAAATGGTACCATAGCTATAGTTATTCTATCATTTTTGGCCTTGTTTAAGCGAAAAATAATCTGTCTGTTCAAAGCGGTATTTTTAATCAACTAATTGCGGAGCTACTTGTCACTCCTTGGTTTAAAAGAAGGAGAGCGGTAGGAGTTTATCTTCCTTCAAAATGGTAATGTTTTTTGTTTTCAGCGATAAGAGACTAAAATATAACCGGAATAGCCTTTTCTGTATACTATTTTTATACTTTTAAAGTTTATTAGATACAATTCAGGCAGATTATGCAAATCATTCACATGTCCGATATTTATGGTCAATACCTCACAATGAAAACGGAGATTGATGAGGCGATACAGGAGGTGATAAAGTCGACTCATTTTATAAAAAGCGGAAAGGTGTTGGATTTCGAAGAGAGACTTTCCGAGTATCTTCAAACAAATGTTATTTCGTGCGGCAACGGTACCGATGCGTTACAAATGGCATTCATGAGTTTGGATCTTCAACCCGGCGACGAGGTGATAACAACGCCTTTTACCTTTGTTTCGACAGCCGAAGTGCTTTGTCATTTGCAACTTAAACCGGTTTTTGTTGATGTTTGCCCCGATACGTTTACGATAAACACAGATTTAATTGAAACAGCAATAAGCGATAAAACAAAGGCTATTCTACCCGTGCATTTGTTCGGTCAGTGTGCCAACCTCGAAGCAATACTTAATAGTGCCGGAAAACACAGATTATTTGTAATTGAAGATGCCTGTCAGGCATTGGGAGCAGATTATATTTTTACCAATGGCACGAAGCAAAAAGCAGGAACCATTGGACATGTTGGGTGTAACTCGTTTTTTCCGTCGAAAAATCTGGGGGCTTTTGGCGATGGAGGTGCCGTTTTTACAAACGACAAAGCACTGGCAACTGCAATTCGCTCCATTGCTAATCACGGAATGAAAGCCAAATATCAGTACGAACGAATTGGTCTTAACTCGCGCCTCGATAGTCTGCAGGCGGCCATATTAGAGGTGAAACTGAAATATTTTGATAAACACATAAAAGCACGTCAGAAGGCTGCCGCTTTTTACGATTCGCATTTAAAAGCAATTGAGGGGATTGAGCTTCCCACGCGGGCAGAGTATAGTTCTCACACTTTTCATCAGTATACAATAAAAACAGAAAAACGCGACGAACTTCAGTCTTTTTTAAATACAAAAGGAATACCCACGATGGTTTATTATCCTGGAGTTTTGCATTTGCAAGAGGCCTATCATTTTTTAGGCTATAAGCAAGGTGATTTTCCTGTGGCCGAAAATTTGACGCAGACTGTATTATCTTTGCCTATGCATACCGAGTTGGATGAGGAGCAGCTTGGGTATATTGTAAATAGCATAAAAGTTTTTTTTGAAATTAAGCGCAGTGGCGCAAAGAGGGCACCAAAGGGTGAATATGATAAATAATAGTTGATTGCAAAGGTGCTAAGGCGCAAAGAAAACACGCTGCACCTTAGCTTCTCCAAAGTGAAAAAATGTATAATGAGTAAATATTACGCACACGAAACAGCAATAATCGATAAAGGCGCTCAAATTGGAGAAGGGAGCAAAATCTGGCATTTTTGCCATGTAATGGGGACTGCCGAAATGGGCAGAAACTGTATTCTTGGGCAAAATATATTTGTGGGGAACAAGGTTGTACTTGGAAATAATGTGAAAGTACAGAACAATGTTTCGCTTTACGAAGGTGTTATTTGCGAAGATGACGTTTTTTTGGGACCAGCAGTGGTTTTTACTAACGTTATAAATCCCCGAAGCGCTGTGGAGCGAAAACATGAATTTAAATCGACCTTTGTAAAAAAAGGAGCATCGGTAGGCGCTAATGCAACAATTATTTGTGGGGTAACACTCGGCGAGTATTGTATGATTGGAGCCGGGGCTGTAATCACCAAAGATGTGAAACCCTATGCCTTAATGATTGGCGTGCCGGCTCGGCAAGCCGGCTGGGTAAGCCGCTCTGGTGCCATTTTAGGTGAAGACTTAATTTGCTCTGAAACCGGAGAAAAATACGAGTTGGACAACGAAAAACTCAGATTAATAGCAGATGAGTAGAAAAAAAGAGATCGTACAAAAGATAAAAACCAATCAGTTGCAGGTTGGAATAATTGGCCTGGGATACGTGGGATTGCCATTGGCTGTTAGTTTTGCCCATGCAAATGTTCCGGTAAAAGGATTTGATACTTCGCAAGAAAAGGTTGACAAAGTAAATGCTGGAGAGAATTATATTTCAGATATCGACAATCATTTGTTTAGCAATTTTGTCGCCCGGAAATTAATTTCAGCGACAAGCAATTTTTCAGAATTAAAAAATTGCGATGCCCTGTTTATTTGTGTACCCACGCCTCTCGATAAATTTCGAAAACCCGATATGTCGTTTATTGAATCTGCATGTCGGCAAATTGGTCAGAACCTGAGCCCCGCGACATTTATTAGTCTGGAAAGTACTACTTATCCAACTACTACTGAAGATTTTGTGTTGCCAATTCTCGAAAAGGAATCGGGACTAAAAGAAGGGAAGGATTTTTGGGTGGCCTACTCGCCCGAAAGAGTGGATCCCGGAAATAAAGAATTTACCACGCAAAATACACCCAAAGTTTTAGGCGCTATAAGTAAAGATGGCCTGGAGGTTGGCGAAGCCATTTATAAACTGGCAGTGGAAAACGTGCATCTGGTAAGTTCTCCCCGTGCGGCTGAAATGGTAAAAATTTTGGAAAATACCTATCGGCTTGTCAATATTAGTTTGATGAATGAAATGGCATTGCTTGCCGGGAAAATGGATATTAATATTTGGGAAGTAATAGAAGCGGCCAGTACAAAACCATTTGGGTTTCAGGCTTTTTACCCGGGCCCCGGAATTGGAGGTCATTGCATTCCTTTAGACCCGTTTTACCTGGAAAGTATTGCACGGAAATTTAATTTTGAGTTGTCGATGATTCATACTGCCGGTCACGTCGATTTGCTAATGGCACACCGTATGACACTGAAAATTACTTCAGCTTTAAACAGACACAAAAAGTCGATAAACGGTAGTAAAATTCTGTTTCTGGGTGTTGCCTATAAACCCGATGTTAACGACGATCGTGAGTCGCCGGCATTAAAAATCATTGACGAGGTGATAAAAAAAGGCGCCCAGGTAAAATACCACGATCCATTTATTCGGGATATGGTTACCAATGAAAAAAATAAATTGACTTCAGTTGGCTTAACATCTGATATTTTAGACAGTTCCGATTGCGTTGTTATAACTACTAATCATTCGGCATTCGATGCCCGTTTTATTGAAGAAAACTCAAGACTGGTGGTTGATTTACGAAATGTTATTAAAGAAGCATCGGAGAAAGTTTATAAGTTATAAATTTATCCTTTTATTACGCTCATAAAGACTGAGTTCAGGCTACCAGGTTCTCAGTTCTCAATATGAATATTACACGACTATAAAAATGAAACGATTTGTTTTAATTGGAGCCGCAGGATACATTGCGGAGAGACATATCCGGGCTATAAAAGAAACCGGTAACACCCTGGTTTGCGCCATGGATTGTTTTGATGTGATGGGTAGAATAGATAGCTATTTCCCGGAAGCAGAGTTTGTGATGAGCGAAACCGAATTAATTGACTTTCTTACCAAAGCGCGTGAGGCCGGAGAACCTGTTGATATCGTTAGTATTTGTTCTCCTAACTACCTGCATTTTTCGCACATTAGGCTCGCCCTAAAAAATGGCTGCGATGTGATTTGCGAGAAACCATTGGTTGTGAATGCTGAAGATTTAGACAAAATTGATAAGTTGGAGGCTGAAACCGGACGAAAGCTTTCTACAGTATTGCAATTGAGGTACCATCCAGCAATTCTTGAATTAAAAAAGAAAATTGATGAGGGAGAAGACAAGATTTATGATGTTGATTTAAGGTACATTACCTCACGAGGAAAGTGGTATCAGAAAAGCTGGAAGGGAGATGTAAATAAATCGGGGGGTATAGCCACCAATATAGGAATTCATTTTTTTGATATGCTAACCTGGATTTTTGGCAATGTAAAAGAAAATAGTGTGGAAGCTTACGAAGCCGATAAAGCTGCCGGTTATTTGCAGTTGGAAAAAGCCCGCGTGCGCTGGTTTTTAAGCCTCGATTCAAATGATTTGCCTGCTTATTCAACCGATCGGGGAATACGCACTTATCGTTCGATTACAGTAGATGGCCATGAAGTAGAATTTAGCGGAGGATTTACCGACTTACATACTGTTACCTATAGGAACATCCTCAATGGTAATGGCTTTGGTATTGCCGATGCCCGAGCAAGTATCGAGTTAACCGATTATATAAGAAAGGCGAAGCCATTGAAATAAAGTTTGATTTGCCAAACGTGTATTCTCAGCTTGGGTAGTCGTTGAATTTTAATCAACAGAACGAATTTTTTCGATAAAAAGGTGAATTATCGTACTGTTACAATGGTGAGTATTTGAACCCTGGCAGAGAAGTTAAATGGGATGCACTACGATTGCGGAGCGCTAAAGGACAGAGAAAACGATTTGACAAAAAAAGAATAAACTTATATTTGCAGCAGTTAAGATAAAAATATAAAGAAGGCTGGTTTCATACAAGCGTGTAGCTTCGCCGAAGAGTTTCGTTTTCTTCGGGGGCTCACTTCCGGGCTTTCAACAAAAATAACATGAAAAATATACATCCTGTATTCGATAAAATAGTATCGCGCGAGGCAAAAGAAACGCGTTTGAAACAAAAGGCAAAGGTAATTTGGTTTACCGGACTCTCGGGCTCGGGTAAAACTACTCTTTCGTCGGCAGTAGAGAAAAAATTATTCGAAATGGGGTATTTTACCCAGTTGCTTGATGGTGATAATATTCGCTCCGGAATCAATAATAACCTGGGGTTTTCTCAGGAAGATCGCCTGGAAAATATCAGACGTATTGCCGAAGTTTCGAAATTGATTATGAACTGTGGGGTAGTTGTGCTTTGTGCTTTTATAAGTCCAACCAATGAAATACGACAGATGGCAAAAGAAATTATTGGTGAAGACGATTTTGTGGAGGTTTTTGTTGATACTCCCATTGAAGTATGCGAACAGCGCGATGTAAAAGGCCTTTATGAAAAAGCCCGGCAAGGATTAATAAAAGACTTTACCGGAGTTAACGCACCCTTCGAAAAACCGATGGATGCTGATGTGGTGATTGATACATCTGTTGTTTCGCTGGAAGACTCGGTTGAAATGGTTTTTGAGGTAATTCGTGAAAAAATTGTTTATTGCAGTTAATCTTTTTCTTAGTAAAGAGGTTGTGGTAAAGGTGTGATTTCTATGGTATTGAAAAAGTTAGAACATCGAAGTTGGGTGTCATTTTTTAATATTCACGATGCAGTAAGATAGATTCAGAAAATTTAAATTTGGCTTTTTTTAATAATAAAACATGACAGTAAAACCACAACGACATTTGGCAAAAGCATTAACATGGCGCGTTATTGCTTCTCTTACTACCTTCGTAATTGGCTGGATAGTAACCGGAAATCTGGATTTTGGGATGGCAATTGGCTTTGCCGATGTGGTGATAAAAATTGGGCTTTACTATTTTCACGAACGGGCCTGGTATCATTTTCAGTTTGGGGTGGTAAAAGACAATAAAAAATAGTTCTGGCTAATCTTCGGTTTGATGGGAATTATTATCAGACAGTCATTAAAAGGTAGTATCTGGTCGTATTTAGGCCTTGTTATTGGTTATATTAACGTTGGGATAATAATGCCCAACTTTTTTAATCCTGAACAAATTGGGCTCGTTCAGATCTTTATGGCAATGACTACCATCTTCTCCAACTTTTCATCACTTGGATTTGGGAGTGTGATTAACAGAATGTTTCCTGAATTCAGAGATAAAGGAAATAACCACAATGGATTTTTATTTGTTTTGGTAGCAACCGGATTAACGGGTTTTGTATTAAGTACGATTACTTTTTTTGTGTTAAAGCCATCGATTGTTGAGGCGAATTTGGAAAAGTCGCCTTTACTGGTGGAGTATATCGTACTTTTGGTACCTCTTCTCTTTTTCCGTATTTTTTTTCGTCTGCTCGACACTTACAACCGGGTTTTATACGATGCCACAACCGGTGCGTTTTGGAGCGAATTTGTACATAAAACCCTAAATCTGGGGCTTATTATTCTTTTTTCATTCGAACTTATCAGTTATCGGGGATTCTTTTATGGTTATGTATTTTCACTGGCTTTACCTGTTTTTCCATTGTTGATTGTGCTTATACGGAGGGGAGAATTTCATTTGAAGCCAAAATTTGACTTCTTAAAGCGGCCCCTCGTTCGAGAAATGGTAATTGTATCAGCATTTGGGATTATAAACGGACTAAGTGGTACCTTAACTAATAATATCGATAAACTATTGATAAACCATTATCTCTCGTTAGAGCATGTGGGAATATTTAGCGTATGTGCATTATTTGCAACTGTAATTATGATTCCTTCAAGGTCTCTGGTTAAAATATCTACCGGAATTATTGCGCAGTCGTGGAAGGAGAACCGAATAAAGCACATTGGTGAAATTTACGAAAAAGCCAGTTTGACTCAAACCATTCTTGGGACATTGATTTTTGCTGGAATAGTTGTAAACATCGATAATATTTTTGCCACACTTCCGCCTGCTTACGCACAAGGGAAATGGGTTTTAATTTTGTACTCATTGGGTGTGCTTATTCGCATTTCCAATTCTACCGGAGGTGTTATTATTGTTACTTCAAGATATTATAAGGTATCGACGTTGATTACTGGCTCGCAAATTTTATACACAGTTTTATTCCATTCAATATTTATCCCTATTTGGGGAATTACTGGCGCCGCTATTGCTGTATTGTGTACGTATACGATAAGAACAGTTCTTGTAGTGGGCTTCATAAAAATTAAATTCGGACTATTTTGTTACAGCTATAAACATTTATATGTTCTGGCCCTGGCAGGACTAACTGTGTTTGTTGTGAATTTAATTCCTGATACAGAGCTTCTTGTGCTTAATATTGGATTGGATAGTTTAATCTTCAGTATTCTATTTGTTGGCTTGGTTTTAGTGCTTAATATATCTGAAGATTTGACAAATATAATACACAAAATATTGCAAACGGTCAAAGGCTTAATGTCTCCAGGGAAATAGCTTCGTTTTTAAAACGCAATCTAATTTTCTGGTTAATGGGTGTCAAAAGTCAGGCTAAACTCATTTCATAATTTTTTAATCCAACACGCACAACCGCTTTATACCATAGCGAAGGAGGTGTGACAATTAGACATCATTATAATTCGAACAACCTGCAGTTCGTTGTAAGGAAAGTTGTAGCTTTGTCCATTGTAAATTAGTTTATCGATGAAACGAGCATGAGAGAGTCTTCACACATAAGTGATTTATTATAGACATGCGAGTTCCATCTTATACCATAGAAAACAAACATTTTTAATAAGATGAAAGTTATGTCAGCTTTTCAGTTTCGAAAATATCGAAAAGAGTAGCTCCGAAATATCGAATATTATAATTTTAGAAGTCTATGCCTTACAAGGTATTAAGATGGGGAATGGGGATGCCCAAACAGGGTGGATGTAGATACTGTTAGTGGCAAGGTTGAATGAAATTTGAGATTAACGCTTGTATAAATTTTGGCCTATATTATTTTCTGTAAGAAGTTCATAAATCGCTCTGCAATATAAAATGTCACAAGACTTAAAACAGAAAGCAGCAAAAGGAATTGTCTGGAAATTCATTGAAAACGGAGGAACACAAGGTGTTCAATTTATCTCCGGTATCTACATTGCTCGCATTCTATCTCCTGACGATTACGGATTAATTGGGATGATGGCCATATTTCTTGGTATTTCGCAGGTTTTTATTGATAGTGGTTTCAGGGCTACCCTCATTCAGCGGGGGAGAAATATTACACACGACCATTTCAATGTGGTCTTTATGTTTAACCTTTTTGTAAGTTGTTTCTTTTACCTCTTTATTTTTTTAGGCGCACCGTATATTGCAAAGTTTTATAACGAACCCGAACTTGTCCAAATAGCACGTGTATTAGGATTAAATCTGATTTTTGTTTCCCTTGGTATCATACATCAAACTATTCTGGAAAAAAATCTTAAGTTCAGAACCCTGTCCAAAATTAACCTCGTGGCTGTAATTATTTCTGTTGTGGCAGGTATTGTTCTTGCCAAAATGGGACTCGGATATTGGGCTTTAATAATAATGACACTTTTGCAAAGTGCCACTTTTTCCATTACCATATGGTTTATAAATAATTGGACTCCATCGCTGGGTTTTAATATTCAGGTATTTAAACAACTTTTTAAAAAGAGTATGCAGGTTTTTACCGCAGGTATTATTGGCACTATTGGAAATAATATTTATTTAGTGCTGATTGGAAAGAACTTTACAACCAACGATGTTGGTTTTTTTAGCCAAGGGCAAAAATTACAGAATCGGGTTGGAAACCTGATTACAACTTCGATGCAAACTGTGCTTTATCCAGTTCAATCTTTGATGCAAGATGACATCCCCAGGTTAAAAAATGCGGTTCGAAAAAATGTTGTATATACAACATTTATTTCTTTACCGGCGATAATTGGTTTTGTGGCCATCGCAAAACCATTTGTTTTAATTTCGTTGACCGAAAAATGGTTGCCTAGCGTTTACTATCTGCAGATATTATCAATTGCGACTGTTTTTTCAACAATAAAAGTACCCATCAATAGTTATATAAGAGCCCTCGGAAGGTTTGAAATTGGCCTTAGGTTTAGCATTCTTCGTAACTCTATTTGTATTTTATTGGTTTTTATTGGCGTAGCACTAAACGTTAAATTAAAATTGCTGGTATTAGGATTGCCGCTTACTGAATTTATTGGGCTTAGCTGGGTGTTTTATTATGCAAAACGAATAATTAATTATAATGTTGGTGAGATTTTTAGTGATGTTCTTCCGGCTCTCTTAACAGCAACATTAATGGGTGTTCTAATAATTATTATGGAGAGTTTTCTGGAACTTAATTTTTTCACCCTGCTATTACAAGTTGTTTCGGGTTGCATTGCATATGTTGTATTAAACTATATTTGCAACCGTAAGGTAATAATTGAAATAAAAGAATTAGTAAAGAATACTTGGCACTCGGGTAAACGAAGGGCTCCAATAAACAATTATATTAATGAACAATAATATTTTAATTCTACTAGGGATGCATCGCTCTGGCACTTCTTTAACTGCACAATGGTTGAAAAAGTGTGGCTTAAATATTGGGATGGATCTCTTAGGATCTTCTCCAACAAATAAGGATGGACATTTTGAGGATATTGATTTCCATAATCTTCACGAAGAAATTCTTTCGAATCATGAAATTCCTTATGGAGGATTTAAAGGGATTAACAAATTTGCTCCCACAACACAAGAAATTGAAAAATTAAAAACATTAATTAATCATAAGGATATGCATGCAGATACAGCATGGGGTTGGAAAGATCCCAGAACGTGTCTTTTTATTAACGATTATCTTAAATTAACACCCGAGTTAAAAACAATTGTAATCTTAAGAGATTATAAAAGCATTATCATATCTCTGTTAAATAGAAAAATAAAGGGATTAGATTCAATAGAAAGAAAAAGTCTAATAGATAAATATTTTTACCAGTTATTGCTCAGAAAATACAAAACCATACAATACAAACGAATTTATACCAATAGTACCATAATCTATTATCAAAAGATTCTTTCTGCCATTAGCAAAACTAATACCTTGGTCGTTTCCGTCGAAACCATTCAAAAGAAGGATAAACAAATTATTAAACAGCTTAACGATTGGGGATTTAATCTGGAATATTACCCGATAAGCAAAATATTTAAACCAAACTATATCTCAAAAAAGAATATCCGAATTCCAAATAATAAAACGATAGAAGATCTTCAAAACAAAATAAAAAATAAGGGAATACATATCTGTTGATAAAAGGATAATTTTAGAGTTAGGGCGAACGTTTCTAATATTTGCCATTCTCATATTTCCTAAGGCACGTTTTATTTCTTTTCCACATTCTAACTTAAGCATAGAGTACATGATTATTTCACTACACACACCCAAGGCAGGAGGTTCTAGTTTCAAAGAAATACTGAAAAAAAATTATGGTCATTCATTCAAGGAAGATTATAATGATATGCCAATTAACAAGTCATTAGAAGAAAGGACCAGAGATGTAATAAAATTTGATAAGAGATTTACTTCAATGAAGCGGGCTTATTATAAAATGAGAGGAATTCAGTGTATTCATGGACATTTTTTACCCTATAAATACAGGAAACTATTAAATGATGAAAATACTTACTTTATAACCTGGTTAAGAGAACCTACAGAACGGTTAATATCACATTATTATTTTTGGCAAAGGACATGTAATGTTAATTCCGGTTCTTTGCACAAGAAGGTTATTAAAGAGGCTTGGAGCTTAGAGAAATTTTGTTTGTCGCCTGAGATGGAAAACTTTTATTCTAAATTTTTATGGAATTTTCCAATAGAAGAATTCGACTTTATTGGAATTACTGAACACTTCGATGATGACATATCCTTTTTTATAAAAAATTACCTGCATGGCTATAAGGAAAGTTCTATTCCTAGGATGAATACTAATCCTGATAATATGGGGCTTTATTCTGAAAAAATTTCGGAAGAACTCTTCACAAAGATAAAATCATTTCATGCCAAGGATTATGAGATATATAAATATGCGGTGGCGAAAAGGAAGGAAAGAATATAAGCTGCATTTTGAGTAATTTCTGAATGGTGTAAAGAATCTCAGGATTTTCCATTGATGCACTGTTCCTCAAAAATTCTAAACTTATACATACATTTCAAAATACTAATAAGAAGCCTGGGACTTTTGGTATATGTTTTATGAAAATAAGAACGACTTGTTGAATTAAGTTTTATTCTTTCAATTTCACTGGTTGATGAGTTGATGGTTTTGGACCTAAAGTGGAGGTAATTGTATTTTTTACACAAGAGACTAAGCCCGCCTGCCTGTCTTATTTTATAACCAATAATTTCTTCTTCAGTATACAAAAAGACACCCTCATCAAAGAAGCCTAATTGTTTAAATTTATCGTAATCGAAGAATAAAAAAGAACCGTATAAACAATCCACTTTCTCATTTTTGTCGTCTAATGGGAAACGGTACCAGTTGATAAACCTTTTTAGGTGCTTATTGCAAAAATGTTCAGCTATAATTATGCTGACCCAAATAGAAGGAATCCTAAATCCCATAAAAGATCTTCCTTTGTCATCTTTCATTATTGGCGAACATACGTACAAATTGGGATAATTGTCAAATTCTTTTGTAAGGTTATAAAACAACAATTTATTATCAATGCGAATGTCATTATTTAGTACGACAGCAAATTGTGGATTAAACTTGTCAATATATTTCAATCCAATGTTGTTCCCATAGCTAAAACCACCGTTTCTTCCACTTTGAAGGACAGTTACCATAGAATCATTATTGAATTCTCTGGAAAGTATTTCAAATGATTCATTTGGAGAATCATTATCTACAATAATGATATTTAAATCTATTTTTTGTTGTTGTTTTAAGTTTTCAACTACGGTAATTGTATCCTGAAAACTTTTATAATTTAAAATAATAGCGAATATTTGCATGTGATTTTTTATATGAAAACAAAACTACTATAAAATTAATTCTAATAAGAATGGGACGGATACTTTTCGATATTACTCCTGCAAGTTGGATAGCTAACGGTTCTGGAATATATACTCGTTATGTGTTCGAACAATTAATTCAAAATTGTAATAATATTGATGCTTTTTATCTCGATGAAGGGAACTTTGATGATAAGCTGACTGAGATTGCAAATGTTTATGGATGTAAGGTTATTCGTTGTAAAAATACTGCTGAGATAGAAGACCTTATTCATAAACAAAAATATTCAAAAGTTTATTTTGGAGCATTGAAAAATACTGAGGTAACTATTCGGGAAGATATTACCCCAATTGTCACTGTTCACGATCTCAGATTTATTGAAATTAACAATGATGAAACGCGTTATAAATATGCAGGTTCACTTGCAAAAAAAATCAAACTTTATGTTGCTAACTTATTAAATCTTCAAATAGATAGAAAACGTTATATAAACAACATTGTCAAGTTTATCAATCATCCCAGGTTGCAAATAATTACAGTATCAGAGCATACAAAATATTCAATTTTTCAACATTTCCCTTCTTTCCCCAAAGAGAATATTCAGGTATTTTACTGTCCTCTTCCTTTACCGTTAGAGTTGGCTAATATTGCCACAGTTGATTTGGAAAAAAAATATGGATTATCAAATCAATCCTATTTGCTTCTTACAAGCGCGAACCGGTGGTTTAAAAACGCATATCGGGCAATTAAAGCTCTTGATAAGTTAATAGACGACAAACAACTAGCGGATAAAAAAATTGTTGTATTGGGTACAAAAGAAGCTAAAGGCTTGAAAAAGGTAAACAACCCAAATCAGTTTATTTTTCTTGACTATGTTCCGATAGATGAACTTGAATCTTTTTATAAAAATGCCTTTTGCTTTATTTATCCTAGTCTGCAAGAAGGGTTTGGAATTCCTCCCTTAGAAGCCATGAGATATGGGACTCCCGTCATCGCCTCGGTAAATTCTTCAATTACAGAGATTTGTGACAGAGGGGTTCTGTTTTTTAATCCTTACCTTCTATCTGAAATAGGAAATAGATTATTACAACTAATCTACGATAAGGATTTGTATAAAAGAATGAAAGAGAGGGCATTAGGGCGATATGAGGAAGTGTCTAAAAAACAAAAAGATGATAGCAGGGAATTAATCAACTTCATCACTACGGTATTTTAGGTGGTATTTTTTATATAATTTGAATTTACACCGTAGTTACAAAGCTATAGCCTTTTCGGCTCTGTGCTGATAAATTGCAATAATTTTGTATTGTAAAAGCAAAAGATAATCGGAATATACACTACAGCAACTTAATTTAAATTGGAGTAGTTATTTCAATTTGTTTCAGATTTCGCTAATATGAGCTAGCAGTTTTTCTTTGCGCATGGCCATACTAAACATTTTTGCTATACGGCTGGCTCCATCTTCTTCAATTGCAACTTTATCTTTCATCACTTTTTCAATAATTTTCGCAATCTTTTCAGGTTCTCGTTTTACTAGAAATCCTGCATTTCCCATCACTTCTGGCATACCTCCAATATTGGTAATAACAGGAATACAGTTAAATGTCATGGCCTCTGCCAAAGTTAAACAGAAGGTGTCCATTCGGGAGAACTGGGCATAAACCTTTGCTTTATTATAAAAATCAACCAACTCCTGCTGCTCTACTTTCTGATAAAAAAAGATATTTGCAGGTAACGTAGTCTTCATTTCATTTAATAATTCTGAACGGATACCTACACATACAAATTTATATTGAGGAAGTAGTTTGGCGGTTTCGATAAATGTATCAATTCCTTTTCTCAGGAATACTTGTTTTGAAGGAATTACGCCAACGGTAAGAATGATATTTTCTTTTGGTACTTCTGAAATCCCTGTTTTATTATTTAAACGTACAGCATTATATATTAATTTTCTATTTGCCTTCGGCGCTATGTATCTTACAATTCTATCAACAAATGTTGACACCGTTAAATTGACAGAACAATATTTTATTGATTTTATGGTAAAGCAGCCTCTTATGGTTTTATAGAAAGAGCCATATTGCAATTCAGGAATCCGGCAAACATCATAGCCACCAACAACTAAATATGATTTTTTCCCCGTAAGTTTGGCAAACAGGATGGGCAATAAAGAATGGTAATCGCCAAACCAAATATAGAAAGCATCGTATTTCCAGCCTTTTATCAGTAAGAATACCAACTGTTTTACTAACTGAGTAAGCAATGAAATCATCTTTTTTGAAGGAACAAAACAGTACTTGTCAACAGCTGATGAGGTACTTAGAATTTCATAATCAGTCTTAACAAATGTGGTATTTACCAAATAAATATATAGTATTTTTTTCTCAGCCATAAATGTTCTTATTTGTTTTTGCAGGAGGTTGTGGTATGTTTTTGCAATTAAAAAGGACCTTCATATTATTTCCATTTATTTGCTTCGCTTAAAAAATACTCCACACTTACCAGTTTAAACAGAAACTCGAAGTCTTTCATTTTTAAATCCTGGGGTTGGTCGTATTTTTTCAAAAATGTTTGCCATTCTTCTTTTTTCAGAATGGTGTTTAAATTCATCGCATCGTAAACAAGGTGCTGTTTTAGCTGTGGGTCGCGCAATAGCTTTTGGTACAAGGGTATATAATCCCAGGCTTCCTGAAGGTGGGTAACCACCGAAAAACCAAGTTTCGACTTTATTTTCTTTCTTAAACGATTGGTTTGGAAAAAGATAAAGCGGATGTAATGAGGAATAAAAGTGAATAAATTCTTTGGCACCATGTTTACTCCGCCAAAATCGGTCTTAAGTTTAGCCAGCTCTGGGTCAAGCTGGTAAACAATTGCCCGTTGAAATGCCGATTGGTTAAATTTCCATTTTGCAGGAACTGGCAATGCCCAATCGAGGTTTCGCCGTAAATACAGTGGTGAAATGGAGTTGTGCAAAAGGTTCCCCGAGTTATTTGAAGTGGTAACAAAATTTTTCCAGTGGTAAATATCAAAACGATCCACTTGCATCGAAACCGGACAGCCTTCGTAACCCGAATTAAAAGTTTCGATAAGTTGTTTGAAATAATTTTCGGAGTTGTTTTTTATCGACAAAAATTGCGAAGTAAAAAAGCTGTCGTGGTAGGGCGTGCTTAATGTTCGTAGTTTAACAAAATGACCAACTTTAAACGATTTGGGCTCGCGGTACAGATTAAGCATGTACATATCGTCCCAAAGACCGTTTTTGTATGGGTTTCCATCCATTCCGTTAACCGATACTTTGGCCTGTTTAGCCTGTTGTTTACGCATGTAATTTATGCGCCCCAGTAAATAGCCGGGTTCGTCGCAACTACCTAATAAAACTGCGGTGCTAAAGTGTTTCCACAATTCGTCGGTATAATCTTTGTTAAGTTGAATATTGTCATTCTCAAAGCCAAACTTCGCACAAGCCTCCGTTACTTTGGCCACTTCAAGAAAATCGGCTTTCCCGTAAATAGAAGTGGTAAAATCGATTTTTTGGTTTGTATAAGCCGATAATACCTGCCTACTGTCTTGCCCCATTGTAAAATCGATAGATGGCTTTCCGAATTTGCCGGCCACTAGCCTTGCCGACTCTTTCATGCGCTCGCACATCCCGTCAACAGTTTGTTTAAAAGAGCGTTTAGTTTGGGTTTTTGGCCATTGCCAGTATTCGCTTCGACTGACCGTGTTATTTGAAATGGTATAAACCGAGGCCGGCTGTAAATGAGAGACTCCTTCGAGTATCGATTTCCACGAAACAATGTAGTAGCGCCACAGAAATTCATTAAGCGCTTCAAAATCGGGTGTTGGTTTTTTTATGGCAGCTGTGGTTGCCAAAAAAGGCGTAAACATTGTGAAATCTTTTGTTGAACAAACAAAATTCGTTTTGTTTTTCACAATGTCGTTAATAATCAAATGCTCATTTTTTTCAGCATCGTACAGCTTTATAACAAAATGCCCGTCCAGTTGATTTGGAAATTCGTTTTTATTGTTCAGGTACAGTTGCAAGAGTTTGCTAGCATTAAACCACTTGGTTTCGTTTAAGGCAAATACCGTTCCTTCATAGGTTAGCCAATTGCCTTTGTCGTCCGAGGCAAACTTAACTTCATCGTCTTTTCTAAATTCAATTAAAAAAGCCTTTTTATCAGGAGTTTTAAAGTCGATTTTAGGAAAGAATTTACCAAAGACAGCTTTGCTGGTTTCTTCTAATTTTGTTTTTAACTCCCTAAATTCAGAAGCGCTGTTCGTATTGTTAGATACAAGAAGTAGTGTTCCAGCCATAATGCTTTAGTTTAAAGTCTGCCTAATTTTTTTAAGGCTCTAAATTTAATGAAATACATACGAACCGCATTAAAAAAGGTATTTTGTTTATCGAACCGCATCATATATTCTTTAAATACTTTGTCGTTGGTTAACTGGTAGAGCATTTTTAATTGAGTTACATGCAATTTTTGGTAAGAGATTGTGGCTGGATCGATTTTCGGATACCAATTGGCTTCACATAAATTGTATCTCGACCAAAAGCCCATATCGTAGGCAGGCAGGCTTTTTTTAACCGTTTCAATACCCTCGTTGTATAATTTGCGTGCCAGCTTATTTTCCGGGAAAACACGTACAAAATCGTAGATTCCACAAAGAGCAAATATTTTTCCATTAAGCACAAGAGTAGGCACCGATGAGGTATATTCTTCGTAAAAGGGCCCCCACTGTGTAAAAGATGTTACACCGCCATTTGCAACCGGTAGGGTAAACGAAACAAGTGCTTTTTCGGCCATGTCGGCATATTCTTTTTTGCCTGTAAGCTGGTAGGCGCGCAGAAGTATGGAAATTCCGCGGCTTTGCGAAAAGGCCGATTGCCAGTTCTCTGGTGTTTGGTAAGCCGGAAGTTTTACTTCGGTTAGCCATCGGGCACCAAGCTTTTCGCTAACATCGGCATTGTTGTAAAACCAATCGGCAAACTTCAGGAAACGTTGTTTGTCGTGCTCCGACTTTGTTTGAAGATATGTATTAAAAACGGCCAGCCCCATTTGTCCTATGGAAATTGGAAAATAAACAAAATCTTTATCGGTTACATCAATGTAAGTTTTGTTAATCGGAATGCCATTTTCGTCGAATTTATTTATCAGTGCCTGGTCTTTTCCAGCAGAAACACGGTTTTCGTTAAATACAAAATAATAATCGCCAAGTGTGGGCGAATGCATATCTTCGGCAATGGGGTAGCGTTGTTTGGGCGATTTAAAGTCGGCTATTAGCTTTTTCAGCATGAATAGTGCTTTCTTCATAATAAAAGGAGTTTATATGTGGCAAAACTAATTATTTAAAAATGAATTTCGGGAGGGAGCGGTTGCAGTGTCCCGACCACATACTTAAGGTATTTGCACCCGTATTTAAAAACATTATTTTGTCGCCTTCGTTTACCTGTCTCAGCGTAATGTTTTCATATAAAATGTCTCCCTCGAAACACAATGGTCCAACAATTCGGTAAGCCGCAAGTTTGTTACTGCTATTCTGTTGAATAACGTGAACCGGGTAATGAATTGGCAGGCTTGAATAGACTTTTCGTACAAATAAATCGGCACCCACATGAACATAAATTAACGAAGGGAAAGGCGCAGGTTTTGGAATAACATACTCTACGTCGCTAACCACAAAACTATTGTTTTTGTGTACAAAACTTCCGTATTCAGTTATTATTTTATAGTGCTCGAACAAGCCGTTAATTGTTTTTAATTGCCTTACAAAAGCCGAGGTGGAGAATTCTTCCAATTCGTTATTAAATTGAATTCCGCCACCAATATCGATATATTCAATCCGGCGTTTATTATTTTCTGCTTCGCGGAGGCTGTTTATTTCATCTGCCAAAGCTTTAAGTTTTGTAACTGCGCTAACATTATTCTGAAAGTTTTTAATTCCTGACCCAATATGAACATGTAAGCCGTTTATTGTTTTGTGCTTTAAGCAGGCATTAATTATTTCGTTTCGCTGGGAAATGGGTACGCCAAATTTCGAATCGAGGCCCGCCAAATTAAAAATTTCCGGGGCATCGCTTTTTTCGCGAGGATTTACGCGTAGTCCAAGGTTTCCCGAAAAATCACTTGGGTATCTTTCCAGTTCCTGAATTGAATTGGCATTTAAGGTAATACCCGGAAAGTTTTTATGGCACTGTTCTATTTCGTGCCTGGTCTTTACAGGAGAGTCGAAAACAATATGCTCGTTTGCAGCACCTGCTTGTTTTGCCAGTTCAACTTCTTCGAATGAAGCTGCTTCCAGCCCAAAGCCCTTGGCAACAATGTGCTTTAATACTTGAGGATGAGACTGCGTTTTAATGGCTACAGTATGAAATGCTGAATCGGGAAAACTTTTCTGCAAAAGTTCGAGTTTGTCGTTCAAGGCATCTTTTAAATAAAAGATAAGCGTTTTCTCTCCTTTTGCTTCACCCGTCTCAATCGACTCGTTATAAAGCTGCTCGGCATGTTTAGGCTGAATGCTCATATAATTCGTATAATTTATCTCGTATTATATCCAGAATAACTTTATCGGTACTAAAGTCTTGTTCATCGCTTTTAACAAACTGACGTACGTTTTTCGAACCAATGGCAATTCGTAAGAACGATTTATTTGCATAGGCAACCGGCTGACCAATAAATAGTCCTTTTGTTCCCAGTTTACTGCTGTGGTCGGATGTTACAATAGTACGATGTAGATTTTTTAATTGCTTGTTGTTGAGGTACGAACCGTTTATTTTAATGCGAAATGAGATTATGCTTTTATTTGTTTTTTCCTGGTTGGGCATCAGTTCAAACTCGTCGATTTTTTTAATTTCATTCATCATGGTTTTATTCCACAAGTCAATTTTTTCTTCGCTTTGTCCAACCGGAATGTTGTAGTATTTCTCAATTTCGTTAATGGTTAAATCCCATCGTATACAACTCGAAATATTTAGTATGGGGGGAAACTGGAAGTTTTCCCTTAATTGTTCGGGAATGTCGTATTGTGAAAATATTTTGCCGAAATTTTTAACATTGCCAGAGGCCCCTGCTGCCAGAAGCTTGTTGTAAATGTTTTTAGGGACGAGCAAAGCTGCGCAGAATGGTGGAGCCTGATAAAATTTTGAACCGGTTATCATCACCATCGCATTTTTTTGAAGAAACATTCTCACAATTTCCTTTTTGTGGCGCAACTGGCACATGTCGATGCTCCACATCAGGTTATCGGTTTTAATTTTATCAATTACCTGTATGTTGTCGCTAATGCCCGATTTACTTCCATACACCAAATTTGCAATGATAAATTTATCGGGGTTTTCGTATACCAATCGTTTTATTTCTTCTTCGTGGTTTAATATGTGCCCATCGTTCGATCTGGCTTCAAAAAAAATAGTTTCCAATTTGTTTGGTGACACCATACCGTCGCCTTTGGTAATTGTTTCGCCAAATTGGTTGTAATTGGCATAAAACCTGCCCTCTGCGGCAAATGGTGTTCCTGAGCCCAGCTCTTCTTTGCAGGTAATTAAATTTATTAGCTGTTTATTGTGATTAAGAATTTTGCCAAAGATTATCGGGTAATAAAACAGATCGGTTCCCGAAGGGGCATAAAAAACTTCGAATAAATCTTCTCCTGTTTCGTTCAGAAGCTCTTTTAATTGTTGCGTTTTTAAGGTCTGGTGTTTTATCCAGTCGTTCTCGGTTTTATTTACCTCAAGCAATTCATTTATTCGCGAAATATCTTCCTTTGTTGCCGGGCTTCCGGTACACGAGCCTCGGTTAATTATATCTGTATTAACTAACGATATGCCGTATTTTGCTAATCCCTTAGTATCAAGAAAAATTCGTTCATCAGCTCCTTCAGATAAGAGTTGCTTTATTTGTTTGTCCTTGTTCGTTAGTACACCTTCCATTTATGTTCTTCTCCATTATTTTTATCAGTTGTTAAAAATCAAGGCTACAAATCCAGCTTTAAAAATACTATTCAAATTATTTTGTGCTAATATTATTTAGCAAATTGGCCAAATCCTGCGTTAATTTTCGGCGCGAATATTTTTCAACCAACTTGCTTTCAGCTTTTAAAGGTTTTCCTTCTTTCCAACGGGTATAAATCTGTAATATTCTGTTTTTAATCTCCTTTTTTTCGTTAGCATCAAAAAGATCTCCACATCCCGAATTTCTAAGCAGTTTTGCGGACTCTCCTTGTTTAGTTCCTGTTCCAATTATTGGATTACCTGTTGACAAATATTCAAATAGTTTTCCAGGAATGTGCCCTTCGTAGCCTTTTACCTGTTCCAGAAATAGAAGAAGCAGATCGGCCTGATGCATCTCTTTAACCGCTTCATGGTGGGGGAGGTATCCCCGAAAATCAGCTACCTCGGTATCGCTGAATAGTTCTGATAACTCGTTTTGTATAGCTGGCTCAATACTTCCGGCAAACTTAAGTTTTACAAGCCTTTCGTCTATTTCTTTGTTATCAATTAATTCTTTCACTGCCAAAAAGAAAGATTTGAAATAGCGATTCCAGGTCAGACCTCCGATGTATAAAATAGTAAATTTTTTATTTCGGAGTTCTTCTTCAGGAAGATGATCCAGTTCTTGGTCAAAACCGTTGGTAATGATCTCAAACTTGTCTTTTTTGTGCGTCGTTATCAGATGAACAAAGTTTTCGCTAACACAAGTGGCTTTGTCGCAATTGGCAACAACTTTCTGTTCCAGTTTTTTATTATAATTTTTCGAAATAGACGAAATGTTCTGCCCTTGCAGGTAATGAATATTTGTCCAGGGATCGCGGAAATCGGCCACCCATTTTAGGCCACTCCACTTTGCTAATTTTTGGGCAATAAGGTGTACCGATGGCGGCGGTGAGGAAGATAGGATAATGTCAGGTTTTTCTTGCTCAATAATTTTTTTTCCTTCTTTTACCGCATAGGGTATCCAGCCAATTTTTGCATCAGGAATAAAAAGATTAAGACGTACCCAATTTGACAGTTTCTTTTTCCAGCTTACGTTTTTTTGTGCCAGGTTGGCCACCGGTATTTTTTCTTCTTCTTTCATCCCCGTAAACTTTCGGTAGATAAAATTAGGTTCGAATGCTTTTGTTTTGAAAACCTTACAGCCTTGTGGAATATCTTTGTAAAGCGATTCGTCGATGGCGGGGTATTCTCCGTTTTTTATGGTAAGAATAATTGGTTGCCAACCAAACTCAGGAAGGTATTTGGCAAATTTAAGCATCCGTTGAACTCCGGGGCCTCCGCTTGGCGGCCAGTAATAGGTTATTATGAGAACTTTTTTTGTCATAATTAGATGCTGAATATTAGATGCCTGATACTCGATATCGGTAATTGCAATTTTTTATCGGCTTTCCAGTTTCTTTTTACTGTAATAATTTTTTACAAAACCTTCGGCTTCTTTTCTTCGCAAAACTTTGGTTTGCCATAAGGCTTTTAACAAGCCAAAACCGTATGCAAATACCTGAATATTTAATGTCAGAGGCGAAAGCAATGCGGCTGTCAGGTTTTTATATCTTGTTAATGATTCAATAAATGCCCAAATAATTATAAGCAAATAGCCAATGGCCGTGAGCAGCCACAGGAGGCTTCCCAATGTTGGGAAAATGAGCGTAAAAAGTAGCAGAAACAGCAAGCCCAAAATTACCATTGCCGGCAATAAATGTACTGGTTTAAGCATCGATGGGTGCGAATTTGCCAGGTTGATTCGGGCAACGCCCCAGTTAAAAATTTGCCGGTAAAATTTCGACAAGCTGGTGCGGCGTTTGTGGTAAACAAAAGCATCGGCAACTAAGCCAACTTTGTACCCTGCATCGTAAATGCGTTGCGAAAAATCCATATCCTGCCCGTGGCGGAGTTTGTTCATGCCCCCAATGTTTGCAAAAACCTTTCGGTGCACTCCCATATTAAAACTCCGTGGATAAAATTTGGCCACACTTTTTTTGTTTCCGCGTGTTCCGCCGGTTCCTATTATGGAGGTCATCGAATAATTAATGGCTTTTAACAGCGGGCTAAACGATTCGTGACAGGTGTCGGGGCCACCAAAGGCTTCGTAATTATTCGCTTCAACGGCCTCGTCAATTGTTCTTAGCCAGTGAGGAGGAAACATACAGTCGGAATCCACAAAAATAAAGTATTCGCCTTTAGCAATGCGCATTCCGTTGTTGCGTGCCTCTCCAGGGCCTTTATTTTCCTGGTAAATGCTACCTAGTTTTAAGCCACTTGGCGAATTGTACGATTTTATAAATTCCTGAAAGCCGTCTTTCGAGCCATCGTCAACGAAAAGGAATTCGAATTTGTTGCGGTCGAAATCCAATTTCTCGGCACTCTCGAGAAGCTCTTTTACCTCTCCGGTACGATTGTAAACGGCTACTATAATTGAATATTTCAACATCCTTTTTTCTTTAAGCTTGTGCCGGAACCTGTTTTTGTTTTTTTACTTCAGTATAAATGGAATAGCCCACCAATACCAGTACCAAACCCATAATTAGGTAATAGAAAACCATTGACAGCGTATTGGCTTTTGTATAATAATCGGGTTGGAATATAAACTCAATAGTATGCTCCCCTGCAGGAATCATCATTGTTCTAAGGGTGTAATTCCCTTCCATGTATTTGGCTGGCTTTCCGTCAATTAATACGGTAAAGTCGGGGTAGTACACTTCCGAGAATACAGCCAGGCGCATTCCCGATGCCGAAGATTGGTAGGTGATATGGTCGGCCTCGGTTGATACCAACTTGATGCTATCTCCTTTTTCCGGCCCTTTGAATGAAGCAATTGTAGCTTTTTCTTTTTCGTTAATTACCACCTGCTTGGCAGCGTTAAAGTTATTCATTACCGCAATTTCTTCATCGGCATTTTTTGCCCAGATAACAGAATCTACAAACCAGGCTGGTCCTAAAACACTTGGGTTTATCTGTAAACCGTTTTGTGTAATAATATACTTTGCATTCAACATATTTAGCACTTGCATATTGCCTTTGCTTATATGTCGCTCAATTAAGTCCTGGTAGCGGCGTAGTTTGGCAGCACTGTATCCACCTATTGAGCGGTGTGAGCCGGAAATTTGGTTGTCCTGAAAAGCCGATGTTGTAAGATCGTAAACCCTGTAAAAGGTATTTTTCTGGATAATATATTTTTGAATGTCTTCCTTTTCAACCTCTGTTTTAGGCTGGTATGTCTGATAGGCTTCGTTTATTTTTTCTTCCAGTCCAGGAGTTGCTTGTATCTCACGCGCAAAAATTTCCTTATCGATACCGGATAGTTTGTACTCTTCTTCAATAAGATTTTTACGTGTAAAATCGTCGTTGTTTACATAGCGTTGGCCAATGCTCCATACATCAACCAGGGCAAGTACTCCAATAATTGCTATTAAAACCGGTGTTTTTATTTTTTTTGTTTTGAAGAGGAACAAAGCTCCCAATGCAGCTGCCGCAAAAAGCAGGGTTCGGAAAAACTCTGCCCTGAAAACCGAAATCCGTAACCCTTCAAGAGCAGTAATAATAGACTCAATCTGACCAGCTCCCGCTTGTGCCCGGTAATTATCGAACATGGCCATTTCTGTATCATTAATGTAACGGTTAAAGAGGTTTGGAAACGCAATATTCAATAATAAAAAAGCGATAAAACCTAAACCTGCTGCCAAATAAAGCGGTAAAGACTTCTTTCCAATCTTGAGTTTCGATTCTGCACTCAGCAATTCTGGCTTTTTAATCATTTCGGAAAGCGAATAAAAAGCAAAAAAGGTGATGAAGATTACAGCTACTGCAAGAATAGAAACTGGAGTACGGAATTTATTGTATAGCGGAACATAATCAATAAAAAGGTCGGTAAAGCCTGAAAAATATTTTCCCCACGACAGCATTATAAATAGAACGACAGAAATTAGCACTCCTTGTTTGATGGGGCCTTTGATAACAAATAAACCCACAATAAAGAGGAAAACAATAACAGCACCTGCCGTATTTGGTCCGCCACTTCCTCCCTGATCGCCCCAGTACTGGTTCATATTACCGAGCGTTTCGCGCATGCGGGGATCTGCTTTTTTCAGCAAATCGGGGTTTTGTTTAACGTAGGCACTGGCTCCGCCTTTTACATTTGGGGCAAATAGCATCATGCTTTCCGATCGGCCGCTACTCCATGCATTAATGTAATCACGGTCGAGGCCCGATTTGGTTTTTATACCTTCTTTTCCAACTGTTAATTCGCTTTTCCCCCGTATCGATTGTTTGTTGTAGCGATAGAGGTTCGATAATTTCGAATAGTTGGGACCAATGGCAAGTAATGCAGCCAATACAAGTAGGCCTGAGGCCTTGGCAAAATCAACAATTTTTTTCTCTTTAATATGATTATAAAGTTCCACCAATGCAATACAAATCAGTCCCAAAAAGAGGTAATAACTCATTTGAATGTGGTCGTGAGCAATTTGGTGGGCCAGAAAAAAAGCGGTTAATACAAAGCCAAGGAGGTATTTTTTGCGATAAGTAAGTAAAACTCCTGCCAAAACCGGCGCTATAAATGCAATGGTGCGTACCTTTTTAAAGTGCCCCGCATTAATAATAATCAGGTTGTACGAGGTTAGTCCAAATGCCAATGCCCCTGCCAGTGCCAGCCAGGGATTTACCCTGAAAGCAATCAGCATAATGTAAAAGCCAAGCATGTACCAAATCAAAAAGCTAACTTCTTTTGGGAAACCCAACTTTTCGGGGATGCTAAATACTTTTTTTAATTTTCCCGAACTTTTATATGATGCTCCTATAAAATCGGGCATCCCCGAAAACTTTGCATCTAGCCACAGGATACTCTTGTCTTCATATTTCCTGAATTGTTGTTTCTCCCGGGTTCCTCCGTAACTTTTAACAATGTCATCTTGTCTTAACGATTTCCCATGGAAGGCAGGTTGAAAATAAAGAGACGATACCACACATATTGCCACAACTGCAATTGCATGGGGGAGTATAGATTTGAGGATAGACTTAATTTCCATTGTTTTCGGAATTAGTAGTTCTACTTAATAAAAAATATGTGATAAAATTGCATAAATTTTATCACATATTATAATCAGGAATGAGAGGTAATAATATGTTGAGGATTACTTCTTCCCAAATAATCCTTTAAAGCTTACTTGCTCGCCAATAATATTTCCAAGCTCTGATATGGCAACACGTTTTTGCTCCATGGTGTCGCGGTAGCGAATGGTAACGGTGTTGTCTTCGGCAGTTTGATGGTCGACGGTAACACAGAAAGGAGTACCAATGGCATCCTGACGGCGGTAGCGTTTTCCAATCGAATCTTTTTCGTCATACTGACAGTTGAAATCAAATTTCAATTTGTCGATAATTTCGCGGGCTTTCTCAGGCAGGCCTCCTTTTTTTACCAACGGCAGAACGGCCATTTTTATGGGAGCCAAAGCTGGTGGTAGTTTTAATACCACGCGCGAATCTTTTTCCAATTGTTCTTCGCAGTACGATGCTGCCATAACCTGCAGGAACATACGATCTACCCCAATCGAGGTTTCTACTACAAAAGGAACGTATGATTCGTTTAATTCAGGATCGAAATAACGTATTTTTTTACCCGAGTATTGTTCGTGTTGCGAAAGGTCGAAGTTGGTGCGCGAGTGAATACCTTCTACTTCTTTAAAGCCAAATGGGAATTTGTATTCTACATCAACGGCAGCATTGGCATAGTGAGCCAGTTTTTCGTGTTCGTGGAAGCGGTAGTTTTCGTCGCCAAAACCAAGTGCTTTGTGCCATTGCATCCTTGTTTCTTTCCATTTCTCGAACCAATCGAGCTCAGAGCCAGGGCGCACAAAAAATTGCATTTCCATTTGCTCAAATTCGCGCATACGGAAAATAAACTGGCGTGCTACAATTTCATTACGGAAAGCTTTACCAATTTGTGCAATTCCGAAAGGTATTTTCATACGTCCGGTTTTTTGCACATTCAGGTAGTTTACAAAAATTCCCTGTGCTGTTTCGGGGCGCAGATAAACTTTTGAGGCACCATCGGCAGTTGCTCCCATTTCGGTGGCAAACATCAGATTAAACTGGCGAACTTCTGTCCAGTTACGCGAGCCGGAAACAGGACAAACAATTTCCTGATCGATAATAATTTGTCTGAGCTCCTCCAGATTGCCGTCGTTTAGTGCTTTCGCAAAACGAGTGTGAAGCGCTTCGTATTTCGCTTTATTTGCCAGAACCCTTGGATTGGTTTCGCGGAACTGTTGCTCGTCGAAAGCATCGCCAAAGCGTTTTTTTGCCTTGGTAACTTCCTTATTCATTTTTTCCTCGAATTTGGCAAGTTGTTCTTCAATTAAAACATCTGCGCGGTAACGTTTTTTCGAGTCTTTGTTGTCGATAAGTGGATCGCTAAATGCATCAACGTGTCCCGAAGCTTTCCAGATGGTAGGGTGCATAAAAATGGCCGAGTCTAAACCAACCACATTCTCGTGTAAAAGCACCATGCTGTCCCACCAGTATTTTTTGATGTTGTTTTTCAGTTCAACACCCATTTGTCCATAATCGTACACCGCACCAAGCCCGTCGTATATTTCGCTCGATTGAAATACATATCCATATTCTTTGCAGTGTGCTACAAGTTTCTTGAAAATATCTTCCTGTGCCATCTATCTATAATTATCAGAGTTGTGAACGACAAAAATAGGATAAAATTCTAAAGTTCAGAGAATGGGCGTTTAAAGTTTAGGGATCAGTGTTCAAACTTAAGAAGAGAGATTGAATTTTTGGGCGTTTGTGGAATTAAAGAAAACCGTTGTCAACACGCGATCTTGGGCTTCTTGCTGTGGTGTTTTCGACTTCCGGCTATTTTAGTCTACCTCTTCAAAATCGACATATTCGCCCTTGTCGCTCGATGAATTTTTGTCGTTTGCCTGTTTTTTTTCAATGGTAACTTCTCCCTCGGGGCGCTTGGGCTGCTGTTGCTGTTGCTGGTTTTGCATTTTTTGCTGCATGTTTTTTATGCCTTTGTCAATTAACATTGGCATAATGTAGCGCGAAATAAATCGTATACCGAAGTATATAATTGCAATAATAGCAATGGTACGTAAAAAATTAATCATGTATAAAGTGATAAATAAAGTCATTGTTTCATCGTTTTTAATCGGTGGGAAACAAAAAATTCACACCAAAGCACAAATTTAAGGTTTTTGCTGAAGTTGGTTTTAATAGTTCGACAATATTATTGGTTGAAAAATAGAATTGAGCAGCTTGACCCGTGTAGCAGCAGCTGATTCCGGGCATTATTTTTTCGAAATTATAAAGTGTTAATGCTGCAGCTGCTTCAAAGTTGTTTCCAAAAGCAGAGGAAATAAATCCTGTTGCGAAATTCGTGGAATGGTTTTTATACCAGGTAAACTGGTTGGAGACTCCAAATTGTACATTGTTGGGGAGCTTGTGTTTTACGAGCAAGTTGAAGTTTACCGGAAGAATTTCAATGTTGCGGGAAGCTGTGGCGTCAACTGTTGTTATAAGCGGAACCGAATCGTTTAGGGCAGCAAGGGCTTTTGCCGGAGCAAGGTAATTTGAGGCCAGTGTATCGGTTGACTGGTAGAGATCTTCTTGCTGATAATGTAAATCGTTGGAAAAAGCCACGTTATATGTTTTGTATTTCTGACTGCTAAATCCCAGGTCGAGCGCCGAAATTGACACTTCGGTTTGTTTGTGCACTTTAAAGCTAATCCCCAAATCGATTGCGGCCCCCATATTTCGGAGCCTGAAAAAATAATCGGCAGGCTTTAAAGCTGGGCTTAGCGAAACAGCCTCGGTTTCTTCGTCGTAAGTAACTTCAACCGGCCCCGAAATAGTGTAGTTGCCATCAGGGTGAATAATTAACTGTTGTTGTTCGCTTTTTGTTTCAACATTAAAAGATGCATTTTCGAGGTTGTAAAAAAACTTGTTAAACAAGATTTTTGGTCGAACTCCCACATTTAGCCCCTCCCATATTTCGTAGGAATAACCAAAGGCAATTTCGCGATAATAGTTTGCTTTTAGCGAAACCGGCCCAAAACTTTCGTTTTTGCCATAATAAGGCTGCAGGCCCTGTGCTATAAAGTTTAATAGCTCTCTGTCGAAGGTGGTGGTAGCAATAACCTTATCCGAAATGGAGAAGCTAAAGGTATTATTCTTGCTTTTCAGGCTTAAAAAGAAGAGCGGAAAAGAGAAGGTAGTAAAGGCATCACCATCTTCGTTTAGGGCGTCGTAGAACTCGCCATAATCGGGAGAAAAATTATTGCCCAAAGTATTTTTGATTGTGAAATTTGCGTTCCATTGAAAATTTATTCCCGAGAATATAGGCAAGCCTATCACCAGTTCATCGGATTGGTTTTGCCAGGCGGGGTTGCTTGTAGAGGCCTGCTGGTTGACATTCGATAAAAACTGCATCCCAGCTCCATTCTGCGAAAGAGCAGAAAGAAACAGGGCTCCCAGGGGAATAAGGAGGCTTATTTTTTTCCAGACCAAATCCTTGTTACAAAACAACATTGCACAAAATTATCGTTTATATTTGATTCGTCTTAGCATGAGCAAAAAAAAGGTGGAAATTTCCACCTATATTAATTATCTATTTAATTTTATTTTTGTCGAATATCGCCACCGCTCGATTCGTCGGAGTCTCGAATTTGTGGATTACCGTAATATACAATGTCGGCTCCACTACTTGCCGCTGCATAAAGTTCGTCGGTAACCGTTACTGAAATATCCGATCCGCTGCTTGCCCGTAGTTTGCAAATTTTGGCTTCCAGCTTGCTGGCTTTAATGTCGGAGCCACTGCTGCTTTCGGCTTTAAACGTTTTTACCTTGCCGCTAAGTTTTGCATCGGAACCACTGCTGGTGTCAACCGATAGATTCTTGTAAAACACGTCGAGATCCACGTCGCTGCCGCTGCTGGCTTTCACTTCAAGGCTCTCTCCTTTAATGGTATTTTCGGTTTTTACATCCGAGCCGGAGGAGGCGTGAAGCGCAATCAATTCGGTAACGCTGACGTATGCTTTTTTTGTGGAATTTCCACCCCACTTAAACCAGTTGTTTTGTTTCATGTAAATGTGTAGTGTTCCGTCTTTTACCTCGGTTTTAATGTCGTCGATTATGTCGTCGTCGGCTACAATTTTTACTTCTTCAACATTTCCCATGGTTACGTACAGGTCGATTCCGGAAGAAACTTTAATGGAATTAAAATTGTTAAGCGCTCTGGTTTGGGTTTCGTAGCTATTGCCTGCAAGGCTTGTTCCGGTGCCGATAAATGCAATTACAGTAATTAGGATTAACTTTTTAAGTGTTTTCATCTATGTAATATAAATTAGTTTTAAAAATGACGCGTAATAAAGCTGAAAGTTACACCTCAGTTGGTTTTATGTACATTTCCCCCCGAAGATTTATTGATATTCGTATTTATGGGGTCGCCGTAATAAAAAATATTTCCTCCGCTGCTGGCATTCCCTTCCAGGCTTTGATCAACCGAAACCCAAATATTTGCCCCGCTGCTAACTTTGGTTTCTGAATTTTGTGTTTTCAGTCCTTCGGCTTTAATGTTTGAGCCCGAGCTCGCTTTTCCGTAAAATTTGTACGAAATTCCTTTCAAGGTAATGTTCGCTCCGGCGCTGGCCGATGCGCGGCTTTCATCGGTTTTTATATCCAGTTTCATATTGCTTCCGGCTGATGCCGATAATTCAAGTTGGTTTGTATTTATCTCTGTTACTGAAAAAACAGCAGCTCCTGAGCTTGATTTTATTGCTCGCAAATGGGGTGTGGTAACATAAACTTTTTTCGAACTTGCTTTTCTGATGTTGCTATTCGTTGTTACAGTTAATTTCTCGCCCGACACTTCTGTTTCTATCGCTTCAAGCAGGTTCTCATCGGCTTTTACAAGTACTTGTGTTTGTTCGCCCTGCGAAATGTAAACATTCATTCCGCGGCTGACTTTTATTTCGCTAAAGGGCTCAACAGTTCTGGTTTCTTCTACCACATTGCCATTCCCTTTAACAGATGGAGAGAAAATACAGGAACTAAAAAATAAGGGGAGAAGTAATAATAAAAAGGTTAGATTTTTATGTTTCATAATGAATACTTTAATTGTTTGGTTTAAAACTAGATGCAAAGTATTCGAAATCGATTGATTATTAAAATTTATTTCGTTGAACGAGAGAAATTTGTCGGCGAAACAGGCATAAGAAAAGCCGGCATCAACTGTCGGCTTTCCATTAATAGAAGAAAAAAAAGTTTTTATTCAGAACATGGTCTGTCTCCTTTTTCGTCTCTTTGGCCTTCACGACCTCCTTCTCTGTGTCCCATTTTTCCTTTCATGCTGTCGAATTTAATCAGTTGCTCTTCGGTTAGCAAAGAGCGGATAGCCTGATGCTGTTTCGCCATAATTTTCTCAATGCTTGCCTTAATTTCTGCCATTTTGTCGATGTTGCTGTTAATCGCTTTTAAATTGGCTTTGTCGGCGGTGGTTAAGGTTTGCTGATGAGCCCTCAATTCATTCAACTCGTTTTTCAGGGGTTTAATCTCTTTGGCGGTTTCAAGGCGTAATGCTTTAATCTGCTCCTGTTGCTCTTCGGTGAAAAATTTATCAGCGCGGTCTTTCATTCCTTTCGGACCTTTTTTCATCATCAGTTCTTTTTTCTCCGAGTTGTCTTTTCTTCCTTTTTCGCTTTGCGCTATTGCTGTTGTTGAAATTGCTAAAACTGCAATTAATACCATACTTAAAATTTTCGTTTTCATCTTGTTTAATTTTTAATGTTTCGTAACTGTTGGTTTTGACGGTTAGCTTTATGAAAGGTTTAATGGCTTTTTTTTATTAACCTTTATTAACTAGCCGGGTTCGACTATTCATGTGTAAGCTAAGAAATACCGAAATGTGCAAGAATTGAAGATGTTGACGTAAAAGCTTGCTATTGCTGGAATTTTTTGGATTAAAGATTGTTCATGTCTGCAATTTCCTTCGAATTTCTTTTAAAAACTCGTTGAAACTGAGGCAAGATTATTAATCGAACCCGGGATAACGGCTTTTGTTGTTTATTACTAAGCAAGAATTGCAAATGTTACCTTCCTAAAATACTGGTTTTAATATAAATTAACGAAATGTATTTATGGAGTGTGTGTCAGATATAAAGTAAGATTTCTTACTTTTGGCAGTTCAAAATTGAATTGTTCAGAAAATAATTCGAAAAATGCAAGATAGATGAAAAGGAAATTTTTGATAGGAATAGCAATAGTTGCAGCAGCAGGGCTTACGTTTTTTAGCTTTACCCGCGACGATAAAAATTTTGAAATTGCAAAAAATCTCGATATTTACTACACCCTGTTTAGGGAATTAAATATGTTTTATGTGGATGAAGTAAACCCAAATGATTTGGTAAAAACCAGTATCGACGATATGCTGGAATCGCTTGATCCATATACCAATTATATTCCTGAAGATCAGATGGAAGACTTTAGGTTTATGACTACTGGTGAGTATGCCGGAATTGGTGCCTTAATTAGCAAGCAGAACGATAAAATTATTATTGCCGAACCTTACGAAGGATTTCCGGCGCAGAAATTTGGATTAAAGGCGGGCGATGAAATTCTTGCAGTTTCGGGTAAAGATACCAAAGACATGACTACCGAAGATGTTAGCAACCTGTTGAAGGGGCCTGCCAACAAACCGGTGGAAATTAAATTGCAGCGTATGGGGACTAAAAAACCGTTTACGGTTGATGTTATTCGCGAGAAAATTTCAATAAACGCAGTTCCTTATTTTGGCATGCTCGATAATAAAACAGCCTATATTCGTTTGTCTAGTTTTACGGCCAATTGCAGCCAGGAAGTGCAAAAAGCTTATTTGGAAATGAAAGGTTATAATCCGGAATCGCTGGTGTTAGACCTGAGAGGAAACCCGGGAGGATTGTTATTGGAAGCCATCAAAATTGTAAACTTTTTTGTGCCTCAGGGCGAAGAAATTGTTAGTACGCGTGGAAAAGTAAAACAATGGGATCAGGTTTATAAAGCAACAGCTGCACCTATGGATACGACCATTAAAATTGCAGTTCTTGTAAATCGTGGCTCGGCTTCAGCATCGGAAATTGTGGCTGGTGCTATACAGGATTTAGACCGTGGTATAGTGGTTGGCGACCGTACCTTTGGGAAAGGGTTGGTGCAGACCACACGCGACTTGAGTTACAACACGAAACTTAAAGTTACTACAGCAAAATATTACATCCCCAGTGGGCGTTGTATTCAGGCATTGGATTATTCGCACCGTAATGAAGATGGTAGTGTTGGTTATGTCCCCGATTCGCTGATTTCAGAATTTACCACTAAAAAAGGCCGTAAGGTCTACGATGGTGGTGGCGTTGTGCCCGATGTTAAAATTGAAGGCGACCTGCTTGGCACCCTTAGTATTGAGCTGGTAACCCGTTTTAAGGTTTTCGACTTTGCTACTAAATTTGCTACCGAAAATGTTTCGATTCCTCAACCTGAAGATTTTGAAATTACCGACGATATTTATAAGCAGTTTACCGAATTTGTTAAAGCCAGCGATTTTAAATACGACTCGCAGTCGCAGAAAAGTTTTGAACAGTTGATGAAAACAGCCCAAAGAGAAAAGTATTTTGGCTTGGCGGAAGCTGAATTTGACGCTTTAAAAGCAAAACTGGAGCCCAATCTCGACAAAGATCTTAAAGAGTTCAGGAGCGAAATAAGTGAACTTCTGGAAGATGAAATTGTATCGCGTTACTACTATCAGAAAGGAGCTATTCGCGCCTCGATAAACGACGATAATGGCATTAAAAAAGCTGTTGAGGAACTGAATTCCGAGACCGCCTACTCAGCGTATTTTACTCCAGGTAAGATAATTGCTTCTATTGCCCCTGTTGGGGCGAAAAATGCTGCTTCCGGAGATGGCGGATTTGTGTTAAACTAAACCGCAGAGGTGCAGATGGTTTATGATTCGCAATTGTGTTGGCAAGATGCGAATCATTTGTCTTTTGTTTGCTCTGTTGTGGGGCAGGGTTTAAACGCTGAACTTTCATTTTTAAGCAATGAAACGACCATGAGAGCGTCTTCATACATATTTGATTTATTAAAATCATGCGAGTACCATCTTATTCCTTAGGAAACAATCAATTTTAATAAGATGAAAATCTATTTTGCAGGTTCTATTCGGGGAGGCAGAGAGGATGCCGATCTGTATCTTCGGATTATTAACTACCTGAAAATGTTTGGGGAAGTGCTGACCGAGCATGTTGGCAGCCCTGCGTTGACAAGCTTGGGCGACGATGGCCCTACCGATAAATTTATTCACAATCGCGACTTGAAGTGGCTCCAAATTTCTGATGTATTGGTTGCAGAGGTAACATGCGTGTCGATGGGGGTAGGTTATGAAATTGGCCGCGCCGTAGAAGCCGGCAAAGCTGTGCTTTGCCTCTTTCGCCCAGCTTCTGCAAAGAATCTTTCGGCCATGATTTCGGGATGCAGTGATTTGGAGCTGGTAAATTATGAAACGCTGGAAGAAGCTCAGAAAGCTATCGATAGCTTTCTGAACCACCATTTAAACAAGTGAATTAGAACCGGCAAATAAAACCCGCCGAGTTAGTTCCAAGAACCGGGGTGAACGATAGATTTTTGTTCTTTTTAAAGGGTTGCCAGTTTTTTAGAGGCTCGAAATGATACACCAGGTTTACCGTCAACATTCCCAGTCCTGCGCTAAAAAGTACATCAGGCAGCCAGTGTGCGTTATTTGTCAGGCGCAAAATTCCTGTGGCAATTCCAATTGCATAGCCGCTGTACGCAACCAAAGGGGCCGAGTCTCTGAATTCGTAATAGATAATGGTGGCTCCTACAAATGCATTACATACATGCCCCGAGGGAAACGAGTTGTCGATATGAGAAGGGCGCTCAACATTTGTGATTTCTTTTAGCGTATGAACAATAACAGCGGAAGTAATCTGAGAAATAAGCAAGTACTTTGTTTGGTCGAAAACGCTGCTCTTGTGTTTAAAACCTAAAATATCGTAAAAATATAATAAGGGCATTGTAGAGTATTCAAAATAATCATCTACTGTTGTTTGGGTACGCGGAATCTGGTCTTGAATTGTTTGTTTTATATCTCCAATATTCAATAAACAACCCGAGGCCATAAGGCTTAAGGGGAGAACCTGATTTTTCAGAAAGGTTGGTTTTTGGGTGTTTACAGTAATGCTGTCCGTTTGAGCAAACAGGTAAGTGGTTTTTACAAGTAAAACAATTAATATAATTATCCGGTAACTCATTTAATACCCTTTTGATTTGGCTGTTTGTATTTAATTATCTTTTTCAAATTGAAAAGCCTTCCCAAATGATTGAAATAGGAAATCAAATATTCCTTTCGCTTTAATGAGCTGCTGGTGTAAGCATCATTTTGTGCCGGATGTGCAAAAAATATTGCCGGCATGTTGGCTCGATTGTCAAATTATTCTGTAATCATTCGCCGGATTGCAACTTTGGTTATAACCGTTCAATTCTAAAAACAAATAAAGATATTTTTTTCAAGATAATTGCCGCAACGAACCATTTATGCCAGTAGTCCATTAAAATGATAGATAAAAATTAGCATATGATTATTTCTAAATTCGTGACAGCTCAGGCAAGCCTGGCCCCGGTATTCTCTTAGCGCAATAATTATTTCTTTTCCCTTTTTTCTTCATCGAAAATATTTGACGTAGGTCGAATATCGTTTCAATCGTTTGGATATACACCTGGTATTATCGTGTTCAGCATATAGGAAAGGGGTTTTTGGTTGTTTTCTTTACAAGAAGTTGACCGTCTTTTAAAATCGAACATAAATTCCTGCAAAGCGAGGGCTTAAAATTGGAGTGAAAGCTAAGTCCTTGTTCTTTTTAAAAGGATGAAAACTTTTTAAGGGATTTATTAGATAAACAATATTTGTGGTTAATATCCCAATTCCGGCACCGGCAAGTACATCGGGCAGCCAGTGCGCATCTTTGGTCATTCGGAAAACGCTGGTAGCACTTGCAAATAAGTAACCGCTCCAGGCCAGTAAGGGTTCCGTGTCTTTAAACTCACGAAAAAGTACAGTTGCCGAAACAAAAGCCACAGAAGAGTGTCCCGATGGAAAGGAGCGGGAGCCGCCATCAGGTCGGGTAACATTGGTTTCCTTTTTTAAAAATACAACCAGCTGGTCGCTTATAAACTGCGAAGCAAACCAGTAAGCTGTTTGGTTGAGTACCGTGCTCTGGTGTTTTACGCCAAGGGCATCGGCAAGGTACATTTGCACAACAGGAACATACGGAAAGTATTCGTCGGCTTTGGTATTAAAATCGGGGATTCCATCCTGAATTTTATTCTTAATGTCGCCGATATTTAAAAGTGCCCCTGTGGCAATCAGGCTTACCGGAACAATTTGTTGCTTTATTACGGATGTTTTGTTTTGCGTGTAACACAGGCTGTCGCGTTTTTCGGCAAAGCAAAAAAACGAGGCAAGAACCAGAAACAAGAAGCAGAAAATTTTGGCAGCCATACAAAATTTTGTTTTTGCGAAGTAATAATTTTTATTTTTAAAAAAATATTTTGGCGTAATTTTTATCACAGGCAGGCGCCGGTTTAAAGAACAATTCAGAGCTGATTGTTTAAAAGAATAAGGTGTTTCGTTCATTGCAACAAAAATGAATTTAAAGGGAATGTTATCTGTGTTTCCTGGCAGAGGAGTCAATAAATTTAATCTGGACAGCCAGGCCCTTCCCACATCCGAATGTACTTTAATAGCCCAATAGCGAAGGGAAGAGAAGCATTCTTTCCAATTTTTGAATTTAAGCAGGCTGTAAAGCTTACTTTTTGTTTTGCACGTATTAATGTAGTGTAATTCGTTATAAGCCAGCAAATTTCATTATCCATCCATCGCTTCGGCTGTTCGATTCATCCTGAATTCCGGGGCCTATTACCACAAAACCTCCGTCGGAACTATTAATTATTCGGGATGCCTGGTCGTTAGTAAATCGAAGTTTAAGTAGCTTTTCATTTAGCTCATTGCCATCTTTATCTATGTTTAACAGCCAGGGGCCAATTTTTCCAAGAAATGAGGTCGATTTAACTCCTGCAATTAAAAATGTTCCATCAGGGCGGATGGTAAGGGCATTACCTCCTTCCGAACCTTCGCGATCAAAATTTTTGGTCCACAAAATTTTACCATCACAGCTAATTTTATTCAATACCATATCGAAATCGAAAATAGGATTCGCATCATTTATGTCTCCTATGCATTTTCCTTTCCAGCCAATTACCATAAAGCAGCTGTCGGGAGAGCAGCAAATACATTCGGGCCATACTTTTTGTCCTGGCGTTTTAATCCACGAAAACCAATCGGCATTCCCGCTCGTGTCGCAGCGCATTGCAAAAATATCACAGTCTTCTTTTCCGCTTGCGCTAACCTGCCCGGCAATTGCAAAATTTCCTTCGTCTACTTTTTTTATCGATTTTGCGCATCCATTCATTTCATCCTGATAGATTTTTTCCCAAATAATTACTCCGTTGCTATCTATTTTTGCCATCCAGAGTTTGGGATTGTCCTTGTTTGTTCCTTTTGCGCCTACCAGAACAAATTCGTTTTCTCCAAACGAAACAATATCCTCAGCAATCAGGTATTCTTCGGTCTCATTAATCTTTCGCCAAAGTTCTTTCCCGTTTTCATCAATCCGTGCTAAAAAAAGATGTTCAGTATTTTCTATTTCAGAAGTTCCTAATAGTAAATAGCTTTTGTCGCTTAACTGTGTAATTTTTTTGCCAATGTCTTTGTGTTCAGTTCCAAGTGTCTTTGTCCACAGCGTATCGCCATTTATTGCATAACGGACTATCCAAAAATCCAACGAGTTTTGTTCTCCACGCTTACTCCCAATAACGGTATAACCCTGGTTTTTATCTTCAATTACATCCGTGTAAAAATCAGTACCTCTTACTCCCGATTGTTTTTCCCAAACTGGGATGGTTGTTTGAGAAAAAGATGTTAATACACAAGCAATAAGAAGGATTGTTGGCAATAGATTAGTTGATTTCATAATGATATTTATTGATGCAGATTATACGCATAAGTGCAGTGCAGGGTTTTGAAAACGGGAGATGATATTTACATAAATTTGGTTTTTATTAATTTCTAATGGAACAATAACTGTCAATTCGTATATTTTTCGCTGGTAAGCTTGTGCGAAAAAATGCATAAGAGATTTATTTTGTATTTTTTCAGTTTGCGGAGAGTAACCTTCGGTAAACACATTTCGTTTATAACAACCTCAGATCTACTTAAAATTAGTACTCGGTTTTGGTAAATTTTTAGCAGAATCTGATGCAATAATTTGAAGTACTACTTTTTGCCTGCTGCAAGAAAAGTCGCATAAACTGGCTTAGTCCGAATGTTGTTTCAAGAAGTATTGGAGGGTAAGGCAAAAATTGGCGAAATACGAAAATAAATCCCGGGCGCTTCAGGATTTCTGAGAATGATAGTTTGAGCAGACAGACGTGAATAGCTACTATGCAACTGAATTTCAACAAATACAATCTCGTAATTGCTTCCTTACTTTGCATTTTATTTTTATCAACTGAAATGTTATTTGCCCAAGATAATTTCACCGAAAAGCGCGAGCAAATGGTTCGGGAGCAGATTCGAAACCGGGGAATTAGCGATAAAGAAGTGCTTCAGGCATTTCGAAAAGTGGAGCGACATCACTTTGTTTTGCCCAGCTACATAAAATATGCCTACGTCGATTCTCCTCTCGCAATTGAAGAGGGACAGACCATTTCGCAACCTTACATTGTTGCTTTTATGACCGATGTGCTGGACTTAAAACCTACCGACAAGGTGCTGGAAATTGGGACAGGCTCTGGTTATCAGGCGGCTATTTTGTCTCAATTGTGCGACTCGGTTTTTACCATCGAGGTATTTGAAACACTGGGGAATAAGGCAAAAGCACTTTTTGTAAAACTGGGTTATGAAAACATTTACTGTAAAATTGGTGATGGTTATAATGGCTGGAACGAACATGCTCCTTTTGATGCCATAATTGTAACCTGCTCGCCAACTCACGTGCCGCAACCGCTTAAAAATCAATTGGCAGAAGGTGGGCGGATGATAATCCCGGTTGGCGAAAGGCGTGTGCAGCAACTTGTTTTGCTGAAAAAGAAAAAAGGAAAAATTTTGGAAGAGAAAATCTTGCCGGTGCGTTTTGTCCCAATGTTGGACGAAAAGGGGGAGAAGTATTAAAAACTTTAATCCTCAATAAAAATGTTAATTAGTTAAAAACCTTGTTAAAACGTTCTAATAATAGAAAAGAAGGTTTTTTAATAAATACCGTTAAGGTGGATTTTGGTAATGTTTAAAAACTATTAAAAACGAACGACCCATACAAGTTCAGTTTTTTTAAACTCAAGAATTTGTACTACTTTCGTCGGGTTAATTAGAAATAAAAATATGTGGATTAAGGTATCCCGTATAATCCTTAGAAATAAAATCCTTCTACTTTCTATTTTAGCTGCAATAACCCTTTTTCTGGGTTATCATGCGCAAAAAGTAGAAATGTCGTACGAGCATGCATCGTTGCTGCCGAAAAAGGATCAGGCCTACAAGGATTATCAGAAATTTGTGGATGTATTTGGTGAAGAGGGCAACCTGATAATCGTTGGGATTCAGGATACAAACTTTTTTCGTATCGAACATTTTAACCGTTGGAAAAGGCTTTGTGAGGAACTCTCGAATGTTGAAGGTGTTGAAAATCTTTTTTCGGTTTCCAATACATATAACCTGAAAAAAAATAAAGAGGAAAAGCAGTTCGAAGTAGAAATGACTTTCCCCGACTCCATTGCCACGCAAGAGGAGCTGGACAGCTGTCTTGAAAAATTTCAGCAACTTCCTTTTTACAGGGGCCTGGTTTACAACGATAAAACGCATGTTTATTTGTTGGCCATTACTGTAAACAAAGACAAAATGGCGAGTAAAGCCCGGGAAACTATGGTTGCGGGCATTCAGAAGGTTTGCCAGAACTTCGAACAGGACGAAAATGTGCATCTGCATTATTCGGGCCTGCCTTATATTCGGGTGGTAAATTCGGTTAAAATTAAACGCGAGTTGTATTTGTTCAGTGCCCTGGCCCTGGCAATCTGCATTGTAGTGTTGTTCATTTTTTTCCGCTCCTTCAAAGCTGTTTTTGTCCCCGTTTTAATTGTTCTTGTTGGCGTGGTTTGGGCCATGGGAATGTTGTCGCTTTTTGGTTACAAAATCACCCTGCTTTCAGGTATGATTCCTCCACTGCTGATTGTAATTGGTATTCCAAACAGTATTTATATGCTGAACAAGTTTCATCATGAATACGTAAGTCATGGAAATAAAATTAAGGCGCTTCAGCGGGTAATTATAAAAATTGGGAATGCAACCTTTTTAACGAACCTTACTACAGCTTCGGGATTTGCTACTTTTATTATTGTAAAGAGTGATATACTGCGCCAATTTGGAATTATCGCATCCTTGAATATTCTGGGGCTTTTTGTGCTGTCGTTGTTGCTTATTCCTATTATCTTTAGTTTTATCGGTCCTCCATCCTCAAAACATGTTGGGCATCTCGAAAATAAATTGGTTTCAGGTATTATTTTGCAACTGATAAATGTTACCCAAAACTACAGGAGGCTTGTTTACTTTGTTACCATTGGGGTAATTGCAATCGGTATTTACGGGATTACATTAATGAGAAGTTCGGGTTATATGGTTGACGATATTCCTGAAAGCGACCCGGTGTACATCGATTTGAAATTTTTTGAGAACAATTTTAGTGGTTTGATGCCCCTGGAAATTATGGTGGACACAAAAAAGCCACAGGGAGTGATGCAATTAAGCACCTTCCACAAAATTGATGAACTTGAAAAACGTTTGGCAGAATATCCCGAATTGTCGGCTTCAACTTCACTGTTAAACCTTTTGAAGTTTTCGAAACAGGCCTTTTACAATGGTTACGAAAAATATTACAGCATACCCAATAACCGCGAAAAGAATTTTATCCTGCAATATGCCTCTTCGGGTGAATCTAATGCCAACTTGCTGCATTCATTTATCGACAGCACCCGCCAAACAACACGAATCAGCATTCGCGTAAAGGATGTGGGAACAAAACGGATGGAAGAACTTTATGCAAGTTTTAATGAGGATATTGCTTCTATTTTTACCGCCGATAAATACGATGTTACGGTTACCGGGTCGAGTATTGTGGCATTTAAAGGAAATCAATACTTGCTTAAAAACTTATTTACCAGTCTTGGATTGGCCATTTTATTGATTTCAGGTTTTATGGCCATAATGTTCTCATCGTGGCGAATGGTAATCCTGTCGCTCACCCCAAATATTATTCCGTTAATTTTTACTGCTGCCATTATGGGTTTCTCGCATATTCCGATAAAAGCTTCTACCATATTGGTTTTTAGTATTGCTTTTGGTATTTCGGTTGACAATACCATCCATTTTCTGGCAAAATACCGGCAGGAGCTGAATGTTACCAACTGGGACATCCGAAAATCGGTAGTAAAGGCTTTAAAAGAGACGGGTGTAAGTATGCTATATACTTCGGTAGTCTTGTTCTTTGGCTTCGGAATTTTTACATTGTCGAATTTTGGAGGAACGCAAGCTATGGGGGTTTTGGTATCGTTAACCTTGTTGGTGGCGGTTACCTCAAACCTGGTGCTGTTGCCATCCTTACTGTTCGGCCTGGAAAGACTGACCACTACCGAGGCGTTTAAAGAACCACTGCTTCATATTTACGATGAAGAAGAAGATATTGAGCTGGAAGATCTTGAGATTGTCCCCGATAATGAACTTAATTTAAAAAGGTAATGTATTCAGTAGAAGAACTTCAGGAAATAATCGTCAACGAACTTCAATTGCGTTCCAGGCAGATGCTGGAACAAAATCCGGTTGAATTGTACAGTCCAATTAGTTATTCGTTGGAAATGGGCGGAAAACGTTTACGCCCTGTTCTTTTGCTGCTGGCTTATAATATGTTTGCCAAAGATGTTACGCCGGCACTACCGGCAGCTCTGGGAATCGAAGTTTTTCACAATTTTACCTTGTTGCACGACGATATAATGGATAAAGCCGATGTGCGCCGTAATCGGCCAACGGTACATAAAAAATACTGCGAAAATGCGGCAATCCTTTCGGGCGATGCAATGGCTTTTCAATCCTACAAATATTTACTCGAATGTAAATCTCCACGTTTGCTCGATGCCATCGAATTGTATACCCAAACTGCCATTGAGGTTTGTGAAGGCCAGCAACACGACATGGATTTTGAGAACCGCCTGGATGTAAAAGAGGATGAATACCTTGAAATGATTCGTTTAAAAACAGCGGTGCTTTTGGGTTGTAGTTTAAAAGCCGGAGCAGTTCTTGCTAATGCCTCTGGCGTACTTGCAAACGCTCTATACGAATTTGGAATCAATCTGGGGCTTTCGTTTCAGCTACAGGACGATTTGCTCGACACTTTCGGCGATCAGGCAACTTTTGGGAAAAAGATTGGTGGCGATATTCTTGCCAATAAAAAGACGTTTTTGCTTATAAATGCACTGGAAGATGCCTCTGCTGAGCAACACGCGCAATTGTTAAACTGGATTGAATTAAACGATTGTAATCCTGAGGACAAAATTGAGGCCGTAACTGATATATACAAGCAGGTGGGTGTAAAAAAAATGGCAGAAGAGAAAGTGGACTTTTATTTTAAAGAAGCCATTCAAATTTTAGATGAACTGAACCTGCAAGATCAGGTAAAAATACCACTTCGCCAGCTCGCCAACACAATGCTTACGCGCAAGTATTAGTATCTGTTTAGAAACGTTAAATCTGCTCCGAATAACAACTCCCCAATTTGCGTTGAATTAAAACTATGCTAAATTTGTTGGGTGTTAAAATAACGATATCCCGTATATTCGGGAGAAATAATTTCATCCAAATATGGCTCAAAACATTGGTAAAATCATACAGGTAATTGGTCCTGTAGTTGATGTTAGTTTTGAAAGAGAAGGAAACGAGCTTCCTGCAATTTATGACGCACTAGAAATCGCACGCGAAGACAAAGAGAGTTTAATAATTGAGTGTCAACAACACATTGGTGAGAATACGATTCGATGTGTGGCAATGGATGCAACTGACGGATTAAAGCGGGGGACCGAAGTTACTCCTTTGGGAAGCCAGATTGTAATGCCAAAAGGAAAAGTTGCTCTTGGCCGTTTGTTGAATGTGGTTGGCGACTCGGTTGATGGATTAGAGCAGCTTCCAAAAGAAGGCTTGAACATTCATAATCAACCACCAAAATACGAAGACTTAACCACTGAAGCGGAGGTGCTTTATACAGGGATAAAGGTTATCGACCTGATTGAACCTTATGCAAAGGGAGGTAAAATTGGCTTGTTTGGTGGTGCTGGTGTAGGAAAAACTGTTCTTATACAGGAATTAATCAATAATATTGCGTTGGCTCACTCCGGGCTGTCGGTTTTTGCGGGTGTTGGAGAACGTACCCGCGAGGGGAACGATTTGCTTCGCGAAATGATTGAAGCCAACATTGTTGACTATGGCGAAGACTTTAAAGAGTCGATGAAAAGTGGAGGCTGGGATCTTTCTAAGGTGGATAAAAAGAAACTTAAAGATTCAAAATTGGCTATGGTGTTTGGGCAGATGAATGAGCCTCCGGGTGCTCGTGCCCGTGTTGCACTTTCGGGATTAACAATTGCCGAAAGTTTGCGCGATGGCGACGGTACTGCAGGCAGTGGAAAAGATATCTTGTTCTTTGTGGATAATATTTTCCGTTTTACACAGGCAGGTTCCGAGGTGTCGGCTCTTCTGGGGCGTATGCCATCGGCAGTGGGGTATCAGCCTACGCTGGCTTCCGAAATGGGAGAAATGCAGGAACGCATCACTTCAACAAAAAATGGTTCCATTACATCGGTTCAGGCGGTATATGTGCCTGCCGACGATTTAACCGACCCTGCTCCGGCAACAACCTTTGCCCACCTCGATGCAACAACGGTTCTTAGCCGTAAAATTGCTGAATTGGGTATTTATCCTGCGGTTGACCCTTTGGATTCGTCGTCGAGGATTCTTTCAGCCGAAGTGGTTGGTGCGGAGCATTACAACTGTGCACAGGATGTAATTATGCTGCTGCAACGTTACACCGAACTACAAGATATTATCGCAATTCTGGGAATGGACGAACTTTCGGAAGAAGACAAGTTGGTGGTTCATCGTGCGCGACGTGTTCAGCGTTTCCTTTCGCAGCCTTTCTTTGTGGCTTCGGCATTTACCGGTTTGGAAGGAAAACTGGTTTCAATTGAAGATACCATTAAAGGGTTTAGAATGATTATGAACGGCGAGGTTGACCAATATCCGGAAGCTGCATTTAACCTGGTTGGAACTATTGAAGAAGCTATTGAAAAAGGAGAAAAGATGTTGGCTGAAAACTAATTCAGAAATACTTAAACATGTACGTGGAAATTATAACACCCGACAAAAAGGTTTTCGCAGGAGAAGTGAAATCTGTTCAACTTCCTGGAAGCAAAGGTGCGTTTGAGGTTCTAAAAAACCACGCGCCGATTATTTCAATGCTTAACAAAGGAACGATTAAAATTAAGGATAAAAAGAATGAGGAGCATTCGTTCGATGTTGAAGGAGGTGTAATTGAAAACAAAGACAATAAAATTATTGTCCTCGTTGAATCTGCATAAATAAAAAATATTCCTTAATTTTCCCCTGGATATTTCTGCGGTTTTTTTAATATGCCCGGAAAAATAATTAATGGAATTGTAAGTCTGTGGGAACATTTTTGTCTTCTGGCTTAGGTCTTCTAACTTTTTTATGAAGGTAAAGTTTCTGGTCATACGGTTTAGCTCTATAGGCGATATTGTTTTAACATCGCCTGTTGTGCGTGGATTAAAACAGCAGGTTGAAAATGCCGAAGTGCATTATGCAACCAAAGTAAAACACGCTTGTTTAGTCGACTCGAATCCATACATCGATAAGGTGCATTTTCTCGGAAATAGTTTAAGCGATTTGATGCATGAACTGGAAGAAGAGAATTTCGATTATGTAATTGATTTACATCAGAATTTCAGAAGCAATAAAATAAGGAGAAGATTAAGAATTAAATCCTTTTCGCTGAATAAACTGAACTGGCACAAAATGTTGATGGTGAGGTTTAAAGTAAATAATTTACCCAATCAGCATATTGTAGATCGTTACCTGGAAACCTTAAAGATTTTTGATGTAAAAAACGACGGCAAAGGGCTCGACTATTTTATAAAAAACGGCGACGGATTTAAAAATGCTGAACTACCTGAGCCTTTTCAGCATGGTTATGTAGCTTTTGTTATTGCGGGAACATACTTTACAAAAAAGTACCCGGTAGGGAAAGTGTCAAAAATTTGTCAAAATATTCCGTTTCCGGTAATTTTGCTGGGTGGAAAAAAGGAATATGACGAGGGAGAGAAGGTGCTTTCGCAATCGAAAGGGAACGTGCTGAATTACGCCGGAAAAATTACTCTGAACCAATCGGCCTCGCTGGTGCGCGATGCAAAAATAGTGCTTACCAACGACACTGGTTTAATGCATGTTGCTGCTGCTTTTAAAAAGAAAATTCTTTCGTTTTGGGGAAATACAATTCCCGATTTTGGCATGTATCCGTATCTGTCTGACCCGGCCTCAGAGCGCCTGGAGATTGAAGGTTTAAAATGCCGGCCCTGTTCAAAACTCGGGTATCAAAAATGTCCGAAAAAGCACTTTAAATGTATGGAAGATATTGAAGTGAATAAAGCCATTGACTGGATTCTGAAAAATTATTAATCTGAACAGGATTACGTTTCTAACCTTAGTTTTTCCACATTAATAGTCGAACTTAGCTTGTTGGGATTGGAACTGCCCCATTGTCGCCTTAGTTTTTTACGGTTTAATTTTTTTTCTATAGCCTTGCTAAACTGCTGATGCGTTTAGGAAGGAAGGCTATAAATCTGTAGTTTCAAACGAAATTCTTGTCGCACACTGGTCGAAACGACAAAGTCAGTTATCTTTGCAACAAAATTTGGGAAAGGAATTGTCAGTATTATAGGTTTGAAACAGGCACTGAACGGCAAAATTCGTGCGCGTTAGCAGGATATTAAGGTCGTTAACAATTCTAATACGATGAAATGCTCGTGGTCAATCAGGTATAGCTTGTATTCCCATAAAAAATAAAAACTCATGAAAGAGAGGTTATTCGGAAAAACATTGTTGGAGTTGCAAGAACTAGTGTTGGAATTGGGATTGCCAAAATTTACGGCTAAACAAATAACTGATTGGCTCTACAAAAAACACATCTCGTCGATCGACGAAATGAGCAATCTTTCGAAAAAGGCCCGCGAGCTGTTAAACGAAAAATTTGATTTTGGTTTAACGGCCTATACAAAAGTGCAGGCCAGTGTAGATGGTACAAAAAAGTACCTCTTTCCAACTATTCAGAATAAATATATCGAAACGGCTATGATTCCCGATCGCGATCGCAAAACGGTTTGTGTGAGTTCGCAGGTGGGCTGTAAAATGGGCTGTTTATTTTGTTTTACTGCCAAGCAGGGTTTTCAGGGGCATCTGTCGGCTGGCGAAATACTTAATCAGCTAAAAAGTATCGATGAGGTTGATGAGATAACGAACATTGTTTATATGGGAATGGGGGAGCCTTTCGATAATTTAGAGCAGGTTTTAAAAAGCCTCGAAATATTAACTTCCGAATGGGGATTTGCCATGAGCCCTCGCCGGATTACTGTTTCAACGATTGGGATTATCCCCAGCATGTTAACTTTCCTCGAAACCAGCCAGGCGCATTTGGCGGTTAGTTTACACACCCCTTTTAACGACGAACGCCAGAAAATTATGCCGGTGCAGGTGGCTTACCCAATTGCCGATGTGGTAGCAGAAATTAAAAGCTGGGATTTTGGCAATCAGCGTCGGGTTTCGTTCGAGTACATTTTGTTTGAAGGATTAAACGATACCAAAGAGCATGTGAAAGAGTTGGCAAGATTGCTGAAAGGACTGAAATGCCGGATAAACCTGATTCGTTTTCATGCGGTGCCGGGTACGCCACTAAAAAGCCCCAACGAAGCTGCTATTCAGCGATTTAAAGATGAACTCAACGAAAAGGGTATTCTAACAACCGTTCGGGCATCGCGCGGCGAAGATATTTATGCGGCTTGCGGTTTGCTTTCAACAAAGGAATTGGTGAAATAACGAAATATAAATTGCTTGTGCCATAGGTATTTGGTTCGTAATGCTTTCAGATTAAATCTGTGAGCTTGAGTTTTTCCTTCAGCGAAAATCCTTTTTCATTTTGCTGTACCGTAGCGCACTCGGTGTAATAGTCGTGTTCGAAAAAGAGGATGTGGTTTTTATCGGCAACTTCCTGTAAAAAAGTGGTTTTTTCTTCCATAACCTTTACCGGATCGAGGTCATAGGCTGGTATCCAAAGCAAAGGAATATTGGCAGAGGTACAAATCAGGTCTGATGTGTAAACAAAGGTTTTACCGTTGGTATGGATAAAAGGAATCATCTGTCCGGGTGTGTGCCCGTCGAAAAAGCGTACTTCGAAATCCGGGAATAATTCCCCTTCGTTTTCAACCAATTTCAGTTTTCCCGAGTCGGCAATAAAATCGAGTACTCCGCGATGAAAGGCTGCTCTTTCGCGTGGATTGGAAACTTTAGCGTGTTCCCACTGGCGTTTACTGCTCCACATGGTTGCATTCGGAAATACAAGTTCGGGTTTGCCGGCTACATTTTTTATTGCTCCTGTGCAGTGATCCCAGTGCAAATGGGTAAAAAATACATCGGTAATGTCTTCTGCTGAATAGCCCTTTTCTGCCAGCGACTTTTCCAAATCAACTACCGAAGTTACGCCATTGTTTTGCAGGTATTTTTCCGGGTAATGGTTGCCAACGCCGGTTTCGATTAGGATTCGATGATTGCCGCTATCAACCAGCAAACAGCGCAAGGTAAGCTGCGTAAAATTGTTTTCGTTGCAAGGGTAAATTTTGCTCCATAAAACCTTTGGAATAACGCCAAAAAGCGCGCCACCATCGCAATGAAAATGCCCTGCAGAAACCGGAATTAACTTCATAGTTATCGTATTTTCTGCAAAACTAGAGGAAATTAATTCACCACAAGGTGGTGTTTCTCCTGAAAGGCGGAATCTAACGAAAAGTTCATAACGTGCTCAACAACGCCATGATAGTCGTTGATTCCGGCTTTTATTTTATTGGTTTTTAGATAAGCATCGTTTACCGCCGAGGCTGTTTTATCGAAGGCTTCATTCCTTAGCTCTTTCCAGTGCTGCCGAATCGTTTTAAAATCAGTTTTAACTTTGGGAGAAATTTGGGCAAGAATTTGCTTGTAATTTTCCAATTCATAGGCCTGCAGCAGAAAATGATACAGAATGAACAGATTGCCCGAATACTGCACCTGCTGCGATGAACTGTTTGTGCAAACAAGCCAGGAGTAAAAGTTAGCTTCCGCTTCGCTGGTAACTCCCAGCTGGTGTGCTTTTTCGTGGGCCAAAACAAAAGGATATTCAATGGGTAGAACTTTTTTGTTGACATGCACCTCGTTAAAGAATGGCCCAAAATAGCCGGAAATCCCCGTTTTGGCATAAAATCCGCTGAACGTAATTTTTTTGTCGTGTCGTTTGCCTTGTGGGTAATCAATGTTTAATACCGGAGCCAGAGTTTCGTACGAATTTTCAATGAGCCTGTCGACTTGGGTGCTGGTACTGGTTTCGAAAGAGCATTGTAGCTTGTTGGTGGTATCAATCAGTTGTGTCAGCACTTCAATAAATTTTTCAGGGTCTGTTTCTGCTTCCACAAAACCAAGTCGCTCGGTTAATCCCGGTCTGAAATAGTTAAAGCCCCAAAGAATATAGAACAGGATGTAAATAAGGGCGACGCTGTTAAGGATAAATTTTCCGGCATATTTCAACGAAATTTTTCTCATTAACACGAAAAAAAACAGTGCGAAAGGCAATGCAATAAGCAGCACATAAAATTGGTCGTCGAGAGAAAACGGGGCAAGTGAACTAATTCCGGAAAGGAGTTTTGCCAGAAAAGGATAAAGACCCTGGGCATAGTACTTTTCTACCCATGCCGGATATTTTGCTCCCACTTCGGTACAGGCAAAGGTTAACAAGGCAAGAGCAGGTAGAATTAGCCATTTCCACCATCTTTCATTTTTGAAATTTGTTTGCTTCATGCTATCAAATAAGATCCGTAAAGATAATGATTGGAAAAGAGAAAGAATAAATTAGTTTTATGTTATTAATTTTGGTTTTTTGTGTCAAACTGATGTTGTATGGTGTGTAATTTATTATTATTGTAATTGAAAGCATATAAATATTGATAAAATGACTAAGGCTGTTTTTTTGTTGCTGGGAGTTGGCGGTTTGCTGGTTAACTCAACGGTATCTGGAGAGGGACTTGCTAAAAAAGCAAAAGAAATTCACGAGCGTGCAATAACTGTTGATACCCACTGCGACACACCCATGGCTCTGGTTGAAGGTGGTTTGGATGTTGGAAAAAGAAATGCTGCACCAAAAAGCAGGGTTGATTTTCCACGAATGAAAGAAGGCGGTCTTGATGCCATCTTTTTTGCCGCTTTTACTGGGCAGGAAGAGCGAACTCCGGAAAATACACAGAAAGTTTATGAGCTCGCCAATCAGATGATTGACGAAACCTATAAGGTTTGTACACAATACAGCAATTTGGCTGAAGTAGCCACTGAACCCGACGATGTCATCCGGCTGTCAAAAGAAGGGAAACGTGCCATTTATATTGGAATGGAGAACGGTTTTCCACTTGGAACACACATCGGGCGTGTTGAAGAGTTTTATAACAGGGGAGTACGGTATATTACCCTTTGTCATTCGTCGAACAACGATGTTTGCGATTCGTCGACCGATAAAAAAGGCGCCGAGCACAATGGCTTGAGCGAATTCGGGAAAGAAGTAGTTAAAGAAATGAATCGCCTGGGAATGATAATTGATGTTTCGCATATTGCCGATAAATCGTTTTTCGATGTTATGGAGCTGAGCAAGGTTCCGGTAATAGCCTCGCATTCAAGTGTGCGTTCCATTGCTCATCACAACCGGAATATGTCGGACGAAATGATAAAGGCGCTGGCCAAAAACGGTGGAGTTATTCAAATCTGCCTGCTCGATGATTATATAAAAGACCCCGACACAACCACTGTTCGTTACCAGAAAGAAAAAGAACTGCGCGAAATATTCAATACTAAATTTGAATACATGAGTGACGACGAAAAAAGTGAAGTTCGGAAGAAATGGCGTGGACTGGACGATAAATATCCAAAGGAATTACCTACAGTTGCCGATTGTGTGGATCATATCGACTATGTTAAAAATCTGGTTGGTATCGATTATGTTGGTATTGGCTCCGACTTCGATGGCGGTGGAGGCCTGGCCGATTGCGCCGATGTTAGCCAAATGCCAAACATTACCGCCGAAATGCTGAAGCGTGGTTATACGGAAGCTGAAATCGACAAAGTATGGGGCGGAAATTTTTTTAGAGTATTTAACCAGGTTGTATCAGGGGCAGAAAATGCTGAGAAGTCTTTGTAGACTTAGAGATTGAGTTAGAAGTTATTTACGTATTTAATAGGTACGATATAGATACGTTGCGCTTTTATTAGCTGCGTAACTTTTTAACTGGCTTCAGTTTAAAATATTTCGTACAGAAATCCAGAATTGGGCAAGATTTGTATTTTTAGTACAAAGATTGTGTGATTCTGGATTTTTTTTTGTTTCGGATTTCTCCAAGTTGTACCTAAATTACTCCAATTCCTCTTCTAAAAAATGCTTAACCCGAGTGAATATTTTTGCCGAACCAGGGTTACTATAAACAAGTCTGAAAATTAAGGAATAGACTAAGCATCGACTCAATTCATTAACGAAGTATAAACTTGAAATAAGAAAAGAACAAGGCAAATTACACTGGAAAATTGGTAGAAATAGTTTATAACCAGAAAATTTTTAGTCTAAATTAATTTGCCATAACTCACCATTTGGGGATTATAAAAGTATTCCATATTTTCCTTAAAAAAATACCTCAAATTGGCTAACAATCGGCGTTAATATTATGTTACGAAAGTAATTAACAGTTCTTGTTTTGCGTATATTTTTCTAAAATGGTCTTCAAATGCCCATGATTATTAGGTGTTTAGGAACATCAATTTCAGCAGTAAACAATTGGTTTTTGTTAATAATTATTCGTAATTTGTTTCTAGTTGTAACCAGAGTAAATTGTATCGTCATAATAAAAATTATCATTTTAGGACTTTTTGTCTTACTACTATCGATTCGGTGTAGTGCGCAACAAGATCCAATTTTCACCTCATATATGTTCAATGGCCAGGTTATAAACCCAGCTTATGCAGGAATGTGGGAGAAAATCGGATTCACTACTTTAGTAAGAAAACAGTGGGCTGGGATAGATCGCACGCCGCTCACTGAGTCATTCTCATTTCATTCTCCACTTAAAAACGAAGCTGTAGGTATTGGCTTTAACGTTATAAACGACCAGTTTGCTTTGGAAAACAGGCTAAGCGTGTTAGGCGATTATGCCTACGAGGTTTACCTCTCTCCCCGAATGCGACTGCGTTTTGGATTAAAATTTGGCTTTGTTAATTACAAAAATCCGTTAACCGAATACGAGCTCTACCCCGATAATAAGTACGATGCTGCTTATGATGAAGATATAAATTTGAAGTTCCTTCCTAATTTTGGTGTAGGGTTTTTCCTTTATCAGGATAATTTTTACGTAGGGTTATCAGCTCCCAAAATTGTGGAGAACGATTTAAAAGAAAATTTCCATAATTATGCTACCAGTGCCGAAGTGCGCACTATATATTTAAATGGAGGATACGTTTTCCCAATGGATCCTTTAAATTATTTGGTATTTAAACCAACGCTCCTGGTAAGGGCAACCTGGGGGACTCCCCTGCAATTCGATTTGGCTGCCAATTTTCTTTTACGCGAAAAATTATGGATGGGCGTTATGTATCGTTCGGGTGATGCCTTTTGTGTTACAGCAAACTGGATGTTTAGCAATAAGTTACGTGTAGGTTTTGCAATGGACATTACCTATACCGATATATACGAATATCAAAATGGAACCTTCGAATTTACAGTAGGTTTCGATATCGATTATTTTGGAAGAAGTTATTTAAGATCAAGATATTTTTAATGAAAAAATTAAATGTTTTTAACCCACAAAGATTTAGAGAGAGTATTAAAATGAAAAAATTAGAAGTGTGTAGCGGACAATTGAATGACCCATGTTTTGTGATAAATGGTGGTGGAATATCAAGCGTATGAATTAAATTTTAATGAAGTACGATTAGTATGCCCGCCGGTAAGTGCTAAAGGTGTTTAACCTGAGGTAGATGTGATAAAAACGCTCACTTAAATTAAAATTTATTTAAGTTGACAGAATCGTTTGGAAACCGGAGTTTTGAAATAGCATTAATAATTATGGCTGTTTTAAGTGTTGTTATAGAAACTAAATCTATAAAAGGGAGTACCCTTGTACCTTCCCTTTCAGATAACATAGTTTTTATGATGGACAATGGAATGTCCGATTCCAGGCATTTTTCTCCTTCTAACCATTTTGCTGAAAATCAACTACCTGCTGACACTTCCGGAATTGTTTGCCCCGAACACATTTCAACGTATACCGATCTTAATTCCTGTTCGAGTGAAGTAAGTGGTGGCTTAAATATCGACGATCCCAATCAGCTGCTTGTTTCGCTTTCGTGGCATATGACTGGTGCCACTGTTGCCGAATCGCCGCAATCAGGCATTAATCAAATTAACAGTTATGTTTTTAACGAAGGAACAACCGAAGTAAGTTACCAGGGTAAAGACCTGAATAACAATTCTGTATTTTGCTCCTTTACTGTTACGGTTGCTGATAACCAGGTGCCACGTCTTCAAAATAATTTCGAAAATCTTATTGTTGGCAACGATTTAGGCGATTGTAGCGCAATGGTAAGCTGGCCCGATCCTGTAGTAAGCGATAACTGTGCTTCTTCCGGTCATATTCTAATCAATAGTAATTACAGTCCGGGAAATTCGTTCGAGGTAGGTACTACCGAGGTGATTTATCTCATTAGCGATGGAGTGGATTATAACGACGAGACTTACCGGTTTTCTGTTACCGTAAACGATCAGGAGGCTCCTGAGATTTTTGCACCTTCTACAATTGAAGTAAAATGTGGAGAGCCTGTTCCGGATGCTTACACGAGCTGGCAGGATTTCTACAATGCCGGAGGGTTGGCTTTCGATAATTGCAATATCGATTACAGCAGCTTTAGGTATGCAGGACAGAAAAGTAGTGGTATTTTCTGTCCATATTTCGTAACCCGGACCTACAGTATTGCCGATAGTTATGGAAATATTTCGGAAGTCGAGCATCTTTTACTGGTGGAGGGGGATGAAACTTCAGTCACCTTAAAATCAGCGTCGGATATTGCCGGAACCGATGTATATACTTCATCGGGAACTTTTACTGCTCCAGCCGGAGTTGCTTCAATTAAAGTCTATGCATGGGGTGGCGGCGGCGGCGGTGCCGGTTCTACTACAAATAAATATGGTGGTGGCGGTGGTGGCGGTGGCGCTTATACTGCCAATACTTCGGTTGCCGTAGTACCAGGTACTTCTTATTCGGTAGTAATTGGTTCCGGAGGTACAGGTGGAACAGGAGATGTTAATGGAGCCGATGGAGGTGCTTCTTCGTTTGGAGGTACAACAGTTGTTGCTGCAGGGGGAAGTGGTGGTATTGCTCCTAATTCTTCAACAGGAGGGGCAGGCGGCGCCGGTGGTACATATAGTGGCGGTGCTGGTGGTCAAGGACAGCTTAATAATAATACAGCAGTTGGAGGTGGCGGGGGTAGTAGTGCCGGAACCGCAAGTAATGGAAACGCTGGAGGAGTGCCAGCAGCAGGTGCTGCAGTAACCGATGGTGGTGCTGGTGGTGCAGGTGGAACCTCTGGTAATAATGGCTCTTCTGGTTTTGTTCCTGGTGGCGGTGGTGGCGGTGCCGGAAACCCTGCGAATGGAACACTTTCAGGAGGAAGCGGTGCCAGAGGACAAGTAATTATCGATTGGGATTGCCCTACCAGCGCAGGAACCTTATCAGGTGACCAGAATATCTGCACAGGAGTTTCAACAACATATACTTCTTCTGTAGCAGGAGGTACCTGGAGTAGTAGTAACACTGGAATCGCAACAATTAATTCAACAAGCGGTTTAGTTACAGGAATTGCAGATGGTACAGCTGTAATGACTTATACCGTGGATGCAGGAGGTACGTGCAGCCCACAAACGGCAACCAGAACTATAAATGTAAGTTCTGCAACACCTGCAACGCCAGGCTCAATAACAGGCTCAATAACACAGTGCCCGGCACTATCAGGACAGACATACAGTATTTCATCCGTTAGCGATGCCACAACTTATACCTGGAGCGTACCAACAGGTTGGTCAATTACTTCAGGTCAGAATACAACAACAATAACGGTAACAACCGGAAGCGCCGGTCAGAACGGTAGTATCTCTGTTACTGCAAGTGGTTTATGCGGAACAAGCACCGCAAGTACATTGGCAGTAACTGTTGCACCGGGAACACCTGCAACGCCGGGAGCCATATCAGGAACCAAAGCCCAGTGTCCGGCACAATCAGGACAGACATACAGTATCTCATCCGTTAGCGATGCCACAACTTATACCTGGAGCGTACCAACAGGTTGGAGCATAACTTCAGGTCAGGGGACAACTTCAATAAATGTGACAACGGGAACTGCGGGTCAGAACGGCAGTATTTCTGTTACTGCCGGTAATTCATGCGGAACAAGCACCGCAAGTACATTGGCAGTAACGGTTGAACCGGGAACACCTGAAACGCCGGGAGCCATATCAGGAACCAAAGCCCAGTGTCCGGCACAATCAGGACAGACATACAGTATTTCATCCGTTAGCAATGCAACAACTTACACCTGGAGCGTACCAACAGGTTGGAGCATAACTTCAGGAGAGAATACAACATCCATAACCGTTACAACCGGAAGCGCCGCACAAGATGGGAACATCTCCGTTACCGCGGGCAATTCATGCGGAACAAGCACCGCAAGTACATTTGCCGTAACGGTTGAACCGGGAACAC